>JAPSGB010000015.1:0-97359 GCA_035063585.1 Polyangiaceae bacterium
AGCCCGCGCCGCCATCGGAGCCCGCGCCGCCATCGGAGCCCGCGCCGCCATCGGAGCCCGCGCCGCCATCGGAGCCCGCGCCGCCATCGGAGCCCGCGCCGCCATCGGAGCCCGCGCCGCCCGTCCCGGCGTCGCCCGCATCGCTCAGGCTCGCGCCCGCGCCGGCGTACCCGCCCGACCCTCCCCCTCCCGCGCCTCCCGCCGAGGGACCAGAGCCGCCGGCGCCGGTCCGCGCGCCGGTTCCACCGCCGTAATCCCCGCCGGCTCCGCCGGAGGTGAGCGGCGGCTCCGGCTGCGGGTTCAAGACGCACCCGCCGAAAGCCAGCCCGACGGCCAGCGGCACCATCCCGAGTAGCGACGACCGCCCCATGGCACTCAGCTTAGCACGGGGCGTACCACCGCTCGGCACGCGAGCGCGAGACGGCCGCCAACCGGCACTTCGACAGCCTCTCCCGCGCTGCGCGCCTCACCGGCACGGCCGGCACCTGGCACAACGTGGCAGTCCATCGGATCGCCGCGCCCTCCCACGATGGTCATTCAGTCGGCCTCGGGTGCATCGACCGCCGCGTCGCTCATCGCGTCTTCCGCGTCGCTCCCGCCGTCCGCCGCGTCGCCGGCCTCGCCATCGCCAGCCTCGCCGTCGGCGTCGCTGCCGTCCCGGGCGTCGCCACCGTCATCGCTGAGCTCGGCGTCGTTGAAAGCGGTATTTCCGCCGTCCAGCCCGCCGCTACCCCCCGGCTGCTCACCGCCCGTGCCGCCGCTCCCGTTCTGTGAGGCCTCGCCGCTCGGCGGTTCCGGCTGCGGATTCAAGACGCACGCCGATCCGGCGATGAGCGCCGCCAGCGAGACCACCAGCCCAACCCTTCCGAAGCGCGTCACGTGGACGAGTCTAGCAACAACCCTACCAGCGCGCGAAGCCTCAGCCTCCGCGAGCGCGTCGAGCCTCGGCGAGCAGCGCGAGCGCGCGCTCCAGCTCCGGCGCGGGTTCTCTCGAGAGCTCTCCGCGAAGCGCCTCGAGCTCGCCGGTGAGCGCGCCGAGCGCTCGCGCGATCTCGTCCCCGTTGGTGGCGAAAACATCGCGCCACATCGCCTCCTGACCGCCCGCTCCGCGGGTCAGCCGCGCAAACGCCGGACCGGCGGCCCCCGCGGCCCCGCGCCGGACCGACAAGACCTGCATCACGCTCGCAAGCAACTGCGGCACGTGGCTCACGAGCGCCACGGCGCGGTCATGCTGCTCCGCGCTCATCGCGACGGGCGTCGCGCCGAGCCCGGCGACGAGCTCCTCGACCCGCGCGAGCGCCCCGGGCTCGACCCCTTCCGGGCAGAGGAGCCAGCGCGCTCCCTCGAAGAGGTCGGCGCGCGCGAACGCGAGACCGCCCTCGGGCGCGCCGGCCATCGGGTGGCCGGGCACGAAGCGGCCGGGCTCGGGCTGGGTCTGGGCGGCGCGGCACACGGCGCGCTTCGTGGAGCCGCAGTCGGTGACCACCTGCGCGCGGGACAGCGCCTCGGGCAGGGCCTCGACGATCGCGCTCACCGGCGTCGCGAGCACCGCGAGGGTCGCGCCGTCGAGCGCGCGAGCGCGAGCCGCCGCGTCGGTGCCGTCCACGACCGCGTCCGCGGCGCGGGCCGCGAGCGGGCTGCCCGTGAGCTCGGGCCCGTCGACCCCGACCACCACATCGAACAGCCCCCGCTCACGCGCGCGGAGCGCGAGCGAGCCGCCGATGAGCCCCAGCCCTACGACGACCAGCCGAGTCATCCGCGCACGGCGGCGCCGATCGCCCGGAGCGTCTCTGCCAGGCTCACGGCGTCATCCCAGCGGAGCGTCGCGGGCACGCGCGGCTGCTCGCCGTCGGGCCCGACCCAGACCCGGAGGATCACCCCGTCCGCGCCCGCGGCGATGGCGGCGCGCGCCACCGCCGGCTTGTAGCGCGCGCGCTGCGCGATGGTGGGCACGTCGACCACGATCGGCAGGTGCGTACGGATCTTGGCGCGCGCGATGGCCGCGATCTCGAGCGTCCGCGCGCCGTTCGGATACTCACCCCCCGCCTCGAGCAGCACCACGCCGGCCTCACGGCGCTCGAGCTCGCGCTCCGCCGCACCGATCCAGGCGTTCGCGCCCCAGCTCGGCGCGCGCTCGACGAACAGGATGGGCAAGCGCGGCGGCGCAGGCTGCGCGTGGATCGACACGCACGCGAGCGCGCCGACCGCGTCCGGCGCCACCCGACCGCGCACGGCGGCCGCGTCGAACGGTCTCCCCGCCGCCACCGCGTACGGCAGGCTCGCCGACGACGGCCCTTCGGGGCCCTCCGCGGGCTCGGGGGCCCGCAGCCCGATGGGCTCTATGGCGATCCACGGCCGATCGCCGCCGATGATCCCCCACGGACCCTCCACCACCGTCGAGTGGCTGCGAAATCGCCGCGACGCCAGGCGGAAGGGCTCGCTCACCCGCACCACCTCGCTGACGCCCCCGAGCTCCCGCACCACCGCGACGTCCTCCGAGGTCACGTCACCGACCACCCCGATGATGGTCCTCGACTGCCCGCTCGACCGGTGGACGTCGAATCCCGCGCCCACCAAGTACGCGATGACCGCCTCCACGGCCGCCTCGGGTGCCTCCGCGTCCATCACGACGATCATCGGGTCGCCTACGGTATCAAAAACTTCGCGCGCCGCGAGCGGTGATTCACGGGCTTCGGGTCCGCGGACGCGAGAATCGCCGAACGGAAGTGCCCTCCCTGGCGAGGCTGAGCTAAGGTGCGGGAAGCCGGGCCTCGACGGGCCTCGGCTCAGCAGCGTTCGTTCGATGTCCGAGCAAAATGATCCCCTCGTCGGCACCCTGGTCGCCGGTCGCTATCGCGTAGAGAAGCTCCTCGGCGAGGGCGGCATGGGTCAGGTGTACCTCGCCGTCCACGAGGCCATCGAGAAGAAGGTCGCCATCAAAGTGCTCCGCAAGGAGTACTCGTCGAAGTCGGACATCGTCGCGCGCTTCCAGCAGGAAGCGATCAGCGCCTCGCGCATCAAGCATCCGAACGTGCTCGACGTCTTCGACTTCGGGCAGCTCGATGACGGCTGCTTCTTCCTCGCGATGGAGTTCCTCGAGGGGAACGACCTCGCCGACGATCTCGCGCGGACGCACGTGGTCGAGCCGCTCCGGGGGACGCGCATCGCGCTCCAGATCACGCGCGCGCTCGCCGCGGCGCACTCGCGCGGCGTCGTGCACCGCGACATGAAGCCGGAGAACGTCTTCCTCCAGCGCATCGGCGACGGTGAAGAAATCGTGAAGATCGTCGATTTCGGCATCGCGCAGCTTCGCACCGCCGAAGAAGCCGCGGCCAGCGAGCCGAAGCGGCGCCGCCTCACGCGCACCGGCATGATCTTCGGCACTCCCGAGTACATGGCGCCCGAGCAGGCGGCCGGGAAGAAGGCCGATCTCCGAGTCGACATCTACGCGACCGGCGTGATCCTCTACGAGATGTTCACCGGCGCGGTCCCCCACACCGGCGACACCTTCATGGCGGTGCTCGCGGCGCACCTGAACGATCCGACCCCGCCGCTCACGCAGACGTACCCCGAGGTCGCGCTCTCCGCGCAGTTCCAGCAGGTCATCCTGGCCTGCCTCGCCAAGAACCCCGACGAGCGCTATCAGTCGATGTCCGACCTCGCCGCGGCGCTCCTGACGACGCCGGAAGGTCAGTCGCTCGGCACTCGCGGCTCGATGCCCGACGTGCCCGCGAGCCAGTTCATCGCAGCCGGCGCGTCCATGCTGCCGCCGATGCAAGCGCACGTCCCGAGCCCGACCGCGCAGCAATTCGCGCCGGGCGGCGCGGCCAGCTCGCCGACCACGGCGCAGTTCGTGCCGGGCGCTCCGCCGGCCCCCGAGCTCGGCAGGGTCGCCACCCAGCTCGGGGCCGAGACGCTCGCGCCACCGCTCAAGAAATCGCGCGCCGGGCTCTGGGTTGCGCTCATCGTGCTGCTCGGAGCCGGCGGAGCCGGTGCCGCGCTCCTCTTCCGCGACGGGCCGAGCCCCGCGGTGGATCCGGCGCGCAGCGCGACCGCGCCGGCTACGACCTCTGCGGCGCCGGAGCCATCGGCGGCACCGCTCGCCACCAGCGCCGCGCCGCCGGCGAGCGCGGAGCCGCCCACCGCCGACGCCAAGGTCCGCCTCCACGTCGTGACCGACCCGCCCGGCGCGGTGGTCACGAAGAACGGCTTCCAGGTCTGCGGCGCGACGCCGTGCGACGTCGAGGCGAACCCCGACGAGTCGCTCGAGCTCGAGGCGAAGCTCGACAACAAGTCGGGCAAGGTGAAGGTCCTCGCCCAGCAAGACCAGACGGTCACCATCGCGCTGAAGGCCCCGGTCGTCGCGGGGACGGCCAAGCCGAAACCGCCGGGTCAGCGCATGTGTGAGGTCGAGGTCGACGGTCTCAAGATCCTCCGGCCCTGCCCGTGAAGCTCCTCCGCGCTTGACCCCCGGCGCGCCGCCCGGATAGGACGACCCGACGGGAGGCGGTGACGAGTGCGGGAGTCGTGGAAATCTCGGTTTGGCCTAGTCCTCGCCGCGGCGGGCAACGCGGTCGGGATCGGCAACCTCCTGCGATTTCCCGGGCAGGCCGCCAACAACGGGGGCGGCGCGTTCATCCTGCCGTACCTCATCTCGCTCGTCCTCTTCGGTGTGCCGATGATGTGGGTAGCCTGGACGATCGGCCGTCTCGGCGGCCGTCACGGGCACGGCACCACGCCGGGCATCTTCGACAAGCTCACCCGCTGGCGCGGCGGCAAGTATCTCGGCGCGCTCGGCGTGGCGATCCCCTTCGCCTTTTGCATCTTCTACACCTACCTCGAGGCGTGGTGCCTCGCCTACGCGTGGTTCTCCTTCCGCGGGACGTACGCTGGCGCGCACCTGCCGACCTTCCTCCGAGAGTTTCAGGGAGTCCTGCCCACCGCCAACTACTTCTCGTCGGTGAACGTCGCCTTCGTCTTCCTCCTCATCACGCTCGCGCTCAACGTCTGGGTGCTTTACCGAGGGGTGGCTGCAGGCATCGAGCTACTCGCCAAGATCGCGATGCCGCTCCTCATCGTGTTCTGCGTGCTCCTCTGCGTGCGCATCTTCACCATGCCGGACGCCAAGGGCAGCGTCACCGACGGCCTCGGCTTCATCTGGAACCCCAATTTCTCCGCGCTCGCGAGCCCGAAGGTCTGGCTCGCCGCGGCCGGTCAGATCTTCTTCACGCTGAGCCTCGGCCTCGGCGCGCTCGAGTGCTACGCGAGCTACGTCCGCTCCGACGACGACATCGCCGTCACCGGGCTCACCACCGCCGCCACCAACGAGTTCGTCGAGATCATCCTCGGCAGCATGATAGCGATCCCGGCGGCCGCGGTCTTCTTCGGCGCGGGCGCCATACCGCAGATCGCCTCCACCGGCACCTTCGACATCGGCATGGTGAGCATGCCGCAGATCCTGGCGGGCTCGCCCATCTTCGGCACCATCTGGTTTCTCCTCCTCTTCTTCGCCGCGTTCACCTCTTCGGTCGGTGTCTGCCAGCCGGTGATGGCGTTCTTCCAGGACGAGGCCAAGCTGAGCCGCGGCGCGGCGGCGGCCATCGTCGGCCTGTTCTGGCTGCTCGCGAGCGTCCCGATCGTCTTCTTCTACAAGTACGGCATCCTCGACGAGCTCGACTTCTGGGCGGGCACGCTCGGCTTGGTCGTCTTCAGCGCCATCGAAGCCATCCTCTTCGCCTGGGTGTTCGGCATCGGCAAGGGCTGGCAGGAGCTCCACCGCGGCGCCCTCATGCGTGTCCCCGCGGTGTTTCGCTTCATGATGAAGTACGTCACTCCGACCGCGCTCATCCTGCTCCTCGGCGGCTGGGTCTACAGCGACGTCATCGTCGGCGACGCGCTCAGCATCCGCCCGCGCATGAACATCGGCGTGATGGAAGCGGCGCGCTACCCGGGCGAGTTCGTGTCGGGCGACGGCGACGCTGGCGCCAAACGCCAGGTCGCCGCGCTGAAGGCGCCGCTCCTCGACGCGGTCGCCGAGGCCGGCCGCGACGCGACGGCGTGGGTGACGGTCAGCCTCGACGCGCGGGGCACGCCCACCGTCCTTCGCGTCGAGGGCGACCCGCTCTTCGAACGCGCGCTCGGGATCGAGCAGGTCGATCAAATGTTGCGGGTCGATCGCTATCGCTACCTCGAGAACGGCGAGACCGCCCCGACCCGGGTGGTGCTCGTCATGCAGGTCCTCTACACCGCCCCGTACATCTGGCTCGGACGCGGCATGCTCATCGGCCTGCTCCTCTTCTTCGTGGTCATGGTCCGCGTGCTCTGGAAGCGGCGCGCGGAAGACGCCTCGCGGGCCGGAGCGCCCGAGCCGGCGGGCCCCGCCTCGGAGGCGACGTGACGCTCGGCGGCTGGCTCATGATGCTCGGCACCTGGGGCGTCGTCATCGCCGTCACCGTGTTCTGCCTCGCCCGCCTCTTCGGCAAGCGCTCCGGCGAATGAGCAGCCCGGCTGGAGAGGGTGGCCGGTCCGGCGCGGAACCCCGCGGCTCGAACGCGCGCCGCTTCACCTTCCGTGGCAACCTCGAGGGCTCGCGTCACGGCTGGCTCCGGCTCACTCCGGCCTACTCGGTGCACCTGGTCCGGGAGCTCCTCGACACGCTCCCGCGCCCCGAGCTCCCGATCCTCGACCCCTTCTCGGGCACCGGCACGACCCTGCTCGCCAGCGCCGAGCGCGGTCTCGACTGCGACGCGGTGGACGTGAACCCGCTGCTCATCTGGCTGGCGCGCGCGAAAGTGGCCGCCTATCCCGCGCGGACGCTCGACGCCGCCGAGCACGCGGTGGCCGCCATGGCGCGTGCGGCGCGCGCGCGGCGCGCGCCCGCGCCCTTCACCCCACCCATCCACCACATCGAGCGGTGGTGGGACGCTCGCACGCTCGGCGCCCTCGCCCGCGCCCACGCTGCGCGACCGCCGAGGCCGAGCGGCGCGCGGGACCTCGCGCTGCTCGCCTTCTGCCGCGCGCTCATCACGACGGCCCAGGTGAGCTTCGGGCACCAGTCGATGTCCTTCGCTTCCCACGCGGCGCGCGACGACGCGAGCGCGCCGGAGGACGTCGCGCAGGCGCTCCTCGACGCGGTGCGGGGGCTCCGCGCGAGCGCCGCGCCGCTCCCGCGCTCCAAGCGCCGCGTGGTGCTCGCGGACTCCCGCGCGCTCGAGCCCGCCCTCGAGGGGCGACGCTACGGCGCGGTCATCACCTCGCCCCCGTACTGCAACCGGATGAGCTACATCCGTGAGCTCCGGCCGTACATGTACTGGCTCGGCTACCTCGAAGCTCGCGGCGACGCCGGCGAGCTCGACTGGCGCGCCATCGGCGGCACCTGGGGCGCGGCGACCAGCCGTCTCTCCACCTGGAAGCCGCCGGACGGGCCCGCGCTCGGCGCGCTCGCGGGGCTCACGCGCCGCATCGCCGCCGAGAGCCCGCTGCTCGCCACCTACGTCGCGCGCTACTTCGCGGATCTCGCGGCGCACGTCGGCTCGGTCACCCGCCTGGTCGCGCCCGGTGCGACGCTCGCTTACGTGATCGGCAACTCGAAGTTCTACGACGTCGTGGTGCCGGCCGAAGAGCTCCTCGCCCAGCTCTTCGAGCGCGAGGGGCTCGCGGACGCGCGGGTCGAGGTGCTCCGTAAGCGCAGCTCGAAGCGCGAGCTCTACGAGTACCTGGTGACCGCGCGCCGCCCGTGACCCGCGCCCGGCTCACCCGCGCGCGGAGATCACCTCTGCGCCGACGAAGGCGCGGAGCGCCTCGGGCACGACGACGCTGCCGTCCTTCCTCTGATACTGCTCGAAGATTGCGACCAGCGCGCGGCCGACCGCGATCCCGGAGCCGTTCAGCGTGTGGACGAGCCGCGGTTTTGCCTTCGGCTCGGCGCGATAGCGGATCTTGGCGCGCCGCGCCTGGTAGTCGGTGTAGAGCGAGCAGCTCGAGATCTCGCGGTACGCGTCCTGCGACGGCAGCCAGACCTCGAGATCGTAGGTCTTGGCGGCGCCGAACCCGAGATCGCCCGCGCATAGCTCGACCACCCGGTAGTGCAGCCCGAGCCGCTGGAGCACCGCCTCGGCGTGGCCGGTGAGCCGCTCCAGCTCGGCGAGCGAGCCCTCCGGCTCGGCGAACCGGACCAGCTCCACCTTGTCGAACTGATGTTGTCGGATGAGCCCGCGCACATCCTTGCCGTAGGAGCCCGCCTCACTGCGAAAGCACGGCGTAAACGCGGTGTAGGCGAGGGGCAGCGCGGCGCCGTCGAGGATCTCGTCGGCGTGCAGGTTGGTGACCGGCACCTCCGCGGTCGGGATGAGATAGAGCGGGCTCGGATCGTCCTCGCCGCTGCGGCGCGTCTTGAAGAGATCCGCCTCGAACTTCGGGAGCTGGCCGGTGCCGCGGAGCGCGTCACCCTTCACGAGGTACGGCGGCGCCACCTCGGTGTAGCCGTGCTCGCGCGTGTGAAGATCCAGCATGAACGCGACGAGCGCGCGCTCGAGCCGCGCCGCCACGCCCCACAGCACCGCGAAGCGCGCCCCCGAGAGCTTGGCGGCGCGCTCGAAATCGAGCACACCGAGCCGCGCTCCGAGGTCCCAGTGCGTCGCGGGCTCGAAGTCGAACACCGGCCGTTCACCCCAGACGCGCCTCACGGGGTTGTCCTGCTCGCCCGCGCCGTCGGGCGAGGACTCGTGCGGGAGGTTCGGCACCGCGAGCAGCTCCTCCTCGAGGCGCGCCTCGACCTCGCGCAGCCGCGCCTCGTGCAGCTTCACCGCTTCGGAGAGCTGCTTCAGCTCCTCGCGGCGAGCGGCGAACGCCGCCGGATCACCACCCTTGGCGAGCCGGCTCATCTCCTGGTTGGCCGCGTTACGCCGCGCCTGGAGCGTCTCGGTCTCGGCGACGAGCTCGCGCCGCCGGGCGATGAGCTCGGAGAGCCCGTCCAGGCTGCTGACGACGCCCGCCGAGCGGCGCCGCAAGGCACCGCGAACCTCATCCAGATGGTCGGCGACGAAGCGCGGGTCGAGCATGGGGCCTCCTCCTACCGCTTCCGCGCCGAGCCGACCAGAAGCCCTCGCAGCCCCTCGCGCCCACCCGTCAGAACCCGACCCCGATGCCGACCCCGACCGTCACCCGCGGGCGGTTCAGCGCCTGCTGGACCCGGAGCCAATCGGTCACCAGGGTGCAGGTGCGGAGCTGCGGGCCGTCGCAGCCTCGCCAGACCCCGCCGTCCGTGCGCTCGCCGTCGTCGTCGAAATAGACGACGCGACCGTCCGGCAAGATGGCGAGCCACGCGGCCGCGCCGCCCGGCGGCGCCGCGTTGGCGACCCCGATGCGCCCGAGCAGGCGGTTGTCCGTTCCTGCGAGGAAGCCGTCGGGGAGCAGGATCCCGAGCGGCTCGTTGTTGCCGTCGAAGATCCGCCCGGCCCGATCGATCGCGAAGAGCAGGTCGCCATCCTGGACCACCTGCCCGTTCGGCAGGATCTCGATGGGATCCTCCCCGGAGCGCTCCCAGCGCGCGGGGGCGATGACCAAGGGCGCGCCGCCCTCCTGCCAGCGTGGAGGTGGCGTCGCCGCGCAAGCTCCAAGCACCCCTGCGATCACCACCACTCCGAGCCAGCTCCTCACCATCCGAGAAAATATAGCGCGGATCTCGCGGTCAGCCGCGTGCAGCCCGCCGCGCTCGCCTGCCGAATTCTTGCCAGGGACGACACCTACATGTAGGTGTTACCCATACATCATGAGCTCGCCCCAACCCGCTCCGTGCGCCGAGTTCCCGAACGACAACCTCGCGCTCCACCGAGGTGCGCTCTGGACGCTGGTAGCCGCGCTGGGCGCCCCCGCCCCGCTGCTCCCCGAGGCGCGCCAGGCGAGCTCCACCGGTGCGCCTCCCGAGCCCGAGCCCGTCCCCGACGGCTTCGACCGCGAGCTCCCGGAGTCGGAGGCCGAGATCGATCTCGAGGCGGACGACCTCTCCGACGCAAGCTCGCTCCCCCCAGTGGTCAGCGAGCCGGCGCTGGTCACCATCATCGAGCTCGAGGCCGGAGCCGACGCGTCGGCCCCGGAGCCGCAGCCAAGTCCCATTTCCCCCAGGAAACTCGCGCGCGAGGCGAGCGCCCCGGCGGACGATCCCTTCGCGACCCTGATCGGCGCGCTCACCGCCGCCGCGCTCGACGCGGGCGCGACCCGCGCCGCGCTCGCCCTCGACCCGCTCCTCCGCGACGCGTGCCTCGACGCCCTCGCCGGAGACGCGACGCTCACGGAGCGCTTGGTGCGCGCGCGACTCGTCGAGCGCCACGGTGCGACCGTCCGCGCGAGCGCGCGGCTCGCCGGCGAGGCCGCCGCTTGGCGCGCGGTGCTGCGCGGCGAGAGCGCCGACCTCGCGGCGTGCGGCAGCGCCACGCTCGATGACTGGTCGGCCGACCTGCTCGCCGCGCTGCTCGACGCGTCGACCGAACGGAAGCGCGAGTTCAAGCGGGAACTCCGCCGCCACGGCGTCGCGGCCTTCGGGCTCATCGCCGCTTGAGTTGAAATCGCGAGTTCAAGCGGGAACTCCGCCCCCACGGCGTCGCGGCCTTCGGGCTCATCGCCGCTCGAGCTGAAATCGCCGGAGGCTCCCCCAATTCTTCGCAACTGGCGGGGGGGCTCGGCCGAACGCGCCCCTGTTCTTTCGAAAGGGGCGCAAAATGCGATCGGCGAAGCTCGTTCTCTTCACTCTCTGGGCGGCCGCCAGCGCCGCTCTCTCTGCGGTCGGCTGCACGGGCGCGGATTCCTTCGAAAACTGCGCTGAGACCAAGACCTGCGCCGCCGCTGCGGGCGCGGACGCGGGGCTCTCCGACGGCGCCGCAGCCGGCGCGGCGGGCACGCTCGGGGCGGGGGGAGCCCCGTCGACGGGCGGGAGCGCGGGGCTGGGCGGCGCGGCCGGCGTGAGTGGCGCTGCCGGCGCGGCCGGCGTGAGTGGCGCTGCCGGCGCGGCCGGCGTGAGTGGCGCCGCCGGCGCGGCCGGCGTGAGTGGCGCCGGCGCCGCGGGCGCCGGCGGGAACGCTGGCGCTGCCGGTTCCGGTATCGTGCTGGCTACCCCGGGCAGCCCCTGCGCCAACGGCACCGAGTGCGCGAGCGGGCTCTGCACCGACGGCGTCTGCTGCACGACGAGCTGCGACGGCGCCTGCGAGCGCTGCGATCTCGCCGGGAGCGAGGGCACCTGCTCACCGGTGAAGACCGGCGAGGATCCCGACGGGGAGTGCGCGGCGACGCCGGGCACCTCCGCGCCCTGCGACGGCGCCTGCAACGGCAGCGGCGCGTGCGCCTATCCGGGCGCCGCGGTCCCTTGCGGCACGTCGACCTGCGCGAGCGGCACTCAGACGAACCCCGTCTGCGACGGCGCCGGCGCCTGCGCGCCGACCACCGCTTCCTGCAGTCCCTATGCCTGCGGCGCCACCGCGTGCAACACGAGCTGCACCAAGGACGCCCACTGCGGCTCGGACTCCTGGTGCGACGGCGCAACGTGTCAACCGAAGCAGCCGAACAGCTCCCTCTGCGGCGCCCCGTCCCAGTGCTCGAGCGGGCATTGCCAGGGTGGCTTCTGCTGCAACCTGGCCTGCGCTTCCCCAAGCAACTGCGCCTCCGGCCAGTGCCGGTGCAACGGCGCGGTGTGCGCCGCCGGGCACTCCTGCATCACCTGGCACTACGACGCCGACGGCGACGGCTACGCGGGGACCTCCGCGACCAAGGACGTCCCGGGTTGCGACAACCTGCAGCCCGCGCCCATCAGCGGAAAGAAGTTCTACAAGACCGCCACCGACTGCGACGACGGCAACGCCGACGTGCACCCGGGCCAGACGGCGTGGTTCGACCAGGCCACCGCGAGAGGCTCCTGGGATTACGACTGTAGCGGAGCGAACGAGACGGAGTACCTGGTCACCTACGACCCGTCCGGCGG
Organism: Polyangiaceae bacterium; assembly: GCA_035063585.1. GTDB lineage: Bacteria > Myxococcota_A > Polyangia > Polyangiales > Polyangiaceae > JAPSGB01. The sequence goes on from JAPSGB010000015.1 coordinate 11,969, forward strand.
CCCGGCGTGTCGCCGGTGTCCTAGCACCCCCTTCTGCCCAATCTACTCACCCTACGGCTACACATGCTCCGGCTGCGTGGGGGATGTGGTGAAGGTCTTCAAGACGCTCATCGGCGGCAAGGTGATCGACTGTGGTACCAAGGCCACGCTTTCCAACTGCACGAGCACTGGAGCCGAGACGTCGACGCCGAACGTCACCCAGCGCTGCCACTGACCTCCGGAGGGCGCGGGGCGCGTCACCTCGCCTTCTCGCCCCGCCCGAGCGCCAATTCCCTGCCCTCGCGGGCAGCGGCGTGGTACGGGCTCGCTGCCCCAGCACGCCCGAGCCGGGCCGCGCGGGGGCCCGGAGCTTACGGCCATGAACGATTTTCTCGACATCCTCCTTCACCTCGACACCCACCTCGCCGGCTGGACGACCGCGCTCGGGCCGTGGACCTACGTCCTGCTCTTCGCGGTGATCTTCGCGGAGACGGGCCTGGTCGTCACGCCGTTCTTGCCGGGAGACAGCCTGCTCTTCGCGACCGGAGCGATCTGCGCGATCGACGGCTCGCCGCTCCACATCGGGGTGATGCTCGTGGTCCTCATCATCGCCGCGGTGCTCGGCGACGCGACCAACTACGCGGTCGGCACCCGGATCGGGCCGAAGGTGTTCAAGAGCGAGACGAGCTGGTGGATGAACAAGAAACACCTGCTCAAGGCGCAGCACTTCTACGAGAAGCACGGCGGAAAGACCATCGTGCTCGCCCGCTTCATGCCCATCATCCGAACCTTCGCCCCCTTCGTGGCTGGCATCGGACAGATGACCTATCGGCGCTTCGCCCTCTTCAACGTGAGCGGCGGCGTCGCCTGGGTCACGTCCTTCCTCATCGCCGGCTTCTGGTTCGGCAACCTCGAGTGGGTGAAAAAGCAGTTCCACGTAGTAATCTTGGTGATCATCGTGCTCTCGGTGCTGCCCGGCGTCGTCGAGTACCTGCGCTCGCGAAAGGACGAGCCGGCCAGCACGCCCCCTCGCGACGAGGCGATCTGAGCTCCGCGCGGCGCTCGCCCTCACCGAGCGCCGCCACGACGCTCGCCCCGAGCGGGTGGCTACCGCCTCCGCGGCTTCGTGCCGCTACGCGGCGCGCGCGGAGGCGGAGCTTGCTCGCCGCGGCCGCGGCCGCGCCCCTTCCCGCCGGAGCGCGCGCGCGCCGGGCTCGCCGCCTCCGGCGCGACCCGCCGCCCGTAGACGGTGCGCCGCAAAATCGCGACGTCCTCGATGGTGACCCGGATGCGATCACCGAGGCTGATGAGCTCGCCCGAGCGCAGCCCGGCGACGCCGAGCTCGTCCTCGGTGATCTCGTAGCGATCCGGGCCCATCGCCTCGTAGAGCACGAGCACGTCCACGAACGGCGCGTCGAGCGAGACGAAGAGCCCGCTGCCGACCACCGCGGTCACCGTCCCCTCGTACGTGTCGCCGATGTGCTCCCGCATGAAGAGCGCGCGGTAGAGGTCCACCACCTCGCGCTCGACGTCGGCGGCGGCGCGCTCGCGCGTGCTCGACGCGGTCGCGCTCGCGCGCAGGCTCTCGATCGCGGACGCGCTGGTGTCCGGCTTGCTACCGCGGAGGAGGCGCTTCACCGCGCGGTGCACCTCGATGTCCGGGTAACGCCGGATGGGCGAGGTGAAGTGCAAGTACGCCTCCGACGCCAAGCCGAAATGACCGATGTTGACGATGTCGTAGACGGCCTGCTTGAGCGAGCGGAGCAGCAGCATCTCGAGCACCGCCCGTCGCGGGTGCCCCTCGATGCGCTGGAGCCACTTTCCGACCCCGGCCGGCTCGAGCAGCTCCGCCAGATCGAACTCGACGCCGAGCTTCTCGGCGACCTCGCCGAGCCGCTCGAGCTTCTTCTCGTCGGGCCTGCCGTGCACCCGATACACGGTGGGCGCGCGCCGATGACTCAGCCATTTCGCAACCAGCTCGTTGGCGAGGAGCATGAGCTCCTCGATCATCTGGTAAGCGCGCTTCACGCCGGGGTCGCGCGCGCGGCGCACCACACCCTTCGGCGCGCCGGTCCGCTCGTCGAGCTCGACCCGCGCCTCGGGAAGGTCGAGGTCGAGCGCGCCCCGCTTCATGCGCGCGCGGCGGAGCTTGCGGGTGAGCTCGTCGAGCACCTTGAGATCTCGCTTGAACGCCTCGGCGGCCGGGCTCCGCGGCGGCTCCTCGGTGAACCCGAGCGCGCGCGCCACGCCGCCGTAGGTGAGCATCGCTGCCGAGCGAATGACGGCCTCGACCAGCTCGTATCTTACGACCTTACCGCCCTTGTCGAGCTCGGCGATGACGCACAGGGCGAGCCGCTCGCGCTCCGGCAAGAGCGAGCAGAGATCCGCGGCGAGCGCCGCCGGCAGCATCGGGATCGCGCGATCCGGCAGGTAGATGGTGCAGCCGCGGGCGGCCGCCTCCTCGTCGAGCGCGCTGCCCGGCTGGACGTACTCGCTCACGTCGGCGATGGCGACGTAGGCGCGATACCCCTCGCCGCTCCTCTCGACCCACACCGCGTCGTCGTGGTCGCGCGCGTCCTCGGGATCGATGGTCGGCAAGGGAACGCCGCGCAGGTCGACCCGCCCCTCGAGCGACAGGCGCTGCAGCCGCGCGGCCATCGCCTCGGCCTCGCGCACCGCGCCCTCCGAGTGCTCCTCCTCGATCTGCTCGCGCACCAGGATCTTCGCGACCTCGGCGTTGGGCTCGCCCGGCGCGCCGAGGATGGCGAGCAGCTCGCCCTCGGGGTTCTCGTTCGCGTAGGCGGGGAACCGCGTGATGGTCGCCACCGCCGCGTCACCGTCCTTGCCGCCGCGCGCGCCGCCGAGCGTGATGGGGCCGCGCAGGCGCGCGTCGTCGGGCTCGAGCCACGCGCTCTTGCCGCGCCGGCGGAGCACGCCCGCCACGCGCGGGCTCCGGCGCTTGACGATCTCCTCGATGCGCCCCTCGACGCCGCGCGGCGTCCGCGCGATGACGGCGACCCGCACCTGATCGCCGTGAAGCGCGGCGCCGATCCCGTCGGGCGCGACGTACACGTCGTCTTGGCCGACGGCGGTGACGAAGCCGAAGCCCCGCGGATTCACCGACAAGACGCCCTCCCACGTCCCCCGTTGGGCATCGTCCGGGCGCGCGAGGTAGCGCCGCCCGACCCGTTTGACCGATCGGTCAAACACGAGCTGGTCGAGCAGCTCGAGGAGTCGCGGGTACGACCCCTCGGCGACCCCGCAGGCCTCGGCGACCTCTCGCGCATGCAGCGGTCGTCCGGCGGCCTCGAGACAGCCGACGATTTCGCCGCGAGACGGCAGTGGTTGCGCCATGGCGTCGCCGGTCATAGCCCAGGCAGGCCTCGGCCGTCCCGAGGTATCGTCCCCGAAGGCTCCCCGTGCGCGCTGCTCACACGCTCGACCTGCTCCGCTTGGCCTGCCTGACTGCCCTGGTGGCGAGCGCGGCGCTCTACGTCGACTACGCGACGCTGAACCCGGCCTTCTGCACCGCCGCAGACTCCGGCTGCGGCGCGGTCCGCCACAGCGGCTTCGGCTACCTTCCTCTCGGCGGCGTCGGGATTCCGGTCCCGGCGCTCGGCCTGGCCGGGTTCTCGTCCCTCTTCGCGGCGTCGCTCTTCGGCGCGCTCGCGCTCCGCCGAAGGTTGGTGCTCGCCCTCGGGTTGGTAGGCGGCGCGGCCGGCGTCGGGCTCTTCCTGCTACAGGCGGTCGCGATCGGCCGGTTCTGCGAGATCTGCCTGGTCGCGGACGGCGCGGCCGTGGTCGCCGGCGCGGCAGCCGTGCTCTTTCATCGCGCGAGCTCGCACGAGGCCGCCGTGGAGCCCGGCGCGCTCGCGCGCTGGGCCTGGCTCACGCTCGGCGCGCTCGCGATCGCCGCGCCCCTCCTCTGGCCGCGCGTGCGCCCGCGCCCGCCGGTCCCGCCCGGGATCGCGGCCTACTACCAGCCCGGCAAGATCAACGTGGTCGAGTTCGCGGACTTCGGCTGCCCCTTCTGCCGGATGCTCCACCCGCGGCTCGCCAAGCTGGTCGCCGCCTACCCGGGCAAGGTGAATTTCGTGCGGCTCAACTTGCCGTTGCCTCAGCACGCGGGCGCCCGCGACGCCGCGCGCGCGTATCTCTGCGCCGAGGCGCAGCAGCGGGGCGACCAGCTCGCCGACCGCCTCTTCGAGGCCGACGAGCTCGGCCCCGCGGCGAACCGCCGGCTCGCCGTCGAGCTCGGCCTCGACGCGGACGCCTTCGATCGCTGCGTCGCGGCCCCGGCCACCGACGCCACCATCGACCGCCAGACCCAGCTCCTCCGCGCCGCCGGCTTCCAAGGCCTGCCGACCACCTACGTCGGCGCCGCGCAGATCATCGGCGCGCAGCCCGACGAGGTGTTCCGCAAGGCCTTCGACGAGGCCGAGCGCGGCGACGCCGCCCGCGGAGTCCCCGGAGCCCTGTACGCGCTGCTCGCGCTCCTCGCTGCCGCGGGCGTCGCTGCGGCGGGCCGCCGCAAGCCCGCTCCCGCGAGCCGGACCGCGCCCCCGCCGAGCGCCTGAGCCGCGGCGCCGGCCGCGCCGCCCCGACCCACGCCCCCGCGCCACCGGACCCCCTTGGGCCCCGCGCGCGGAGGGGCTATGCTTCGCCATGGAACACACGAACCCTGCCCTCGCGTCGCCTGCGGATGGTGACGCTCCCCGCGCGTCGGTCCCGCTCGAGATCTTCAAGGCGCTGCCGAAGACCGACCTCCACGTCCACCTCGATGGCTCGCTCCGGCTCGAGACCATCCTCGAGCTCGCCGAGGAGGGCGGCATCGAGCTGCCCTCGAACACGCTCGAGGGGCTCCGCGCCGCCATCGGCTGCGGGAAGGACTTCGGCTCGCTGGTCGAGTACCTGCGCGGGTTCGAGATCACGTTGCGCGTGCTGCAGACGGAGGCGGCGCTCGAGCGCGTCGCGTTCGAGCTCGCGGAGGACGCGCATCGCGAGAATGTTCGCTACATGGAAGTCCGCTACGCGCCCATGCTGCACACGCAGCGCGGTCTCAAGCTCACCAAGGTGGTCGAGGCGGTGCTCGACGGCCTGCGTCGCGCCCGCGAGACGTACGGCATCAAGGCGAACGTCATCGTCTGCGGCATCCGCAACATCTCGCCCGAGTCGAGCTACGAGATGGCCGAGCTCGCGGTCGCCTACAAGGGCCGCGGCGTGGTCGGCTTCGATCTCGCGGGCGCCGAGTATGATCACCCGGCCAAGCACCATCGCGCCGCGTTCCAGCTGGTGCGAGACAACAACATCAACACCACCATCCACGCCGGTGAGGCGTACGGCCCGGAGTCGATCGCGCAGGCGATCCACGTCTGCGGCGCGCACCGCATCGGGCACGGGGTCCGACTACGAGAGAACGGCGACTTGCTCCACTACGTGAACGATCACCGCATCCCGCTCGAGTGCTGCCCGTCGAGCAACGTGCAGACGGGCGCGGTGAAGGAGCTCGGCTCGCACCCGCTCAAGTTCTATTTCGACCTCGGCCTCCGCGTGACGGTGAACACCGACAACCGGCTCATCACCGACACCAGCGTCTCGAAGGAGCTCTGGCTCGTGCACACCGCGCTCGGCGTGCCCTTCCGCGACATCAAGAGCATCATCCTCGCCGGCTTCAAATCGAGCTTTCAGCCGTTCCACGAGAAGCAGGCGGCGCTCCGCCGCGTGGTCGCGGAGCTCGACCGCTACGACGACGACGGCAACCCGCGCCCGGCCGCCGGCCCGTCGCCCCTCGGCTCTCGCCCGCGCGCGAGCGCCGAGGTCCTCCGCGCCCCTTAGAAGGAAATCCCCGCGCGGACGTCCCCCTCCATGGCTGCCTCGAGCACCTCGACGGCGCGGTCGAGCTCCTTCGACTGCGCCTCGGGGAGCCGGATCATGAACCTGACGTAGAGATCGCCGGCCTTGTCCTTCCGCTTCACGCCCTTGCCCTTGAGCCGCACGGCCTGTCCGCTCTGCGCGCGCTTCGGCACGGTGAGCGTGACCTCCCCGTAGGGCGTCGGCACCGGCACCTTCGCGCCGCGGTACGCCTCGCCGATGGTGATCGGCAAGGAGAGCCTGAGATCGAGCCCCTCACGCTCGAAGTAGGGATGCGGAGAGACGCGGATGGTGAGCACCAGATCGCCGGCGGCACCGCCCGACGCCCCCGGCGCGCCGTGCCCGGGCACCCGCACCTTGTCGCCGTCGCCAGCGCCCGGCGGCACGCGCACGGTGACCTCGTCGCCGCCGTCCTGCACGCGCAGCGTGAGCGCCGCGCCGTGAATCGCCGAGACGAAATCGACCGTGACCTCGCTGGTCACGTCCGACCCCTTCGCGGCCCGCCCGCGACCGCCACCGCGGCCGCCGAACAGATCGCCGAACAGATCGCCGAAGCCGCCGGCGTTGCCGCCGCCGCCGAAGAGCTCCTCGACGTTGAAGGACGTCCCCCCGCCCCCGCGACTGGTCCGCACGCGCCCGCGCGAGCTGGTCGCGCGGCGGTAGGCGCGCGCCGCCTCCGGGTCGAAGCCCTCGCGGAGCCCCTCCTCGCCGAACTCGTCGTAGATCTTCCGCTGCTTCGCGTCCCCGAGCACCTGATAGGCGCGGTTCACGCCCTTGAAGCGCGCCTCGACGCGCTGGTCGTTCGGGTTCCGATCCGGATGGAGCTTGGCCGCGAGCTTGCGGTACGCCTTCTTGATGTCCTCCGCGCTCGCGTCGCGCGCGACTCCGAGCTCGGCGTAAAAGTCTGTCGCCATACCTCGCTCACAAGCTAGATACGCGCGGCCGCGCCCGCAAGCGGCGCGCCCCGCGGATGCCCGCCCGCCCGCGCGGCAGCGGGCGACAGGTGACCACGAGCGAGTCGACCGTCTGATCGGGGGGAGCCGCGGTGAAATCCGCGGTGAACGCGATGTCGCCGAAACCCGCGTAGTAGAGCAGGGCCTCGAGCTCACGCGGGAACCACTGCCGGTGCACGAGCGGCACCGACCACGGCGCGCCGCCGCCTTCCGGCGTGAACTCGAGGTGTACGAGCAAGAGCTGCCGCACCGGATCGTACTCGAAGCGCTCCGCGTAGCGGACCAGCTCACCGGTCGTCGGGTGCCGAAAGCGCGGCGCGCCGTAGCGTCGCTCGGGGTCGCGCGCGAGATCCTCGCCGTGCGGCACCGCGACGTCGAAGACGAGCCGCCCCCGCGCCGTCGAGTGCTCGCGCACGCGCGCGAGGAACGCCTCGAAATCGACGCGATCATAGAGGTGCATCACCGTGTTGAAGGCGGCGATGACCAGCGGGAAGCGGCGCTCGAGGCGGAGCGTGCGCATGTCGCCGCGGACGAGCTCCACCCGCCTCCGCACCGCGGGCGGCTCGTCGGCGAGCGCGGCCCGGAGCCGCTCGAGCATCGGCGCCGACAAGTCGGTCGCGACCACGCGTCTCCCCGAGCGCGCGAGCGCGAGCGTCACCCGCCCGCTGCCCGCCCCGTACTCGAGCACCGGGCCGCGCACCGCCGACGCGAGCTTCACATAGTAGTCGACGTCCGCCTGTCGCGCGCGATACGCGAGCTCGTAATAGGTCGGGTCCGCGTAGTGCGCGAGCGTGGCCGCGTCGCCCGCGCGCCCGACGTCATCGACGCCGAGCGCGCCCGGGCGCACCGCGCCCGGCGGGCGGCGGCTCTTCGCGCGCGTCACGCTCAGGAGTCGTAGCGCTTGGCGAGCTCGGCGATGTACTCGGCCACCACCTCGGAGCTGTCGCGGTGATAGCGGACCTTGCCGTCCGCGATCTCGCGCAGCGCGGTGACCGCCGCCTTGTTCTTGCTGTTCACGAGCGAGCGTGAGCCCTTCATGATCGCGCGGGTCCGCGTCGCCGCGAGCACCACCAGCGCGAAACGGTTCTCTTCATGCTCGAGACAATCTTCGACGGTGACGCGCGCCATGGCTCCTCGTTCGTTTGGGGGCCGTAACCCTACTCAATCTCCGGCCGCTCGGCAACTCGGCCGAGAACCCTGGAAACTCTATGATCTTGCCGGTCCGGCGCGGAGCCCCGCGGCCCGCCTCGCGCGGCTTCGCGCCGGACCGGCATCATCCCTCTGGACATGCGTTCGGCGCTCTTCCATCGTGGAGCCCCTGGAGGCACACCTCGATGATCCGATTCCGCGACCTGATGCTGGTTCTCCCCCTCACGGTGGCAGGCGCCGTCGCCGCTTGCGGCGGCGCGCAGCCCGAGGCCGCCGCGCCCGCGCCCGCACCCGCGCCCGCACCCGCGCCGGCGCCCGAGCCGCCCCCGCCGGCCCCCGAGCCGCCGCCGGAAGCGGTCGCGCCGCCCGAAGCGCCGAAGCCGCTCACCTGGAATGACCTCACGGATCACGACGCCAAGGCGAAGTTCATGCACGACCACGTGATGCCGCGCATGACGGAGGTCTTTCAGGCGTTCGACGCCAAGCGCTACGCGACCGTGACCTGCGTGACGTGCCACGGCAAGGGCGCGAAGGAGGGGAAGTTCGAGATGCCGAACCCGGCGCTCCCGCACCTCGACCCGACCGGGGATTTCGCCAAGCACATGAAGAAGAACGCCAAGATGACCAAGTTCATGATGGAACAGGTCGTGCCGGAGATGACCAAGATCCTCGGCGTCGAGCCCTACAACCCCGAGACACACCAGGGCTTCGGCTGCGGCAACTGCCACGTCATGGAGATGCCGAAGAAGTAGCGCGAGCCCGAGCGGGCGGAGGAGGAGGGATTCGAACCCCCGGTACCCTTACGGGTACGCCAGTTTTCAAGACTGGTGCCTTCGACCGCTCGGCCACTCCTCCAGAGACGCCGGTACCTCTAGCACGAACTTCTCACTGGCGGACGCGCGAGCATTGACGCGCGGGGGGAGATCGCGAAAAGCTCCGGCCTCCCCCGCGCGTCGGCCGACCGATTGGAGCTCCGATGATCTCGAGACCGCTTTTCGCGTCATTGGTGCTCGCCGGTGCGACCCTGCTCGCCGCCGCGTGCTCCGGCAGCGCCGAGGACACCTTCGCCGTCGACTGCGCGCCCGGCACCCTGCGGCCGTGCGATTGCGCGGAGGGCGGCTCGGGCACTCAGACCTGCGCGACCGACGGCCGCGGCTTCGGTGAGTGCGCGTGCGCGACGGCGCCTCCCGACGCCGGCGCGATCGACAACGGGCACTGCACGCTCTTCCCCGACTGCGGGAGCTGCGAGGGCTGCTGGGCGACCTGCGTGTGCCAGACGAGCGGCGATCTGCGCGGCTGCAAGCAGCGGTGCCTGGTCGACGGCGGCGGCTCGACGACCTCCTGCGATCCTGGCTCGTGCCCTCCCGCCACCGGGCTCGGCGCGCAGTTCGCGAAGGCGTGCTGCACGAGCGAAGACGCCTGCGGGCTCTCCGTCTCGGTCCTCGCGAGCGCGGGCTGCCAGGCCAGAAATCAACCTGGAACGCCCGACGAGAGCTGCCCCGCGCAGTCCATCCAGAACTTTCTCACCTTCCAAGGTTGCTGCCGGCCGGACCACACGTGCGGCCTCCAGGACACCATCCTCGGGCTCGGCTGCGTCGATCCCGCCGCCTTCGGACTGTCAAAGGGAGATTCATGCTGAGGTCCTCCGCGCCGCTCGCCGTCGCTTCGCTCCTCCTGCTCGGCGCGCCCGCCGCGTTCGGACAGGCCCCGCCCGCGCCCGGCGTCGCTCCGGCGCCGCCCGCGCCCGGCGTCGCTCCGGCGCCGCCCGCGCCCGGAGGCCCGACTGTCGCGCCCGCGCCGCTCGGCTTCACGGCCACCGCGACCGCGCCGATGCCACCGCCCGCGCCCGCCGCCGCACCGAGCGACGGCGCCAGGCGACGGCTGGTGCGCTTCATCGACGGCGCCGCCCCCGAGCTCGTCGTCGGCGACGACGAACCTGCGGCCGGCGCGCTCACCATCGAGCTTCGCTTCGAAAACACGAATCCGCTCTGCTACGCCTACCGCACCAACCTCGGCGCGAGCGCACGCGCGCCGGCGATGCCGCCCCGCGCGCTCGCGCCGCTCGCCGCGCCGCCGAGCGGCGAGCTCGCGGCGCCCTCCTCGCTCGAAGACGCCGAGACCGCGCTCGACCAGGCCGAGCGAAACCTCGCGGCGGCGCTCGCCGACGCCGAGCGCCGCATCGCGCTCGACGACGTCTGGCGCGCGTGCGACGCGGGCGGCGACCTCGCCAGCCAGAGCGCGCGCGTCGCGGCCGCCCTCGCCGTGAGCGAGCAGCAAGCCGGCCCGGGCGGCGAGTGGCGTCGCGCGATCGCGCAGGCCGGCGCCGCCGCCGACGCGGCCGCGCAGCTCGCGCGCTCGAGCGAGCGAGCCGCGCCCCCGGACAGCGACGACGGCGCCGACGAAGGCGCGGCGCCGAGCGAGCGACGCGCTCGCGGCCTGCCTGGCAAGGTCGCGCGTCACGCGCACGCGGTCGACCTCCGAGCTCGCCGCGCGACCGGGCAGCTCCTCGCCCTGATCGCCGAGGTCGAGCGCGCGGCGGCGCTGCTCCGCCGCGCGCCGGGCACCGTGACCGCGCGCCTCGCGACCGGCGAGCAGGCGACGGTCGAGGTGACGCGCGTCGCGCTCGACCGCGGGCGTCCCGCGCCGGCGACGGCCGAACGCTTCACCGCCGGGCCATTCCGAGCGCTCCGCCCCATCTGGCTCGACGTGAGCGTCGGGCCCGCGCTCACGCTCCGCAACTGGCGCGAGTACGGCGTGGGCGTGCGGCCTGGTCGCGGCGACGACACCGCGCTCGTTCCGCGGGTCGTCCGCACGCGCGACGAGCTGCACCTCGACGGCATGGTCTCGCTCAGCATGTATGTGTGGGGCGCGCGCACCCTCGACGACACCCTCTTTCACTGGAAGCAGCTCTTGCCGCGCCCGATGATCGGCTTCTCGATGCGCCAGCCGTTCACCTCGATTTACCTCGGCGGTCAGCTCGATCCGATGAAGTTCGTGGATCTCTCGGCGGGCGTGCGCTTCTACGAGCAGGAGCGCCTGATGGGGCCGTTCGTCGGCAACCCGACGCCGCTCGGCCCAGAGGGCCGGCCGGTCGATCCGGTAATTCGCAGGGAGACGACCAGCGAGGTGTTCGTGGCGCTCACCGCCAGCACCGACCTCTTCGCGCGCTGGATCGGCGGCGTGCGCTAGCGCGCCGAAGCGCGCGAGCGCACGCTGCCCCCCGTGGGCGACCGGCCGCGCTGGTTGCGGTGCGCCTCCGGTCACCGTACCATGTCGAAATGGCGAGCTTTGCGCGGTTCGGCGGGATGGTGCTCTGGATCTCGGTGGCGAGCGCCGCCGGGCTCGCGGCCTGCGGCGGCAACGCGGAGACGTCCGTCGCGAACGGCAACACCGGCGGCAGCGGTGGTCACGACGCCGGCGCGGACTCCAGTACCGGTGGCGGAAGCGCCACGGGAGGCGCGAGCGGCACTGGTGGCGGATTCAACTTCGACAGCGGCTCACCCGACGCGGCGCAAGGCTTCGACGTCCAGCCGAGCGGGCTGCAGACGATCACCGTCGCGCCGGGCCAGCACGCTCCGCAGGTCGAGTTCCACGCGACCCTCGACGGCCAGCCCATCGACGCCGGATGGACCGTCGATCGCGGCGAGATTGGCGCGCTCCCGTCCGCAGCGTCGAGCACCGGCACCTTCACGCCGACCGGCAGCGTCGGCGGGCTGGTGACCATCACCGCCGGCCTCAACGGTCAGACCCGCTCGCGGCAGGTCCTCGTGAAGCTCGCCGGGACGCAGAGCGGCGCCGACCCGACCAATCCCGCGCAGGTGCCGCAAATCGCCACCGATCCGAGCACGCTCACGACCGGCGGCGGCATCGGCGGCGTCGGCGGCGAGGGCCTCGGCACCGCGGTGACCGATCCCGGACTGCTCGGCGCGCTCACGAGCCCGGCGAGCGATGGCTCGAGCGAGAACCTCCGCTTCCTCTACCCCTACGACAAGACCGTCTTCCCGCGCGGCATCCTCGCGCCGCTCTTGCAGTGGGACTGGTCGCTGGGCGACGCGGACGCGATCGAGATCGAGCTCTCGACCGCGAGCGGCTCGTTCTCGTGGACCGGCACCTTCGGGCGCCCGGCGATCCTCACGCAGACCGGCGGGAAGTTCATTCGGCATCCGATCCCGCAAGACGTCTGGGCGATGGCGACCGACAGCGCGGAGGACGGCAAGGACACGCTCACCGTGAAGCTCACCGTCGCGCTGGGCGGCCAGGCCTACGGCCCCATCAGCGAGGCCTGGACGATCGCGCCGGCGCGGCTCTCCGGGATCATCTATTACAACTCCTACGGCACCAACCTCGCCAAGAACTACGGCGGCGCGATCGGCGGCGATCACCGGTTCGGCGGCGCGGTGCTCTCGATTCACGTCGGCGACACCGGCCCCGACCTCACCGCGGGCAGCAACGGCGGTGAGGCCCAGTGCCGCGTGTGCCACTCGGTGTCCGCGGACGGCTCGCGCCTGGTCGTGCAGCACGGCGAGAACTACAACGCGAGCTCCGCGTACGATCTCAGCCCGAGCGGCAGCAGCGAGACGAGCATGGCCATCGGCGCGTCCTATCCGGGCCTCTCGCCCGACGGCGCGCTCGCGCTCACGCCGAACAAGCAACTCTTGAACCTGCCCGCCGGCACGCTGGTCGCCGGCACGAGCGGGCTCGACGGCTTCGGCATCCTCGGCACGCCGGCGTTCTCGCCCGACGGCAAGCGCGTCGCCTTCGCCGACGGCGCGACCCTGCGCGTGATGGACTTCGATCCGGCGACCTTCACCTTCAGCGGCTCGAACGCGGTCGCCTCCGGCCAGCTCGGTTGGCCGGCGTTCCTGCCCGACAGCACCTCGCTCGTGTTCAATAACCAGTCCTCCGCCGGCCTCGACGGCGTGAGCAGCGGCGACCTGCACACGCGCAAGGGCGCCAAGAGCCAGATCTACTGGACGACGGTCGCGAGCGCCGCCGACGTCACGCCGCTGAACGCACTGAACGGCCTCGACGCGGGCGGCACCGCATACTTGCCGAAGCTCTCGACGCCGGTGAGCCTCTCCTGCACCGGAGACGGCGCGCAGGTCGGCAATATCGACCCCGATCACGGCGACGACGCGAACCTGAACTACGAGCCCACCGTGAGCCCCATCGCGGGCGGCGGCTTCGCCTGGGTCGTGTTCACGAGCCGCCGCATGTACGGAAGCGTCGCGAACATCCCGCCCTTCTGCAGCGACCCGCGCGGCGTCGATCTCTTCACCAATGTAACCACGAAGAAGCTCTGGGTCGCGGCCGTCGATCTCAGCGCCAAGCCCGGCACCGACGCGAGCCACCCCGCCTTCTATCTGCCCGCCCAAGAGCTCCTCGCGGGCAACTCCCGCGGCTTCTGGGTGCGCGACCCGTGCCGCGCCGACGGCCAATCGTGCCAGAGCGGCGATCAGTGCTGCAACGGCTACTGCCAGCCGAACGCCGACGGCGCCCTCGTCTGCTCGAACGACATCCCTGACAACCACTGCTCCGGCTTGCAAGAGAAGTGCTCCACCGCCGCCGACTGCTGCGACAAGACGAACCTCTGCATCAACGGCTTCTGCGCGCAGAAGGGCCCGGCGTGATGGCTTGAGGTCGGTTCGGCGCGAAGCCGCGGGGCTCGCCTCCGCGCGAGCGCGCCGAGCTCACCGAGCGGCTTCGCGCCGCACCGACCAACCTGAACGATCCACCCACGCCTCGAAACCCAAGACGACATGACGTCGCGAAGCCTCATCGCCGCCGCAGCCCTCGCGCTCGTAGGCTGCGCGGCTCCCCCGCGCGAGGCGAGCGCGCCCGGCGGCGCTCGCGCCGAGGCCGGGCCCCGAGCCGCTCACGGGGCAGGTACGGAGGCGAGCCCCGCGGAGGCGCCGGCGGCGTCGAGCGAGCCCGCGCCGCCGCCCGCGGCTCCTCGCGCCGCCGCCGACGAGGCCTTGCCGCTCCGCGCCGGCCCGGCGTCCCGGCCTTTCGCGGACTCGAGCGCCACCGACGCGGCTCCGTCCCCGTGCACCCCGGAGACGCTCCACGCGCGGCTCACCGAGCTCGTGCGCGAGTGCAGCTCGAAGGCCGCCTCGCTCTGCGGCTCGGTGACGGTGCGCGGCAGCGAGGACGGCTCCTCGGTCGCGGCGAGCGTGAACCTGCGCGCCACCCACGCCACCGGCGAGTTCGTGCGCTGCGTAACCGACGCGGTCGGCTCGGTGCGCTGGGAGTGCATCGGCCCGGGCGGCGAGGTCACGGTCGAGCTCGGCTGCACCCTCTGACTCGTCGCGCGCAGCTTGGGGTAGCATCCGGCCATGCCGATCACGCCGCTCGAGTCGCTGCTCCGCCTCGCCGTGGGCGTCCTGCTCGGCGCGGCCATCGGCTACGAGCGCGAGCGGAGCGGGCACGCGGCCGGCCTCAGGACCAACATGCTGGTCGCGCTCGCGTCCACGCTCTTCATGCTGGTCTCGACCCAGTTCGTGTTCTTCCAGAACTACGAGCCGGGCGGCCTCGTGATGGTCGACACGTCGCGTATCGCCGCGAGCGTGGTCGCGGGCATCGGCTTCCTCGGCGCCGGCGCGATCATCAAGGTCGGGCTCGGCATCACCGGCCTCACCACGGCCGCCGGGCTGTGGCTGGTCGCATCCATCGGCCTCGCAGCGGGTGGCGGGATGTTCCTCGAAGCGGCCGTGGCGACCGCCGTCTCGCTCGTCACGCTCATCACCCTGCGCCGCTTCGAGGCGCGTCAGCGCTACATCCTTCGCCGCCGCATCGTCCTCCAAATCGACACCTCGCTCACCACCGAGCAAACGACGCTCGCCACCCTCACCGAGCTGGTGGCGAACGTGACCACGGTGGACCTCGAGACGCTCCCGGACGGCAAGATCCAGATTGGTGCCATCGTCGATCTTCGCACCGAAGGCTCCGCGCCGGCGGTCTTCGACCAGCTGGCCGCGATCCCGGGCGTGACCTCGGCCAAGGTCATGCATCCCGCGTCGTGAGCGCCCGCGGCTCAGCGCAGCGAGAGGAGCCCTTCGACGTCCACGCGACCGCGCGCGCGGCGCGCGAGGCGCGCCTCGAGTTCCTGCGCGAACGGATCGGAGGGGTCGATCTTGCGGAGATCGACCAGCATCCGCTGGACCGCCTCGTAGTCTCCGAGCGCCGCCAGCACCACGGCCTGCTCGCGGGCGCGCTCCGCGAGGATCCAGAGCGTCGCGCGATCACGATACGCGGGTGAAGCAGCCGCCGCGAGGGCCCGATCGAAGGCGCGCTGCCCGCGCTCGAGCGCGGGCTCGCGGTCCGAGCGACCGAGCGCGTGCGGAGCGAAGCCGAGCCACAGCGGGCGCGGGCTCAGGTGGTCCACCAGCCGTCGCGACCACGATGGGTCGAGCTCGACGAACAGCGGGCGCGCGTCGGCGAGGGTCGAGAGCCCGAGCTCCGAGGGGCGGCCGTTGATGGTCATGTCGCGCACCAGCGCGGCGAGCTCGGGCTCGGCGGCGATGAGCGCGCGGGTCACGCCCGGCCGGTCCATGAGCGGGAGCGGCGCGATGACCACGTCGGGCCGCTCGCCCCGCACCAGCCGCGCCGCCCACAGCCGCCACACGACCGCCGGTGAGCGCACGAGCAGCGCCGCGCGGGGCGGCAAGTCGCCGAGGGCCTCCTCCGTCCACACCTCCGCGCCGAATTGAGCGCCGCGATCGGCGACGTAGGAGGCGTCCTCGGCGGTCATCAGCAGGAGGGTGAGCTGAAAGAGCACGAGCAGCACCGCCGCCGGGCGCGCCATCGGGATCCGTGCGCGCGACAGCCCGAGCACCAGCGTCTGGACACCGAGCGCGCCGCTCACCGCGAGCACGATGATCGCGAGCAGGCGGAGCGAGGCGCGCGGATCGGCCGCGAGCAGCCCGCCGGCTCCGGCCGGAAACAGCACATCGGCGACCACCAGCGCGGCGAGCGGCAGCGCCAGCCAGCGCGTGCGCGGCCGCGCGAGCCCCCAGACGCCCCCGGCGACCGCGAGCCCGACCGCGACGACCCCCACGTCGGCGAGCCACGCGGCGAGCGCGTCGGGCCGCGGCGCTGGCGAGGCGCTCGCTGGAGCGCGCGCGAGCCCGTAGCCGAGGCCGACCCAGTCGTGATCGGAGAGCGGCCGGAGCAGCACCGGTGCGAGCAGGACCGCCGCCACCGCGCCCAGCCCGACGCCGAAGAGGGCGACGCTCCGCCGGGGCGGGAGCTCGCCGAGCACGGCCACCTGGACGCCGAGCGCCACGGCCAGGGCGAGCCCGGCGGCGTGGTTCTCGAGCACGGTCGCCGCCACCAACGCCCCGTAGGCGAGCCAGACCCGCGCGTCCCGCACATCCGCGCGCGGGCGGAGCGCGAGCCCAGCGAGCGCGAGCGCGGCGCCGAGGGTGGCGCCGCCGGCGATGGTGCCCTCGAGCTGCCAGGCCGGCGCGAGCGTGGCGGTCAGCGCGGCGACCAGCGCGAGCACCGGGCCGAGCCGCGGCGTGAGCGCGTTCGCGTCGAGCACGCGCCGTCCGAGCGCGTAGGCCAGCCGCGCGGCCAGCGCCAAGCCGATGGCGCTCGCCACCGAGGCTCTGAGGAGCCGCCCCCCGACCGGCATGAGCGCGAGGACCTGCGTGAGCACGCTCGAGAGCACTCCCTCCCCACCGATCGGGATGAACCCGAGGCTCCGCACCACGGGAAGGTCGTCGCGCCACTGGGTCGAAGGGCTCGCCCGCGCGATGGTGACGAGGAGCGGGATGGCGAGCGCGAGCCACCCGCACACCGGCTCGAGCCAGTGGCGGCCGGGCGAGGGCTCCCGGGAGGGCCGGCGCTGCACCCTCTCTCGCTGCCATGTCCTCGGAACATCGGCCAAATTAGCCGTAACGAACCTGCATCCGGCGTTCGACCGCGGCGGCCCGCCGGTGTAAAGACGGCCCGTGGCACGATTCATCGACGAGCTCAAGCGCACCCACGACTGCGGCACCCTGCGCGCCAAGGACCTCGGCACCGAGGTCGTGCTCTTCGGCTGGGTGCAGAACCGCCGCGACCACGGCTCGCTCATCTTCGTCGATCTCCGCGACCGCGCCGGCCTCACCCAGATCGTCTTCGATCCGGACATCTCGCAGCCCGCGCACGATCTCGCCGAGGCGGTGCGCGGCGAGTGGGTGCTCGGCGTCCGCGGCCGCGTGCGCTCGCGCGGTGAGCAGTGGAGCAAGAAGGAGAACCAGATGGTCTCGGCCACCAACCCGAACCTCGCCACCGGCGAGATCGAGGTCGAGGTGCTCGAGGCCACCGTGTTCAACCGCGCCGACACGCCCCCCTTCGAGATCGCCGACCAGAGCGAGACGCGCGAGGAGATCCGCCTGGCGCACCGTTACCTCGACCTTCGGCGCGCCCCGCTGCAGCGCGCGCTCCGCATGCGCCACGAGGTGAACCAGGCGACCCGCCAGTATCTCACCGGGCAGGGCTGCCTCGAAATCGAGACGCCGTTCCTCGTGAAATACACGCCTGGGGGCGCGCGAAACTTCCTCGTACCCGCGCGCCAGAACCCCGGGAAGTTCTACGCGCTCGCCGAGAGCCCGCAGCTCTTCAAGCAGCTCTTCATGGTGGCCGGCTTCGATCGCTACTTTCAGATCGTCCGCTGCTTCCGCGACGAGGACCTCCGCCTCGATCGCCAGCCCGAGTTCACGCAGATCGACATCGAGCTCAGCTTCGTGAACCAGGACGACGTGTTCCGCCTGGTCGAGGGGCTCATCTTCGAGATCTGGCGCGCCGCGCTCGGCGTCGAGCTCCGCGAGTCTTACCCAGACGGCCGCTTTCCGCGACTCGGCTTCGACGAGTCGATGAGCCGCTACGGCAACGACAAGCCCGATCTGCGCTTCGGCCTGCCGCACGTCGATCTCACCGAGCTCGTGGTCGCTCACGGCGGCGGCGGGGTGCCGTTCTTCACGCCGATCGCCGAGAAATTCGCGAGCGGCGCCTACCGCCGCGATCTGCCGGCCGAGATCGTGAAGGCGTTGCTCGTGCCCGCGAGCGCCAACCTCTCACGCGCCGACGGCGACAAGCTCGAGCAGAGCGCCAAGAGCATGGGCGCGGCCGGGCTCGCCCGCGCCAAGCTCGCCGCCGACGGCACCTGGACGCAGTCTCCGCTCGCCAAGACGGTGACGCCCGAGCTCCGCGCGGCCATCAACCAAGCGGTGGGCGCGAAGGAGGGCGATCTCATCCTCTTTCAGTTCGGCAAGGCCGCCCTCGTCCACACCGTGCTCGCGAACCTCCGCGTCGAGCTCGCCAAGCGCCTCGGGCTCATCCCCGAGGTCGGGCACGGAGGCCGGTTCGACTTCACCTGGGTGATCGACCCGCCGCTCTTCGAGTACGACGACGAGAAGAAGCGCTGGGCTGCCGCGCACCACGCCTTCACGCGCCCGCACGACGCCCACGTCGAGCTCCTGGCGACCGACCCGGGCAAGGTGCTCTGCTACCGCTACGATCTGGTGCTGAACGGCTTCGAGATCGCCGGCGGTTCCATTCGCCTGCACGATCCGGAGGTCCAGAAGCGCGTGTTCGCCGTGCTCGGCATCGGCGACGCCGAGGCGCAGGAGAAGTTCGGGTTCCTGCTCTCGGCGCTCCGCTACGGCGCGCCGCCGCACGGCGGGATCGCGCTCGGCATGGATCGCCTGGCCATGCTGCTCGCCGGCACCGACAGCATCCGCGACGTCATCGCCTTCCCGAAGACGCAGCGCGGCACCGACCTCATGAGCGACGCGCCGGGCCCGGTCGCCGCCGAGCAGCTCGCCGAGCTCAAGATCCGTAGTATCGCGGGAGATCCGACTTGAGGGGAGGGAGGTTGGGTCGGTTCGGCGCGGAACCGCCGCGCAGCGCTCGGCCGCGCCCCGTGGTTCCGCGACGAACCGACACCCCCGCTGAACACCCGCTCACATCTGGCGCGCTACGAACGCCGGCTTGACGGCCGTTTGTCGTTATCCTCACGATGGCAACCGCGATGGGCGCTCGCATCTTGGTGGTCGATGATAGCCCCACCATCCGCAAGGTGGTCTCGGCCATCCTCGACGCGCACGCCTATCAGCCGGTGACCGCGGAGGACGGCCAGCGCGCGCTCGAGGTCCTGGACGGCGGCGAGCAGGTCGATCTCATCTTGCTCGACTTCGTGATGCCGCGCATGAACGGCTACCAATTCTGCCGCGAGCTGCGCTCGAAGCCCTCCCTCAAGCATCTCCCGGTCGTGCTGATGAGCGCGAAGGGCGACAAGATCCGCGGCCAGTTCGTCCAGCAGACGGGCGCCGTGGACGCCATCACCAAGCCCTTCGACGCGCGCGGATTGGTCGCCGTGGTGGAGGGTGCCCTGAAGCGGCAGGAGGAGGGGCGCGCGCGGCCGGTCCCCGAGGCCGCCGCGATGCCCGACGAAGACGCGCTCGAGAGCATCCGCCCGAGCTCGGTGAGCGTCGCGTCGGACCCGGCGTATCAGCGCGCGCGCGCCGTGCTCGAGATCGGCGCGAGCCTCGGCAAGACGCTCGCGCAGGAGCTGATCCGGCTGCCGGAGATCCCCTCGAGCGCCGAGGGCGCCGTCAGCGACTCGATCCAACGCGCGCTCACCACCGGAGCCCTCCGGGAGCTCTTGCCGCACCTCGAAGCGTTCGTGCGGGGCGAGTCCAGCGTGTCGGTGCTCTCGGGGGACACCGCGGTGATCTCCATCGCGGAGGTGCTCCAGCTCCTCCACCTGCAACGGCAGTCCGGCGCGCTCAGCGTCACCACCCGTCGCTCCGGGATCACGCTCTACCTCCGCGAAGGCCAGCTCGATTTTGCCAGCTCCCACGGGCTGCGCGACGAGTTCCTGCTCGGACGCTACCTGGTCGAGGACGGCGTGCTCACCCGGGAAGCGCTCCTCGAGTTGGTGGCGGACACGGGCGAGGACCGCCCGCTCCTCGGCGAGCTGGTGAAGGGAGCCGGCCTCGCCACCGAGGCCCAGCTCCGCCACGCCCTCGTGCGGCAGACCTCGGAGCTCGTCTACGAGGTGGTCCGCTGGAAGCATGGACGCTTCGCCTTCATGGTGAGCGAGCTGTCTCCGGCAGCAGAGCGGGCCGCGCTCGGGCTCGCTCCGAACGCCCTCATCATGGAAGGTTTCCGGCGCGTGGACGAGTGGCGCCTCATCGAGGGCTCGTTCGATTTCGACGAGATCCTGCTCCGCGACGAGGTCGCCATCGATCGCCTCGCGTCGGAGGCCAAGCTCACCAAGCAAGAGCGCCTGCTCCTCGACGCCATCGACGGCGAGCGCACCGTGCGCGAGATCGTGGACGAGCTCGATCTCAGCTCCTTCGAGGCCTGTAAGTTCCTGTATCAGTTTCTCAACTCGCGCCTGGTGCGGCGCAAGGCGGCGTGATGAGCGAAGCCCGAGCCGGCGTGGTGGGCGGCGCGACGGGCGCGCTCCTCGGCGGGCGCAGGCTCGCGGCCGGCGGCGACGAGTGACCGGGCCCGGCGACGAGCTGAATCGGCTGCTCGCCGAGGAGATCACGCGCCGGCTCCCGGCGCTCGAAGCCGAGGCCTCGCAAGCGAGCGCGCGCGACGCGCTCGGCTCCCTGAAGAGCGCCGCGGCCTTGGCGCGCCACCATGAGCTCGCGCTGGTGCTCACCCAGCTCGACGCGCGGCTCCGGGCCGGCGACGACAGCGCCCGCGAGGCGGCTCGCTCGCTGCTCCGCGACGTCCCGGCGCGCCTCGCGCGCGGCGAGCCCCCGTTCGAGACCGCGTGGCCGGTGCCGCCCCCCGGGCTCGAGCCGTCTCAGCCCGATCCGCGCTATCGCGACGAGTATCTCGCCGCCATGCGCGACCGCCTCGCTGAGCTCGACGCGATCCTCGCGAGCGACCAAGCTCCCGAGGACGCGCTCACGCACGCTTATCGGAGCGCGCACGCCATGAAGGGCGCGGTGAGCGCCGCCGGTGACGACACCATGGCGTGGTACTGCCACGGGCTCGAGGCGTGGCTCAAGGCCGCGAGGGCGGCGGAGTCCGCGGCGCCGGCGCTGATCACCGAGCTCCCGCGACACCGCGGCGCGCTCTCGCTCTTGCTCGAGCGCCCTCGGGACGCCCTCGCCACCCTGCGAGCGGCCGCGGACCCCGCCGAGCCTCATCACGACGCGCCCCCTCGCAGCGAGCCCGCACCGGCGAGCCCTCCGCTCCCGGAGCCGCCGCGCACGGACGAGGCGGACGAGCCCCTGCGCGCCACGCTCGAACGCGTGAGCGCGAGCTGGCTGTTCGAGCGGGTCGCGCACGGCACCTACCAGCTCGCCGCACGCGGGGAGCGCTCCGTCACCATCCTCATGTGCGGCGGGGACACCCCGGTCGACCGGCACGTCGCCGCGCGACTCCTCGATCCGCTCATGCAGCTCGTCCGTAACGCCCTCGCGCACGGCGTCGAACCGATCGACGAGCGGCGGCGCGCCGGAAAGCCGCCGCTCGGGACCATCGCGCTCCATGCCGAGCGCCGTGGCCACCAGCTCCGGCTGACGGTCGAGGACGACGGTCGCGGCGTGGACCTCGCTCGCGTTCGCGAGCTCGCGGTTCGGTCGGGCGCGCTCACCCGAGAGGGCGCCAGCGTCCTTCATGATGACGAGCTCCTCGCTCTGCTGTTCACGCCCGGGATCACCACCCGCGAGGGCGCAGACTTGCTGGCGGGGCGCGGCGTCGGGCTCGACTTGGCGCAACACGCGGTTCGCCGCCTCGGCGGCGCGATTCAGCTCCGGCTCCGCACGGGTGGCGGCCTCCAGGCGACCATCGAGCTCCCGAGCGAGCACGGCAGCGGGAAGCTCCGCTGACCTGCACTGTCCCCGTCTTCTCAAGACACTTGCGCACGCGGGAAATGGGGTGGTCATCGTGCGTAGTGCCGGGTACCGCGTCGCTCGCCGCCGCACCCTGCCGTAGCTATTGTCCGGCGTCGCGTGCCCGAGTGCTGGCGGTGTGTCGAACAGACTCCTCGATCTTCACCTGACAGAGCGCCTGTTGCGCTTGAAGGCGGAGCTGGAAGCCTTTCTCGATGCCACCGGCGACGCCGACGGCTACGCCGAAACCGCCTGCGATGAGAGCGCCCAGAACTGCCATGCCAAGGTCGCCCGCCATGAAGCCCACTGCACCGCCGCCTATGGCGCCGAAGAGCAGACCGACGGCTGCGTAGAGGACCGCGATCGCTGTCGCCCGAGAATACAATCGCTCTGCGAACTCGTAGATGACGGACGGGTCGTACTCGACGGCCATGATCCCTCCTGGCGTCGCCGCTGGAACCGACTTGGTAGAATTCGCCTCGCCCGATGGGCTGGGCTCCAGTTTGAGCGTGCGCCCGGTGCAGCGAGCCCGTCAACTCCGTTCCAACGAACGCGCGAAGCGAGCGCCGTGTCCGATCGGCAGTGAATTCGCGTTCTGTCAATCCAGATGACGCAAACAGAATGGGTAGCTCCCGACAGCAGCCCACCGCCGTCCTCCGCGGGCGTCGCTCGAACGTGGTGCGGACGGCTGCCGGCGTCGCTCGATCCGCGGCGGACGCCCCTACGGCCCGAGCGCGATCATGTCGTCGTAGTCGAACCCCGCGTTGCCGTGGAAGCAGCGGCGCCCGGTGAACTGCGCGGTCATCGTCGCCCACGCCGCGTTCATCGCGCCCCAGCCCTCCTCGTGGAAGGTGAGCGCCTGGTCCGCCGGGCTCGCCCCCTCGTCCTTCGCGTCCGACAGCGAGAGCACCTCGCGCTCGCCCCCCGCGTACGCGCACGCGATGTCCATCTCGCCAGTCGCCCGGCTCACCATCTGCGACGGCGAGTCAGTGTAGTTCATCAAGTAGAGGCGCTGCACCCCCGCGTCCAGGATCGCCTCCACGAACGTCTTGCCGCCGATCTCGTACGCGGCCCCGTCGTACCAGTTCGTCACGGCCGCCGCGAGCGGGACGCTCCCCGCGAGCGCCGCGTGGACGTTCGCGAGACCGGTCAAGTAGTCGGTCGTGGCCGCCGCGCGATCGGACGACCACTCCGGGAAGATGTGCGGCTCGTAGTCCACGTTGAACGCAGACAGGCAGGCCGGCTCGCTCCCCGACGGGCAGTAGGCCTGCTGGTATCCGGCTGCGGCGGCGGCGTACGTGGCGAGGTCGTCGGCGCTCGCGCGTAGCGTGTAGCCGGTGAGTCGCGCGTTGATCATGGCCTCCACGTCGATTCCGCGGCTGTGACAGTCTTCGACGAACGTGCGAAGCCCCGCCTTATCGCTCTTCAGCATTGCGCGCGCCTCGAGGATGACGCGGTTCATCTGCTTGGCGGCGAGTTGCTGAAAGAACGCGCTGCGCGTAGCCGACCCGGTCGGCGCGCTCGCGACCGTGTGCCCATACTCGCTCGTCCACATGCCGCGAACGGCGGGTGCGGCGCCGGAGTCCTGCGCGGCGTCGACTGGCGCGTCGTGCTCGGCATCCGTCACCGTGTCCTCCGGGGCGTCCGCCGCGACATCCACCATCGCGTCAACCGTGGTTTCCGGCGCGTCCGCCAGCGCGTCCACGAGCGAGCCCGCGTCCGGCGGGCCGCCGTCGCGCGCGTCGTCGCCCGGGCCCGACGCGCAGGCACCGAGCGCGCAGGCGGCGATGAGCGACGCGCAGAGACAAAGGAATCCTCGCATCGGTCGCATGAATGTCCCACTGACGCCTCCCGGCCACAACTGTCGGGTCGCGTCGCGCCGCGGTCAGGGGTGCAGTGCATGCTCGATGGCCGTGTCGGCTCCACGAAGAGGGCCCCGAGCTCTACGTCGGACAGCTCGATCGTGACGGTCGCCTGAACTCGTCGGCGGGGCTGGTCGAGGTTCCTGCCGGCGCGCCGAGCTCGGTCGCGCTCGACTGCGAGAGCGACCGCTGCCGCGTGGCGGTCGGCGTCGACACGCGCGCCGCGTCGCCGGCCGCGCCGCCCACGCAAGAAGAGGCCGCCTGGCGAACCTGGGGGCCCATCGACGTCGATCAGGGGAGGACGGCGAGTTACGGCGCGCCCCGCGAACGCGCTGCCGCGCGGAGACGGCCTTCTACGCGCTCTGACGCACTCTCGCTTCTTGCGGATCAAGGGGAGTCGAGGAGCTATCCCTACCAAGAATCATATCGGCTACCCGCTAGGGGGTCCTGGCGCAACGGCCCCCGAGCGCGCGGCTACGATACGACGGGTTGTAGTCGAAGCGGTACGGGGAGAGCAGGACCGACGCGATATCGTGGAAGTCGCCGCCGAGGACCACCCGGGAGGAGGCCGGCGTAGTGTGAGCACAGTCATTACACGAAACATCATAAGCATTCGCGCGCCAATCGAGCCGCCACTCCCAGACGTTACCCGCCAGGTCCTGCTGGCCCCACTTCCCTGCGCCGTTCGGCGCCGAGCCCACCGGAGCGATGTTCGTCACGCCCGTGCAGCTCCCTGAGCCATTGTAGTAGCAGCCGTAGATGGCGAGGTCCGCGTTGGCGCCGGGGTCGTTGCTCCCCCAAGGGTACTTCCGCTGCTCACTCCCGCCCGACGCCGCGTAGTGCGACTCTGCCTCGCTCGGCAAGAACCCGCCGTCCCAAATGCAGAACGCGTAGAGCTCGGACCAGCTCGCGCAGTTGATGGGACGATTCTCGTTCCCGCCGGCTGACGGCGTCCAGGTCTGATAGTCCGGATCGCACGCGAGGTTCGTGTCCCAATCGACGGTCGACTGCGCGAGCCCACTCGACCAGCTCGCGTCCCAGCCCGGTTCATTACCGCCGCCAGCCCCGCTGTTCACGAGACCCAGGCCACCGTTCAAGTGCATGTGCTTGCCAGCTCCCGCCACCGGACGCCATCCGCCAACCCACGCCTCCACGAACTTCCGGAAACGGCCGACGGTGACCTCGTACTTGTCCAGCCGGAAATCAGCCACGGTCGCTGGGTAGTTCTTGGTCCAGTAGTCGCCCGTCGGGGGATCGGTGTAGTCCCGGTAAAATGTCCCACCCTTCACCGACAGCGAGGTGCAGCAGCTCTCGTTACCGCCCGTGCCGCAGTTCGTCCGCCCGCCGCCGTCGACCGCGCAGCTCGGCTGACTGACGCACGCGCCGGCATAGCAGCTCGGCGTCGCTCCCGCGCACGCGCTCCCGCTCTCCCACGCCCCGCTCGACGAGCACGTCTGCGGCGTGCTCCCCGAGCACTGTTTCGCGCCGGGCGTGCACGACCCCGCGCCGCTGCTCCCCGCGGCGCCGGCCGCGCCGCCCTGGCCCCCAGCACCTCCTCCACCGCTCGTCGCGCCTGCCCCCGCGCTGCCGCCACCGCCGGTCGCGCCTGCCCCCGCGCTGCCGCCACCGCCGGTCGCGCCTGCCCCTGCGCTGCCGCCACCGCCGGTCGCGCCCGCCCCCGCGCCGCCGCCGCTGCTCGGCGTGCCGCCTTCATTCGACGACCCGGAACAGCCGCCGGCCGCCGCCAGCATCCCGAGCGCGCCGATCACCGCCAGCCACTGTCCCCGAATTTTCATCGCCGCTACTCCTGCGAGGCCGGTCGCCCCGTAACGTCGATGAGGAAGAGCGCCGGCGGCACCGGGCCGCGGAGCTTCCTCTCACCCGCTCCACGGCGCGATGCTAGCCGGATTCGAGGAGCCTAGCTCGGAAATGTCCGCGCGCTGGGGCGGCGGGTGACCGGATGACGTGACGGGCGGCGCGAGGAGACGCGGAGCTCAGGGGAGCGTGGAGTGGCGGGGGCGGTCCCGCGCGTTCCAGCGTGACGGAGCGACGGCCGTGACGGAGCGACGTGAGCTGCCGACAGATGCCGAAAGCCCCGACGGGACACCGCTGCCCCGGTCGCCCGTAGGCGAGCTAGCGAACGACAATTACATCTCCCCGTCGACGACAACTAGATCGCCCCATCCTGGGCTACGCGCCGTCGCGTGCTCCATGATAGCGTTGCCCCATGCGGGGCGGCTATCGGGCCTGGTCGGTCGCGGCGTTGATCGCCGTGGTGGGGATCGGATGCGACGGGGGAGACACGGTCAAGCGGCGCGGACAGCTCGCCGACGCCTCGACGTACGAGGCCTCGGTGGACGGCGCCTCGGAGGAGGACGGCTCGCCAGACGCCGCCCCGGCGGACGCGGCCTTGCCCGATGGCGCCGCCCCGGCGGACGCGGCCTTGCCCGATGGCGCCGCCCCGGCGGACGCCGCCTTGCCCGATGGCGGCGCCCCGGCGGACGCCGCCTTGCCCGATGGCGCCGCCCCGGCGGACGCCACCTTGCCCGATGGCGGCGCCCCGGCGGACGCCGCCTTGCCCGATGGCGGCGCCCCGGCGGACGCCGCCTTGCCCGATGGCGGCGCAGACGCGGGGGTCGTGAGCTGTCCGGATGGGTTCGCCGATTGCGACGCGGATCCGACGACGTGCGAGACGGACGTCCGCGCCGATGCGCTGAACTGCGGCCGCTGCGGGCGGGCGTGTGGTGGCACGGCCGCGTGCGCCAACCGTCTCTGCGCTGCGACGACGATCCTCGACCCTTCGCCCGTGTACGGCAATTGGTGCGCCTGGGCGTTCACCAGCACCGAGGCCTACATGATCAACTGCTGGGGGAACAACGTGCTATCCGAGGTGCGCAGCGCGCCGCTCGAGCCCGGCGCCAACGTCGCCGGCACCCGCATCCAAGCCTGGACCAACGTGAGCGTCGTAGCGTTGCGCGGCATCTTCGTCGAAGGCTCCCAGGTCTACTTCGGGCTCGAGGCGAACCCCAGCCACATCTGGACATTCCCTGTGGGCTCGGATGGTCCCGAGGACGTCACCTCTGCGATGTCGTTCCCGAACGGCGAGCGCTTCGACAGCCTCCAGCACATCGGGGGCGCCTACTACTATATCCACAATACGACGACCGCAGCGGGGACGTTCGCGCCCGCCACCATCAAGCGTCGCGGCGACGCGGACGCCGGTCCGACCGTGCTGGTCTCGAACCTCGGGCCGAGCGGCAGCTTGCAGGTGACGGGCACTCATCTCTGGTGGGTGGAGCGCCACGCCGCCGCCAGCACCTCTCAGGCCATCTATCGCGCGCCGCTGGCGGGAGGTGCGGCGGAGCTCGTCGGATCCGCCGGCACGGGCACCTACCTGCACCGGCAGGACGACTACATGTACTGGACGGACAACTCCGGCTCGCCCAACGGGCGGATCCGGCGCGCGCAGCACACGGCCGCTGGCGTACCCGTCGTCACCGACGTGGTGACCGGGCTCAACGGCCCCGACGGATTCGTGACCGACGCGACCTACGCGTACTTCAAGCAGCACGACGACGCGCTCTATCGCGTCCCGCTCGCAGGCGGCGTTCCCGAGCAGCTCTCCCCGCCCGTGCCTGCGCACGACACGCAGTCCCCGATGGTCCTCCACGTCGACGACCAGTACGTCTATTTCGCGGCCGGGGGTTTCGGGACGTCTGTCGTCATGCGCGTGGCCAAGTAGCGGCGGGCGGCCGGCGGCGACGAGCGTGCGCGCGCAGCGCCGCGAGCGCGAACACCCGCCGCACGCTGCGCTCGACGAGCCGCGCGGCCTTCCGGTCCGCGACCGTCTCGCTGCTCAGCACCTCGAACGCCAAGTGCGCGAGCTGCAGGGCGCCCGTCTCGGCGTCCGGTGCGGATGGGTAGATGCTCCCGTCGGGCGCCATGTCGCCCGTCTCCGAGGTGCGCGTGAGCGTGCCGCTCACCGCGTCGAAGTCTGCGGGCCGATACGCGTTCAGCGACGCAGAGAGCTTCCCTCCGCTTCAAGCTGCCCACGATACTGCCCGGTGCTCACATTCGACAGCTTCCTCGAGCGTGCGGAGGTTGTCGCGCACGATCTGGAAGAGCGCGCTCCGCAGCGGCCCTTCGCGTCGCCGGGGCTCGAAGAGCAGCCGCTACTCCCGCCACTCCACCCGATCTGACAGGGCTGAGGCACGCACGCCAGCATACCGTACCGTATGGAAGCGTGGTGGAGGCACCGACGCGCTGAGCCAGGTGAAGAGCGAGAGGCACCCCAAGAATGCGCAGATACCGAGCCCCGAACACCTGCAGCTGCTCTAGGTATTCTGACGTAGTCCGTACTGCTCCTCGGTGCCGAAGCGCAAAATCCCCTTCAACCCGATCGACTGGTGCGCGCCGAGCCTCACGGCGCACGACCCATCGAGCGCGCCGACCCCCTGCATCACGCGCGCGGGCGCACGCGGACAGTCCGATCCCGCCGTAGGCCTGCGGGACGATCATCCCGACCAGGCCGAGCTGCTTCATCCCGTCGAGCACGTGCTCCGGGAGCCTCCCCTCGCGATCGATGCGCGCCGCGTCGCCCTCGGCGTCGAAGAACTTGCGGGCGTCGTCAACGATGCCGTGCGCGTTGTAGCGCTCGTCCGCGCTCAGCTCCGGGTATGGGAAGACTAGCTCCTCGGCGATGATGCCGTGGAAGAGCGAGTTCATGAAGCTCTGCTCGGTCGTGGTGCGCCCGTCGTCCCGCGCGCGGCACGCGGAGGGAAAGCGGGATTCGCCCCGACCAGCGGGTCGGCTCCGCACGAACCCTCGGGACGCCTGGGCAGCCTCGCCGCTCCGAGCGACTGGCAGCGCCCCTTCGAGCACGCGTGGCCTGTCTCCGCCGCGCGGCCGATCGCGAACTGAGCTTTGGACGGCCGCTTGCGCTCGTTGAACGTTCGCGCGACGAGCGGGCACGGAGGGGCGAAGACGACGCTGCGACGTCTCGGTGCGCGCGCTGCCCGCGCCGGCCCGCAGCGCGCCCCGACCGCTCGGAGGATCCACCATGCGCGCGCGTGCGCTCGCCAACCCCTTGCTCGCTCTCGCGCTCGCGCTCACGACCACCTCACGCGTCCTGCGGGCGGAGGATGCGCCTCTCGAGAACGACGACTATGGCGCGACGGCCACCGTCGAAGCTCCGCGGCACGAGCCCACCCGACGGACGCTCGAGGGGGACGAGCTCGTGACGATCCCCGGCACGCGCGGGGATGCGCTGCGAGCCATCGAGGTGCTTCCGGGGGTCGGGCGCACGTCGATGAGCTGGGGCGCGCCGATCCTCCGCGGAGCGGGGCCAGACGAGTCGCAAGTCTTCATCGCCGACGTGCCCGTCCCAATGCTGTTCCACTTCGGCGGTGTGACGAGCGTGTTCGCGAGCCGGCTGCTCGACCGCGTGGACGTGTACCCCAGCAATTTCTCCGCACGTTTCGGCCGCGCGACCGGCGGCGTCATCGACGCGCACGTGCGCGAGCTCCGCCCCGATCGCCTGCACGGCGTCGCCGAGGTCTCGGTCGTCGACTCGTCGGTGCTCGCGATGGCGCCGCTGGGCTCGCGCGCGGGTGTCGCCCTGGGCGCGCGGCGCAGCAACCTCGACTTCGTCTTCGAGAAGCTCGTGCCGGATGGGACGTACTCGGTCGTCGCTGCGCCCGTCTACTACGATTACCAGGCGGTGACTGACGTCCGCGTCGACGATCGGAGCCACCTCCGCGTGCTCGTCTTCGGCGGCCACGATTCGCTGCGACTGCTCTTCTCGCAGCCGTCGCGGCTCGACCCGGGCCTGAGCGGGCGACTCGAGGCGGACGTCGCGTTCCAGCGCGTTCAGGCGAGGCTCGACACGAAGGTCGCGCGCGGCCTCTCGCAGAGCGTGTCGCTGACATACGGGCGCTCGGCGATGGGCCAAGTGATCGCGAGCACGTCGCAGCAGTTCACCGCCCATGAGCTCTACGCGCGCGCGACCTGGAGCGCGCACCCCTCGTCGCGCGGGTCGATCGAGGGAGGGCTCGACCTCGCGGGGCAGCTTCTCGACGGCAGCTACGACGGACCGCGCCCGACGGCCGGAGAGGGGGCGCCCTACGGCGACGACCCGCTCGTAACCCAGCGACGGGCGCGGCTCGCCGGGCAGGTTGGCACCTCGAGCCCAGCGGTCTTCGTCGAGAGCGTGCTCGAGCCGTGGGACGGCACGCGGATCGTCCCCGGGCTGCGCGTAGACTTCTTCTCGCAGCTTCGGCGCGCGAGCGTCAATCCGCGCGTCTCGTCGCGCGTCGAGGTCGCCGCGGGCACGGTGCTGCTCGGCGGGCTCGGGCTCTACGCGCAGGCGCCGGACTACTGGAAGGCGCTGCCCGGCCTCGGTAACCCGACTCTGGCCCCGCAACGCGCGGTGCACGCGACGCTCGGCGTCGAGCGACGGTGGGCGAGCGGG
Source organism: Polyangiaceae bacterium (assembly GCA_035063585.1). Lineage (GTDB taxonomy): Bacteria > Myxococcota_A > Polyangia > Polyangiales > Polyangiaceae > JAPSGB01. The sequence goes on from JAPSGB010000015.1 coordinate 42,096, forward strand.
TTCGAAGCGGGTGTCGCGGGCTTCTACAAGCACCTCTACGACCGCGTCGTCGAGACCTCGGACCGAGCACCTCCGTACTTCGTGAACGCCGGAGTCGGTCGCGTGTACGGGGCCGAGCTCTCGCTCCGCGCGAAGCCCGACTCGCGCACGAGCGTGTTCGTCGCCTACACCCTCTCGCGCAGCGAGCGGCGCGACCGGAGCGACCCGTGGCGGCCGTACGATCACGATCAGCCGCACATGCTCTCGATCGCGGCGAGCCGCGCGCTCGGCCGTGGTTGGGAGGTCGGCGCGCGCTTCCGGCTCGTGAGCGGCGACCCCCTGACGCCGGTGGTCGGGTCGGTCTTCGATGGTACGACGGGCGTATACCGCCCCGTCTACGGTGGCATCGATTCCGCGCGCAACCCGACGTTCCACCAGCTCGACGTGCGTGTGGAGAAGCGCTGGCAGCTCGGCGTCGTGACGCTCGCGACGTACCTCGAAGTGCTCAACGCGTACGACGCGAAGAACGCCGAGGGGCTGCGATACAGCTACGACTACGCGCGCAGCGAGCCCGTCGTGGGGATGCCCATCCTGCCGAACCTCGGCGTGAGGGGGGAGCTGTGACGAAGGTCGTCGTCGCATCGCTGTGTCTCGCCGCGTGCACCGAGCCGCTCGGGCACGTCGAGCGGATCGAGGGGCCGCGCGTGCTCGCGGCGCGCGCCGAGACCGACGCCGACCCCGAACGAGCCACCCCGCGTCCGGGCGAGCCCGCGCGCGTCCGTTGGCTCGTTGCCGATCCGGACGGCACGACTCCGCGCGGCAGTCTCTTCGACGTGTGCGTCGTCGAGGCCGGTGCGGCGGCGGTCCCCGTCTGCGCCACGCCGCCATTCGCCTCGAACACCTCGTCGCCCACCGCTACGGAGCCGGAGCTTCGCTTCACCGTGCCCAACGCCGCGACGCTCGGCCAGGCGACGCGGCTCGCGCTCCTGGGGGTCGTGTGCGCGGGGGGCGAGGCGACACGCGCCGGCGACCGCTACGCGTGCGCCGGCGCGACCGACACGACACGCGTGAGCTTCGACGTGCTCATCGGCGCCGACGCGTTCGAGAACCGCAACCCGGACCTCTCGGGCACGACGTGGACGCTCGACGGCCGCGCGTGGGGCGCGGGAGCCTGCGGCGGTGACGCGCCGAGCGTCGTCGCCGGCGGCTCTCACGCGGTCGCGATCGATCTCGGGGCGGCCGCGCGCGAGACGATCAACGACGGGCGTGAGGAGCTGCTCGTCGCGCACTTCGTGACCGGCGGCGAGCTCGCGCGTCCGTACTCGGCGGTCGCGCCGACCGAGCCGCCACGGGTCCAGCTCGGCTGGGACGCGCCGAGCGCCGACGCCGACGGAGCGCGGGAGGTGCGCCTGTACGCGGTCGTGCGCGATGGACGAGGCGGAGTGAGCTGGGACATGCGCCGCGTCTGCGTGACGCGCTGAAGGGAGACTCGCGGTGGAGCTCGAAACGCTACTGTCGGTGTTCGCGCACCTGGGGGCGCGGTGGGTGTTCTGGTTGCTCGTCGCGATGTCGGTCGCCGGCGTCGCGGTCGCGTTCGAGCGTGCGGCGTTCCTGCTCGGAACGAGGGATGACGTCGGCCGCCTACGGGCCGATGTCGCGCGGTTGCTCGCGCGGGGGGACGTCGAGCTCGCACGGCGAAGGCTCGAGGAGTCGCCCGCCGTCGAGGCGCGCATCGCCCGCGCGGGGCTGTCGGCCGGGATGGCTGGCGCCGACGAGCGGATGCGCGCCGAGGAGCAGATGGCGCGCCTCGACATGGAGAAGCACCTGTCGATCCTCGGAACACTCGGCGCGAACGCCCCGTTCGTCGGGCTGCTCGGCACGGTCATCGGCATCATCCGAGCGTTCCGCGAGCTCGAGGCGCACGGCGGGCTCGTCTCGTCGGGGCTGCTGACGGAGGTAGGCGAAGCGCTCGTCGCGACGGCGGTCGGCCTGCTCGTCGCGCTGCCCGCCATCGCGTTCTTCAACCTGTTCCAGCGAGTGATCCGCGCGCGGCTGGGGCGCGCACAGGCGCTCGGCTTCGAGGTGCTCGCCTTCCTCGCGGCACGCGCCGACGCGCGGGGGGCGGGCTGACATGGCCACGCAAGGCTCTGACGGAAGCGAGCTCATCACGGGCATCAACGTGACGCCGCTCGTAGACGTGATGCTCGTGCTGCTCGTGGTGCTCATGGTCACCGCCGGCGCGATCGCGGCGCGGTCGATCCCGGTCGACCTGCCGCGTGGCGCCACCGGCGAGGCGACGCCTCGCTCGCTGGCCATCGTCGTCGAGGCGAACGGGCGCATGCTCGTCGACGGCGCCCCCGTCGATCCAGACGCGCTGCGCGCTCGCATTCGCCACGAGCGCGCGGTGGACGATGACCTGCTCGTCGTCGTGTCCGCCGACGGCGCGGCTCCGCACCGCGCGGTCGTCGCAGCGCTAGACACGGTCCGCGCCGAGGGGATCCGACGCCTCGGCATCGACGTGCGGCCCGATGCGACCGCGCGCTGAGCGCTCGTCGCACGCCTGGGGGGCGTGGGGTACGCTCGCGAGCGCAGGCGTGCATCTCGCCGCGCTCGCCGTGCTGGCTCGCCTGCCGGCGCCCCGCGTCGCACCACCCCCGCCGCGGCGGGTCGAGCTCGTGGCGCACGATCCCCCGCGAGCCGAGCCTCCGCCGGCCGCGCCGGAGCCCGAGCCAGCGGTACGCCCGCCGACGGTACGCCCGCCGACGGTACGCCCGCCGACCGTACGCCCGCCGACGGTACGGCGAGCGCCGGCCGCCCGCGCCGCGCTCCCGCTCGCGCCCCCCGCGCCGGCAGACGGCCGGCTCGCACCCTCATCGGAGGTCGGCGAGCCGTTCCTTGGCGGATCGGGTAACGACTCGAGCGCCATCGATATCGGTTCACCCCCGCCCCCGCCTCGGCCTCCGCCTCGGCCTCCGCCTCCGCCCGTGGTCCCGCTCGCCTCGCTGTCGCGGAAGCCGTCGCCGCCCACCCTCGACGCTCGCCTCCGCGCGCACTACCCACCCGACGCGCGCCGCGAAGGGCGCAGCGGGAGCGCGAGGGTCATCGCCCGGATCGATCCGGACGGCGTCGCACGCGACCTGCGCATCATGTCCGCGAGCGAGCCCGCGTTCGGCGTCGCGTGTCGCGAGACCGTCGCCGGCTCGCGGTGGTCATCACCGATTGGGCCGGACGGCCAGCCCGTGGCGACCGAGGTTCGCTACCGCTGTCGATTCGAGGTAGAGCGTTGACGCGCCGGATGAACGATCGCGCGGGCTGCGGGCACACTCGGGCGCCGATGCGAGCCGCCGTCCCGATCCTCCTCCTCGCCCTGTCGCTCGCCACGCGCGCGGGCGCGGCTGATGCGTCGGCCATCTCGATCCGCGTCGATGACACCGCGGCGCACCTCGCGGCGGACGACGTCGAGACGGCCATCCGCCGGGAGCTCATCGGGGCGCATGTGCGAGCCGGCGAGCTCACCGTCACCGTGCACGCGAATCGAACCGCGACACTCACCTTCCGCGGTGGCGACGGACACCCCCTCGAGCGCACGATCGCGCTGCCGGCGACGATGTCGGGCGCGCTCGAGGCGATCTCTCTCCTCGCGGGCAACCTCGCGCGCGACGAGGCGAGCGAGCTCGTGCCGCACGCGCTCGCACCGCCGGAGTCGAGCGACGCCAAGCCGACACCACGCGAGCCCCCGCCGGCGCCGACCGCTCCCGCGCCCGCACCGTCCCCCTCCGCTGCGCGCCCATGGTCGCCCATCGGATTCGCGCTGTTCGACCCGCTCGCGCTGCCGCGCGACGCGCGCGAGAGGACAATCGCGCTCGAGCTGGGGCTCGCCTACGGCCGCATCGGCCGGCTCGGCGGCGTGGCTCTCGAGCTCGGGTACGGTCGCGTCGACGGGGACGTCGACGGCGTGCAGCTCGCCGGCATCTACCAGCGCGCAGACGGTGACACGTCCGGCGCCCGCCTCGCCGGCGTGGGCAACGAAGCGGGCGGACGGCTGCGCGGCTTCGAGGCGGCAGGAGTTCTCAACTGGCGGACAGGCGACGTCTATGGCGCGCAGACCTCCGCAGCGATCAATCGCGCGATCGACGTCTCGGGGGTGCAGGGCGCGGCCGCGGTGAACGTCGCGCGCGATCTCTCGGGTGTGCAGGCGAGCGCCGGCGTCAACGTCGCCAGCGGTGACGTCTTCGGTGCGCAGCTCGGCCTGGTCAACGTCGGTGGACACGTGCGCGGCACGCAGATTGGCCTCGTCAACGTCGCCGAGCGCGTCGACGGCCTCCCGGTCGGCCTCGTGAACGTCGTCGCTCAGGGGCGAACGCAGGCGCTCGCGTGGGTGAGCCAGGGCGCCATGGTGAACGCTGCCGTGAAGTACCTGAACGGTCCGGCGTACTCGATGATCGTCGGCGCCTACCGTCGAGACGGCACCGTCGACGAGTCCTTCGCCGGGTTCGCGCTCGGCGCTCGCGTGGGCTCCGGACGTCCGTACGTCGAAGCAGACGTCCTCTATATCTACGGCGGCCCTAGGAGTCTCGACGACGGCGGCCGACACGCCCTCCGTTACCGCGCTCACCTTGGCTTCGAAGTTACCAAGTTCCTTGCTGTTTTCGCCGGAGGTGCCGCGCGTCAGGAGATCGAGACGAGCGATCGCCATCTGCAGCCTGACTTCCAGGCGGGCGTCGCGCTATTCTGACCCATTCTTGCGCGACCCCGGCTCGCCGACGTCCGAAGGCCTTGAACGGAACGGGGGCGAGCGGGCACGAAGCTCCGACCCATGTCGATGATGCAGGTGCAGGTGCCCTGTGCAGCCGCTGCCGACGCCGACGCTGACGGCGAGCACGCGCTCCTCGAGCGGCTGGCCCGCGCGGACCCGCAGGCGATCGGCGCGGCGTACGACCGGCACCACGCTCACCTGCGCGCCTTCGCGCGGCGCCTGCTCGGCGACGCCGCCGCCGCGGAGGATCTCGTGCACGAAGTGTTCATCACCCTCCCGCGTGCGATCGCGCGCTTCCGTGGGGGCGCGTGCCTGCGCACGTTCCTCGTCTCCATCGCCGTGAACCACGCGCGCCACCACATCCGTTCGGCTATCCGACGGCGCGCTGCCGCCGAACGCTTCGCGCTCGAGCCCACGTCCGCCGCCGCCGATCCCGAGCGAGCCACCGCGCGCGCAGAGCTCGCGGACACCCTCACCCGCGCGCTCGACGAACTCCCGCTCGCCCAGCGCGTCGCGTTCGTGCTCTGCGAGGTCGAGGAGCGCACCTCGGTCGAGGTCGCGACCATCGTCGGAGCGCCCGAGGCGACCGTGCGCACACGCCTGTTCCATGCGAAGAAGAAGCTGCGAGCAGCGCTCGAGCAGGAGGGGCTCCGATGAGCGACGATCTGCTCGAGCGCGCTGCGCGCGCGCTCGCCGACACGGACCCAGCGCCCAGGGACCAGATCGACGCGACGCGTACGCGCATCATGGCGGCACTCCACCACGAGCGCCGGCGACGTACGACGATCGTCTCGTTTCTCTTGCCGATCGCAGCCGTGCTCGTGGGCTCGACGGCGTGGGCCGCAGCGAACGGGCGGCTGCCCGCGCTCAGCGCGATTTTCCGTGGTGAGGCGACGCCGGCCGCGCGCGTTCTTCCCCGTTCGAACGCCCCGCATCCGACGACGCGGGCTCCGTCACCCGTGGCGATGCCCACGTCGGCCGCAGCGCTGACGCAGGCGGTCGAGACGCGCGCTCCAAGCCCCATCGAGACGCCGGCACCGACCGCGACCGCTGCCGCCCCGCGGATCGAAGCCCCTGCCCCGGGTCGCGCCGACGCGGGCGCTCCGGCCGCGCCTTCCGTGCTGCCCGCCACGACGACCTCTCCGACGCAGACGACCGCGCCCCGACTGGCCGGGCCGGACGATGGCGACGACCTGTACCGCGCCGCCCACCAAGCGCACTTCGTCGCGCATGACCCCGTGAAGGCGCTCGCCGCATGGGACGCCTACCTCGCCGTCGCCCCGCGCGGACGCTTCGTGCCCGAGGCGCGCTACAATCGGGGGCTAGCGCTCGTTCGCCTCGGGCGCATGGCCGAGGCGCGCGCGGCGCTCGAGCCGTTCGCGCGTGGCGCCTACGGCACCTACCGGAGCGACGAGGCGCAGAGGCTGCTCGACGGCCTGTCGCCAAGAGAGACCCAGTAGCCGAAGGCGCTCGAGCCTCGTCGATCCGTCGACGAACCTCTCCCTCTGGCGTCGAGAAGGCCCGCGCCTCCCCGCCCCGGAAGAGCGTGGTCTTCCGGACCCCACCCCACGCGGTGCTCGACTTCGTCGCCGACGACGCGGACGTGGGGCGCGTACGGCAGGCGCTCGTCCCGATCTTCGATCAGTTCAGCGTCGATCTCGTCATCGGCGGGCACGATCACGGCTACGAGCGGAGCAAGCCGCTCCGCGGGCCCGCCGAGAACCCGATGGTCGAGTCGTCGTCCTCGATGGGCACGATCTACGTCGTCTCCGCCGGCGCCGGCGCGGATCCCCACTCGCCCGGCAGCGACCGGGCGCCCTACCGCGAGATGAGCGCCGCCTTCGGGGGATCCACCGGCTACGCCGGGCTCTGCACGCTCCTCCGCCTCGACGGTACGACCCCCACCGTCACGACCCACGGGCTCGAGGCGAGCTCGTCGAACGTGCTGGCCGACGGGGTGATCGACTCGTTCACGGCTACGCGCTGACCTCGTGGAGAGCCTTCGCCGTTCGCGACGACGACGGGCCCGAACTTGCTCAGAGGGCCTTGGCCCATCGCGCGGCGCAGCCCAAGACCCAGGCCTCGAACGTGGCGGCGTCGGGCAGCGCGCTACGGGTGACCTGGACCGTCACGCGGCCCGGGCTCACGCGGAGGGCGGTCACCGGGGGACCGAAGACGCTCGCGTGCCAGGGGCCGCTCGGCGGCGGCTGCGAGCCGAAGAGGCGCGAGAGCAGCCCCGGCGCCTCGGACGGCTCAGGCTCCGGTTCGGGCGCGGGAGACTCGGCGGCCGCAATCGACACCTCGTACAAGGTCACGCCGCGAGGCACGACGCGCAGGTGCATCCGGACGCCGGCGCGCTCGACGTGCACGCCGCAGCCGTCGTCGTCGAGCAGCGCGCCGGGCGCGTCGCGGTAGGGGGTCTGGACCGCGCGCCCGCCGATCTCGTGGAGCAGGGCGCGGACGGGCGCGAGCTCGTCCGAGCGGGCGCGCTGCCGGGTGAGGGCAGGTGAGGGCGGCACCGCGCGGAGCTCGGCCGAGCCGTCCTCGAAGCCGATGGCGACACGCTCGCGGCCCGCGCGGTGGACCGAGCACACCGGGCGATCGCACTCGATGGTCGCGGCGTCGCCGCCGTCGAGATCGAGGACGTCGACCTGGCTCGCGCCGAACGGCACCGTCGCGACGCGCCGGTCCTCGAGCATCGCCAGGCTCTCCAGCAGCGGCGACCTCAGCGAGGCGACGATCGAGCCGTCCGGGACGCGGAGCACTTCGACGATGCCGGTCGTGTGGTGGGCGAGGTGCGGCGCGTCCGGCGCGAACGACGGGTGACCCTTGGACGGCCGCGTGAGCGTGGCCGCCCCGGAGTCGCAGTCGAACACGACGAGCTCGCCGGCGCGCGCGACGGCGGCGAACGCGCCGTCCTTGGAGACCGCAAGCCCGACGCGCTCGACGTCGAACGTGGCGGGGCGATCGCGGAGCACCTTCCGCTCGACGCCTGCCCCGTCGCAGAGCGCCACCCGCCCCGACGCGGTCGCGACCACGAGGTCGTCGCCGGCGTACGCGGCGGCGATTGTCCCGCTGCCGAGCTTGGTCTCGTCGTGAAGCTCGCCCGTGCGCGCGTCGTAGATGCGGACCGTGCCGTCGCTCGCCGTGGCGACGCGCCCGGACCCGCGCGAGATCGACACGGAGTCGAGCGGCATCGCGGCGTCTCCTTCCAGCGTCCGGACGTGCGTCCCGTCGAGCGTCCAGACGTGGGCGGCGTCGTCGAAGCACGCGGCCGTCACGAGAAAGGTCGCGTCGGGCGCGACCGCGATCGCCGAGACGCCGTCGTCGTGCCCCGGCGGGCGCTCCGCCCACGTCCCCGCGGCCGGATCGACGAGGTGAACGGCGTGGTGCCGCGAGAGCGCGACGCGATCCCCGACGAACGCGACGTGGCTCCACGAGCCGCGTCGCTCCACGGTAAAGAGCTCGCGCCCGTCGAGGTCGAGGACGTGAAGCCCGTCGTACCGCGCGAGCGCGATGCGCGACCCGTCGGCCGAAATGGCGAGATCGTCGAAGTCGCCGACCCGCGCGCTGCGCTCGACCGCGCCGTCGATCGTGACGAGCAGGATCTCACGGCTCACGTCGCGCGCGACCAGGACCTTCGTGGGGTCGGGCAGGCAGAGCACGCGTACGCCCGCCCCGCTGCTGGGCACCGGGAGATCGCGTCGCTTGCCCGTCGCCAGCTCGACGACCTGGGCACGCCCGTCCCAGCCCACCGCGAGGCGCGCGCCGTCATGCGAGAAGGCGAGCGACCGCACCTCCGGCTCGATCCCTACCACGGTGCGAACGACCTCGCCGGCCGGGCTCAGCACAGAAGCCCCGCCGTCTTCGGTCTTCACCGCGACGAAACCCGTCGCGCGGCAGATCGCCACAGGCGTGTGCATGCTCCGGCCGACGACCTCCATGGCGCCGTCGTGAAACCGCCAGCGGTACAGCGCGCCATAGGCCAAGAGCAGCGCGTCGCCCTCGAAGACCAGGCCGTAGGCCCCCTCGGTGGTGTGCGCCACGACCCGCGATGACGCGGCGTCCCAGACGGTCGTGCCGCGCGCGGACCCCGCGGCGAGGAGCGCGCCGTCCGGCGACGCTGCGATCGCGTTCACGTCGTCAGCGAGGTGAAGCAGGTCGTGGCCGAAGCGCGGCAATTCTACTCTCCGGTCAAGGCGCACCTGGAAGGTTGCCGCCCACGCTCGGCGAGCGTGAAGCTCGCCATCTGCTGGAGTCGCCGCGGCGACCGAATCCGCTCATGCTAACGGCGCGCCCGCTCTCGCGTCCACTGCGCGCGAGATCTCCGGTCATCGGTGCATCACCAGCGCCGCTCCGCCGGAACCGCCCGTGGCGCCGCCGCGTCGTTGTCCGCCCCGCGGGACGCACCCAAGCGGGCTGTCTGCGTGCGACCCCGAGTCGCGCAGACCGGCGCTCGGTCGAGCGCGGTGACTTGCGGCGTCCTCATGGACCGAAGGATGCCGGTCCGGCGCGGAGCAGCGGGTGGCCGACAGCGCGGCGTGAGGCAGCAAGGCCGTCGCGTGGCCCGCGACGGCTACGGCTGCACCGAAGGGCAGCGCGCCGTTCGAGCGGCGAGCGCGACCACGCACTGACGACGCGCCGCCAGCGAGCAGCTGGCCACGTGCGACCGCCACCAGGTTAGTTGGGCGGATACGACTCGTGGTCAAACTCCGCGCCGACGACCGCCACGGCGTGCAGGTCGTCGCTCACGCGCACGATGACGTCACAGAGCTCGAGTTTGGCCACCCATTCAGGAGGGAGACGCTCCTCGCCCCACGCGGCGCCCAGCAGATTGCCGGCGAGGCTCGCCGTGCTGTCGCTATCGCCGCCATGAGCCGCGGCGCGCCAGAGCGCAGCCCTCATCGCGCCCCGGCCGGGCCTCCCCGCGCTGAGCACGCACGCGAGCGCGATGGCGAGCGCTTCCTCGGCCACCCACCCGCCGCCCAAAGACTCGATGCTCTCGGCGCTCGGAGCGCCGCCGGCGGCGACCGCGCGGGCCCTGTCGACCGCAGCGCGCACCTCTTCGAAGCCGCGCTCGCGCGCGAGCAGCCGGTCGGCGTGGGCCAGCGCGGACGCAAGCCCCACGCCCCGCGAAAGATCGTGGACCAGCGCCGCGAAGTACGCGGCCGCGAGGTAGCCGCTCGGGTGGCCGTGCGTCGTCAGCGCAGAGTCGCGCGCGCTCTCGAAGGCTCGTTCGCGCGTGCTCGCCGCGAGCCCGAAGGGCGCAGAGCGCATGATGGCGCCGCAGCCCTTGCTGTGGTTGGGCGCGGCTTCGAGCGTGGGAGTCCAGAAGCGTCTCGCTTGCTGGCCGAGGGCCCCGAGGTTCGTTGTGCCGGGAGCGCGTCGCACGTGCAGGCGCCGGTCCCCGATGAGCCACCCCGACTCGCCGGACGGCACGACCATGAGCCCGGGCGTCTGCGTCGCCCGCCACCGCAGCAGGGCCCGCTGCACGACGTTCACGACCGACGCGATCCCGCGGTCGTTCCAGCGTTGGATGGCGCGGATCACGCCCTCGGCGACGAACAGGGTCATCTGCGTGTCGTCCGAGACGTGCGCACCCGGGGATACCGCGCCGGACCGGAGCTCGATCGAAGCGCGTGGCTCGAACTCGATGGGATAGCCGAGGGCGTCGCCGAGCGCGCCGGCGAGCAGCGCGCCGCGGAAGCGAGACACCGACGGAACGCGTGCGATTGTCGCCGTGCGCGTGGCGCGTGCGGCATAGTCCGCGAGATAGCGCTCTTGCGCTGGCGTCTCGACGGCGCCCGGGCGCGCGGCGCGAGCCGCTCGGAGCGCGCTGGCGGGCGTGTGGCCGCGGGTGACGAGGCAGGCCGCGGCGACGAGCCCGGTGCGTCCCAGGCCTCCGCGGCAATGGATGACGATGTTCCAGCCGTCGGTCGCGCGCGCGACGATGTCGGCGACGAGCGCGTCGAAGGTCGCGCTCGACGCCGGCACGCCGCCGTCGGCGATCGGGAAGCGTACGAGGTCGAGGCCGTGACGGGCACACGCGGCGGGCAGCGCGCCGATGCCGAGGGCGTCGAGCTCGTGATCCTCGACCAACGAGACGAGCACGCCCGCGCGAAATACGTTCCGGATTCGGTCGAGGTCCGCTTCCAGGGATCGATCCCACCGGCCGCTCGCGCCGGGCGCCTTCTTGCCCGGCGCCAGGGTCATGCCCACCCGACCGCGCAGGTCGAGCGCGGCGACCGGGAGGAAGTCCACGCGGAGCGGGCTGGTTTCGGAGGTCTTCATGGGCCTAATGGTGGTCCGCGGCTGCGACGTGTCTCGTCGCACCCGAGACGGAGCCCTTCGACTCGACGCGCGCGAGCCCGCGGCGCAGCACCGCGGGGTGGTGGGCGGCCAGGTGCGCGATCTCGCAGGTGATGAGCGCTCGTGCGGTCGCGTGGCTCTTCGAGAAGGTGCAGGCCACGAGCTCGAGGTCCGCGAGCGGCCCGGTCCGACGACGGGGCGGCGCACGCATCAGGCGCGGCCGCATGCCGCACCCGACTTCGTGACCGAGGGCCGTGCCGCCATCCTCCTTGGCAAGCCCGGTCGCGGCACGACGCACCTCGCGATCGCCATCGCGTGCAGGGCGCTGCAGAACGGATTCGACGCGCGGTTCGCTACCGCCGCCGAGCTCATCGATGAACTCTCCGTCGCGAGTCGCGCAGGCCGCATGCGCGACGCTCTCGCCCCCTACTTGGGCCCACACGTGCTAGTCGCGGACGAGGTCGGCTAGTCGAGCTACGGCGCCGACGCGGCCAACGTCCTCTACCACGTGGTCGACGAGCGCCACATCAGGCGACGCGCCATGGTGTCACCACGAACAAGCCCTCCAAGCGCTGGGGCGAGGTGCTTCACGCGGACGACCTGGCCGACCCCATCGCCGATCGTATCCTCGAGCGAGGTCGCCTCCTACGCCTCGACGGCCCGTCCGTAAGGACCAAGCACATCCCCGTCGACGAGCGCGCCGGCGGCGAACAGGTTGACCCGGGAAACCGTAGATTTTCCGGAATCGCCGCCGCAGAATTTCCGGAACGCACATGGTTCGCATCAGCTCGGCCCCAGGAGGAATGCTCGCAAGCAAGACGAGCTTCCTCCTCAGGTCTGCCAGTGCCACATCGCGCTCTGCGCAGGCTTCCGCGTAGCGCCGTTGCGCAACGAGCTGCGCCTCAATCGTGCGCCACAGATCGCAACGAAGGAGCCTAGGTGATCCAATGCCGTTCGCGATCGCGACGAGCGCGCCGGGGCGCGCCCGTCATACGGTCCGGACACCGTGGCACGCCGGTAGAAGCCCAGCATCGTCTTACCTGATCGCGGCTGATGCGATTTCACGCGCTGGGCCGCTGAGCGCCGTAGTCGATGAAGGTGACGTCCGGCGAGGTCGCGCCGTTCTCGTAGCTGACGACGAGCTCGCCCTCGACGCGGGTGCTGCTCGCGTCCCACTGCCCGCGGTTCTCGAACACGCTCATGGTGCGGAGCGCCTCCGGGTGTGCGTCGAGATCGCGCAGGGGCGCGGAGTAGTCGAAGGGCAGGTAGCTGTCGCCGTAGGTGACCCGGAAGGTCGGCTCCGGGAGCGGCAGCGCGCGCCGGAGCGCGCCGGCCGTGCCCAGCAGCTTGGGCCCGTCCTCCGAGTACTCGGCGATCAGGCCGAACGCAGCGCCGCCCGCCACCAGCTCGCGGAGCTGCTCACCCAGGCGCCCGATGCAGAGCAGCACCCGGGAGTAGCCCGAGCGCGCCAGCGCCTCGAGCTGCCAGGCGAAGAACGGACGCCCGGCGACCTCGAGCATCGACTTGGGCAGCGTCAGCGTGCGCGGTCGCGTCCGCGTCGCCAGTCCGCCGGCCAAGGCCACCGCTTGCACGCCGGACGCCTATCACGCCGCGGTCGTTCCAGGGTATTTTGGTCCAATGACCCGGGTCCACGAAGCCGACGCGGTGCCGTGTCCCGGCTGCGGCGGCCCGCTCGCGGTGGACGCCGCGTCGCCGTACTCGCGGTGCCGGGCCTGTCACGCCTGGCAGCCGGTCCCCGACCAGGTGCGCCGCGCAACCTGGGAGCGCCGGCACGCGCTCGCGAGCGCCCGCGCGGCGCACGCTGAAGAACAGCAGCTGGCGCGGCAGAAGAGCTCGGCAGCGGCGAGCGAGCAGCTCAAGGGCCGCGCGCTCACGGCGGTGTTGTTCGGCGGCGCGGCCTTCTTCGTGCTGCCGACGCTCGCTTCACTCGCGCTGTACCTCGTCGCCGCCGTCCTCACCGCGTTCGAGGAGCTCGAGCTCTGGGCCGCCATCCTACTCACCGCGGTGTCCGGTGCCGCGGCGCTGAGCTTCTTCGCGGCCTTTCTGGGCGTGTGTGTGTTCCTGTACCGTCGCGCCACGCGGCACCGGCGCTGGAGACGCCTGGGGTCCGACCCGGAGTGGTACGGGCACGAGCGCGGTCAGGATCGGCTGCCGCTCACCTGCTGCGGCGAGTGCGGCGCGCCGCTCTCGTTCCGCGCGGGCGAGCAGGTGGTCGAGTGCGGGTACTGCCGCTCGGTGGTGATCGCGCCGGAGGAGCACGCGGACAGCGTGTTCTCCCTGGCGCTCTCCGAGCTACAGCTCGCCCGTCGCGCGCGCGCCCGGGCGGAGCGGGCGCTGCTCCGCGCGCGCGTCGCCACGCAGCGTCGCGCCGTGGTGATCCGCACCTGGTTCGTGGTCGGAAGCCTGGCGCTCCTGGCCGTGCCGGTGCTCGCCTTCGGCTACGCCCTTCGCGCGCTGACTCCCAGCCTGGAAGAGGCGATGCTCTCGCTCAGCAGACGACTGCGCGGCGAGTTCGGCTCCGGCCTCGAGCCGCCCTTCGACTGGCTCGACCGCTACTGGATAGGCGAGACCCCGCCCACGTTCGAGACGCAGGGCACCTTCACCAGCCGCTGGTCCATCTCCGTCGCGTTCCACGGCCGACCCGTGCTCCTGAGCGTGCTGGCGTCGTGGACCGATCTGTGGGCGAAGGAGGCGGTGCTGGTGCTGGCGTCGCCGCGCGAGCGCGACGCGCGCCGCGTGATGCTCTCCGCCGCAGCGCGCAGCGTGCAGGCCATGGGCTGGCAGATCTACGTGGACTATCCCGGCATCGCCCTGGTCGCGGACGATCATGCGAGGAGGACGCTGACGGTCGAGACCGTGACGGCGCTGGCCAAGGCGGCGTACGAGCTGGCGGAGGAGCGCTGAGCGAGGCTCTCTACCCTCCGTCCGGCGTGCCCGCGTCCGGCGGAGTCTTGCCGCAGAGCGCGATCTCGAGCCTAGGTGATCCAACCCCGTTCGCGATCGCGACGAGCGCGACGGGGCGCGCCCGCCATGCGGGCCGGATACCGTGGCACGCGGGTAGAAGTCCCGAATCGTTCCACATGATCGCGACTGATGCGATTTCACGCGCTGGGCCGCTGGTGCGTCTACGGTGCACGTAACGTGTGGAAGCAGCTGCTCCGCGAGCCATTCACACGGGGTCGCGTAAGTGCGCCCCGCACTCTTGACTGCGGCCCCTGAGTGTTGGCGTAGGCAGTCATGGTCGCTCTCCTTCGGGGCCATATCAGCGGCGCCGCGGCCGACATCCTGACCCTCACGCCGCCACTCGTCGTGCACGCAGCCTACGAAGCGACCTGGCGCAGCACGATCGCGAGCAGCGCGATGGATCCGCCGATGACGAGCGCCAGACCGAAGGCGCCGAGGGCGAGCATCGTACGGCGCGCTCGCAGCTTGCGGACTGCCTCGTCGAGCGTGCTCATCGCCACGGCGAGGCTCGCCGTGAGCGCATGGGCAGGGAGGTCTTCCAGCAGGCTGTCGGCGCCGCAATAGCCGCAGGTCGCCGCGAGCGCGCCCGGCTCGGGAGCGAGCGGCGCGTCGCACTGGCGACACGTCACGACGTCTTGCCTTCTTCGGGCCGTGAGCGCCTCGGTAAACCGCATCGTGGTGCTCGAGACGGAGAAGGACCACAGCGCGAAAGCCGCGCCGGGGAGCAGCGCGGGCAGGCTGACGAACGCGGTCACCTCGACCTCTCCGAGCTCGAGCGCCGGCATGAGCCAGGCGACGAGGGTCGCGGCCGGCGGCAAGAGCGCGGTCACCGCAAGCGCCGTCGGAATGGCCCAGCTCGGAGCGCTGGCCGAGAGCGTGCGCCAGAGCGGCTCCGCCGGACGGCGCGCCTCCTGCTCGCGCAAGCGCAGCTCGGCCGCTCGTACGTAGTCCGGCGGGAGGCTGCACATGGTGCCGCAATAAGGACAACGGACCTGCGGCGCGGGAACCGACAGCGGGAGCGTCGCGCCGCAGTTCGTGCAGAAGACCGGAGCGAGCTTCACCGTGCGCCCCCTTCGACAAGGCGGTAGCGCACCTTGAAAGTGCAGTGCCCGTGCCCCACCGGGTACGTGTAATCGAGCTGTACCGGCTCGTCGGCTGCGAGCCTCAGTACACGCGTCCGTGTCTCGTTCCCCTTGTCGTACAGCGCAATTCCGAGGCGCTGTTGTTCCGATTCGCCGAGGAGCGGCGCCGGCCCGCCGCTCGGCGTGAGAAAACGAAGAGCGAAGCCGCAATCTGCCTTCGTATCGATCGCGTAGAGGCCCGCTCGAGGCGGTACGAGCTTCAACGTCGCCCCCTCCTGACAGTCGGTGAACGCCGCGTCGGTGACGCAGCGCCAATGCCACAGGTTCGCGCGCATCAGCTCTCTCTGGGGGCGCAGGCCGCCGAGTCCCATGCTGATGCCGAAGCTGAGCCCGAGCCCGAGGACGGCGGCGACCACGAAGCGCACGCTGCCCGCGGCCTCCGACGAGTCCGCCGCGCTCTCCGCGCGCGCCGCGAAATAGAACCGCGGCACCGCGGCGCCGAGCCCGACGAGCGCCGCGCCGGCGGCCAGAAAGAGACCCTGGACCGTCCAGTTCGCCTGCCCGACGTCGACGCCGTGGCGGTAGAGCACCACGCCGAGTGGCGCGAGCGTCGCGAAGACGAGCAGGTCGGCGACGGCGCGTGCGCCGTTGTGCTGCTCCGCCGCGAACTCCGCCGGGCGCCCGCCCGAGAGCATGCCGAGCCAGCCGGACATCGGCGGACGGAACGCGCGGGCCACGACGAAGGAGATGCCCGCGAGCGCGACTACGGACAGGACGACGACGAGCCCGAAGCCGAGAATGGCCTGCCACCAAGTCTCCGAGCTCTCGAGCGTGGCCGCAAAGAAGGCGGCGATCACGAGGAAGCCGAGGGCGAGCCCCGGCAGGGCCGTGAGGCCGAGGGTCAGCTCGGCAAAGAAGGTCGCGACCACGCCGCGGCTCGCCGTGGCGATCCCCTCGCGCCCCTTCGTACGTTGCGCATCGCGACGTCGCTCGCGCTCGCTCATCGGATCGTGTCGAGTACGACGCGCCAGACTCTCACACGCGCGGTCCGCCGACGCAAGCGCCGGGGTCACGCCTTCGCCGTGGCCTCGTCGTCGACGACCTTGTCGATGAGCGCGCGGATGAAGCGCCCCTGGTTCTCGGGCGACATGTTCACCCCGACCTCGGCGAAGTCACGGAGCGCTGCGACGAACCACGTGTGGTCCTTCTTGGCGATCTCCAGCTCGGCGGCGTCGCGCTCGAAGTGTGCACGTAGGTAGGATGAACGCCTCCTGGTTGCGCGGCGTCCGGCTACACGGCGGCTCGTTGCGCAGGCGCTCGGCCCTTGCGGGCCGGCGCGCGGTGCGCTGAACGCGATCGCCGCGGCGGCCGACGCCTGGTTCAGGTCCACGGGTCCGCGGGCGCAGGTGAGCCCGGGTCGGCAGCGCGCTCGATGCGCGTCGAACAGCTCCGCCCGCACGGTCTCGCCAAGCCGTCTGCGTATGACCGGGCTCTTGGAGAAGCGGGGCCCGCGCGACGGCGCGAGCGCCGACGGCTCGGTGGGCTCGCCGAGCCACTTCAGGTGGCGCTCGATGCCGGCGCTGGTGAGGACGAGGGCGCGGAGCCTCATACGCGCGCCGCAGCGCTCGACGTCGATGCGGAACGTCCGCCGGAGCAACTCGCGCCACGTCCGGTAGACGCAGCGGTGGGTCGGCGTCTTGTCATGGCCGGTGCCGGCGCCGTCGTCGTCGTGCTCGTCCGGCTTGCGAGGTGGCAGCGGCGGCACGACGCGGGACCGCGATTCGCTGTTCACGGCGAGGACGCCGGCGTACCGGTCGCCGTTGAAGCGTCGCGGCGGCACGACCATGGCCAGGTGGACCAGGAGCGAGAGCGAGGCCATGTCGATGGCGAAGTGCCGCTGAAGGGTCTCCTCTGCGTCCGGCGCACGAGCTCGCCCGCGACGAGCTGCCCGCCGTCCTGCGTGATGGGAGGGCGCACGACGTCCTTGCAGAGGATCTCCTTTCCCGCGCGGTCGTCGGCTGCGGCGGTGGGGGCTGCATGCAACGACCAGCCATGCTCTGCAGCGCACGGACCGCGCACCTCGGGCTCGCGCCCGGCGCGTAGCTCGATGGGGTCTTGCCGGCGCGGCGCGGGACCGGCGGGAGGCGTGCCCGTGACGCCTGAGCCGACGAGCCCGGCGAGCGCGGGCTCGCGGCCGGCGAGCGCGAGATCGGCGGTGACCTCGTCGTCTTCGCTCACGCGCTTGCGGCGGAGCAGGCGCAGGGTGCGCGTGCGGGCGAGCTGCAGAATATCGGCGACGTCGGTGTTGGAGAGCGCGGGCAGACAGCGGAAGGCGCGCTCGCCGTCGTGGGCTTCCACGAACACACCATCCAACGCGAGCGTGCGGAAGTGGGGATTCGTCCGGAGGTCCGAGCTGGTCCGCTGCACGGCGGTGACGGTGCCGCTCTTGCCGCCAGGGATGTCGAGCGCAGCCACGTGGCGGCGGTACCAGCCCATCACCGAGTCCACGAACGCGCGGCACACCTCGCCGAGCAGTTCCCCGTCGAAGGTGAGGCGCGCGCCAAGCTCGAACGGGAGCGTGAGCACGAGCTGGCGGAGCGCCGCGCCTGCTCGGGCGGGCAGTCGTTCGACCCTCCAAGTCCGACCTGAGCGCGGCGGGGACGGCGCACACCAATACGCCTTCGCTCGGAACGCGGCCGATCTCGTGCCGCCCGGCGCGCACCGGGGCGACGTCGGTGACGCGGGCCTGCGGACGGGCGCGACGCTCGCTCGACGACTGGCCTCGCAGCGGCGCCGCGACGCCGCAGTCAGCCGCACGTGCGTCCTCACGGACTTGGCGGCCATCGTCGCGTACGACGACCCCCTCGCCATGCAGCAACCCTCACCGATCACCGCATCGAACCGCGCCGTCACTCTTGCCATGCGCGACGCAGCTGCGACGGGCTGGCAGCCCATGGCCCCTCGAGCGCCCGCTGGAGGGCTGCCACCCCGCTCCACGCGACGCCCGCCGAGCTCCTCGGCAGGGCAGTCAAGGGCGCGCGCCGCGAGCTCCGCATCGCGCGGGTCGCTCTCCGCGAACACCGGGGAACGCCGCTGCCTCGAACGTCACCTCGCCGCGCCATGACGCACGCGCGCGTGCCCCGTGAGCGATCGGGTTACGTGCTAGAGTGACGCAATGACCGCGGAAGAACAGGCGAGAAGAGCGCGGTCGCTGGCGCGGCGCGCTCGCATGGTCGTCCGCAAGGGGCGGCTGGGCGAAGCCGAGCTCGACTTCACACCCGTGACCGGTGCTCAGGCGATTTCACTCCTCACACGGCTCTGCATCGAGAGCTTCAGCCTGGCAGGGCAGGAGCCGAAGGCTTATGCCCGTGAGAGCATACCCGTTCGTTTCGTTCGTCGAAGTCGCTCATGATCGAGCTGTTCGATGATTTTCGTGATCTGCTGATCGAGCTTCACGACGCCGGTGCAAGATTCGTCGTGGTGGGCGGTTACGCGGTTGCCTACCATGGTCATCCACGGGCGACGAAAGACCTCGACATTCTGGTGCAGGCCGATCCGGACAACGCGCGTCGGGTGTATGCGGCGCTGGTCGCATTTGGCGCGCCGCTCGCATCGTTTGCCGTAGGAGTCGAGGACTTCTCGAGCTACGACGGCATCCTGCAGTTGGGCGTGCCACCACGACGAATCGACATCATCAATCGCGCAGACGCGATCACCTTCGCCGAGGCCATCGCGGACGGTGAAACCTTTGCGCTGCAAGGGCGCGCGATCCCGGTCATCGGCCGCTCGGCGCTCATCAAGAACAAGCGCGCGACCGGTCGAGACCAGGACTTGGCCGACGTAAACGCGCTCGAACGCAAGCAGCGCGTTCGCGGCTGAGCGCCGGCAGCCGTCCGCGCCGGGCTGCGAACGCGCGCTGCCCGAGTTTCGTTGGCTCACGGGCGCGCGGCGCACCCCGGCCGGTGCGGCCATCCCGCGGCCAATCACCGCCGCAGCGCGAGAGCCTGCTCAAAGAATCGACCCTTTGCGGTTCCATCGGCGGGCCAGCGCCGCTCCTCCATCGTCGCGACGATGACGTGGACGGCGGCTCGTCGAGGTGAGGAGAGGCGACGGCCTCCAACGTGCCGGAATATTCATGTGGTGCGCGGCGGCGCAAGTTCGGAGATGATGTGCTGATCCGTGCCGCGGGCGCCGAAGGCCGTCGCGCGAGCTCGGCGCTCATGAAGGAGATGACGACAATGCGAATCGGAATGCTCGTGGCTACGGGGTGCGTGTTCGCGGCGCTGGCGGTCGCATGTGGCAGCAGCGACACCGGCCCGGCCGGGTCGGCCGGCGCGAGCGGGTCGGCCGGCTCGGGCGGCTCGAACACGGGTGACTCCTGCGCCGTGCCGCAGTGCTTCCTCGATCTGATGGCCGCGTGCCGACCGGAGGGCACGTGCACGACGGAGTCGTTGGGCGACACGACGAGCATGGTGTCGAACGCTTGCTACGAGAACGGCGTCAAGTGGTCGACGACCGTGACGATGGGCGGGGCCGGCATCACGAGCGAAATGAAGGGCTACAAGGCCGACGGTAGCCTCTGCTTCACGGCGGGCGGCACCACCGACACGAGCGGCAACAACACGACGGAGTACAAGGACCTGGGCGGCACCACGGTCGTCACGGTCACGGTGACGGGCGGCAAGATGACGTACGTGTGCGGCGGGCAGACGGTCACGATCGATCCGTCGGCCTGTCCGAAGGGGGACGGCGGGACCACGAGCGACTGCACGCAGGGCACCTGCGCGATCCCCTGAGCGAGGACACGAATGAAACGCGCCGGGCGGTTCGCGGAGTCACGCGGCCGCCCGCGCTCCGACGCGAGCTCCGTAGCGCAGGCCGGCCCGGTCGGCTCGGCGTTCGATGCGCGTCGAAGCGCTCCGCCTCCACGGTCTCGCCGAACCGTCTGCGTATGACGGGGCTCTTGAAGAAGGGCGGGCCGAATGACGGCGCGAGGGCGGGCGGCTACCTCGCCGACCGCGCCGGCGCGCGCTCGCTGGGAGGCCGAGGCCTACCGCTCGAACCTCGAGCTGCAGTTCTGCCACACCGGCACCACGCCCTCGGCGCAGCGGACTGCCTCGTTGCTCAAGGACTACGGCTGCCGCGACGGAGACATCGAGGTCACGGCCAAGTCGCTCGCGCTCTCCCCGGTCAGCGTGAGGAAGGGCGCGGTCATCAACGACGCGACGCACATGGCGCTCGACTGGCTCGACGAGCACGTGCCGCGCCTGCGCTTCAAGCCGAGCTGAGCAATGGCGGTCTCGCGCACGGGAGACTGGGCACGGGCACGGCGACCTCCGCAACTCCATCACGGTGATCGTCCAGGGCGACGAGGCCTTCATCGGCGTCTCGCGCCAGGCACGGTCGAAGGACGGCGCCTCGAGGATGGACCTCGCGAAGCTCCACGAGTTCGGCGAACCGCCCGTCATCATCCCGATGACGCCGAAGATGCGCCGCTTCCTCTTCGCGCTGCTCCGGCAGGCCGGCAAGGAGCCCACGGGTGGTAGCGGGCGCGGCGTCATCGTCGTGCAGGTCTCGGCGCGCCCCTTCCTCCGGCTCGCGTTCGAAAAGTTCCGGGAGGGCGCCAGCAGGCGGTTCCTCGAGCCTGTCGCCAGAGACCTCGGCCTCGCGCCTTGATGCGCAAGCTCAGCGCTCCGACCAAGCGGCAAGCTCCTTGCCGCGCGGGCCACGGATGCGGTCGGAAGTCTCAGCCTGGAGCTCGACCGCGACGGCGGGCCCGGTCGCTGCGGTCCTGGACGAGGCGGTCGCTGACCGTAGAGCCTTCAGCGCGCTCGGACGGCCGCCGCGGTCGCCCTGAGCAACTCCGGCCCGCCAGGCTCCCCATGCCCCGGAATCACGAGGCGCGGGGCGAGCGCGAGCGCAGCCTCGGCCGACGCTGCCCAATGCTCGAGGTCCGCGTCCGCCGTGTTCCCGAGCCCAGGGTGCGAGCGGACCATGCAGCCGCCGAAGAGAACGCCTCGGTCGGCGAAGTGCACGACCACGTTGTCGGCCGAATGCCCGCCGCCGACGAAGAGGATGCGCACCCTCTCGCCTCCAAGATCGAAGGTCAGCCCTTCGACCTCGTGGAAGACGTGTCGCGCGGCGACGACACGCGTAGCCCGGACGCGCGCGGCGAGCGCAGGATTGTCCGACTCGACGTAGCGCGCCATCCCTTCGAGCCCCGCCGTGCCTCGCGCCGCTTGGAGGGCAATCGTGTGATCGCTCGCGTACGTCTCCACGCCCTCGGCCGCGTAGCCCTCGTTGCCACCTGTTCCGTCCCCGTGGAAATGCGGGTTGATCGCGAGGATCCGCGTCGGATGGAGCGCCGCGCGAACGTATCGGACGAGGGCGCGCGTCGTCTCGGTGTCGTACGGCGATGAGCAGATCACGACGCTTCCATCGCGAGCTTTCACGAAGAGCACGTTCGCAGCGCTCTGGTTCGGGCTGTCTACGACGGCGACGAAGACGTCCGGCGCGAGCTCGCGAACGGAGACCCCGAGCCGCCGGAGTTCGACGGTTGTCTCCGCCACCGACGGGCCGGCAGCGGCCGTCGGCGCCGAGGGCTCGCGCACATGCGCGCACGCCCCAAGGAGGAGCACGGAGGCGAACGTGGCGAGCAGGAACGACGAACGGGCCATCTCGACACTCTAATCGCTCCCCGCGTAGCACAACACCACCGACCGACCTGACCTGAGCGCGCGATCGTCCAGGGGCTCAGAGCGCGAGCCGGCGGTTCCTCGAGCGCGTCGCCACGGAGCTGGGCCTTGCTCCCTGATGTGAAGGAGCGCGTCCCCTGAGCGCCGGGTGCCGTGGCTTTGCCTCCGCGTGGCCCTTCCGACGTTCAGCTTCGTACAGCCCACGGCCGGCCCTTCGAGCGGCGGCGATCTCGTGCGGCTCGTCGGCACCGACTTCGCCGACCGGGTCCGGGTGCTGTTCGGCGGCGTGCCTGCCGAGGCGCCGTCCGTTCGCGACGAGGCGGGGCTCCGCGTCGTCGACCTCCGCACGCCGGTTCACGCGCCTGGCGTCGTCGAGGTCGAGTTGCAGAACCTCGACGCCGACGGCGTCCCGGTTCCCGGCGAGTCCGTGGTCCTCGCGAACGCGTACCGCTTCGCGCGCCCCACCGTCGCCCGCGAAGCCGACCTCACGCGCGTCGTCCGCCAGCTCCTGCGCGAGCTGAAGCGCCAGGTGCTCGCCAACGTGAGCGCCACCGTCAGCGTCGACTACGACGACACGACCCTCGATGGCCTGAACGTCATCGCGATGGCGAAGGTGCCATCGCTGGTCCTCTCGGGACCGACCCTGCGCCCGAACCGCTTCTACTCGACGAACGTCGCGCACGAGGACGTGGTCGACGGCATCGCCGGGCCCGAGCTCGCACCGCGCAAGCCACCGTACACCGTCGACCTGGTCTTCACGCTGACCGCCGCGTCGGAGCGGACCGCCGAGCTGTTCAACCTGATGGCGGCCGTCGCGACGTCCCTGAACCGCAACCGCTGGTTCGAGCTGCAGCGCGCCGAACGCGCTCGTCGCCACCGTCGACGCCTGGTTCAGGGCCCGGAGGGGTCGCAGGCGTAGGCCGGCCCAGACTGCTCCGCGTTCGATGCGCGTCGAAGCGCTCCGCCTCCACGATCTCGCCGAACCGCCTGCGTATGACGGGGCTCTTGAAGAAGCGCGGGCCACGTGACGGCGCGAGGGCGAGTGTGTCCGTCGGCTCGCCGACCCAGCGGAGGTAGCGGTCGATGCTCGCGGTGGTGAGGACGACGGCGCGGAATCTCATGCGTACGCCGCAGCGGTCGCGGCGCTCGACGTCGATCTTGAGCGTCCGCTGGAGCAGCTCGCGCCACGGCCATGGCCAGGTGGACCAGGAGCGAGAGCGGAGCCATGTCGATGGCGAAGGTGCCATCGATGAAGGGTCGCTTCAGCGTCAAGCGAACGAGCTCGCCTGCGACGGGCTCCACGCGGTCCTGCGCGATGGGATGGCGCGAGACGTACTTGCAGAGGGCCCCTTTCCCGCGCGGTCGTCGGCTGCGGCGGTGGTTGCTGCATGCAACGAAAAACCGCGCTCTGCAACGCACAGACCGCGGACCTCGGGCTCGCGCCCGGCGCGCAACATGATGGGTTCCTGCCGGCGCGGCGCGGGACCGGCGGGAGGCGTGCCCGCGACGCCTGAGCCGACGAGGTCACCGCCGTTCTCGCGCTCGCCGACCGCGAGCGCGCGCGCGCCGGGCTCGCGCCCCGCGTGCGCTCCCGCACGTGATCCCACGCAAGGCGCGGGGCGCTTCCGCGCCGGACCGGCAAACCCTCAAGCCTGCGACGCGATCGACAGCGGCGACCTCAGCGACTTTGAGCCGGAGTTGGGCGCCGCGTCCACCTCGCGGAGGTCGGTGGCGGCTCTGGCGGCCACAACGAAGACCACGAGCTCTTGGGAGCTCGACAGTCGATCTGAGCACGGAGGAGCGGGCGAGTAGACCGGCACCTACCCACCAAGGAGCGGTCTTCGATCTGGCCTCCATCAACGCCGAGATGCGACGGGAGGGTGCCTACCAGCGCGAACCGCACACGGCTCGCGCGCTGGTTCGCGAGGAGGACCTGCGGCTCGTCCTCGTCGTGATGACGGCGGGCGCGCGGATCGCGGAGCGTCGGGCGAACGATACGACCTCGGCCCACGCGCGGAGCGCGCACGTCCGGCTGACACCCCCCGACGAGACCGCCGAGCCGCCTCAACGCTCATCCCGCCTCCTCGCTTCCACATGGTGCGCTCATGGTGCGCTACCGCGGTGTGCTCAGCAGCCCCGGTCATCGCGAGGTGCCCGGGGCTGCTCCATTCTGGCATCGTGTGGCTGGGATGCACGGCGTGCGCGATCATCGACGCGATCGCCGGCTCGCTCAGCGCCTCGAGTAAGCGCAGTCCCCTTCTCTTACAATGCCGGCGTCGAACGAGAGCGAGCGCTCGAGCGGACTGCCCGGCGTCTTCTCCTTCACGTTCGGATCCGTGGTGAGGGTGAGCTTCGTCCCATCCAGGGTCCAGGTCCCCTTGCGCTCGACGATCCCTGACCAGACACACGCGACCTTCGGCGGACACGGCGCCACGAGATCGCGCGCAACGAAGGTCTTGTCGGTGGCGAGGGTGATCTCCCGCGCGTAGGTCCGGCCCCCGCAGGACGCGCTCGTCCACGTCCCCGTCGGCCCATCGACCCGCAGCGGCTTCGCAGTCTCGACGGGGCGCGCGGTCGGGCGGACGGTGGGCGCGGCGGTCGTCTCCGCAGGCGCCCGCACATTCGAGGTGGCGCTCGGCATCGCGTTGTTGCAGCCGCACCCGAAGACCAACACCAAGGCCCCGACTCCAACCGTTCCTCTTCGCTTCATGGTGCCTCCCAGATCATCGGACATAGCCGAGGAGTGCGTCGTTCCAAGCCTCGGCAAAATCGTCATCGGATGCGTCGGTTCCGAACCGGAGCGTCTCCAGCGCCGCTGCGACATCGCGCCCGGTGGCGTAGGCGCCCGCCGGCTCGTTCGAGTCGATCGCACGAACCTCTCGCCAGGCAAGCATCGGCGCATGATACGCCCTGCCCATCCGTCGGTGGATCGAATCGAACCCACGTGGCGCGCTCGCCGTCGCGATCTTGCGCCGAGCGGCGTACACCATCCTCACGCTCTTCCGGAGCGTCACGCAGCGCTCGGAAGAGCGAAGACGAGTGCCCTGGAAGGAGCTGATCGAGGACGTCTTCTTCGCCCTCGTTTCCTCGATCGATGCGGAGCCGGGACCTCGCGCTGCGCTGGCCGAAGCCCCCGACTGATCACGAACCTTCTCGACTCCCGGGGCCGACGCCCGAAATCTGATGAACTGCCGGCAAGCCCAGGCTGGGTCGAACAGGCAGCCTCCCCCGGTCGGCTCCCGCTCGCCTGAACCCGCCCGGGGACCCGTGCCCGGGACCTCGAGCGGGCCCCGGCACTCTCCGGCGGAGGCTCGTTCGAGCCGTCAACGATCCAGGCTGGGTCGCCCGCCGCGGCGGTTGACGACGGGCGCGGCGCCTGACATGCAATTGGTGCTCGGGGACCAGCGATGACGGCGGCTCGCTTCTGCGCAGTGATCTTTGTTGCGTGGCTCGGCCTGCCGGCCATCGCTAGAGCCGCCGACACGGTCATCGTCCACTTCGACGAGGACCTCGGCGCGCTGCCGCGAATCCACGGCGTGAACTCCGGCCCGCTGGTGCGAAAGGAGTGGCGCAGCGTCAACCCACCCACGATCGACATGTCCGCAGAGTTCGCGGCGACGCGCATCCCGGAGAGCCGCGCCCACGACGAGGGCGCTGGCGACATGCAGACGCTCTGGGCCTACGCCGACGCCAGCGGGCGACCCAGCTTCGCCGGGCACGACCCGACAGACGACGCGAGCTGGAAGGCGTCGGGACTGGCCATGCTCGACGAGCGGATGACCGCCGCGGAGAGCGTTGGCGTAGAGAATCTCCTCCGGTGCGGGTACAGCGCCGACCGTGACCCAGCCACTGGCGCGCGACCGTTCTCCGCACCCCCCGACGACTTCGACGGCTTCGCGCGGGCGTGCGCGGAGCTCCTCTCACGCATGACCGCGCTGGGCCACACGATCCACCGCGTCGAAGTGTGGAACGAGCCCTACATCAAGGACTTCTGGACCGGCACGGCGCTCGACTACCTCAGGCTCTACGAGCTGACCCGGCAGCGCATCCGTGAAGTCTACGGAGGCGCGGTCGCCGTGGGTTTCCACCTCGCGCTCGGGCCGTGGGTGGAGCCCATCGCGCTCGATATCATCCAACGGCAAACGAACGCCACTCCCGCCGACGACGTAAAGATCGATTTCTTCGTCCTCCATCTATATTTCGATCGCCCGCACCGGCTGCACGAGCGCGTGTACTCGGATCGCGTCGAGGTCGACGCCGGTCGGCCTGACGGCGTCCCTCCGTACGAGCAGTTCCTCGAAATCACGCGCCTCCCGTCCGATACCCCCGTCATCATCAGCGAGTGGAACCGCGGCGACGGCGACGGCTCTCGCTACGCTCGCACCGCTGCCGCGCAGCCCATCGTGCTCGGTGCGCTGACCGCGCTGATTGACCTGCACCCGAGCATGGGCCCGCACCACGTCGAGCTGGGGCACTTCTACTCCGCGCGCGACGGGCTGTGGGACGACCAGGGTCCGCGGCCGGCGGGGGTCGTCTTCCAGATCTTCGGCGAGCGCATGCTCGGCGCCGCGCCGATCCGGGTGCGGACCGAGGGCCAGCGCTGGTCACGCGAGCCGCCCGTCAGCGGCGACCCACGGAGCCGCGGTCAGGAGCTGGTCGTGCTGGCGTCGCGGTCGTCCGATGCGCGTCGGGGCTACGTCGCGCTCGGCCTGCTCGACAACCGCGCGGGCGACGGCGTCCCGAGCGAGCCGGGCGAGCGCGTCGCCATCGCGCTGGAGGTACGCGGCGCGCTCGCCGGAAACTGGAGCGCCGTTCAGGAAGAGCTCGTCGACGATGGCGGGCCGTTCAATGATCGTCACGGTTCGCTCGCCTCCGTCACCAAGCGCGCGGGTGCGCTCGGCGTACCCATCGCGCTGTCGATGGCCACGAACTCCGTCTCGCTCATGACGCTCTCGTACCTCGGCGACGACGGCGGCGGGCCACCGGCCGACGCCGGTGCGGACGGCGACGCCGCGCTCGGCGATGGCGGCGGCGAGCCCGCGGCCGACGCGGGCGACGCGACGGCCGACGGGAGCCACGGCGGAGCCACCAGCGCGGAGACCTCGGGGTGCGGGTGCCGGACGAGCGGTCGCGACGCGGGCGAACCGTTCCTTATCCTCGGCGCGCTCGTCGCTGCGTGGCGCGGCCGCCGCGGAGCACGGCGGGCTCCCGCGCTTCGTCGTGAAAGAGCTCGTCGAGTACTTGCGCTGCGGGCAGCTCGAGCAGGGCTTCCACCATCTCGCTTGCCGCGAGCGTAGGTGCTCCGCTCTGGTGGCGTTCCGCTGCATGAGCATGGGGCGCGCCGCCCCCTGTCTCGGCCAACGGATGGCCGACACCGCCGTCCACTTGGAGCCGCGGGCGCTGCCGCGCAGCTCGCCTCGCACCACGGCCGCGGTGCGCCGACGTCTCGCGGCGACGGTCTCGGCTCCCGGTACGCGAGGACGCCGTAGCAGCGAGTCGCGCGACGATTGAAATCTCCGAACGTAACGTAATCCTTCGACCCTTGGCACTTGAACCCTTGATCGAGTCGCGCCGAAGAGCGGCGGCGGCAAAACGCCCGCGTCGCCCGCGTCGCCACTCGGCGGTGGCCGTTTTCATTCGGCCGCCGGCCTCTCTTGCCTAGCTTCCAGTCTTGGGTGTATTCTGGATCATAGCTATGTCTGCGCCCGTGAACGAAGGGGACGTTCTCGCCGGCAAGTACCGCGTCGACAAGGTGCTCGGCGTCGGCGGCATGGGGGTCGTCGTCGCGGCGCACCACCTGCAGCTCGACGAGAAGGTCGCGCTGAAGTTCCTCTTGCCGGAGATGCTCTCCAACGCGGAGGCGGTGGCGCGCTTCGAGCGGGAGGCGCGCGCGGCGGTGAAGATCAAGAGCGAGCACGTCGCGCGCGTCAGCGATGTCGGCAAGCTGGAAAACGGCGCGCCGTACATGGTGATGGAATACCTCGACGGCGGCGACCTCGCGGCGTGGGTGCAGCAGCGGGGCGCGCTCCCCGTCGAGCAGGCGGTCGAGCTCGTGCTCCAGGCATGCGAAGCGCTCGCGGAGGCGCACGCGCTCGGGATCGTGCACCGCGACCTGAAGCCGGCCAACCTGTTCTGCATCCGGCGCGCTGACGGGCTCCTGTCGATCAAGGTCCTCGACTTCGGGATTTCGAAGGTGACGGCGCTCGGTGGCTCGGGCCCCGACATGAGCATGACCAAGACGCAGGCGCTGATGGGCTCGCCGCTCTACATGTCGCCCGAGCAGATGCAGTCGGCGAAGAACGCTGACATGCGGGCGGACCTCTGGGCGCTCGGCGTCATTCTCTATGAACTTCTCACGGGGCAGGTGCCGTTCAACGGCGAGGTGCTCCCGGAGCTGGTGCTCAAGGTCGTCTCGGCGCCGCCGGCGCCCATGCGTAGTCTGCGACCCGACCTGCCGGACGGGCTCGAGGCGGTCGTGCTGCGCTGCCTCGAGAAGGACCGCGAGCGGCGGTTCGCGAACGTCGCGGAGCTCGCGGTGGCGCTCGCGGAGTTCGGGCCGCGGCGCGCGCGTGGGTCGGTCGAGCGTGCCTCGCGCGTCCTCCAGGCCGCGGGGCTGTCGGCGAGCGCGCTCGCGCTGCCGCCGTCCTCGGAGGCCGGCGCGGCGGTAGGGCGTGCGGCGGGCACGGTCGGCTCATGGGCGCAGACGGCGCCGGGGGGCGGGCGCGGGAAGGTGTTCGCGGGGGCGATTGGGGCCGCCGTCATCGCGGGCGCGCTCGCGGTCGTGGTCTTGGTGCTCCTACGCCGCTCGCCGGACACGAGCGTGAACGCGGCGGCCGGTGCGAGCGCTGCTGGGCTCGTCGGTTCCGCCGACGCCCCGGTCGTGCCGGCAACCGTGACACCGCCGCCCGCCGAGCTCGCGCCGAGCGCCTCTGCCAGCGCAGCGCCGCCACCGGCGGAAACGCATTCGCCAACGCCTCCCAGCACGCCCCCGTCGAAGCCGGTCGCTCGAACGACGGCGAAGCATGCGCCGCCGGGCGCGCCCGCGGCCGCGCCGCCGAAGCCAACCCCGACGACGCCGCAGTCCCCCGCGACCGCTGCGCCCAAGTACGACCCCACCGACCACCTCTGACCCTTGCTTACCAAGGCCTCTGCCCCATGCGCCGACACCACGTCACGACGCTCGCCCTCGGCGCCGCACTGGCCCTGACGGCGCTGCCCGCCCGCGCCGACGACCGCGCGATCGCCCAGCAAGTGTTCCAGGAGGCGCGCGCGCTGTTCGCGGCCGGCAAGGTCGCCGAGGCGTGCCCGAAGTTCGCGGCGGCGGCGCAGCTCTCGCCGACGCCCGGCGTGCGGCTCAACCTGTCGGACTGCTACGCCAAGCTCGGCAAGTCGGCGAGCGCGTGGTCGAAGGCGGACGAGGCGCTCGCGCTGGCCGAGCGGGCTGGGGATACGGCCGCCGCGGAGGAGGCGCGCACCCGCAAGAAGGCGCTCGAGTCGAAGCTGTCGTACGTGACCATCGCGGTGACCGCGCCGCGCGCGAGCGGCCTCGCGCTCACGCTGGACGGCGAGAAGCTGCCCGAGGCGGTGTGGGGGACGGCGCTTCCGGCGGACCCCGGCGAGCACGTGATCGCGGCGAGCGCGCCGGGGCGCAAGGCGTGGTCATCGAAGGCGACGCTCGCGGCGGAGGCGGCGCGGATCACGGTCACGGTGCCGGTGCTCGAGGCGGAGGCGGCGAGCGCGACGGCGACCGCGACGGCGCCCGCGCCGGCCGACGCGGCGACAGGGAGCTCCGGCGGGCTCCAACGAACGATCGGCCTGGTGACCGCGGCGGCCGGCGTCGTCGGCCTGGGCGTCGGCACGGTGTTCGGGCTGTCGGCCAAGTCGAAGAAGAGCGATTACGAACAGCACCAAGGGCCCGACGGGCGATGCGTCGACGCGGAGTGCGCGGCGCTGAGCGAGGACGCGCTCGGCGCGGCGCGGCTGTCGACCATCGGGTTCGTGGCGGGGGGCGTGCTGGCGGCGGCGGGGGCGGTGCTGTGGCTGACGGCGCCGTCGAACACTGGCGATGGCACGAGCGTGGCGCTGGTGCCAAGCGCGGGCGCAGCGGGCGTGGGCGCGAACGTTCTCGGGAGGTTCTGATGCGTGCCGTTCGACTCGTGGCGATGGTGGCGGGGGCGCTCGCGCTGAGCGCCTGCGCGTCGGTGCTCGGGATCGAGGAACAGACGTACGACGGCGCGGACGCGAGCGCGGGCGGGTCGGCGGGGACGTCGGGGAGCGGCCGCGGCGGGCTCGGGGGCGCGCCCGTCGACGCGGGGGACGCGGCGAGCGACGGCGGCCCCTCCGACGCGGGCGATGCCGGGGACGGCACGGTCGGGACCATCGGCGCGGCGTGCAGCCCGCGGAACGCGCTCGCCTGCGCGGGGCACGCGCAGAAGCTCGTGCTCGTCTGCGACGCGAGCGGCAAATGGGCGGCGCTGCAGTCGTGCGCCGGCCAGCAGTTCTGCGACACGCGCGCGGGCGCGACGCAAGGCTCCTGTCAGGATCCGGTCGCGCTCTGCGTGGGAAAGCGCCCAGGCGACGGCGTCTGCGACGGCAACGACGTGGTCACGTGCGGTCCCGATCTGGTGACGAGCACGACGACGCCGTGCGCGACCGCGTGCGTCGATGGGGCGTGCACGGGGACCTGCTCCCCCGGCGATGCTCGCTGCACCGGCAATACCCCTTCGACCTGCGACGCGAACGGCGCGTGGCTCGAGGGCGCCCCGTGCCCGTACCTTTGCGCGAGCGGCGCCTGCGTGGGGGACTGCACGCCGAACGCGACGCGGTGCAACGGCAACGTCCCCGAGACGTGCGACGCGAGCGGCGCCTGGACGAGCGGCAGCGCCTGCGCGAACGTGTGCGAGGACGGAAGATGCGTCTCCGCGTGCACGGATGGGGGCAAGCAGTGCAGCGGCCTCACGCTGCAGACCTGCGTGTCCGGGGCGTGGCAGGACGGCGCCGCGTGCGCCTACGTCTGTGACTCGGGCGCCTGCACCGGCTCGTGCGCCCCGAAGAGCACGCAGTGCCTCGACCGCGTACCCCAGACGTGCGACGCGGCGGGCACCTGGCAGAGCGGCGCCGCGTGCACCTACGTCTGCGCGAGCGGCGCGTGCACCGGCTCGTGCACGCCGGAAGCGAAGCGGTGCAACGGCCTCACGCCGCAGACGTGCGACGCGACGGGCACCTGGCAGAGCGGTACCGCGTGCGCCTACGTCTGCGACTCGGGGGCCTGCACCGGGAACTGCTCGCCGGGCGCGCTGCGTTGCTCCAGCCAGCAGCCACAGGAGTGCGACAGCGCCGGCGCCTGGCAGGACAAGGGCAGCTCTTGCCCCAACGTGTGCAGCGCCGGGCAGTGCACGGGCGCGTGTAAGCCCGGGACGACGCAGTGCAACGACCGCGTCGTCCAGACCTGCGACAGCAGCGGACAATGGCAGCAGACCAAGACGTGCCAGTACCTCTGCGCGAGCGGCGAGTGCACCGGTTCGTGCACGCCGGGGGCGAAGCAGTGCGACGGCCTCACGCCGCAGACGTGCGACGCGAGCGGCGCTTGGCAAAGCGGCACGCCGTGCTCGTCGAACAACGGCACCGCATCGTGCGCGAACGGCCTCTGCTCGATCACGTGCGGCGGGGGCTATGCCGACTGCGACGACGATGTGAACAACGGCTGCGAGACGAACACGAACACGAGCGCGTCGAGCTGTGGTCAATGCGGCCGTAAGTGCTCGACCGGGCAGAGCTGCATGGGCGGGTCGTGCGGCGTGCCGGCCCCATCGCCGAGCTGCGCGGTCGCCGGCAGCGGACGGACGAACTGCGGCCCGAGCGGTAGCGAGAGCTGCTGCATCTCGATGCCAGTGGCGGGCGGGACATTCTACCGGGGCTACATCGAGCCTCCGGGGTCGACCGGCTACGCGACCAAGAGCTACCCCGCGACGCTGTATGATTTCCGGCTAGACAAGTACGAGGTCACCGTCGGCCGTTTCCGGATGTTCGTGGAGGCGTGGGTTGGCGGGTGGCGTCCGGTGGATGGAGCTGGCAAGCACACGCACGTGAACGGCGGTCGGGGCCTCGAGAACAGCGGGGCTGGCGGCGGCAATGAACGGGGCTGGGACGCGAGCTGGTCGAGTGAGATCCCGTCGTCGACCGCTACTTGGAACTCGAAGCTCGCCTGCGATTCGAGCTATGCGACCTGGACGTCGTCAGCCGGCGGGAACGAGAATCGCCCCATCAACTGCGCGAGCTGGTACGAGCTTTACGCGTTCTGCATTTGGGACGGCGGGTTCTTGCCGAGCGAGGCGGAGTCGCACTACGCGGCGTCGGGCGGGGGTGAGCAGCGGAAGTACCCTTGGGGGAGCACCGACCCCGGCGCGAACACGAACCTTGCCATCTACGGCTGCTACTACAATGGCACAGGGAGTTGCTCAGCCGTGACGAACATCGCTCCGGTGGGCTCGGCGCCGAACGGCGCAGGGAGGTGGGGCCAGCAGGACCTGGCCGGTAGCGTCTGGGAGTGGGCGCTGGATTGGTACGCGAGCCCCTATAATACATCATGCAAGAATTGTGCCAACTTGGCACCGGCCGCCGACCGGGTGTTCCGGGGCGGCGGCTTCTACTATGGCGCGCCGTACCTGCTCTCCCCATCTCGCAGCGGCACCGGCCCCTCGGCTCGTGGCTTCGACATCGCGGGCCGTTGCGCCAGGACCCCCTAGTCGAATGCTGAAATGATTCTTGCCAACAACAACTCCTCGACTCCCCTCGACCCTTGATGCTCGAACCCTTGTCCGGGAGCGCGCGGGAGTAGCCGAGAGGTGGCACCGAGCGAAGACCTCGAGCCGCGAAGACTCCGAGCCGCCGAGGTCCGGGGGCGGGGCCCCGGTCCGGAGCTGAGCCCGACTTCAAGCCGGGCTCAGCTCCCGAGCAGAAATCGACAGGCCGCTCACCGGCGCTGATGAGCCGCACACCGAGAGCGGCCAAACCTCGACCTCATCAGCGCTCGCGCGTGCTCCGCGAGGCTCACCTCACGTTGCCGACGATCGGCGTGCGTCTCGAATTCCACGAGAGCTGGCTGTGGCGACGCCCGATGCTCGTCGAGGAGGTGCTCCGCGCGGAGGGCGCGCAGGCGCGCGCCTGGGCACACGTCGCCCGAGCGGCTAGTCTTGCGCCGGGCGATGCGCGTCACACCGATGGCTCCCGGAGATCGCGCCGCGGTCGAGCGGCTGGCGCATCTGGTCGACGTCGACGTCGACCTCGACGCCGAAGCGCGGCGAGCCTTCGCTCGGCTCTGGGTCGGTCGACTCGACGAGCTCGAGCCCGACCTCGCCGGTTTCGCGCTCTCCTGGGCGGTCGCCGACGAGGTACACGTGCTCAACGTCGCCACCCATCCCGAGCATCGCCGGAGGGGCGTCGGCCGCGCGATGATGTCCGCGATCGTCGAGCGCGCCTGTCGTGACGGCGCCCGGCTCGTGCTGCTCGAAGTCCGCCGAGGCAACCGCGCCGCGATCCGCCTCTACCGCTCCGCAGGCTTCGGCGTCATCGGCGTGCGACGCGCCTACTACGCGAACGACCGCGAGGACGCCCTCGAGATGATGCTCATGATCGACCCCGACACCCGCGAGGTGCTACCCCCGCATGACGAAATCCAGCTCACCGAAGTCTGACCCGATGAAGCGTCCCCCTCGTCGCCTCGTGGTCGCTCCGCTGCTTGCTCGGCAGAGCCTCGGAGAGGCGTATCACGTGCTCACCTTCGACGTCCCGGGCGGGATGACGGTACGCCCTGGACAGTTCGCCATGGTGCGCGGCGCGACTTGGGGTGAGTCGCCGCTCCTGCCGCGACCGATGAGCTTCCTCGGCGGCGGCGCCCCGTCCATGCTCATCAAGGTCGTCGGCGAGGGGACCGCGCGGATGGCGCGCGCGACCCCCGGCGAGCCGTTTTCCCTCCTTGGCCCACTCGGCAATGGCTGGCATCCGCTGCCTGCAGGCCGCCGGCCGGTCCTCGTGGCCGGTGGAGTCGGCGTCGCGCCGCTCCTCTTCCTCGCGCGCAGCCTGGCCGCGACGGGCGCGCGCCCGCTCTGCCTCTTCGGTGGTCGAAGCTCGCGCGATCTCCCGCTCGCCGACGCGCTCTCGGAAGTGACGGAGCTCGCCCTCGCGACCGAGGACGGCTCGCGCGGCGAGCGCGGTCGCGTCACCGAGTTGCTCGAGCGCGCGCTCACCCCGGACGCGGCGGTCTTCACCTGTGGCCCGGATCGGATGATGGCCCGCGTCGCCGAGCTGTGCGCCGCGCGCGGCGTGCCCTGCGAGGTGTCGCTCGAGACCCCGATGGCGTGCGGCTACGGCGTGTGCCTCGGCTGCCCGAAGCCGCTCGCCGGAGGTGGCTATCTCTACGCGTGCACCGAAGGCCCCTGCGTGGACGCCCAGCGCCTCGACCTCTCCGAGCCGAGCACGAGCGGGAGGCCGGCGTGACCGACCAGCGCGTCTCGATAGGTTCGCTCACCCTCGCGAACCCCGTACTCACCGCGTCGGGGACCTTCGGCTACGGCCTCGAGTACGACGACTTCTTCGATGTGGCGACCCTCGGTGGCATCTGCACCAAGGGGCTCAGCTTGCTCCCGCGGCCCGGCAACCCTCCCGATAGGATCCGTGAGACTCCCGCTGGCATGCTCAACGCCATCGGGCTCGCCAACGTCGGCGTCGAGGCGTTCTGCCGCGACAAGCTGCCCGCCTTGCGCGCGCGCGGGGTCACCGTGATCGCCAACGTGTTCGCCACCAGCGTCGAGGACTTCGTGCGGCTCGCGGAGCGGCTCGACGGCGAAGAGGGCGTCCACGCAATCGAGCTCAACGTCTCTTGCCCCAACGTGAGCCACGGCGGGATCGAGTTCGGCCGGGAGCCGCGCATGGCCGCCCAGGTCACCGCCGCGGTCCGCGCGGCGACGCGGCGTCCGGTGTGGGTCAAGATGAGCCCGGAGGCCGGGGACGTCGCCGAGGTCGCCCGCGCCTGCGAGGCGAGCGGGGCCGACGCCATTACCGCCATCAACACCATCCGCGGGCTCTCCATCGACCCTGACGCGAGGCGGCCGCGGCTCGCCAACCGAACCGGCGGCCTGAGCGGCCCTGCGCTCCGGCCGATCGCGCTCAGGATCGTCTGGGATCTGGTCGGTGCGGTGCGGATCCCGGTGATCGGCATCGGCGGGATCGCGACCGAGCGCGACGCCATCGAGTTTCTGCTCGCCGGCGCGAGCGCCGTCCAGGTCGGGACGGCGAGCTTCACGGACCCGAGCGCCGCCGCCAAGATCGCAGAGGGGATCGCGCGCTACTGCGACCAGCGCGGCTCGACCGTCGTCGAGCTCATCGGCGGCGCGCGGGGCTGAGTCGCCCCGGCGGTCGCGGCCCGAGCCG
Organism: Polyangiaceae bacterium; assembly: GCA_035063585.1. Classification (GTDB taxonomy): domain Bacteria; phylum Myxococcota_A; class Polyangia; order Polyangiales; family Polyangiaceae; genus JAPSGB01. The sequence continues at coordinate 77,330 of JAPSGB010000015.1, forward strand.
CAACCCCGCTCGGGCGCGGGCGCGGCTCGGCGCGCGTTTCAGACGAACACCCCGGCTCGAGCGGGGGACTCGGTTGCGACCTCCGCCCGCGTTGCGCTACGAGGATGACGATGTCCTCGCCGTTCAAGCCCCCTCGAGCGTCTCCGGGGGAGCAACGCGCTCTGCTCCAGTCCGTGCTCGAGCGAGCCTCCAACGCCATCCGCCGGCGGCCGGCGCTGGTGGTCTTCGACCTCGACGGCACCCTGCTCGACAACCGGCCACGCAGCGTCGCGATCCTCCACGAGCTCGCGGACGCATGGGCGCAGCGTCACCCCCGAGAGGCGGAACGGCTCCGGCGCGCGGATGCAGCCGATCTCGCGTACCTGCTCGAAGAGAGCCTCGAGCTCCTCGGGATCCGAGACCGCGAGCTCGTCGACGAGGCCAAGTCCTTCTGGCGCGAGCGCTTCTTCACCGATCGATTTCTCTCCCACGACCGGCCGACCGAGGGCGCGGTGAGCTTCACTCGCGCCTGCCACGAGGCGGGCGCGAACGTCGTCTACCTGACCGGCCGCGATCTGCCGAACATGGCGCTCGGCAGCCTCGCGAGCCTCCGCGACCTCGGCTTCCCGATCGGCGTCCCCGCGACCCAGCTGGTCTTGAAGCCGAACGCTGCGGACGACGACACGCAGTTCAAGCGGCTGGTCGCGCCCCAATTCCACCGCAGCGGCGAGGTGATCGCCTCGTTCGACAACGAACCGGGCAATTGCAATCTCTTCACCGAGCTCTTCCCAGAGGCAGACTCCGTGCTCGTCGACACCCAACACCTGCCGGGCGCCCCGGCTCTCGACCAGCGCGTCCGCGTGATCGAGCACTTCGGGCACGAGCCATGACCCGCGCGCTCGCGCTACTTCCGCTCCTCTGGCTCGCCGCTTGCCCTTCACGAGAGCGGGAGGCTCCCCATGCCGACCCTGCCGAGCCCAGCCCGAACGCGAGCATCATGCCTGCGCCGCTCGCCTCCGGCGCGGAGCCCGGCCGGGACGCGTCCGCGCCCGACGCCGGCCGTGGCGGGCTCCCCGTCGGCCCGCTCGGACGGTTCCTCTTGCCGGAGGCCGGGCCGCCCGCGCCGACCTTGATGCCGAGCGACAAGCCGCTGCCGCGCGACACGCTGACCGCCAAGGACTCCACCGGCGCGACGCTCGCTGGGCTCTTTCGCTGGGTCGACATCCCAGCGCCGGCCTCGGTGCCCGAGCTCGACAAGGAGGGGCTGAAGGCCGCGCGGGAGAAGACCTCGCTCGAGGTGTCCATCGACCTCGCGAGCGCCGGCCGCATGCGCCTCGGCTTCGAGGGCGTCGCTTTCCCCGTGGCGCCGGGCTCCGCGCTCCGCGCTCGCTTGGATCGCTGGGGTAACGTGCTCGTCTGGCCGAACCAGCAGTCCTACCGCATCCTGCCTCCTGGAGCGCTCCGCGCGGTATTCGCCGAGCGGCGCGCCGACCTCACCCCGCTGGTCAACGCCGCGATCAAGAGCCTCGGCAAGGCCACCTCGCTCGGCATGCAGACCGAGCGCGTCACGCTCACGACGCAGACCGGCACGCTCACCCTCGAGCAGGGACACCTCGCACCGGCCGGCCCGAGCGGCGCGCTCTTGTGCCGCGTGCTCGTCGAGCTCGTCGCGGCCGACCCGTCGACCAGCGCGTGCTCGCCCGAGCTCACCCCGCTCCGGGCGGAGCTCACCTGGCCAGACCGCGGCCGAATCCTCTTCGAGGTCCTGTCGGTCACCCGGCGGCAGGATCTCCCCATCGGCGAGCTCTACACTCCGCCCGCTGACGCCGAGCTCGCGCGTGACGGCATGCCCCCCGAGACGACCGGCGTCTTTCTCACACGTGAGGAGCTCGCTGCGTTCCGCTCCCGCGACGCGAGCTCCGCCGAGCCCTCACCGGCCGGGGCGCCCGGCGAGGGGCTGCTCGCGGTGAACCACACCGACACTCTGCGCTACCTGCTCCTCGACGGCGTCGCCGTCGCCTGGCTCAAACCGCACGGACAGCAATACATCATCGGCCCGCGCCCCGGGACCTACGTCGTCTCGTGGCGTGATTTTCTCGGCGCCCAAGTCGAGCCGCCGGCGACCATGGCGCTCCCGGCGCGAGTCGAGCTCGGCTCGGTCCCCGACGCCGGTGCCGTCGAGCACTGAGCCGACTACTTGTCGAGCTCGAGCTCGCCTTCGTAGTCGCCGGCCTCGAAGACGACGTCGCTCCTGCCTTCGGCATGGAGCTCCGCTCGCAGCGCTTCGACGGCGATCTCGAGCACCTCGAGCCGGGTGGAGAGCCTGAAGTAGTCCGTCTCGGTCATCTCCGGCAAGGCGCCGAGGCGCCGCTCCACGACCTCGCGCTCCTCCGGCGCGAGCTTGAGCTCCGAAGAGGGCCCGTCGTGATCGGCCCGCGCGAACAGCGCGTCGTAGGCGACCCCGACCGGGTTGAAGGACAGATACACCGGCGCGAGCCCCACCAGCCAGTGATGAGCGTCCGCGTCGGGCAGGAGCCACGAGCCCCCGAAGTGCCGCCGCGCGACCTCGCCGAAGTACGCCCCTACCGCGCGACCGATCAGCGGCACGAGCGAGGGTCGGCCATCGGCCGTCTCACGGACCATCGACAGGTAGTGATCGAGGATGGGCAGGGTCTCGCTCGAGCCGTCGAGCTCCATACCCACCGCGCGCTGCACGTACTCCAGGCACGCCTTCGAGAGCTCCTCGATCTCTGCCGGCGCAGGCGAGACCTCGAGCGGCTCGGCGTCGTGGTCCTCGAGGTCGCTCGGCTCCTCGCGCCCGTCCGCGTCGGTCATCGCCCCGGAGCCTAGCCGCTCCGGGGCGCCGCGTCCCGAGGCCGCCCGAGCGCCGGTTTTTCCGCGCGCCCGAGCGCGCGGACGATCCGGCGGACACCGCCCGAGAAATCGACTAGAACGCCCGGTGACTGCCGCGCCGTCCCGCCCGGGCGGTCCGTGGTATCGTGCGGCCTCTCACCAATGCGCCTCGGCATCCTCAGCGACATCCACGCGAACTACGAGGCGCTCTCGGCGGTGCTGGAGGCGTACAAGTCCGAGCGGATCGGGGACTACTACTGCCTGGGCGACACGGTGGGATACGGTGGCTCGCCGAACGAGTGCGCCAATCTCATCCGTGAGGGCACCAAGGCGTGCGTGCTCGGCAACCATGACGCCGCGGTCGCCGGGCGCATGGATTACTCGTACTACTACGAGGCCGCGCGGCACGCGCTCGACACTCACGCCCGGCTGCTCTCCCCGGAGAACATGCAGTGGCTCCGTGGCTTGCCGTACCAGATCAAGCTCGATGAGCTCGGCGTCCACCTCTGCCACGGCTCGCCCGTCCGACTCGAGGAATTCGAGTACATCTTCGCGCCCGAACAGGCTCGCGAGTGCCTCCCGATCTATGGCGAGCTCGGGCACATCACCTTGATCGGGCACTCACACCTCTGCAAGGTGTTCGCGCTGACGCCGAACACCGTCGAGGAGCTGCCGCCGGTGGACTTCGACCTCGACCCTGCCCGCAAGTACATCGTCAGCGTCGGCTCGGTAGGTCAGCCGCGCGACTACGACAACCGCGCGAGCTACACGGTCTTCGACTCCGAGGCGCAGCGCTTCGAGTTCAAGCGGGTCGAGTACGACATCGAGACGGCCGCCGACAAGGTGCTCCGCGTGAAGCTCGAGCGCAACTTCGCGCACCGCCTCTTCATCGGCGTGTAGCGCCGCGCCGCCGGCCCGCGCGGCTGCGCGCCGGACCGACCACCCTCACACGTCGATCGACCACTCGGACCCGACGAGCGAGTCCTTCAAGACGACGCCGAGCGCGGCGAGCTCGTCGCGAATGGCGTCCGAGCGAGCAAAGTCCCGGTTTTTCCGAGCTAGCGCGCGCTCGTCCACCAGCCGATCGATGGCGTCTGCGGTGAGGCCACGAAGCCGCACCCGCCGCTCGCGCGTGCGGAGGCGGTACTCGGCGACCGGTGTCGAGAGCACGCCGAGCTCGCCTGCGAGCTTGCCCAGCGTGACCTCGACGAGCCGCGCGGCGACCGCAGCCGCGCCGACGAAGCTCGAGTCCTTCCGGCGCTTCAGCGCGAGATCCGCGACCTCGTTGGCGATCCGCGCGATCTCGCCGAGCGCCGCCAGCGCGACCGGCGTGTTGAGATCGTCGTCGAGCGCGGCGCGACCCTCCTCGAGCGCCTGGTTCGCCGCGTCGCGAAGCCGCGTGAGCTCGGGGGGAAGCTTGGCGGGGGCCGTCATGCTCGAGTCGAGGAGCTCGCGGAGCCGCTCGCGCGTGCGGACCATGTAGTCGACGCGACGCTCGGCCTCATCCACTCCCGGAAAGACGACCCGCCCGCTCTCGAGCTTCTCGGTGTCGAACTGGATCGGGCCGCGGTACTGCACGCCGAGCAAGAACCAGCGGAAGCCTTCCGCGTCATTTCGCGCGAGCACGTCCTCGACGGTCACGAAGTTTCCGAGCGACTTGCTCATCTTCTCCTTGTCCACGTTGACGAACCCGTTGTGCATCCAGATGCGCGCCATCGGGGTCGCCTCCGGGTGCGCGGCTTCGCTCTGAGCGATCTCGTTCTCGTGGTGCGGGAAGATGAGATCCATTCCGCCGGCGTGGATGTCGAAGCTCCGGCCCAGATAGTGAGAGCTCATCGCGGAACACTCGATGTGCCAGCCGGGCCGTCCGCGCCCCCACGGGCTGTCCCAGCCCCACTCGTCCGCGGTCCCGCCCTTCCACAGAGCAAAATCCAAGGGATCGCGCTTGCTCTCGCCCTTCTCGACGCGAGCGCCCACCATCAGATCGTCGATCTTGCGGCGTGAGAGCTTGCCGTAGTCCGGGAAGCTCCTCACCGAGAAGTACACGTCGCGGCGGCCGCCCGCGAGCTCGACCACGTAGGCGTGCTCCGAGGCCACGAGCTCGGTGATGAGCGCGAAGATGTCCTCCAGGTGCTCGCTGACCTTCGGCTCGTGGTCCGGCGCGAGGCAGCCGAGCTCCTTCATCTTTTCCTGATAGGCGGTGGCCATCCGACGCGAGAGCTCGAGCGGCTCCTCGCCGCGTTCGCGGGCGCGCGCGAGGATCTTGTCATCCACGTCGGTGATGTTGCGGACGTAGGTGACCTCGAGCCCCCGCGCGCGGAGATGGCGCACGAGCAGATCGGGCGCGAGCGCCGCGCGCGCGTGCCCGGCGTGGGGCAAGTCGTACACCGTGGGCCCGCAGCAGTAGATCCGCACCTTGCCGGGCTCCATGGGCGTTACCTCTTCCAGGGTGCGGGTGAGCGTGTTGTAGAGGCGCACGGTGGTCATCGGGGGGTCTCTCCCTATCCTCGCCGATCCGGCTCCGCAAGCGCGGCCGGTTCACCGATCGTTCGGAAACCAGGGATCCCGGTAGCGACCCGGGTCGCTCGCCCGCCTCGCGCCGCCCGGCGGGAGCCGCGGCGGCGGTCGCCAGCCCTCCCACGCGGGCGCCGGGCGCTTGCTTCGCCCCACCATCCAGAGCCGGATGGTGAGAAGGCCGGCGATGAAGCCGCCAATGTGCGCAAAAAACGCCACTCCGCCGAGCTGGTCCGCGCCGAGCGACCCGACCCCGCTCATCAGGTTCCAGAGGAACCACTCGCCCACCACCAGCCAAGCGGGAAAATCCAGCAGGAAGAATCCGAAGAACACCGTGACCGGCGCACGCGGGTAGAGCACGACGTAGGCGCCCAGCACGGCGGCGATGGCCCCCGAGGCGCCCACCATCGGGACGTGACTCCCCGGGTCGATGAGGAGCTGAGCTGCCGCCGCCAGGAGCCCCCCGAACAAGTAGAAGGCCGCATAGCGGAGGTGCCCGATCGCGTCCTCGACGTTGTCGCCGAAGATCCAGAGAAACAGCATGTTGCCGGCGAGGTGGCCCCAGCTCCCATGCATGAACATGCTCGTGAACACCGTGAACGCCTCGCCGCCCGGGTCGGCGACGAGCCGCGCCGGCACCATCCCGTAAGCTGGGATCACCCAGCCCGCCCCCACCTGGATGAGCGAGTACTCCCAGAGCCAGGCGATGATGCACGCGGCGATGAGCGCATAGTTCACGACCGGCACGATGCTGCGCGGGTTGTGGTCGCGGATCGGGAGCATGCGGTTCCTCAATCTAATGACGAACGCCGCTCGGCGCGACCGCCTCGGCGGCTCGAAGCGCGCCCGGGGCCCGACCGACCCGAGCCGGGGCGCGGGCGCGCGGCCCACGCGGGTCACGGCATGCTAGGTTGGCCCGCGGGCATGAGCGGCTTTACACGAGCACGCCGGGCGGTCACCACGATCTTGCTCACGCTGTCGACCGCATGCGGCGGCGCCTCCTTCGACGGGCGCGTCTTCCGCGGGGACGGCCTGGCGTTCCGCGTCGGGGACGTGCCTGGCGGGTGGCGTCAGATCGACGCCGAGGGTGCGCTCCTCGCCTTCCGCGACGACGCCGCCGAGGCGACCATCGCGCTGAACGGTCGCTGCGGGAAGGACGGCGACGACGTGCCGCTCGCCGCCCTGACCCACCACCTCTTCATCTACTTCACCGAGCGCCAGCTCATCGCCGAGCGCGAGCTCACCCTGGACGGGCGTGCCGCGCTCCGCACCGAGCTCGTGGCGAGTCTCGACGGTGTCCCCAAGCGCTTCACGGTCTACGTCCTCAAGAAGGACGGCTGCGTCTACGACTTCATGCGCGTGGCGGCGGTCGGCGCGCCGGCCGCGAGCGGGCAGGATTTCGAGCGTTTCGTCCAAGGTTTTGCCACCGTGAGCGAGCCATGACGGTCGACGGACCGCCAAGCCAAGGGCGCCCGAGCCTCGCTCCGCCACCAGAGCCCAAGCTCTTGGTCCGCCTCGGCAAGCGGACCAACGATTTCCTGAGCCAGCTCGGGATGGTGACCGAGATGACCCTCGGGACGCTGCGGCAGGGGTTCAAGCGTCCGTTCGAGGGCCGCGCCATCGTGCAGCAACTCGAGTCGCTGGGCGTCGCCTCGCTCGGCATCGTCACCGTCACCAGCGTCTTCATCGGCATGGTGATGGCGACCCAGTTCGCCTTCGGTCTCCGCAAGTTCGGCGGCATGGAATACACCGGGCGCGTGGTGGGGCTCAGCTTCGCGCGCGAGCTGGCGCCGACTCTGACCGCGGTGATCGTGGGCGGACGGATCAGCGCCGGCATGGCCGCCGAGGTCGGGTCGATGGCGGTCACCGAGCAGATCGACGCAGTCCGCGCGCTCGGCGCCAACCCCTTGAAGAAGCTGGTCTGGCCGCGCCTGGTCGCCGCGGTCATCGTGATGCCCATCCTGGCCGCCTTCGCGCTGGTCCTCGGCTTCGGCGGCGCCATGCTGATCACCGACCTCCAGTTCAACATCCCCGCCGACTTCTTCCTCCGGAGCGCGCTCGGCACCGTCACCATGATGGACTTCATGAGCGGCATGATGAAGACGCCGTTCTTCGGGGCCATCATCGCCCTGGTCGGCTGCCACTTCGGCATGACTACCCGCGGCGGCACCGCGGGCGTCGGCAACAGCACCACGCGAACCGTGGTCGTGGTCTCGATCACCATCTTGATCGCGGACTTCTTCCTGACAAAACTCGCCATCTTGCTCTGGCCTGCGGTCTGACATGACCCCCCTTCGCGCCTGCCTCGCCGCCTCCGTGGTCGCCCTGGCTCTCGGGGCCTGCGGCGACGAACCGATCGAAACGCCGCCGCCGTTCGTGGGCAGCCCGCCCGGCTCGCCGCGCACCTGCGCGGACCTCGCCGACGCCGGCGCGCTCGACGGGCTCTCGATCACGGTCGCCGGTGAGCGGGCGAGCTGCATCGCGGACGGCCTCCGTTGTCTGCTGCCGGAGGCGCTCCGGGCGCCGGAGGTGTGCGGGCCGGCGCGGGTCGTCGCCTGGTGCCGCGACCAGGCCTGGGTCCTCGGCTGCGGGGCGGAAGACGCCGGCGGGGACGCGGGCGACGACTGACTGACGTCGCCTGCGAGAGGGCGTCGGCTTGACCCATACGGATCCGCTTTCTAATCTTGAAGAACGGGGTTTGAGGGTGACACGTCCGAGAGAGCCGAATGGGTCACGGGTCGCGCCCCGCCGCAAGGATCGACTGCTCACGACCGGGGACATGGCGCGGCTCAGCGCCAACACCCTCCGCACGGTCCGCTTCTACGAGGAGACGGGCATCATCTCGCCGGTCCAGCGCACCGACGGCGGCCATCGACTCTTCGAGGAGGGCGAGCTCCACAAGCTCAAGCTCATCTCCGAGATGCGCGCCGCGGACTTCTCGCTCGACGAGATCAAGGTGCTCATCGAGCTGAAGGACCACGCGAGCTCGGGCGCAGCCGCGTCAGACGAGATCGTCCACCGGCTTTCGTCCCAGATCGACTCCTTGACCGCGCGGATCTCGCTCCTCGAGCAGCTCCGCGCGGAGCTCGAGGCGACGCGCACGCTCCTCGACCGCTGTAAGACCTGCACGACCGACGCTCATTTCCCGAACGCCTGCAGCGAGTGCAAGAAGATGCCCGACGCCGAGCACGTCCCGAACGCCATGAGCGTTCTCTGGCGGATGCGATGACCCAGGAAGACTCCCGAATCTTTACGATCGAAGAGGTCGAGGCGCTGATTCCGCGACTGTCGCAGATCGTCGGGATGCAGCTACTCCAGCAAAGTGAGATCGAGCGCGCGCTCGGCGAGCTGGCGCGAGTCCTCGGCGAGCTCCCGGAGTCGCTCGAGCCGCGCGACTCCGATCCGCCCGAGGCGGCGCGCCTCAAGCGCGAGCTCGAGCGCCGCATGCTGCGCTACGAGTCCGGCTGGCACGAGGTCCGGCAAATGGGCGCGCTCATCAAGGATCCGCAGATTGGCCTGCTCGACTTCTACGGCCACATCGACGGGCGGCTCGTGCACCTGTGCTGGCGCTACGGCGAAGATCGCCTCGGCTACTTCCACGATCTCGAGGCGGGCTACGCCGGCCGCCGGCCACTCCGCGGCGAGACGCGACGACGGCTGATGAACTGATGACGCCAGATCGCGAGGCAGCCGAGCGCGCGGTGGCGGCGTTCCTCGAGGCGCTCGGCCTCTCCCCCGCGTCGGATCCGGAGCTGGCGGACACTCCGGCCCGCGTGACCGAGGCGTTCCTCGACGAGCTCCTCGTCGGTCGCAGCGTCGATCTCGGCGCGCTCTGCCGGGGCGGCACGCCGGCCGAGACCCACCAGGGCCTCGTGGTCGCCAAGGGCCTCGCCGTGACCACCGTGTGTCCGCACCACCTCCTGCCCGCGCTCGGCACCGCGGTGGTCGCCTATCATCCGGGCGAGCGCATGCTCGGCATCGGCACCCTCGCCGAGCTGATGGATGCCGCCGCGCGGCGCCCCATCCTGCAAGAGCGCATCGGCGAAGCGGTGGTCGACGCGCTGATGACCCACGCCGGCGCGCGCGGCGCGTGGTGCCGGCTCGAGCTCAAGCACGGCTGCCTGAGCGCGCGCGGACCGCGCCAAGCCGGCGCGCTCGTGACGACCATCGCCAGCCGCGGCACCCTCGCCGGCGAGACGGGCTCGGCCGAGCTCGCGCTATCCCTCGGGGCGGGCGGGGGTTGAGCGTCGCCGTCGTCACGGGCGCCAGCCGCGGCATCGGCCGCGCGACGGCGCTCGGGCTCGCGCGGCGCGGGGCGGACCTCGCGCTCGTCGGCCGCCCCTCGCCGGCGCTCCACGAGACGCTGCGAGCGCTCAGCGCGCAGGGCGTCCGCGCCGAGGCGTTCGAGACCGATCTCGCCGACCCCGAGCCGCTCGAGACGCTGGCCCGACGCGTGCTCGAGCGCTTCGGCACGCCTCACGCGCTCATCAACAACGCGGGCCTCATCGAGCGCGCGAGCGTCGAGGAGACGACCCCGGAAAGCTGGGACCGGCAGCTCGCGGTGAATCTTCGCGCCCCGTTCCTGCTCACGCGCGCCCTGCTCCCCGCCCTGCGGGCCGCCGGGCGCGGGCGCATCGTCAACGTCGGGAGCATCTCGGGCACGCTCGGCTGCGCGCGCGCGGCCGCGTACGCCGCCGCGAAATGGGGCCTCATCGGCCTCACCAAGAGCCTGGCCGAGGAGCTCACGGACACCGGCGTCAGCGTGGTCGCCGTGCTGCCCGGCTCGGTCGACACGGGGATGCTCGAGGGCAGCGGCTTCGAGCCGCGCATGACCCCGGAAGAGGTGGCGAGCACGCTCGTCCATTTCGCGCTCGACGCGCCGCTCGCCCACAACGGCGGGGTCATCGAGATGTTCGGAACCTGACCCGGCCATGCCCACGCTCCGCTACCGCCCCGGCGACGTGATCGAGCCGCTCGCGCTGTTTCCGCTCCCCGAGGTGGTGCTCTTCCCGGGCGCGTTGCTCCCGCTCCATGTCTTCGAGCCGCGCTATCGCGCGATGACGGAACACGTCCTCCGCGGCTCGCGCCAGCTCTCGGTCGTGCTCACCACCGGACACGCGCTCGGGGACGGCCCTCCCTCGCTGGCGCGCGTGGCCGGGCTCGGCGAGGTCATCGAGCACACGCGCCTCCCGGACGGCCGCTTCGACCTCGTCCTCCTCGGGCGAGCTCGCGTCGAGCTCGAGGAGCTCCCCTTCGTCGCGCCGTACCGGCGCGCTCGCGCGCGCGTCCTCGACGACGATCGCGGCCTCGCGAGCGAGGCGGAGATCGACGCGCTCCTCTTCAGCGCCGCGCACTTCGTCGCCGCGGTACGCCGCCACGGCCCGGGCTTCGACGTCGAGCTCCCGGCGCGCGCGGAGCCGGCCGCCCTCTGCGACGCCTGCGCGCATCACCTCATCATCGACGGCGACGACCGCCAGCGCCTGCTCGAGACGCTCGACGTGGGCGCGCGCCTCCGCCTCTGCGCGGAGCTGCTCGCGGTCCAGGCGGCCGGGCTCGCCGAGCGCGGCCCGCCGAGCTAGTCGCGCAAAAAGGGAACGGGCCCGTCACACCCGCTGGTCTCTACCGCTGCTCCCTTCCGGGCCTGACGGGGTTCGAGCTGCGCTGTTGACGGGCCCATAACGGCCGATGCAGGCCTCCTCGTAGCGCGGCGCTCCCCGGTTGTAAAGCGCCCGCCCCCGCCGCACGGCGCCCCGCGCGCTTCCGCGCCGCCCGAACCCCCTCCCTCCCGGAGACCCTCCTCGGACTCGAGGGCCGGTCCGGCGCGGCCGGCGGCGCAGACGGGAGCGCGGCCCCGCAAACCTCGACGAGCTCCGCGGTGGACGGCGCTCGTCCGACGTCGTCGCGCCGCCACGAGCGCGCCACTATTCGAACCGCGCGTTGGCCGAGACGTCGAGGCGCGCCGGGTTCATCGAGGTCGAGATCCGAAGCGTCGAGAGCTCGAGGCGTACACCCTCGAAACCGAGCGCCGGCAGCTTCGCCAGCAGCTCGGAGCTCCCCCACGCGTACGCGCGCGGCCGCGCTCCCATCCGGTCGCGCGCGAGCGGTAAGAGATCGGCGAGGCACGGGGTGAGGCGCGCGCGCCCACCCTCGAGCTCGACACAGTTCACGCGGACATCGGGCACCGTCGCCGAGAGCGTCACTGCGTCATGGTCGCTCGCGACGCCGAGGTCCACTCGTCCGTGCGCGACCACCGTCTTCGCACCCATAGCGCCGAGCGCCACGTCGCCGACCACGAACGGCAAGCCGCTGGCGTGGTCAGTCGAGGCAAACGTCGGCGGTAGACCGGGCCGGAGCCCCCTGAAATCGAAGGCAGCTTCCCGAACCTCGGTGGCGAGCCCTTCGAGCACCAACGGGGACGTGCCGAGCTGCCCGAGCCCACCGGATTGCCACAGGTAGAACATGAGCTGCTCGAGCGCATCGGCGTTCAAGGCGAGCGAGAGCGCGGCCGCCGGCGACGACGGGGCCTCGACCCTCGGCTGGTTCAGGGCGACGGGGCCGGGCACGGCGTCGTCCGTTCTCGGCGCTCCGACGCGGAGGCGCGCGCAGAGGGGTAGGGTGATCCCGCTCCGCGACACGGCGGGCTCCGCGGCGACCGCGACCATCAACTCGTCCTCGGGGCGTGACGAGAACGGATGCAGCGGCTGCGTCAGCCTGGCCATACCGAGCGCGAGCTCACGCAAGGCTTCGTCCACCTTCTCGGTCGCCAACGCCTCGGCGCCCCTCGTAATCATCGAGTCCGCAGCGTCGCGCCCGACCCCGTCGCCGGCGATGACGCCCGCCATGACGCCGAGGGGTCCAAACAATCCTCCAAGGAGCCCGCCGAGGAGGGCGACCCGCTCACCCCCCTCCGCGAGGAGTCGGTTACGCAGCGGCCCTTCGAAGATCGGGGGAGCGAGCCTTCCGCTGCGGCTCACGGTGAGGATTCCATGGGCCGCGCCGAGCTTCACCGGGATGCGGCGGAGCGCGAATCTCGTCCCATCCGCGAACCGAAGCTCCAGCGAAAACGACACTCGCCCGGGACCCAAGCGAACCCCGAGCTCGACGCGTCGCAGCGCAGGCATCGGTACGTGGACATCGTATTCTGGGAAATCGAGGCTCGGCGGCAGCTTCTCGCGAAGGCGCCGCGTGAGCAGGGCGGCGAGCCCTCTGCCGGCGCCCGCGGTGTCGAAGAGCGCCGCGCCAGCGTGGACGCTATACCCGCAGACGAACTCGTCCTCGTCGATGAACGGCCCCACCAGCGTCGGCCACGTCACCTCCCGGTGGTACGCCGGACCATAATCGGCCGTCCACGTCGTGAGCTCGAGCCCGGGTTCGGCGGGGCCGAGAGCCCGCCTCACGACGGCGCGAGCCGGAGCGACGCTCACCGCGGGAGACGCCAGAGATCGCAGCGGCGCGACGCTGAAGCGGCGCTCGGCCGGGACTTCGACCATCAGGTCGTCCCGACCCGAGGTACCCGCGACGAGCACGGGCAGCGCCAGGAGGCCGAGCCCGCTCAGTCCGAGCCCGAGCAGCGTAGAGTAGCGCCTACTCAAGGCCACCCTCCCACGCGCGCACCACGAGCACGGTCAGGAGCTCCATCACGACCACGAACAGCGTGACGCGCATCACCGACGAGGTCATCGCGCTCGTCACTGCTTCGGCTCGCTCCTTCTCCTCGCGGCCCTTGGCGACCACGACCGAGGCGATGGCCACCGTGTAGGCGAGCACCGACCACAGCCCTCGAACCAGGTAGGGTAAGCGGCTCGGTGGCGGCTCCACGAAGTCGGACGCGATGACCGCGACCGCGTCGCGCACGCCGTGAGCGGCGTAGAGCGCCCACCCGCCGAACATCATCGCCGCCGTGAAGACGACGAAGGTGGCAAGGTACGATGCCGTGAGGCCCATCCATGTCGGGGCCCAGAGGTATCGCTCGGGGGTACCCCGAGCCCTTCGAGCGCGGTGACCTGCCCGCCGAGCCGCAAGCCGCCGAGCCACGCGCTCATCGCGGAGCCGCTCGTGGCCGCGAAGATGATCGCCGAGAGCGGCGGCGCGAGCGAGAGGATGTACGTCCCCTTGATCAGTCCGAAAATCGCCGCCGGCCGGAGATCGTGACTGATGTTCGAGATGACGAACGGCACGGTGAACCCGAGCAGCGCGCCGACCGTCCCGTAGAACGCCGCGGGGCGCAGGAAGCTCTGGGTGACGGTCAGTCGGAAAACGACCGCCGACTCTGCGAACAGGTGCGGCTCGAAGCTCCGGCGGAGGGCCTCACCGAGCGTGCGGAACGGCGCGCCGCGGTCCGCCCACCTCCGCGGGGAGGCGTCACTCTTCGCGCGAACGGGCGCTTCGGCCAAGAGCAGGCGCTCGACCGAGGCTTCGAGCGCGGAGAGCTTCTCCTTTCTGACCTCGGCCGCGTCGAGCTCCGCCGGACCGGTCCAGCCGGGCAAGACCTCGACCAGCGTCCGTGCCATGGGATCGAGGAAGTAGACGCGGTCCGAAGCGCCCGCGGCGAGCGAGAGATCGTGAGTGACCACGATGATGCCGGCGTCACACTTCCGCGATTCTTTCACGAGCAGCCGCGCGAGCATTCGAACCCCCAGTGGATCGAGCCCCACGGACGGTTCATCCATCACGATGAGCTTTCGGCCGGCGGCGAGCGCGCGCGCCACCGCCACCCGCTGCGCCTGCCCGCCGCTCAAGGCGGCGACGCTTCGACCGCGCGCGCCGATGTCGTCATCGAGGTCGACCGCGCCGAGCCAGCTCTCGGGGCTCCCGGTCTGCCGCCCGCCGGCCAGCGCCAGCGCGACGTTGCCCCGCACGTCGAGGTGATCGAGCAGGGCGCCCCGCTGAGGCACGATGGCGGGCTCGGCGGCCAGCTCGCGCTCGCCCCACGAGATCGAGTAGCCGCGACGTCGCAGCGCCTCCGGGGCGAAGAGCGCGCGAACCAGCGTCGTCTTACCGACGCCGGACGGGCCGAGCAGCGCTACCACCTCCCCCGCGCGAACGCAGGCGTCGAGCGCGTACACCACCACCGACCCGTCCGGTAGCGCCACCGTGAGGTCGACGACGCGCGCGAGCGGCTGACCGGACATCACCGGCGATCATCGCTCGGGACCGGCGCGAATCCAACCCGCTCCGCCCCCGCCGCTCGCACCGCCCGCCGCTCAGAGCGGCGGGTTGCCGTGCTTCTTCGGCGGGTTCTCGAGCCGCTTGGTGCGGAGCATCTCGAGGCACACGCCGAGGCGGCGCCGCGTCTCGCGCGGGTAAATGACCTCATCGATGAAGCCGAGCTCGGCCGCCTTGTACGGATTGGCGAACTTCGCCTTGTACTCCTCGATGAACTCCTTGCGCGTGGCGTCCGGATCGGAGGCCGCCGCGATCTGGTTACGGTACACGATGTTCACCGCGCCATCCGGCCCCATCACCGCGATCTCCGCGGTCGGGTAGGCGAAGTTCACGTCGCCGCGGATGTGCTTCGAGCTCATGACGTCATAAGCGCCGCCGTAGGCCTTGCGCGTGATGACGGTGAGCTTGGGCACCGTGGCCTCGCAGAACGCGTAGAGCAATTTTGCGCCATGCGTGATGATCCCGCGGTGCTCCTGGTCGACGCCGGGCAAGAATCCGGGCACGTCGACCCAGGTGACGATCGGGATGTTGAAGCAGTCGCAGAACCGCACGAAGCGCGCGGCCTTGATGCTCGCGTCGATGTCGAGCACGCCGGCGAGGAACGCCGGCTGGTTGGCCACCACCCCGATCGGACGCCCGCCGATGCGCGCGAAGCCCACCACCATGTTCTTCGCCCACTTCTCGTGCACCTCGAAGAGGTAGCCGTCGTCGACCGTGGCCCGGATGACCTTCTTGATGTCATACGGCCGGTTGCTCTCGACCGGCACCATGGTGTCGAGCTCGGGCACCTCGCGATCCACCGGATCCTCGCTCGCACGCGCCGGCGGATCCTCGGTGTTGTTCGAGGGTAAGAAACCCAGCAGCTCTCGCACCTGAGCGATGCACGCGCGATCGTCGGGCGCGGTGAGATGCGCGACCCCGCTCCGCGAGGCGTGCGCGCTCGCGCCACCGAGCGCCTCCTTGGTCACCTCCTCGTGCGTCACCGTCTTGATGACGTCGGGGCCGGTGATGAACATGTAGCTCGTCTCCTCGACCATCAGGATGAAATCGGTGATGGCCGGCGAGTACACCGCGCCGCCCGCGCAAGGCCCGAGGATGGCGCTCACCTGCGGCACGACGCCGCTCGCGAGGGTGTTCCGGAGGAAGATGTCCGCGTAGCCGGCCAGCGACTCGACTCCCTCCTGGATGCGCGCGCCGCCCGAGTCATTGAGCCCGATGACGGGCGCGCCGACCTTCATCGCGAGATCCATCACTTTACAGATCTTCGACGCGTAGGCCGACGACAGCGAGCCGCCGAACACCGTGAAATCCTGCGCGAACACGAACACCCGCCGGCCGTCCACCAGCCCCGACCCGGTGACCACGCCGTCGCCGAGGATCTTCTGCTCTTCCATGTGGAAGTCACTGCAGCGGTGGGTCACGAAGCGGTCGAGCTCCACGAACGTGCCCGGATCGAGCAAGAGGTCGACCCGCTCCCGCGCGGTCAGCTTGCCGGCCTGGTGTTGCTTGTCGATGCGGGCCGCGCCGCCCCCCTCGAGCGCGCGCCGGTTGAGCTCGTCCAGGACCTTGACCGCGTCCGACATGGGCGATTCCGCTATCACGCGTCCCGCGCTCTGTACATGCCTCGATCCGGGCTCCGCCGGGGTGTCGGTCCGGCGCGCAGCCGCGCGGCTCGGCGCGCGCTCCTCGGCGCCGGCACGCTCGCCCTGAACTCCTGAGCAGCGCGCCGCGCGCCCGGGCCCGCTCGCTCCCCACACACCGATAACCATATCGGCGAGTCCATGCACTGCATGCCAGGTCACCTCGGTGTCCGCTCGTGCCGCGTACATTCAGCCGAGATTTCACGATGGAGCGACGATACTCCGGTGATGCTAGTATCGCCGAAATGACGGTCCAGCGCGCCTCGCGAGCGCTCTCTCGCGAGGAGTCGAAGCTCATCACGCGGCGGCGGCTGCTCGAAGCGGCGGCGCGGGTGCTCCGCGAGGGCGGGCACGCAGCGCTCAGCACCAGCGCGGTCACTCGCGCGGCGGGCGTCGCGCAGCCGACCTTCTACGTGCACTTCAAGGACATGAGCGAGCTCGTCCGTACCCTCGCGCGCGAGAAGGTCGACGCGCTCCGTCGCCCGCTGCAGGCGGCGCGCGCGAAGGTCGCGCTCGGCGACGGTGTCGACGCGCTCCGGCAGACCTTCCGCCTCCCGCTCGAGGGCCTGCTCGAGCAGCCCGAGCTGTTCCGCTTGTTCGTCCAGGAGCTACCTCATCCCGACTCCGACTTCGGCGTCGAGGCGCGCGCGCTCCTCCGCGAGCTCGAGGCAGATCTCGTGAACGATCTCGCTCGCTACGGCGCTCCCGCGCACACCGACGCCGAGCGTCGCCGGCTCGCGATGATGAGCGAGGGGATGATCGCGCTCACCGTCGCGCTCGGCGTCGGCCACCTGGACGGCCGGTACCCCGACCTCGAACAGGTGGTCCAGGTGCTGGCCGACTTCGCGCTCGGCGTCCTCGGCGCGCTGCCGTCCGGGTGAGCGGGCGCTGGCTTGCGCGGCGCATTTGCGGCTGGTACTCCCCGGCCGTGACCTTCCTGCGGCCAGCCTCCTTGCTTGCTCTCACGCTCGCGCTCTCCGCGCTCGGCGCCGCCTGCGGCGGCGGCTCGGACGACGGCGACTCGACTCCGAACCGCGACGCCGGCGCGGACGTCACCGGCGACGCCGGCGCGGACGCCACCGCCGACGGCGACGCGGCTCCTCCCGACGCCCCGAGCGACGCTACCGCCGAGCACGACGCGGGCGACGCGACCACGGAGGGAGGCGCCTGCACGTCCGCGACGATCGATCTCACGCCGAGCGCCGACGAGCATCAGGCGATCAAGGACGCCGTCGACGCCTTCCAGACCGCGAACCCCGGCGTGACCGTCACGCTCGATGGCGCGGCCGAGGCGGTGGCCTCGATCACCGGCGAGTTTCCCGTCACGCTCGACGCGAGCATCGTCGATCCCTGCGCGCGCGCGCTCGCCGGGCTGAAGGAGCTCTTCGCGAAGAACGCCACGCTCTTCCGCCTCCCGGCCGACCTCACCCTGCGCGTGTGCAACTACGACAACCTCCTCGACGCGGAGATCCTGCGCCTGCACGGTGGCACCTACTACGACGGGCGCCCGCTGGTCGGCGCGCCGACCGAGCTGCTCGTGCACGTGAAGCGCGACGGCCACGTGCGCTACTTCGTCGGCGGCTACTTGCCGGTGCCGAGCGGCGCCGCGCTCACGCCCTGCCTCGACGCAGCCGGCGCGGCGAAGGCGGCCATCGGCGCGACGCTCGACTACACCAGGTTCAAGTCGTGCGTCCTCCAGGGCCCAGGCTCGATCACGCTCGAGCCCGACGACGACTACGTCCCGCTCGGCACCGGCGTCTTCGTCGACCCGAGCGAGCGACTCCACTTCGTCCGGCTGGTGGACGCCTTCCTCGCGCCTTCGCGGGTCAACCCCGAGACCGGCAACACCACGCTCTACTGCTGCTCCACGACCTCCACGCAGAACTGCGTCGGCAAGACGCTCGTGATCGACGAGCTGAGCGGCGAGGTGCTGGCGCAGCTCGAGCGCTGCCACACCTGCTGAGCCCGCGGACACGCGCGCTCACCGCGCCCCGCGCGTGCCGAGGGCGGCGCGACCCGCGCTCGGTTCCGCGCCGCCCCGGCAACCCCGAGCTAGTAGGCGCTCTTGCGCGCGACCTCACCGCGACCCGCGCTCGGTTCCGCGCCGCCCCGGCAACCCCCCCAAGCCGCTCGCGCGAGCTCAGAGCCGCGCGAGCAGCTTCTCGGCGCTCGAGACGCTGAGCCCGAGATCCGGCTCCACGGCGAGCTCCTTCACTACGCCGTCGTCGACCAGCATCGAGAAGCGCTTGATGCGCGTGCCGAGCCCGCCACCGGCGAGATCGATGTCGAGCCCGAGCTTCTTCGCGAACTCCGCGCTGCCGTCGCCGAGCATCCGGATCTTGCCGCTCGCGCCCGCCTGCTTGCCCCAGGCGGCCATCACGAAGCCGTCGTTGGTCGCGACGCACCACACCTCGTCGACGCCCTTCTTCTTGAAGGCGTCGAAGTGCTTCACGAACCCGGGCAGGTGGTTGGCCGAACAGGTCGGCGTGAACGCGCCGGGGATGCCGAAAATGGCGATTTTCTTCCCCTTGGTGGCCTCCGCGACGCTCACCTTGGCCGGCGGCAGCGGGCACGCGTCACCGAACTCGGTCGACTCGTAGAGGGTTGCGTCCGGGAGCGTGTCGCCAATCTTGATCGTCATGTAATCCTCCTTATTTCCGAAACCTGACCGCGGCGGCGCGACCTCATCTAGAATCGCGCGCCATGAACTTCCGGCACCTCTCCGCCCGGGCCGCCGCTGCGCTCCTCCTCGGCGCGCTCGCGAGCGCCGCCTGCGACGACGCCGAGCGCTGCAAGAGCGCGCCCGAGTGCGCGAACGACGGGAAATGCGCGGCGACGGAGCAAGGCAGTTGCACGGCGAAGACCGACAGTGACTGCGCGGACTCTAAGGCCTGCCGAGCCCATGGCAAGTGCAGCGCCCAGGAGGGCGCCTGCGTGGTCGGCAAGAACGAAGACTGCCGCCGCTCGGAGGCCTGCAAGAACCTCAAGCTCTGCGCCGCGTATCAGGGCGAGTGCGTCGATCCGGGGAGGAGCATCGCGGTCGAGTGCAGCGCGACCTGCGCCACCGAGGGGCTCTGCGCGGCCGAGGACGGCAAGTGCGTGGCGCTCTCGCGCTTCCACTGCGCGGGCGGCTCGGGCGACAAGCCGGAGCCGACCAGCCCCTGCGCCCGGCTCGGGCGCTGCGAGGCGCAAGGCGGGAAATGCGCCGCCGCATCGAACGACGACTGCAAGGGCTCCGCGGCGTGCAAGAGCGCGTTCTGCTGCACCGCCAAGGACGGCGCCTGCGTCGCGACCGAGGCGGACTGCAAGGGCTCGAGCGCTTGCTCGACCGACGGGCGCTGCGGCGCGACGAACGGCGAATGCGCGGCGCTCGTCACCGCCGACTGCCGCGCGAGCGCGCGCTGCAAGCTCGAGGGCAATTGCACCGCCAAAGACGGGAAATGCCAGGCGGTGTCGTCCGCGGACTGCGCGGGCTCCAGCGTGTGCACGCACTCGAAGCGCTGCATGGCCAAGGGCGGCGCATGCGTCGGCCCCGACGGCAAGGGCGGCGGCGGCGGCGGGACGACCACGGGCGGCGCGCCCGACAAGCCACGTCCGACCACCATCCAGGGGATCTTCCAGTAGCCCCGCGCGCCGAGCCCGCGACACCGCACCCGACGCGCGCCCGCGCCACGCAGCGACGCGCGCGAGCGACGCGCACCCGCGCCACGCAGCGACGCGCGCGCGGCCACGCCGATCCCTGTCGCGCGCGCGAGCGGCGCGCAGCCGCGCCACGCGGCAGATGGCTGGGCGCCCAGTCGAGCACACCGCGGCAGACACGACGCGCCACTCCGCCGATGGCTGGACGCCCAGTCGAGCACACCGCGCGAGCCGCGCGCG
>JAPSGB010000016.1:0-87475 GCA_035063585.1 Polyangiaceae bacterium
CGCTCAACAACGACCGGCGGCAGCGCCGGAGGTTCACCGCGGAGCAGAAGCTCCGCATCCTGCACGAGGCCGAGCGGTGCACGACGCGCGGCGACGTCGGCGAGCGCTTGCGGCGCGAGGGCATCTACGGCTCGCACCTCTCTGCGTGGCGTTCCCCGCGCGACCGGCTCGGCGTCGCCGGCCTCGAGGGCGTACCGCGGGGCCCGAAGGTGCGGACGGACAAGAGAGACAAGCTCATCGAGCAGCTCGAGCGCAAGAACGCGAAGCTGGAGAAGGAGCTCGGCATCGCCCACGGGCTGATCGACCTCCAGAGAAAAGCGCACGAGATTCTCGGGATCGCGCTGCCGAGAGCTCGAGGATGCGACCGAGGACGACTCGTCGAGCTCGTCCGGCAGCGCGAACCGGGGCGCGGCGACCGACGTCGAGGTGAGTTTCGATCCGCAGGCGGTCTCCGCCGACGCGCACGTGACCGGCCTCGTGGAGCTCGAGGTGCCTTCACGGGTCGGCCGACCTCGCACCTGGGCGTGGTCGCGGAACGTGCATGCCCCCGGGCGCTGGTCTGCGGTCGTGCGCGACCTCGAGGGGCGCGAGCTCGCGCGCACCAGCTTCAGGGTGGAACTCCCACACGAGCGCGACGTGCACCAGGGTCGCTCGTGTGGGAGTGTCGCGGCGATGACGCGCGAATCGAAGACGCTCGTTCACCGCGGATGCACGCTCGCGTACGACGTGAGCGGTGCGGGGCCGCCGGTCGTGTGGGTCCAGGGGATGGGCCTGCACGGCCGCGGCTGGGCCCCACAGGTGGACGCGCTCGAGACGCGCTATCGGTGCCTCACGTTCGACAACCGTGGCATGGCCCGGAGCCAGCCGGTCGGTGAGCAGCTCACGGTCCCGCTGATGGTGAGCGACATCGTCGCACTGATGGATCGCGAGCATATCGAGGCGGCGCACCTCGTCGGGCACTCGATGGGCGGCTTGCTCGCCATCGCGACGGCGCTCGAGCACCGCGCGCGCGTCCGGAGCCTCACGCTGCTTAGCACGTTCGCGCGCGGCAGCGACGCGTCGCGTCCCCGCGGTCCGATGATCTGGATCGGGGCGCGCACGATGATCGGCACCCGGCGCATGCGGCGCCTCGCGTTCCTCGAGATGGTCATGCCGCCCGAGGTGCTCGCGACACGGGACCGCGACGCGCTCGCGGCAGAGCTCGAGCCGATCTTCGGTCACGACCTGGGCGAACGCCCGCCCATCGTGATGTCGCAGCTCTCCGCGACCGGCGCCTACGACGCGAGCCCCCGCCTCGGCGAGCTCGCGGGGATCCCCACGCTCGTCGCGACCGGGGCCCAGGACATCGTGGCGCCGCCGACGTTCGGCAAGGCGCTCGCGGACGGGATCCCAGGGGCGCGGTGGCTCGAGATTGCGGGTGCGGGCCATGGCCTGCCCATCCAGATGGTCGAGCGCACCAACGGCCTCGTCGCGGAGCACCTCGACGCGGCTGAGGCCATCGCTCGCGCCGCCTCGTGAGGGGCGCGCCGCAGCTGCTGCCACCGGGGGCCGCGCGTCGACCGCTGCCTCGGGCTCGGAGGAGCACGAGCTGCCGCGGCGAGATCACTCGCCCATCCAGCCGTACACGGCGCCTTCGTGCGCGCCTCGCGCGCGGGCGGCAGCGACGACTTCGAGCTCCACGAGGAGCTGCGCTTGCTCCTCGAGCACGCGCTCGAGCGCGGCCTGGCGACTGGCCAGGTCTCCCAGCTCGCCGACGGCGATCCGCCCCGCCGCCCGCGGGGCAGCCCCGCGCAGGCGTGGGCCGTGGGGGAGTTGCTCGGCTCGCTCGTGAAGCTGGACGTCTGACGCCCGAGGCCGCGCCGAAGGACGACCGTCCAAGCCCCGGGTCCGGCGCGATTCGGCGCTGGTGGACGAGGCGCGCGTGGCGCGATAGTCGAGCCATGCGGTACGCGGGACGGGCGCTGGGTTGGATGGTGGTTTCAATGTTGCCGGCGGTGCCGGCGCTCGCCGCGTCGCACCCGCCGGGCGTGGGCTACCCGCTCGAGCCCGCCGCGCTGCAACCCGCGGGGCTGGCACAGCCGCTGCCCAGCACCCGGCGGTACGTGCTGGTCTGGAAAGACCAGCTGGCTGACGCCGTGCAGGGGGTGAGCCAGGCCCAGAAGCAGTGGATCGTCCAGCACTACGTGGGGTCGCAGAAGCTCTTCAAGCGCCAGATCGACGAGTACCGGGCCATGAACCCGGGTTTTCTGCTGCTGGTCTATCACCTGGCGTACGGCCTGAACGGCGCCGACCAGACCAACCCCGTCCATAACATCACCGGCGCGGACCGGTGGGGTCAGGAGGACGACGACGCCTTCACGCCTTACGTGGCAGCCCACGCGCTCACCCGTGAGAACGCCTACGAGCACGGCACCAGCACGGGTTTTCCGAACGACCGCATCCACTACCCCGATCCGTTCTGGCTGATGAACCTCGACTCGAGCGAGTGGCGCTCCTACCTGTTCGACACGCTGCTCGAGTGGCAAGGCTACGCGACCGACAAGGCGACCGGCGTCTTCCTCGACGTGGCATTCCACCCCTGGTACGGCTACCAGCCGACCGGGTGGTGGGCACCCAAGGCCGGCGGCAGCTCGCACGCGGCGCTGGCGAGCTACTGGAACCCGCGCGCCTCGGCGTACTTCAAGGCCATGCGCGCGGCGTTCGCCGCGACCAGCCAACACCCGCGCTATCTCGTGATCCCGAACCCCGACTCGCTGGTCGACGAAGAGCCCGCGTTTCTGGACGAGACCGACGGTGTGTTCACCGAGAACTGGCAGGACGTCGCGGATTCTGCCGGCAACTGGTACGTCTCCTCCAGGCGACTTTGCCGGTACGTCACCAGCAAGGGCAAGGTGTGGATCGCTGGCATCACCGCCGCCGGCACCTCGCTCTCGGCCAGCGAGCGGGCCCTGCTCGTCGGCACGTACCTGCTGGTCCGCAACGGCACCAGCTACTTCACGCTCGGCCTGGACGACGTGAGCTGGTACCCCGAGTACGAGCTCGATCTGGGCGGCTACGAGCGCGAGCCGCCGGAAGATCTGGAGCAGCTCCGTGTCGGCGGCAGCGGCGGTGGCGCGGGCGGCCTGTACGCGCGGAGGTACGTGAGCGGGCTCGTGCTGGTGAACTCGTCGAGCGCCGCGCTCACCTACACGCTCCCGAGCGCGATGAAGCGCGCCACCTGGAGCGGTGGCGGCGACGTGGACGCGAGCGCGCAGGAGCCTTCGTACGCGCTCGACTACGACACCGACGTCCCCGCCGGCGCGCTGACGGTGCCGGCGCGCACAGCCATCATCCTACGCGCTCCGGCCGGGGCGCCCCCGCCCGGCGTGGAACCTGCGGCAGGCGCCGGCGGCGCTGGCGGAGCGGCTGGCGCCGCTGGCAGCTCGGGCGCGGCGGCCAGCGCAGGCGCGGGTGGCGCCGGCGCAACGGCCGGCGCGGCGGGGAACTCGGCGGGCGCGCCGGGCAAGGCGGGCGCTGCAGGTGCGCCGACCAGCGGCGGCGCGGCCGGCGCGTCTGCCGGCGGCGGCGCTGCGGGCGACTCGGGTTGCGGGTGTCGGGCCGCCGGGGTGCCGGGGCGGCGCGCTTCAGCGCTCGGCGGGCTGTCACTCGCGGCGCTCGCGGCGCTGCGGCGCCGGGCGTCGCGGCGGCTCAGGGCAAGAAGCGATACGTGAAGGCCAGGAGCGGGCCGGCGCCCCCTTGGCCGTCGGCGGCCGAGCGCCCACCCACGACGGTCAGAGCGGCGCGTAGGAAATTCCATCTGGCAAGACCCACCGAGTCGAAGAGTACGCGGACGCGAGTTCGCGGTCGAAGGCTGCCCGCGAACCGTCCGAGCGGCGGGCAGGCGGGGGTTCGGCAGAGATTATCGGCGTCGCCCGCTCGGGAGGACACACCTCCGCGCTCGGCGAGGTGCTTGCTGGCTGCTGCCAGTTTGCAGCTTCATGGCGCCAGCGGCCGTGTGACTCTTGCAGGGTCACGGGACCACCACCTTTGCAGGACCATGGGGCCACCCGCAGGGGAGCCTGACCGGGATTTGCAGGGTCTTGGGGCCAGCTCCAGGGAATTCTTGCAGAGTCATGGGGCCAGCCCCGGGATGAGCGACCTGGACATGAGACACGCTCCGTCTCCGACCGACCGCGCGGGTCGCGGTCGGCTCGCGGCTCGCGCTGTCGCTCTCTCTCACGAAGCCTGATCGAGAATCGCGCTCGGTGACTTGGAGCGTAGGAGCCAGCTTCAAAGTCTGGCTGTCGCGTCGGTCAGCGTGCGCCTCTCGCCCCGCCGATACCGCGCCGCACCGACAACAAGAGAATAGACTCGACCACAAGAGAACACCGTCGGTCGAGTCGGCCCTGCACGCTCCCACCTCGCTCCCCCCGCTCGGCTCACACGTCGCCGCAGCCGCATCCGCGCGCGTAGGTCGGATGAACGCCCTCGTGATGGCTCTGCCCATGACCGGCGGTCGCGTCGGCGGCCTCGGCGGGCGGCGTCGGCGGCGTGCGCGGGCTCGATGGAGAGCGCAGGGTCGGGTCTCGAGCGGCTCGCGTGTCGATTTGCGACCGTGAGCGCCCCGCCCGGGCGCACGCCGGCCGCTTCGAGCGCGCGTTGAGTGCGCGTCGAGGTGCTCCGCCTGCACGGGCTCGTCGAGCCTCCTGCAGATGACGCGGCTCTTGAAGCAGGGCGGGCCGCGCGAGGGCGCGAGCTGCGGCGGAGCGTGGGCGGCTGGTCGTGCTCCGCGGTGCACGTCGCGCAGTCGGGGTCGTCGGATCCCTCGACCGGCGGCGGTGGCGGAACGATGCGTGCCCTCCACTTGCCGTGCGCCGCGAGCACGCCGGCGTAGCGGATCTGGTTCATGCGCGGGGGCGGCACGGAGCTGGCGTGCCGGACCAGCAGGCTGAGCCGGTCCATCTCCAGGGCGAAGGTGCCCTCGCTGAACGGTCGCTTCAGGATCGAGCGGACGAGCTCGCGCTCCCGCGTCGGGTCAGCGGTGCTTCTCGGCAGCACGTAGTGCACCGGGTCGCGGAGCCCGTCTGACGTCGCGCAGCGGCTCGAGCTGGTCCCTCCACTGCTCCCGCCGTTCGTCCATGGCACGCCCGTCGTAGCGTCGCCGAGCGGCTCCGAGCGCTGAGAATACGATGAGCTTCGCGCGGTTCACCGGCGAGGGACACTTCGCCCGGGCTTCGCGCCGGACCAACAATCCTCCCCGGTCGCCGTCGCGTTCACCGGTGATGGAGAGGACGGAGCTCGGTGCTCGGCGTCGCCAGGATCTGCCGGGCCGCCGCGGTCCCGAGGCGCACGAGCGGCCCCGGCCACAGACCGTTCACGATGATGAGCGCGATGGGCACGACGAGCGCGAGGCGCTCGCGCGGTAGGAGATCGATGACCGGTCCCTTCGCGGACGCGCCGTGGAAGAGGCGCAGATAAGCGCGAAGCACGGTGAAGCCGTTCAGCCCGGTGGCCACGAACAGCAGCAGGCCGAGCGCCGGGAACGCATCGAGAACCGCCGCGAGCAGGAGGTCGTCGCTCACGAAGCCCGCGGTGCCCGGGAAGGAGACCAGGCTGAGCCCCGACACCAAGAACGCGAGCGCGAGGGCCGGACCGCGGCGATAGAGGCCGCTGTGTCGGTCGAGCCGAAGCGGCCCGAAGCGCGCCTCGAGCATCCACGCCGCGAGGCCGAGCCCGGTGATCGCGGCGCCCGCGGAGAGCCAGCTCAGGAGCCCACCCGCCATTCCGGCGCCATCCGGACACTCGAGCCCGACCAGGACCAGCGCGGACTGGCTGACGGCCAGCCAGGCGACCATCCGGCGGAGCTCGACCTGCACCAGCGCAAGCCCGGCCGCGTACGCCGCCGTCACGAGCGCGAGCGGACCGAGCAAGAGCCAGCGACCGCCGAAGAGCTCCGGAACGAGCGGCACGACGCCGCGCACGAGCGCGTAGGCGCCGACCATCGGCGCGATGAGGAGCAGGAGCGGCCCTGGCGGTGCGGCCGAGTACGCGGCGGGGAGCCACGAGTGGAACGGGGCGATCGCCTTTCGGATCAGGATCGCGCTCACCACCATCGCAACCCCGAGCCGCGGGAGGGCGTGGCGGCAGGCGACGCCGCCCGCGAAGAGGAGCGCGCTCGCGCTCGAGTACGCCGCGTAGGCGCGCGCGGCGGGGGTCCCTCGCAGCGCGTGGGCGACCGGGAGCATGGTCGCGATCCAGAGCGCCGCGAGCAGGCGAGGCTCGGCCGTCCAGAACGTCGCGACCAAGAGGGCCACGTTCACGAGCAGCCCACTCAGCGCGCGCGGCGTAGCCCAGGCTCGCGGCGCGCCGAGCACCAGCGCCCACCCGAGCGTCGCGGCGAGCGGCACGCCGAGCGCGGAGAGCGCGTCGCTCGGGAACACGAGGATGGCGCCCACGACGGCGAGCGCGAGGCCGACAGAGGTCGCGCCGAGTGACACCGCCCGCGCAGCGCGCGGCGCCAGGAAGCGGGCGCTCGCGCCTCCGATCGCGGGCGCCGCGATGCTCGCCCACTCGACTAGCCGATCCACTTTCGCTCCAGCCGATCGAGCCATGCGAGCGCGCGCAGCACGGGCCCGACGACCCAGCCCATGATGAGTGCGTCGAGGTACCCCCTTTGCAGCGCGAAGCGGTAGAGCCAGAGCTGCGCGCTCGCCGGAACGTGACGCTCGAGGTGCGCGCCCGTGCGCGTGACGTGCTCGCCCATCGCGGCCTCGACCTGGTGGCGCTCGTGCAGGAGCGACGGCGCGCGAAGAAACTGGAGCGCGCGCAGGCACGCGTGGCCCATGATGTGCACGAGCGGGATGAGCCGGAGACCGAGCCCGATCTCGGCGAAGATGATCCCGAGCTGGGTCAAGGTCGCGTAGGCGATCGTCGACTTGATATCGGTCTGTGCGCGCCCGACCACCGTCGCATAGAGCGCGGTGACGAGCCCGACCACGACCAGCGCCGCGCTCGCGCCCGGCTGCTGGTCGAGCAGCGGCGCCGCTCGTAAGAGGATGTAGCATCCGGCGTGCACGCTGAGCGCCCCGTAGAAGATCGCGCTCGAAGGCGTGGGGCCTTCCATCGCGCGGGGCAGCCACCCGCTGAGCGGCACCTGCGCGCTCTTGCCCATCGCGGAGAGCAAGAGGAGGAACGCGACGAGCGTCGCCGTGTCCCCGGCGAGGCCGGGCGCTCCGGCCGGCCACGGCGCCGCGCCGTAGAGCACCGGATAAGCGCCGCTGCCGAGGCGTGCGTGCGCGACGAGCCCGGCGAGGAGGAGCCCGACATCGCACGCTCGATAGACGCCGAACGCCCAGAGCCCGTGGTGCACGGGCGCTTCGCGGTTCTGATAGTACGCGATGAGCAGGGCCGAGGTGATCCCGACGAGCTCCCAGCCGATGTAGGCGAGGTCGAGGCCCCCGGCCGCGGTGACCAGCTGGATCCCCCCGGCGAACAGCAGCATCAGCGCCATGAAGCGATGAAATCCCGGGTCCTGATGGAGGTAGCGCGTGGCGAACGCGCCGACCGTGCCGCACAGCACGCTCGAGAGCACCAGGAACGGCACCGAGAGCCCATCCACGAGCAGCGACAGGTGTACCCGGTGGGTGCCGGACGAGAACCAGGTCCCGAGCGGTACCACCTCCGACGAGCGTCGCTCGAGGATCATCGCCCCCGCGAGGCCGAGCGCGGCGATCACACTCGTGACGAAGGTCAGCGACACCAGCCGGGTGAGCGAGCGCTCCGAAGCGCGACGCCCGAGGAGTCGCGCGAGCCCGAGCCATGCGAACGCGGCGATCGGTGCGAACACGGCGATCCGCGCGAGCCAGCCGATCATCCGCCGACCTCCGCGATCTCGAGCGGCTGGCGCTTGCCGCGGAACCATTCGAGCGAGCTCGATGCTCGCCCGAGCGCGATGGGCTCGGGCTCGAACGGATGAAAGCCGCCGTCGCGGAAGACATGGAGCGCGCTCGAGTCCGGGTCGAGCGTCGCCAGCCGGATCCAGCCGTTCTCGACCAGCCGAACCACCGCCGGCGTGACCGAGGCCGCCGCGAGGAGGAGCTCCGGCCGGGTCTCGACGACCGCGAGCAGCCGGACGGGCTCGTGGATCTCGACCATCTGCCAAGGGAGCCCGGTGCGAAGATCGCTCGAGTAGCCGTCCATGACGCCGACCAGCGACGTGATGTTGTGCGGTAGCTTGGTCCCGGCTCCGTAGCGGGCGTTATCGATGTACGAAAAGTAGTATTCGAGGTTGATGCCCGCGCCGACCGGCACCACCGACGCGAGCACGCGCGCAAGCACCGCGCCGCTCGGATCACGCGACCCATCGTATGACACGAGAAACGCGCGGCGATCGAGGAAGAGCCCACGGGTCCGCGCCCGGCGGCCAATGAAGGCGGTCGCGTTGGTCGCGTGCCCGTATTCCGGTCGCGGCTGCGCGAGGTCCACGGCGCGCCCTTCGACGTGACGGAGCGCCTGCGATGGCGACCAATCGAGCCGCGCGGACTCGAAACGACGGCTGCGCTCGAGCGCGTCGCGCGCCCGCGCCTGGTCGAGCGCGGCGCGGAGCTCGGCGAAGGAGGGCGGCGGCGTCTCGAGGTCGAAGCATGAGATGGCGTCGCTGCAGGTGTCGTGGAAGGCGCCGATGAAGCGGGTTCGCGCCGGGATCTCGATGCCGCGCGCCGCGAGCTGCGCGCGGACTCGCGCGTCGTTGGCCATTTGGGCGAAGGCGCGCGCGTTCGGGCCGCCGCGCGCGCCGCCGCAAGCGCCACAGTCGTGCGCCGACTCGTGCGGGTTGTTGAGGCTCGAGGAGCCATGACCGACGACGAGCACGAGCTCGCAGAAGCCCTCGGTGAGCCCGATCTCTTCAAGCAGCTCGCCGACGATCCGCGCCATCTCCTCCACGCTGAAGTCGAGGTCGAGGTGCGTCTTTACCTCAGGGAGCGGCACGTGCAGCCGCGACGCCGCGCGCGGAAACAGCACGCGCCACACGAGCGGCAGCGCCGACAGCACGCCGAGCGCCGCGGAGAGCACCGTCCCGCGGACGAGGGTCCGGGTCCCGAGGTCGGTGTCGTAGGCGAGCTTGCCGGCCAGGCGCCGCCCGGTGCGGCGCCGCTCGCCGCGTCGCGACGCGCCCGGCGCAGCGACCTCGGAGACCGTGTGCGTGGGCGTGACGCCGACCGGGCAGAGCGGGATCGGGTGCGCGTCGTCGAGGCCCGTGTAGTACATCGCGACGCCGAAGAACCCGGCAGCGGCGTAGGTCTCGACCTCTGGCAGTACCTCCTCGAGGTGCCGGCGGAGCGACTCGGCGCGCTCGTCGATGCAGAACACTGCCTGGAAGCGCGGCCGCGGCGCCGGTCGCGGTCGGTGCACCGCGAGCGCGCCGAGGAACTCCTGCGCGTGGCGGCGCTCGTAGGCGAGGTGCCACAGGCGCCGCCGTTCGGTCGAGTCGAGCGCGGCGAGCTCCCGTGCGAGCGCGCTCACCGCGTCCGCGTCGAGCGCCTCGAGCGCGGCGAGCCCCCCGCCCTCGCCGGCGAACACACCGTACGCGGCCTGCGCCACCCGGAGATCGCGGCCTTCCGTGAGCGGCGAGGCCGTTCGCGGTGTGCGCTCTCCGAGGAAGGCGCGAGCCTCGCGCTCGAGCACCAGCCGAAGCGCCAGGAACTCGATGAGGCTCGCCGGCACTCGCCGCGCAGGTACCCGATCGGGACGGAGCTCGAGCTGATTCACGAGGCCCGCCCAACCCCTGAGCGCGAGGAGCTGCTCTCTGACGAAGTCGCCCCAGTCCGCCTCCGCGACGCCGAGCGCGTCGAGCGCTCGAACCGCGAGCTCGGCGGGCGCGCCGTCGGCCTCGCGCATCGCGCGCGTCACGCGGTGGACCCATGGGTTGGGAGGCGGCGCAGGTTGCGCCAAGAGCGCGCGCGCTGCCGCGAAGAGCCCCGCTTCGCGCCCCGGCATCGCCCAATACGCGACGCCTTGGTCCACGAACGCCGCGACCAGGCGGATCAAGGTGGGATGGATCAACCGCGACGTATCCACCGGCGCCAGCTCGCAGCGCGGGCTCCGGACGGCGAAGCGCGTGACGCAGGCCTCGAGCAGCGCGGAGTCGAGCTGCCCCTCACTTGCTCGCCAGTCGAGCGCGGCGTCGCTCGGCTCCTCGAAGGTGAAGAGGAGCGCGCGCTGGGCGAGCGCGCGTCGATCCGGCTCGAGCTCGTCACGGAGCACGGCCTCGAGATCGCGCCCGAGAATCCGACCGCGCGCATAGGCCGCGCGATACTCTGCCTCCGCGGCGAACGGTTCCGCGCCGAACCAACCACCCGCCTCGATCACCGCGCGCTCGAAGGGCAGATCTTCGAAGGCATGGAGCGTGTTGTGGTGGACGAAGACGCCGATGGGCCCCTGCGCCGGCAAGAGGGGCCGGGCCTGCTCGACCGCGGCGTGAAGCCGCTCAAGCCTGGTCATATGACGCAAAATAACGTAATCCAACGTAATCTAATGCGCAACGATGAACCGGAAGGCGCGGGCGACCGCCTGATGACGCTGCGCGAGCTCGCCGATTACCTGAGCCTGAACCAGCGGACGGTGCTGAAGCTCGCGGGCGACGGCGCGGTGCCCGGCATCCGGCTCGGCGCGCAGTGGCGCTTCAAGCGCGAGATGATCGACGCCTGGCTCGACGATCGGATGCTCGGCGTCCGCTCGGCGCCACCGCCTCCGCCGGCCGCGAGCGCGCGCGCGTTTACCTTCGAGCAGTGCCTCTCCGAATCGCACGTGGTGCCGGCGCTCGCCGCCCGGACCTTCATGGGCGCCCTCGGTGAGCTCGCGGCGCGAGCCGCCGAGCTCGGGCTGGTGCGCGACAAGACGTGGTTCCTCGGCGCGCTCGTCGAGCGAGAGAACGTGCTGTCGTCGGCGGTCGGCAAGGGCGTCGCGTTCCCGCACACGCTCGCGCGCCATCCCGAGCAGGTCGAGCGTCCGTTCATCCTCGTCGGGCGTTCGCATCAGGGGCTCGCCGCGGGCGCGCCGGACGAGCGGCCCGTGAGGCTCGTCTTCATGCTGGGGCTCCGCTACGAGGAGCTGCACCTACCGTGGCTCGCGCGGCTGAGCAGCGTGCTGCTCGAGCGCTCGGCGCGCGCGGCGCTCCTCGACGCGGCCGGCCCTCGAGAGCTCACGCGGCGCCTGCGGGAGCTGGCCGGCGAGGTGGGAGGAGCAGGCTAGCGCGCGGCGCGGTCACGCCTCGCGCGCGACCGTGAAGTCGAGCGCGCCGAGCTCGTCGAGCTCGACGACCACGTGATCTCCCGCCGCGAGCGGGCCGACGCCCTCGGGCGTGCCGGTCGCGATGAGATCGCCGGGCTCGAGCGTCATCGCCTGGCTCACCCACGACACCACGCGAGCGACGTCGAAGAGCATGTCGCGCGTGTTGCCGTCTTGGCGCAGCTCGCCGCCGACCCGCAGACGAACCCCGAGCGCGCTCGGGTCTACGCCGCTCACCACCAGCGGCCCCACCGGACAGAAGGTGTCGAACCCCTTCGCGCGCCACCACTGCCCGTCTCGCTTCTGGAGATCGCGCGCGGTGACGTCGCACACGATCGTGTAGCCGAACACCGCGCCGAGCGCGTCGGCGGGTGAGACGCGCCGGCAGCGCCGGCCGATCACGACGGCGAGCTCTGCCTCGTGCTCGATCCGCTCGGCCTCGCTCGGCAGGCGCACCGTGCCCCCCGGCCCGATCAGCGCCGAGGGCGGCTTCAAGAAGACGAGCGGCTCCTTCGGCACCTCGTTGCCGAGCTCGGCGGCGTGGGCGCGGTAGTTCCGGCCGATGCACAGGATCTTGCTCGGCTCGACCGGACACTCGAGTCGCGCTGCGGAGAGCGTGATCCGCTCGCCGGTGGGTGCGCCGCCGAGCCACGGTGCGCCCCCGAGGAGCACGCCTTCGTCTCCGGAAAGCTCGAAATAACCCGCCGGGATACGTCCGAAGCGCCTCATCGCGGCGAGCATCGCACGGCGGCCCCGCGCCGCGCGAGCCCGTGTGTCAGGTTGCGCCACATCGCTTGGCTCAGGGCTTGCTAGCGAGCCGTGTTCATGACGCAAGTCGCTTGGGCCGGAGTCGTGAGCCTGACCGCGGAGCTGCTCGCAGCGCGCGGCGGCGTCATCGCTGGGCCGACGAGCTCGGGTACGCTCACGATGACGGTGGCCGGCGGCGTGTCTGGCCTCGCCGGGAACACGGGCTCCGCGCTAGGCTTCGCGATCGGTGTCGCCGAAGTAGGTTGATTGGTGACGACGAGGGGCCCGAGCCTCCGCCCCTCCCCAACAAAGGCATGAACCCATGACGCGGACATTTCCCTTTGCGGCAGCGATGGTGGCGGCCGGGCTCCTCGCCGCGTGTGGCGGCACGAGCTTCGAGGACGGCTCCGGCGGCACCGGCGGTGGCTCGAACGGGGGCGGCATCACCGGCTCCTTCGATCTGGTGTTCAAGGACGTGAAGCAAGGCGAGTCGCACGGCCTCAGCGCCCCGCCCGCGAGCGAGGGCGCGACCGCTCGGGTCGATCTTCGCAGGTCGGGCGGCGGTTACCAGGCGCTCGTGACCGCGCGCTGGGGGTACCCGGCCGTGATGACGGCCACCGTCACCAGCGGCTCGGTGACGCTCGAGGGGAGCGTGAGCGGGTTCTCCGCCGGGAACGCCTCCGACACCTGGACGAAGCTGGTTCTCCCGAGAAGGAACGGCACCCTCTCCGGAACGATTCGCGCGGAGGGCATCGAGAATGTGTTCATGGGCGACGTCGGGGACAGCTACCCGATCACCTCGGGCGGCACCGTCGGCCCCGACGAGACCGCGCCGGAGCTCCGCGCCAGCGCGCCGTCCCCGCACGGCCCCGACGACGCGATCTTGCCGTGGGATGTCCTTCGGCTCGAGGCCGCCGAGGGCGTCGGCGAGGTCGCGCTCGCGAACCATATCCAGGTGAGCGCGTCGGAGGGTAGCGGTGAGCCTCGCCTCGCGTGGGCCACTACGCCGGACGCCGCCTCCGACGAGGCGTGGGGCGGCGCGATCGGGGCGACCGGTCGCTTCCTCGACTGGCCGAGCGCGCTCCGCGGCGTGAGCCTCGACGTCGACGCGGGTGTGCCCGACCTCGCGGGGCGCGGCTCGCCAGCGTTGAGCTTCTCCGAGCGCATCCTCTACGTCGGAGAGCCGCAGAGCGGCGTCTACTACGGGGCGGACGCCACGGACTACGGACAGTGGGGCAAGGTGACTCTGCGGTCGCCCGGCGACTCGCTCTGCGAGGCGGGCAGCTCGTGCGCGCAGCTCGGCCCGTTCACCAATACGGTATGCGGCGCCGAGCCGGCCGGGGTCGCGGCGCGACTGGTCGCCCGCGACGGTACGCTGGTGGTTCGCTATCGCGTGCTCGTCGCCGCGGCTCAGTACGGCGCGCCCGATGCGCCGCCCGACTGGATGGATACTCCCTTCAGCGTCGATCTCGTCACCCCGGGCGGCGAGCCCACGCAGACCCGCGCGCCTCACGCCAACCCGGTGTTCGTGACGCTCCCGACGCCGGTCGGCGAGCTACGCTGGGCGACCGAGTGGAGCGATCTCCAGATCCCCGTCACCAGCAATTCCAAGGGTGAGCTCGGCTACGCCGTCTTCGCGGGCACTTCGAAAGGAAGCTGCGGCGCCATGGGTGGCCCGGTCCCACCGCCCAGCACCATGGCGGTGCTCGTCGCCAGCGTCGTGATTCGCTAGCGGGGGAGGTCGGCCCGGCGCGGAACCGCGCGGTTCGCGCCGCGTGTTCGCTAGGCAGGCGATGTCGAGACCTGCCCGCGCGGCGTAGAGCCCGATGCGTTGGGACGAGGCCGCCAACACCCGCGCTCGGATCACCCGTCTGCTCGCCGAGCACGGCCTCGGGCCGAGGGCGCCTCCGGCACGCGCCGGCATTTTACCGCGACGGTCTGCTTGAAGCCCAGGTGGTGCGCGCGGTAGACGATCCCGAAGCCGCCCTCACCGACCGCGTCCTCGACGCCGTACTTGCCGTCGATGGTCGCGCCCACCCAGCAGAACGGATCTTCGCCTGCAGGCATCGCGCGCGGCATCGCAGCACCCGTCACGCGAGGATTCGGCGATGACCGCCGAGCGAGCGCGGTCCCGCGCCGCCCCGACCCAGCAGCCCAGGCGGGGATGGGCCCGGGTGCCGGTCCGGCGCGGTATCGCCCGGCGCGCGCGCTCAGCGGCTCAGGTGCGCCAGGCCCCGCGCCACACGCAGGCCGCATCGCCCCGGTGCACGCACGCGCGGTGCTCGACCTGCGCCGCGCGGGCCCCGACCAGCTCCAGCATGGCGTCGAACCAGCCGGTGATGCCGTACGCGCACAGGTACACGGGCATCGTGAGGTCGGCGAGCGTGATCTCGACGGAGCCTGCCGACGTCTCGACCACGAGCCCGCCGCGGCGGAAGTACTGCCGGTAGACGACCGGCAGCTTCTTCATGACGAAGCTCGGCGTGCCCAGGCGAAAGAACGCGCGGTACAGGGTCGGGATATCGCCCTTGGCGATCTCGGCGCCGAAGTGCCGCATGCGCGAGAGGTCGCGCGCCATGGGACCCTCGAAGATGGCGCGATCGACGCCCACCACGGTCGCGAGGTCGGTCCAGGCCATGGCCAGCGGCGGGCGCAGGAACGCCTCCAGGAGCTCCGCGTCCAGGCGCGCCGACACGTCCGCGATGCCCGCCGGTCCGTAGGCCGCCTCGACGTAGCGCCGACGGGCCGCGAGCCAGTTGCCCTTGCATGGCACCTCGCGCATCGCGCCGAGCCGCTCGGCGCGGCCGAGGAACGGGTCCTGCTCCACCGCCCGAGCCTGGCAGATCCTGGGCTCCGCGTCAGCCCGAGCGCTCAGAGATGTCGAGACTCGCCCGCTGCTCCGGCCCCATGCGTTGGGCCGAGGTCGCCAACACCCGCGCTCGGATCACCGGTCTGCTCGCCGAGCACTAGGACTACCAGGGCCGCCGCCTCCGCCCGGGCCTCCAGGGCCACCGCCACCCGGGCCACCGCCGCCGGGACCACCACCCTGATTGTCGCTACCGTGATTGCCGTTGTTGCCGTTGCCGTTCATGACGTTCTTCCTTTCGCGCGTGAGCGCGCTACTTCACGAGTTCCCGAAACGATGGGAATGACACCTTGAACCGCCTGCCTTCGAGCGTGAGCTTGTCGGCGTCGGCGTCCTCGATGGAGAGGAGCCCCGCCTTGATCGCGAGGACGAACACGTCGATGGTCGTGAGGATGTGACCGGCTCCGACGCGGGCGATCGCCTCGCGATGGAAGCGCTTCTTCTCGTCGGAGGCGATGAACCAGCCCTTCTGCGCGGCGACCGCGATGCACGCGGCTTCGCCGCGACCGATGTGCTCGATCAGCTCGGCGAACACGGTGATGGCCTCGAGGTCGTCGATGATCTCGATCTTCAGCCAGCCCTCGCTGACCGCCGCGTCGAGCGTGGTCCGCTGCTCGGGGATCGTGATCTCCTCGCGCACGTGCTCCGGCACCACGAACTCGTGGTTCGGGATCTTGGCCAGCAGGCCAAGCCGCGACACGTGCATCAAGTTGATGAGCACGTTGGCGTCGGTCACGACGATGCGGAGGAGAGGTGTGCTCACGGCGTGGAGTCGTCCTCGCCGTCCAGGCCGGCGTCATCGAGGAGTTGGTCGAGGTCGTCGACGCTGAGGCCAACGAGAGCCACGAGCTCACGGAGCTTGCCGCGCGAGATCTCGTCACGGCGGTAGGCCTCGAGCGCGAGCCCGAGGAAGCGGTGCTTGAACTCGCTGCGCATCTCCGCGTGGTCGGGCTCGAGCAGGCCGAGCGCCGTCGCGAGCTGCCTACCCTTGCCCTCGTCATCGAGGCCCTTGAGGTGGTTGAACTCGGCCTCCGAGAGCAGCCGCAAGTTGCGCAGCCGGTACAGCGCGGAGATGCGGCTCACGCCGAAGTGGTGTGCGAACAGCACGACGTCGTAGAGCTGGATGGTCTGGGTGCCGGGCTCAGAGCGCCCCTCGACATTGAGCGCCGCGTCCTCGTCGAACACTTCGGCGAAGAGTCGGCTCGGCTTGCCCTTGCCGAGGCCCGCGACGAACTGGCGGACGCCGTCCTCGGGCATGAGGAAGTTCGCGGCAAACGCGTTGGCGCGCACCTCGACGAGGTCGTCGCGTGCGGAGGTCTGGCTGATGAGCCCCGACCGATCGCGATCGGCGAGGACGTGGGCGTACTCGTGCGCGAACGAGAAGCGGCGGCGCAGGTAGTGATGCGCGTCGTTCGCGACGACGAACAAGCCCACCTTGCGGTCGCTGAGAGTCAGGCCCGACACGTCGTTCGGCAGCGCGACCATCGCCGTGCGCACGCCCTGCGACTCGAGCAGCTCGGTCATGTCGGGGAGCGGCGCGAACCCGAGGCCCAGACGACGGCGCTCCTCCTCGGCGAGACGCTGGCCTTGCTGCACGGCCTCCCAGCGCGCCTTCGGCGTCGGGAACGGGTACGAGGCGACCGCCGACAGATCGCGGTCGATGCCGACGAGCCGCTCGAGGTTCGTCAGCTCGCGCCCGAGCGCCATGCACTCGCGGAGCTTGTCGAGCACCTCGGGCTCGCCGGCCACCGAGGCCTGCGCGCGGAACAGCGCGGTGAGCGAGTCCTCCTGATGGAACTCGTTGGCCACGAACTCGCGGATGTCGCGCCCGAACAGGTACGCGAGCTTGTCGAGCTCCAGGCTGGAGACCGAGCGTTTGCCGGCCTCGATCTGAACGAACGTCGGCCGGGAGACACCGATGTGCTTCGCGGCGTCGTCTTGGGTCATGCGGCACGCTTCACGTGCGTCGCGGATTCGTCGTCCGAGTTCTTCTTGGGTGATGGTCATCGTTGGCCTCACGGGAGAAGGGGTAGGCCGGCCTTCGTTCCGGCATCGAGCGCGAGGTGCGAGCCGTAACCGCCGAGGAGCCCGGCCAGCGCGCCGGCACCAAGCCGGCAAAGGAGTTCGAGAAGCTGCTGCCAGAGGCGCTGCAACGCGGTGGTCGCGGACGCGCGAAGCGCCGCGCGTCGATCTGCTTCGGCCCGGAGTCGGGCCTGCGCCCCGTCGAGTCCACGCACGGCCGCGCGTCCAACGGCCGCGACCGGCGCGATCCCATGAGCAAGGCTCCGGTGACCGGGGTGGGTCGGCGGATCGAACATGTCAGGCAAACGGGCCCCCAGGTTGCCGGCGACGAGCCCACCAAGGACCTCGAGCAGGAGATGCTCGGGGCGCTGATTCTGGGCTTTGGCGAGGGCGTAGCCCCCACCGGCGAAGGTTCCGATTGCTCGATGGGTTCGTCCGTCTGACATGCGCTCCTCCGTTTGCCATCGTAAGTTAGCTATCGAAATACATGACGTCAATCCGCGGATCGAATGTTAGCTTCCTACGCAAGCGCCTGACTCAGCCGGGATCGGTCCTCCGGCCTGGAGACGATCACGCGGAAGCGCGGGTTCGCGATCACGGCGAGCGCGGGGTTCGACGGGTAGCGCGGGCTCCGGTTTCTTGGCCGGCGTGACGGGCGTCGCGTAGCTCGACGCGCCCTCGAAAGG
Source organism: Polyangiaceae bacterium (assembly GCA_035063585.1). Lineage (GTDB taxonomy): Bacteria > Myxococcota_A > Polyangia > Polyangiales > Polyangiaceae > JAPSGB01. Next base: position 17,584 of record JAPSGB010000016.1, read on the forward strand.
GGGACGGCCCGGAGTTCGCGCTCCGAGCCGTCCGGCAGGACGGAATAGGCCGTCTGCTGCGGCGCGATGCATCGCATGAGCGAGGTCGGGCAGTCCACTTCGCGGGGGTTGCTGGACCACGCGCAGACGAGGTACCTCGGTGCGCGATCTGCCGCTGCCCGGAGCATCGACTCCAAGAAAGCGTCGGAGCGCGCGCCCATGGCGTGGGCCGCCGCTGCCTCCAGTTCCGTGGGCGTCGCGAGGAAGCCCGCCTGCGAGGCGGGGTCGGGGAGGTCGGCCCGGCGCGGAACCGCGCGGTTCGCGCCGCGTGTTCGCTAGAAGGTCCCGATGAGCGCGGCGCCGCCGAGGAGCGGCGTCACCGTCCAGCTCGCGGCGGGCGCCGGGGCCGTGAGCACCCCCGCCCGATAGCGTCGCCAGGACTGGCCCGCGCCGGTCGGGCGAGTGATGATCTGCAGCTCTGCGATGGCGGTGCCTGCGAGCAGGTTGAGCCAGCCGCCCGCGTACCGCTGGTAGCCGAACCAGAGCGTGGCGCTGCCGGCGTAATTCACGAGCGCCGCCTCCACGTGCGGCGCCCACGAGCGGGCGTCCTCCTCGTCGCCCGCGCTCTGCTCGAGCAGCTCTTCGGCGCGCCGTAGCCGAGCCGCGCGCGCGGCCGGTGTGGAGCCGTCCATCGCGCGGAGCTCGTCGGGCGCGCCGGTGACCGTGTGCGGCGTGATGAGCATCCCGATGACGCCGAGCGCCGACTCCGCGGCGCCTACCGTCGCGTCGATGCGAGTGCCGTGCTCCGGGAAGAAGAGCGCCGCTGCGCCCTGTCCGGCGGTGAGCCCCGCGTAGCCGAGCATCCACCCGGTCCACCAGAGCTTCACCTTGGGCCGCTCACGCTCGAGCGAGGTGAGCAGGAACTCGTAGCGCGCGCCCTCGGTCACCTCGGCCCCGCGCGCCTGAGCGAAGGTCGCGCGGGTGAGCGTCGCCGTGGCGACCGCTGCGAGGGCGGCGAGCTCTCGTGCTCGAGCGACCGACATGCGGCGAGGATACCGGAAGCCGCGCTCGCCCGCGTCACCCTGCGCTCATGAGCTCCGCGAGCCGCCCCTCATCGATGATCTCGGTGCCGAGCTTCTCCGCGCTCTCGAGCTTCGCCTTGCCGACTCGCTCGCCGGCGACGAGATACGTCGTCCCCTTGCGGACTTTGTCGTGGATCTCGCCACCTGCGGCGCGGATCGCCTCGTGCACCTGCTCTCGCGGCTTCGAGAGCGTGCCGGTGACGCAGAAGCTCATGCCCGAGAGCGCGCCCCCGACCTCATCCACCGCGGGCATCGGCGTGGACACCCCCTGCTCGCGGAGCCGCTCGAGCAGCGCCCGGTTCTCGGGCGCGAAGAGGTACGCCTTCACGCTCTCCACCATCTTCGGCCCGAACCCGCCGATCGCGCCGACCTGCTGATCCACGTCGGTGGGCGACCACTCGAGCAGCCCGCCGAGCGAGCGCGCGACCACCGCGAGTTGTCGCGCGGCGACCTGACCAATCTGCTCGATGCCGAGCCCGGTGAGCAGCCGATCGAGCGAGCGCGACTTCGACTCGGCGATGGCGTAGACCAAATTGGCGGCGCTCTTCTTCCCCATCCGCTCGAGCTTCGCGAGCGGCTCGGCCTCGAGCTCGTAGAGCTCCGCGACGTCACGGACCAGCCCGCGCGCGACCAGCTGCTCGACCAGCGCGTCCCCGAGCCCGTCGATGTCCATCGCGGTTCGCTGCCCGAAATAGGAAATCGTGCCCTTCACCACCGCGGGGCAGCGCGGGTTGGGGCAGCGGAGCGCGATCTCGCCGTCGCGCCGCTCGACCGGGGCGCCGCACACCGGGCAATGCGCCGGCATCTCGAAGGCGACCTCCGCGCCCGACCGCGCGCTCACCTCGACGCTGACGACCTGCGGGATGATCTCTCCCGCCTTCTCGATGGTGACCCGATCGCCGACTCGCACGTCGAGCGCGTCGATGATCTCCGCGTTGTGGAGCGAGGCTCGCGAGACCGTGGTGCCGGCGAGCTCGACCGGCTCGAGGTTCGCGACCGGCGTGAGCTGCCCGGTGCGGCCGACCTGCACGACGATCTCGCGGACGCGCGTCTGCGCCTGCTCGGCGTGAAACTTGTATGCGATGGCCCAGCGTGGAAACTTCGCGGTGGCCCCGAGCGCTTCCTGTTCGGCAAAACCGTCCACCTTCACCACCGCGCCGTCGATCTCATAAGGGAACTTGGCGCGCAGCTCGCCGATCTCGGCGATGGCGCGGTGCACCTCCTCGAGGCTTCCGCACACGCGCTCCCGGCCGTGCGCGGGTAGCCCGAGCTCGGCCGCGCGCCGGAGCGCGCCCGAGTGCGTCGGCGAGAACGACGGCCCCTCCACCACCTGCCACACGAACGCGCGGAGGCGCCGCTCGGCGACCATCGCCGGGTCGAGCAGCCGCAGGCTCCCGGCCGCGGCGTTTCGCGGGTTGGCGAAAGCCGCCTCCCCGCGCGCGGCGCGCTCGGCGTTGATCGCCGCGAGATCGCGCCGGTAGATGACGACCTCCGCCCGGACGGTGAGCGGCTCCTTGGTGTCGATCGTGAGCGGCAGCGAGCGGATGGTGCGAAGATTCGCGGTGATCTCCTCGCCGACGCGGCCGTCGCCGCGCGTCGCGCCGCCGACCAACCGTCCGTCGCGGTAGAGCACCTCGATGCTCGCGCCGTCGAGCTTCGGCTCCACGCAATATTGGACCTTCGCGCCGTCGCCGAGCCCCTCCGTGACGCGCCGCGCGAAGTCGGCGAGGTCGCGCTCGTTATAGGTGTTGTCGAGCGACAGCATGGGCGCGACGTGCTCTGCCGTGGTCACGTCCGCGCGCGTGGTGTCGCCCACGCGCTGGGTCGGTGACGCGGTCGAGACGAGCTCGGGGTAGCTCGCCTCGAGCGACCGGAGCTCGGCGTAGAGCCTGTCGTACGCGTGGTCGTCGATGAGCGGGTCGTCGAGGACGTAGTAGCGGTAATCGTGCGCGCGGATCTCGAGTAAGAGCTCGTCGTGACGTGCGCGCTCGCGCTTCGGGACGCTCATCTTCCGGGCGCGAAGCTGCGAGCGGGCCGGGCTGGCGTCAACCCGCGGCTCGTGCGACCGTCGGGGGCGTGATCATCGCGTACACCGACGGCGGATGCCGGGGAAACCCCGGCGGGGTCGGCGCATGGGCGTTCGTGCTCATCGATCCGCGCACCCGCGCCGCGCTCGAGCGCGCCGGTGGAGAGGCGTCGACGACCAACAACCGTATGGAGCTTCGCGGCGCCATCGAGGCGCTCCGATCGCTCTCACGCCCGGGAGCCCTCGTTCAAATCCACAGCGACAGCAAGTACCTGATCGACTGCGCGAGCAAGTGGATGCCGGGCTGGAAGAAGAAGGGGTGGAGCCGCGGTAGGGAGCCGCTCAAGAACCTCGATCTCCTGAAGGAGCTCGATGGGCTCCTCGGCGAGCACCGCGTGACGTGGCGCTGGGTGCCGGGGCACGCGGGCGTCGCGGGCAACGAGCACGTCGACGCGCTCGCGAACCGCGCGATGGACGAAATCCAGTCGCGCCGCGACGGCGCGCACGAGCGGCGCTTCGCCTGGGCGAGCGCGCTTCCCCTTTGACGCGAGCGCGCTCGCTCCGCAGGCCTCGGGCTTCGCGCGGCCGAGGAACCTCCGTTGGCCGGTGAGCGCGATACCATCACGACGAGCCTGCCCGGGCCTCTCCCGGCGAGCGGCGCGAGCCTTGCCCTGCGAGGACCCCCGACTTAGCTTCGCGGTCCCTCTCCCCGAAAGGATGCCGCGTGATCGATCTCTACTACTGGCCTACCCCGAACGGGCACAAGATCACCTTGTTTCTCGAGGAGGCGGGCGCCGACTACACCCTTTACCCGGTGAACATCGGCGCGGGGGCTCAGTTCGCGCCCGAGTTTCTCGCCATCTCGCCCAACAACAAGATCCCGGCCATCGTCGATCGCGCTCCCTCCGGCGGCGGCGAGCCCCTCAGCGTGTTCGAGTCGGGCGCGATTCTCACCTATCTCGGGGAGAAGCTCGGGCGCTTCTATCCGAGTGAGCTCCGCGCGCGCACCGTAGTGAGCGAGTGGCTCTTCTGGCAGGTGGGCGGGCTCGGCCCGATGGCGGGGCAGTACGGGCACTTCAACGTGTACGCGCCCGAGCAGCTCCCGTACGCCATCGAGCGCTACACGAAAGAGACGCTCCGCCTGCTCGGCGTGCTCGACCGGCGCCTCGAGGGCCGCGCGTTCATCGCCGGGGACGACTACACCATCGCGGACATGGCCGCGTACCCGTGGGTGAACCCGTACAAGAAGCACCCGCTCGACCTCGCGCCCTTCGCCAACGTCTGCCGCTGGCGCGACGCGATCGCCGCGCGCCCCGCCACCGCGCGCGCCTACGCGCGCGCCGCCGAGGCGAACCCGGACGCCGACCGACCGATGACCGACGAGGCCAAGCGCGTGCTCTTCGGTCAAGGTCCGCGCTGAGGCGGGCGCCCGCCGAGCGCGCCCGCGCTTCCGCGCGCCGGGGTAACTTGACGATCCGTCAACTATTGCCGGTCCGGCGCGGAACCGCGCGGACCGGGCGCGCGTGTCGCTTGATGAGCGCGCGGGCCCGGCGCTATGGATGGCGCTCCTCGATTTCTCTACGGAGCGCCGCGCACATGAAGGCTGTTCGCTACCACGGACCGAAGACCCCCTTCCGACTCGAAGAGGTGCCGCTGCCCGAGCCCGGCCCGGGCGAGGTGCGGGTGCGCGTCGCGGCCGCCGGCGTGTGCCACACCGAGCTCCATTTCGAGGCGGGCCTCCTCGACCTCGGCGTCGCGCCGCTCACGATGGGGCACGAGATCGCCGGCACCGTCGACGCGCTCGGCAGCGGCGTCACCGACCGGGCGCCGGGCGATCGCGTGCTCCTCTACTACTACGCGGGCTGCGGCGCGTGCGAGTGGTGCGCGCGCGGCGAGGAGAACCTCTGCCCGGCGCCGCGCGCGGAGCTCGGCTTCATCACCGACGGCGGCTACGCCGAGTACGTCGTCGCGCCGGCGCGGAACGCGGTCCGGCTGCCAGACTCGCTCTCGTTCACCGACGCCGCTCCCATCGGCTGCGGCGTCACGACCGCGCTCCACGCCTGCGCGCTCGCGCGCATCCTGCCCGGCGAGACGGTGGTCGTGTACGGCGCGGGCGGGGTCGGCTTCGGGCTGGTGCAGGTGGCGCGGCTGCGGGGCGCGCGCGTCATCGTGGTCGGGCGCTCGGCGAAGAAGCTCGAGCTCGCGAGCTCGCTCGGCGCCGAGGCGGTGGTGAACGCGAGCGAGGTGAAGGACGTCGCCGCGCGCGTCCGCGAGCTCACCGGCGGCCGCGGCGCGGACGTCATCTTCGAGCTGGTCGCCACCGAGCCGACCATGGCCGCGTCGCTCGGCGCGCTCGCGCGCCGCGGGCGGCTGGTGTTTGTCGGCTACTCGGAGGCCGCGCTCACCGTGCACCCGATCCAGCTCGTGATCTTGGAGGCGGAGGTGCTCGGCTCGGTCGGCAACACGCTCGCCGAGCTCGAGGAGGCCGTGCGGCTGGTCGCCGAGGGCAAGGTGCGCACGGTGGTCGATCGCACGCTGCCGCTCGAGTCGTTCGCCGACGCGCTCGACGCGCTCCGGCGCGGCGAGGTCGCGGGCCGCGTCGTGCTCACGCCGGGAGGCTGAGCCCGGGCCGCTGCGCGCGAGCGCCGCGCGCCGCCGGCCGCGCCGGGCCGACGAAATAACCTAGAGCTCGAGCGCGGCGGCGAGCTCGACGAGGCCCGGCTCGAGCACCTCGACGGGAGCCGTCCACGACAGGCGAAACGCGGTCGGCTCGCGGAAGAACTCGCCGGGCGAGACGATCACGCCGCGCTCGGCCGCGGCGCGCTCGAGGAGCGGGAGCAGGCGGCGGCCGCGGCGATCGCGGACGAAGCCGAACAGGCTCTCGGGCGGCGGAGGCTCCCAAGTGAGGCTATTTGCGTGCATACGCGTGAATGCATCAATCAGGGATCGCTTGCCTTTTTGTAGCTCGTCGGCGCGGCGGGCGAGCGCGTCGGCGGCGTCGAGGACGGCCGCGCCGAGCGCCCAGCTCGCGGCCGGGGCGTGGCCCGCGAGGTGGAGCTCGACGGTGCGCGCCGCGCTCACGCGCTCCTCGGGCAGGAGCAGCCAGCCGGCGCGCGCGAAGTTCACGCCCCAGCACTTGGTGGTGCTCGAGCAGGTGATGACGTTCGGCGCGAGCGAGCGCGCGGTCCGGCCGGGCGCCATGAGCTCGAGGTAGGCCTCGTCGACGAAGAGCCACGCGCCTCGCGCGGCGAGCCGCGCGGCGAGCTCGGCGAGCGCGGGCTCCGGCGTGAGCCCGCCGCCCGGGTTGTGCGGGTTGGTGACGACCACCATCCGCGCGCCCTCGGGGAGCGCGGCCATCACGCGCTCGGGCTCGAGCGCGGCGCCGCGCTCGAAGAACGAGACGCGCAGCCCGAGCGCCTCGGGGACCCGCCAGAGCGGCTCGTAGCCGGGGCTCTCCGAGAGCACGGCGTCGCCGCGGTCGAGGAGCGCGGCGAAGGCGACGAAGAGCGCGCCGCTGCCCCCGAGGCACGGGTAGACCTCCGCCTCCGGCACTCGATAGCGCGCGGCGAGGCGCGCGCGAAACCGGTCTCGCGCGGCCGGGTCGTCGGTCGGCACGGGCGCGAGCGCGCTCGCGCCGACCCGCGCGACGCCGCTCGAGGCGAGATCATAGCGGACCTTGCCGAACCAACGCTCGGCGTACCCGAGGTACTCGATGGGCGGGAACACGCGCGGCAGCCTACTTCAGCCTTCTCGTCGCGTCGCGGCGCTTTGCGCTATGTTCCGCGCCGCCCCGACGATGAGCGAACGACCCGACCCCGAACCCGCGGACGAGGCCCCCGAGGTCGTCTCCGCGCCGCCGCCGGAGCCGAAGGGCGAGGGCTCGCTCTCATGGCGGCTCCTCGGGGTGGTAAAGACCATCCGCCCGCACCAGTGGGTGAAGAACGTCTTCGTGCTCGCGCCCGTGGTGTTCGCGAAGGAGATCTTCAGCCCGCTGCTCCTGTTCCGCGCGGTGGGCGCGTTCAGCGTATTTTGTCTGCTCGCCGGCGCCGTCTACACCATCAATGACCTCGCCGACGTCGAGGCCGACCGCGCGCATCCGGTCAAGCGCCACCGGCCGATCGCCTCGGGCCGGGTGCCGGTGCCGGTCGCGCGCGTGCTCGCCGTGCTGCTCATCCTGCTCGCGCTCGGCGGCGCGGCCTACGGCCCCTTGCCGTTCCTCGTCGTGGCGGCGACCTACTTCGGGCTGAACCTCGCCTACTCGTTCAAGCTGAAGCACGTCGCGTACGTCGACGTCTCGATCATCGCGGCGGGGTTCGTCCTCCGCGTGATGGCGGGCGGCTACGCCACGCGGATCGACGTCTCGAGTTATCTCCTCCTCTGCACCGCGCTCCTCGCGCTCTTCCTCGGGTTCGGCAAGCGCCGCCACGAGGTCGCCATGGCGCGCGCAGGCAAGCAGCGCGCCGCGCTCGAGTCGTACACGCGGCGCGGCCTCGACGTGAGCCTCGGGATCACGGCGCTCCTCACCGTGATCACCTACGTCGCGTACACGCTCGATCCGCACACGCGCGCCTTCTTCCACACGGATTATCTGTGGGTGAGCGTGGTGTTCGTGATCGCGGCGCTCGCGCGCTTCCTGCACCTGGTGCGAAATCGGCCCAACGCCGAGAGCCCGACCCAGGAGATCCTGCGCGACGGCCCGTTCGTCGCGATCCTGCTCGGCTGGGCGGTGCTCGTGTTCTGGGTCGTCTATAATTTGAGACCGAGCTGATGGCGGAGGCGGTAACGCAGGGCGAGCGGGTCGCCACGCCGAAGCGCGCGAGCGACCCCTGGGCGGATCTCACGCTCACCCTGCCCTTCTTCGTCATCTACCACCTCGGCGTCATCTTCCTGCCGGTGCGGAACGCCGCCGACCTCGTGACCCAGGAGCTGGCCGCGCTCGCGAACCACAGCCTCCTCGCCTACGGCGGCCTCACCCTCGCGGTCGGCGCGGTGTACGTCGGGATCCTGCTCGCGCTCGGCCGCGGCCACGCGCTGCACTGGAATCGGTTCTTGTTCATCGCGCTCGAGGGCGTGCTCTACGCCTTCGCGATGCGGCTCGTCGCCTCCTACGTGGTCGGACGCCTGCGGCTCCTCACCGGCGACGCCGACGGCCCGTTCACGGGCGCCATCATGTCGCTCGGCGCGGGCTTCTACGAGGAGATCGCCTTCCGCGTGATCCTCTTCGGGCTCGGCGCGAAGCTGCTCGGCCTGCTCTTCGCGTCGGCGCCCTCTTACAAGACGAAGCTCATCACCATCGCCTGGGGCCTGGCGAGCGCCGCCATCTTCAGCGGCTGGCACTACGTCGGTCCGCTCGGCGACCCGTTCGAGCTCCGCTCGTTCGTGTTCCGCTGGGTGTGCGGGCTCGCCTTCGTCGTCATCTACTCGTTCCGCGGGTTCGCCCCCGCGGTGTGGACGCACGCGCTCTACGACGTCTGGGTGCTCGTGCTCTGAGCCTCGCTGGCTGGGGTGTCGGTCCGGCGCGGCCGGCGGCGCGCCGGCCGGCTACGGCGCCGCACGGCCGGGCGGCTCACTCCCGCCTCGCCAGCACGAAGCGCTCGACGTTCCCCTTCGGGCCGGGGAGCGTCGAGTCGCGCTCCGCTTCCACGCGGAAACCCGCGGCGAGGATGGCGGCGCGCGCCTTGGCGATGGCTGCCTCGCGCACCGCCGGGTCGCGGATGACCCCCTTGCCGCGCCGCACCTCGGCGCGCCCCGCCTCGAACTGCGGCTTGATCATCGCCAGCAGGAGCTTTCCGGGCGGGACGAGCTCGCGGAGCGCCGGCAAGAGCTTGTCGATACCGATGAAGGACGCGTCGACCACCGCGAGATCGAGCGGCTCGCCGAGAGCGTCGGGGGCGAGGTGTCGCGCGTTCACGCCTTCCATCACGACCACGCGCGGATCGCTCCGGAGCGCCGCCGCGAGGAGCCCGCTGCCGACGTCGACCGCGTAGACGCGCTTCGCGCCGCGCTGGAGCAGGCAATCGGTGAAGCCCCCGGTGGACGCGCCGACGTCCACCGCGACCAGCCCGGTGACGTCGAGGGCGAGCTCGGTGAGCGCGCCCTCGAGCTTCACGCCGCCGCGCGACACGAAGCGCTCGGCGCCCGCGAGGGTGAGCTCGGCGTCGAGCGCGAGCGGCGCGCCAGCCTTGTCGATCCGCACCCCGCGACTGAACACCCGTCCGGCCATGAGCAGCGCCTGCGCTTGGCTGCGCGTCGGCGCGAGCCCGCGCCGCACGAGCAGGAGATCGGCGCGCTCCTTCGGGCTCATCGGCGAGACTCTAAGGTGCGCCCCGAGCCGGCGCGAGCCCCGGAGCCGGCCGGCACCGGCGCGGTCACGCTGGAAAACTTCACTCAGAGCGTGTATCGATTGGGTCGCGGGCTCGTCAAACCAGCACGAAATGGCTGAATAACGCACTGCGTTATTCAAAAGGTTGACTACGGCGGAGGCGTTTGCGAGCCTGCGCGCGTGGTCCGAGCGGGCGGGCCCATCGGCTCGACGCTCGCTCTCGTAAGGGTCTGCCACTGGAGGATTCGATGACTAATGTTCGAAAGCTTGGCGCAGCCGCCACCGCGGCGATGATCACGGTTCTGTCGGCGAGCGCGGCGCTCGCTCAGGAAGGCGGCGCGGAGGCCTCGACGTCGGGGGAGGTCGGGATGGCCTTGCCGGCCGCAGGTGCGCCGGCGGCGGCGGCTCCGGGCAACTCGGACCATGACCAGATGGTTGGGCGCTTCGCGATCGGCTACCTCGGCCGCGCCGGCGTGCCCATCGCGAATGGCGCCAACGGCGCCGGCGGGCAGGGCGTCGTCAGCGCCCCGGTGGTCGGCATCCGCTACTGGCTCGACCAGGGCATGGGCATCGACGCCGGCCTCGGGCTCAGCCTCGGCGGCGGGAGCACCGAGGGTTCGACGGGTGGCACCTCCGTCAGCGTCGACGCCACGGTGCCGACGGCCTTCCTGATCCACGGCGGTCTGCCCTTCGCGCTCGCCTCGAACGGGCACTTCACCTTCCTCGTCGTGCCGGAGCTCAACGTCGGCTTCGCGACCGCGACGGACAAGGCCCAGGGCGCCGGCACCTACGACAACGACTACAGCGGCTTCCTGCTCGACATCGGCGCGCGCGCCGGCGCCGAGATCCACTTCGGGTTCATCGGCGTGCCCCAGCTCTCGCTCCAGGGCAGCGTCGGGCTCCTCTTCGGCATGGCGAACACCAAGTCGACGTACAAGGCGCCCACCGAGGTCTCGACGAAGGAGAGCCGCTGGGGCCTGCAGACGGCCCTCTACGATAGCCCCTGGAACATCTTCGCGAGCAACGTCGCGGCGCTCTACTACTTCTGAGCCCCTCGTGACCCGCGCCGCCCGCCGCGCCTCGAGGCGCGGCGGGCCGGCTCGCGAGTCCTCTGCTAGACTATCCGCGACTCCGGGGAGTCGTCGTTCTTGATTGGGAGCGTGTCATGACCATGAACCGTCTCGTTCCGTTGCTCGGTCTCCTGGTGGTCGCCTGCGGCGGTGGCACCGGTGGCCCGTCCTTGGGTGGGCTCTTCTCTTCGACTGGTACGCCGGCGAGCCAAAGTGACACGCCGGCGAGCGGCAGCGACACGCCCGGGAGTCAGACCGACACGCCGACTGGTGGCGGCACGTCGGGCGCCACCGGCGCCGTCTGCACTCAAGCGTGCGCGCTCGCCGCGAAGTATCCGTGTTTCGCGAAGGACCTCCCGGCTCAGGGTTGCGTCGAAGTGTGCCAAGAGCAGCTCGCCTCGGAGCCTGAGGCCGCGCTTTGCGCCGGCCCTATGATGGCATGGTTGAGCTGCGCGGAGCGCGCCGGCCTCCTCTCCTGCGACGAGGACGGCGACCTCGAGCCGGCACCGGGCGTCCAAGCGGCGTGCGCCAAGGAACTCAAGGCGGTCCCGAAGGAGTGCCAGAGCAGCTCGACCGACTCCTGCGAGCCGGGGAACTGCGGCGGCTGCGCGAACGCGTGCGACGCGTGCATGTGCGCTACGAACAACAGCCAGCAGGCGTGCGCGTCGGCGTGCGCGGACGGCTGATCTCTGCGAGCGAGCGGCGCGGCGCGCGAGCGCCGCGCTAACTCGCTCGAGAGACCGCCCGCACCTGGACGACCTCCGGATCGTCGCAGTGCTCGACCAGGATGCGGCGCACGCGGTCCTGCCAGAGCGTGCGGAAGAGCGCTCGATCCTCCGCGCTCGCTAGCTCGCGGAGGCACGGCCCGATGAGCGCGGACACCCGCGGATCGCTGCCGACCGACTGCAGGTTCACGTTCACCTCGACCGGCGGCGCGCCGCCGTCGAGGCGCGAGAACCGAAGCTCGCCGAACTCGAGCGGCTGCCCGAAAAACAGCTTGTCGCGGCGCATGAACTTGCCGCCGATGCCGTGGAACCCCCAGTCGTCGGTGGCGCCGGTGATGAGCGTGCAGGCGGACGCGATGACGCCTGCCACCCCCTCGGCGCGCTGCCCGCGCACGTCCACTCGAATCTCTCCCCGCCGCGGGAGCGCTTCGCCGTAGAGCGCCTTCAGGCCCGCGCGCGTCATCAAGAACGCCGAGGCCATCGTGGGGCACGAGTGGCCCGCCAGGCGCACGACGTCGGCGTAGCGATAGCGGAGCCGGCCGCCCTCGACCGCGCCGAGGAACCCGCTCAGCGGATCGATGACGTCGATGACCGGCGCGTCGTCGAAGAAGGCCGGGAAGACCTCATGAGGCGCGGCCGCGGTGTCCGGCTGCGCTCGGCTCGTATGACTCATGGCCTCCCTATAACGCACGCGCCTCCCGATGAGCAGGCTCCTTCGGCTTCGACGCGCCGCGCGGGTCGCGACCGGCTCGAGCTCGGCTCCCGCGCGCAGGCTCGCCGCCGGCCCGGGCTTCGCTCCACGTGCGCCTCGCCGAATCGGTGATAGCTTGCGAATCGATGAAATCTCTCTTCACTTGTTCTCTCGTCAAGTTCACGTTCGCGCCTCTCTTCCTCGCGCTCGCCGGAGCGTGCGCGGCGCAGCCCGCCGCGTCACCGAGCTCACCGAGCTCACCGAGCTCACCGAGCTCACCGAGCTCACCGAGTGACGCCGCGCCCCCGCCCGCGACTGAGGCTCCGCCGGCTGCGCCGAACCCGGCCGCGAGCAAAGAGCTCCAGGCCTTCCCAGCGAAGCTCGAGGGGCACCAGCGCTATGTCATCGAGCTCCCCGAGCTCCCCGACGAGGCCGCGCGCAAGGTCGAGCTCATCGGCGGCAAGGCGATGACGGTCGACTGCAACAGTCGCGGGATGGACGGAAAGTTCGAGTCGCGAGACGTCGAGGGCTACGGCTACCAGTACTACGTGCTCGCGAGCACGGGCCAGGTCCGAACGACGCTGATGGCCTGCCCGCCCGGCTCCGAGAAGCCCGGCTTCGTCGAGGCGGAGCCCCTCCTCGTCCGCTATAATAGCAAGCTGCCGCTCGTCGTCTTCGTGCCGGACGGCATGGCGCTCCGCTGGCGCGCGTGGAGCGCCGCCGCGACGGCGGACGCGCCCGCGCGCTGACGCCGCCCGACGGGCGCGGCGGCCGCCGCCGGCGGCCGCGCGGGCCGCCAGCGGCCGCATCAATGAACTCGCGCGGTTGGCGCCGGCCCGCCGATTGCAACTCTCGGCGGCGTGCGCGTCGATGGCCCGCTCCTCATCGCGGCCGCGCTGCTCGGCGGTGCGACGGCCGCGGCGGCGCCGCTCGCGTCGAGCCTCGCCGCGCTCGGCGTCGCGCTCGTGGTGGCGCCGCGCGTGCGCGTGTCGGTGCTGCTCGGCGCCGTGCTCGCGTTCGGCGCGGGCGCGTGGCGCGCGCATCGAGCGTGCGTCGGCTTCGAGGCCGAGCGCGTCCACGCGCGGGACGCGCTCGGGCCGCCCGCCCGCTGCTTCGCCGAGGGGACGATCGTCACCTCGCCCACCTGGCGCCAGGGCGCGGCCTCGTACCTCGTCGACCTCGAACACGCCGACTGCGAGGGCCGCCGCTTGCCGCCCGTGGTCCGCGCGCGCGTCTACGGCGGCCCCGTCGATCTCGCGCGCGGCGACCGCGTCGAAGTCACCGCGCAGCTCGCGCCGGTGCGGCTCTTCCGAGAGCTCGAGCTTCCCGATCCGGTGCCGCGTGCGGCGCGACACGGCACGCTCCTCAGCGGTATGGCGCTCAGCGTGGTGCCGCTCCGGCGCGCGCACGGCTGGCGCGCCCTCATCGACGCCGCTCGCGCGCACGCTCGCAGCCGCATCCAGGCGAGCTTCGCGCCCACCGCGGCCGGCATGGCGCGCGCGCTGGTGCTCGGCGAAAATGACCTCGATCCGGCGGACGACGAGGCGTTCCGCGCGAGCGGGCTCTCGCACATGCTCGCCGTGAGCGGGACCCACCTGGTCTTCGCGGTGGTCGCCCTGGTGCGCGCGTTCGCGTATCTCTTGGCGCGGGTCGAGCGGCTCTCCGCGCGCTTCGAGGTGAGCCGCCTCGCCTCCGCGCTCGGCGCGCTGCTCGCGCTCACCTACGCCGATTTCGCGGGCGGTTCGGGCTCCGCATGGCGCGCGGCGTGGATGCTCGCGGCCGCGCTCGGCGCGCGCGCGCTCGGTCGTCGCCCGCGCATCGCGCGCGTGCTCGCCGCCTCGCTCGTCACCGGCGCGCTCATCGACCCGCTCGCGGTGTACGACGTCTCGTTCCTGCTCTCGGCAGCGGCGACCATCGGCCTCGTGGTCTTCGGCCGCCCGCTCGCCGCGCGCTGCGCGAGTTGGCCGAGGCTGCTCCGCCACGCCGGCGAGAGCGTCGCGGCCACGGTCGCCTCCATGCTCCCCTGCGCGCCGCTCCTCGCGCTCCTCGCGCCGACCCTCACCATCGCCGGAATCGTCGCCAACGTGGTGGCCGCGCCCTTCGGCGAGGTGGTCGCGCTCCCGCTCTGCCTGGCGCACGGCCTGCTCGCACTGCTGCCCGCCGCCGAGCGCGGGGTCGCGCTGGTCGCCTCCGGCGCGCTCCTCATCGTGAAGCGAGTGGCGCAGCTCAGCGCGGACGCGACCTGGCTCGCGTTCCGCGTCCCCGCGCCGACGCCGTGGCACTTCGCGCTCCTCGCGGTCGGAGGCGCGGCGTTCTTGACCATGCGCCGCGCTCGGGCCGTCTCCGCGCTCGCGACGTTCGCCGGCCTCGCGGCGCTCGAGCTCGCCACCCATCGCGCCGGTCACCCGCGCGGTCGTCTTCGCGTCACCGCGCTCGACGTCGGGCAAGGCGACTCGACCCTGATCGATTTGCCCGACGGACGCCTCATGCTCATCGATGGGGGCGGCTTCGTGGGGAGCCCGGTCGATCCGGGGACGAGCGTCATCCTTCCCGTGCTTCGCGCGCGCCGCCGCGCGCGCGTCGACATCGCGGTGCTCTCCCACGCGCACCCCGACCACTTCACCGGTCTAGCGAGCGCGCTCCCGGAGGTCGAAGTCGGTGAGCTCTGGGACAGCGGGCAAGGAGAAGCCGAGGGCGCGGGCCCGCTCTACGCCGCGCTCATCGCGAACCTGCGCGGTCGCGGCATCCCCATCCGTCACGCCGCTTGGTTTTGCGGTCGCAGCGTCGCGGCCGGCGGCGCGGTCGTCGAGCCCTTGGCGCCGTGCCCCGACTTCGTCCCGCGCGGGCCCGGCAACGACAATTCGATCGTGCTCAGGATCCGCTACGGAGCGCGTCGCGCGCTGCTCGTCGGCGACGCCGAGCGAGACGAAGAGCGTCGCGTGCTCGGCGCTCACGCGGGCGCGCTCCGCGCGGACTTCCTCAAGGTCGGCCACCATGGCTCGCGTACCAGCACCTCGCCGGACTTTCTCCGCGCCGTGTCGCCCGCGTTCGCGACCATTTCGTGCGGGGTGCGTAACCGCTACGGTCACCCTCGTCCCGAGACGCTCGCCACGCTCGCGGCGGCCGGCGTCCGGGCGCTCCGCCTGGACCGCGTGGGAGCGGTCGAGTGGGCGACCGACGGCCGGGAGGTGACCGTGCGCGCCTACAGCGTGCCGCGCTGAGCTCGCTTGACGCTCGCGCCGCGCGCCGTTACGCGCGGGCATGAAGCACGTCGCGGAGCTCGCCCGGACGAGAACGCTTGTCGGCGCCGCCGAGCTCGCCGCGAGGGTGCGCGAGCTCGGCGCCCGCATCACCGAGGACTACGCCGGGCGCTCGCTGGTGTTGATCGTAGTGCTCAAGGGCAGCTTCATCTTCGCAGCCGATCTCGCGCGCGCGATCGATCTGCCGCTCCGTGTCGAGTTCCTCGGCGTGCAGAGCTACGGCGACGACACGCGCTCGAGCGGCGTCGTGCAAATCACTCTCGACGTTACCCGCCCGATCGACGGCGAGGACATCTTGGTCGTGGAGGATATCGTCGACACCGGTCTCACCCTGAAGTACATCCTCGCGCAGCTCGCGGCGCGAAACCCTGCGAGCCTGAAGACCTGCGCGCTGCTCCACAAGCCGGCGCGCAAGCAGGAGGACGTGCCCATCGACTACCTCGGCTTCACCATCGAGGACGAGTTCGTGGTCGGCTACGGACTCGACTGGGCGCAGCGCTTCCGTAACTTGCCCGAGCTCGCGGTGGTCCTCGAGTCTTAGCGCGTGGCATCGATCGCGGACGAGCTCGCGGAGCGCCTCGCCGGATTCGCGCCGGAGCCCGGGGAAGCAGCCGCGCTTCACGCGATGCGCGGGCTCCTCGCGCGCGGCGCCGCCGCCTTCCGTCGCACCGAGTACGAGCCCGGCCACTTCACCGCCAGCGCCTTCGTGCTCTCGCCGGAGGGCGACGAGCTGCTCCTCATCGAGCACCGCACGCTCCGTCGCTGGCTCCAGCCGGGCGGTCACATCGAGGCCGTCGACGCGACGGTGCTCGACGCGGCCCGGCGCGAGCTCCGCGAGGAGACGGGCGTCACGGACGCGGCGCTCCTCGGCGGGCTCTTCGATCTCGACGTCCATCTCATCCCGCCCGGCAAGGCGCCTGCCCACCGGCACTTCGATCTGCGCTTCCTCTTTCGGGCTGCGAACCGTGCGCTCGAGAGCTCCGAGGAGGTTCGCGGCGCGCGCTGGTGCTCGCTCGAGGAGGTCTCCCGGCTGAACACCGACGAGTCGGTGGTACGCGCCGTGCGGAAGCTCCAGGCGCGTGCTCGCTGATTCGTCTCGAGCGCCGCCGGGCCGCTGCCGCCTGCACGACCGCCGCACGGGCGCGCCCCCGGTCGCGGCGCGCTGGCGGCCGCCCTCGCTCTGCTGCGCGGGTGACCTGGTCTTCCGCGCCGCCGACTTACGATGAGCCGTGGTCCAAGCTCCCCGTGTGTCGCGCGCGAACCGAGCCGGTCGGTTCCGCGCCGGACCGACTTACGATGAGCCGTCGTCCAAGCTCCCCGTGTGTCGCGCGCGAACCGAGCCGGTCGGTTCCGCGCCGGACCGACCATCTCCCTTCGACCTGAGGGAGCGGGGCTCGGCATGGCCGAGCGAGGCCGCGAGGGCTCGCGCGCAGTCGAGGTGCCGAGGCGCGCGCGGCGATTCGACGGGTGTCTTCCGGTGTTCGCGCGCCTCCCGGTTTCCTTGACGGGCCTGAAGCGTCGCGCCACGATATCTGGGCCCGAGCGGTCGCTTTCTTACGACGAGCAAGTGGCTTCGCCCGGGGGACTCGATGCGAGGACTGACGATGAAGATGATTGCGAGCTTCGGTATCGTGGCGATCCTGGTCGGCGCGCTCGCTGGCTGCAGCAGCGATGACTCCAGCGGCAACAGCGGAACGGGCGGCTCGAGCACCGGCGGCCAGGGACAGGGCGGCCAGGGACAGGGCGGCCAGGGACAGGGCGGCCAGGGACAGGGCGGCCAGGGTCAGGGCGGCCAGGGTCAGGGCGGCCAGGGTCAGGGCGGCCAGGGTCAGGGCGGCCAGGGTCAGGGCGGCCAGGGTCAGGGCGGCCAGGGTCAGGGCGGCCAGGGTCAGGGCGGTACGTGCGCTCCGTGCATGCAGAGCCAGTGTTCCACGGAGGTCAGCGCGTGTATCAGCAACACCGAGTGCGCGGCGATCCTCTCGTGTGCACCAGCCTGCAACGGGGATCAGGCCTGCGTGCAGCAGTGCATGACCGCTCACCCCAATGGCGCCGGCCTGGCGCAAACAGTCGTGAACTGCGTACAGTCCAAGTGCGCTAGCGAGTGCACCTGAGGGCGCGCCACGCGCGCACCGAGAGCGCCGGCGTCGTCAGGGCGCCGGCGCTCTCTCGTCTTGTGTGCCCCGGCGGTCGCGTCTCCGCCGCTCTGCCGGCGGCTAACGGAGCAAGCGCGGAAACAAGGCCTCGAGCGTCGTGACGATCGAACCCACCCCCTCCGCGAACTCGCTCGCGGAGTCGAAGTGGCAGCCGTGCGGGAGCGCGTCGAAGTCCGGCCCGCGGAGGAATTCGCCCGGATAATCCGCCACCAGCCCCTCGATGGCCGCGCGGATCTTCTGTTGGTTCGGCGCGCTGGCACCGCAGCCGGCGCCGGTGGTGACGAAGAGCACCCAGGGTGGCAGGGTGGCAAGGTGCGTCATGTAGTTCGCCTCGACCGCGTGCTTCATCGTGAGCATGTGTGACGCGTAGGTGCCGGTGGTCATCCCGTTGATGGCGTCCGTCTCGCCTTGCACCCACAGCACCGCGTCGACCGTGTTCAGGCTCGAGAGATAGCCGAAGCGGCGATAGAGGTAGTCTCCGCTCGACCACGCGGTGATCGAGGTGCCGCCGACTCCGGTGGACACGGCGCGATGCTCCCAGCGGTTGGTCGCCGCCAAGCGGTCGAGCACGGATGGCCAGAAGGCGCGGGCGAGGCCGTGCGCGATCGGTACGACGCCACCCGGCAGCGTCGAGTAACGCTCCCACGTCACCGCGCCGAGCGCCGCGAGCGGGCTCGCCGGCTCGTCGTTGGTCGGCGAGAGGCTCGCGTCGGCGAGGAACCAGAGGCGGTCCCCCCGAGCCACCGGGAAATCCGCGGGCGCGCACGCGGTGCACTCCCAGTTGGCGGAGTTCGACTGGCCCGCGATGAACCAGCTCGGCCCGACCGTTCGCGGGTACGGCTCACCGTTCAGCTCGAGCACGACCTCGTGATCCTCGAAGCGCGGCAGCTTCAGGGCCGGCACCGTGAGCGTCGCGCGGCCGACCTCGACCACGCGCGTGTCAACGAAGAGCGGCTGGCTCGTCTCGTCGCGGATCGCGAACTCGAGCTGGCCGGCGAGCGTGACGTCGATGGTGAGCGTGAGATCCCCGAGCGGTGAAACGAACCCGGAGGCTTCGGGCGAGACCAGCGTCGCCTGCGCGCGCGCCGGCGCGCCCCCACCGCCGCCTCCCGCGCCGCTGCTGCCGCTCTTGCCACCGGCGCCGCCGCTGCCTCCCGCGCCGCTGTTGCCACCGGCGCCGCCGCCCGTGCCAGCGCTGCCTCCCGCGTCGCCGGCCGCGCCGGCGCGACCGCCCGTGGCGTGCGGTCCGGGCGGCTCACCGCCCGAGCCCGTGCACGCGAACGCCATCGCTGCCCCCGCGAGGAGCCGGAGCGAGCTCGCGACGCATCTCGTCGTTCCGAACGTCATGCGCGGTCATTGTCACACGCTCTCGGCGCGCGAGCTACCGCGGCTCGGGCGCGGGCCTCACGGACAGGTGACGAAGGTCGTCTCGTATGATGCGAAGACGCGTCCGTCACTCTCGACCAGCTCGACGCGATATGCGACGTCGTTCGCGGGCGCCCACCCGTCGGGGTCGAACGAGCTGAAGTTCGTGAAGTGGTGCTCCGTCTTCATGGGCTTCTCTTCGCCGGTCGCCGCCACGAAGACCTTGGCATCGAGCGGGGGCGTGTCCGCCGTGCCGCGCTGCACGAACCACTTGTTCGGAACCAGCGCGCGGACGTTTGGTCCGGGTCCGGGGTGGGCGACGAACGCCGGATCGGTGGCGAGCGCCGGGTAGCTGCCGCCGTAGTGCATCGCGCTCGCGCCTCCGGTCGCGCCGAACCACACGCCCGCTCGCCCGACCGAGAGCACGTTGCGGCGATGAATCAGGTTTTGGTTCACCTCGAGCGCGTACCCGTCCACCTGCCCGACGAGCCCGAACCCGCTCGCGATGAGCGAGTCCGCGCACATCGCTGCGCCGTCCGGCGTGTAACACTTCGCCGTCGTCGGAGGAGAGTGAGAGAAAGTATACTGAAGGATCGCGGCGCATTCCTGCTCGCCCTGGGCGACCTTCGGGAGCACCTGCACCGGGCCCACGCCCAGCATCCACCGGTACAGGTTCAAGTACCGGAGCGCGGCGACTTGCCCCGCGTAGGGCACGAGCCCCGGATCGCACTCGCCGCCGGTGCCGGCGCTCCACTCGGTCACGCCGGTGGACCGCTCGCTCGCGTACCGCGCGCACACCTCGGCCTTGCTTCGCGTCGTTGGTGCCGAGACCGCGCTCGCCACGCAATCGCTGCCGCTCGGCTCGAACCCCGGCGCGCACACGCAGGCGCCGCCATCGTCGCACAGCATGGTCCCCGTGCAGGCCTCGTCGCACGGCTTACCCGTGTGACTCCCGCCGCCGCTCGAGGCCCCGCCGCTCGAGGCCCCGCCGCTCGAGGCCCCGCCGCTCGAGGCCCCGCCGCTCGAGGCCCCGCCGCTCGAGGCCCCGCCGCTCGAGGCCCCGCCGCTCGAGGCCCCGCCGCCACACGCGGCGAGGAGCGCCGCCAACCCAGCGATAACGAAACGATCCATGCGCGGGACTCTATCAGAGCTCGCTCGAGCTCGAGCTCCGTCCACGCCAAGGGCGACTCCCGTTCGCCGCTCGAGTTCCAGGAGCTCGATACGCCCGCGCAGGCCGACCTCGCCGAAGTCGCCGAGCGCTCGGCGGACGGTGAGACGGTGAGACGGTGAGACGGTGGCTGACGTCGCCAAGCTGGCGGCCCCCCCCCCCGCGCTCGAGGCGGCTAGCCGGAAGCAGCCTGTGGCGCTGGCGACCATCGTGCGAGGGTGACCGGCGGTGTCGGCCGTCGCCCACGAACCGGGACCGACCGCCCGGCTATGGCTCGCTCGATTCTAGTGGCGGAGCGGCGAGGGCGAAAGATATGTTGGCGGGATCGATGACAGGCCCACTCGGACTGCGAGCGCTTCGACATTGGTTCGTACGCATGGCCGGTCTGGGGGCGCTCACGTCCCCGCTCGTCGTCGCCTCCGAGGCGCGCGCGCAGGCCTACACCGGCAGCGAGGTCAAGCTCGCGGTCGATCCGTCAATAGACATCATGAAGGATCACGTTTCGTTCCTCGCCCTGCAGGACCGCTACGACGCGATGCTCGGCTACTTCGTCCTCACGGAGCGATTCTCGCCGCTGCGCTACGTGAGTGACGACGGCACGAAGACCTCGCGCGTCGCCCACCGCGCGGGGGAGATGATCGGCGGCGGGTACGGCACCCCTCAGCTCGGCTTCATGGCCGGCGCCTGGATCGACTGGATCCGCGTGGGCCCCGGCCCGAGCTCTCAGTTTCAGGGGATCATCTTCGGCGGCGTCGCGCTCTACGGCTTTCAGGCGACCTACTCGTCCTTCCAGTCGCAGCAGCTCGAGCTCGACCCGTTTGGCAACTTCGGCGACAGGAAGGGGGGCTCGAGCGGCTACACGTACCGCCCCGGGGCCGGCGAGGCCGAGCACGCCTTCGACAGGGTGACCGACGCGTTCACCGTCTATCACTCGAGCGGCGCCTCGCTCGTCGTCCTGCGGGCCGAGACGCCCACCGGCGCGAGCTACGTCAGCGACGTGCGCGCGCAGCTCCAGCCGCTGAAGCAGTGGCTCGACGACGAATTCGGCCTGCCGATCATCGCGGTGCAGAAGCTCGATCCGGCCCGCGCGCTCGCCGACGCCCGCACGAGCGGGGCGCAGGCTCTGACGCAGCCGGACACGCTCCGAGCCCCGTGGGAAATCGAGCTCGGCTCGGACAACCTGCTGAACCAAGGCATCCGCGCGCACGTGCTCGGGCGCGTGAGCCCCACCGTGAGCTTCCGCAGCGCCGAGCTCGGCGTCTACCGCGACATCGACGCCCTGACGGTCGCGGCCCGCACGTTCGCCTTCTCACGCGACGACCGGGCCCACCTCAGCCTCGACGCCTTCGCCCGCTACAGCATCTTGCCGCCCGGCAAGGAGTCGCTCGGGTTCCCCGTCGCGGTCGCCGCCTCGTACAGCTACGACAGTCCCGACGCGTCGACGTTCATCCCTCTGCCGTACGCGCACGTCTTCGGCCTCCAGATCATCGTCGGCGCCCCCGACATCGCCAAGCCGGTCGTGCCCATCGTGCGGCCGAAGAAGCCCGACTCCGACGACGACGCGCGCACGACGCGAGGTGGCCGATGAAGACGCTTCCGCTGCTCACGCTCGCGGCGCTCGCCGCGGCGGTCGGCTGCCAGCCGAGCCAGCCTTACGACCACTACTGGAGTGCGCAGCACTGCTCCGTGTCGTTCGACTCGACGACCGACTGGAGCGGGATGCACGTCGCGCGGGCGGTGCGAGCGTCCGCCTACCTTCGCCGCGCGAACGGCGCCTCGTCGCTGCTCGTGCAGCTCGATGGCTACGGCTCCGGCATCGCCGAGCCGTACCCGGGCGGCCCGACGGTGCGCTTCGCGGTCCCGCCCGGCAGCGGTCCGGGTGACCTCGGCGTCGTGCTCGACGCGAGCGACGTGCGCGGCCCGACGGTGGTCGCGCCCGGCACCGCGTGGCTCATCCAGACCGACGGCGCCGACACCTCGAAGCCCGAGGACAACTGGCGCTTCGGCCAAGGCACGCTCCGCGTCGAGACGCTCGCGCTCACCGAGAACGACACGGACGATCGCGACCTCGTCTCGCTCGATGCGGCGTTCGACCTCACCGGCGTCACCGTCGCCCCGCTGTCCGGAGAAGCCAGCACCGACCCGAGCGACGCCCCGAAGCCGGTCGGCGGCAAGCTCCGGCTTCGCTGCGCGGATCAGGCGCTCGTCGCGCCCGAGGGCGGTCTCGAGAACGACGCGGGCGACGACGACGCGAGCGTGCCGGACGGCGGCGCCGACGACGGCGCACAGGATGCGGGGGACGAGGCGGAAGCCGGACCGAGCGCCTGCGGCAAGTCCGGCTCGTGCGCGAACCCCGCGTGCGGCGACTGTGACGGCGACACGGCGAACTTCTGCGAGACCGAGCTTCGCACGAGCGACCACTGCGGCAGCTGCGGCCGCTCGTGCGGGCCGGGCGGCTCGTGCAGCCCGCTCGGCGCCTGCGGGGGGCAGTCGGTCGCCACGGGGACGGCGACGGCCGTCGCGATCGGGTCGGCGGGCGTCGGATTTCTCGGACAGTCAGTCGGTGTGCGGTTCGCGCCGACCGGCGGCTCGCCGAACGTCCTGGCCGCGGGCGGCACCTACTCGACACAGGACGCGCTGGTGATCGACGGGGGGGATCTCTACTATGCCTCGTACGCCGGGCTGTCGCGCGTCCCGTTGCCGAACGGAGCGCCCGTCGGTGTCGCAGGCGCCATCGACCCCGACTCGATCCGTCTCATCGGCGCCACCTCGACGCACCTCTACGCGCTCACGCTGAACGAACAGGGGGCGCGCGACGTCGTGCGGCGCTACGACCGCACGACCTACACGTCCGAGCTCGTCGCCTGCCTCACGATCGGCACCTACGACGCCGCCGTGTCGCCGTCCGGCGCGCTCTTCGTGTCCACCGGCGCCGCCCTCACGCGCTACGACGGCGTCGTCGGCGGCTCCTCGTGCCTATCGACGACCTCCGGTACGTCCCTCGTCTCCTCGACGCTACAAGAGGCCATCGTCCGCGTGGTTGCAGGCACGACGCGCGTCTTCTACGCGCGTGCGCAGGCCGGCGGCGCGGCGGTCCTCTCCCTCGACGCGTCCGGCCAAGGCACGCCGACCTCGCTCGGCGTCGCGGCCGCCTCGCCGATCGGCGGCCCGCTGCCCCTCGCCTGCGACGGGGACACGGTGTTCTGGGCGACCGTTTCGACACCAGGGGGCGGCGCCCTCGTCGTGAGCGGCGACGGGGGCGCGCCGCTCGCGTATGCCGCGACGAACGCCGCCGTCGTCGGCCTCGCTGCGAGCCCCGCCGGCATCGCCTGGACCGACGTCACGGGCATCTTCCGCGTGTCGCGGTGAGCTACTGCCGTGCCGTGCCACCTCGTCCCCCGCCTGCCGGCGCGTGAGGACCAACCAGGGCCGCTCGCGGCCGAAGGGCTGCTTGCACGCCTCGGCAAGCAGGGTGAACCCGTGCGCGTAGCGCACTTGAACTGCCACGACCCACCGAGCCATCGGGTACGCGCCGGCGGGGGCGCGTTCGAGGGATGGCCCCGGAAACGCCACGGCGCGACCCGCAAGATGAAGCGCTATAGGGTTTTCGGCGTCGCGCGCTGCAGGGGACACACGTTCGCGTTCGGCGAGGCCGCTCGGGGCGGGGACGCCCCGGAGCGTCTGTCTCTTCTACGACACGACGTGGTATCAGCTCTCGCGTGTCCCTCCCGAACTTCCCGCTCGAAGGCGGCTGTCGCTGCGATGCCGTTCGGTTTCGGGTGACCGATTCCCCACTCATCGAGTGCGCCTGTCATTGTCACGGCTGTCAGCGTATGTCCTCGAGCGCGTTCTCGCTGACCGCAATCTGCGCCGCATCGGGCTTCGAGGTCATGAAGGGCAGCCCGGTGATCGGAGGCCTTCGCGATCCAGCGCTTCAGCATTTCTTCTGTGGCGACTGCATGACCTGGATGTTCACGAGGCCCGCGGCGCTTCCGCAGGTCGTGAACGTGCGTCCCACCCTGCTGGATGAGCGAGCGTGGTTCGCGCCGTTCATGGAGACGTACACGTCCACACGGCTTCCGTGGGCGCAGACCGGGGCCGTGCGGTCCTTCGAGGCTTTCCCGCCGATGAACACCTTCAACGAACTATTGGAGGAGTACCGATCGTGGAGAGCGGCACGCCGGTAAAGGTGCCACTCCGCAACCCCATGGGGCCACCCCGTTTGCACGAGCAAGGGCCCAGAGGAACGGGCTGAACGACTCTCGCGTGGCGCCTCACTCGGCCGGCGACGTCGGAGGTCGCCCACCCCGAAAACATCCCGGTGTCGCTGATGGGTCACGCGACGGCGCAAAGTGGCTCACGGTTCGAGCGCGTCCCAGAAATCGCAGGCCTCCTGCGCGACCCCGCTCGCGATACTGGGCGCGAGGTCGAGGACCAAGCTCTCGTCGCTCACCGGCTCGTACGCGGGCCAGGTGAGGCGGGCCTCGCCGTTTGGATCGCCGGCCGCCGCGAGCGCGCCCCAGTAGCCCATGACGAGGCGCGCGAGCGGCGCGTCGTGCGCGGACGGCGCGAGCGGGAGCTGAGCGGTCGGGTTCCCGAACACGAAGGGCAGCTCGGAGGAGTGGAACACGCCGAGGTCTGGGATGGTCGGATCCGCGCTCTCGTGCGCGAAGTGATAGAGAAACGTTGGAGCGCCGCCGCGTGCGAGGGTGCGAGCGAGCGAGCGCGTGGGGCACACGAAGAAGCCGTCGCCGAAGGCGCGCGCGGCCGCCTGCCGCGGCGAGGCAAACTCGCTGCTCGGGTAGCGTGCGATGATGTCGGCGCCGTGCCCCGGGGCGAGCGACTCGGCGAACGCCTGGTACGAGGCGTCGTCCTCGACCACGTCTCCCGATGAGAAGAACAAGGTGCCCTCGTCCGCGTTCGCGCCAAGGATGGTGGGCACACGGACGAACTCGCCGGCGGCGAAGAGCTCTCGCGGCGGCCGTGCGAGCTCGAGACCATCGACGCTCGGCCACCACTCGGTCGAGCCGGCGAGCGCGCCGAGCGCGCTGGTCGGCAGCGCTTCCACCAGCGCCCGGGTCGACACCCGGCGCAGGCACCCCCGGGTACGCGCGTCATCGAAGCCGTCGCAGCCGAGCGCGGCGATGAGCCGTGCGCCCTGCGCCTCGGCCGCCTCACGGGTCACGTGCTTGGAGACCGAGCACGCGCCGCTCTCGAGGATCACGCGATGAAAGAGCCCGCGGCTCGGCGTCGAGACGAGGTGCAGGCACGCGCTCAGGGCGCCCGCGGACTCGCCGAACAGCGTCACGCGCTCCGGATCGCCGCCGAGCGCGGCGATGTTCGCCTTCACCCACGCGAGCGCCGCGCGCTGATCCTCGAGGCCGTACATGCCCGAGGACGGATGCTTCTCGTCTTCCTGGCGGAGCACGCGCGCAGCCAGGAAGCCGAACGCGCCGAGCCGGTAGTTCAGGGTGACCACGACCGTGCCGGTCGCTTCCGCGAGCTTGCGGCCGTCGTAGTCGGGCTGCGCGCCGCTGCCGACCACGAACGAGCCGCCGTGGAGCCAGACCATCACCGGCGCGCGCTTGGCGCCGGCTGGCGACCAGACGTTCAAGGTCAGGCAGTCCTCCTCGGTGCCCTTGAAGTACGACGCCACGAACGGCTGCCGCTGCGCGCACGGGGGCGCGCGCTGCACCGCGTAGCGCTCTCGCTGCCACGCCGGATGCGGTCGCGGGGGGCGGAACCGCAGGTCACCTACCGGCGGCTCCGCGTATGGGATCCCGAGGAAGACGCGCGTCGTGCCCTCGAGGCGCCCGACGATCGAGCCAGCCTCGGTCATGATTCGAGACGCGGCTCCAGCGCTCCCGCCGCCAGCGTCGCTCACCGGCGCTCGCCCGCCGGCGCCGCTCGCGTCCGCGCCCGCGTCGACCCCCGCGCCGGTGAGACCCCCGCACCCCACCGCCAAGAGCAGCGCCGTGCCGAGCGCCGCTCTCGGCCCCCGAGCCCGCTCACTCATCGGGCTCGGCCTTCGCGCCGCGGATCCGCGCCAGTCGCTCGCCGATCGCCTTCTCGAGCCCGTGCTCGCTCGGCTCGTAGAAGCGAGCGCCGCGAAGCTCGTCGGGTAGATACGTCTCACCCGGCGCGAATCCCTCCTCGAAATCGTGCGCGTACTGGTACCCGTCCCCATAGCCCTGCTCGCGCATGAGGCGAGTGGTCGCGTTGCGGAGCCGCTTCGGCACCGCGAGCGCGCCGTGCTCCTCGATGGCGGCGCGCGCGCGGGTGAACGCGCGCCCGACGCGGTTCGACTTCGGGCAGCTCGCCAAGTAGAGACATGCGTGCGCGATGGGGTAGAGGCCCTCCGGCATCCCCATTCGACGAAACGCCGCGTCCGCGTCCACGGCGACCGAGAGCGCGCGCGGGTCGGCGTTGCCGACGTCCTCGCTCGCGAAGATCATGAGCCGGCGGAGGACAAAGAGCGGGTCGTCGCCGGCCTCGAGCATCCGCATGAGATAATAGATGGCAGCGTCCGGATCGCTGCCGCGCATGCTCTTGATGAGCGCGCTCGCGACGTTATAGTGCTCCTCGCCGCTCTTGTCGTAGAGGAGCGTGCGATCTTCGGTAGCGCGCGCGACCAGCGGCACGTCGAGCCGCGACTCGCCCGAGGCGAGCAAGGACGCCGTCGTCTCGAGCAGCCCGAGCGCGCGGCGCGCATCGCCCCGCGCGGCGCGCGCGAGCGCGCGGAGCGCGTCGTCGTCGGCGCTGAGCCGCTCCGCGCCAAGCCCACGTTCCGCGTCGTCGAGCGCGCGGCGGAGCAGCACGACGAGGTCGTCTTCCGCGAGCGGCTCCAGCCGAAATACCTTGCAGCGCGAGAGCACGGCGGCGTTGACGGCGAATGACGGGTTCTCGGTCGTCGCGCCGATCAGCGTGACGGTGCCGTTCTCGAGGTGCGGCAGAAAGGCGTCTTGTTGAGCCTTGTTGAAGCGGTGGATCTCGTCCACGAAGAGGATCGTCGCGCGGCCCTGATAGGCGCGGCGTTCCTTGGCCGCCTGGATGATCTCGCGGAGCTCCGGCACGCCGCCGAGCACGGCCGAGAACGGCACGAAGTCCGAGCGCGTCACGTGGCTCACCACGGTCGCGAGCGTCGTCTTCCCGGAGCCCGGCGGCCCCCACAAGATGAGTGAGGGTACCCGATCTCCCGCGATGGCCTGGGCGAGCAGCTTGCCCTCGCCGAGCACCGCGCGCTGCCCGACCACCTCGGCGATGGTGCGCGGGCGCATGCGATCCGCGAGCGGCGGCGGCGGGCCGCCGAGCGCGCCGCGCCGGGCCGCGGCCTCGAGCAGCGTCGGGCCCTCGTCGCGCCGCCCGCGCCGGGTCACGGTCCGCGCGCTCCGAAGATCGCAGTCCCCACCCGGACGATGGTCGCCCCGGCCAGGATCGCGTGCTCGAGATCGTGGGTCATGCCCATGCTGAGCTCGGGGAGCCGCGCCGCGCCGCCGTGCGCGTCCCGGAGCGCTCGGAGCTCGTCGAAGTAGGGCCGCGCGCCCGCCGGATCCTCGGTGTGGGGCGGCACCGTCATCAAGCCGGCGAGCGCGAGCGCCGGCTCGGCGTCGCTCGCCGCGAGCACGTCTTCGAGCTCGCGCGGCGCGCACCCGCTCTTCTGCGCCTCTCCGCCGAGGTTCACCTCGGCCAGCACGGTGAGGAGCACGCCCGCGCCCGCCGCCCGCTTGCCGAGCTCGCGCGCCAGCCGCGTGGAGTCCACCGTGTGCACGGCGCGCGCGACCCGCACCACCTGCCGTGCCTTGTTGGTCTGGAGGTGACCTATCATGTGCCAGGAGAGCTCGGGCAGATCAGCGAGCGCTTCGGCCTTCGCGAGCAGCTCCTGCACGTAGTTCTCGCCGAAATCGCGCTGGCCGGCGGCGTACGCCTCGCGGAGCGCGCTGGCTGGCTTGGTCTTCGACACCGCTAGGAGCCGCACCGACGCCGGGTCGCGCCCGGCCACGTCCGCTGCGCGAGCGATCCGCTCGCGCACCCGGGAGAGACCCTCGGCCACCGTGCTCATCGCCTGGAGCCTAGATCAACGGGCGGCGCGAGCCACGTCCCGGCGCGCTCGACGCCGCCTCAGGAACGCCACGCGGACGAGCTCACGCGCGTGGTCACGGCGCTCGCTCGAGCGTGACCGGCGCGGCGCGCACGGTGAGGCTGTCACCGCTCGACGCCGAGAGCGTGCCCTTCGCCGCCGCTCCTTCGCGCCGCGCCACCACCGAGCCATGAAACGCCTTCACGCCCGGCTCGGCCGGCTCGAGCACGAGCCGGAGCGCCTCGTCGTCCGCGTGACCGCTCACCGTGAGCGCGCCGAGCGGCCCCGTCGAGCTGCCCTGGATCGTGCCCGCCTCATCGACCACGACGCTGAGCGTCCCTCTCCCCGCGCCCGCGTCGCCGGGATCCATGCCCCAGTCGCGCACGGCGCCTTGGGCCGCGGTCATGTCGATGACATGCCGCGCGGCGTCGTAGCTCCCCTCCCATTTTCCAAAGTACCAGGGCTTCGGGGGTTCTGGTTGCTCCGACGCGGCCGGCGGCGCGGACGCGGCGGCCGCGCTCGGCGCGCCCTCGGACGTGGAAGGCGGCGTCTTGCACGCCGCGAGGCTCGTCGCGAGCGCGACGAGCAACCAGCCGCGCGGGCCCGTCATGGCGTCGCGTCTCCGAGCAGGGTGAGGATCCGGACCCCGAGCTCGCCCTCGAGGTCGACGAGCTCGCCCTCGGCGACCGCGCGACCCGCGACGCGCAGGATCGCGTGGTCGCCCACGCGTCGACCGGCCTCGAGCACGTCGCCGGGTCGAAGCTCGGCCCACTCGCGGGCGGTGAGGCTCACCGCGCCGAGCTCCACGCGCACCACGATGGGGGCGTCGAGGACCGCGTCGTTGAGCGTCTCGATGCTGGTGTCGTCTTCGGAGGTCATGTCGTCATAGGGAGGGGGCGAGGCGGGCGCGTCCGCGTCCAAGCCGAGCGCGACGCGCTCATCCCGTAGCACGACCGACCCGTCTCGAGCCAAATCGACGCGCCACCCGCGCTCTCCGCCAGGCGCCGCGAGCGCGCCCGAGCCGGCGCCGTCCGCGGCGATGGTCCAGCCCGCGCCCGGCAGGAACGCGCCGCCCGGCCCGAGCAGCTCGAGCTCGGCGCGCGCGACGACGGCTCGCGCGACCACCAGCGGGACCGCGATCTCGAGCGCGCCGAGCGCGCGGAGCGCGCGCGGCGCCCGAGCCGGCGTGCTCTGCCCGGGCCCGTCGATCCACACCGACGCGGCGAACAGGCGCTCCTCGACCCGCGCGGTGAGGGGGACGGAGACACCCGCGCCGCGCGCCGCGTCGCCCGGCTCGCGGAGCACGAGCGCGTGCTCGCGCGCGCCGCGCCGGGCGATCTCGAGCACGATCGCGGCGAGCGCGCCGGTGAGCGCCGCGTCGAAGGGCGCGTCGGGCGCGGCCATCGGCGCCGCGCGTCCGAGCACCCGCGCGACCATCAGGCTCGCGAGATCCGCCTCGAGCGTGAGCTCGACGACGAGGTCCTCGCCGCCGAGCATGAAGCCGACGCGCGGCCCGAGCGCACGCGGCGCGCGCTCGAGCGCCACCGGCTCGCCCGCGGTGAGAGCGACGCTCGCGCCGAGCGTCTCGGACGCGAGCTCGCCGAGGGTCCGGAGCGCGGGCGCGCGCGAGCGCGCCTCCTCGACCCAGCGCGCGGAGCGGAGCGTGGCGCGCGCGAGCCGCGGCAGCGCTCGCCACGGAAACGGCTGGACCGTCGCGCCCCGCGTCATCTCGCGCCGGATGGTACACGCGCGGGGCCGCGCGGCGCTCGACGAGCGCCCCGCGTGGTTCCGCGCCGGACCGACAAAACCAAGTTATTCTAATGACTTATGAACTGTTGGCGGCTTCGTGCGGCGCGCTCGCGCGCGGGTGGGCGGCGCCCGCGGAGGCGGCGGCGTGGTCGGAAGTCGGCGGGTCGTGATAGCTTTCCCGCATGATTTCCCGTCTCGCCGTGCCCGTCGCCCTCGCCGTCGCGTGCCTCTCGGGCAGCGCGCTCGCCGACAAGCCCGCGAAGGGCGAGAAGGCCGCGGCGAGCGCCGACCAGGTGCGACGCGACCCTAAGGGTGTGAAGGGGATCAGCCCGTTCGGGGAGGCGCTCAAGCGCGGCGATGACGCGATCGTGGCGCGCGATCTCGACGGCGCGATCACCGCTTATCGTGACGCCATCACCAAGGAACCGCAGAACGCGCTCGGGCACTACCGGCTGGGCGAGGCGCAGCTCCTGAAGGGCGATATCAAGGAGGCAGACGCCTCCTGGGCGAACGCGCTCAGGTTCGTCGGGGACGACTGGGCGCTCAAGGGCAAGATTCTCCTTTGTATCGCCGGCCTGCGTGAGCAGCAGAAGTCTTACGACGACGCCACCGACAGCTACACGCAGTACGAGGCGCTCGGCAAGGAGCACCAGGACGCCAAGACGTATCCCGCCACGGCCGCCAAGCGAAAAGAGGCGATCACGACCTGGAAGCAGCTCGAGAAGGACTACGGCGAGGTCCGTAAGCGGATCGAGGCGCGCCTTCGCGACGCGGACGCCAAGGCCGCAAAGAGCGCGAAGTAGCGCTCACTCTACCTTGAGCTGGATGCTGCCGAAGAGCGCGTCGTCCGCGCGGCTCGCAAACTGCACGAAGCTCGGGTAGGCGTCCGGTTGCACGCGACCCGCCGGCAGGTCGAGGGTACGGTCGAGCACGAGCGTAGCGCCGCGGAGCCCGTCCTTCACGGTGACGGAGCGCTCGCCGTCGCGGATGGTGCCGCTCGCGAGGGTGCTCGCGAGCCGCGCGCCGGGCGGGAGCGTGATGGTGAGCCGAACCTCTTGGTGGGTCGCCTGCGCGATGAGGAGCGGCGTCTGGCGCACCGGCAAGGTCGCGAGCTGGCTGATGCGCGGCATGAAGGGCGGCGAGACGATGAGGGTCTGCCCGGTGCGCTGCGCGAACCCGCCCTGGCTCGCCGTCATGCGGAGCACGAGCGGCGCGTCGAGCTGGTCGAGGTTCACGAGCTCGAACTTCGAGAGCCGCGCGCCGTGCAGCGCGCTGCCGAGCAGCCGCGACTCGATGATGTCGTGGAGGCGGCTCTCGGGGAGCTCCGCCAGCGCGCTCCGCACCGCCATCGCGTACTTCCCCATGAACTTCTGCGACAGCTCGAGCGTCGCGGAGCCGTCCGCCTGGAGCGCCGCGGTGCCCTCGTAGACGACGCCGTCCTCGCCGCCCGCGGTCGGTGTCACGAGCTTCTCGAGCGTGGCGCCCGAGAGGAGGTACGCCGGCATCCCCCGCACCTCGGCCGGGACGTAGCCGAACGGCGCGAACTTGCTGCTCACCGTGAGCCAGACCGGACCGCGGTCGCCCTCGAGCCGAAGGAGCGGCTCGGTGTAGAGCGAGGCGCTCGACATCGGCCCGACCGGCGGCGAGGCGAGGCGGTTCTGCGCGACCGCGTAGCTCACCGGGATCCCGAGCGCGCGGCAGAGGGTCATGAACCCGCGCCAGCGGTTGCCGTGCTTGCCGACGATCACGCGCCGTCCGTCCGTCTCGGGGCCGTCTTCGACGTTGGCGAGCACCCAGCGGTAGAGTCGCGTCGCGCGGTCGAGCCGTGACGTCGAGGCGGCGTCCTTCACGATCTCGCGCGCGATACGGACGATGCGCGGGTCCATCGGTGCGAGGTCCACGACCGAGTCGGCGAGTCGCCGAAGCCGCTTGTCGAGGGTCACCCCCCAGCCGACCTGCACGCTCGGCAGAAATTCGGTGATGGGCGCGCTCGCCGGCTCGACCGGCGCGGCCGGGCTGTAATCGACCCTCCAGCGGTGGATGGTCACGCCGTCCGCCTCCGACACGACCGGCTCCGGCACGGTACCCCGGCGCTCGATGTCGAGCGGCTTGTCATCGGGCGAGATCACCACGAACTCGCTCCGCGCGTAGGCGATGTTCTCCTCGCGGAAGAACCAGTGCGGCCCGACGTAGAGCTGGCCGCGCTGACCGTCGCCGCTCATGCCGACGATGTGCTCGGTCTCGATGAAGTCCCCGACCTCGAGGTGCGGGAAGGTGACGGTCGGCTTGCCGGCGACCAGCTCGGGCTCGAGGACGCGACCGTCCTTCTTGATCACTCGCATGTAGAGGACGAGACCGTCGAGCATCTTCTGCTCGGCGAGCTGGCTCACCGCCTCCGGGCTCTGGATACGCACGATCTCGTGCTCCAGCATCCGGCTCGAGCCGTCGGAGTGGACCCAGATCGCCGAGTAGTCGAGGACCCGCGCGGCCGTCCCGGGCATGTGCCGGCCGCTCGCTTCGTAGGCCTTGATGATCGAGAGCCCATCGAGGCGATAAGGAGCAAGCTCGCTCATCCCCTCGATGAGATCGAGGGCGCCCTTCAGCGGCGCACTCTCCGCTCCGCTGACCACCGCGTCGACCAGCGCGCGGTAGAGGGCGTCGTGCTTGCCCGCCGCGAAGCTCGCGTCGGCGAGCGCGAGGCGCGCGGCGCCGTCTCGCGGCTCGTCCTTGATGGCCTGCTCGAGCTTCTGGAAGCTCTCACTCGCGTCTCCCGCGCGCACCATGACGTCGTAGATGCGCTCCGTGAGGTCCTTGCGTTCGGGGCGCCGCTCGCCGATCCGCCGAAGCTCCGCGAGGGCGGCCGGGTAGTCCTCGCGCGCGAGCGCGCGCGAGAGCGCGAGCTCGCTGTCCGGATCGAGCTTCATGACCCGCGCGACCAGCTCGTCCGCCTTGGCGGCCTGCCCGGTCGAATCATACATGCCGACCCCGAGCGTCAGCGCGACCAAGTCGTTTGGAAATTGCTTTAGAATACTATTTACTGTCGCGTTGTACTCCGCGCTCCAGCCGAGCTCGGAGTAGAGCTGGGCGAGCGCGGCGTATACGTCCGGGACGCCGGGGAACCTCTCGACCAGCGCCTTCACGCGCGGGACTCCGGGCGCGGCGCCGCCCCGCTCGGCCTCCCAGACGGCGAGCGCCAGCGCCGAGCGCCATAGACCGGGGTCGCGCTTCACTGCGCGCTCATGGAGCACCCGTGCGAGGTCCTTGCGCTGCGAGTCGTCGAACACGGGATCACCGGCCACGAAGGCGGCCGAGAGCACCAGGGGCGCTCCGGCGGCGCGCTTCGGATCCGCGATGAGCGGCTCGATGAGCAGGTTGGCTACGTCGTCTTGGCCCTCGACGTCGGCGAGGTACGCCGACGCGTAGCGGAGGAAATCGCTCCCCGGGTCGACCACGTTTCCATCGCGAATATAGCGATCGAGGACGTTCGGATCGCCGGTCACCTCGGGGGCCGCGATGGAGTACCCGGCCGAGGCGTCGGTGCTGCCGGTGAGCTCCGCCGGCCGGCCGTCGGTGGTGAGGATCCGCATCGAGGTCTGCGCGTCACTCACGCGGGCGAGCACGCGATGGCGCCCGGCCTGGAGGCGTACCTGCGCTCCGAATCTCGGCCACACGCCCCACCGCCTCGGATCGCGATCGAGCACCAGTCGGTCGTCGACGCTGAGCGTGATGGCGCCCTGCACGGCGATGATGAGGTCCCTCGCCGCCGGGAGCTCGAGGTACGTCTCGGCGTAGAATACGCCGCCGCTCACCGGCTCCTTGGCGCTCACGCTGCAGCCGCGTCGTCGAGTCTCGAGGATTCGTGGTGCGGAGCCGACGCCCGGCTCCGGCTGCCAGCGCGCGGGCCAGGGCCCGGCGTCTTCTGCTGGGAAACGCCGGATCACATCGGCGGAGACGCCGCGCCCGAACGGCCCCGCGAGGCGGAGCTGGGTCGCGCAGCCGTACGCGGCGGCGCTCCGCGCCTCGAGATCCTTGGTCGCCGCGTCGTATGCGGCCTCTCCCCACCAGCCGACCAGCTCGCTGCGCGCGCGCCATCCGATCGCGCGCGGCTCCTTCATCGCCTCCTCGACGAACGGGCGCCAGCGCTCGAAGAGCGAAGGATCGTTGCGACGGAGCGCCATGGCGCGATGCGCGGCGAACCACGCGAAGAGCGGCGCGTCGGGGTCATCGGAGCCGCGCGCGGCCCGGGTCGCTCGGAGGAAGTGCTCGGGTGCCGCCGAGAGGCGACCGTGCAGCTCGTCGTCGAGGCCACGCGCGAGCTCCGCGAAGAGCTCCTCGCCGCCGAGCTCGTCGAGCTTCTTGCGAGCGTCGAGCGCGCTGCGCGCGTCGCCACCGGGAGAGATGAGCTCGCCGATGAGCCAGCGGCCGGCGATCTCGGGATCGCGCGTCGCGCGCCCGTCGTCGCGCAGCTCCGCGATGGGCGGGCTCGCGCTCCGGGCTGGCGCGCCGCGCGTGCAACTCGAGGTCATCACCGCCGCGCCGAAGAGCGCGGTGAGCGCCGCGACCCGAGCTCCCGCGCCGAACCAACCCCTCACGGGCCCACCACCAGTCGCGCGTCGAGCGCCTGGTCGGCGTCGCTGCAGAACTTCTTCCAGGCGTCGTAGTCGGAGGGCTTCACCCGCGTCACCCCGAGCGCGAGTCGGCTCCGCACCACTACCGCGCCGTTCTTCCGCGCGACCTCGACTGAGTAGGAGCCGAACCGCGTGTCCACCTTGGCCTCGGGTGGCGCGCTCACCACCCGCATCCCGGGCGGCAGCTTGACCGTGAAGGTGTCGTCGATGGTGGAGAAGGCGAGCAGCCGCACGTCGAGGTTGCGACGAGAGAGCGAGGCATACGCTGGGGTGAGGCGCGTGTTGGTGGTGACCGCCATGCTGAGATTCTTGCCTTCACGGCGCGCGAACGAACGGGTCGTGCCGCG
The DNA here is from genome assembly GCA_035063585.1 of Polyangiaceae bacterium. Classification (GTDB taxonomy): domain Bacteria; phylum Myxococcota_A; class Polyangia; order Polyangiales; family Polyangiaceae; genus JAPSGB01. The sequence continues at coordinate 52,226 of JAPSGB010000016.1, forward strand.
CACCTCGAGCCGCACCGGCTGCTCGAGATCCTCGAGGTCGTTCGCGCCGAGGCCGGCCGCGCCAGCCTTTACGTCGAAGCCGGGGAACTCGCGGCCGAGATCGCTCGCCACGCGCTCGCGGCGGGTCGCCTCGGCGTGGTAGCGACGGCGCCACTCGGCGGCGGCCGTCCCGCGCGTCTCGTAGTCGAGCTCGAGCTCGGCGTCGCCGTTGAGGGAGACGCTGGCGAGCACCCGCCGCTCCACCACGTTCTTCGCCGGGTCTGGCTCCGGGAGATGGACCAGCTCCGGGTCGCCTTCATTGATGCGGAGCGCGAGCGCACCGAGATCCATCTTCGGCAGCTCGGTGGCGCCGGCGTACTCGGCCGTCCCGTCCAGATAGAGATCGAGCGAGGGAACGTACGCGATGGCGTGATCGAAGGGCGCGAGGCTCGCGACCTTCGAGGGGAATTCGCCGCGGAGCTGGGTGCGCACGATGACGATGGTGGAGGGGATTCCGAGCTCTCTCAGGAGCGAGACGATGACCGTCGCCTTGTCCTTGCAGTCACCCCAGCCGCGCGCGACCGTCTGGACGCAGCGGCGTGGCTTGAAGCCATATATTCCGAGCTCGAGCGCGACATAGCGGGTGTTCTTGACGACCCAGCCGTAGACCGCCTTCACCTTGTCGAGCTCGGTGGCCTTGCCCTTCACGAGGTCGTGGGCGAGCTTGCGCGTCTCGTCGTCGAGATCGAACTGATCCTTGGCGAGCCCCCAGTACCACTGGCCGAGCTCTCTCCACGTCTGGTAGGTCGAGACCTCGACGAAGCCGAGCACCTCGGGCCACGGCGGCATGGCCGGCTCCGGGACGATGGGCGGGATGTCGCTCGCCGCGAAGCGATAGATGCGCTGATCGCCCCGTTCGACCACCTCCCGCTTCAGTCCGGGCACGCGGGCGTCGACGTAGAGCTGGCGGGATTTCGGAGTGATGACCACATACTCGGCGCTCAGGACCGGCTCGCTCGACTGCATGTACTCGACGTCGCCGAAGTAGCTCGCAAACTCGTTGTTCGGGACGGTGTCGTCGACGCGATAGCGGAGCTCGACCACGTCGCCCGGCTCGAGCCGCGGGAACTGCACGTAGAAGGTGCGCGCCGAGGTGTACATCGCGATGCTCGGGTCGTCGGCGGCGCCCTCCCCGGACTCGATCGCCTCGTCGACTCGCCCGTCCGCGCGGAAGACCCGCGCTCCCCGGAGCTGCACGACCTGCCGATCGGCCTGGTATTGGAAGGCGTACTGGCGGGCGAGGGCCGCAGCGGCGTCGGTGAGTGGCTGGAACACCACCTGTCGGAAGCTGCTCGAGAGCCCGTTGGCGTACACCGTGGAGACGGTCAGGTCGCGGAGGGTGCGGCGATTCTGACCGGCGGCCGGCGCGGTGCGCTGCTTCAGAAAGCGCTCGGGCTCCCAGGCGTAGGCCTCGTCCGCGCGCGGCTTCGGCGGTTCGATGTGCTCGACATACTCTCGGACCTCTTGATCCTGAGGGTGGAGCTCGAGGATCTTGCGAAGGAGTGCGAGCTGCTCGTCGCGATGCCCGAGCTCGCCCTCGAGATCGGCGAGCCAGCGGAGCGTGGAGGTGTCCTCCGGTGCGAGCGTGAGCGCGCGCCGATAGGCGGCGATGGCACGCTCTGGTTGCCCCAGCGCGCGATAGGCGCGCGCGGCGACACCGATCGCCCACTGGCTGCTCGGATCGGCCGCGAGCAGCCGATCGACCCAGCGCTCGGCCGCGCGCGCGTCGCGTCGCGCGATCGCGAGCGTGATCATCCCGTCGAGGTAGCTGCGATCATCGAAGCGGAGCGCCGCGTAGCGCGCCTCCACCTCGGCGGCCTCCGTGGTGCGCCCGAGCGCGCGGAGCTCGGAGGCCGTCATGTTGAGCAGCGATACCGAATGTGGAGCGCGCTCGAGCGCGCGTTCGAGCGCGGCGAGCGCGGTGCGTCGAAGACCGGCTTGGTTATAGAGCTCGACCCGACCGAGGAGCGCCGGCAGGTCGTCCGGATCGAGCGTGAGCACCTCGTCGTAGAGTGGCGACGCCTCCTGCGGGTTCGGTCCGGAGCGGGCCAGCGCGGCCCGCGCGAGGAGCACGGCCACGCGGTCGCGCCGGCTCGTCGCGCGGCCGACACGCGCCGCCGCCTTGCCCACCCACTCCATCTGCTGGTTGCGATCCTCGCTGAGCTGACCGGCGAAGAGCAGGCGCTCGATGCTGGGCTCGCGCTCGGCGGCGCGCCGCGCGAAATCGCGCGACTCGTGCTCGCTCGCGTCATCGCCGTCGGTCGCGTCGAGATAGCGCGCGTACGCCTCCAGCGTCGCGGCGGGCGGCTCTCGCGCAGCGACCAGCCGCTGAAACGCCTGGAGCGGCCCCTCGAGCGTCGGAGCGGTCGCCTTCGCGGGCCGCTTCCCGGCCGCCAGCTTGGAGGCCTCCGCGCTCGCGCCGAGCTCCGCGGTCGTCTCGAGCCCGGGATCGGGCGCGCCCCGCGCGTCGGCGAGCCGGACCGAGAAGACCGGCGCGGCGTCGTCGCCGCACACCTTCAGGGTGAGCGCGTTCATGCCGGGCTCGAGGGTGAGGAGCGCGGCCTGGCGATCGGCGTCGTAGCCGCGATAAGCCTTCTCGGTGAGCACCGGCCGCCCGTTCCAGAAGAGCTTGAAAGCGCCCGAGGCTCCGACCCATGCGCTCACCGCGCGCGGCAGCGTGGTGCCTGCGCGCGCGCGGACCCAGGTCGTCGAGAAGAGGCAGATCCGCTGCTCGGGGCGGATGAGCGCGCTCGAATCGACGAACCCGAGGGGAAAAGCCTCGGCGGGCAGCGTGCGCCAGCGCACGGGGCGCTCTTTGCCGGAGTAGGCGCGCCCCGGAACGATGGCCTTGTCGAAGTCGAGCTCGGGGCCGCGCTCCGCGTCGAGGCCGGTCTTCCCCTCGTTGTCGAAGGGGCCGATGACCGCCCAGTCTCCCACGTAGCCGAGCGCTCGCACTCGCGCGCGAGCGTCGTCGAGGTCGCCGCGCCGGCTGCGCGCGTAGGCCACGAGGAGCGCGGCGTACGCGCGCGCTGGCGGCGAGAGGCGCGGGCTGGCGGCAGCCGCGCGAAGCGCCTCCTCGACGGCGAGCGGGTCGGCGCGATCCCAGGTGCTCCACACCCGGCGGAGCGCCGCGTAGACCTCCGGCCCGCGAGCGGCGTCGAGTCGTTGGATCGCGTCGCGGAGATCCGCATCGAAGCGCGCCTCGCCTGCCTCCGCGCGCGGCGACACACAAATGAGCGCTAGCGAGAGCGCCAGAGCGAGGAGCTTCACGATGTCCCACGGTCTTCCTACCGTCCCCCCTGGGGCTCGGCAAACCGAATCGGGCGGGATGGGGAGGCGAGCGCCTCGGGCGTGCGGGTCGCGCGCATGGCCGGGCCGAAAACCGGATGAAATCCGGGCCCCCGCTACGCGCTGCTTGCTGGCTCGGTGGCGGTCATATAGAAGGATTCACCGTCAAGAAGCTCACCCCCTTTCCGTGATCGGCATCGAGGGCAAGGGGCGGTCGGAGCGTCGCCAAAGAAGTGAGCGGCGCGCCGGCCGGCGAGAGGGCCCGGACTCAGTCGTCTCGTGGCACGCCCGCGCATCGAGCAAGCTCTGGAGGCTCGGATGGTCAACCCGCAGATGGTGATGTACGAAGAGGAGTTCAACCAGATCCAGGCGGTCGTCGACCGCCTGGTTCGGGAAGCGAACGCTAGGGTCGTCTTCATCGTCGACAAGAATGGTCAGCTCATCGCCGCCAGCGGCGAGGTGGACAACATCGACACGACGTCGCTCGCCTCGCTCACCGCCGGCAACATCGCCGCGACCGGCGGCATCGCGAAGCTGCTCCGCGAGAACGAGTTCGCTACTCAGTTCCACGAGGGCGAGAAGGCGAACATCCACATCCAGCTGGTCGGAAATCGCGTCATCCTGGTGGTCATCTTCGACGCCAAGTCGAGCCTCGGCTTGGTTCGGCTCCGCGTCCGCAAGGCCAGCGACGAGCTGAACCGGATCTTCGAGGCGTTGCTCTCGAAGGTGCAGGAGCCGGGCGGAGACTCCCCGTTCGCCGAGATCACCGACGAAGACATCGACAACCTCTTCAACGACTGAGAGCGCCGGGCGATGAGCTTCATCAACTACATGGCCCGGGAGATCAACTGCAAGATCGTCTATTACGGTCCCGGCCTCTGCGGTAAGACGACCAACCTGCAGTACATCTACGAGCGCACCAACCCCGACGCGAAGGGCAAGATGATCAGCCTCGCGACGGAGACGGAGCGCACGCTCTTCTTCGATTTCTTGCCGCTCTCGCTCGGAGAGATCCGCGGCTTCAAGACGCGATTTCACCTCTACACGGTGCCCGGGCAGGTCTTCTACGACGCAAGCCGGAAGCTCATCTTGAAGGGTGTCGACGGCGTCATCTTCGTGGCCGACTCGCAGATCGAGCGGCTCGAGGCGAACCAAGAGAGCGTCGAGAACCTTCGCACGAACCTCGCGGAGCAGGGCTACTCGCTCGAGAAGATCCCGTACGTCGTTCAGTACAACAAGCGCGATCTGCCGAACGTGGTCGACCTCGAGGAGCTTCGTCCGCTCATCAACCCGATGGGCGTACCTGACTACGAGGCGGTCGCCCGCACCGGCGTCGGTGTCTTCGACACGCTGAAGGCGGTGAGCAAGCTCGTGCTCACCGAGCTGAAGCGCGGCGGCTGAGCCGCGCCGAGCATCGCCGGGCCGTGTGCGGCCCGCGCCGTGGCCGCGAGTGACGGCCCGCGTCGAACGCCGTCGGCTCGGCGATCGGGCCACGCCTCGGACGCCGCCGCCCCGCGCCCTCGCGTACGGGCGCGCGTGACGCGCGCGGCCGGAACGGCTTAGGCTCCCCGGGTGCCGCGCGCTCGCCAACCGCCGCCGCTCGACGCGGCGCTCCTCGACAAGGCCGCGCTCGCTTACCTCGAGCGCTTCGACAGCTCCGCGGACAACCTGCGGCGAGTGCTGATGGCGCGGGTGCGCCGCGCGGCGCGCTCGGAGGAGCTCGACGTCGCGGCGCTCGCGCGTCACGTCGACGGGCTCATCGAGCGCTATCGAGCCTCCGGTCTCCTCGATGACGGGCGCTTCGCCGAGAACGTGGCGCGCGGGCTTCGCGCGCGGGGCGGCTCCCGTCGCGGCATCGCGCTCAAGCTTCGCGCGAAGGGCGTCGCGGAGGCCGACATCGCCGCCGCGCTCTCGCGCGCCGAGCGCGACAGCGCGGAGCCGGAGCTGGAAGCAGCGCAACGCCTCGTGCGCCGTCGCCGGCTCGGCCCGCTCCGGCCAGAGGCCGAGCGCGCGGAAAAGCGCAGCCGCGATCTCGCCGCGCTCATGCGCGCCGGGTTCTCGTACGACGTCGCGCGCCGCGCGCTCGGTCCGTCGCGCGCCGATGAAGACGTTTCTTGAGCGACGCGCCGCCGTCGTTCTTCAACGACCGCTGCGCGCGCCGCGCTCGTTCGCGCGCCGGTTCCTCCTCGGGCGCCGCGCCCCGGCGCGCTCCACGCGGCCTCAAGAATACGAGTCGAGGCGCCGCGCTCGCGACCGGCGGCTCACTTCGCCTTGTACTTCTTCAGGCGCTTGTGACGGTTCTTGTTCTTGGCCTTGAGCGCCGCCTTGAGTCGGTTCGAGCGACCGCGGTCCGTCTTGCGCGGGGTCTTGGTCTTGGCGAGGTACATGGGGCGCGTGTTCTAGCTCCGCTCACCCCCTTCGGGCAACGTCGATTCCGCGCCGGGCCGACCCTCCCCTCGAACACCCCTGCTCGGATGCGCAGCACCCGCGTCGATTTCGCGCGCCCGGCGAGCCGCGCAAAGCTGGCTCGGCGCCGGCTCAGCCCTCTCGCTCGCGGGTCAACAGGCGGCTCAAGAGCTCCGACGAGTAGCTCGAGAGCTCGCGGAACACCACGCCCATCCCCGGTGGATCCGACTCGACCCGCACCACCACGCCTACGCCGTCGATGGACTCGATGTCATCCATCACCACGGTGAAATGGAGGTTCACCTCGGTGCCCACCGGCAGCGGGTTCTTCGACTTGATGAAGGCGCCGGACGCCGAGACGTTCGTGACGTACTCGGAGATGAACTGATCGAAGGAGTCGAACTCCTTGTTGATCGTCACCCGCTCGTCCTTGCGGCTCATCTTCGGCTACTTCCCTTGGAGATCGAACTGCTCGATGTGGTACTCGCGGCGCGGCACGAGCTCGATGCGTCGCATGTAGCGGCGCTCGGCCTCGACGACCGCGTCCTTCTCTTCGCCGTTCATGAGGTCGACCACCGCCGGGTGCGCGTTCACGAGCACGACGTACCCGGGCAGCGACTGCCGCTCCCGGCGGATCTGCCGCAAGATCTCGTACGCGATGGTGGTCCGCGACTGGATTTGGCCGGTGCCGTCGCAATAGAAGCAGGGCTCGTGCATCACCCGCATGAGGCTCTCGCGGGTGCGCTTGCGCGTCATCTCGATGAGCCCAAGCTCGCTGATGCGGTTGAGAGTGGTCTTGGCCTTGTCCTTGCTGAGCCGCTGCACGAGCGCGCGCCAAACCTTCTCGCGGTTATTGGCGTTTTCCATGTCGATGAGATCGAGGATCACGAGCCCACCGATGTTGCGGAACCGGAGCTGATAGGCGATCTCTTGGACCGCCTCGAGGTTGGTCTTGAGGGCCGTCTCTTCCAGGTCCTTGCTGCCCTTGCCGACGTACCGCCCCGTGTTCACGTCGACGGCGGTCAGCGCCTCGGCCTGGTCGATGATGAGGTAGCCACCGCTCGCGAGCGGGACTTTGCGGCCGAGCGCGCGCCCGATCTCGTCTTCGATGCCGTAGGCGTCGAAGATGGGCTCGGCGCCGGTGTAGAGCTCGATGTCCTTCACCCGCTCCGGGAGGAACATCTCGACGAAGCGGACCAGGCGAGCGTACTGATCCTTGTCGTCGATGACGATCTTGTGGATGTCGTCGGTGAAGAGGTCACGCGCCGTCTTCAGCACCAGGTCGAGCTCGCTCGAGAGGATGGTGGGAGCCTTTGCGCCCTCGCGCTTGCGCGCGACCTCCGCCCAGAGCCGCATCAAGTAGCCGACGTCCGCCTTCAGCGCGCCCTTGGTGAGCCCCTCGGCGACCGTGCGGACGATGAGGCCGCCTACCGGCGGCTTGAGCGTATCCATCACCGCGCGGAGTCGCTGCCGCTCGCGCGAGGAGCCGATGCGCTTCGAGATTCCGGCGTGATCGACCGTCGGCAAGTAGACGACGTAGCGGCCCGGCAGTGAGACGTGGCTGGTGACGCGCGCGCCCTTGGTGCCGATCGGCTCCTTCGAGATCTGGACGATGACCTCATCGCCCTCTTTCACGACCTCGGTGATCGGCACCGAGCGTGACACGCGGCTGGTCGCCGGCTGCGCTGCCTTGCCGTTGCCCTTGCCGCCGTTGCTCCGATCGTTCGCCCGGTCGGCGTGGGGCTTGGCCGGCGCACGGTCGTCGGCGCGCTCGGCGGCGGCGCCCTTGCCGCGCTTGCGCCGCCCGCGCCGTCGCCGACGACTCTCGGCGCCCTCGGCGGGCGCGTTCGCGTCCCGCGCCGTGCGCTGAAGCTCACCCGCCTCGCCCGTCACGTCGGCGGCGTCGGCTTGCGCCGCTTCGGGCTCCGCGTCACTCGCTGCCGCGGGCTCATCGTCCGGACCCGCCTCGCTCTCGGCGTCGTCGAGGGAGTCGTCAGCCGGGGCCTCGTCCGGCGCGTCGTCGTGAGCGTCGTCGTGCGCGGCCGCCGCCTCCGCGGGCTCCCGCGCGCCCTCGTCCGAGTCGTGCGACTCGTCGTGCTCGTCGTGCCCGTCCTGCGCCTCGGCGTGCTCGTCGTGCTCGTCGTGCCCGTCCTGCGCCTCGGCGTGCTCGGCGTGCCCGTCCTGCGCCTCGGCGTGCTCGGCGTGCGACCCGGCGTGCTCGTCGTCGTCGTCTTCGTCGGGCTCGAGTCGCCAGTTGCGCCGTCGCCCGCCCTCGCCGCGCATGCTCGGCTCGTCCGCGTCGCGCGCGTCGCCGTGCAGGTACGCCTCGAAGTCCTTCGGGCGGATGAGATCCTCGACGTGGAGGAACGCCGCGCGCTCCATCCCGACGTCGATGAACGCCGCCTGCATGCCGGGGAGCACGCGCGTCACCCTGCCGAGAACGATGTTCCCGACGGTGCCGCGCGCCGCGGCACGCTCGATGAACAGCTCGGCGATGACCCCGCCCTCGATCAGGGCGACGCGGGTCTCACGTATGTCACAGTTGATAACAAGAGTATTTTGCGCCATGCGCTCGGCGACAGGGGCGCGCCAGCGACTCCAGCGAGTCTCGCTTGTCGTCGTGATGCGCCCACGCTGTCCATCCCGGTGAGAGGAACGTCTATTGGGGTGGAGCCGACGAGGGCTCCCCCGGAAACCCGCTGATCAGGTCACCACGGCGCTGACTCTCTGTCAAGTATCGGTAAACAGCGGGGAAAAAGCCCGCCTCCCGGGCCGATTGACCACCCCTCGTCGCGGGGGTGATGCTCGAGGCCCGTGAACAAGACGTATCTGGTGCTCGACATCGAGACCATCCTCGACGCGGAGCTGCCCATCGCAGAGTCGAGCGAGGCCGAGCGCCTGCCGGCGCCTCCGCACCACGCGGTGGTCGTCATCGGTGTCCTCTGGCTCGACGAACAGTACGCGGTGCGCCGGCTCGGGGTCATCGGCGAGGGCAAGAGCGAGGCCGGGATCTTGTCTGATTTCGCGAGCTTCCTCGACCGGAACCGCCCGGATCTGGTGTCCTGGAACGGGCGCGGGTTCGATCTTCCGGTGATCGCGGCGCGCTGCCTGCGCCACGGGGTCCCGTTTCGGCACTACTACCGCTCGCGCGACGTGCGCTATCGGTTCTCGCCCGACGGCCACCTCGATCTGATGGATTATATTGCTGATTTTGGCGCCGCCAAGCCGAGCAAGCTGGACATCGTCGCCAAGCTCTGCGGGCTTCCGGGCAAGGTCGGGGTGGACGGCAAGGACGTCGGGCCGCTGGTCCACGCCGGAAAACTTCAGGAAGTTCGGGACTATTGCCTGTGCGACGTGGTCCAGACCGCGGGCGTCTTCCTGCGCGTGCAGCTCCTGCGCGGCGAGCTCGAGCGCGAGGCGTACCTCGCGGCGATGTCCGGGCTCATCGCGACGGTTCGCGCCGACGAGCGGGTGCGCGCGGTCTCGAGCGTGCTCGACGAGCGCCGGCTGATGCTCGCCGAGTAGTCCTCGCCGCGAGAACCTACGGCTCTCGATAGAACCGCGGCACCCGGCGCGACACGCTGGTCAGCACCTCCCACGGGATGGTGCCGAGCGTCCGAGCGAGCTCGTGCGCGCTGATCTCGTCCTCGCCGAGCGGCCCCTTCTGCGCGCCGAGCACCACGGCTTCGTCTCCGGCCCGGGCCCCTTCGACGTCGGTGACGTCGAGCATGGTCATGTCCATGCTGACGACTCCGGCGATGGGCGCGCGCCGGCCGCGCACGAGCATCGCGCCGCGGTTCGAGAGCGCGCGGTCGAGGCCGTCCGCGTAGCCCATGGGGACGGTGGCGATGCGGCTCGGCCGCCGCGCCGTCCAGGTCGAGCCGTAGCCCACGCTCTCGCCGGGCGCGAGCTCACGCAGCGCGATGATCTGGCTCTGAACCCGCATGACCGGGCGGAGCTCGCGGGTGCCCTCCGGGCGCGGATCGACCCCGAAGAGGGCCACGCCGGGGCGCGCCATGTCGAGCCGCGCGCGCTCGCTCGAGAGCAGCGCGGCGCTGTTCGCTGCGTGGCGGAGCCGCGGCTCGAGGCCCGCCGAGGCGAGCACGGCGAGCGCCCCGTGGAAGAGCTCGAGCTGGTGCTCCACGGACGACGGCTCGCCCGAGTCGGCGCCGGCGAAATGGGTCATCACGCCGTCGAGCACGAGCTCCGGGTGACGGCGGAGGGCCGCCGCGAGCGCGGGCACCTCGCGCGGCAGCGCGCCGAGGCGCGCCATCCCGGTGTCCACCTTCAGGTGCACCGGCAGCGGCTCCGAGCCCGAGTAGCGCACCTCCTCCGCGAACGCCTCGATCTGGCCCGCGTCGAAGATCACCGGCGTGAGCCGGTGGCGGAGCACCTCGCCCCACGCGCGCTCGTAGTAGCCGCCCATCACCAGGATCGGGCAGCGGATCCCCGCGTCGCGCAGCTCGATGGCCTCCTCGAGCAGCGCCACGCACACGCCGCTCACGCCCGCGCGCTCGAGCGTGCGCGCGACCGCCTTCGACCCGTGCCCGTAGCCGTCCGCCTTGAGCACGCTCCACACCTCGGCGCCGCCCGCCACGCGCTGGAGCACGCGGAGGTTGTGGCGCAGGTTGGCGAGGTTCACCTCGGCGCGAGTCGGGCGGACCGCGTCCGAGGGGACCGCGCGCTGAGGCCGAAGGACGCGAGGCAAGGGGGTTGCCAGCGCGGAAGCGCCGGAAGTGATCGTGTCCAGAGCTGGACTTGGCGGCATCAGGATACCTGCCCGTTAGCGCCGCTCTCGGGGGCGCGTCAACTAATCAGGGGGTGCGACAGACACCTACGTCAGACAACGCCGCACGCACTTCTTGTAGTCCGCATCGCATCTCTTGCAGGATTTTGACGGCGCTTGGGCGGCGTCTCCCTCGCCGGTCGCCCGGCAGGGCGCCCCGCACACCGCCCACTCGGCCTGGCAAGCGCGCGTGCAGTCGGCCGCGGGAGGCAGGGGCGGCCCGGCGTCGCGCGGCTCCTCCCCGGCGTCGCGCGGCTCCTCCCCGGCGTCGCGTGACGCGGGGCTCACCGGCTTCACCGTGGAGGGCGGCGAGACGTGCAGGTTCGCCGGGAGCGGCGACTCGGCCGCCGCGACGCTCGCCGTCGGGCCCGCGTCGAGCGCGAGCAGCGGCCGTGACACGTCGCCCGACGCGAGCGCGCCGAGCCGCCGGTTGGCGTAGTCGATGCGGTCGCCGCTCTGACCGTAGGTGTAGATCTGCCTCCACTCCGCCCAGCACGCCCGCCGGTGCGTCGGCGAGATGTTCGTGTCGAGATCGAGCCGGTAGCAGTGCTCGAAGCGCACGTTGCCCTCGTAGATCGACTGCATGCTCGGCCCGCACGCGACGAGCAGCCGCGCCGCGCCGCCGGCCGCGACGGCGGAGCCCAGCAGGAAGCGAAGTCGGGTCGCCATGCTCCGAGCGATGAGGGCAGGCTGCCGGGTTTTTCGGGCTCCGGCAAGCCAGGTGGGCTCGCGGCGCCGATTGCGCTAGGTGGGGCGCATGTTCACGGGTCTGGTGGTCGGGACCGGCACGCTCAGGAGCCGCGCGCGTCGCGGCCCGGGTTACCGCGTCGAGCTCGCCGCGGACCTCGACGCGCTCGAGCTCGGCGAGTCGATCGCCGTGAACGGGGTCTGCCTGACCGTCGCGGCCGGCGGCGCGGGGAGCTTCGACGCGGACGTCTCGCTCGAGACGGTCGACAAGACGACCCTCGGCCGGCTTCCCCCCGGCAGCGCGGTGAACCTCGAGCGGTCGCTCCGGGTCGGCGACCGCATCGGCGGGCACCTCGTGAGCGGGCACGTCGACGGCGTGGCGCGCGTGACCGCGGTCGCCCCCGCCGGCGAGGCGCTGCGCGTCCGGATCGCTGCGCCGCGCGAGCTCGCGCGCTTCATCGCCGCGAAGGGCTCGGTCGCGCTCGACGGCGTCTCACTCACGGTGAACGCCGTCTTCGGCGACGAGTTCGAGCTCATGCTCATCCCGCACACGCAGAAAATCACCACTTTGGGCGGGCTCGCCCCCGGGCGCGAGCTCAACCTCGAGGTCGACGTGCTCGCGCGCTACGTCGCGCGGCAGCTCGAGACGAGCGAAGCCGACTCGGGCGGCGGGCTCGCGGGCGCGCTCGCGCGCGCCGGGCTGAGGTAGCCTCCCGACGCCGAGACGAGAGCATCATGCGCGACGAAGCCCCCCCGAGCCACTCCACCCGCCCCCTCGACATCCAGCCGGCGCTGCTCGAGCGCATGCAGGCCGTCATCGACGCGATCCGCGCCGGCAAGATGGTGATCTTGGTGGACGACGAAGATCGCGAGAACGAGGGAGATCTGACCCTCGCGGCCGAGCACATCACGCCCGAGGCCATCAACTTCATGGCGAAGTATGGCCGCGGGCTCATCTGCGTGACGCTCACCGAGCAGCAGGTGGAGCGCCTCGAGCTTCCCATGATGACCGCGCCGCGTCGCTCCGGCCCACCGCTCGGCACCGCCTTCACGGTGAGCATCGAGGCGCGCGAGGGTGTGACCACCGGCATCAGCGCCGCCGATCGCTCACACACGGTGAAGGTCGCCATCGATCCGAACTCGTCGCCGAGCGACATCGTCACGCCCGGTCACCTGTTCCCGCTGAAGGCGCGGCGAGGCGGCGTGCTGGTACGCGCCGGCCAGACGGAGGGCTCGGTCGATCTCGCGCGGCTCGCCGGGCTCGTGCCCGCCGGGGTGATCTGCGAGATCATGAACGACGACGGCAGCATGGCGCGCATGAGCGACCTCGAGGTGTTCGCGCGCGAGCACGACCTCGCGATCGTCACCATCGCCGATCTCATCGCGTATCGGCTCCAGACCGAGCGGCTGGTTCGGCGCGTCGAGGAGAGCGACATCACGCTCGATCGCACCGGCACCACCTGGCGCGCGATCGTGTACGAGGCGAACGTCGAGGAGCGCCAGTTCCTCGCGTTGGTGAAGGGGCAGCTCGACGCCGCGGTGCCGACCCTGTGCCGCATGCACAGCGGCTCCACCCTCGCCGACACCTTCAGCTCCACCGCCGATGACGGTGGCCGGAACCTCCGCGAGGCGATCGACGCCATCGAACGCGAGGGTCGCGGCGTCGTCGTCTACCTGCCGCCACGGGGCGACCTCGCGAGCGAGCTCAAGGCGCTCGCCCGACGCGCTCCCAAGAGCTCGCCGGTCGCCTCCGAACAGCCGGCGCTGACGCGGGCGCACGGCGGCACGCTCCGAGAGTACGGCCTCGGCGCGCAGGTGCTCCGCGAGCTCGGCCTCAGCCAGATCCGCCTCCTCACCGGCAATCCGCGCAAGATCGCCGGGATCCACGGCTACGGGCTCGAGGTGGTCGAGAGCGTGCCGCTCGGCGCGTCACTTCCATAAGTGCGCGGCGCCTGGCCGGTTCGCGTGAACCCCGCTCGAGCGTGAAGTAGACTCGCGCCACATGCCTCATAGCTCGACTCCGCGCTCGTTCGCCGGCTCGCTCGTCTCGGCGGAGGGCGCCCGCTACGCGATCGTGGCCTCGCGCTTCAACGGCTTCATCGTCGAGCACTTGGTCGACGGTGCGCTCGACGCCCTCCTTCGTCACGGCGCGAGCGCCGAGCGCATCAGCGTGGTGCGCGTGCCCGGCGCTTGGGAGATCCCGCTCGTGTGCTCGCGCCTCGCCGGGAGCGGCGCGGTCGACGCCATCGTCGCGGTCGGCGCGGTGATTCGCGGCGCGACCCCACACTTCGATCACGTCGCGGGCGAGGTGGCCAAGGGGGTCGCGGCGGTGAGCCTCGAGACCGGGGTGCCCATCGCGTTCGGCGTGCTCACGACCGACAGCATCGAGCAGGCGGTCGAGCGCGCCGGGACCAAGGCCGGAAACAAGGGGTTCGACGCGGCGCTGACCGCCATCGAGATGGTGTCGCTCCTCCGCGACCTGCCGACCCGCCCGTGACCGCGAGGCTCCGCGTCGCCTGCGTCGCGGTCGCCGCGGTCGCCGCGCTCGCCGCGTGCAGCGGGGAGCGCGCCGCGACGCCGGCCGCGCCGGACCGCCCTCCTCCCCTGGTCTCGAGCGCGGCTCCCATCGAGCCCTCGGACGAAGGGCTGACGGTCGCGACGCCCACCGGCTGCAGCGCGGACTGCGAGGGCGAGCCAACGCCCGCGCTGGTGGAGGCGGTCCGTGTGCGCGCCCTCGACGCGCGCCGGTGCTACGACGCGGCGCTCCGCCGTGATCGCGCGCTCACCGGGCGCATCGTGGTGGGGCTGCAGATCACCGCCGACGGCGCGGTGTGCGCGACGCGCCAGATCGCCGGTAAGCTCGACGACGCCGAGCTCCTCGAGTGCGTGCGCGATTTGTTCGTCGGGCTCCGGCTGCCCCCGCCGGAGGGCGGCTGCGTCGATCTCGCCCTACCGCTGAACCTCGTGTCCGCGAGCGCGGACGCCGGGGCGGCGGAGCCGGATGCAGCCGCCCCGGCGCGGTGACTTGCGCCGCACGCCGAACGCCGCCACGATCCGCGCCCTCCCATGGGCGCTCGTACCAACGCACGCGAAGCTGCGCTCCAGATGCTCTACGCCGTCGAGGCGAGCGGCGCGCCCATCGAGGAGTCGATCCGCGAGTATTGGCGCGAGCTCCCGGGCGACGCCGAGGGTCGCGCCTACGCCGACAGCATCGTGCGGGGCGTGTGGGGCGCGCTCGGCGCGACCGACGAGCGGATCCGCGCGGCGAGCCGCAACTGGCGCCTCGAGCGGATGACGCGGGTAGACCGCAACCTGCTCAGGCTCGGCGCGTGGGAGCTCGAGCACAGCCTCGAGGTGCCGCGCGCGGTAATCCTCGACGAGGCGGTCGAACTGGCCAAACGCTTCGGCACCGAGGAGAGCGGCGCCTTCGTCAACGGCGTGCTCGATCGGATCGCCGACGACTGCGGCCGCGCTGACACGGATCTGTAGCCGTGGATCTACGCTTCTCGCTGCCGCAGCTGCGCCGGCTGGATCTCACCGGCACCGAGGTCTTGCTCGCCAACCTCTCCACGCTCGATCGCCCGCCGCACGGCGTCGCGGGGCTCGCCGACTGGCGTCTCGGCGGTCGCGTCTCCGCGCTCCTCGAGTCGGGGTTCGCGACCGGCGCGGTCGGCGAGGTGCTCTTGGTCCCGGGCCGACCCAAGCTGCCGTTCGACAAGATCGTGCTGTTCGGTGTGGGCGCACCGGGCGAGTTCAACGAGCGGGTGTTTCGGGTCGTGATCGAGCGGATGCTCGCCACCACCGAGGGGCTCCGCGTGCGGAGCGCGGTGGTCGAGCTCCCCGGGAGACACTTCGACGGCATCTCGCCGGAGCGCGCGGCCGACATCCTGCTCGAGTCCGCCGGGGATCGGCAGGAGCATGACGTCTGGACCTTGGTCGAGCCGGCCGAGGCGCAGCGCGCGATCACCCAGCACATGATCCAGGAGCGCCGGCGCGTCCGGCGCTGACGCTCAGCGCGCCGGGCGCGCGGGGATCCACACGCCGCCGAGCACCACGCGCCCGGGTCCGAGCTCGTCGAATTCGAGCTCCATCCCCTCGTAGTGCTCGACGTAGACGGTGCCGTTCGGGTTCTTCTCCGTGAGCCGCTCGACCCGCTTCGGTTCGCCGAGGTGCTCATGGATCGCCCAGGGCAGCATCCCGAGCTTGAGATCGGGTGGGATGGCGCCGTGGAAGATGCCGTAGTGGCGCTCCCGCCCGGCCGCATCCTTGCCGGCGGGTCGGTCCATCCGCTGGACGTGGACGCGCTCGAGCGCGCCGTCCTTCAGGAAGAAGTCCACGCCTCGGCCAATATACCGGCACTGGTCGGCGGACTCGAGCTCGCACGGGAGCTGCATGTGTCGCTCGATGGTCGGGATGGTCGCGCCGAGGAAGATGGGGCCGACGCCCTTACCTGCCTGGATGGGCAGGAGCGGGCCGCTCGGCGGGGCGTGGCCGACGAAGCGCTCCGCGGCTCGAGCGGGCGCTGGGGCGACCGACGCGGACGGCGTCGCGGACGACGCCCGCCCGCTGGCGGGCGCCTCGGAGCGGTCGCAGCCCGACAGAGGCAGCGCGCCGAGGAGCGCCAGGGTCGCGGCCAGCCGAACCGGGCAGGGCTTGGTCGTCATGCCTCGAGGCTTAGATCGCGCGCTCCACGCGTGCCAGCCCCTCGTAGGAGCGTGCTATGAAGCGCCTCGACCGAGATGACCCGCCTCGAACAGCGCCGCTTCTTGTTCGTCACCGGCAAGGGTGGCGTGGGCAAGACGACCGTGACCGCGGCGCTCGCGCGCAAGCTCGCCAAGCAGGGGCGCCGCGTGCTCATCGCGGCCACCGATCGCAAGGAGCGCATCTCGTCGATGTTTGGCAAGCCGCCGCTCGACACCGAGATTCGCCCCATCGCCGAGCGCATCCACGCGGTGCGGATCACGCCGGAGGTCGCCATGAGCGAGTACGGCGAGATGATCCTCAAGAGCAAGGTCGTCTATAACGCCGTCTTCGACAACCGCTACGTGCGGAGCTTCTTCAAGGCCGTACCCGGGCTCGAGGAGTGGGCGGTGCTCGGCAAGGCCTGGTATCACGCGACGGAGACCGCGAGCGACGGCTCGCGACGGTTCGACGTCGTCCTCTTCGACGCGCCGGCCACCGGTCACGGGCTCGACATGCTGCGCGTCCCCAAGGTCATCGTCGAGATCGTGCCCCCCGGCATCTTGCGGCGCGACGCCGAGCGCGCCTGGACGATGTTCCAGGATCCCGCCGAGAGCGGCGTCGTGGTCGTCACGCTGCCCGAGGACATGCCGACCAACGAGACGCTCGAGCTCTTCGACGTGCTGCGGGGGGAGCTCCGGCTGCCCATCGCCAAGCTGGTCATCAACTGCGTGCTCGAGCCGCTGTTCAGCCACGCTGAGCGCACCGTCCTGCTCGCGCCACGAGACCTCGATCGCGCGCTGCCCGGTGACGAGGCGCTCGCGTGCGGCGTTCGACGCAGCATCCGCGAGCGGGTGCAGGAAGAGAGCCTCGAGCGACTCGAGGCGCTCGACATCGACAGCGTTCGGCTCCCGCTCCTCTTGTCGGATGCCTCGACCGTCGAGGCGATCGCGGAGCTCTCCGAGCGTCTGTGACTTCGCCCCGCTCGCCGCGCCGCGCTATCGTGGGTCTCGTCGTCGATGGCGGATGATCCCAGCCTCGTAGGGCGCGTGCTCGCCGGCCGTTACCGCCTCGAGCACCAGCTCGGGGGCGGGGGCATGGGGTCCATCTGGCGCGCCGAACACCTGGTGCTCTGCGCGCCGGTGGCCGTGAAGCTGCTCGACCCGGAGATCGCCAACGACGACGACGCCATCGCGCGCTTCAACCGCGAGGCGCAGGCGGCCGCTGCGCTTCGCAGCCCGCACGTCGTGCAGATCCTGGACTACGGCGTGGACGAGGGCGCTCCGTTCATGGTGATGGAGCTCCTCGAGGGCGAGTCGCTCGCGACGCGTCTCAAGCGCGTCGGGCGTCTCTCTCCGGCGGAGACGTCCCGCATCATCACCCACGTGGCGCGCGCGGTGGGTCGAGCCCACGACGCGGGGGTCGTCCACCGCGATCTCAAGCCGGAGAACGTGTTCCTGGTTCGAAACGAGGACGCCGAGATCGCAAAGGTCCTCGATTTCGGCGTCGCGAAGATCGACGCCGGGAAGATGGACGGCTCGAACATGACGCGCACCGGCTCGCTGCTCGGGACGCCGTTCTACATGAGCCCTGAGCAGGCCCAAGGCAACAAGGAGGTCGACCACCGCTCCGATCTCTGGGCGCTCGGAGTGATCGCGTATGAGTGCCTGACCGGCGCGCGACCCTTCGACAGCACGGCGCTCGGCGACCTCGTGCTCGCCATCTGCATCCGCGACATCCCGGTGCCCTCCGAGGTCGCCGTCGTGCCGCCGGGGTTCGATGCGTGGTGGAGGAGGGCGGTGGCGCGCGATCCGGCGCTTCGTTTTCAGTCGGCGCGCGAGCTGAGCGACGCGCTCCGCGACGCGCTCGGCGGGGACGCTCGCGACGCCATCGACACGCTCTCGGAGGTAGCGCCGTCTCTGGTCGCGCCGGCGGAGGACGCGCGCCCGGCCAAGCCGGACGCACCGACCGTGGTCGCCGAGACGCTCGAGCGCGCCACGGCCGCGCCGGCTCGCTCGCGGCCGCCCACTTCCCGCGGGAAGGTGTGGCTGGTGGCGGCGGGCGCGCTCGTCGTTGGCCTGGCCGGCGGGCTCCTGGTGCTCACCGAGCTCGAGCCGCAGGAGCAGCGCGCCGGCCTCCCCTCGACCGACGCCGGCGTCGAGGCGTCGCGTCACGCCGGGTCGGGCCGGTCCGCGCCGGACCCGACGCCGGGGCGGCGCGCCACGCCTTCCGCCGCCGGGGCGGCTTCCGCAGGCGCGCCACCTCGGGACGCGGGCGCGCGCGACGCCGAGCTGCGCGACGCGGCCTCGAGTGACGCAGCGCGAAGCGACGCGGCAGCCGGCGCCGCCCGCGTCGACGCGAGCGCCGCGAGCGGCCCCGCCGACGCCGCGCCCGAGCCCGCGTCCTTGCCGCCGCCGCTCCCCATCCCGATGGGCGAGCCGTCAGCGTCGCCCTGACTCAACGCGCTTCGGGTCTGAGCGCGGTCATGAGCGAGCGGAGCCCCTCGGCGACCGCGGGCGAAGGAGCGTCGCCGTCCACTCGATAGCCGCCGCGCGCGCGTCCGCCCTCGTCGGCGAGCCACACCGCAGCCCGCTCGCCCTCGGGGCCGCGCAGCTCGAGCTCGGCGCGCGTTCCACCCGCGCGAACTCGTACGCCCGTCCACTCGAGCGACCCGAACGGCGAGCGGTGGCGCAGTCGCGCAAGGCGCGCGGCGATGCTCCGCGTCGCGCCGCCTGCGATGGCGTCCGGGCCGAGCGGGTGCAGCACGCGGTGCCCCTCCTCGCAGAGCCGGGCCCACAGCACCCGGAGCCCCTCGAGCGCGAGCGCTCGGTCCTGCGGCAGCGCTTCGATGTGCACGCTGAACAAATCGAAGCTCCCCGCGCCGTCGCCGGGGGACGAGAGCCGCACGGTGAGCACCTGGTCGCCGGCCGCGAGGGTCACGCGCGCGTCGGCGCCGCGCTCCACGGCGGCGTGCGCCGACGTGAACGGCGCGGGGGGCGTCCACCCGTCGAGCCGTCGGACGACGGGCGTGAGGTGCAGCGCGAGATGACGGAGCCCGGGATCCACCTCGCGCAGTCGCGCCGGCGTGATGGGGACGAGCTCGCTCGTGCCGTAGAGCTCCACGTACTTCTCGAACACCCCGCTGCAGTGCGGTTCGAACACGCACGCGGCGCAGCTCTCCGGCTTGAGCTTGTCGCGCCGCTTGACCAGGTACTTGTTCCACGGCCGGCTGAGCGAGCTCTCGCCATCGACGGCGATGGTGTCGGTCTCCTCGCCGTCATGGTGGATGACGTGCGAGAGCTCCGGCACGATGCAATAGGGCAGATTGCCGATGTTCACGTCGAAATCGTCGGGGAACCCCGCCACCATGCGCCGGAGCGGACCGGCCAGATCGCTGTAGCGCGGGAGCATCGCGGCAAACTCCTCTGCAGAGCGCTCGCCGGCGTCGGCCGGGCGCACCATGTCGAGGTGCAGCTGCCTCACCCCATATCGAGCGAGGAGCTCGGGGAACTCCTCCACCGACTCGAAGTTCGACCGCACCACGCACAGGTTCACGGTGATCCGCTGGCTTCGCGCGTGCAGGTTCTCGAGCGAGGCGACGATCCGAGCGAAGGAACCGGGCCGGCGCGTGGTCCTCTCGTGGGCCAGCTCATTTGCCCCCTGGATCGAGATGCGCCAAGTGAACTTCCCGCCCAGGTCGAGCACCTCGTCGATGAAGCTCCCGCGCGCGGTCTTCACCCCGTTCGTGAAGAGCACGATCTCCTCGAAGCCGAGCTTCACCGCGTGGCTCACGACCTCCTTGAAGCCGGGCTGCAGGGTGGGTTCGCCGCCGAGGATGGTCAGCTTACGGTGCCCGCGCCCGAAGGCCTCGGTGATGCGGTCGAGGAGCGGCTCGACGGGCAACGGGCGCGCCCGCCCGAACTCCGTCTGTTGTCCGCTGACGCAAAAGACGCAACGGTTGTTGCACATGTGGCCGAGCTGGATCTCGACCTGCGTCTTCGGCTCCATTCGGAGCCATGGTACCTCCCCGCGACCAGGGCGTCGAACGGGGTCAGTGGATGTCGGTCCGGCGCGAGCCCGCGCGGTCAGCTCGTCGCGGGCTCGCGCTTCATGAGGCCGCTGGCGAGCTCGGCGAGGTTCTCGAGGTCGACCACGCGACTCGACAAGACCGCGCCGGTCGCCTCGCTCACGAACACGCGGAGCAGGGTGTCGTGGAGCGAGGCCACCACGATGAAGGGCGAGGGGACGCCGTGGACGCGCGCTCGCGCGAGCACCTGCAGCCCGCTGAGGGAAGTCAGCTGCGCGTTGGTGATGACCAGATCGAACGGCTCCTGCGAGCGGGCCAGCTTCTCGGCCTGCTCCCCGCTGGTCGCCTCCACGATCTCGGCGCCGAGGCGGCGCAGCACCGGCGCGAGCTGCTCGCGCAGCCCGTGGGCGCGATCCGCGAGGAGGATCTTACGGCGCGGCCGGAGCGACGGCGGGCCGCTCGCGCCGCTCGAGCGGCTCGGCTCGCGCGGCGCGGTCGCGCTGGGTTCCACCGAGAGATCCGGCTGGCTGCCGCGATCCGAGCTGTCGTCGAACACTCCCACGGCAGGGCCTGGTGCAGTTACCGTGCCATCGGCCGACCGGCCGTAAGTTCTCGGGATCACGCCGGATGCGTGACGCAGCGCGGCTCGGCGTTTCAGTTGTGCGCTTCACATCTGAAACGGGCCGGACCGCGCTGGGCGGGCCGGGCGCTCCTGGCGAACCTAGTTCGAGAGGAGCGCAGACCAGTCGAGAGGCTCGGGCGGCTCCCGATCCACGAGGTCGATCTGCGCCTTCTGGAGCTTGCCCGCGAGATCCACGTTGACGGCCTGCCAGCGGGTGTAGGCGTCGATGACCCAGATTCCGCTCTCGCGCGTGCCGTTGCCGCTCCAGCCGTTGCCGCCGAACGGGAGGTGCGCTTCGGCTCCCGTGGTCGAGTTGTTGACGCTGGTCATCCCAGCCCGGATCTCCTCCTTGAAGCGCAGCATCGCCTTCGCGTCGCGCGTGTAGATGGCAGAAGAGAGGCCGTAGGGCGTGCCGTTCGCCGCGGCGATGGCCTCGTCGAGCCCGTCGACCTCGACCAGATTCACGGTGGGGCCGAAGCACTCCTCCTGCGCGATTCGCATGCTCATCTTGACCCGGTCGAAGATGCGCGGCGTCGCGTAGAGGCCTCGCTTCGCGTCGCCGCTGAACCCGTGCGGCTCCTCGCCCGGGATGACGCGCTTGCCGTCGAGCAGGAGCTCGGCGCCGTCTTCCAGCCCGATGGCGCGCTGCGCGATCCACTTCTCGAGGAAGCGCGCGTTGATGAACGGGCCATAGTCCACGCTCTCATCGAGAGGGTCGCCGATCTTGAGCGAGCGAGCGCGCTGCACGAGCTGCTCGCGCACCATCGGCAACACGCGGCGATCGACGATGATGTTGCCGGCGCTGGTGCAGCGCTGACCGGCGGTGCCGAAGCTCGCCCAGAGCGCGCCCTCGACCGCGAGCTCGAGGTCCGCGTCCGCGAGGATGACCAGCGGGTTCTTTCCTCCGAGCTCGAGCGACGGAACCTGGAGGTTCCGCCCGCAGATCTCCCCGATCTTGCGTCCGACCGCGGTGGAGCCGGTGAAGCTCACCTTGTCGAGGAGCCCGGCGTCGACCTGGTCGACGAGGAATTCGCCGGCGCCGCCGCCACCGCCACCGTGAACCAGCGACAGCACGCCCGGCGGCAACCCGGCGCGCGCCCACAGGTCGGTGAAGATCGCCGCGGTGCCCGGCGCGTCGTCCGACGGCTTCCACACCACCGCGTTGCCGGTGAGCAGCGCCGGGATGATCTTCCAGCTGGGCACCGCGATCGGGAAGTTGCCTGCGGTGACCACGCCGACTACGCCGATCGGCCGGCGATACGTGAAGAGCTCCTTGTCGTTGAGCTCGCTCGGCACCGTCTGCCCGTAGAGTCGCCGGCCTTCGCTCTGAAAGAACTCCGCGGTGTCGATCGCCTCCTGCACGCTGCCGCGCGCCTCGCGGAGCGGCTTGCCCATCTCGCGTGACACGAAGCGGGATAGCGGCTCCTTCTGCTCGACCAAGAGGCGCGCCAGGCGCGTCAGCACCTGCGCGCGCTGTGGCGCGGGCGTGCGCGCCCACGCTTGCTGCGCGGGTCGCGCCTTCTCGCAGGCCTCGCGCACCTCGGCGGCGGCGCTGATCGGCGCGACGGTCACCAGATCGTCGCGGTTCGACGAGCTTCGCCGTTCGAAGAGCTCGCCCTTCGCTCTGCGCGCTTCACCGCCGATCCAGTTTTCGGCGATGAGCGTTGCGGGGAGGCCGTTCTCCTGAGGTCGCGTCTGCATGGCGCGGAATCTCCCGCGATGACGGAGCCCGCGCAAGGCTCTGGACGCCGGCTCCTCTGACGCGGCGAGTCGAGACCGGCAGCCTCCCGGTCGGCCGGTGGTCGACAGGGACAGCGGCTTACCGCGTGATCCCGGTGAGATCGATGAGATGCTGGGCCCGGGTGGCGAGCGAGCGAACCGCGCGGCGAGGCGCGCGTCCTTCGAGGAAGTCTCTTCGCCTCGACCCGGACGCCGCAGCGCCGCGTTCAGGGCTGACGCACGAACGGTCGCGCGTTTGCATACTTGAAGAACAGCAGCGCGCCGGCCTCCAAGTCGAGCTCGAGCCGGGCGGTCGCGGCGCCGGTCGCGGTGAGCGGTCGCCGCGCGATCACGCCCGAGCTCGGGTCGAGCGCGAGCACCGACCGTCGATCGAGCGTCGGGTCCGCGGAGGATGAAAAATCGAAGCTCAGCGTGAAG
Source organism: Polyangiaceae bacterium (assembly GCA_035063585.1). Taxonomy (GTDB): domain Bacteria; phylum Myxococcota_A; class Polyangia; order Polyangiales; family Polyangiaceae; genus JAPSGB01. The sequence continues at coordinate 74,918 of JAPSGB010000016.1, forward strand.
CGCTGCGTGTTGGCGCTCCGGTTGGGCCCGATCCCGTTCGCGTGCGCCTGGTTCTGCACCATGACGTAGCGCTCGCCGCAGTCATCCCTGAAGATCCCGATCAGCGCGTCGGCGCCGCCGCCGAGCGCCACGCCGCTCAAGTAGCGATCACCGCCCGCGCCCGGCGAGAAGGTCGCGAGGCTCGCGGGCGCGAGGATGGGCGTCGAGGTGACGTAGCGCACGTCCGTGCTCTCGAGGAGCGCGAGCGATTTACCGAGCTCGGCGAGCTCGCGGTTCGCCGACGCGGCCGCGGCGTAGAGCGCCGTCTTCGGTGCGGAGTAATCCCCGCCTACGGAGAAGAGGAGCGGCGCGAGATCGGCGCTGGCGGCCTCGATGGAATAGACGAACCAGGTGTATCCGGTAAACCCGTACACGGCGCCGACGAGCGCGTCCCACCGAACGTCCGAGGGCGTCCCGCTCGGGCCATCGTCCTTGTAGAAGAAGCTCCGCATGTAGCGGAAATACGGCTTTCCGGCCGCGAGGGCCGCGGTGCGGGTCGCCATGAGCCCGTTCTGGGCGCTCGTCTTGTACGAATAGTGGTCGTACGAGAGGACGTCGATGTTGGCGGCCTCGATGGCCTGCGCGCGGAGCGCGTTCGCGCCCGAGGAGTCGTTCAGGTTGATGATGCGGAGCCCGTCGGGATCGGCGCTCGCGACCGCGGCCGCGCCGGCCATCATCGCGTCGAGATCGGCGGCGTCCGCGGGCTCGTCGCCGATCTGGTAGCCGATGCGGCCAGGTAGGGGCGCCGCGCCGCCGAGCAAGCTGCCGTTCGCACGGCTCGAGCCATCGCGGTCGACCCAAGAGATGTAGCGAAACGCCGGGTGACCCGCGGCTGCGAACCCGGTGAGCTCAGCCGGGAGCCCCGTCTCCCAGAGGTGTACCGCGGTCGCGCCGAATCCATCGAAGTATTCGCCCACTTCCGCGGCGCTCGGCGCCGGCATCACCACCGCCAACCCCGAGATCATCATGGGGTTCTCCCGGACCCACGCGCGCCCTCGACCGAGCACTGGGGCCTCGCACGCGGGCAGCGCCGCATCGCCAGTGTCCGTCGCGGCGTCCTGCGCGGCGTCGGGTGCCGCCCCGTCGTCTCCCGCGTCGTTCGAGGCGTCCACCACGCTCGCGCCGTCACCGGTCGCGTCGCTCACCGAGCCGTCGCGCGCGCCGTGCGAAGCGCCATCCGAGCTGCCCGCCGAGCAGGCCGCGGCGAGCGCCAGGCCGGAGATGAGGAGCCCCCGGCCGCCCCACGCATGAGCTCGCACGCTGAACACCTCCTGGCCTCGGCGCCTCACCAGAAAAGCCAGAGAACCACGCCGCCGCCGACGAGCATCATGGTGGCGACGGAGACGAGCACGGCCCCGATGAGCATCCGGGCCGACCGTCGGGTCGCTGTCTGCAGATGGGACGCGATGAGCTGCTGCTGGGCTTGTTGGAACTGAGGCGTGAGCCCAGCGCCGAACTGATAGCCGATCTGCGGAGGTACCGGGGCCTGCGCTCCCAGGGAGCCAGCCTCGACTGACCGCGCCACGCTCACGTCGATCCGCTGCCCGGGCATGAGCGCGCCCATCTGCCGCTCCAAGATCTTGTTGACGAGCTCGGCGTGCTGCTCGGCGCGCGCGTGATGTTCGAGCACCGACTTGCAAAACGGACAATTGGGTCGGGTCATGTCCTCGAGGGACAAACCCGCGCCGCAGTTCTTGCACTTCATGGCGACCTCAAAGCTTGGACACCGCGTGCGCCGGGATCCACTGCTGCGAACCATTCTGGAACTGCACGAGATACTGGTCCGGAGCAGCTTGCATCACCTGACCCGGGTAGCTGTTGCCGTCCGACCACTTCACGCTGACCTGCGAGCCGGCGACGATCCCGCCGGTCAGGAAGGCGCCCGCCTGGCCGAACGCGAACCCGAGCGGGTTTGCCGCGATCGCGGCCCCTGCCTGCTGCGCCTGGAGCATGGCCGGATCTTGCATCGCACGGTGAACCGGATCCGTGTTCGCGTAGGCGATCGCTTCCTGAGCGTTCGGCTGCGCCATCGCGGCCGCGCTCGAGTCGCGGGTGACTTGAACGCGGCGCGGCGGCGTTCCCGCGCGAATGGCGGCCGCCTCCTGCTCCACTCGCGCGCTGTGCCCCGCGTACTGCATCATGTTGGCACCCATCGTCTGAGTCCAAAATCCGCCCGCCTGCGTCCAGTCACTCATCGAGACACCGGCCGCTTCGATGGCGGCCTCGAAGCCGTAGAGCTTGATGAGCGCGCTCACGTGGACGTAGTCCTCGTAGCTCACCCGCGCCGCCCCGCCCTTTCGGCGCGCGAGCGCGGCCTGGTAGAGGGGCATGAACGCGGTGGCCACGCGCCCCATGAGGCTCATGTCCTGCATCCGCGCGGTCCAGCCGGCCTTCGCCGCCTCGTAGTCGGCGGGACTCACGCCTTCTTGCGCGAGGATCGCCGCGGTCTTGGCGCGATCCTGGTCGGCGCCGTCGAGGGCTGCGCCGAGATCGGCGTACCGCTCGAGAGAGAGTCCATGGATCGGCTCGAACGGGTCCATCGTCATCGCCTCCGGTCGTGAGAGTAGCTCGCGCACAGTACCCTCGGGCGCGCCGCTCCGCTCACGAAATTCGCACCGCCCGGCGCGCGCGCGCCGAGCGGCGCGTGAGCTTCCGCCGTGGTTTGCCGGGGCGCGGCCTCGAAGGTAAGAACGCGGCCATGCGGATCCTGGTCCTCGGTGCGGGTCGGATGGGGCGGGCGGCGGCGTGGGATCTGGCGCGTCAGCCGGGCGTCGAGCAGGTCGTGCTCGCGGATCGTGACCCAGGCGCGCTCGAGCGCGCGGCCGACGAGCTCGCCCGCTTGCTCGCGCCGCTCGAGCACCCCGCGGCGATCGCCACCGAGCGCGCGGACCTCGAAGATTCGGCCGCGCTCCCCGCGCTCCTGTCGCCGTATCACGTGGCGCTCTCCAGCGCGGACTACCGCTTCAACGAGGCGCTGGCGCGCGCCGCCATCGCGTCGAAGACGCACCTCTGCGACCTTGGCGGCAACCTCTTCGTGGTCGAGGCGGAGCTCGCGCTCGACCAGGCGGCGCGCGAGGCCGGGGTCACGGTGGTGCCGGACTGCGGGCTCGCGCCGGGGATGGCGGGGCTCCTCGCCGCGCTCGGCGTCCAGCGCCTCGACGAGGCCGAGAGCGCGCAGCTCCGCGTCGGCGGGCTGCCCGCGCACCCGAAGCCGCCCCTGAACTACAAGCTCGTGTTCAGCGTCCGCGGGCTCGTCAACGAGTACCTCGAGCCCGCCGAGGTGCTCCGCGACGGCCAGCTCGTGCGCGTACCGTCCTTGACCGAGCCGGAGCTCATCGAGTTCCCCGAGCCGTTCGGCGCGCTCGAGGCGTTCACCACGAGCGGCGGCTCGTCGACCTTGCCGCGCACGCTCGCTGGCAGGCTGCGCGAGCTCGACTACAAGACCATCCGCTACCCGGGGCACCTGGCCGTGTTCGCCGGGCTGCACGCGCTCGGCATGTTCGGCGAGGCGCCGGTCGGCGCCGTGGTGCCCCGCGTGTTCACCGAGCAGATGCTCGAGGCGAGCCTCGAGGACGACGACACCGACGTCGTGCTCCTCCGCGTGAGCGTGGCCGGCAAGAAGGGCGGCAAGCGCGGGCGGCTCGTCTTCGAGCTCATCGATCGACATAGCCGAGAGACCGGCCACTCCGCGATGGCGCGCACCACGGCCTATCCTGCCGCGGTGGTCGCGTACATGCTCGCGACCGGCGCCATCGAGCGGCGCGGCGTCTTGCCCGGCGAGCTCGCGGTGCCGCTCGAGGCGTTCCTCGGCGCCGTGCGCGCGCGCGGCATCGAGGTGAAGGAGCGATGGGAAAACGCCTAGCCGCGGGCGTCGCGTCCGCGCTGTTCGGGTGCGCCGCGGCGCCGCTCGGCGCGCCGGCCGCTCCCGCGCCGCGCCCGCGCGCGGCCGCGCTCTCCGAGCCGCCCGTGGCCCGCGCCGAGCCGACACCCCCTCCCGCGAGCGAGCCCGTCGAGGAGCCTGCCCCGCCGCGCTTCACTTGCCCGGACGGCATGGCGCTCGTCCTCCGGGTGCAGGGCCCTTACTGCGTGGACCGGTGGGAGGCCTCGCTCGTGATGGTCGAGCCGGGCGGCTCCGCGAAGCCGTGGCCGCCGAACCAGCGGGTAGACGGCAAAGAGAGCCGCATCTCGGCGGTCACCGTCCCGGGCACGAAGCCGCAGGGATACATCAGCGGCAAGCAGGCCGCGCGCGCCTGCGAGCACGCGGGCAAGCGGCTCTGCGAGATCGACGAGTGGGTGCTCGCGTGCCGCGGCCCCGCGCGTACGATTTATCCATATGGAAACGAGCGCCGCGCGAGAGTGTGCAACGATCGCTACAAGAAGCTCGACAACCACCCGGTGACGCGGCTCTTCGAGAAGCACGCGCCGCCCGGCACCGACCCGGCGCGCATGTGGTGGCCGGAGTGGATGAACGATCCGCGGCTCTTCGATCTCGATCACAGCGTCGCGCCCACCGGTAGCTTCGCGGGCTGCACCAACGAGTACGGCGTGTACGACATGGTCGGCAACCTGCACGAGTGGGTGGCCGACGAAGAGGGGACCTTCTTCGGCGGCTACCTCATGGACACCTTCCAGAACGGCGAGGGCTGCGAGTACCGCACCACCGCGCACCCCTACGACTACCACGACTACTCGACCGGCTTTCGCTGCTGCGCCGACGCCCGCCGGGACGAGTAGAGGGGGCTTTTCCGGCGCGGCCGGCGGCGCGGGTCAATCGCCGCAGCGCGCCTGCATCGGCCCGAGGCTCGTGCAGTTGGCGGCGCCGCCCGCGCAGACCGGCGCGAACGGACACGAGCACACGTCCGTGCTCGCGCAGAGCGGCTGCACGCAATGCTTCTCGCCATCCTTCGAGGCGACGCACGCGAACCCGCCCGGGCACACCCCGCAGTCGGTGACCGACCGGCACGTGTTCAGGCTCACGCATTCGCCCCAGCAGCCGCCCTCGACCGACGCGACCTGCCACTCGGGGCACTCCGGCGAGAGGCTCCGGCAGCTCGCGCCCGCGCACTCGTTCGCGATGAACTTGCAGGAGTCGAGCCGGACCCCGAAAGGCTCGAGATAGCGCATGAGCGCCTCGGCCTCCGGCGCGAGGTTCAGCACCGCGCGATCGCCGTGGGCGCCGAGGACGACGGGCGAGTACGTCTTCGTGACGCCGTCGAAGCGATAACCGATGAACGTCGCGACTCCGCCGTCCGCGCACCAGGACTGGCTGAGCAGCACCCCGCTCGCCGCACCCGGGATGAGCGCGGCGCGGGCGCGGAGCTCCTCGATCGGGACCGAGCCGGTCCGGATCGGTGCGCCGTAGCGCGCGCGGAGCGCGGCTTCGGTCGCCGGAAAGCTGATAGGCGGCGGGGCGGCCGCGTCAGGGTCGTTCTTGAAATAGTCGTACTGGTAGACGCTCCCGTCCGCCGTGATGAAGTGACCGCGGAGCTCGTAGCCCCACGCGCCGTTCTCGTACGAGACCTCGAACACGATCTCTTGCCCCTCCGGCAGCTCGACGTCCGCGCCGGCGTCGAGCCCAGCGCTGCCGCCCGCCGCCGCCCCCGCCTGACCGCCCGCCCCGGGGCCGGCGTCGCTCGTCGCGCCCCCGCATCCCGAGAGCAGTACCGCCGCCGAGATCGCCCAGAGCCGCGCCCTCATGGTCGAAACGCGCGAGCAAGCGGCGTGCCCGCACGCGCCCTGCAAAGTCCGCACGCGGAGCCGCGGCGGATGGCACAGCACGGCACAAGCCCGGACTCGCCCGGCATGGTGCTCGGTGCCTCACAGCGAGCCGCGCACTCGACGCGCGGCGTCACGAGCACGCGGACACTTTTCCTCACGAAGAGCCAGGCGCTCGCGCTAACGTGCGGCGTCATGTTGCGGTGGAGCGCCTCGCTCGCGCTGGGAGTCCTCTTGTCCGCGTCCGTGGCGCGCGCCGACCCCGAGCCGTGGGCCGACGACGACGGCCTCGGTCAGCCGAATCGCCATGAATTCGGCGACTACGGCGTGGAGGTCGGCGCCGAGTACCGCGCCAACTGGCTCTACGTGCGCCCGGTCAACGTGGCCGGCACGCAGAACCGCAACGCGAGCTGGATCGAGCATCGGCTCAGGCTCGGCGGCACCGTGGACTACACGGAGAAGGTGCGCCTCGTCGTCAGCATGGACGCGCTCGACGGCACGGTCTGGGGCGACAACGGCACCTTCGGCGGAGCTCCGTCGAGCCTCAGCGGCACCGCCGCGGCCGCGCGCAGCCCGAACAACGCGCGGGTCGCGGTCGGCTACCAGGGCAGCGGGGACGAGCTCGATCCGAAGAACTACGGCTACGTGCTCGAGCCCGGCAAGATGCTCGAGCTCCGACACGCCTACGGCGAGGTGGTGACGCCGGTCGGGCTGCTCCGCATCGGCCGGCAACCCGCCATCGAGGGCTCCGCGCTCCTGGTCGCCGACGGTAACGGCCGGCCCAATCGCTGGGGCTACAGCGGCAGCGGCGACATCGTCGATCGCGTGCTCTTCGCGACCAAGCCGCTCGAGGGGTTCAAGGCCGAGGCCGAGCGGGACCTCTCGAGGGACAACGGCCTCTTCTTCGCGACCTTCTACGATCGCGTGGTGACCGACGAGGTTGCCCTCTTCGGCGACGACGTCCACAACGCCGGCGTCGGGCTCATGTACTACTCCCCGAGCCCCGTGAAGCAGACGGACGTGAAGCTGAGCGGATTTTACGCCCACCGCTGGCAGACCGAGTACGACACCGACATCAACATCGTGAACCTTCGCGCGATCGCGCGCGCCGGTAAGCTGAGCGGCGGCGCCGAGAGCGCGTTCATCTTCGGGCGCACGCGCGAGGTGAGCGAATCGCTCGCGCTCATCAACTCGGATCCGATCGTTCGGCAGAAGGTCTTCCAGTATGGCGCCCGCGCGGTCGCTCGCTGGGACGAGCCGAGCTGGTCCGTCTATCTCGAGGGTGATCTCGCGAGCGGTGACGCCGATCCGAACCCGGGCACGACGCTCTCGCAGCTCTACTTCACGCAATATAACAACGTCGGGCTGCTGCTCTTCCCGCGCGTGCTCGCCTTCGAGAGCGCGCGCTCCGCTCGCGCCGCCGAGGAGCTCCTCCGCCGCCTCGGCGCGCCGAGCTACCCCGCCGAGCGCGTCGACTCCCGCGGCAGCTTCACCGACGCCATCGCCCTCTTCCCCCAGGCTGATTATCGACCCCACCCGAACCTCCTCTTGCGTGGCGGGGTGCTGATGGCGTGGACGCCGTGGGGCGTAGTCGATCCGGTACGCAGCCTGCAGCTCCGAGACGGCGCGCGCATCGACGACGACGTCATCAACTTCAACGGTGGTAAGCCCGGCAGCTACTACGGAACCGAGCTCGACGGCCGCGTCTCGTGGAAGTACCTCGAGCACTTCATCTTCGATCTGGAGGGCGCGGTGCTGTTCCCGGGCGACGCCCTGCAGGACCAGAACCGACAAGCCGTCCACAGCGTCCTCGTCCAGGGGCGCACCACGTTCGTCTTCTGAGGTCTCCATGGCTCGCCTGTTCTTCCTGCTCTTCGCGCTCGCGTTCGTGTCCTGCGCGTCCTTCGATCCCGCGCCCGGCGTCACGCTCGAGGGCGAGGAGCACGGCGCCATGACGGTCGCTCCCGATCGGCCGCTCGTGGTGCGCTTCAGCGAGCCCGTCGTCGCGCGCACCCTCCGCGTCAGGATCGTGAGCCTCGCGGTCCCGAACGCGATCGACTTCGAGGGCAATCTGCTCGACGAGCAGCACCCACCGGACCGCGAGGCCTTCCAGGCGAGCACCGTCCTCGCCTACGACGGCGCCGCTCCGGACGACCCGGAGCGGACCTACGGCGCGGCGTTCGCCCTCGGCGCCGATCGCGCGACGCTCACCATCGATCCCGACCTCTCGCTCAGCGTGACCGTCCCCTACCTGTTGCTCATCGAGCCCGGCCTGTCCGACGAGGCAGGCAACGTGACGGTGCCGCGCATCCGTATACCGTTCATCTACCCCCTCGAGGGTGGCGGCAAGACGCGGCTCGCGACCGGGTATTACTATTATCTCATCAACGTCGAGTTCCTCGCCCAGCAGCTCCGCCTCTACACGCACATGCGCGTGGATCCGGACACCGGCGAGTGGCACGCGGTGATGACCAACGCGGGGCGGCGGGCGGCCGGGAATGGTCGCCCGGGCTGCCCGGCGAGCTGCCCTGCCTCCACGCCGCTCTGCCAGCTCTTGAACCCGGAGTTGCCGAGCTGCGTGAAGCCCTCCGACAAGCAGAACAAACTCACCGAGTTTCCGGATTTCGTCCCCGACCCGACGCCGCCGACCGGGTTCAAGTTCGAGGTGACGGGGTTCGCGCGCGATGAGGCGGACGGCTCGATCGCGTTCGGCACCGCGCCGTTCGACATGACCATCACCATCGGCACGGGCGCCGTGGAGGTGACCACGGTGGGGACGGTGCTCGCCGGGAAATTCGTCGACTCCCCGACCGAGCCCGGGCGCCTCATCGCCACCGGCACGCTCTCGGTCGACGCCGTGAAGGTGAACGGCACGGGCACCGACCCGACCAAGGGCTCACTCCAGGTGATGTCGCTCACGCCCGAGGAGGTGGCCGACGTGGCCGCGCTCGGCGCGCCCATCCCGACCGAGTGAGCTGCGCGTTCAGCGCACGCGCACCGAGAGGTCGAAGCGCTCTCCCGCGCGCTCGAGCCGCGCGACGAGCGCGCCCTGCTCGCGCGCCGAGGCGAGCGCATCTAGCGTGCTCGCGAGCGTCGAGCACGGCGCGTCGTTCAGCGCGAGCACGACGTCGTCTCGCTCGAGCCCGAGCCGGTCGAGGAGCGAGTCCGCGGGCACCTCGCGGAGCGCGAGCCCCACCACCACCTCGTCGCGCCTCACCGGAGCGAAGCGCACTCCCGAGAAGAGCGCGGCCGCCTGGTCGTAGATGAGCGCGACCGCGTCGGCGCCGACCTCGAGCTCGGTCTCCGAGCGCTTGTCGAGCGCCTGCGCGATCGCCTCGGGGACCAACCAGGGCGGCGCGTCGCCGGCGGGCGCGAGCAGCTCGTCCGCGCCGCCCGCCACCGCCGTCTCTGCCTCGCGCGCGCCGACGTGCATGCCGACCGCGCAGCGTGAGCCGCCGCGCTCCACCCACACGCGGTCCCAGTCGATGCCGGTGACACGCCACCCGCCGACCGTGTCGCCGACGCGCCGGAGGCCGGCCTCCGCGTCCGCGCTCGGCGCGATCGATGCGAACGACCACTCGGGATCGCCGGTCGCCGTGATGAGCCTCACCGTGAGCCCACCGCAGAGCGAGCCCTCGCTCGAGCGGTGATGGGTTTGCCGGTGCGGCGCGGAACCGCGCGGGGTAGGCATCGGCGCGTCGGCGGTCGCCACCGGCAGCTCGACCGCCGCACGCGGCCGCGACGCGAACCGCGCGGGCGCGGGCTCCGGCGTGGCCGCGGGCTCGGGCAGAGGAGCGGGCTCCGGCAGAGGAGCGGGCTCGCTCGGGGCTGCGGCGCGCGTCTCCGCCGCGTCGTCTCGCTCCCGCGCGGCGAGCGCGCGCTCGCCGTTCAAGACCGCCGCCTCCATCGACGAGGGCGGGGTCGCCGAAGGTGCCGCGACCGCGGCGCTCGACGCGGGCTCGCCGGGCGTCGTCACGGGCGGCGGCGGGCGACGCGAGAGCGCCCAGAAGGTCACCCCGATCGCGGGGATCGCGGCCATCGCCGCGCGCCGGAGCCAGAGCTCGCCGTTCACCGGCCAGCACGAATAGCGAAGAGCATGCCACCCTGACGATTCCGCGCCGAACCGACATGACTTTTCCGCAATCATGACAACATGACGAGTTACCGTGTCGGAAGTACAAGCCAGTTTGTCATCTTGACAAACGAGCGCCTGCCGAGCTCGGCGCGCGGTCGCGCCCGCCTCGCCGGTGACGTCCTTCACCCGCGGGTGGCTCGGGCGATCACGCCGGTCGAACGCTCGACGGGCTCGGGATGGCGCCGAGCTCCAGGGCCGCTCGCAGGACGGCGCGTGAGCGCCGTGATGAACGCGTCGAGCGCCTCGGCGCAGCGCGCGCTCGGACGCCAGCGCCGGCTGGCGGCACCCATGGCCAGCGGCTCGCACTGCGCTCCGGCGCGCGGCGTTGGCCGCTCACCCCCCGATCATCGCCGGCTGTTTACGTAAGCGTCGACTCGATGGCAGCCCCCGCCTCACGTAGCTAGCTTCCGCCCATGAGTCTTGGAGTTCGCTTGGTCGTGCTTGCGGCAGGGTGCGCTGTTCTCGTCGCCTGTATCCCCACCAGCCCGGCCGATTCGGGCAATGGCGATGGCGGCACCGCGGGCGCGGCGGGCGGAAGCGCGTCGGGCGGTAGCGCGGGCACCGGCGGCGGCGCTGGGGGAGCAGGCGGCGGCGCCGGGGGAGCAGGCGGCGGCGCCGGGGGAGCAGGCGGCGGGACCGGGGGAGCAGGCGGCGGCACGCCGGCCGGCGCGCTGCCGCTCGGCACCCTCCTCTACGTCCGCAGCGAGACGAAGGACCACGACGTCCTCGTCGCGCGCGACCTCGCGGCGAACAGCGAGCGTGTCATCACCGACCTCAGGGGCGACGGCAGCCAGGGCTGGGAGATCGACAGCTACGCGCTCTCCCCCGATCGGCGCCGCGTCGCGCTCGCGTCGCTGTACGGCCCGACAGCGGAGGACACCGCCACGGGGCTCGCGACGCGCCGCATCTGGAACCTCGCCGTGGACGGCACGGATTTTCGCCGCGTGACGCCCGTCTTCAAGAACACGGGAGTCGGGAAGAACACTTTCCAGATCGACATCGGCGAACCTTTCTTCACCCAGGACGGCTCGAAGGTCGGGTACGGCTACGGCGAATACTGGTGGGAAGGCACGACGTTCAAGGGGGGTTCGTTCCCGTGGCTCGTCGCCGCCGACGGCAGCTCGCTCCCGTCGAGCCTCACCACCTCCACCGACTGCGCGGTCATCCACGGCTCGCGCAACCCCGCGACCGGCGACCTCCTCTTCATCCACAGCGTCTGCATCCCGGGCACCTCGGAGGTCGGCCTCTACCTCTACCCGGAGGGGGGCGGCACGAACCCCGCGAGACTCGTCGGTAGGGCCACCGACGGCGTGGACCCCCATCTCACGACGCCGAGCTGGTTGCCGGACGGCAGCGGCTTCCTCTTCATCGGGCAGACGAACGACCAGCAGCAGCACATGTACATGTACGACATGAGCGCGCACCGGGCGACCGCCCTCTTCGACCCGCCGGCCGGCGCCTCCTTCTACGGCGTCGCGATCGCCCCGGACGCCTCGAAGATCGTCTACTGCCTCTGGGACGACGAGACCCAAGCGCGGGATCTCCACGTCATCGACCTCGCCCCGGCGACCCCGACCGACTCGGCGCTCACGACCGACGGCAAGAGCTGTCAGCCGTCGTTCTGACCGCGTCGAGGTGCTGACCCGCGAGCGTCGCGGCGTACGCTCGCGGGTGCGCCGCTCACGTCGGCGCGACGTGTGCCGCCGCCGCGCCCGCTGGATGCAGCGCCCGCGTCGTGCTTCAGTGTGGGGGCCGCCCACCGCATGACGACCTCGACCCTCGCGATCTTGGACGGCCTCGCCGCGGCCTACCGGCGCGACCTCGACGACGAGCGATACCTGCCGCACGTCGTCGAGGCGATCTCTCCATCGCTCGACCGGGGGCTCGGGGTGCTCGGGTACACCTACGACGCGCGCGATCCTGCTCACCCCATCATCGACCGCTACGTCTGCTCCGGTCGCTTCGACCCGGCCTGGCTCGCGCCCTTCCACGAGGCCATCGACGCGACGGGGCTCGACCGCGGCAACCCCGAGCACCCGACGGGCTTCCAGGTGTGGAGCCACCTCGCGTGCGGCCAGGCGAGCGCCGTCCCCAAGATGCGGCCGTTCCTCCCGGCGTTCGCGCACATCGGCGGTGCGCACGACGCCTTCGCCGTCAACGCGCTCGACGCGAGCGGGCGCGGGCTCTTCCTCGTCGCTCCGCTTCGGGTGGCTCGCAGGGTGCCGGCGGAGCAGATCACGCTCTTCACGCGCTTCGCGGCGCACCTCACCGCCACCCTGCGCGTCCGACGAAACGCGGCGAGGTCGAAGCCGCACGCCGCGGCGGTCCTCTCGCCCGCGGGCGCGCTGCTCGACGCCGAGGGTGGCGAGCGGGTCGTCGAGGCGCGCGAGGACCTGCGCCGCGCGACCGCCGCGTTCGAGCAGGCCCGCGTCACGAGGCGACACGACGACCTCGAGCCGACCACACGCCGCTGGCGCCCGCTCGTCCTGTCGCGCTGGTCGCTGCTCGACGAGTTCGACACCGACGGCAAGCGCTTCGTCGTGGCGGTCGAGAACGCGCCGCCGACGCGCGCCCCGCGGCGCAATCTGAGCGAACGCGAGCACCAGGTGATGACCCAGGCGTCCCTCGGCCACTCCGACAAGGTGATCGCCTACGAGCTCGGCCTCTCG
>JAPSGB010000017.1:0-86280 GCA_035063585.1 Polyangiaceae bacterium
GACAACCACGTTTCGTGACGCGTTCCCGCGCCTCCACGCCGCCGGACGAGCCCCGGACGCGTCACGAATCGACCTCCTGACGGGGACAACCACGTTTCGTGACGCGTTCGACGTCGGCGGCGAGCGACGGAACCCACGAGACGCGTCACGAATCGACCTTCTGACCGGGACAACCACGTTTCGTGACGCGTTCGACGTCGGCGGCGAGCGACGGAACCCACGAGACGCGTCACGAATCGACCTTCTGACGGGGACAACCACGTTTCGTGACGCGTTCCCGCGCCTCCACGCCGCCGGACGAGCCCCGGACGCGTCACGAATCCGCCTTGTCTCCGTGACAACCACGTTTCGTGACGCGTTCGTCCCCGCACCGCACCGCGCTCGCCCGCGTGCCGCACCGCACCGCGCTCGCCCGCGTGCCGCACCGCACCGCGCTCGCCCGCGCGCCGCACCGAAACGCAGCTCGCCGAGCGACCGGGCCGCGACGCCGGCCGCGACGCCGGCCGCGACGCGCCGGCAGGCTCCCCGGAGCGCCGGCGGGCCCGCGGAGTCCCGCGACGCGCCTCGCACCGCGCGTTGGCTCGCCGCTCCGAACGCGGTAGGAGCGGGACGATGCACATCCACCTCATCGCGGTCGCGGGCACCGGCATGGGCGCGCTCGCCGGGCTGCTCGCGGAGCTCGGCCACGACGTCTCGGGCAGCGACGTCGCGTTCGATCCGCCGATCGGCCCCGCGCTCGCCGAGTGGGGCGTGCGGTGCCTCACCGGCTTCGACCCCGCGCACCTCGACCCCGCGCCGGACCTCGTGGTCGTCGGCAACGTCTGCAAGCGAGACAACCCGGAGGCGGTCGCGGCGTTCGAGCGCGGCCTGCGCGTCACGCACATCGCCGGCGCGCTCGCCGAGTTCGCGCTCGGCCGCACCTCGCCGCTGGTCGTCGCCGGAACCCACGGCAAGACCACGACGACCGCGCTGGCGGCGTGGCTGCTCGACACGACCGGGCGAGAGCCGGGCTTCTTCGTGGGCGGCATCCCGAAGAACTTCGGCAAGGGGTTTCAGCCGGTCAAGAGCACGAAGATCCCGCTGCCGATGGGTGCCGGTCCGGCGCGGAAACCGCCTTTTGTGATCGAAGGGGACGAATATGACACCGCCTTCTTCGAGAAGACGGCGAAATTTCTCCACTATCAGGCCGAGGTCGTGATCCTCACCAGCATCGAGCACGACCACATCGACATCTACCCGACCCGTGAGGCTTACGAAGCGGTCTTCCGCGAGTTCATCGCCGGTGTCCCGGAGCGCGGGCTCATCGTCGCGAACTGCGCGGACGAGACGGTGGTCCGGCTCGTGAACGAGGCCGCGCGCGCGGAGGTCGCGTGGTACGCGCTCGCCGACGAGCCGACCCACGGTCAAGCGCCGCACTGGCTCGCCGCGCCCGCGCAGACCGACCCGACCTCGAGCAACTTCGACCTATTCGTCGGCGGGGTGATGGCCGGGCGCTACGTGCTCTCGGCGCTCGGGCGGCACAACCTGAAGAACGCGGTCGGCGCGATCGCCGCGGTCTGCCAGGGCTATGGAGTGCGGCTCACCGAGCTCGCCGCGGGGCTGCCGCGCTTCGAGGGCGTCAAGCGACGCCAAGAGCTCATTGGCGAGCCGGGCGGCGTGTACGTGTACGACGATTTCGCGCACCACCCGACCGCGGTGCGAGAGACGCTCGCCGCGCTCCGCCAGCACCACCCGCGCGCGCGCCTGGTCGCCGTGTTCGAGCCGCGGAGCGCGACCGCGTGCCGGAGGCTCCACCAGGAGGCGTACGCGACGAGCTTCGACGCCGCCGACGAGGTGTGGCTCGCGCCGCTCGGCCGGAGCGGGCTCCCACCCGAGGAGCGGCTCGACGTCTCACGCTTGGTCACGGAGCTCGCGGGCCGCGGTCGCGCGGCGCACGAGGCCGCCTCGATCGACGCGATCGTGGAGGCGCTCCGGGAGAGCGCGGGGCCGGGCGACGTGATTGCGGTCTTGTCGAACGGCGCGTTTGGTGGCATCCACGGGAAGCTCCTCGGAGCGCTGGAGAAGAAGGCTGAACCTTGACTTGCGTCTGCGGAAAAGGCGAATCGAACGAGAGCTGCTGCCTGCCGGTGATCCGGGGCGAGCGGAAGGCCGCGACGGCGGAGGAGTTGATGCGCGCGCGCTACGCCGCGTACGCGCTCGGCGAAATCGACTTCGTCATCGACTCGCACGACCCGGACCGGGTTGGCGAGGTCGATCGCGACAACACCGAGATGTGGTCGAAGCAGTCCACCTGGCTCGGGCTCGAGATCGTCTCGACCGAGCAAGGAGGCCCGGAGGACGACACCGGAGTCGTCGAGTTCGTGGCGCGCTTCAAGATGAAGGGCGTGACCGTGCCGCACCACGAGCGCGCGGAGTTCCGCCGGCACAACGGCAGGTGGGTGTTCGTCGACGGCAGGGAGCTGAACCCTCCGATGACGCGCTCGACCGCGCGGGTCGGCCGGAACGAGCCGTGCGTGTGCGGCTCCGGGAAGAAGTACAAGAAGTGCTGCGGCCAGGCGGCGTGAGCGTGCCTGAGAGATGAGCTCCCCCGAAGAGCTCGCGCGGCTCGCGCACGAGGTCGCGCGCGAGGCCGGCGCCCTCGTGCTCACCGGGTGGCGGCGGCACCCGCGGGCCACGCTGAAGGCGCGCGCCGATCTGGTCACCGAGTACGATCTGCGGAGCGAGCGGCTGATCCGCGCGCGGCTCGGCGAGCGCGCGCCCGACTTGCCCATCGTCGCTGAGGAGGAGGGCGGCGAGCCCGCGCGCGGCCCGACCTTTTACGTCGATCCGCTCGACGGCACGACCAACTTCGTCCACGGCCACCATTTCTGGGCGGTGAGCGTCGGTGTGCTCGAGGGCGGCGAGCCGGTCGCGGGCGCGGTGGTCGCCCCCGCGCTCGGCGTCAGCTGGACGGGCTACCGCGGCGGGCCGGCGCTCCGCGACGGCGCGCCGTGCCGCGTGAGCGCGACCGCTGCCCTCGAAGATGCGCTGGTGGCGACCGGTTTCCCCGTGGACCGGGCGCGCTCGCCCGACGACAATTTCGACTCGTTCGTGCGCGTGAAGCGCGCGGCGCAGGGCGTGAGGCGCTGCGGCGCGGCCGCGATCGACCTCTGCCTGGTCGCCGACGGCACCTATGACGGCTACTGGGAGCGGCGGCTCCACGCGTGGGATCTCGCGGCCGGCGCGGCGGTGCTCCTCGCCGCGGGCGGGCGCGTCTCCGCGCTCGACGGCGGCCCCGCGCGGCTCGAGGTCGGGCACGTGATCGCCTCGAATGGGCTCATCCACGACGCGCTGGTCGCGTCCGTCGCATGACTGCTCGTGCGCTCAGTAGAGCCGCGCCCATCCGGTAGTTACTGGTAGCGCTCGGCGGAGTGGGCGAACATGGGAGCATGGGACTAGGCGGCGAGCCCCCGCGCGGCAAACCGGCGGCTCCCCGCGCGCTTTCCGTCCCCCGACCCGCTGGGCCGCCGCGTCCGGCGGTCTCGGGAACGCGTCCGGCGGCGCCGCGCGACCCGCCGCCCTCGGTGCGCCCGGGAACGTCCATCGATCCGGCCGTGCTGGTGGTCGGCGCCGACGCGAGGCTCGGGGCCGCGCTCGCGCCCGCGCTCGCCAAGCATCGCGTGTTCGTCGAGACCACCTCGGTGGACCAGGTGATGGGCAGCGTGGTCGCGGCCGCGCCCGATCTCATCCTCCTGGTCGGCGACGCCGCCAAGGACTGCGGGAGCGCGGTGCTCGCGAAGCTCTCGAGCTCTCCGCTCTCGTCGGTGGTCCCCATCGCGATCCTCGACGACGACGCGGCGCTCGACGCGCGGCTGCGCGCGTTCCGTCACGGCGCAGCCGCGGTGATCCCACGCTCCGCGAGCGTGGACGCCATCGCGACCCAGATCGCGCGGCTCGCTCGTGAGATCCCCGACCGCGACGGCAGCGCGCTCGGTGACGTCGGCGAGGCGACGCTGCACGAGTTGCTCGACGCGCTCGGCAAGGAGCTTCGCAGCGGCGTCCTCTCGGTGGCGACCGAGGGCGGTCGCGAGCCGGTGCGGCTCGTGCTCGGCAGCGGGCAGCCGCTCGCACGCACCATCGACGATTTCGTCGCCGAGCTGAAGCGGCACATCGTGGTCGCCGAGCCGCTCCGCTACGAGTTCGACGAGCACGCGGGCGGCACCGTCCAGCTCCTCGGCGGCGAGGGAGAGGTCGAAGCGGAAGAGCACGAGGAGCTCGCAGGGCTCCGCGTGCTCCTCGCCGACGACGACGCCGCGCGCGCCGACGCGGTGGCGCAGGAGCTCCGCGCGCGGGGCATGGTCGTGGTGGTGACCGACCTCGACCCGACCGGCGTGCGCTTCGCGCGGCTGCGCCAGCTCGACCCTTCGATTCTGATCATCGGCGAGGAGCACGTCCACGGCGCCGGCTACGGTCTCCTACGGCGAATGCGCCGTGACACGCGGCTCCGCTGGCCCTCGCTCCTCGTCCTGCGGTGGAGCGAGGTGTGGGCCGACGCCGCGTCCTCCTCCGCCATCGATCGAATCACGACCACGCTCGCCTTGCTCGCCGAGGCGGAGACGTCGATCCGCACCTGGGCCGACGCGGGCGAGTCCTTCGACACTCGGCTCGAGGCGCTCGGTCCCATGCGGCTCGTGCGCGCGCTCGCGAGCACCGGGCGCTCGCTCGCGGTCGACATCATCAACCCGCGGATCGAGCTCCACCTCGATTTCAAGGAGGAGCTCGTAGTCGGCGCGACGGGGCGGACCCTCGATGAGCGAGCGCTCGCGCTCGAAGGGGCGACCGCGCTCGCCGCGCTCAGCCTGCTCGGCTCGGGGAGGGTCCGCATCGAGCCGTCAGAGCGCCCCGCGACCGCCAACCTGATGGCCACCGCGGACGTCGCGCTCAACATGGCCGACGCGGAGCCGGCGCCCATCGCGCCGTCGGTGCCGGCCGCGCCGGACTCGACCCGCCCGGTCGCCGAAATCCCACCCGCGCCGCGCGCGCCCTCGCTCCGCGCCTTCGAAGCGCCCTCGCTCCCGCCTATCGAGCCCGACTGGGAGCGCGCGGCGAGCGCTCCGAGGCCGCCCGCGCACCACCGGCGCGTGGGGCGCCGCGCCACCAAGACGCTCGCCATCGCCGGCGTCGCGCTCACCGCGCTCGGGGTCGGGGCGCTGGTCCTCGTGAGAGCGTTTCACGCACCGGCCGCCGGCCGCGCCGAGCCGACGGCCCTCACCCCTGCCCCGTCCGCGCGCACGCCGCGCGAGGCAGCGCTCCCGCCGAGCCCGAGGCCGAGCGCTGCGAGCGCGCCAGCGGAGCGCGCCGAACCCGCGACCACGACGCCGGACGAGGTGCCCGCGACCGCCCCGGCGGAGGCTCCGAACGGAGCCACGCTGCCGCGCGTCGCGGTGCGAACCGCGCTCCCGCGCTGCGACGCGCTCCTCTCCGGTGCGCCGCAGCGCGTCCGCGACGAGGCCGGGTTTCGCGCGCTCGGGGACGCCAACCGCGCGCTCATGCGCGGCGACGCGCCCGAGGCGGTGCGCGCGTTCTGCACCGCCGAGCGCGCCGAACCCTCGCGCTTCCAGGCGGCCACCGGGCTCGCGCGGCTCGCGCTCCTCAGCCACGACGCGAGCGCGGCCGAGGGCGCCGCGCGCCGTGCGCGTGAGGCGAAGCCCGACAGCACCGAGGGTGCGATGCTGCTCGGCGACGCGCTCGCGCTCGACGGACGATACGAGGACGCCAAGAAGCTCTGGCTGGAGACACGGGGCGCGAGCCCGAGCCGGCTCGAGCTCGACTCGCTCGCGCAGGGCAAGCGCTCGCTCCGAGCCGGAGATTTCGGGCGCGCCGAGCGCTACTATTTCCGCGCCATCGTGCTCGATCCGGGCGACGCGGACGCGGCGGTGGGCTTGGTGCGGACCACGCTCGCGCTCGGCGATCCCACCGGCGCGCGCGCGTGGGCGGAACACGCGACGCGGATCGCGCCGAAGAGCGCCAACGCGGAGGTGCTGCTCGGCGACGCGCTCAAGCGAGCCGGCGATCAGACCGGCGCGGATCGCGCCTGGCAGCGGGCGCTCGCGCTCGACTCCGCGAACCCCGACGCGCGTCGCCGCCTCGGGCTCGCCAAGTGACTCAGCGCCGGACGCGCTCCGGTCGCCCGAGGAACTCGAAGTGCATGGTGTCCTTCAGGTCGTCGTGGCCGAGCCAATAGAACCCGTAGCGCTCGAAGGCGTCGATCCAACAGCGGGGGAGCGACGTCTGCTCATAGGCCGACTTGGCCTCGCGCTTGCAAATCGGGTTGTCGGGCCACGGCTTCACGCAGCCGCAGCAAGGGTTTCGGTCGGGATCGATGTCGATGGCGAGGCCGAAGAGGTGGTTCGAGACCTCCCCTTGACGGTAGGTATTTTCCTGACGGAATCCGCCGATGGCCTTGG
The DNA here is from genome assembly GCA_035063585.1 of Polyangiaceae bacterium. Taxonomy (GTDB): domain Bacteria; phylum Myxococcota_A; class Polyangia; order Polyangiales; family Polyangiaceae; genus JAPSGB01. The sequence continues at coordinate 6,447 of JAPSGB010000017.1, forward strand.
GCGTGTAGCGCTCGCGGGGCGCGCGACAGACCGCCTGGATCCGGCGCTCGACGCACCCGAGCGCCGGCACCACGTCCTCGTGGAGGAGGATGGGTAAGCCGAAGAAGGTGGTCTTCTTCGCGTGCGAGAACGCGCGCTCCTTGTTGTAACGTTCGAGCCCGAGCCCGGGGACGCTCCCGTATTTCTCGGCGCGGTAGCGGAGCGCGCGCGTGTGCGCCTTGCCGTCGAGCCGGCCCCGCTTCACGAAGCTCGGGCGCTCGAGGAAGCGCTGCGGACGCTGCGGGCGGCACCGGCGCGTCGGCGATCGCTTCGCCGGCTTCGCCCGCTTCGCGGGCTTCGGCCGCCCCGAGGCCTGCGCCGGCGCGCGCGACTCGGCGCGGCCCGCGCCCGCGAAGCCGAGCACGAAGAGCGCGACGACGCCGAGCCCGACGAGCAGGGTGAGCAGGCGTCGATGCCCCATGGTCCCTTCTCGTAGCGCGCTCGAGCGCGTTTGTCCCGCCGGAGTGTCGGTCCGGCGCGGAACCCGGGCGTGGCCGGCTGCGCTCGCGCCACCTCCGGCCGGCGCGCCGACGCGCTACGCGCGCGCTCCCCGAACCTGCGCTACCCTCGTCGCCGATGGTCCGCTCGCGCACGCACACCGCACCCCCGGGACCGCTCGCTCGGCCTTCCGTCGTCGGGAGGCCGCCCGACCACCGGCGCGAGGTCGGGTTCCGGGTCGCGCTCGCGCTCGCGCTCGGCGTCTCGGCCTGCGCGACCGCGGGCTCCGCCTGGATGGAGCAACCGCTGCCTGGCGCGGACCCCGACGACGAACCGGGCTCGACGAGCGTGCTCGGGCCAGCGCCCAAACGAGCGGCCGGGCCGATGCGGGTCGAGCGGCGCGTCATCGGCGGCGAGGCGCGCGACGACGAGGGAAACGGCGAGGGCGACGAGGCGCCGGCGGCAGGGGCGCCAGGACGAGGCGCGCGCGGGCCCATCGAGGGCAAGGTCCTCGGCAGCTTCCGCAACACCTACTACGACTTCCCCTCGGAGCGCGATTTCGAAGGCGAGAAGGTCGCGCTCAAGGACGCGAAGTGTAAGACCATCGAGGAGGTGCCGCGCGGCTTCTTCGAGGCAGTCTGCGTCCAGGGCAGCGGCACGCTGGCGCGCGGGGCGACCGTGAGCTTTGCCAAGCGCGACTGCGAGTGCGCCGAGGTGTGTCCGCGCACGAGCCAGAAGATCTGCTTCGACGAGCTCGATCCGGCGCGGTTCCCCTGGGGGCGCGGCGCGGCCGGCGTGCCCATCACGCCGCTGCTCACGGTCGCCATGGACACGAGCGTGACGCCGCTCGGCACCGCGATCTATATCCCCGAGTACGACGGCGTTCCGCGTGATCGCGGTGGGAAATCGTACCACGACGGCTGCTTCATCGTGCAGGACCGCGGGCTCAAGGTAGAGGGCAAGCACGTCGACATCTTCACCGGTGAACCCGCCATCACCCGCTTCTGGAACGGAATCGTGCCGAGCAATCAGGGCGTCACGGTGGTGCTCGACAGCCCGCGCTGCGCGCGGGCGACGCTCGAGCCGAGCGCGGTCGAGCGCGCTCGTCAGCGGTGACGGCGGGTGAGCTCGAGCCGGTCGAGCAGCGCGCCGATACGACGAAATTTCTCGCCGCGGCCGAGCTGCAGGAGGTGCCCGCCGGGCCACGTCTCGAGCGGCGCGCCGAGGTGTAGCGAGAGTCATCGCGCATGCGAGATGGGCGTGATTCGATCGGCCTCGGCGCCAATGACCAGCATGCGCTCGGTGCTCACCACCGGCGCGCGGTGCAGGGGGCTCACCGCGCGATGCGCGTGCTCGAGCGCGCGGTGCTGCGCGGTCCGTTCGACACTCGAGGCTCCGAGCCGCCCTCGGTCGCGCGCGAAGTCGGCGAGCGAGGCCAGCGGGATCATCGGCACCGCGAAGGCGAGGGTGGGATCGACCGTGGCGGCGAGCGCCGTCGTGTAGCCGCCGAGGCTCATGCCGACGGCGCCGACCGCAGGGTGTCCGCGCTCGCGAAGCCACGCGGCGAGATCGCCGAGATCTCCCACCGCTTGCCGAAAGCCCTCGTTCGTGACGCGCGGGTCACTGCCTGGAAAGGGCGGCAGGGAGCCCTCGCGGCGCGCGCGTACCCCGTGGAAGGGCAGGACGAAGAGCGCCACATCGAGCCCGATCCGGAGCAGCCACTCGACCGGCCAGATCCGCTGCTCCAAGTCGTACTTCCCCCCGAGGTAGCCATGGATGAGGACGGCCACCGGGCGCGGCTCGCGATGCGAGTAGAGCCGCGCCGCGGCGATGCGGTTCTCGGCGTGCCTCAGGTAACGCTCGGCGACCGCAGGAAGGAACGGCTCGAAGTCGCTCCGCCACGAGAGATCGGCGACGCGCACGTCACCGTCCTCGCGGACCCGGCGCCCCACCGGATCGATCGCGCGCGGCGCTCGAAACAGGTCCGCCTCGGGCGAGTAGGCCGCCGCGATAGCCTCGAGCGCCTTCATCCGCCCCGCGTGGTCGAGCCGAGCGGCCGTCCGCGGGCCGCGCGAGCGCCGGGCGCGCCCCTCGGCGGCGAGGGTCGCGAGGCGATCCACCGATGCGGCGGCACCCGCGATGACGAGCCGCGAGGCGCGGGCGAACATGCAAGCAGTATCGTGCACGCGCGCCCTCCGCGCCAGCCTCGCGGCGCGGCTCAGAGCCGCGCCGCGACCAGCTTCACGAGCGCGGGCTTCACGACCTTGCCGACCGGGTTTCGCGGAAACTCCTCGAACAGGAGCACGCGCTTCGGGACCTTATAGGCGGCGAGCCGCTCCTTGGCCCAGTCGCGGAGCCGGGCCTCTTCGAGCTCGCTCGCGTGCTCACCACGCGCGATGACGGCAGCCACCGCGACCTCGCCCCAGGTCTCGTCGGGGATGCCCACCACCGCGACGTCCGCGACCGCGGCGTGCTCGCGGAGCGTCTCCTCGATCTCGAGCGCGCTCAGCTTGTAGCCACCGCTCTTCAGGATGTCGACGCTGGTGCGACCCAGGATCTTCGCGTAGCCGTCGTCGAGCCAGGTCGCGGTGTCGCCGCTCTTGAACCAGCCGTCGTGGAACGCCTCGCGGGTCGCGGTCGGGTTGCCGTCATATCCTTGGATGACGCTCGGACCCTGGATCCAGATCTCGCCCGGCGCGCCCGGCGGGACGTCCGCGCCGCGCTCGTCGACGATGCGGATCCGCATGCCCGGCAGCTCCTTGCCGCAGCTCCCCGGCCGGCGCTCGCCGGCCACCGGGTTCGACATCCCGACGCCGATCTCGGTCATGCCGAAGCGCTCGAGCGGGTAGGCCCCGGTCAAGGCGCGCCACCGCTCGCCGATGGTGGTGGGCAGCGCGGCCGAGCCGCTGGTGACCAGGCGAAGGCGCGCCGCGTGCGAGCGCCAGCGCGCCCGGGTCGCGTCGTCGGCCGCGTCGAGCGCGTCGAGCAGCTTCTTGTGCATGGTCGGCACGCCCATGAACACGGTGGCCGCGCCGAGCTCCTCCCAGACGCGAGCCGCGTCGAAGCGCTCGAGCATGCGCGTCTCGCCGCCTGCGAGGAGCGAGGTGAGGAGCGCGATCCCGAGCCCGTGCAGGTGGTGGAGCGGCAGGCAATGCAGGAGCACGTCCTGCTCCGACCACTGCCAGGCCGCGGCGAGCAGCCGCGCCGCGCTCACCAGGTTCTCGTGGCTGAGCAGCGCGCCCTTCGGCTTTCCGGTGGTGCCGCTCGTGTAGAGGATGACGGCGACCTCTTCGTCCGCGCTCGGGCGCTCGGGCGCTCGGGCGTCATGGCGGCGCAGCGCGGCGACGTCGAGCACGGGGCGGGCGCCCGCGTAGGGCGCCACGCGGTGCGCCAGCTCTTCGGAGACGATGAGCGCGCTCGCCCGCGACGTCTCCACGAACCAGCGCTGCTCCGCCTCTGGATGGAGCGGCGAGAGCGGCACCACGGTCGCCCCGGCGAGCACGCAGCCGAAGAACGCCTCGAGCCAGCCCGAGCCCTGCGTCACGAGGAGCCCGACCCGCTCACCGGAGAGCCCGGCCTCGACGAGCGCCCCGGCGACGCGGAGCGAGCGCTCGCGAAGCTCAGGGAACGCGACGCGCTCGACGTCGTCGGTGATGGCCGCGGACGCGGGGTCCCGCGCCGTCACGACCAGAAACCGATCTACCAGGCTGGAGCGCTCTGCGGTCACGGTCCGGGAGTCTCCACGGTCGGCCCGAGGGACGCAAGGGCGCGATCATGAAAGTGTAGGAGCTCGAGCGTGCCGATTTCCCTGAGGAAAGGCTGATCGTGCGGCCCAGGGAGCACGGTGACGGTCGCCGGCACGTCGCGGCGCGCGAGCTCTCGCCCGAGGGCGACTACCGCGGCGCGGTACGGATCGCCGGTCGACGTCTCGAGGTGGAGCGGGCGCGGGCCTACCTCACGGAGCGCGCGCGCGAGGCGCTCCGCGTAGCCGGCGGCGCCGGGCACGCTCACCGCGGCCTGTACGGTGCCGAGCGTGCCGAACAGCGCCGGCTTGCGTAGGAACACCTCGAGCGCGACCCGACCGCCCAGCGAGCAGCCGTCGAGCCCGACGTGAGCGGGGCCGGCGCCGATGGGCGCGCGCGCCCGCGCCGCGGGCAGGAGGGTGCGCTCGATCCAGTCGGCGTAGCGATCGAGGTCGCGCGCGCCGCCCGCGCGGGGCGTCACCGGACAGAGCAGCGCGAGCCCGTGGAAGGGTCGCTCCGCGAGCGCCGCGTTGAGCTCGGCGAGGTGCTCGTCGGTGAGGTAGCGCTGGCGCGCGAGCGTGCGCTCGATGGGAGGCTGTCGCAGCCGCTCGTAGGCGCGAACCAGCCCGTAGCGCTCGCCCCAGGCGTGGATGCCGAGCAGCTCGTTGCCCGTCTCCCCGAGCCCGTGGAGGAGCACGAGGACCCGGAGTGGCGCTCCGGCGGGCAGGTGCTTCGGGACCAGCAGGAGCGCGCGCCGGGCCAGTCGCGGATCGCCGTCGAGACGCAGATCGTGCTGCTCGAGCTCCGGCGAGGGCGGCGTGGCGGCGCGCGCCGCCCGCGCCAGCAGGAGCGCCGACGCCGCGAGGAAGACGCGACGGCCTATCACGCTGCCGAGGTTAGCACCGCGGCCGGCGAGGGTCGGACGCGCGGCCTCCGTCCCGCGCCCCGACGAGGAGCCACACCCCGAGCGCGGCGAGGAGCGCGCCAGCCACGAGTGGCGCCGGCTCGATGGACGGGTCGAGGCGCGGCGGGCTCGAGCGCACCGAGAGCACCACGGCCGCGTTATAGACCGCGTGGGCGAGCACGCCGGGGATGAGCGAGCCGGTCGTGAGCCGCGCGAGCGCGAACGCCAAGCCGAGCAGAGCGGTGCCCGCTACTTGTGTTGGCTCGAGGTGGAAGAGGCCGAAGAGGAGGCTCGGCACCACCAACGCCTGCGCGGTCGAGCGCCGCAGGAAGGGCGCGGTCAAGAGCCCGCGGAACATCGCCTCCTCGACCAGCGCGGGGACCACCGCGACCGAGAACAAGAGGAGCGCGAGGGTCGCCGGCGTGGCTGCGGCCGCGGCGCGGGCGACCACCAGGCTCGCGGTGACGTCATTTCGCGTCAGGCCGTGGACCCACCTCGCGGCCGCATCGGCCCAGGGCGCCGCGCCGAACACGACCGCGAGCGCGCCGAGCAGGCCGCGCGCGGTCGGTCGTCCGAGCGGACAGACCTCCGCGCGGCGCGGGCGAGCGAACCGGAGGTAGCCGAGCATGACGGCGGCGATGGCGGCCTCGTTCGCCAGGGTGGCGAGGCTGAGCCACACGGGCGCGGACGCCGGCGGAGGACCCGCCGAATCGCCGAGGAGATCCGCGGGTTTTGCGCCCAGGAACCCAGCCGCTGCGAGGGCCACGACGAGCCCGGCCAGGGTGACGGCCGCGGCAGCGAGCGCCAGGAGCCCGAGGGCGTCGAGCCGCGAGGGCCGATTCGCGCCCGTTTCGTGCCGAATCTCCCGGCCTCGTGTATCGTCGAACCGCAAAGCCGTGACACACCCTATCAGAGCTCTCCTCACCCTCGGGTTTTCGACGCTGTCCCTCCTCACCGCCTGCGGAAGCAGCGAGGCCGGGCCCCCCTCCCCGTACGCGAGCGCGGACGGGTTCTGCGAGAAGTGGGCCGAGGCCGCGTGCAACAAGACGGTCATCGAGAACTGCGGCGCGGCGAGCGCGGACGCCTGCGTCACGAGCCAGGCGACCTTCTGCACGAGCCTCATCCAGGCCGACCACTACGCCCGAAAGTACGCGCCCGACTGCGTCAAGGCGGTGAAGGCGGCCTACCTGGACGCGAAGCTCACCCGCGACGAGTATGAGGTGGTTCGCCGCCTGGGCGGGGTGTGCGCGAAGGTGCTCTCGGGCGCGGGCGGCCAGGGCGCCTCCTGCTCGAGCGCGCTCGACTGCGACACGCTCGGCGGCCTCACCTGCGTGACGCCGCCCGGCAAGAGCGGTTCCTGCCAGAAGCCGGAGATCGTCTCGGGCGGCAACGTATGCGGTGGGGACGCCCAGGTGTGCGCCGATGGCCTCTACTGCAACGGCGCGAACTGCATCGCCAACGCGAGCGAGGGCGCTGCGTGCGGTGCCGACGTGCCCTGCGCGGACGGGCTCGGCTGCGAGGGCGACGACACCGCCGCGACCTGCCAGCGCCTCGGCGCGGTGAGCGACGAGTGCGCGACCGGTAGCGACTGCGCGAGCACGATCTGCGCCGTCGCGCCGAGCGCGACCACCGGCATCTGCGTGGATACCGTGGTCCTCTCGCAGACCGAGCCCGCCTGCACCGCGCTCCGCTGAGCCCGAGGTCGCTCCCGGGTGGACTCCCGGGCACGGATCGGCGAAGGATCCGGGAGCGATGCGCTCCCTCCAGCTCCTCGGCGTCACGGCGGCCCTCGCGGTCCTCTCGGGCGCTTGCCAGAACGAGCCCGTCGGCAAGGACAACAACCCCTTCGCCGGGCCATCCTCCGACATCAAGACCCCGCCGCCCGCACCGCCTCCGAAGCCGTCCGGTCCACCGGCGCTGCTCATCGACGACATCGGCGCGAAGGTCGGCTTCGAGCTCATCGTGCTCGGAAAGCCGGACAGCGCTGCGCGTCTCGCGAAGGCGCTCGGCGAGGTAAAATCCGAGCTCGAGGGCAAGACGGTGACCCTCACCGTCGATCGCCGCGCCAAGCTCGACTGGGTCACGAGCTACTTCGCCGCGCTCGAGGCGATCGGCGTCGAGCGCATCACCGTGAAGACGGACTCGCGCAAAGACTTCCCCCAGGAGCTCACCTTCACGCCGTCCAAGAAGCTGTCGGACCCGAAGCCGTGCAGCGTGGTCGCCAAGGTGCAGGAGGATCGCAGCACCGTGGTGTGGCGCCTGTCGGGCGGCACCGCGACCAAGCATCGCAAGGGCTTCGCGGGGCCCGATCTCACGACTACCGCCGACTCACTCGAGCGCCTCGGCAAGGGCTGCCCGGACTCGAGCACACTGTTCGTAGCGGCGGCCCCCGTCATCGACTGGGGCCTCACCTACGATCTCGCGGCGTCCGGCAAGGCGCTCGAGAAGGTCAAGTATGACACTTTCGTGCTCATCGAGAGCGAGCCGGTCGCGGGGCGCAAGGTCGAGCCTTGACGCGGAGGCAAGTAGCGCGAGACCGCATTTGACGCACGCGCGGTGAGAGGCGCTATATTCCGCGCGTGAAATTCCGGACCTTGCTCCTTGGGCACCACGACGAGCACGCCGTGGCGCGCATCACCTCGGCACTCGACGAGATGGACGCGCCGAACCGCCTGTGGACGGCGCTCAGCATCGAGCCGAAGGAGCAGCGTGAGCTGTGGGAGCTCTTCAAGGACGCGCCCATCGACGCGGAGCACTTCGTCCCCTCCGGACTCGATCCGATGGTGGAGGTCATCCACCACGGCAAGAACACGCTACCTTTGCACAACTTCTTTCAGAAGCGCTTCTGCCGCGCGGACGACGATTCCGGTGAGCTCTACGGCTACAACCACCAGTCGTGGAGCGGGATCACGGGCCCCGGTTATTTCGTAGCGCGCTCGAGCGCGGACGAAGCGAACGCACCGTCGGCGTACGTCATCGACTACACGCGTATCCCGCCGAAGAAGGTGGAGGGCTGGCCGCCGATCTTGCCGAACGAGGCCAAGCTCGGGCGCTTCGTCTACGCGCGCATGATGGACTACATGCGGAAAGTCTCGGAGCACGTGTCCATCGGTCGCGCGCACAAGGGCGGGAAACCGATGGACGCGTGGTTCATCCTCTGCCGCGAGGATCCTGCCTCGGACTGAGCCGTCACGTCCCGGCGCCGGCGATGAGCGCCTCGACCTCGCGAAGGTCGAACGGCTTCTCGAGGTGAACCCCGGGGTAAGTCTCGAGGAACTCACGCGCGCGCTCGGTGAAGGCGCCGCCGGTCATGAAGACGAAGCGGTCGCGGAGCTCCGGGCGCGCCGCCGAGATCTGCTCGTAGACGGCGATACCGCTGACGTCGGGCATCATCAGATCGCAGAGCACGAGATCGTAGCTTCCGCCGTCCATCAAGAGCGCCACGCCTTCGCGCCCGCTGGTCGCCACGTCGACGTCGTGCTTGCCGCGGAGGGCCATACGCAGCGTCCGGCCGAGCAGCGGCTCGTCGTCGATGACGAGGACGCGCTTGAGGCGCCCCGCCGAGCCCGCGGGAGGCGAGAGCGAGCGCGGAGGCGCGGACACCGGGCGGGCGGCGGGCAAGGAGACGCGAAACGTGCTGCCGCGGCCGGGCGCGCTCTCGACCGAGATGTCGCCACCGAGCGATTTCACGATGCCGTGGCAAATGGCGAGCCCGAGACCGTTACCTACGTCGATCGACTTGGTGGTGTAAAATGGCTCGAAGATCCGCGGGAGCCGCTCGGGCAGGATCCCAGCGCCGTTGTCCGCCACCTCCACCACCACCATGCCGTCGTGCTGCGAGGTGCTGAGCCGGATCTCACCCTGGGTCGCGCCGCCGTCCGGGAGCGACTGTACCGCGTTCACCAAGAGGTTGACGAAGACCTGGCCCAGCCGGGCCTCGTCCGCCAAGACCGGCGGCACGTCACGGTAGGTCTTCACGAGGCGCGCGCGGTGCCGGAGCTCGTTCCAGGTGAGGCTCACCGCCGCGTCGAGGACGCGAGCGAGCTCTACCGTGACGGGCGACTCGGTGCGCGCGCGTGAGAAGGTCATGAGATCGCGCACGATGACGCGGATACGTTCGGCACCGTCGCGAGCGGCGGCGATGAGCGAGCTCAGGTGCGCGAGCGGGTCGCGGAAGGCCTCGCTCTCCGGCAGGCCCTCCGCGCGGAGGAGGTCACGCGCGGAGAGCTCCAGGCTGTTCGTGAGGTAGGCGAGCGGGTTATTGATTTCATGAGCGACGCCGGCCGCGAGCGTGCCAATCGACGCCAGGCGATCGGCCTGCGCGAGGCGGCTCTCCATCTGCTTACGCAGGGTGAGATCCGCCGCCTGCACGAGGATGGCCGGCTGATCGGCGAAATCGATGGGGAGCGCCGCCACCTCCGCCATCACCACCTCACCGTGGGCGTCGATCAGGCGGCGCTCCGCGCGCGGCAGCGCCCGCCCGGTCTCGAGCATGACCCGCGTCCGCTCTTCGACGAGCGCGCGATCGTCCTCGTGGATGACGGCGGAGACGGGCCTTCCGATCAGCTCGGCGGCGTCCGCGTAGCCGAGCAGACGGACCAGCGCGGGGTTCACGTAGACGAAGCGGCCCCCACGGTGGACGGCGATGCCGTCGGGCGCCGACTCAGTGAGCACATGGAACGCCGCGGCCGAGCGCGCGGCCGCGCGCTCGGCCGAGCGCCGCTCCGTGATGTCCTCCACGATGACGACGCCGCCCATCACGCTGCGATCTGCGGCGAGGATCGGCGCGAAGCTCATGCGAAACGGGGCGACCTTCGCGGCGGTGGTCCAGCGGTAGTCCCCCTCGAAGTGCGCGCGACGACCGGCGAGCGTTTCGCGAACGCACGCGGCGATGCGCGGATCGGAGATGCGCTCCATCTCGAGCCCGATGAGGGACTCGCGCGGTTTGCCGACCAGCGCGACCAAGTGTTCATTGCAGGCGGTGAGCACGCCGCGCGCATCGAAATGTACGATCCCGAGCGGCGCGTGCTCGACGACGAGCCGGTACACTTGGAGGTCCGCGGCGTCGTCGGGGCGCACCGCGAGGCGCGTGGCGCTCGTGCCCCGGTCGTCGTCTCGAGAGCTTGCCCCCTCTCCCATCTCGGGCCGAACGTACCCCAAGCTCGCGGGGGACGCATCAACCCCTCATATTGGAGGGGTCTGCGCGGAGATGCGGTCGCTCCGCTCACCTCCGATAGCGCGCCACCGCGACGTCATGCTGCTCACGGGTCAGGAGCTCCCTCACCTCGACGCCGCCCTCGGCGGTCCTCCGGAGCAGGAGCCGGTGGTGGATGCCGACGCGGAGCGAGTAGAGATCCTCGAAATCAGCGAGCTTCTTGGCGTGGCGCCACATGGCCGGGTCGTAGGCGGCGAACCTCACCGCCTGCTCCTGCGCCTTCAGCGCCAGCTTGGGCTCGATGCCCGTGAGCGAGCGGCGGAAGGCGTCGCCGAACTCGACCGGCTTGAGCGAGCGCTCGTCGGGGAGCGCCGCGGAGTCGTCCGGCTCCTCCGCGCCGGGCGCTTCCCGATCCGGCCCGGGCGGCGCGGCTGGGCGCTCCTCGCGCTCCTCGCGGAGCCGGCGGCGCAGCTCGCGTCGCTCGTCCTGCTGAGCACGGATCTCGGACTTCAGCCGCGCGAGCTTGCGCTTGAGCGACACCACCTGCTCCCCGCCCGGGTCGTCCAGCGCGCCGTGGTGCTGGGCGTCCGGTCCCGACGCGGTCCGCGCCGCGCTCCGCTCCACCTCGAGCTCGCGGAGCTGCTCGCGCGCAGCGCGCAGCTCTGCAAGGAGCGCGGCGTTCTGTCGCGCCTTCTGCTCGATGAGGTCCGGCGCGCCACGCTCTGCGTCGAGGCGCTCGAGCAGCTCGAGGTGCGCCTCGACGACGGGATCGTGCGCGGCGAGGCCCAGATCGGCGCGGACCGCCTCGGTGTCCTCGGCGAGCAGGTCCAGATCCGCGTCGGAGAGCTGCTCGAACGCGCAGGCTCGAAAGAGCGCGAGCGCCAGCGCCGGGAGCCCCCCGACCCGGAGGATCTCGGCAACCTCCATCATGCACTGCCCGTGGTCGAGCTCCACGCGGAGGAGCTGCTCGAGTCGCTCGAGGGCCTCCGGCTGAGCGCGCCCCTTGGCGAGGACGAGTCCGGCTGCGGCGTAGAGCGGGTCGGCCGCGTCCTCGACCGCCGCGAGCTGCGCCGCGAGGCGGTCGTACTCCTTCGCCTCGACGAGCGCGTGAACGAGCTCGGCGCGCACCTCATCGAAGTGGAAGTCGGGCTCCTCCGCGCGCCGCCCGAACTCGGCGAGCGCGGCTTCGGCGAGCTCCCAACGCGCGAGGTCGTAGGCGCGCCGCACGAGCGACGCGAGCTGCGGCACGGCGAGACGCGCGAGCTCGAGGCCGCCGAGCTGGTCCTCCGGAATCTTCTCGATGATGCGGGGATCACCGTGGCGCCCGGGGTCCGCCAGCGCCTCGTCCATGGTCATCCCTGCGAACGGCGAGGCCTCGCGGTCCTGATGCTTGGCCTCGCAGCAACGCTTGTATTTCTTGCCGCTCCCGCACGGGCAGGGATCGTTTCGTCCGACTCGCTCGGCGGCGCGCCGGAGCGGCAGCCAGTCGAGCGGGAGCTCCGCCGGGTCTCGCCAGCCATCCTTCGACATCGTCTCGCGATTCTGTTGAATGCCTGGCCATCCGGCAACGCCGGCGGTGCGCCGGCCCGATGGACGACCTCGCGGGCGCCCTGCCCGGACTGGGCGACGGCGCGCGCCCCCCGGAATTCTTGCGGTGGATTCGCGTGGGTTTGGCGCTTTGGGAAAGGGCCGCTAGAGATCCTCCCGTGGCAGCCAGGAAGACCAATGCGCGAGAGGGCGAGGGCCGCGCCGCGAAGGCGCCGCGCGGCGCGGCGAAGCGCCGAGCTGGCACGGGCGCCCGCGCCAAGGCCGCCCAGAGCGAGGAGGGCGAGGAGCCCGACCCCGACGCGGAGGACGAGCCAGGCGACTCCTTCCCGGCGGAAGGTGAGCTCGACGAACGCGCGGTCATCGAGAGCAGCGACGAGGAGAGCGGCACGCGCACGCGCGCCGAGCCAGCAGGCTCGGCGCTCGCGCGCTACGACTCGCTCCAGGTCTACATGCGCGAGGTGCAGCGTCATCCGCTGCTCTCACCCGAGAAGGAGCACGAGCTCGCGGTCCATTATCTACAGACTGGTGACGTCGACACCGCCGCCCGATTGGTCACCGCGAACCTCCGGCTGGTCGTAAAGATTGCGTATGAGTACCGGCGCGCCTACCGGAACATGATGGACCTCGTGCAGGAGGGGAACATCGGGCTCATGCAGGCGGTGAAGCGCTACGACCCGTATCGCGGCGTGAAGCTCTCGAGCTACGCGGCCTGGTGGATCCGCGCGTACATGCTGCGCTTCATCTTGAACAACTGGCGCATGGTGAAGCTCGGGACCACGCAGGCGCAGCGCAAGCTCTTCTTCAACCTGAACAAGGAGAAGGCGAAGCTCTCTGCGCTCGGCATCGAGCCTACCCACGCCGAGATCGCCCAGCGGCTCAACGTCGACGAGAAGGACGTGGTCGAGATGGATCGGCGGCTCTCACGCGGCGACGCCTCGCTCGATGCGACCGTGAGCGAGGCCGACGGCCGGAGCACGACGCGCATGGATCTCATCCCCACCTCGAGCGCCGGACCGGATCAGCTCGCCGAGGGCCGTGAGATCGGCGAGCTCGTGCGGGAGCGGCTCGAGGAGTTTCGCCAGACGCTATCAGGTAAGGATGTCACCATCTTCGACAAGCGCCTGATCGCCGAAGAGCCGCTCACCTTGCAGGAGCTCGGCCAGGAATTCGGCGTCTCGCGCGAGCGCGTCCGCCAGCTCGAGGCGCGCCTGACCGGCAAGCTCCGCGTCTTCCTTCGCGAACACCTCGGCGCCGCCGTCGAGGTCGGTCGATGAGCGAGCGGGGCCCACTACTATTTATCGTAGGGACCCCGATCGGCAACCTCGGCGACCTCACCCTGCGCGCCGTGGAGACGCTCCGCGAGGTCGAGCATGTGGCGGCCGAGGACACCCGACGCACGCGCGCGCTCCTCTCCCACCTCGGGATCCACGGCAAGACGCTCCACTCACTCGACGCCAACGCGAGCCCCGAGAAGGTCGAGCGGTTGGTAGAGCGCTTGGCCGCCGGCGAGCGCGTCGCGCTGGTCACCGATGCGGGGATGCCGGGCGTGAGCGACCCGGGCGCGGCGCTGGTGCGCCGCGCGACGGAGCGCGAGGTGCCGATGACGGTCGTGCCCGGCCCGAGCGCGCTCACCGCCGCGGTCGCGCTGTCGGGTCTCGTCGAGGGACCGTTTCTGTTCCTCGGCTTCCTGCCGCGCGCGGGCCCGAAGCGGCGTGCGCTCCTCGAGCGGCTCCACGCGAGCGGTGAGGCCGTCGTACTGTTCGAGTCGCCGAACCGCACGCAGGCGACGCTCGCCGAGCTCGCGGAGAGGAACCCGGAGCGCGCCGCGTGCGTCTGCCGCGAGCTCACCAAGTTGTACGAAGAGACGACCCGGGGGAGCCTGCGGGAGCTTGCCGGGGCGACGCGGGATTGGCGCGGCGAGATCGTCATCGTGCTCGCGCCGTGGTCGGCGCCGCGGCCCGTGGAGCTCGACGCCACCCTCCTCGAATCGCGGATCGGCGCGCGGCTCGCGGCGGGCGCCTCGGTGCGGACGGTCGCCGATGAGCTCCTCGCCGAGAGCGGTCTTCCGCGACGCGAGCTCTACGCGCGGGTGCTCCGCGAGCAGGAGCGGCGCGCGCACCCAGGAGCCTCGGAGCGATGATGGCGAAGCGACCGCCGCTCTACGTCCGGGTGTTCATCCGGTTCCTGCTCCACCCGCTGTCACGGCTGAACGCGCGTATTTACCGGCTGAGTCGCGGGCGACTCGGCGGCGGGGTGGGCGCGCGCCGAGTGGGCCTGCTCACTACCGTCGGGAGGAAGACGGGCGTGCCACGCACCGTGCCGCTCCTCTGCTTCGAAGACGGTGAGCGCGTGCTCCTCGTGGCGGCCGAGGGAGGCATGCCGAAGCATCCGCAGTGGTATTTGAACCTCTGCGCGAACCCCGAGGTGCGCGTCACGCTCGCCGGGCGCACGCGCTCGATGCGCGCACGCACCGCGAGTGAGGACGAGCGAGCGGCGTGGTGGCCCGAGCTCACCCGATATTATCGCGGGTGGGCCGAGTATCAGTCGTGGACGGACCGGGTCATCCCGGTCGTCGTGTGCGAGCCCGGCTGAGCGCGCGCCGCAGCCACCAGCCGGCCGCGCTCGAAGGTGATGTGACGGACCAGCGGCTCGAGCGCGTCGAACTCCGGTTGGACCGTCATTTGCGCGGCGTGCTTCCGATAGAGGTAGACGACCTCGTCGAGCACGAAGCCCGACACCTGGCCGGTCACGCTGAGCACCATCCCGAGATCTTCGGCTTGGGGCAGGCCCTGCCAGCCGCCCACGCGCCGGAGGAGCCCCGCCTCGACGAGCAGCGTGGTCGGCCCGATGGGAAACCTGAAGCACGGGCAGGCCCAGGCGCGCCAGACGTCTCCCGGTTGGTTCAGCCCGCTCGACACCGGCCCGACGAACGGCACCGCGCCCCGCTCGTCGAGATCGGCGATACGCCCGGCGACCCAGCCGAGGTGGTGCTCGCGCGCCGCCGCGAGCCGCCGCGCGAGCGAGCCCGGCGGGAGCCGATCGTCGTCGTCCGCGGAGGTGACGAAATCACCGCGAGCGAGCCCGAGCGCGAGGTTCCGCGCCGCCGCGGCCCCCACCCTCCGCCCGACCCGGAGCGAGCGGACGCGCGGGTCGTCGAGGAGCGCCGCAGGGAGCGCGCGCGCGTGGTCGCCGTCCACGGCGAGCACCCACTCCCAGTCGCACCGGGCACGGTCGAGATCGGCGTGAAGCTCGAGGAGGAAGCCGAGGCGCTCCGGACTCAGCGTGGTAGCCGTGAGGACGCTCAGCGCGGGGTGCGTCCCGCGCGGCGGCACGTCGGTCCCCCATGCGCGCCCGCCGTCGGCCATCGACGGAGAGCATGACGCTCCCCTCGCGAGCCGCCGATGACGTTCGTCATTCAGCGAGCGCGCGCTCGCACTCGCCGAGGTAGTCGCGCGCGACCTCGTCGACCGGTCGCGCGGCTCCGCGCTCGTCGCGGCGCGCGTCCCAGCCGGTGAGCGCGGCGAGCGCCGTGACCAGACCGTCGAGCCGACGGTCGGCGATGGGCGCGGCGTCGCCGCCCTGCTCTCGCTCGCCGAGCTCGAGCTTCACATCGTCGAGGAGCGCGGGCACGAGCGCCGGAGTGCCCAGCTCCGCGGCGAGGAGGACGAACCGCTCGCGCACCCACCAGGCGTACTCGGCGTGGAGCCGGGGGAGCGCCGCGAGGTAGTGTCCGACGAAGAACGCGCGCTCTTCGTCGGTGGGTCGCGCGCGCTCGAAGCGGGCGTTTTCGAGGAGCGGGCGAAGTCGCGAGGCGGCGAGCTGGACGCCAAGATACCGATCCTGGTCGCTCGAACCCGGATAGCCGGCGAACGAGCGCGCGAGGACACGGCCCACGCTGTCGGTCACGCCGATGAAGACGTCGAAGTCCGCGGAGCTCACGGAGGCCCGGCTGCCGCGCACCCCGCGCGGCAGCGGCGGCGGCGCGAGCTCGCGGAACTCCGCGGTCATGGCGGGGAGGGCGTCGGCGAGCGCGGTCATCAACGCCGCGCGAGGCACGAGCGCGTGAGCGATGACGAGCGCGCCGCCTGTGCCCTGACTCTGCCCGGAGGAGCGGAGCGCAAAGCCGTGGGCGGCGAAGGAGCTTGGGTCGTCGTCGCTCGGCGTCAGGCGCCAGAGCGTGAGCCCGCCCGAGTGACCGCTGCCGTGCTCGAGCACCACTCGCGCGATGGGCTCGGTCAGCGGATCGCAGCCGAACCGGACCTCGACCACGCTGCCGTCGAGGGACGGGACATACGCGCGGCGGAGCTCGGTCGCGATGCGCGCTTCGCGGAGGCGATGATCCGCGCACGTCGAGGCGCGGTCGGGCGGCGCGGGCACCGGCGGCGGGCGCTCGAGGCGGCAGCGGCTCGGGGCGGGAGCGCGCGGAGGGAGCGCGGGCGCGGGGGTCGCAGCCGAGGAGCGCGGCGTGGACGCGACCGGGGCGGCGCTGGCCGGCGACGGCGCTCGAGCGAGGAGCTTCGGGGAGCATGCGGCGAGCAGGCTCGCGAGGATGGCCGGGGAGGCGCGCATCCCACGATGGTAAACGCAGGGGACCCGAAAGTTCCCTTGGCGCGGGGGCGCGACCCGTCGATTCCGCGCCGCGCCGACCCCACCCATCACCTCGGGGGACGACGGGCGGATGGATAATTTCCGAGAAAACCACGACGCGCGGCGACCCGTCGCGCGGATTCGGGACGCGGGGCATCTGTGCTAAGACGGCCCGACCGTGTTCGAGGCGCTCACCAAAGGGTTTCGCGAGGCCCAGAATCGGCTCGCCGGTCTGACCGAGCTCAGCGAGTCCAACATCCAGAGCGCGCTGCGCGAGGTGCGCTTGTCGTTGCTCGAGGCGGACGTCGAGCTCGGCGTGGTCAAGCGCTTCCTGGCGCGGGTCGAGCAGAAGGCGCTCGGGCAGACGGTGCAGACGCGGGTCAAGCACGCGGGCGAGACGCACCGCGTGTCGGCGGCCGAGCAGTTCGTGAAGATCTGCCACGACGAGCTCGTGCAGATGATGGGGAACGACGGCGAGCCGCTCGCGCTGGCGAGCTCGGGGCGGACCGGCATCATGATGGTCGGCCTGCAGGGCTCGGGCAAGACGACGACCGCGGCGAAGCTCGCGCGCTGGGCGGAGAAGGAGGGCAAGAAGCCGCTCCTCGTAGCCGCGGACATGCAGCGCCCTGCGGCGGTCGAGCAGCTCAAGGTGCTCGGCGAGCAGCTCGAGATGCCGGTGTTCAACCTACCCGGGAAGACGCCCCTCGAGATCTGCGCGGCCGCGGAGGGCGAGGCCAAGCGGCTCGGTCGCGACGTCATCATCTACGACACCGCCGGCCGGCTCGCGATCGACGAGCCTCTGATGGAAGAGCTCGGTGCGATCAAGGCGAAGGTATCGCCCGAGAACATCCTGCTCGTCATCGACGCGATGATCGGCCAGGACGCGGTGAAGACGGCCCGCTCCTTCAACGAGCGGCTGGGCCTGACCGGCGTGGTGCTCACCAAGCTCGACGGCGACGCGCGCGGCGGCGCGGCGCTCAGCGTGAAGGAGGTCACCGGCGCGCCCATCGTGTTCGCAGGCGTCGGCGAGACGCTCGACAAGCTCGAGCCGTTCCGACCCGAGGGCATGGCGAGCCGAGTGCTCGGCATGGGCGACGTGGTCGGCCTGATGCAGGACTTCGAGGAGGTCATCGATCAGAAGAAGGCCGAGGAAGACGCCGCCCGCATCATGTCGGGCGAGTTCACGCTCGACGATTTTCTCGCCCAGGTCCGCACCATCCAAAAGATGGGCTCGCTCAAGGATCTGGTGGAGAAGATCCCCGGTATGGGCGGGATGATGCCGCCCGGGGTGAACCTCGACGACAAGGAGCTCGTCCGCATCGAGGCGGTCATTCAGTCGATGACGCGCGAGGAGCGGAGCGATCCCCACGCGCTCATCCGCGAGCCGAGTCGCGTGAAGCGCATCTCGCGCGGCGCGGGCCAGCCGGAGCTCGCGGTGACCGAGCTGGTCCAGAAGTTCCTGTTCATGAAGCAGATGATGGGGGGGATGGGGCAGAACCTCGGGATGCTCGGCAACATCCCCGGCTTCAAGAACATCGCCATGGCGCGGCAGATGCGGCGCGCAATGAAGAGCGGCGCCATGCCCGGCATGGGGATGCCCGGCATGGGGATGCCCGGCATGGGGATGCCCGGCATGGGGATGCCCGGCATGGGGATGCCCGGCATGGGGATGCCCGGCATGGGGATGCCCGGCATGGGGATGCCCGGCGGCGAGGGGCCGCGGATGCGCGTGCTCTCCAAGTCCGAGAAGAACGCGCGAAAATCCGAACGCAAGCGCGAGCGGGCGGCTCGGAAGAAGGGTAAGGGGAAGAAGTGACGCTCTCTCGCACGCTGGCTCTCGCCTTCGCCTCGGCGGCGCTGCTCCTCGCGGCCGGCTGCTCCGGCGGTAGCCCACCCGAGCAACCCGAGCTCGATCCGTCGCTCGCCGCGAACGTGCTCGAGGGGGTACCGAGCGACATCGCGCGCACCTACGTCGACTTCGGCTCGAAGGTGCACCTGGTCGGATACAAGGTCGAGCCCGAGGGCGTCACCGCGCCGGGCACGCTGGTCAAGCTCACGCTCTACTGGCAGCCGCAGGTCAGGCTCGGGCGCGGGTGGCGGCTCTTCACGCACGTGCTCGACGACCGCGACCGGCAGATCGCCAACCTCGACAACGTAGGTCCGCTTCGAAAGCTCGAGGGCGCAGGCCCCGCCGAGCATCAGACGCTCGGCCCGAGTGAGTGGCAGCCGGGCAAGATCTACGTCGACGAGCAGACGTTCCAGGTACCGGGCGACACCCGCTCCACCGAGCTCACCTTCGCCGTCGGGGTCTGGCGCGGAAATACCCGCCTGCCGATCCTGAGCGGGCGCGCCGACCGGCAGAACCGCGCCATCGTGGCGCACCTCGTCACGGGCTTGCGGCCGCCGCCGCCGGCGCCCAAGGCATCGACCTCGGCGGCTCCCGCGCCGCCCGTCGCGCCGGCGCCGCGCTGAGCATCGAGCAGAGAGAGGAAGTCCTGATGATCATGAGTCGTTCGCTCGCGAGGTCCTCGTCGCTCTTCGTCCTCCTGGCAGCGCTCGGCGCGGGCGGCTGCGTCGGCGGCTCCTCCGAGGTGACCGCGACGGACAAGGAGGCCTTGAAGGCCTACGTCCTCGACAAGGCGCCGGAGAAGCTCCCGCACCGGCTCGACATCGACTTCGACGGCAAGGTGACGCTCCTCGGCTACCGCATCGAGCCGGAGGGCGCGGTCCAGCCGAACCAGCGCGTCAAGCTCACCATGTACTGGCGCTCGGACAAGAAGCTCGACGGCGCGTGGAACCTCTTCACGCACTTGCTCGACGGCTCCGGCGAGCGGGTCATGAACATCGACAACGTGGGCCCCATCCGAGAGCTGCGCGGCACCACCCAGGTGCTCGGCCCGAGCCAGTGGCAGGCGGGCAAGGTCTACGTGGACGAGCAGGTCTTCAACGTGCCCGCCAAGCTCCGCACCGACAAGCTCCAGGTCGTCGTGGGCGTGTGGAAAGACAACGACCGCCTGAAGCCGACGAGTGGCCCGCACGACCGCGAGAACCGCGGGCTCGTCGCCACCCTCACCACCACCACCGCGACGGCGCGAGAGAAGCCCGCGGCGAACACCCGTGTCCCGACGCTGCGGGTCGACAAGCTCGCGAAGGGCGAGCGCATCAAGCTCGACGGCAAGCTCGACGACGAGGCGTGGAAGACCGCGCCGGTGGCCGGGCCCTTCGTGAACGTCAGCACCGGCCACGCCGACCAGAAGTCGCCCGTCGGCGGCTCGGTCAAGGTTCTATGGGACGACGCCGGCCTCTACCTCGGCTTCGACGTGAAGGACGCGGATCTCCAGGGTGGCTTCAAGAAGACCGACAAGGACCCGCATCTCTGGAAGAAGAGCGCCGTCGAGATCATGATCGACCCCGACGGCGACGGGGACAACAAGGACTACTACGAGATCCAGGTGGGCCCGCAAAACCTGGTCTTCGACTCGCACTTCGACGACTACGGCCAGCCCAAGAAGGAGCCCGACGGGCCCTTCGGCCACCAGGAGTGGTCGGCGAAGCTAAAGAGCGCGGTGACCGTCAGGGGGACCATCGACGAGTCCGACGACAAGGACGAGGGCTACACGGTCGAGCTCATGATCCCGTGGAAGTCCTTTTCCAAGGCCAAGTCGTCGCCGCCCAAGCTCGGCGACGTGTGGCGCGTGAACTTCTACGCGATGAAGAACGACCAGGGCGTCGCTTGGTCGCCGATCCTCGGGCAGGGGACTTTCCACAAGGCATCTCGGTTCGGGAAGATCCTGTGGGCGGAGAAGGGCTGGGCCCCGCCCATCCCGGCGCCGCTCGCGGCCGCGCCGAGCGCCGCGCCACCCGCGTCGGGCTCCGCCTCGCCGCCAGCACCCTCCCGGCCCCCGGATTTCAAGCCGCTCATGGTGCCCGAGCGGATCCGGGAGCAGCTCCCCCTCGTGCGCCCCGAGCTCAAGCCGACCAAGAAGTGACGCCGCGCGCTCAGAAGCGGTAGCGCCGCGCGAGCGCGCCCTCGAGGTCCGCGCAGCGCCGGGCACCCTCGCGAGCGCGCGCGAGGCGCGCCTCCGAGCTCTCGACCAGGGCGGCGGCGCTCGCCGCCGGAGGCGCCGCCGCGTCCATGGCGAGCGCGCTCGCGAGCGCGCGCGCCGTGCCGAGCGCGCCCAGCAGGTCACGATACGCCGCGACGCAGGTCGCTTTGAGCTCGCGGACGTCCGAGCTCGCGCACGGCTCGGCCTCGAGCGCGGCGAGGAAGGGCGCCTTGGCCGGATTCGGCGCGGCGCGGAGCTGCTGCACCGAGCGCGCCACGCGGGCGGCCTCCGCGCGGTGCGCCTCCTCGGCTTCGCCCCGGCACGCGAGCGCCGTGAGGCCGGCGAGCGCGAGCGCCCAGCGGGCGAGGCCGGGCACGAGCCGGCTCAGTCCGCGACCTTCGGGGGCGGGCCCATCTGGATCCGCTCGCCGATGTACGCGCCGATCAACGTGAAGAGCACGCCGATGGCGGACATGAGCACATACATGAAGGCGGGCATCGTCTTCACCGTCTGGCTCTTGAAGAGCAGGAACGCGGTGGGCAGCGCGACGAGGAAGACCGCCGCTACCGGCTCGATGAAGGTGCGTCCGGGCGAGATGAGGCCGATGAGGACGCCGGCCAAGAACCACACCGGGACGGCGACCATCATCCCGGCGGAGCCCTCGAAGTCGAACGCGGGCACCACCATCGGCAAGCCCATGACCAGCGCCGCGGTGAGCACCGTCACGATGACGATCGACACCCCGAACCAGGCCAGGCTGAAGCCCTCCTGCTGGTAGCGCCGCTCGAGCTCGTCCTGGCGCGAGAGCGCGCGCTTGACGTCCTCGATCTTCGCGCCGCACGAGACGCACCGGTTGTTGATGAGCGGCGCGGTGTTCTTGAAACCGCAGGACGGGCAGATGATGTTCTTGGTCGCTGCCATGGGTGCCTCGGCGGGGAGAGTATACCGGATCGACCGAGAGCGGAAACCGGGCTCGCCGGCCGACGAGCCCCGCTCCGGCTCCCGCCCGCGGCCGAAGTGGGTTAGGTTGGATGCCGGTTCGGCGCGGAACCTCGCGGCGCGCCGGATTGTCATAAGCTGCTCGAGAGCCCCATGAACGAGCGCTCACCCGCCGCCGACCCGCAGCTCCCGGCCGAGACCGCGCTGGACCCCGATCTCGAGGCCCTCCCGGAGCCGCGCCGCCCCGGCAGGACCCTCACCCTGCTCGTGATGGCCGTCACCGCGACCCTCGCGCTGCTGCTGGCGTATGCCCTGCGTGGCGAGGCCGCCTACGCGCTCGAGCGAGGCGCGCCGCTCGAGCTCGGCGAGCTCGACGGCTTCACGCCGCGCGCGGAGCTCGCCAACCGCTGGGTGCGCGGAGAGGCGCCGCTCGGCTCGAACGGCGCGCTCCGCTACGGGCGCCCGCTCGACGGCGACACCTTCCGGCTCGCGCCGGTGGGCGGGAACGACCGGCTGTGGGTCGAGGTCCGCGTCCCGGCGGAGCTCGACGACCCGCGCTTCGTGCCGCCAAGCTCGTTCGTCGGGCGCCTGGTGCCGTTTCGAAGCTCGGGGCTCGGCCACGCCGGACTCCCGGACGCGGTCGCTGAGGCCGCGAGCCCGGCGCGCGTGCCCGCCGATGCGTGGGTGCTCATCGACGATCAGTCGCCCCGCGGCACGCGCTGGGCGCTCGGCCTGGTGGCGCTCCTGCTCGGGTTCGCGGGCTTCAACCTGTGGGGGCTCTATCAGCTCACGCGCCCGGTGAGCTGAGGCGCAGAGCCCCCCGCGCGGGCACCCCGGGTTCGCGCTCGCGCGCGGCCCCGGCCGGTGGCAGAACGCGGAGCGGATCATGGTGAAGAGCGCGAGCCGGAAGCGGGGCGAGAGGCACGTCGTCATCGTCGGGGCGGGCGCCATCGGCTGCGCGAGCGCGTGGTGCCTGGCGCGGCGCGGCGTCCGAGTGACCGTGCTCGAGCGGGGCGAGCCGGGCGGCGAGGCGTCCACGGCCGCCGCCGGCATCCTCGGCGCCCAGGCCGAGGCGCACGGCCCGGGCCCGATGACCGAGCTCGCGCTCCTCGCGCGAGCCCGCTATCCGCGCTGGGTAGCCGAGCTCCGCCGGCTCACGCGCATCGACGTCGGCTACCGCGAGTCGGGGCTCCTACGGGTGGGGCTCGACCGCGCGACGGCGACCCTGCTCGTCAAGGCCGCGCGCTGGCAGGCTCGCCAGGGCCTCGGCGTCACCGCGCTCGACGGGCGGCGCGCCCGCGCGCTCGAGCCGGCGCTCTCGCCAGCGGTCGCCGGAGGCGTGCGCTTCGACGACGCGCACCTCGAGCCGAGGGCGTTCTTCGCCGCGCTCCGCGGCGCCGCGCTCGCCGCCGGCGCGCGGATCGTCACCGGCGTGTCGGCGGCGAGCGTGCTCATCGAGGGAGAGCGCGCGGTCGGCGTCGCGCTCGACGACGGCAGCCGCCTCGTCGCGAGCGACGTGGTGGTCGCCGCGGGGAGCTTCACCACGCTCCTCGGCGGGCTCCCGCTCGCGGCGGACGCCGTGCGCCCCGCGCGCGGGCAAATCATCGAGCTCCGATCGCCCGCGCCGCTCATCCGTCAGGTGGTGTTCGGGCCGCGCTGCTACCTCGTGCCCCGCGACGACGGGCGCACCGCGGTAGGCTCGACGCTCGAGTTCGTCGGCTTCCAGCGCGGCGTCACCGCGGCCGCCGTGCAGGCGCTGCTCGCCGCCGCCATCGAGCTCGTGCCGGGGCTCGCGTCAGCCGCGCTCGCCGGCGCCTGGTCCGGCTTCCGCCCGTGGACGCCCGACGAGCTGCCGCTCATCGGCTCACCCGGCGTCGAGCGGCTCATCATCGCGAGCGGGCACTATCGCAACGGGATCCTGCTCACGCCCATCACCGCCGAGCTGGTGACCGCGCTGGTGCTCGGGCGGCGACCCGCGCTCGATCTCACCCCGTTCGCGCCGGGCCGCGCGCTCCCGAGCCGAGGCCCGGCCGGGGTGGTCGGGGCGGCGCGGAATCCCGCCTGACGCTCCGCGCGCGCGTCGTGCTAAACGGCGGCCATGCCCGTCACCTATCGCCAAGCCGGAGTCGACATCGACGCCGGCGACGCCCTGGTCGAGCGCATCAAGCCGCTCGCGAAGAGCACGCGCATCGCCGAAGTGCTCGCCGACGTGGGCGGCTTCGCTGGCCTCTGCGCGCTGCCGGCCGGCGTCGACGACCCCATCCTGGTGAGCGGCACCGACGGCGTCGGCACCAAGCTGAAGGTCGCCTTCGCCACCGGACGCCACGGCACCATCGGGCAAGATCTGGTGGCGATGTGCGTGAACGACGTCATCACCACCGGCGCGCGCCCGCTCTTTTTCCTCGACTATTTCGCGTGCGGCAAGCTCGAGGTCGAGCAGGCCGAGCAGGTGATCGCGGGCATCGCCGAGGGCTGCCGCCAGAGCGGCTGCGCGCTGCTCGGCGGGGAGACGGCCGAGCTGCCCGGCATGTACCCGCGCGGCGAGTACGACTTGGCGGGTTTTGCCGTCGGCGTCGTGTCACGACGCGCGCTGCTCGGACCGGAGCGCGTGAAGGACGGGGACGCGCTCATCGCCGTGGCGTCGAGCGGGCTGCACTCGAACGGCTACTCGCTCGCGCGACGCGTGCTCGAAGCGGAGCTCGGGCTCGCGCTCGACGCGACGCTCCCCGAGCTGGGCGAGACGGTCGCCGACGCGCTCATCCGTCCGACGCGCATCTACGCGCGCGCCGCCCAGGCGCTCGGGGCCGCGCTCGGCGATGACTTGCACGCCCTCTGCCACGTCACCGGGGGCGGCGTGCCGGGCAACCTGCCGCGCGTGCTACCGGCCGACGCGGTCGCGCACATGCCCTTCGATCACGCGCGCCCGGCGCTGTTCGAGGTCATCGCGCGGGGCGGGCCGGTCGAGGAGGCGGAGATGCGCCGCACCTTCAACCTCGGCATCGGCCTCATCGCGGTGGTCGCGGAGCGCCGGGCGGAGGACGCGCTCGCATCGCTCGCGGGCTCCGGCGAGAAGGCCTGGCGCGCGGGCGTGGTGCGGCGCGGGGGAGTCGAGCACGGCGCCCGCGTCGAGCTCGGCTGACGCGCCGCCCTCGGCGCGCGCCGCGCGGGCGGCAGCTCGCCGCGGCCGAGCCTCCGGCGGGAGTGCTAGGCTCCGGCCGCGTGACGCTCGAGCTCGGCATCCTGATCTCTGGCCGCGGGTCGAACCTGCAGGCGATCCTCGACGCGGTCGAGCGCGGCGCGCTCGACGCGCGCGTGCGCGTGGTCATCTCGAACCGCGCGGACGCGCCCGGACTCACCCGCGCCGCGCAGGCAAGAATCCCCACCGCTACCATCGCCCACCGAGACTACTCCTCGCGCGAGGCGTTCGACGCGGCACTCGTCGAGGCGCTCCGCGGCGCGGGGGCGGAGCTCATCGTGCTCGCCGGCTTCATGCGCGTGCTCACTCCGGTGATGATAGGCGCCTACCATGACCGGATCATCAACATCCATCCGTCGCTCTTGCCGGCGTTCCCGGGCGCGCACGCGCACCGCGACGCGCTCGCGTACGGGGTCAAGGTGTCGGGCTGCACGGTGCACTTCGTCGACGAGGGCACCGACACCGGACCCATCATCCGCCAGCGCGCGGTGCCGGTGCTCGACGACGACGACGAGGAGCGGCTCGCCGCGCGGGTGCTCGCGGTCGAGCACGCGCTGCTCGTCGAGGCGCTCGCCGCGATGGCCGAGGGGCGCGTGTCGGTGGAGCCGGGCGACGGAGACCGGCGCGCGCGCGTCGTGGAGAGGCGTGGATGACGGCTCGGCATTTCGACGTCGTCGTGCTCGGGCGCTCGCTCGGCGCGCTCGCGGCCGCCGCGCTGCTCGCGCGGCGCGAGTTCCGCGTGCTCTGCCTGGGGCAGGGGGATCGGCCCGCGTCGTATCGCTTCGATCGGCACGTGCTGGCGCGGCGCGCGTTCACCCTGCTCGCGGGTGCCTCGCCGGTGTGGCGCAAGCTCTTGCAGGAGCTCGCCCAGACCCCGAGCTTCCGTCGCCGGACCACCACGCTCGATCCGATGTTCGTGGTGATGTCCGAGGGGCGGCGCATCGAGGTGCCTCCGGACATGGAGCTCTTCGGTCGTGAAATCGACCGCGAATACCCCGAGGTCCGCCAGCTCGTCGAGGAGCTCTACGCCACCTTCGCGCAGGTGAACGCGGCCGCCGACGCGACGTTCGAGCGCGATGCGGTGTGGCCCCCCGGCAGGCTGTGGGAGCGGCTCGAGACGAGCCGCGCGGCAGCGGGCCTGCCCTTCGCGGGTCGGGAACGACAGCAAGACCTGCTCGGCAAGTTCCCCGCGAGCCACCCCTATCGCGAGCTCGTGCAGCTCCCCGCGCTCTTTGCGACCGACCTCGCGGTCGCGGGAAACCAGCTCCCGCAGTTCGCGCTCGCGCGGCTCCACGGCGCTTGGACGCGGGGAGTGCAGGCGCTCGAGAGAGGCGAGGACGAGCTCACCGAGTTCCTGGTCGAGCGCATCCTCGCGCACGGCGGCGAGTGTCGCCTCGACGAGCGCGCGACCTCGCTGCTCGTGCGTCGCGGTGCGGTGCGCGGCGTCGTGGTCGACGGGGAAGAGCACGCGACCGGCGCTGGCGCCGTGGTGAGCGATCATTCGGGCGAGGCGCTCGCGGATCTGGCGCACGGCGAGGGCATCACCAAGCATGCCGAACGCGACTGGCCTCGGCTCACCGCCTCGGCGGGGCGATTCGTGGTGAGCCTGATCGTCAGGACGCGAGGGCTACCCGGGCCGCTTGGGGTCGAGGCCTTCCTGCTGCCTTCCGGGTCCGGGCGCCCGGACCCTCGCAAGCCCATCGTCCACCTACAGCGCAGCCCCGCGGCGATTCATCGGGCAGACGCGCCCGCCGCGGCGGACGACGAGACGCTGCTGGTCGCCGAGACGCTCTTGCCGGTGCGCGGTCCGCTCACCTTGCTCGAAGCGCGCGAGGCCGTGCTCGGCACGCTGCGGTCGCACCTGCCCTTCCTCGATCGGCACCTGGTGGCGGTGGACTCGGTGCACGACGGCCTGCCCGTCCATGACTTCGAGCGCGGGGTGCGGCGCGAGATCGATCGCACGCACCTGAGCGGCGGTAGCCCCGGACCGGAGCCGATGCAGTGGCTCTGGTCGGTCGACCCACCAGGCTTCCTCGAGCTCGCCGGCGAGCCCATCCGCGGCCCCATCCCCGGCACCTACCTGGTCGGACGCTCGGTGCTGCCGGCCCTGGGGCAAGAGGGCCAGCTCCTGGCGGCTTGGAGCGCGGCGCGCCTCATCACCCGGCGCGATCGGACACGACAAAAAATGCGCCGTCAGATGTGGACCAAGATCGAGACCGGCTGAGCGCCGGCCCGGGGGGACTGGCGCGGGTGATCCGCGTCGACCCGAATCGGTGTATCTTCGAGGAGATGCGCCGCTTGTTGTGTGCCCTGGCCTTCTGCGCTGGGCTGACGCTGGCCGCCTCCCCGGCTGCCGCCGAGACGCCAAAGACCATTCAAGTCCTCACCGTGATGAGCGATGACGCCTTCCCGCAGGCTCAAGCGCTCACCATCGCGCTGAAGCGGGTCGCGGCCCGCAGCGAAGGGTGGTCGGTGGGCCAGGGCGAGTATTCGCTCGAGGTGATGGTCGCCGCGCTGAACTGCCCCGCGCCGCCGGACGCGGCGTGCCAAGAGCGGATTGGCGCAAAGATCGGAGCCAAGCGCTTCATCTGGGGCTCGGCGCGCCTCGAGGGGAAGAACGTGGTCGTGAACCTGCACCTGTGGGAAGGCACCGAGAAGCGACACACCACCCTGCACTACTCCGCGAACCTGACCGACGCGACCGACGACGCGCTGCTCAAGATCGCGGAGAGCGGGTTTGCCGCCCTCGCCGGTGCCGCGCAAGGGGCGCTCGTCGTGCGCGCGGGCACGCAGTCCGGGCAGGTGCTGCTCGATGGCAATCCGATCGGGAACCTCACCGACGGGCGCGGCGAGTTCCTGGTGCCGGTCGGGACGCACGAGGTGCGCGTGCGGGTGGCGGGCCATAACGACGCGGTGGGGACGGTCGACGTCTCGGCGAGCGGCCGCGCGGAGCTCACCCTCACCCCGTCTCCGAAGTCGGCGAGCGGTGCCGATGGCAGCGACGACGGCGTCTCGGTGAACACCGGGAAGATGAGCACGCGGCGGATCCTCGCCTACACCGGCCTCGGCCTGGGCGGCGCGCTCATCGCCGGTGGCGTTTATAGCTGGGTGAAGATCGACTCCGTCAACAGCGATGAGCGCTTCGACTCCTACCGGCGAGCGGTCCGCACCGGGCTCGACGTGTGTGAAGAGGCCGAGGCGAACCACACCTACGCGGGCGCGACCTCACCGTCCGAGATCGCCGACCTCTGCTCGAGCGCGCGCACCTGGCAGACGCTCCAGTACGTCTTCTTTGGTACCGGAATCGCGCTTGCCGGCGCCGGGACCTATCTCCTGCTCACCGATCGGCCGGCGCACGACCAAGCGCGCGCGGCGCCGCCGCGGCTCGTTCCCACGGTCGGGTTCGGCCCGCACGGCGGTCAGGTCGACGTGCGCGTGGCGTTCTAGTGCGCATCATCGCGGGGCGCTGGCGTGGGCGCAGCCTCCGCGCGCCGCGCGGCAGCGCCACGCGACCGACCTCGGAGCGGGTGCGCGAGGCGCTCTTCGCGGTGCTCGGCGACCTCACCGGAGCGCGGGTGCTCGATCTCTACGCGGGCAGCGGCGCGCTCGGGCTGGAGGCGCTGTCGCGTGGCGCCGTCCACGCGACCTTCGTCGAGTCCGCGCGCGGAGCGCGCTCCGCCATCCTCGCGAACCTCGAGGCTATCGGCGCCACCTCCGAGGCGACCGTCCTCGGGGTCCCAGTCGAGCGCGTCGGCGCGGCGCTCGCAGAGCGCGGGCCGTTCGACCTCGTGCTCTGCGATCCGCCCTGGCCGGAGCTCGACCGCGCGCTCGCGGCCCTGTCTCGCCTGCTCGAGCGCGCGCCGCTCGCCACGGGCGGGCGCTTGGTGGTGGAGCACCCGGCCCTGCGTGAGGTGTCGCTCGCGGGGCTCTCCGAGCTGGATCGGCGGCGTTGGGGGGACACCGCGGTGACCCTGTTCAGGCCTTCAGTGGGCTGAGCCGGAGCGCTCGGGCGAGACCGCGGGCAAACGGCGAGGACCGCGCGGCCAGGGCCTTGGAGGCCGCGCGCGCCCGGAGGCGTTCCCGCGGGAAATCGTCGCGCGCGGCGGGGAGGCTGGTTATAGTGCCTCGTCCAGCGTGTCGCTCGACTTGGAGCCCTGATGCCAGAACCGTCCCTCCCGCCTCCGCCTCCGAAGACTGGTGGCAACTCCGGCTTCACCGCCGCCGCGATCGTGATGCTCTTGCTCATGGGCGGCCTCATTTATTGGAAGGTCAGCGGAAAGACCGAGCCGGCACCGGCACCGTCCGCGGCGCCACCCGTCGCGACGCCCGAGACGCCGGTGCTCGACGAGCCGCCGCCGCCACCGCCGCCGTCGGCGTCCGTCGAGCCGGACGCCGGCAAGGCACCGGTCAAGACGGGCGGAATTCGCCCGGCCGGGCCCGGGGTGTGCGGCGGGACGTGCGACGGCACCGCGCCCGCCGCGCTCCAGTCCGCGCTCGCCGCGAAGGCCGGTCAGGCGCGCGGCTGCTACGAGCGCGCGCTGCGCCTGAACCCCACGCTCCAGGGCCGCCTGGTGGTAGCCGTGCGAGTTGGCCCCCAAGGCCAGGTCTGCAGCGCGTCGCTCGCCTCGAACAGCCTGGGGGATCCGACGGTCGGCTCGTGCGTGGTGCAGATGTTCCGTTCCGGGAGCTTCCCGCCGGCGCAAGGGGGTTGCGTCGACACCCAAGTTCCGATGAGCTTCGTAGCGAAGCAGTGAGGCGTCCCATGCGTACTCTCCTCGTACTCCCGGCAGCGCTCGCTCTCGGAGCGCTCGTCTCGCTCGCGTCGTCCGCATGCAGCTCGGACGGCGCGACTCCCTCGTGCCCGGAGATCACGCCGCTCTACGACGTGCGAGATTCCGGCGGGGCCATCCCTGAGCAGAGGGCGGAGGCGATCAGCGCTGGCTGCGTGACGGCGCCGGGCACCGCCACCAACACGCCTCCTCCGGCACCGGACGCTGGCGACGACTGATCCGTCGTCTGGCGCGCGCTATCGCGGGGGCGTGCTGCTCACGCTCGCGTACGATGGCCGCCCCTTCTCCGGGTGGGCGCGGCAGTCGAACGCGCGAACGATCGCAGGCGAGCTGGAAGGCGCGCTCCGCGCCGTCGATCCGCGCGCGAGCGCGGCGCGCGGGGTGAGCCGCACCGATCGCGGCGTGCACGCCCGCCAGCAGAAGGCCGCGTTCGACACCACGCGCGACATCGCGCCGCGCGGGTGGGCGCTCGCCCTCGGGCCACACCTGCCCGACGAGATCTCCGTCGTGGGAGCGAGCCGCGTGCCGGTCGGCTATGATCCGCGCCGCCACGCGGTCAGCAAGGCCTATCGCTACGTGCTCCTCCGGAGCGAGACGCGCGACCCGTTCCTGGCGCGTCGCGCCTGGCGGATCGAGTACAGGTTGAACCAGCCGTTGATGCAGGCCGAAGCGGCGACCCTGCTCGGCGAGCACGATTTCGCGGCGTTTCGCAGCGCCGCCGATACTCGCGCCGAGACCATCCGCCGCATCACGCGCGCCGAGCTCCGCCCGGCCCCCGGCGATCCGCGCTGCGTCGAGCTCCTCATCGAGGGAAACCGCTTCATGCACAACATGGTGCGGATCATCGCCGGAACGCTGGTGGACGTCGGGCGCGGCCGGTTGCCGCCGGGCACCGTCACGCGCGCGCTCGAGAGCCGGCGACGCGAGGATCTCGGCGTGACCGCGCCACCGGACGGCCTCTATCTCGACGCGATCGAGCTCGAAGCGGAGGGTGAGGACGCCTGGCCGGACGGCCCGCGCCGAGATTGACTGGACCAGGACCGTCGCGTAGCTTCCGCCCGGCGATCGTGGGCACCGGAAATGCTCGGCAGTCGGTGTCCCGCTCCACCGGCGCGGGCCCCATGGCGAGCCACGCCGGGCGGCCACCGAGGCCAGCCGGATCGCGCCGGGAGCACGTCATGAGCCTCAAGCAAACACTCGTCGATCGAAGCAAGAAGATCCTCTTGAAGCCGGCCGTCATGCGCTGGGTGTCCGATGACCGCGTGATGAAGGCAGCCGAGGGCGTGATGGACGCCCGCGCGCGCGTCCGCGCCGCGTGGCAGGTGCTCCGCGATGGTCACGAACTGCCGAACATAGATCCGGCGCTCGACGAGTACCCGGGCGAGACGACCGCGACGCCGGCCGCGACGGCAGAACCAAGAAGAAAGAACGGCAGCGCCTCGTCCGCCGAGCACGCGCGCGGCTCGGAGGACATGTCCGAGTCGTTGAAGGAGCGCTTCACGCTGTCGGCCATCGGCAGCGAGGACGTGTTCGAGAAGTGCTACAAGTTCTCGGCCGCGGACAACGCGCGCAAGATGGGGATCTATCCCTTCTTCCGTCCGCTCGATTTCAACGACGGCCCCGAGGCGGTCATCGACGGCAAGCGCGTGGTGATGTTCGGCTCGAACAACTACCTCGGCCTCACCACCCACCCGAAGGTGCGCGAGGCCGCCAAGAACGCCATCGACCGCTTCGGCACCAGCATGACCGGATCGCGTCTGGTGAACGGCTCCATGAAGCTGCACGAGGAGTTCGAGGAGAAGTTCGCGGCGTTCATGGGCAAGGAGTCGGCGCTGGTCTTCACCACCGGCTACCAGGTGAACCTGACCGTGTGCTCCGCGCTCCTCAGCAACAAGTCGTGCGTGGCGGTCATCGATCGCAACGTGCATGCGTCGCTCTACGACGGCGTGCGGCTCGGTCAGGCCGCCGGCGCCCGCATGGTGCGCTATCGGCACAACGACCCCGAAGCGCTCGATCGCGCGCTCGACAAGCTCGGCGCGGGCGAAGGGGCGCTGGTCATCACCGACGGAGTCTTCAGCGCCGAGGGCGAAATTGCCAAGCTCGACCAGCTCGTCCAGGTCGTAAAGCGGCACGGCGCGCGGCTCTTCGTCGACGACGCGCACGCCTTCGGCGTGATCGGCCCGGAGGGGCGCGGCACCGCGCACCATTTCGGCGTATCGGACCAGGTGGATCTCACCGGCGGCACCTTCTCGAAGTCGTTGGCGAGCATCGGCGGGTGGCTGGTCGGCGAGCGCAAGGTGCTCGACTACGTCCGGCATTTTGCACCGAGCTTCATGTTCGCGGCGGCGGCCGCCCCGCCCAACGTGGCGGCGGCCATGGCCGCGCTCGACGTCATGCAGGAAGAGCCCTGGCGAATCACCAAGCTCCACGAGAACTTCACCTATATGCGCGACGGGCTCCGCAAGCTCGGCTTCGAGCTCGGCCACACCGAGACCTCGGTGATCCCCATCTACGTGCGGCAAGACCTGCGAACCATCATGATGTGGCGCGATCTGCTCGAGGAGTACGGGATCTACACGAACCCGTTCATCACCCCGGGCGTCCCGCCGAAGAACCAGATGCTCCGCACCAGCTACATCGCCACTCACACCCGTGAGCACCTCGACCGAGGCCTCGCGGCGTTCGAGGCGGTCGGCAAGAAGTATGGCGTGATCTGAGCGAGGCGGTCCGCTAGCCTCGGCGTCATGGCCATCGAGATCCGGCAGGTCCGCCTGGGCGGCAAGCTGAAGGACTTCCTCGACGTCGTCGAGCGCATCTATCGGGACGACCCGAACTACGTTCGCGCGCTCGACATGGACGTCGAGCAGCGGCTAAACCAGAAAAACCCGTTCTTCGACCACGCCGAGGGCACCATCTTCACCGCGCACCGCAACGGCTGGTGCGTGGGGCGCTGCACGGCGCAGATCGATCGCGAGCACCTCGAGCGTTACCACGACGACGCCGGCTTCTTCGGCTTCCTCGACACCATCGACGACCCCGAGGTGGCCCGCGCGCTGCTCGACGCCGCGCGGAGATGGCTCCGTGAGCGCGGGATGAAGAAGATCCGCGGCCCGATGTCGCTCAACATCAACGACGAAATCGGCTGTCTCGTCGAGGGCTTCGACACGCCGCCCGCGTTCATGATGCCGCACCACCTGCCGTACCAGGCCGGGCTCATCGAGCAGGCCGGCTTCGCCAAGCTGAAGGACGTCTACGCGTGGCGCTACACCATCGGGGACGTCCCGAAGCGCGCGCAGAAGGCGCGCGAGGACGTGGACAAGCTCCCCGAGGTCGTCTCGCGCCACGTCGACAAGAGCCAAATCGAGCGCGACGTCCGCATCGTCATGGACGTCTTTAACGACGCCTGGAGTGACAACTGGGGGTTCGTGCCGCTCACCGAGGGCGAGCTCACCAAGATGGCGAACGACTTGAAGCTCATCCTCCGGCCGGAGATGACCTTCATCACCAGCATCGACGGCGAGCCCGCCGCGGTCGCGCTCGCGCTGCCCAACCTGAACGAGATGATCGGAGATCTGCACGGGAAGCTCCTCCCGCTCGGCCTCCCGAAGCTGCTCTGGCGCCTGAAGGTGCGCGGCCCGAAGAGCGCGCGGCTCATCATCCTCGGCATCCGCAAGAAGTATCGTCACATCCGCAAGTACGCCGGCCTCAGCATCTACCTCTACGCGAAGATGAACGAAGAGGCGGCGCGCCTCGGCGTGAAGTGGGGCGAGCTCAGCTGGACGCTCGAGGACAACGCCCCGGTGAACACCGGGATCCGGTTCATGGGCGGCAAGATCTACAAGAAGTACCGGCTCTTCGAGCGCGACACCGCCGATTGAGGGTTGCCGGTCCGGCGCGGAACCGCGCGGGGCGCTCGCGCTTCGCGCGCGCGACTCAGCGCCCGCGCTTGTCCGTCTTGCGGATCGCGTCGCGGTAGGTCGCCGCGACCCGCCCGGTGAGGAACCGCTGCGGGATGAAGCGCACGGCGGCGAGCTGTAGGCGATTCGAGATCCCGGGCGCGTAGAGGTACCGCCGCGCGCGCATCGCGCCGACGCCCTCCCGCGCCGCCTGCTCGACCGGCATGAGCCAGCCGCGGAGCGGGCCGAAGCGCTCGCCCTCGGTCATCTCGGTGTCGATGCCGCCCGGGACGAACGTAGTCACCGAGACGTGCTTCGGCTCGAGCTCGTGGTGGAGGGCGCACGCGTAGTTCACGAGGAAGGCCTTCGTGCCGGAGTAGGCCGTCTGGTAAGACACGGGCACGATGCCGGCCATGCTCGCGACGGCCATCATCCCGCCGTCGTGCCCCTGGGCTGCGAGGTACGGCCCGAAGCGGCGCATCAGCCGCGCCACGCTGCGGACGTTGACCGAGAGCATCCGCTCGAAGCCGTCCCAATCGAGCTCCTCGTACGGGCCGAAGTGGGTGATCCCGGCGTTTAGCACCGCCGCGTAGAGTTCCCGCCCACCGGTCGCCTCGTCGAACACGCGGTCGACGTCCTCGAGCTTGGCGAGGTCGGCCACGACCGGCGCGACCGCGACGCCCGTCTCGGCTTCGAGCTCGCGCTTCAGCTCCTCGAGTCGCTCGCCGCGACGCGCGACGACCACCAGGTTCGACCGATGCTCGCGAGCGAGTACCCGCGCCATCTCGCGGCCGAGCCCGGCGGAGGCGCCGGTGACGAGCACCCAGCGTGAGCGGAGATCCATCGGCTTCATGGCCCGGAGTAGAAGCAGAAACCGGCTCGGGCGGCCAGCGGAACCCGAGGCGCAGCCTACCCGCCGACGCGGTAGAATGCGGCGCCGCCCACGCGGAGCGGGGTCGGCGCGTTCTTCGGGCGGCGCCCGAGCGCCTCGACCGCCTCGAGATCATAGTAGCAGCCCGGCCCCCAGCCGACCGCCTCGGCCTCGTCGTCGGAGCGCGCCGCGGTGTCTGCATAGAGCGCACGGCGGAGCGGCTCGCTCGGCCGCGACCAACCGACGAACGCTACCCCGCCGATCTCGGCGCGCTCGCCGAGCGGCGCGTCGTCGACCCAGCGCCCACCGTGCGTCAAGACGCCCACGGTGACGAAGCCCGCCTGCGCGAAGCGCGCGCGTGCCCCCTTGAGCCAGCCCATCGGATCGGTCGCCTGATCGCCCTCGGCCAGCTCGAAGTAGAAGGCGTGGCCGAGCTCGAGCGCGCGCGCGCCCGCGCCGAGCGGGAGTTCTTCCAGGCACGCGAGCCCCGCTCGATGAAACGCCGCCCAGCGCTCGGCGAACTCGCTCGGCTCGAGCGCATACTCTTCATCTTCCGCGTCGTACCAGGAGATGAGAAACCCGAAGGCGTTCTCGTCGATCATGTCGGTGCGGCGCGGTATACCAGGGGGCGCGCGGCGAGGTGAACCGAGAGGCGGCGACCTCTTCGGCTCGTCCGCCCGCACCGGGCTCGGCCAGCTCGCAGGAGGCCAGAGCGTCCGCAGTGGCGACCGCGGCCGCGGCGGTGGAGGTCCTGGGGACGGCGGGGAGAAGTGGTGGAAGGCGGCGTGCTCCGCGAGCTCGACCTGGACGAGGAGCGAGACCGGGTCGTTTGGGAGCTCGAGCTGGCCGGAACCGGCGGCGCGCCGCCCGACGGAACCCGCGCGGCGCCCGAGGCGCTAAGCTACGTCCCCATGAAGGCCTTGGTCGTCGACGTCTGGTCCGACATCGCGTGCCCGTGGTGCTACATGGGCAAGCGCCGGCTCGAGCGCGCGCTCGAGCGCTTCGAGCACGCGAGCGCGGTGAGCGTCGTGTGGCATGCGTTC
This sequence comes from Polyangiaceae bacterium, assembly GCA_035063585.1. Lineage (GTDB taxonomy): Bacteria > Myxococcota_A > Polyangia > Polyangiales > Polyangiaceae > JAPSGB01. Next base: position 41,642 of record JAPSGB010000017.1, read on the forward strand.
GAGCTCGACCCGACCGCGCCACGCGAGCTCCCGCCGACCGAGACTTACGCGGAGCGCCTCGCCAAGAAATACCGCACCTCGCTCCCGAGGTCGCAGGAGATGCTCCGGCAAATGACCGAGACGGCCGCGAGAGACGGCCTCGAGCTCCGCTTCGACCGGGTGCGCGCAGGTAACACCTTCGACGCCCATCGCGTGCTCCATTTCGCGCTCGAGAGCGGCCGGCAGGACGCGCTGAAGGAGCGCTTCTTCCGCGCCTATTTCACCGACGGCCAGCCCATCGGCGACCGCGACACGCTCGCGCGGCTAGCCGGAGAGGTCGGGCTCGAGCCCGGCGCGGTGCGCGCCATGCTCGCGAGCGAACGCCTCGTGGAGGCTGTCCGCGAGGACGAGCGCGAGGCCGCTGAGAACGAGATCCGCGGTGTCCCGTTCTTCGTGCTCGGGCGGCGCTACGCGATCTCGGGCGCGCAGTCCTCCGAGGTCCTGCTCGGCGCGCTCGAGCGCGCCTTCCGCGAGCTTCCCGGGCGCTCAGCCGTCACGGCCGAGGCGGACGCCGAGCTCTGCGGCGCAGACGGCTGCGTGGTCCCGCCGCGACCGGCGGAGTGAGCCGCGACGGTCGCGCCGGGAGCGCCCGCGCCCGGTAGCGGGCGGGCCGGAGCGCGCGTCCCTGAGCAGGTCTTCCCGCGGCGCCGCGGATTGCGCGTCGCGTCATTTCGTGATTTGCTGCGGGGGTTCGAGCGAGGTTTCCGGGCGGTCACACGATCGTGCGCCGCACTCGGTGTTCCCCGAGGCACGACCGGGACCCCCGTTGCTTCGGCGCCAAGCGCCGTGACCCGGTCACCGAGGACATGACATGACGCTCCCGTGCCGTTCTGGTCTGTACGACCCAAGGTTCGAGCACGACGCCTGCGGGATCGGTTTCGTCGCGAACATCCGCGGCGAGCCGTCCCACGCGATCGTTCGCAAGGGCGTCGACATCCTCTTGAACCTCGTCCACCGCGGCGCGTGCGGCTGTGACCCGCTGACGGGCGACGGCGCGGGGCTCCTCGTCCAGCTCCCGCACGGCTTCTTCGCCCGTGAGGCGAGCCGGATGGGCCTCAAGCTGCCGTCGCCGGGCCGCTACGGCGTGGGCTGCGTCTTTCTGCCGCGCGACAAGCTGCAGCGTCAGCGCGTCAAGCAAATCGTCGAAGACAAGATCCTCGGCACGGGGCAGCGTCTGATCGGCTGGCGGCCGGTCCCGGTCGACGAGGACGCGCTCGGGCCGATGGCGCGCGCGTCGGCGCCCATCATCGAACAGGTGTTGGTCGGCGCGACCACCGAGACGGAGGACGCGTTCGAGCGCAAGCTCTACGTGATCCGAAAGTGGGCCGAGACGGCGGTGCGCGAGAGCGGGCTCCCCGCGCGCGATGCGTTCTACGTCCCGAGCCTGTCGTCGCGAACGATCGTGTACAAGGGCTTGCTCCTCGCCGAGCAGCTCACCAGGTTCTACCGCGATCTCGACGACCCCGACTTCGCGAGCGCGCTCGCGATGGTGCACCAGCGCTTCTCGACCAACACCTTCCCGACCTGGGAGCTCGCGCAGCCGTTCCGCACCCTGAGCCACAACGGTGAGATCAACACGGTGCGGGGAAACGCGGCGTGGATGCGCGCGCGCGAGCAGCTCTTCGACGGCCAGATCTTCGGTGAAGACGTCCGACACGTGCTGCCCGTCATCTCACCCGATGGCAGCGACTCGGCGACGCTCGACAACGTCGCAGAGCTCTTGATGCACGCGGGCCGCTCGCTTCCGCACGTGATGATGATGCTGGTGCCCGAGGCGTGGCAGAACGATCCGCTGATGCCGCGCGAGAAGCGCGACTTCTATCAATACCACTCTTGCCTCATCGAGCCCTGGGACGGCCCGGCGGCGCTCGCCTTCACCGACGGCGCGCGCATCGGCGCCATCTTGGATCGCAACGGCCTCCGACCGGCTCGCTGGACGGTGACCCGTGACGGACTGGTCGTGCTCGCGTCCGAGACCGGCGTGCTCGAGATCGCGCCGGAGGACATCGAACGGACGGGTCGGCTCGAACCTGGGCGCATGTTCCTCGTCGACACCGCCCTGGGGCGCATCATCGAGGACGAAGAGCTCAAGCGAACCATCACCACCGCGCGCCCCTACGGGCAGTGGCTCGCCAACAACACCATCCGGCTCGAGGACATCCGAGACGTCGGCGCCGCTCCGGAGCGCGCGCGAGACGAGCCGCTCTCCGCTCGACAGAAGGTGTTCGGTTACACCGACGAAGACCTGCGGCTCCTCATGGCGCCGATGGCGCTCGCGGGCGAGGAGGCGGTGGGCGCGATGGGCAATGACGCGCCGCTCGCCGTGCTCTCCGAGCGCCCTCGGCTCCTCTTCGACTACTTCAAGCAGCACTTCGCGCAGGTCACCAACCCTGCGGTGGATCCGATCCGCGAAGAGTTGGTGATGAGCCTCATGAACTACCTGGGTGGCGAGGGGAACCTGCTGCTCGATCTGCCGGACTACGCGCAGATGCTCGAGCTACGCCAGCCCATCCTCGACGACGACGAGCTCTACAAGCTCCGAAAGACCCACCAGATCCACTTCCGTCAACCGGCGACGCTGCCGATGCTCTACCCGGTCGCCGAGGGCGGCGCGGGGCTAAAATCGGCGCTCGACGAGCTGTGTCGCCAGGCGAGCCTCGCGGTCCTGAACAACCACAGCGTCCTCATCCTGAGCGATCGCGGAGCGAGCGAGCACATGGCTCCGGTGCCGAGCTTGCTCGCCACGGCGGCGGTGCACCACCACCTGATGCGCAACGCGACGCGAATGCGCTGCGGCATCATCGTGGAGACCGGCGAGGCGCGCGAGATCCACCACTTCTGTCTGCTCTTCGGCTACGGCGCGGGGGCGGCCAACCCGTACCTCGCGCTCGACACGCTGGACGACATGGTGAAGAGCGGGCTCTTCCCGGGTCTCGATGACCCGGCGGTGGCTCGGAAGCACTACGTCAAGGCGGTAAACAAGGGCCTGCTGAAGGTCATGAGCAAGATGGGCGTGAGCACGCTCCAGAGCTACCACGGCGCGCAGATCTTCGAGGCGATCGGGCTCTCGCCCGAGGTGATCGATCGCTACTTCACCGGGACCACCAGCCGCATCTCTGGGATCGATCTCGACGTCATCGCCGAAGAGTGCCGGCTGCGGCACGAGCGCGCCTATCCGAAGCGCGTCGAGGCGAGTCCCCTGCTCGAGGTAGGCGGCAATTACTACTACCGCGCGCAGGGCGAACGCCACCTGTGGAATCCCGAGACGGTGGCTCGTCTCCAGCGCGCAGTGCGCGAGGAGGATCTCGGCAGCTACCGGGAGTACGCGGCGCGGATCAACCAGGCGGCCGGAGAGCCCATCACGCTCCGTCAACTCTGGGAAGTCGTGCCGGCACGAGAACCGCTCCCGCTCTCCGAGGTCGAGCCTGCGGCCGAGATCGTCAAGCACTTCGCGACCGGAGCCATGAGCTTTGGGTCGATCAGCGCCGAGGCGCACGAGAACCTCGCCATCGCGATGAACCGCATCGGCGGCAAGAGCAACACGGGCGAGGGCGGCGAGCGCGAGGAGCGCTTCCTTCGCGAGCCGAACGGCGACTCTCGCCGCAGCGCCATCAAGCAGGTGGCGAGCGGACGCTTCGGGGTGACCACCTGGTACCTCGTGAACGCCGACGAGCTTCAGATCAAGGTCGCCCAGGGCGCCAAGCCCGGCGAGGGCGGTCAGCTCCCGGGCCACAAGGTGGACGCTGTGATCGCCAAGACCCGGCACTCCACGCCCGGAGTCACCCTGATCTCCCCGCCTCCGCACCACGACATCTACAGCATCGAAGACCTCGCGCAGCTCATCTACGACCTGAAGAACGTGAACCCCACGGCGCGCATCAGCGTGAAGCTGGTCGCGGAGGCCGGAGTGGGCACGGTCGCCGCCGGCGTGGCCAAGGCGCGCGCCGACGTGATCCTGATCGCCGGCCACGACGGCGGCACCGGCGCAGCGCCTCAGAGCTCGATCAAGCATGCCGGCGCGCCGTGGGAGCTCGGCCTCTCCGAGACGCATCAAGTGCTCGTGAAGAATGATCTTCGCAGCCGGGTCGTGCTGCAAGCGGACGGACAGCTGCGGACCGGCCGCGACGTGGTCATCGCGGCGCTGCTCGGCGCCGAGGAGTTCGGCTTCGCCACCGCGCCGCTGGTCGCCTCGGGATGCATCATGATGCGAAAGTGCCACCTCAACACCTGCCCGGTGGGCATCGCGACTCAGGATCCAGTGCTACGCGCGAGGTTCGGGGGGACTCCGGAGCACGTCATCCGCTTCATGTTCTACGTCGCAGAGGAGGCGCGGGAGCTCATGGCGGCGCTCGGCTTTCGCCGGCTGCGCGAGCTGGTCGGCCGAGTGGACAAGCTTCGTCTGCAGGACACCTCGTCCCATTGGAAGGCGTCGCGGCTCGATTTCTCCGACGTGCTCACCCCGGCGCAGCCGGGGCCGGGCGTCGACGTTTGCAAGACGCGCGCGCAAGAACACGACCTCGACGGCGCCCTCGACCACCAGCTCATCGCGCGCTCGCGGAGCGTGCTCGAATCGGGCCGAGGTTCGGTCGTCATCGAGCTCCCGCTCCGTAACGTGCACCGCACGGTCGGCGCCATGCTCGCCGGCGAGATCGTCCGGCGGCACGGCAAGGACGGGCTCGCGCCCGGGAGCATCTCTTTGCGCTTCACTGGTTCGGCCGGGCAAAGCTTCGGCGCCTTCATGGTCGACGGGATGGCGATCTCGCTCGAGGGTGACGCCAACGACTACGTCGGCAAGGGCATGAGCGGCGGCGTGCTGTCCGTGCGCGTTCCCGCGCGCGCGTCGTTCGAGGCGCATCGCAACGTGATCATCGGGAACGTCGCGCTCTACGGCGCGACCAGCGGGCGCGCCTTCTTCGAGGGCGTCGCCGGCGAACGCTTCGCGGTACGTAACAGCGGCGCGACGGCGGTGGTGGAGGGCGTCGGTGACCACGCTTGCGAGTACATGACCGGCGGTTCGGTGGTGGTGCTCGGCCGGGTGGGGAGAAACTTCGCCGCCGGGATGAGCGGCGGCCTGGCGTACGTGCTCGACGAGGAGGGCTCGTTCCGGTCGAAGTGCAACCCCGCGCTCGTCGAGCTCGAGCGCCCCGACGCCGCAGACCTCGAGTCCTTGTCTGCGCTGGTCGCGGAGCACGTACGCCTGACCGGCAGCAAGCGCGGCGCTGCGCTGCTCGCGAGCTGGGCCGAGGCAGCCGCCGCGTTCGTGAAGGTCGTCCCGCGCGAGTATCGGAAGGTCCTCGCGACGAGCGCGGGTCCGCAGGGCGGCGAGGAGAGAGCGCCGTCACGCACCACCGTGGAGGCGAAGTAGGCCATGGGAAAGCTGACGGGGTTCCTCGAATATCCGCGGGAGGAGCCGGGGCGGCGCCCCGCGTCCGAGCGCATCAAGGATTACCGTGAGATCGAGCTCCCGATCTCCGACGAGGTCGCGCGCGTGCAAGGCGCACGCTGCATGGACTGCGGGGTGCCCTTCTGCAACACCGGCTGTCCACTCGGTAACCTGATCCCCGACTTCAACGACGCCGTCTACCGCGGCGCGCTCCCGCAGGCAGTCGAAGAGCTCCACGCGACCAATAATTTCCCTGAGTTTACCGGTAGGGTGTGCCCGGCACCGTGTGAAGCCGCGTGCGTGCTCGGGATCACGAGCGAGCCGGTCAGCATCAAGCTCATCGAGCATGTGATCGCCGATCGCGGCTGGGAGGCCGAGCTCATCCGACCTCGACCCGCGCGCGAGCAGACCGGACGGCGAGTAGCCGTCATCGGCTCGGGGCCTGCCGGGCTCGCCTGCGCGCAGCAGCTCGCGCGCGCCGGTCACTCGGTCACCGTGCTCGAGCGAGCCGACCGCGTCGGCGGCCTGCTCACCTATGGCATCCCCGACTTCAAGCTCGAGAAGTCGCTCGTGACGCGTCGGCTCGGGCAGCTCGACGCCGAGGGCGTGGTGTTCCGAACCGGCGTCGAGGTAGGCCGCGACGTTACCGCCGCCGAGCTCCGCGCGGAGTACGACGCGGTCTGCCTGGCGATCGGCTCGCGCGCGCCGCGTGACCTGCCCATCCCGGGCCGGGAGCTCGACGGTGTCCACTTCGCGCTCGATTTTCTCGAGCAGCAGAACCGCCGCGTGGCCGGCGACGCGCTCGACGCCGACCGCGCGATCCTCGCGACGGGCAAGCACGTCGTCGTCATCGGCGGCGGCGACACCGGCAGCGACTGCATCGGGACCTCGCACCGCCAGGGCGCGAAGAGCGTCACCAGCTTGGAGCTCCTGCCGCGCCCTCCCGACACGCGCTCGCCGAGCACTCCCTGGCCGATGTGGCCGCTCATGCTGCGCGTCTCGACCTCACACGAGGAGGGCGGCAAGCGTGATTTCAGCGTCTCCACCCTCGGGTTCGAGGGTGCTGCCGGTCGGGTGACGCACCTCCGCTGCGCGCGCGTCGAGCGGCGCGACGGCGCCTTCGCTCGGGTCCCGGGCTCCGAGTTCGAGCTCCCGGCGGATCTCGTCCTGCTCGCCATGGGGTTCGTACACCCGGAGCACGACGGCCTGCTCGCCGACCTCGGCGTGGCGCTCGACCGCCGCGGCAACGTGCAGCTCGACGCGCATTTCATGAGCAGCGTGCCCGGGGTGTTCGCCGCGGGCGATTGCCAGCGCGGGCAGTCGCTGGTGGTCTGGGCGATCGCCGACGGCCGGCGCGCCGCAGCCGCGATCGACGCCTACTTGGTCGGCGGGCGCTCCGAGCTCACCTGAGCCAGCGCGGCGCGGGTGACCCGCGCGACCCGGCGAGCTCCGTGCAGGGCGCGGCGCGCCCCGCGGTTCCGCGCCGCGGCGACCCAAGCATACATTATAATGTTATTTACTATTGCGTCGGTCCGGCGCGGAATCTCGCGGCGAGCTGCGCGGCGCGGATGGCGGCGAGGGCGGCGCGGGCCTTGTTGCGAGTCTCCTTCGCTTCGAGCGCGGGCACGCTCCCCTCGACCACGCCGGCGCCCGCGGTGACCTCGAAGGCGTCTCCGTTCAACACCACCGTGCGGATCGCGATGGCGAAATCGAGCTCACCCGCGCGGGTGAGGTAGCCCACCGCGCCGCCGTACACGCCGCGCGGACGTGGCTCGAGCTCGCGGATGAGCTGCATCGCGCGCACCTTGGGCGCGCCCGAGAGCGTGCCAGCGGGGAAAGCGGCCCGGAGCGCATCGAGCGCGGTTGCGTCCGCACGGAGCTCGCCGCTCACCTCGCTCACGAGGTGCATCACGTGGCTGAACCGCTCGATCGCGAGCCGTTCGGGCACCTGGACGGAGCCCGGGCGCGCGACGCGGCCGACGTCGTTGCGCGCGAGGTCGATCAGCATCACGTGCTCGGCGAGCTCCTTCGGATCGGCGAGCAGCTCACGCGCGAGCGCGTCGTCCTCGTCCGGGGAGCGTCCGCGGCGCCGCGTGCCTGCGATCGGGCGCACGGTGACGCGGCCGCCGGCGACGCGCACCAGCGTCTCGGGGCTCGCGCCGGCGACCGCCATCCGCGGCGCGCCCGGGCGCTCGGGCAGCTCGAGCAGGAACATGTAGGGCGAGGGCGAGAGCACGCGGAGCGCGCGGTACACGTCGAAGGGCTCGGCGCCGCGCGCCGGCGCGGAGAAGGTTCGCGCCAGCACCACCTGGAAGGTATCGCCCGCGAGGATGTGTGCCTTCACCCGGGTAACCCCGGCCTCGAACTCGGCGTCCGTGGTGTCGACCTCGAGGTCGGCGGGCAGCGCGGTGGGCTCCGGCGGGGCGAGCGGGGCGAGCGGGGCGAGCCGCGCGAACACGCGCTCGACGCGCTCCACCTCGGCGAGCTCGGCCGAGGCGACGGTGGCGGTGTGGGTCAGGTGGTCGAAGACGACCACGGTCGCGTCGCTGACGAAGCGCGCGATGGGCGCGGCGCTCGTGGGCCAAGGCTCGACCTTGCTCGCGTAGTGGACGGCGTCATAGGCGACGACGCCGATGTGGGCGCGAGCGAAGCGGAGCGCGACCTCGCGCTCGTCCGGCGCGTCGCTCGGGAGCTCCCGGGCGAGCCGCTCGAACGGCTCGACGCCCGGCTCGCCGTGGACGATGAGCCGGGCTCGCGGGCGGACCCCGAGGATCGAGTAGCGACCGAAGCGCTCGCCGGCCACCACGCTCTCGAGGAGAAACGAGCCCTCGCCGGCGTCGGCGCGGAGCGCGGAGTAGGCGCCGACCGGCGTGATGCCGTCCACCACCAGGGTCTTCGAGTGCATCGGGCTCGAGCGTATCCTGGAAATCGCCCGCCGGCGCGCCTAGGCTCCGGTGGAGTGAGCCGCCTCTTTCTCATCGCCGCCGCCGGGTGCGCGCTCGTCGGCGCGGCCTCGTGCCGCGAGAAGCCCGAGCTCGTGCTCCGCGACACCGAGGGGCGGGCGTTCCGCACGGAGTGCAACGGCTCGGGTCAGTGCCAGCTCGAGCAGACGAGCGGGCCGGCGGCGCCGCCGGGCAAATCGGTCGCGGTGCTTCGGGCGCGCGCGAGCCTGGTCGGCGTGTGCGACGTCGCGAGCGGGTCGAGCGAGCCCGAGCGCGGCGACTGCCGCGCGCTCCTCTGCGAGCGGGACGAGGGCTGCCCGCCGGCCCACGACCTCTCGCACGGGAGCTGCATCGGCGGGTACTGCTCTGAGCCCTCGCACGAGCTCGGCGTGGACGACGCGGTCATGCTCTGTCTGGCCGGAACCGGGCTCGGGCGCGCTTCGCCCGAGCAGGTCGAGCGCTACGCCTTGGCCCTGAACTGCGGCTCACCCTGCCGGGTGCCCACGCCCTGCCGGCCGCGCTGAAGGGTCGGGGTGGAAGATCGACGACCCCTCGGCTAGGCTCGCGGCCCCATCGATGGCAAGCCTACCTCCGCTCCGCGCCAGCGTCGCGCTCGCGGCCTACGCCGAGCCCCTCCTCGAGGGGCGACGGGCCATCGTCTTCGGAGACGCCTCTTCGGGCCTGGCGGAGCAGCTCCTCGAGCGCGGGGCGCGCCTGGTGCATGTCTACGACGCGGACGCGCCGCGGCTGGCGGAGGCAGCCGCTCGCAACGGCTCGCGCAACGTCGCCTTCGCGCCGCTCGCGGAGGGCGGGCTGGCCGTGCGCGAGGGCGCGTTCGACGTCGCGTTCATCGAGAACCTCTCCGCCTTCGAGGACGTGTCCGAGGTGCTCCGACACGCGAAGCGCGCGCTCTCGCCGCGTGGCGCGCTGCTCGCCGCGGCCCCCAACCCGGAGGCGCGACTCCGGCTGCTCGCCGAGCCTGCGCCGGCTTCGACCGCGCTCGACTACTACGCGCTCTACGACGCGGCCTCGGCGACGTTCGCCGAGGTTCGCATGCTCGGACAAGCTCCGTTCGTCGGCTACGCGGTGGTCGATTTCGCGCCGGAGGGCGAGCCCGCGCCGAGCTTCGACGCCGGCTTCGTGCCGGGCGGCGCCGAGGAGCCGGAGTGGTTCATCGCGCTCTGCTCCGAGCGCGAGGTGCGGCTCGACGAGTTCGCGCTCATCGAGCTGCCCTTTCGCGCCACGCGGGAGCGCGAGCGCCCCGCGACGCGCGAGCCTGCCCGCGAGCTCGCGCCGATGCGCGCGGAGCTCGCGGAGCTCCGCGCCGAGCTCGAGCGCCGCGAGGCGTGGATCACCCAGGTCGAGGCCCGCGCCGAGGCTGCAGACACTCGCGCCGACCAGGCGCAGGCCGAGCTCGAGGAGCGACGCGCCGCGGTGGACGCGGCCGTGGAGCGCGCGCGGGGAGCCGAAGCGAGCGCGCGCGACGCCGAAGCGCGCGGCCGAGCGGCCGCCGAGCTCCGCGCGGAGCTCGAGACGCGTCGCGAGCGCGCCCAGAAGCTCGAAGACGAACGCGACGGCTGGCGCGCCCGCGCCGAGAAGCTCGCGCAAGAGCGCGACGCCGAGCTCGAGACGCGCCGTGAGCGCGCCCAGAAGCTCGAAGACGAACGCGACGGCTGGCGCGCCCGCGCCGAGAAGCTCGCGCAGGAGCTCGCGCAGGCATCGGAGCAGCTCGCGAAGCGCGCGGCGGCGCCGCCTGAAGACGCGAGCGCCGAGCTCCGCGCCTACGAGGCGCAGCTCGCCGAGCGCGGGGCCGAGATTCGCCGGCTCGAGAGAGAGCGGGCCAGCACCGAGCAATTCGCGCGTCAGCTCCTCGACGAGCTCGAGCTCGCGCGCGCGAGCGGCAGCGCAGCGGAGCCGCGCGAAGCCGAGGAGCTCCGGCAGCAGCTCGACGCGCTCGCCGGCTTGAATGCAGAGCGTGAGGCGGAGCTGCAGACGGCACGCTGGGCGGTGAGCGCGCTCGAGGCGCGGCTCGCCGAGTCCGACTCCGCGGACCACGGCGCCCGGCGGGAGCGGCTCGAGGCCGATCTCCAGCAGGCACGCGCCGATCTGCAGCGGCTCGCCGTGCTGGTCGAAGAGCTCCGCGCCGGCGTGCAGCCGGCCGCGGGAGAGGCGGAGCCGGCGCGTTGACAAGCGGCGCGGACGCCTTAGCTTGACCGCGCATTGCGTATCGAGCGGGCCTGAGCAGCGTTCATGAGCGAGAAGCGCGATTATTACGAGGTCCTGGGCGTCGCGCGGGACGCCGGCGCGGACGACATCCGAAAGGCGTATCGCCAGTCCGCGCTCAAGCACCACCCGGATCGTAACCCGGGAAACGCGGAGGCCGAGGCGCTCTTCAAGGAGGCCACCGAGGCGTACAGCGTCCTCTCGGACGACGAGAAGCGAGCCGCCTATGATCGCTTCGGCTTCGCCGGCGTCGGCGGTCAGTCGGGCTTCGATTTCTCGGGCGCCGGCATCGGGGACATCCTGAGCCACTTCCAGGACATGTTCTCGGACTTCTTCGGCGGCATGGGAGGCGGCGGCCGTCGCCAGCGTCCGGCCGCGCGCGGGCAAGACGTCCGCGTGGCCGCCACCATCACGCTGAAGGACGCGATGCTGGGCGCCAAGCAGGAGGTCGCGATCGTGGGCGCCGCACCCTGCGAGCCGTGCGGCGGCAGCGGCGCAAAGGCCGGCACCAAGCCGCAGACGTGCCCTCAGTGCCGCGGCACCGGGCAGGTGACGACGCAGCGCGGGTTCGTGATGTTCAGCACGAGCTGCGGCCGCTGCCAGGGCAGCGGCCGCTTCATCGCGGACCCCTGCGAGTCGTGCCACGGCTCGGGCTACGTCGAGAAGCGGCGCGTCGTGCTGGTCGCCTTCCCCGCGGGGATCGACGACAGCCAGCGGCTGCGCGTGCCGGGCCAAGGGATGCCCGGTCCGAACGGCGCGCCGCCGGGTGACCTCTACGTAGACGTGAACCTCGCGGCGGACGAGCGCTTCGAGCGAAATGGCGACGATCTCGCGGTCCGCGAGCGGGTCTCGTTCCCCGACGCGGCGCTCGGCGCGGAGGTCGAGCTCACCCTCCCCGACGAGACGCGCGTGAGCGCCACGCTCCCCGCCGGGACACAGCCCGGCACCGTGCTCACGGTGAAGGGAAAGGGCGTGCCGCGCATCGATCGCCGGGGTCGCGGGGATCTCTTGATCGTAGTCGATGTAGCGGTGCCTCGCGGGCTGAGCAAGCGCGCGAAGAAGCTGCTCGGCGAGCTCGCCGCCGAGCTCGCGAACGAGGGCAAGGAAGCCGCCGGCTGAGCTGGCGCGCGCCTGAAGCATCCCCTCGTCTCGCGCTCATGGCAGGCCGAACACCTCGCGGAGGAGAGCCTACTCGCGAGCGCGCTCGTCGTAGGCCGTCATGAGGAGCGCGAGCCGGTCATCCGGCATCGCCGGAATCGCGTCGTACCAGAAGCAGTCCTGCTCGTAGAGCGACGGCGTGCGTCGTTTGACGGTGTCGACCTCGAGCATCCGGTCGAGGCCGCAGCACGAGGGGTTCGCTCAGGTGCTAGAATGGTGCCGTCGAGAGCCATGTGTTCGAGCAGTAGACGAGCGTTCGTATGAATGAGTCATATTTCTTGCCCCGTGTGGTCTGCTGTCTCATCGGCGCTGCGCTCGCTGTGGGCTGTGGTGGCTTGACCTCCTCCTCCCAAGGCACGGGCGGCAGCGGGTCGACCTCCTCCTCCCAAGGCACGGGCGGCGGCGAGTCGCCCTCCTCCGAGCAGGGGTGCGCCCCGGAGAGCCTCCTCGGAACCTGGAGCCTCAGCGGTGAGCCCGTGGGCGATGGGTGTCACGAGGCCTCCGTCGATGACAAGGTGATTGAGGTGAGTCAGGGCTCGAAGGGCTTGGAGTTCAGGCTCACCGGCTTCTCCCCAGCGCGAGACTTCGATGCGGCCACCTGCACCCTCGCGCTGCGCGTGGGCTCCTTCGAAGAGTACGAACAAGAGCCGCACGAGAGCCGGTACGACATCGAGCTGACCTTCAACGGCAGCACAGCCACGGGGACCATGACGTCGTGCTTGTCATGGACGTGCGATGATTACTCGTGCTCCGAGGGCGATTGGAAGCTCAAGGCAACGCGCGAGTAGCGTCCAGGGAAGTCTTGGAGCTTGCGCTTCGCCGGAAGCTCCCTGCCCGTACACGGCCCGGCACCGTGCTCACGGTGAAGGGAATAGGCATGCCGCGCATCGACCGCGGGGGTCACGGGGATCCCTTGCTCGGAGTCGATGTGACGGTGCCTCGCGGGCTGAGCAAGCGCGCGAAGCCGCTGCTCGGCGAGCTCGCCGCCCTGCTCGCGAACGAGGGCAAGCACGCCGCCGGCTGAGCTGGCGCGCGCCCCCGGGCTCCACGCGCTCAGCAGGAGCTCGCGGCGATCGCCGAGAGCTTCGCCACGGTCGCCGCGAAGGGCTCGAGCTCGCGCGGATCCTGGGCGAGAAACCCCATGAGCGCGGGCTCGGCGGCAATCGCGCGGTCTACCCGCGCGTCGGAGCCCTTCGCGTAAGCGCCGAGCGCGATGAGGTCGCGCTTCTCCTCGTACGCGCCGAGTAGCGCGCGCGCGGCGCGCGCGGCCCGGACGTGCTCACGCGACGCGACCGCCTCCATCACGCGAGACAGCGACGCGGTGACGTCGATGGCCGGATACTGCCCGCGCGCCGCGATCTTTCGCTCGAGCACGATGTGCCCGTCGAGGATGCCGCGCACCTCATCGGCGATGGGCTCGTCCATGTCGCCGCCTTCGACGAGCACGGTGTAGATGGCGGTGATCGAGCCCCGCTCTCCCTGCCCGCTCCGCTCGAGCAGCCGCGGCAGCATCGCGAACACGCTCGGCGGATAGCCGCGTCGCGCGGGCGGCTCGCCCGCCGCGAGCCCGACCTCGCGCTGCGCGCGAGCGAATCGCGTGATGGAGTCGACCAGCAGCAGCACGCTCTTGCCTTGGTCGCGAAAGTACTCGGCGATGGCGGTGGCGGTCTGCGCGGCGCGCAGTCGCTCGAGCGCGGGGGCGTCGCTGGTCGCGACCACCAGCGCCGAGCGCGCGAGCCCGTCGGCGCCGAGCGAGTGCTCGATGAATTCGCCCACCTCACGGCCGCGCTCGCCGACCAGCGCGACCACCACGACGTCCGCGTCGGTGCCGCGCGCGATCGCGCCGAGGAGGGTGCTCTTGCCGACGCCCGAGCCGGCGAAGAGCCCCACGCGCTGCCCGACGCCGACCGTGAGCAACCCGTCGATGGCGCGCACGCCGGTCGCGAGCGGCGCCGTGACCGGTCTCCGCCCGAGCGCCGCGGGCGGCGCCCGATCGAGCGGCACGGTGGCGAGCCCCGCGGGCGGTGGCCCGCCGTCCACCGGACGGCCGAGCCCGTCGAGCACGCGGCCGAGCAGCGCCTCGCCGGCGCCGATCGCGAGCGGCGCGCCGGTCGACTCGACGGCGTCGTCGGGGCCGACCCCAGTGAGCTCGCCGAGCGGGATCGCGACCACCTCGCCGCCGTCGAAGCCGACCACCTCGGCGGGCAGCGGCGCGCCGCGCCGCGCGAGCCACACGACGTCCCCGATCCGCGCGCCGGGGAGCTGCAACCGCACGCTGAGCCCGGTGACCGCGCGCACCCGCCCGCTCGGACGCAGGGTCGAGGTCTCGGCGAGGCTCAGGCGCAGCTTCTCGAGGTCCACGGCGATCGAGAGAGTAGCCTGATGCCGGGACGGCGCGGGGTTGGTTTGTGGGGGGCCTTGCCCCCCGCAGCTTGCTTCGCAACTGCTCCCCCCGCCGCTCGCGCGGGCGAGCGCGCCGGCGCGCGCTCGCGGCGGGACGGCGCGGGATGGGCTCACGAGACGGGCGGCGCGGGGTGGTTTGTGAGGGGGGCCTTGCCCCCCGCAGCTTGCTTCGCAACTGCTCCCCTCGCCGCTCGCGCGGGGTTGCTTCGCAACTGCTCCCCCGCCGCTGCGCGGGCGAGCGCGCCGGCGCGCGCTCGCGCCGCCGGCCGCGACGGACCGACCAACCCCAAGAAGGTTGCCCGAGAGGCGCAGGCGGTGGGAGGCTGGGGCGTGCGGATTTCTTCGTGGGTCGGGTGGGTGGCCGTGGCGGCGGCCCTGACGGGCGGGTGCCGGGCGTCGGTGAACGCCAACACCAGCGCCAACGTCGAGCTGCACGACGACACCGATCGCGACGAGCTCGAGGAGGGCGCGAACACCCGGAGCTTGGCGACGACCACCGCGGAGACGGGAGACGAGCCCGTGCACACCGGCGCGATGCTCGGCGCGCGGCACGATCTCAAGCTGGCGGCGGGGGCGCGCGCGGCCGCGTGCTCGTGCCTGGCGGCCCACGTCGGCCCCGCGAGCGACCCGGCCTTCAGCTGGGAAGCAGCGCCGCCCACGCTCGACGCGAAGACGCAGCTCGTGGTCGCGCTCACCAGCGAGGGCGTGCCGTGCGACGCCAAGACGGAGGGTAGTCTCGGCGCGTCGTACTGGGGCTACACGCGGCGCGGCGCCGACGTCATCGTGACGGTCGAGAGCGCACGCGCGGGTCGGCCGGTCACGAACGGCGCGGTGATCCCCGCGCCGGCTCCGGGCGGCCACGTCTTCATCGCGCCCGCGCGCCGCGAGACGCCCTACGGTCGCCCGCTCGTCGCCGGCGCGACGCTCTGCCAGCTCCATTAGCCGGCGCTCGGCGCGCCCGCGCGGCGCCGAGGTATGACGAGCAATGTCCGCCATCGAGGCCCCGGGGCGGCCGATGACCCGACAGGAAATGTCCGAGCTCGGAGTGGCGGCGCGAGACGCGGCGACCGGCGAGTGATAGAAGCGGGGGCAGCGAGCATGGATAGCGGCCACCTCACCCTCCCCGGTTTCTCCGACCTCGGGCTCCCCGAGGGGGCGGCGCGCGCGAGCGGCCCCCGCGTCCGCCTCCACCAGCGGGACGCGGTGGATTGGCTCGGGTCGCTCGCCTCCGGGAGCGTGGAGCTCGTCATCACCGACCCGCCCTATGAGTCGCTCGAGAAGCACCGCGCGATCGGCACCACCACGCGACTCAAGCACAGCAAGGCGTCGAGCAACGACTGGTTCTCGATCTTCCCGAACACGCGCTTCCCTGAGCTCTTCAGCGAGCTCTATCGCGTGCTCGCGAAGAACGCCCATTTTTATCTCTTCTCCGATCAGGAGACGATGTTCGTCGCCAAGCCGGCCGCAGAGCGCGCGGGCTTCAAGTTCTGGAAGCCGCTCGTGTGGAACAAGGCGCGCATCGGCATGGGCTACCACTACCGCTCGCAGTACGAGCTCATCTTGTTCTTCGAGAAGGGTAAGCGAAAGCTCGCCAACCTCGGCGTCACGGACATCATCACCGAGCCGCGCATCCGCGGCGGTTATCCGACCGAGAAGCCGTCGCGGGTGAGCGAGGTCTTGGTGCGGCAGAGCGCTCGGCCGGGCGAGCTCGTGGTCGATCCGTTCATGGGCTCGGGCTCGGTGGGTGTGGCGGCGCTCGCGAACGGCTGCCGCTTTGCCGGCAGCGACATCGCGCCGGCCGCGCTCGCCCTGGCCGGTGCGCGGCTCGGGCTGGTCGAGCAATGACCGGCAACGAGTACAAGCTCCAGATCGCGCGCTACGTGATGACCGCCTACGGCGCGCGCGGGCTCCGCGTGTACGACGAGGTGCACCTGGGGACGTCCATCATCGGCAAGCGGCGCCGCATCGATCTCTTCCTCCACGTCGCCGAGACGAACCAGGTGCTCGCCCTCGAATGCAAGTACCAGGACTCGAGCGGGACCGCGGACGAGAAGATCCCCTACGCGCTCGAGGATCTAGCGGCGCTCCGCATGCCAGCCTGCATCGTGTACGCGGGGGGCGGGTTCTCGGCGGGGGTGCTGCACCTCTTGCAAGGCTCGCCCATGGCCGCTTACTGCCTCCCCGGCGACGATCTCGAACGCGTCGCGCGCCCGCACACGGGCTCGCTCGACGCTGGGACATGGCAGCTCGACCACATCGTGGCGATCACCTTCGGCTGGTGGGACCTCGTGCTTGCCGGGCGCACGCCGCTCTTGCTGTAGCGTCTTCGGAGCCGGCGGCGCCCCTGCTCGTCGAGCGGGCGAGCGCGCGCGCCGGACGGCGGTCCGGGAGGGCGCGCGGCGCGCGCAGCCCCCTTGCTTCCGCGGCCGGTTCCGCGACAAGCTGAGCGGGTGCTGAGCCGATGCCCTCGCCACGCGGTCGCGCTGTGCGCGGCGCTCGCGTGCGCGCTGCTGAGTCTCCTCGCCCTCGGCGCGCCGGCCGCGTCGCACGGCGCGCCGGCCGCGTCGGGGAGCGCGCCGGCCAGCGTGGAGCCGCTGGAGAGCGCGGCGCCGGAGGCGAGCAGCGCGCCGATCCCCGAGGACCCCCTCCCCGCGCCGCCGGCCGCGCCGAACCGCCCCCGAGAGGCAGCGGCCGCTCCGGCGAGCGCGTCGGCCGCTGCCGTCGAGGCGGCGGCCGGGCCGCCCGCGGCACCTTCAGCGGCGCCGAGCGCGAGCGCGCGCGCGGTCGCCGGCGTGCCCGTCAAGCTGCACGACGTCACCGTGTTCACGATTCGCTCGGACGAAGGCGGGCTCCGCGCGGCCGAGCGCGCGCGACGCGCGACTGACGCGCTCCGCGAGGCGGCTGCGAACGCCTCGCCGGACGACGTGCGGATCGTGAATCAGCCCGGCGTGGCGGTGGTCTTCGCGGGCAAGAACCCGGTGGTGCAGCTCTTTCCGGGGGACGCGGCGGCCGCCGGGGACAGCTCGCTCGAGATCCACGCGGCCTCGATCGGGATCAAGATCGCCGAGGCGATCCGCAGCGAGCAGCAGCGGAGCGCGATCGCGAAGACGGTGCTCTCGCTCTCGTTCGTGGTCGTCCTCGCGCTGCTCGCGCTGTTCCTGATGCGAAAGTTTGGAGAGCTCGGCGAGCGCGCGCAGCGCTGGCTCGAGGAGCACCCGGACCGAGTCCCGGCGATTCGCCTGAAATCGCTCGAGGTGGTGCGGCCGCAGGCGCTCCGGAGTGGCGTGCAGGTCGCCGTCGGCTTCGGCAAGTGGGTCGCGCAGATCGGGGTCGTGTACCTCTGCGTCGCGCTCGCACTCTCACTGTTCGAGTCGACCCGCAGCTACACCGAGAAGCTCACCGGGTTCGTGCTCGCGCCGCTCTCGGGGCTCGCCGGGCGCGTGGCGAGCGCGCTGCCGGTGGTCATCGTGGCCGGGATCGCGGCGGTCGCGCTGCTGCTCCTCATCCGCTTCGTGAGGCTCTTCTTCGCGAGCGTCGCGAGCGGAGAGACCGAGCTCGCGTGGCTCACGCCCGAGCTCGCCCCAGCTACCAGCGTGATCGTGCGGGCCGCGTTGGTGGTCGCGGCGCTGGTGTTCGCCGCGCCGGTGGTCACCGGCGATCCGAACGGCGCGCTCACCCGCGCCGGGGTGGCCGCGATCATCGCGGTCGGGCTCGCGAGCACGCCGCTCCTCGCGTCGGCCGTGGTCGGTTGCGCGGTGCTCTACTCGCGGCGGCTCCGCGTGGGCGAGCTGGTGGAGCTCGGGCACCGCGCCGGGAAGGTCGTGCGGGTCGGGCTCTTGGACGTGTGCCTCGCCGAGGAGGACGGCTGCCTGGTGCGGGTACCGCACCTGCTCGCGCTCGTTCATCCAACGCGCATCATCGGGAAATCACGCTGCGCGACCGCGCTCATCACCACCGCGGACGCGGGCTCGGCCGAGCGCGCCCGCGGGGTGCTCCGAGAGGCGCTCGGTCAGCTCGGCGAGGACGCGCGGCTCGAGCTCGTCGCGCTCGACGCGGACGGCGCGCACTTCCGCGTGAGCGCACGCGGGCACACTAGCGACGAGCTGATGCTCGTCGCGGTCCGCGCGCTCGAGCGCGCCGGGCTCACCCTCGGGCGCAGCCGGCCGTGAGCGCGATCGCGCTCTTCATCGTGCTCCTCACGCTCGCGTACACCGGGAGCGTGGCCGCCGGCGGGCGCTCGATCCGCGGCTTCGGGCTGCCGTCCGGCGCAGAGTACGTGGTGCTCGGCTTCGCGCTCGGCCCGGGCGCGCTGGGCGTCATCGAGCAGAGCACGATGAAGCTGTTCGAGCCGCTCGCGGTGGTGGGGCTCGCGTGGCTCGCGCTCGTGGTCGGCGTCGACTACGGCTACGTCGACGGGCGAAGGGTTCGAGCCGGCCGAGTCGGGCTCGGCGCGCTCGCGGCGACCAGCGCGGGCCTCGCCGGCGCGGGCGCGGCCTACGCGGTCGGACTCCGGCTGACCGAGCTCCGCGGCGCGGCGCTCGCCGTGCTCGTCATCGGCGCCGGCGCGGTCACCAGCGAGACGACGCGCCACGCCGTGCGCTGGGTGATCGAGCGGCGCGGCGCGAGCGGACCGCTCTCGACGCTCTTCGCGGATCTCTCGGACTCGGGCGACGCGGTGCCGATCCTCGCGCTCGCGCTGCTCTTCGCGGTCGCCGGGCCCACCGAGCCAACCGCGCTCTTCGGTCCGGCCGCGCTCACCGTCGTCGGGCTCGTGGTCGGCGCGCTGCTCGGCGCGATAGCGGCACTCTTGCTGCGCCGCGAGCACGAGGCGCGGGAGGCCTGGGGCGTGCTGCTCGGCACGGCGCTCCTCGCGATCGGCAGCGCAGCGCGCTTCGGCATGCCCGCGCTCCCGACCGCGTTCATCATGGGCGTGACGCTCTCGGCGCTCTCGCGGCACGGCGCGGAGCTCCGTCGAATGCTCGGGGGCACCGAGCGCTCGGTGCTCTTGCCCATGCTGCTCATCGCCGGTGCCAGCGTGAACCTCCACGCGTCGAAGGCGCTGATCCCGCTGGTGGGAGCCGCGGTCGCCGCGCGCGTGCTCGTGAAGCTCGCGATGGGCGCGGTGCTCCGTCGGTCCATGGGGCCGGCGAGCGGCGCCTCGCGGCTGCTCGGCCTCGGCTCCCTGCCCGCGGGCCCGCTCACCATGTGCGTCGGGCTCGCGATCCAGCTCCGTTTCCCGGGTGAGGCCGGCGACACCGCGCTGGTGCTCGCGGCGGCCGTCACCCTCATCGGTGAGCTCTTCGGGCCGACCGCCCTCGAGCGCGAGCTCGCGCGAGCGGGAGAGGTCGGAGCCGCGACCCAGACGGAGACCGAGACCGTGACGTGACGCGCCGCCGAGAGCAGGCGAGGCACGCCGCCGGCCGCGACGGCCCGGCCCCCTTCCCTCGCGCGCCATGCGACGGAGCGCGGCTCGCGGGCGACTCAGCGCGGTGTGCGCGCGATGCCGTAACTGTCCGCCCAGTAGACGAATCCGCCTTCGACGACCGGCGCGGCGGGGTTCGTGAACACCGAGGCGAGGAGCTTCGGCTGACCCGCCCCGGACCACACCACCAGCGGGTAGATGAAGGGCTCGCGCTCGGTCGCGAGCACGAGGTAGAGCGAGCCGTCGGCGGCCGCGGTCATCGGTAGCGTCGCGGCGAAGAGGCTCGGGCCAGCCACCGGCGTGCCGCCGCTCTTCGGCATCGCCATGACCACGGCCGCGCCGCCCGTCGTGTCGGTGAAGAAGAGCTGAGCGCCGCCCACCTCGAGGCGGCCCGTGAAGACGCCGGGCGCGAGCACCGTCCCCCCAGCCGGTGAGGAGACGCAGCCCGCCGCGAGGGGCCCGGGACCGAATCGCTCGATCCCCCGCTCGGTCGCCGCGTAGACGACGCCGTCGGAGTCGACCGCGGCGGCGGTGAGCTGCAGCGCGCAGCCGAGCGCCTCCATCTGGCTCGTGTCGGTCGCGCCGCGAGGCAGCCGCCAGAGGAACTGGAGCGACAGGTTGCGGTCCACGACGTGAACGTGCGTGGGGGTCGTCCCGAGCAGCGTCCGCTCGCTGCCGCCGAGGACCACGACCGGGTCGGTCGCTGCGGGGAGGGTGGCGTGGTTGAGCCCGGTGCCGTCGCTCCAGTAGAGGTCGGTGCCCGCGATCGCGATCTTCGTCTCGCCCTGGAGCGTGCCCGACTTCACCACCCGTGGCGACGGCTCGCCGTCGACGAGCACCTTGACGCCCCCGCCACCGGAGCTCCACGCCATCACGTTCGGAGCGACTGCCAGAGCCACCGCGTTCGCCGCGGGGACGAGCTCCTCCCGCGCGCAGCCGGCGAGCGGCTCGCAGGTGGCTCCGCCGCAACTCCGACCGCACGCGCCGCAGTTGGGCTCGCTGAGCAACTCGGCCTCGCAGCCATTGCTGGCGTCGCCGTCGCAGTCTGCGCACACCGGGTTCCCGCAGGAGCCGACGCCGCAGCCCGTGCTGCCGGGCTCGGTGACGAGCTCGAGCGGCCCGAGCAGCGGATCGTTCGCCGCGCCGCCGGCGCAGGCGGCCTGGCAGCGGCTCTGCCAGCAGGTCTTGAGCTCGAACGCCTGCTGGTGAGCGGCCTCGGAGGCGGTCGCTCGACACACCATCGGGCACGAGGCCTCGCCGGCGCACGCCGCGAGGCACTGGAGCTCAGTCAGGCACGGGCCCGGGCTCGAGCAGGTCGTGAGCTCGCTGCAGCAGCTCGCCTCGATGCACTGGCGGCATGCCGCGGCTTGGGGGCCGAGCCCGCCCGCGCTGCAGGCACCCGCCTCGTTTCCGCCATCTGCAAACCGGTCCCAAGAGACCTCGTCGAGGGGCGCCAGATCTTCACGATGGATCCCCGACGGCGAGATGTCCGTCATGCAGGAGATGAACAGCGACGCGCTCGCCGCCGCCCAGAGGCTACCGACCATTTTCATCGCCCGCCTCCATCCGCGCGCGCCGTCGCGACGACGAAGAGCGCGCGCCGCCCCGTCCACGTCCACGTC
This sequence comes from Polyangiaceae bacterium, assembly GCA_035063585.1. Classification (GTDB taxonomy): domain Bacteria; phylum Myxococcota_A; class Polyangia; order Polyangiales; family Polyangiaceae; genus JAPSGB01. Next base: position 62,834 of record JAPSGB010000017.1, read on the forward strand.
GAGTAGAGCCCGAGCCCGCCGGCGTCGTCCAACAGGCGGAGCAGCTCGCTCTCCGCGTAGAGCCGGCACCGATCGCGCGAGACACAAGGCGTGGTCGCTGCACTCATGGTGGTGAAGTCACCCGCGGCGAGCGTGCGTACCCGATACTCGAGCGGAACGGTGAGCGATGGAGCGTCGGGATTTGGCACGGCGCGCGTCGCGAGCGCGCTCCCGCGCTCCTCGGGCTGCCACGCTCCAAACCCGGACTCGAGCGACGGCGGCGACAGGGGCTTCGCCGGTGTCCCCGCGCCGGGCGACCAGAGCAGGAACTCCTCGCCAGCCGCGCCGGTCGCCTCGATCCAGAGCTCATCGGGGCTCGGGCCCACTCCGACGCCTCGGATCGAGCCGACCACCGGCCCCGGCGTGGCTGCCACCGCGCTCGCCACGTAGACGAGCCGGCCCTCTGACGTCTGCACCAGCGCCCTGAACCCCTCGGCAGCGGACTCACCGACCCAGACGACCGAGCCCGCGTCGACCGACAGCGCCTCGCTCGCGACGACCTCCCCGCTCCCGTCGTCGATCCGACGGGACTCGATCTGGAGCTCCGCACCGATGAAGCGGCCCACCGTCAGGTGCTCGGCCGTGGCGGCGGCTCCGACGAGCTGGATGCGCGGGCACAGCTCCGGCGGCAGCACCCGGGTCACGAGCCCGCCAGCGCCCGTCAACGTGGTGGCGAGCGTCATCGAGCCGCCGAGAAAACACTCGAGTAGCACCGGGGAGCTCGCGTCGTTCACCGCGAAGACCTCGGTCGGCTCGTCGCGGGCCTCGGACAGGAGCGAGGGCGCGTCGGCCGCTCGAGCGACCCGGCGAGCGGCGCCGCTCGGCTCCACCACGAAGAGCGCCTCGTCATGGGTGAGCTCGTCACGCCCCCGCGCCTGATAGCGAGCCTCGACCAGCCGGGCCCCATCGCGCGCGCGCGACACCTGTACATCGAGAGTGGCGTCTGCTTCCTCCCACCAAGGCCACCAGCGGCTCACCTTGAGCGCCCCGGGGGCGAGGTTCTGCTCGACGTACACGCCGCCAATCAGCTCCTCGGACGCGACCTCGTCCGGAAAACTGAGCCCGCAGCCCGCACTCGCAGCCGCGCCGAGGAAGACCAGCCACGCGCCTACCCGTCTCACGTTCCCTCTCGTTTCTTGCGCTCGTCCACGGCTCTGATGAGCGGGATGAGCGGACGGCTCGTCTCGGGGACCCCGAACACCACCTGAAAACCGAAGACGTGAGCGTCGGGGATGGGGATGAAGGTGGTGGAGTCGGGGCTATTGTAGCTGTAGGAGGCCGCGAGGTGCAGGTTCGAGCCATAGCCGGTGAGCGGCGCGACCTGTACGTAGGAGTCCCACGACAAGGTCAGCGCGTCGCCGCGCGAGTAGGTGACGCCGCGCGCGCCGAATCGAAACGTGCGGCCGCCACCCAGCGGATACTCTTCGACCACACCGAGCTCGCCCCGACGAAACTTCACCGAGGGTGACAGCTCCTGGACGACATGGATCCGAAGCCCTCCGGCGAGGACATCATCGGAGCCGAGCTCGAGCTCGTGTGGCGCCGAGCCGGCCTCACTCGGTCGAGCGCTGGCGCCCGGGTCCGTCGCGAGCGCGCGGTAGGCGTCAGCCGCCTGGTAGTAATCCTTGAGCGGATCGAGCCTCGAGAACCCGAGCATGGGCAGCCCGAAGTCGCGCGGCAGGAGCTGGCGTAATGGCTGCAGGTTGAGGCGGGCCTCGGAGAGGCGGTACCGGCTCTCGACGAACGCGCTGCGCGGCCCGGCGGGGCCGTCGGTCTCCTCGTAGACGGGCGTATTGGCCCAGACGAGCGCGGCGAACGCCCCGGTGCGATCTTCGTACACCGAGAGCACCTCGTGCAGCCACAGGCTGTCGTCGCCGGGGTACGCGATCCCCCGGGGCGTCCCCGGCCTGAAGGGAAGCTGACCGCTATCTGCGCGATCGGCAGTCGCCTGGAAGTTGCCGTAGACGTCGCGCGCAAACGCGCGCTCGCCGGTCAAGTTCTGCATCGACGCGAAGGTGATCTGTAGGTCCGCCACCGCCAAGCCCGCGAAGAGGTAGCTCTGACCTGCCCACCCCACCGGGAGCGAGAGATGAACGAAGTCCATGTCGGCGCCGGCGAAGACCCCCCAAGACTCGAGCCCCCCGAGACCGAAGCCTAGGTTGAGGCGTGAACGGCCGACGGTACCCGCGGCCTGCCGGCCGTCGTTCAGGAGGAAGTGCCCGGGCGCCCAGCGCGAGGTCACGCCGACGTAGCTCAAGAGCTTCCGGTGCTCGTTCTGCGCCTGTAAGAGCAGCAGGTGCGAACCGATGATGTCCATCGAGCGCTTGGTGCTCTCGTAGATGCCGGGCCCGGTGAAGATGGTCTCTCCGAGCGCCGAGGGGGCGGCGACGAGGACGGTCGCGGAGAGGGCGACCCCGAGGGCCCGCGGCGGCCGCCAGCAATCTCCGAGCGCGCGCGCCTGCGCCGGCGCCTCTACCCGTGACTTGGTCCGTCGAGGACGCCGAACGATCATGCGAGCTTCGAGACTCCCAGCTTCTTCCAGCTATCTCATGGCTCATCCATCAATTTCAACTTGAATCGGCCGCTCGTCCGCTCGCTCCGCCGGACCTCCGGGAGCAGGTGGCGACGCGTGGCGAGACGCGCTCTCAGCCGCGCGGCGGCGCGCGACTGGCCGAGACGCGACTACACTCGAGCCATGTCTCCCGTCGCGGTCGAGGTCATCGGATATGTGGCGTCATTTCTGGTCGTCAGCTCGCTGGCGATGACGTCAGTGCTCAAGCTTCGCACGCTCTCGCTCCTCGGCTCGACGGCCTACGTGATCTATGGGCTCTTGCTCAGCGCCTGGCCGATCGTCGTCGCGAACGGGATCATCGCGCTCCTCAACGCATGGAACATTCATCGAGAGCTCACCTCGCACAAGGATCTCGGCGTCTCCCCCATCGACATCGACGCGCCCTATCTGACGGATTTTCTCGAGGCCTGCCGCGGGGACATCGACAAGTTCCAGCCCGGGGTGACGCCGGAGGCGAGTGATCGCGCCTGGCTCTTCCTGCGCGGGGGGCTGCCGGTCGGCGCGCTCATCGGACGGGTCGACCGGAACGAGTTCCGCGTGAAGCTCGACTATGTGCGCCCCTCTTTTCGCGACTATAAGCTCGGCGGTTGGCTCTTCGGCGAGGGCTTCAAGCAACTCGGGCTCTCGGGGGTCACCCGGATCGTGGCGAATCCGGGCACCGCGTCGCACCGCCGCTATCTCGCGAGCTTCGCGTTCACGCGCGACGGCGAGTCGATGTCGCGCGAGGTGGGCTGAGGGCAGGGTAGGGAGGGCTGCACTGTCCCCAGCTTGACCCCACACCGAACCGATCTATATTGAACGAGAAGCTCATGACCGAAGCTCTCGGCGGCAGCAAGCGGGTGCTCATCGTGCTCTTCGTCCCGAGCGTGGAGCGAGACGGCAAGACCGAGATCGACCAAGACACCTGGGTCACGGCGGCCCTTACGATGTTCGGCTCGGTCTTCGGTGGGGCCACGGCGTACCCAAGAGCTCGTGGAGTCTGGCGCGACGACGAACGGGGCGGAGTGCTCGTGTTCGACGAGCCCGTGGTCGTCCATTGCTACACGACTCCCGACCTGATCAGTGTCGAAGAGAACCTCGGACACCTCGGAGCCTTTGCCGGAGGATGGGCCGCGAGACGAACCAGGGCGAGATCGGCCTGGTCATCGGTGACGAGTACCTGGCCGTCCAGGACTACACGGAGGACGAACCATGAAGCCCAAGCTCGACATGGACAAGATCGCCCAGGGTCTTCGTGCAAGCAGACGAGGCCCCGTCCAGGCGACCGGGGGGTACCCTGGAGCGCTTCAGCTCGTTACCGAGATTCAGGCTCGGTTCAGGACACCCGCTCGGGGTGGACGGCCGACAGATCCAGCGTGGACCGAACGTCGGTTGGTTCCCCTGGCACCGAAGACGCTCGACAAGCTGGAGCACCTTACAGCAGGCCTTCAGGGTGAAGGCATCGCCATCGAGCCCCTCCAACTCGCTGGGCTGCTCCTGGAGCGGGCCGCCGAGAGTATCGAGCCCCAGGTAGCCGGGCAGCTTGCCAGGTCCAGGAGAAGGTGACCCGGTGTCGGAGAAACGTGAGGAGCAGCATTGGGACCGTAAGAACCGCTCCATCACCCTCTTGGCCAATAGACCTTGGCCACGAAGTGTCCGCCACGCGGGGGGAGGTTCACATGGAAAGAAGAATCGCTGACGCCGCCACCAGCAACGTCAGCGATTTCCACTTGGTGCACGAGGAGGGACTCGAACCCACACACCTTGCGGTACCGGAACCTAAATCCGGCGCGTCTACCAGTTCCGCCACTCGTGCGAGGGGGGGAGAGATAGCACGGATCGCCGCCCCCGCGCCGCTCGCTCAGCCCGCGGGTCGCGCGCTCATCCCTTCTTCGGACCGAATCCGCGCGGCGAGTTCCAGCGGCCGCGGACGTGGACCTTGAGCACGTCGCGGAAGAGGCCGATGTGCGCGCAGTGGTCCATCTTGTCGTTGCCCGAGTACCCGCGCTCGTGGAAACCCGCCTTGTCGAAGCGGTCGATGAGGTCGAGCCCCATCGGGTCGCCGGAGCGCGGGCGCACCTTGCGGGTGCGGCCGCCGACCTCTTGGACGAGAAACTCCGCCGTCTCGGTGGTCGAGGCGTACCCGGGCGGGATGATCGACGAGTGGCTGACGAACATCGTCTTCTTGCCACGCGCGGCGAGCTTCGCGAAGTCGATCACAGGCTGGATCTGGAGCGCGTTCAGCGTGCTCCCGGTGTAGCCGCAGTGCAGCCCGTCGAGCAGCACCACCGTGTCGACGGTCTTCTTCGCGTAGTCCTGCTTCAAGATCTCGATGACCGCGCCGTAACCCGCGCTCCACGCCGAGAGGCCGACGTGGCGCACGTGCGCGCGCGCGTTGCCGCTCCGCTTCGCCATGGTCGCCTCGACGCTCGCGACCAGCTTCTCGAACGAGCCGGGGCCTGCGAACGCGGCCGAGTACGGGCCCGAGCCGATGCCGAGATCGATACCGACCAGCACCGCTCCATGCATCACCTGAACCCACTCCTTGCGGACCGCCTCGTGCCCGTGGAAATGGATCATGACGTCGAACGCGCCGTTCTTGGCGACGCCGCCGCGGTGCGGCGCGATCATCTGGCCCATCGACACCGAGCGATCCCATCGATCGTAGATCCCGAATCCCGGGTCTGGCGTGTTGCAGGGGTTGACGCCCCGCTCCTTGGCCGACTTCTGCACCTGCGTCGAAGGCGCCGGCTTGGCGACCGCGCCCTCTTTACGCGGTGCACTGGAGGCGGCCGGCTCCGGCCCGCGGTCGCTGCCCTTGCGGCGCCGCGCGCCGGGCTCCGGGATGACCAGCGTCTGCCCGGGCCGGATCGAGTCGTCCTGCTCGAGCCCATTCGCCTGGCGAATGGCTGCGACCGAGACGCCGTACCGCCGCGCGATGCTCCAGAGGGAGTTGCCGCGCGACACCTCGTGCGTCTTCGGCGCGCCGAAGGCCGGGCCCACCATCGCCGCCACCCCAAGCAGGGCGAGCGCGGCTCGGAGCCGCCAGGAGGAGTGCGTGCGCGTCATGATGCGGGCGACCGGCCCCCAACCTGCTCCGAGCGGACCCAGCTTTCAACTTACTGGCGACGATTTTGCGGATGAAATCCAGGATTTTGGCGAGATCCCGCGCGGTTGGGCGCGATCGCAGCGCGCGCCCGAGGGCCGCCGCGAGCCGGGGAGGCGCTTGACCCGCGATGGCCCGCCGGGGAGATAGTCGCGCATGCGACGAACTCTCCTGAGGCTCACGGCGGTGTGCTGCGGCGCGGCTGCCTGCGGCGGAGCCGCGACCACGCCGACGGCTCCCAGCCCGGCGACGCGCGCGAGCGCGGACCCGCCGGCACCCGCGCCCCGCGAGGCTCCCGCCGCGCCCGCGCCCGGGGACCCGACGAGCGCAGCGGACGAGTGCCCGGAGGGCATGGTCAAGGTCGACGGTGGGACGCTGTGGATGGGCTCGCCCGACGGCGTCGGCGCGAAGGACGAGCACCCGCAGCACAGAACGGAGCTCCTCGCCTTCTGCATGGACGCCCGCGAGGTCACGGTGGGCGCGTACGCGGCCTGCGTGAAGAACGCCATCTGCGAGCCGCTCCCGACCGAGGTGCAGCTCCTCCGACCGCAGAAGTCCGAGGCCCACGAGGCCGCCAGCGCGCTCTGCACCGGCGGCATGAGAGATAGCGCGAGCCTGCCCCTCAACTGCGCCGACGCCCGCCTCGCCGAGAAGTACTGTGAGTGGAAGGGACGCCGCCTGCCGACCGAGGCCGAGTGGGAGTTTGCCGCCACCGGCGGAGAGGACAAGCTGAGCTTTCCATGGGGAGCTGCTCCACCGAGCGCCGCGAACGCGTGCTTCGGGGTGAAGACGCCCTGCCCGGCGGGCTCCAAGCCGCCCGGCGCCTTCGGGCTCTTCGATCTCGCCGGCAGCTTGAGCGAGTGGACGCGGACCGCCTACGGTCCGTATCCGACGCCGCCGGACTCCAGTACTGCGACCGCGCAGGTCATCCGCGGCGGGAGCTTTCGCTCCACCAAGCCCGAGGAGCTCTCCCCGAAGCGACGCGCCTCCGCCGAGCCGCTCTTCGCAGACGTGACCGTCGGTTTCCGGTGCGCCAAAGATCTCTGAGCGGCGCCCGCCGCCGGCCGCGCCAGGCCAGCCCCCTCCCCTAGCGAGCGGGTTTCGACTGCTTCTGGTCGGTGCGGCGCGGAAGCTCGTAGCCCGGAAGCGGCTCTTGCTGCGTCGAGCAGTGGAGCGTGCCGAGGCCGAGCACGAGGTCGAGCGCGTGGATACCGATCACGGCGCGCGCGGGGAAGAGCTCCGCGAGCGTCCCGAGCGCGACACGGTCGCTCGGATCGTTGAAGGTCGGGACCAGCACGAGCTCGTTCGCGAGGTAGAAGTTCGCGTAGCTCGCCGGCACACGCTGCCCGTCGAAGTAGAGCGGCGCAGGCATCGGCAGCGGGATCAGCTCGAGGTGGCGGCCGCGCGCGTCGGTCACGCCCTCGAGGTGCTCGCGCGCCGCTTCGAGGGTTCGGTGGTTCGGGTCGCGCGGGTTCGACTCGCGACACAAGACCACCCGACCGGGCGCGACGAAGCGGACGAAATCATCGGTGTGGCCCGAGGTGTCATCGCCCGCGATCCCGGCGGGCAGCCACAGGACCTTGTCGACCCCGAGGTAGTCAGAGAGCGCGCGCTCGACGCCGGCGCGGCCGAGCTCGGCCGCGCGCGGATACGGCCCGGTGAGCAGGCACTCCTCGGTGACCATGAGCGTCCCCTCGCCGTCGACCTCGATCGCGCCGCCCTCGAGCACCACGCCGGGCTCCCACGCGCGTCGCGCGAAGCGCGCGGCCACGCTCTTGCCCGCCGCCTCGTCGAGGCGATGGTCGTCGTAGCGCGCCCAGCCGTCGAAGCGCCACTTCACGGCGCCGAGCTCGACGCCACGCGCCGCGTCGCGCACGACCGCGAGCGGAAGGAAATCGCGCGTCCAGCTCCGGTTGGTCGCGGCGCGCACGAAGTCGATGCGCGTGAGCTCGGCGCCCGCCTTCTGGAGGTAGCGGCGCGCGCGCACCTCCATCGCTTCGCTGGCGACCAGGAGTCGCACGCGCTCGACGCGCGTGAGCGCGCGGGCAAGCTCCGCGAACGCCCAAGGGATGGGCGCGAACTTTCCCGGCCAGTCGGTGAGGTTGTGCGGCCAGGCGAGCCAAGTCGCCCGGTGCGGCTCCCACTCGGCCGGCATGCGAAAGCCGAGCGCGCGCGGGGTCTTCATTTCCCGAAGCGCGCTCCGAGGCCGGCGTAGGCGTCGACGCGGCGATCGCGGAAGAAGGGCCAGCCGCGGCGGATCTCCTCGATCTTGCCGAGGTCACACTCGACGACCAGGACCGCCTCCTCCTCGCCGGCCTCGGCGATCACGGTCCCGGTCGGATCGCACACGAACGAGCGCCCCCAGAAGTCGAGCCCGCCGTCCTTCGGGCCCTCGTGCCCAACCCGGTTCACCGCGCAGACGAACACGCCGTTGGCGATGGCGTGGCTGCGCTGGATGGTCTGCCAGGCGGCGAGCTGCGAGTCGCCGTGCGTGGCGCGCTCACTCGGGTGCCAGCCGATGGCGGTCGGATAGAAGAGGATCTCCGCGCCGGCGAGCGCGGTGAGCCGGGCCGCCTCGGGGTACCACTGATCCCAGCACACGAGCGGCCCGACCTCCGCGTGGGGCGTCCGCACGCTCATGAACCCGAGGTCGCCCGGCGCGAAGTAGAACTTCTCGTAATAGAGCGGATCGTCCGGGATGTGCATCTTCCGGTACTTGCCGAGGAGCGCGCCGTCCGGCCCGTAGACGAGCGCGGTGTTGTGATAAAGGCCGGGCGCGCGGCGCTCGTACACGCTCGCCACGACCGTGACCCGGTGCTCGCGCGCCGCCGACGCGACGGCCTCGGTGGTGGGGCTCGGGATGGGCTCGGCGAGATCGAAGAGCTCCTGATCTTCCACCTGGCAGAAGTACGGACCGGCGAAGAGCTCCTGGAGGCACACGATGCCGGCGCCGCGCGACGCGGCCTCGGCGATCCGCGCCACGGCCTTGTCCACGTTCTCTCTCCGGTCGTCCCCGGTGGACATCTGGACGAGCCCGAGCGTCACCTGTCGCGCGGTCATGGTTGACGGCCACCGTAGTGTGCGGGGGCGCGCGGCGCCAGCCCGGCGGCGGTCACCGGTATCGGGCAGCGGCCCGCGGCTCGTCGGGCGGCACGCGCGGCGTCGAGCTCGCGGGGGCTCAGCGCGGGCGCGCGCGCGCCAAGATCCACGGGTAGCTGGTCGTTACCTCCTCGACCACGCAGCGCGTTCGGAGGAGCCTCGCGAACGAGCGCACCGTGAAATGGTTCACGTGCTCGACGTCATTTCCGAGCCGGCGGAGGTTCTTGCCGCGCGCCAGGTTACTCAGCATGAACCACGGCTCGTGCGGCACGGTGAGGATGAGCTGCTTCGGCCGCTGCGCGAGGAGTTGCTCGAGCCCGCGCTCGGGCTCGTCGACGTGCTCGAGCACCTCGGCGCAGATCACCAGATCGAAGGGGCCGGGGAGCTCGCCGAGGGCGTAGATGTTTCGCTCCGCGGTCGCGATGCGCGGGAACTTCTCGCGGAGCGCCGCCAGATCCTCGGCTCGCAGGTCGACGCCGGTGAAGCGCTTGTCCGGGTACTTCTCGGAGAGGAAACCGGACAAGAAGCCCTCGCCGACCCCGACCTCGAGGACCGATTGAACCGGCTCGGCGCGCTCGAAGAGGCCGTGCAGGCGGGTGACGAAGCGCCGGATGAGGAGCCGCTGCACCGGGTTTCTCACTCGGTATTTCTGGGTGGTGAAGCGATCGAAGTAGGCGTCGTCGATCATGAGGGCGTGCCTCCAGCGTCGGGCGCGTGCGCGCTCGCCGGCGCCTCGTCGAGCATGCGCCGCTCCGTGTGCGTCACGACGCGTCGCACCAGGTGCGGCTGATGGCCTGCGCTCTGATAGGCGAGGAGCTCGGCGATGAGCCCGGTCGCCAAGATCTGCACGCCGACCAAGATGAGGAGCACGCCGAGGAAGAGCAGCGGGCGGTGCCCGATCGCAGCGCCGCCGACCCAGAGCACCGTCAAGTAACCGCAGACGATGAGCCCGATGAAGGTCGACAGGCCGCCGAGCAGGCCGAAGAAGTGCGCCGGACGCCGCTCGTACTTCAGGAGAAAGTAGACCGTGAGCAGATCGATGAAGCCGCGAAAGAAGCGGCCGCCGCCGAACTTGCTGAAGCCGAATCGACGCGGGTGGTGGTGGACCTCGATCTCGCTGATCTTGAACCGCCGCCAGTGAGCGAGGACGGGGATGAAGCGATGCAGCTCGCCGTAGACCCGAACGTTCTTCAACACGGCTCGACGGTAGGCCTTGAAGCCGCAGTTCACGTCGTGGAGCGTTATTCCCGTCAGCTGGCGCACCATCCAGTTGAACACGCGCGACGGCAGCACCTTCGTGATCGGATCGTGGCGCGTGCGCTTGTAACCGGAGACCAGATCGTAGCCTTCGTCGAGCTTGGCGAGAAAGCGTGGGATCTCCGCCGGATCGTCCTGAAGATCCGCGTCGAGCGTGAACACGATGCGCCCGGTCACCTCGGTAAAGCCGGTGGCGAGCGCCGCGCTCTTGCCAAAGTTGCCCCGAAGCTCGAGGAGCCGCACCTCGGGGTGCTCCGCGATCAACCCCTCGATGACCTCGACGGAGCCGTCCGTGCTCCCGTCGTCGATGAAGACCACCTCGAAGGACTCGCCCGGGGCGAGCACGCCGCGGGTCACGGCGGCAATCTGCTCGTAGAGGTCGCGGAGGGTCGCCTCCTCGTTGAGGAAGGGAATGACGAAGGAGAGTGCTGTGGCCATCGGCGTCGTGCGTGCGCGCGCCCCCAAATACCATGGACCCCGGAGCACCGCACCCGCAACCCGCGGCGACTTCGACCGAGCGTCGCGGGGACGCGGCGCTCAGGCTCGAGTCAGAGGTGCCAATCGCGGCCGAGCGCGGCGTTGCCGGCCGTGTCGTAGCCCTTCTTGAAGAGCGCGAACTCGCCGACGCGCTTGAACACGCCATACTCGCCGCCGTGGATGACCTTGCGGAGGTTCTTCTCGGTCTGGTCGAGCTTCGTCTCGCGCGAGCTCGCCAGTACCCACTCGGCGTCGTGGGGGCCTTGGCGCATCGAGTACATGTAGCGGCGCGACGAGACGTGCGGACCGACATTCTCGGTCGCTGCTACGGACACGCCGTTCGGGATCAGAGCGACGAGCTCGTAGAGCTGATCGAGGCGCTTCTTGTCCTCGGGGGTGAAACCGAAGTCCACCGAGAAGAACCCACCCTTCAGGGTGTTTCTCCGTGGAAATGCTCCGTAGTTGTAGGAGAGCGCGCTCGAAGCGAAGAGCATCGCGCAGACCGCGCCGCCCAGCCGGCTCGGGCCGTGCTCGGCGCTCTTCGCGATGGCGGAGAGGGCGAGCGGGGCGGCGAGGAACACGTAGGGCGCCCAGTGCATCACGTACTGGAACGAGTAGGTGATGGGGGGGTCGTAGCTGGTCGTGAAGAGCGTGATGATGATGCCGGGAATGAACGCGGCCCAGAGATACCAGCGACGCGCGGGCAAGAAGGCGATCGGCACCAGGATGTGGAGCAGATAGACGAGCTTCTTCGGCTCGATGAGCTTGCCGAAGGTGAAGGCCGGGTTCGAGAGCACCGTCTTGATCACCGACTTGAAGCCGTGCTCCCCCGGCGCCCAGAGCCCCTTGTACATCCCCGGGAACCACCAGCTCCCCGCCTGGTTCATGACGTAGAAGCGGAGCACCACGAACCAGATGCTGGCCCCGATGGCGAGCACCAGGCCCGTCTTCGGCCGGTGTCCGGAGAGGAGGAGCACGAGGCCAATCATCGCGAATCCGATCGGCATGTCCTCGCGCATGAGGATCCCTGCGATGATGAGCGCCCAGCCAGCGACCCAGAGCTTCGCGTCGATGGCCCACACCGCGGCGACCACGAAGAAGGCCGCGATGGGGACCCACTTCACCTCGTAGAAGTTGGCGCTGTGGGTCGGGTAGTAGAGCACCCAGGCGAGCGCCACCGCCGCGGCGGCCCACTCGGGCAGGCGCTTGCGCGAGAAGAGAAAGAGCGGGATCGCGGCCAGACCGAGCACCGTGGACTGGAGCGCGATCAGAAACTCTGCTTTCGGATAGAGCGCGTAGAGCGGCAAGAAGAGGTAACCGCCGTACTTCGCGTGCGCCGCGAGGTATTCGGCGGGATTGTCGCCGAAGGCGACGGTGCCCTGCATGAACGCGCCTTCGAGGCCGGCGTACATGAGGTTATTGTTGATCGATAGATCGAAGTTGTGCGTGCGGAGCTTGTAGTGCCATCGGAGCGTGTAAAAGCTCATGAAGCCCGCGTAGAAGATCGCGGCTGCGATCACGGTCGCCAAGAACCCGTGCCGCGCGATGAGCCCCGGCAGGACGCGGGAAATCTTCGCTCTGAGCCGCGAGAGCCACGCGGGCGACGACCGGAATGCGCGGGTCACGAGGACCTCCGTCGCGAGCGCCACCACCAGCATGAAGGGCAAGAGCGCTTCGGCGCGTCCCTTCCAGGGTTGATAACGAAAGACGATGGGGAAGGCTGGCGCGAGCGCGAGCGGCGAGAGGAACCATAGGGCGCGCTCGACCCCCGCGAACGAGCGCTGGCGCCGATAGGCGAGCGCGAGCGCGATCACCGCCACCAGCACGGCCACCGCTCCCCCCGCGAGGGAGCTCTCGATGAGCACCATTCGCTTGCCGAGGTCGAGCGCGTTCTTCTTGATGAAGTCCGTGACCCAGCCGGCGCGGAGCGAGTACTGCGCGCACATCACGAGCGCGGTCCCGATCACCGCGGCGAGCGCGAGGCTCCGCGTCAGGGCTCCCCAGGGACTCGCGGCCGCTTGCTGGCCCGCGCGCTCGCCGACCACACTGCACGGCCCCGCGCCCTCAGACTCCCGAAGCCCTTCCGAAGACATGAACCGCCACGCTTTATCACGGGAATCTCGCGGCACCCTCGCCAGCTCGCCGGCGGGGTCGCTCGGCGGATGTGGGAACATCTCCTACCCCCCGGAAATCGTTGAGCTCATCGACTCGGCGAGGGGTGGAGTGTGGTATGAATTCGCTCGCCGCCGAGGCCGCCAGAGCGCCGTCGCTCGACGCGGTCGCGCCGAGAGGAAGAGCCATGAGAGGTCGCGACAAGACACGGCTTGGGTTGTTGACCGCTGCCGTGACGCTGGCGCTCGCCGCTTGCGGCGGTCGCTCCACCATCGACTTCGGTGAGCCGATGGCGAGCGCGGGCGCGGCCGGCTTCGGCGCCAGCGGCGGCGAGGGTGGCAGCGAGGCGGGCGGCTCCGGCGGTTTCGGGGCGGGCGGCTCCGGCGGCTCCGCGGCGGGTGGCAGCGGCGGCTTCGCCGCGGGTGGCAGCGGCGGTTTCGCGGCGGGTGGCAGCGGCGGTTTCGCGGCGGGCGGCAGCGGCGGTTTCGCGGCGGGTGGCAGCGGCGGTTTCGCCGCGGGCGGCAGCGGCGGCTTCGCGGCGGGCGGCAGCGGCGGCTTCGCGGCGGGCGGCAGCGGCGGCTTCGCGGCGGGCGGCAGCGGCGGCTTCGCGGCGGGCGGCAGCGGCGGCTTCGCGGCGGGCGGCTCTGGTGGGTCCGGCGGGAGCGGCCCCATCGCATGCCTGCAGTGCGTCGGTCAGCAGTGCCCCTCGGCGCAAGACTGCCTGACCAACCAGGCGTGCCGAGACGGCGCGCTCTGCGTGGCGCAGAAGTGTCTGGGCGGCGGCGGTGGGGGATTCGATTTCGGATGCGCGATGGGTTGCTTCAATGGCGACTGGTCTGCGGCGATGACGGCCGTGCAGGCGCTCCAGTGCGTGACCTCGAACTGCGGCTCGCAGTGTCAAGGCACGCTCCCGGGCGGCTGAGGGCGCGGCCAGAACCTCCGATCGAGGTCGGTGGGTTGGTTGGCTCGGCGTGAGACCGCGCCGGTGCGCCCGAGCTCGAGCTCGTCCTCCCTGCGAGCCTGTGGCGCGGATGCTAGCCTGTCCGGCGTGAAGCACCGGGCGACCACAGCGCTCGCGGCGCTCCTCGCGCTCGCCACCGCCGCGACCCCTGCGCTCGCCCAGTTCAATCCGGGGGGGCGCAAGAAGCCGCGCCCGAAGACGCCCTCCCACGCGCCGGCCAGGCCCCGCGGTTCCGCGCCGGCCCGACAACCCACCCAACCGACCGGAGCGTCACCCGGCGAGCGCACCGGCGCGCTCATCGCTCGCTACACGGCCATCGTGCTCGCGCAGCCCGGGGCCGAGTTTCCGCTGCAGCGCCTGGCGCAACTCTACCGCGAGCGCGACGGCAAGCTCGACGCGCTCATCGCGGACTTCGAGCACCGGGCAGCGGCGAGCGGTCCGGACCACTGGAACGCGCTCTTGGCGCTCGCCGGACTCTATCGGCAAGACGCCCAGCGACAGAAGGCGATGAGCACCTACGAACGGGCCCTCGCCGAGCGCGCTGGCGATCCGGCCGCGCTCCTCGCGCTCGCGCACCTGCTCGAGGACTCCGGGGACCAGGCGGGCGCGCGCGAGCGATATGCCGCCGCGCTCCCGAAGCTCACGCTCGACGCCGACAAGGAGCAGACGCTACGCACGCTGATGCAGCTCTCGCTCGATCTCAAAGACTTCGACGGCGCGAAAAAATACCACGCAGAGCTAGTCAAACGCGCGAGCGGCTCGTTTTACGTGCGCGCGGAGCTCGGCCGCGAGCTCCTCCTCCGGAACGAGTATGAGCGCGCGGTCGAGGAGTATCGCGGGGTCGTCCAGGCGGCGACCGGCGACAATCGCGTGCTCGCGCCCGCGCTGCGCGATCTCGGCCGCGCGCTCGCCAAGCTCGGCAAGAACGATGAGGCGACCGCGGTGCTCCACCGCGCGCTCGCGGCGGCCGGCGGGCAAGCGGGCGTGCGCCGCGAGATCTACGACGTCATCGTCGAGGTGTACCGCGCTAGCAATCGGCTGCGCGAGCTGGTGGGCGAGCTCGAGCGCGAGCGCGCATCGGACTTCGAGCGGCTCACCTTGCTTGGCGGGCTATACGAGGAGACGGGGCAGGTCGACCAGGCGCTCGCTGCGTACCGACGTGCGCTCACGGTCAACGGCAAGGACGTCGCTACGCGGCTCAAGGTGGTGCAGCTCCTCCAGCTCCAGGGCGAGCTCGACCAGGCGATCCGCGAGTATCAGGCGCTGATCCGCGCCGCGCCGCACAACCCGGACTTCGTATTTCAGCTCGCCGAAGCGCTCATCCAGCGCGGAGATCGCGGACGAGCGGTCGCGGAGCTCGCGCAGCTCGAGGCGCGCTCGCGCGGTGACGAAGAGACGCTGGCCGCGCTCGCGGCGTTCTACGAGCGCATCGACGAGAAGGACCGCGCGCTCGCGGTGCTGGAGCGGCTCACCAAGACCGGCGCCGACCCGCGACACCTGGTCGAGCTCGGCAGCCGATATTGGGAAGAGGGCGACAAGAAGCGGGCGCTCGCGACCTGGGCGCGCATCAAGACGAGAGTAGCCGACCGCGCCAAGGCGCTCGACGTGCTGTCCGAGGTCTACCTCGAGCACGACCTGACGAAGGAGGCGCTCGAGGCGCTCCGCGAGGCGCGCGAGCTCGCCCCCGGAAATCCGAAGTACGAGAAGAGCTACGCGCTCGCGCTCGAGCGCGCCGGAGCGGGCGCGCCGGACGCGGCCGCTCGCGCGGCAGCCTACGGCGAAGCCCGGCGCATCTGGGAGCAGATCCTGGCCGGCGCGGGCGACAAGGAGAGCGTAGCGCGCGAGGCGCGGCAGCACATCGTCACGCTGTTTGGCTTGTCGGGTGAGCTCGAGCAGCGCGCCCCGGCGCTCGCGCGCCGGCTCGCCGCCACCCCGCCCGATCTCGAGGCCGGGCGGCTGCTCGCCGAGGTCGAGCTCCGCCTCCGACGCTACGCGGCGGCCGAGGCGACGCTCCGGCGCGTGGTCGCGCTCGCGCCGGGCGACGCGGCGAGCCTCACCGTGCTCGAGCGCGTACTGGTGCTCGAGAAGAAGCTCGACGAGGCGATCCTCGTGCTGAAAAGGCTCATCGTGGTGGAGCCGAAGCGCGCCCGCGAATTCTACCAGCGCATGGCGAAGTACGCCGCCGAGCTCTACCGCGACGACGAGGCGGTGGAGTACGCCGCGAAGGCCGTCGAGCTCAGTCCGGATGACGCCGAGGGCCACCGAAAGCTCGGCGAAATGTATCGCCGGCAGCAGGACACGAAGCGCGCCATTTTCGAGTTCCGCCAGGCTATCAGCAAGAATGATCGCCTCTTTCCCGTCTACTTCCAGCTCGCCGAGCTCCTGCTCGGGGAAGGCCAGACGGACGAGGCCGATCGACTGCTCCGCCGCGTGGTGCGCGCGGCGCCCGACGAGGAGCTGGTCGCGCAGGCCGCACGGCTCAGCATGCAGCTCAACCTCGGCAAGGGCACGCTCGAGTCGCTCGAGCGTGAGCTCCTGCCGGTGGCGCTCGGGAACCCGCAGCGCCCCGTCTACCGGCGCCTCCTGGTGGACATCTACGGTGCGCTGGCGTTCC
Organism: Polyangiaceae bacterium; assembly: GCA_035063585.1. GTDB lineage: Bacteria > Myxococcota_A > Polyangia > Polyangiales > Polyangiaceae > JAPSGB01. Next base: position 79,050 of record JAPSGB010000017.1, read on the forward strand.
CGCTGGTAAGCCGAGCCAAGAGCGCGGACCCGTCCCGCGCCGCGGAGGCGCGCGCGACGCTCCGGCGCATCGGCGAGCGCGCGGTCAAGCCGTTGCTCGATGCGCTCGGCGACGACCGCGACGCGCAACAGCGCATCGCCATCGAGCTGCTCGGCAGCATCCAGAACAAGAGCGCCGGGCCCGCGCTGTTCGCCTACGCGACCGGCTCGGCCGACGTGGAACTGAGGACGCTCGCCATGATCGCCGTCGGCACGCTCGACGACCCCGCGCTCTTGCCTCGGCTCACGGAGCTACTCGCACCCGGCGGGGCGGCGCGCTCCGATGAGTCCGACCCGGTGATGGTGGCGGCGGCCTGGGCCGTCGCGCGCCTTCGCACGCCGGCGGCGTTCGCGCTCCTCGGGAAGCTCGTCGACAGCGACGCGCCGAGCATCCGCGCGCTCGGCGCGCTGGGGCTCGGGCTGGGCGGCGCGCCGCGCGCCACGAAGACGCTCGGCGCGCTCGCGAGCTCGCTCGACGCGGGCCCGCTGCCACGCGCGGCCGCGGCCTTCGCGCTCGGCGAGCTGCACGATCGCGCGAGCTCGGAGACGCTCACGCAGCTGGCCGAGGCGAGCGACGTCACCGTGCGAGGGGCGGCCATCCTCGCGCTCGCACGCCTCGGCGCCGAGACCGCGTCGCGCACGATCGCCGAGGCGCTCACCAGCGCGGAGCCCGAGCTCCAGCGCGCGGCGGCAGCGGCGGCGCTCGTGCTGGGCACGGGGAGATACCAGATGACGGGCGACCCGCTGGCGCCGCCCGAAGGCCGCATCGACGTGCGCGCGCTCATCGATCGGCAGAGGCCGAGCGGCTACGACGCCGACGCGTACGCCGCCGCCGCCGTCAAGCTCGCGCCGGCGCTCGCGCGAGTCAGCGCGGCGGCCGTGCAGAGCTCGCCCGAGCGCGCCCGCGCGGTGGCCGACGCGCTCTCCGCGCGGGGCGGCAAGCCGGCGTTCGGGCTGCTCACCCGGCAGCTCGACGCGGCGACCCCCGCTGCTCGCGCGCACGCGGAGGAAGCGCTCGGCGCGGTCGCCGCCGCGGTCGTCACGCCGTTCGTGGCGCTCACCACTCATCCCGAGCCCGAGGTGCGCGCGGGCGCGGTGGAGTTCCTCGCCCGGCGCGCGGAGCCCGAGGCGCGAAGGGCGGTGCTCGACGCGCTCACAGACCCGAGCGCGGACGTGCAGCGCGCGGCTCTGTCAGCGGTGGCCCAGGCGCGCTCGCTCGAGGCGATCCCGGCCGTGGTGCGACTGCTCGAGCAGAGCTCGGCGTGGCCGGTGCGGGTGCGCGCGGCCGAGGTGCTCGGGACCCTCGCGGCAGGCCGCGCGGATCGCGGCGCCATGGCGGCGCTGTCCCGGGTCGCCCAGGGCGACCGCTTCGCGCTGGTCCGCGAGGCGGCGGTCCGCGCGCTCCACGCCGTCGACGCGACGGGCGCGCGCGAGGTGCTCCGTTCGGTGGCGGCCCGCGACGCCGAGCCGCGAGTCCGCGCCACCGCGAAATCACTGCTGCCTTGAACCATGAACCGCACCCTCCTCACCTTGCTGGCCCTCGGCGCGCTCGTCGGTTGCCGGAGCCTCGACCGCTTCGACACCAGCGGGGACGACAGCTACTGCGGCGACATCGTCGCCGCTTCGTTCGTCCGCGATACGCGATACCCGCCGTCGATGCGGATGATGCTCGAGCTCGACATGACGAACCTCGCGACCGTGCCCGGTCACGTGACCACGGATGACGCCTCGTGCGGCGGCGCGCCGCTCTTCCACGACGCGAAGCTCCGCGCGATGCGCGAGGTGCTGAACGACCCCCTCTCGCTCATGCGTTTCGGTGACGGCCAACAGCACAACATCCTCGCCTGGGCGGACTCGAGCTGCGCGGGCCCGGTGCTCGCGGTGGTGTCGCTGATGAAGAACGATGACGTCGAGGTGCGGCTGCTCCGCCCGACCTCGGAGGCGGAGGCCCGAGAGAACCGCGCCTCGGGGTTCGCGCTGTTTCAGCTCACGCGGCGCAGCGGAGGCTGCCTGTGACGCTCCGGGTGCTCGGGCTCGAGACCTCCTGCGACGAGACGGCCGCGGCCGTCGTCACGGACTCGGGCGAGGTGCTGTCGGACGTCGTGCACAGCCAGGTCGAGCTCCACGCGCCGTATGGCGGCGTGGTGCCGGAGCTCGCGTCACGCGACCACCTCACCAACGCGCGACCGGTCATCGAGGCGGCGCTCGCGAGGGCGGGGCTGACGCTCGCGGCGCTCGACGGCGTGGCGGTCACCTGCCGCCCCGGGCTCTCGGGCGCGCTCCTGGTCGGCGTAGAGGTCGCGCAGGGGCTCGCCTGGGCCGCCGGCAAGCCCATCGTGGGCGTCGATCACCTGGTCGGGCATCTGCTCGCGGTGTTCCTGCGTCACCCAGGATTGGAGTCGCCGCCCGCGCTCGACTTCCCCTTCGTCGCGCTGCTCGCCTCCGGCGGTCACACCGCGCTCTACCGCGTAGACGGCCCCGAGCACGCGCAGATCCGTGAGCTCGGCGCGACGCGGGACGACGCCGCCGGTGAGGCCTACGACAAGGTCGCCAAGCTGCTCGGCCTCGGCTATCCGGGCGGCCCGGTGATCGATCGCCTCGCGCATGAGGGCGATCCGAGCGTGATCGAGCTCGCGCGCCCGATGCCACAGCACGCCTCTTTGGAGTTTAGCTTCTCGGGGCTCAAGACCAACGTCATGCGCTGGGTCGCCGAGCACGGTCACCCAGGCAACGACGCCGCCCTGCGCGATCTCTGCGCTGCGTTCCAGCGGCGCGTGGTCGACACGCTGGTCGGCAAGCTCCTCCGCGCCGCCGAGCGCGAGGGAGTGAGGAGCGTGGTCTTGGCAGGCGGGGTCGCCGCCAATCGAGAGCTTCGCGCCCGAGCGGCGGAGGCGGGCGCGAAGCGCGGGCTCGCGGTGGTCGTGCCACCCTTTCGAAGCTGCACCGACAACGCAGCGATGATTGCTTATGCCGGTTCGGCGCGGCTCCGGCGCGGGGAGGACGACACCGGCAAGCTCGAGGTGAGCCCGCGCTCCGCGCTCCTGCGCGTCACGCGGAAGGGCCGCGGTGAGCGCCGGAGCGAGCTCTGAGCCGCGCGGCGCGCACTGGCGGCCTTCGCGCCGGACCGACCCAGAAGGCTACTTTCTCGCCTTCTTCTGAGATTTCTTCGCGGTCGAGCCGCTCTGAGTCTTGGCGCCCTGGTCCGAGTGGGCGCCCTTCTTCTTGCTCGCCTTGGTCGACTTCTCGTGCTTGGCGCTCGAGACGCCGTCGTCCTTGCCGGGCGCGCTGATCAGGAACTCGACGAAGTCGCGGCGCAGACGCACCCGATAGCCGGGCACGCCGTCCTTGAACTGGAAGGAGATCTGCGCGCCCGAGCCGCTCGTCGAGGTGCGAACGCGCGCGATGCGCGAGTCGCGCTTCTTGATCGCGGCGCCCGTCTCCATCACCTTGCGACCGGGGATGACGACCGTGAACCCGGTCGCGGTGACCACACCCTGGATGGCCGCGCCCGGTCCGTCGAGACGGAGCCGGTGCACGGTCGGGGTGCGGACCTTGCCGCGCCCCCACGGATGCACGTCCTGCGGGCGGGTCGCGGACTTCTTGGCCGTCGGCGGCGGCGCGGGGGGCGCGTCCGGGAACGACTCGTCCTTGGCCGCCTCCATCTCCTGCTGCTCCTCGGTGAGCGCCGGCGCGGCCGCCTGGGGCGCGTCGGCGAGACCCGCGGAGTCGAGCGGATCGGGGGCAGCGCCGAGCGGCGCGGGTTCCATGGTCGCCATCGGCGTGGCGCCAAAGAGCGGGACGTCCGCGGTCGCACCGGCGGCGGAGTCGGTCGGCGCCGAGGGCGCGTTCGCGAGCGTCTTGCCTGGGATCGGCGTCGATTCGGCGGCGGCGGCGATCGGGTTTCCTTGCTCGTCGACCTGCTGGACGTCGCCGTTCACCGCGACCGTCTTGGCGGCGGCGGGGGCCTCGTCGCCGGGGGGCGCGCTCGACTTGTGCGTCGCGAGCGCGACGACGGTGAGGAGGAGCACCAAGAGGCCGGAGGCGGCAGCGATCTTCTTGCCGCGAGGGGTCTTCCAGGGCGGCGTAGACGGGGCCGGCGCGACGGCGTCGACGCGCGGAGACGACTGAGGACGAAGCCGGGCCGCCTGACTCGAGAGCACGCCCGACGGCGGCGGCGCGGTGGTGCGACGCGGCGCCGAGGTGTCCGCTCCGGCGCGCTTGGCGCGGTAGTCCGCGACCTTCGCGCTCGCACCCTTGAAGAGCTGTCCGAGGCCGCGTGCGGCCTTGCCGCCTGCCTTCGACATCATGGCACCGGCCCCCCGCGCGACCGCGCCGGCGTTCTCCGCGACCCCGCCGAGCTTGGTCTTGAAGGCGCTCGCGTCCTCTATGACGTCGTCGACGTCGGAGGGCTCGTCGTCATCGTCGGTGCTCGCCGAGGCGGAAAATGCGGCGCGTTCGAAGCGCGGGGTCGGCGCCCGCGGCGCGACCTCGGACGAGTCGATGACGCTCGGCTCGGGCGTGGTCTCCTCGGCGTCGTCGAAGCGCAGGGCGACGACCAACTGGGGGATCTGCGAGCTCGGATCGACCACGACGTCGACGGCGTCGATGACGGCGCCGCGCTTGCCGCCTTGCTCGAGGTCCTCGATGTCGAGGTGGCGACCGACCTTCAGGAACTCGAGGTTCGAGCCGACGTGGACTTTGTGCGTACCGCCGTCGCGGATGCGAGCCTTCATCGGCGCGCCGAGTCCCTCGATGTGCAGCCGGACACGTCCGCCGGGCTCGGCGCTCGCTCGGGCTGCCTCGGGCTCGAGCTCACTCGGCGGCGCGGGGCCGACCTCGGGCTCGCTCGGAGCGGCGCCCGCGTCGCAGAGATCCCGGAGCGCGTCGACGCTGCCGCTGTCGAGCGCCGTGAACTTGATGCCGAACTCGCCTCCACGGACACCCTCACGGCGCCAGGCGACCAGGCCCTCGACCACGATCTCACGACCTTGGTCCTCGAAGCGGCAGACCAGCGGCGCTCCTTCTTCTGGCAAGTAGGCGGTGCGCACGTGCATGCCGCGCCCGCTTACGTCCACCGATTCCGCCTCGAAGGCGGGGGTTCCGGGGTCGTTCCCGCAGACCTCCACCAGTGTGGACACCGGAATCCGGCTCACCCCCTTCACGCGGCGCTCATCGCTCTCGGTCATGACCATCTGCCTCCCGGGGGAGATCCGCTCTCACTCGCGAGCGGGCTCCACCTCGCTCGCCAGTAGGTCGCGCCGGGCAAAACGGCCAAATTTCGCGCGCAAGGTTGCTCGGAGCGGCTCCTCTGACCATCATGCCGCCCCGATGGCGCTCACCATCACGGTGCGCACCGGCAACCTCACGACACCTTCGCGCGTCACGCTCGATGCGCCTCGCCTGGTGATCGGCCGGGGTGACGGCTGCGAGATCCGACTGCCGGATCCAAGCGTCAGTCATCGGCACGCGTCGATCCGCCAGCGCGGGGCCGACTATCTGGTGGTGGACGAGGGCAGCACCAACGGGACCTTCATCGGGCAGGTCCGGCTCTCGCCGCAGTCGCCGCGCGTGCTCCGCTCGGGTGAGTTGCTCCGGGTCGGGCGCATCTGGCTCGAGGTGACCGTCGAGCACGCGGTGCCGGCCTCGAACGCGGCCATGGCGACCAAGGAGCTTGCCCTGGCGCTCGTGGCGCAGGCGCTCGAGTCGCACGGCGAGGCCGCGTCGGTCCGGGTGACGGTCATCGAGGGGCCGGACTCGGGGCGCGAGCTCGACCTCGCCGAGCTGGGCCGCAGCTACGTGGTGGGTCGAGGACAGGGCGTGGATCTGGCGCTCGACGACGCGGACGCGTCGCGGCGGCACCTCGAGCTCACCCGCCGCGGCGACCGCTTGAGCGTTCGTGATCTCGGCTCCAAGAACGGCACTTGGCTCGACGAGCGAGCGCTCACCCCCAACAAGGAGACGCCGTGGCGCGCGGGCGAGACGCTGCGGATCGGCGCTGATCGGCTGGTCTACGAAGACCCGGTCAGCTTGGCGCTCGAGGAGCTCGAGCGAGCCGCCGACGAGCGGATGCGCGAGGACGAGTCGGTCGAGCCTCCAGGCGCCGCGCCGGAACTCGAGCGCGCCGCGCCGGCAGAGCGCCTCGAGACGGCCCCCACCGGACGCGACGGCCCCATCGCGGAGGTCCCGGTCGCGCGGCCGCGTGCGCCGCGGGCGCGCACCGGCTGGAACTCGACCGACGTGCTCGTCGCGTTCCTCGCTCTGGTCGTCATTCTGCTCAGCGTCGCTGGGCTCTGGTGGCTCTTCCGCACCGGCTGAGGCCTCCCTCGAGGGCGCCGCGAGGCACGAGAGCTCGGCGCCGGGGTCGCTAAATCAACGAGCGCGAATCTCGATCACGCGCGTCGGTAGATGGAACTAGAGGGTGTCCCTAGTTCTACGCAAGCCATAGCCACGCGCAGGCGAGCTGTGTGAGCGCGAGGAAGTTCCTCGCAGTCTTCTCGAAGCGCGTAGCGATGGCGCGGAACCGCTTCAAGCTGTGGAAGAAGCACTCGACGAGGTACCGCTTGGCATAGAGCTCGCGGGACTTCGGCAGCTTCCTCGGGCGCTCAGGCTTCGAGCCGATCACCGCACGCTTCTTCTTGCCGCGAACGGCCTGTCGGAACTGGTTCGAGTCGTAGCCGGTGTCTGCAATGAATGCCTTGCCGGGAGCGTGCTCGAGCAGCTCGTCGGCCTTGATCATCTCGTGCCGCTGCCCCGGCGTGATCGCGATGTAGATGGGCCGGCCTTTGGTATCGACCACGGCGTGAAGTTTGGTCGAGAAACCGCCTCGAGAACGGCCGAGGGCATTGCTTTGGACCCCCCTCTTCCGCCCGACGCATCTTGGTGGGCACGAACGACGGAACCATCGACGATCGCCCTCGGCGGCCGCGTCGTACTTCACTTCCTGCCGCCGTACTGCCCGACGCCAACCGCATCGAACGCGTCTGGCAGGATCCGCACGCGAACGTGACCCGCAAGCACCGTCGCAAGACGATGAATCACCTCCTCGCCAACGCCCGCGACTACCTGACCGCCCACGTCTGGCGTCGGGTGACGGGCGCGGCTCCGCTCTGCAAGGCCGCGTGATGCCTGTAGCGGAATCAAGATCGGTGACTTGGAGCGGTCGACACCTGCGCATCACGGTGCTAGACCTCCCT
>JAPSGB010000018.1:0-85516 GCA_035063585.1 Polyangiaceae bacterium
TCGCCGAGCGCACCGGCGAGCGCGACGCCGCCAACCACACGATCGAGGCGCGCGACGCCCGCATCGCCTCCCTCGAGGCCGACCTCGCCGAGCGCACCGGCGAGCGCGACGCCGCCAACCAGACGATCGAGGCGCGCGATACCCGCGTCGCTGCGCTCGAGGGGGAGCTCGCCGCGACCAGAGCGGACCTCGAAGAGGAGCGCGGCGCGCTCGCTGGCGAGCGGAGGCGACTCGAGAAGGCGCGCGGCAAGTGGAGCGACGATCGCGCCTCGCTCGAACGCGCGAAGGACGCGCTCGCCGCCGCGCTCGCGCAGATCGAGGAGGCGGAGGGGCGACCGCTCGATTGAGCGGACGCCGCGTGAGCATGCGACCGAGCGGAGCCCTCGCGCTCTTCGTCACGGTGCTCGTTCTCGACGCGGCGTGCTCGGAGCCGCCGCCTGCCGGCGGCGCCCCGAGCGCGGGAGGCGGTGGCGCGGCCGGCGACGGCGCGGCCGGCAGCGGCGCGGCGAGCGGTGGCGCGGGCGGTCCGAGCGCGGGAGCCGGTGGCGCGAGCGGCGCGGCTGGCGCGACGGTGAGCGCGACCTTCACTCCCTCGGAGGCGCCGCTCGCGAACCCGGAGCGCGGTTGGTATGGCTGGGCGAGCGACGATTTCGGCGCGTCGCTCGAGGTCGACACCGTCGACGCGGCGTTCGCCAAGGGCTACCGCCTGATGTTCGCCAAGGTCGAGCTCGGCGCATTTCGCTCATCGCCCATCTCCGCGACGTTCCTGAGCGAGCTGTCCGCGCGCCTCGCCACTCTGCGAGCGCACGGCATGAAGGCCGTGCTGCGCTTCGCCTACGACTACACGGAGGGCGGGAACGACGCGCCGGCCACGCAGATCGAGAGCCACGTCGAGCAACTCGCGCCGGTGCTCACCGAGAACGCCGACGCGCTCGCGGTGTTCCAAGCGGGGTTCATCGGCGCTTGGGGCGAGTGGCACAGCTCGAAGCACTCGAACTCCTACGGGTACCACACCAACCCCGGCGTTACCCTGGCCGAGGCCAACCAGAACCGCCTCATCGTGCGCGACGCGCTCCTCGCGGCGACGCCGGCCTCGGTGCCGCTCGTGTTTCGCGATCCGGGTGATCTGCTCCGCTGGTACCCCGACCCGACCACGCCCTCACGCGTCGGGCTCCACAACGACTGCTTCCTCGCCGGGCCGACCGACACCGGCACCTACGAGTCGCAAGCGGAGCGAAGCTACGTGATGAGCCTGACCGAGCGAAACTCCTTCGGCGGCGAGACGTGCGACGCCGACACGCCGCTCCGCACGAGCTGCGACGACATCCGGCGTGAAGGCGCGAGCTACCACCTCGCGTACCTGAACCGCGAATACTTCGAGGGTTTCTTCACGGCGTGGCAGGCGGGCGGCTGCCTCGACGAGGTCGAGCGGAGGATGGGCTACCGGCTCGAACTCGACGCCGTCCGTCACGCCACCCGCGCGACGCCCGGCTCCACGCTGCGCGTCGAGGTCGAGCTGCGCAACGTGGGCTGGGCGAGCGTCACCGGCGAGCGCAAGCTCGTGGTCCGCCTCGTGCGGGACGGCAACGTCACCACGGCCGCCAGCACGACTCGACTGTCGGCGCTCGAGGCTCAGGCGACGAAGTCGACCACGATTCCCATCGACATCGTGCTCCCGACCACCGAGGGCGACTACGCCGTCGAGCTCGCGGCGCCCGACGTCCATCCTCGAACCATGAGCGACGCGCGCTTCGCCATCCGGTTCGCCAACGCCGACGCTGGAGCGCAGGCGTGGAGGCCCGCCAGCGCGAGCTTCGCGACCGGGACCATCGTGAGCGTGAGAGCCGGTGACTAGCGCGCTCACCCGGTTCGAGCGCGCGCCACAGAGGCGGCCGCGGAGGCTCGCCTGCGCGCGACGAGCTACTTCATGACGGGAGATTGTTGGCGCGTGGCGGAATCCCGCGCCGCGGCCGCCGCCGCGTCGAGCTCACGCCACTCGCCGTCGATGAGCCGCTCGTGCGGCAGATAGCGGGCCTTATACTGCATCGCGCTCGACTCGGCGATGTAGAGACCGAGATACAAGTGGCGGAGCCCCCAGCGCTGGCAGAGCTCGACCTGCTTCATGATGGAATAGGTGCCCGGGCCAAATCGCGCGAAGCGCGGACTATAGTGACAGTACACCGCCGATAGAGAGAAGCTCCCGCGATCGACGACGGCCACCGCAGCGAGCTCGTCACCGACGTAGTACGCGAGCTCGAAGGACTCACAGCAGGTGTTCACCAGGAACTCGCGGTAGCCGTCCGCGCCAATCGGTGGCTGGCCGTCCCCGAGACCCCGCGCGCACTTGTGCGCGTTGTAGAGCGCGACGCGCTCGGTATCGACGCGCGGCGGGCCGACCTCTACCCGAAACACCCGCTCGCCGCGCTGGAAGATGCGGCGCTGCGAGCCGCTCGCGCGAAAGCGAGTGACATCGAGGCGGATCGGCTCACAAGCGCGGCAGGCAGGGCACGCGGTGCGATAGAGCATGGCGCCCTGGCGACGATCGCCGGCCGCGAGCCGCACCTCGAGCTGACCCGGCTCGAGCATGCGCACCGGAAGACGGAGCGGCATCCGCGCCACCCGTCCGGGGAGGTAGGGGCAGGGGCTCAGGTGGTCGAGCACGACGAGCTCGGGCGGGTTGCCGGGCAAGAGCGGGATCGTCACGGGCGCGGTACGAGTTCTACGCCACGCGGCGCTGGCGGGCGAGTCAACGCGCGGGCGCCTCGGCCAGCAGCGCGGTGAGACGCGGCAAGAGCTCGCCGACCGCGCCCGGCCCCTTGATCGAGCCTGCCATCCGGCGCGAGGTCCCGCGACCCTCGGCGTCGGGAAGGCAGAAGAGCGGGATCATCGGCGACTCATAGCCCGCCTCCGCGAGGAGCTCGCCGCTCCGGTCGAGATCATAGCCGATGAAGCGAACCCCGCGGAGCTCGCGGTCGAGCTCGCCCGCCGCGAGCGCGCGATGGAACCGCTCGCACGGCTCGCACCATTTCGCCCCGACGTAGACCACGACCGTCGCGCGAGCCTCCTCCGCACGCGTGAGCTCGGCGCGCACGAACGCGGCCACGTCTTCGCCCGGCGGCGCCTCGATGAACCGCGGCGCGGCCCCCGGAGCCGGCGGTGGCGCTGCCCGAGCGGAGCTCACCGGGCGTGACTCAGGCTCGCTCGGCGCGCTCGAGTGGCATCCGGTCAGGATGGTCATCGCGAGCACGAGCGGCGCGGCGCGGCGCGACGAGCGGGCGCGACGGCTCATGCGAGCCCCGCGCGCCGCAGGAGCCGCCGCGCCTCGGTGCGCGCGGTGCGGGCGACGCGCTCGGCGTCGAGGGTGCGAAGCACACCGCCATCCACCACCGGCACGCCGTCGACCAGCACCGTCTCGACGTCGCGCGCCTGGGTCGCGTAGACGAGCGTCCCGATCGGGTCGAGGGCGGGCGCGACGTGCGGCCGATCGCGCCGCACGACCACCAAGTCTGCTCGCTTGCCCGGCTCGATGGAGCCAACGCGCTCGGCGAGCCCAAGAATGCGCGCGCCGTCGATGGTGGCCATCCGCAGTACCGCGCGGGCGGGGAGGGCGCCCGGCCCGCTGCACGCGCTCGCGACGAGCGCCGCGTGCCGCAGCTCGAGCCATGGATCCAGGTTGTTGTTACAAGGCGCGCCGTCGGCGCCGAGCCCGGTAACCACCCCCGCACGTCGCATCTCCGCGACCCGCGCCAGCCCGCTTCCCAGCTTCAGGTTTGCGCTCGGGCAGTGCACGAGCTGTGTGCCGTCCGCGGCGAGGCGACGGAGCTGCGCCTTCGTAAACTGCACGCCGTGGGCGAGCGACGCGCGCGGCCCGCAAAATCCCCAGCGTCGCAAGACGTCGACGTCATCCATACCGAGCGCGCGCCGCACCGCGCGGCGCTCGCCGGCATGCTCGCCGGCGTGGGTGTGAAGCCGCGCCCCGGAGTCCGCGGCGCGCTCGACCGCGCCGCGGACGAGCGCCTCCGAGCACGAGAGCACGAAGCGCGGGATGTAAGCGTACTTTACGCGCCCCGAAGGGTGTGCTGCCCAGGTGCGCTCGAGCCGCGCCGCCTCGCGGAGTTCGGCGGCCGTCGAACGGCGGAGCCGGCGCGGCACCCGATCACCCGTGTCCATGAGCGTCTTGCCGCCGAGCACGCGCACGCCGGCCCGCACGCAGGCGTCGAAGACCACGTCGTGGTGGTTCACCGTGCCGAGATCGAGGAGGGCCGTGGCACCGGCCGACAAGAGCTCGGTGAGCCCGAGCTCGGCGCTCGCGCGCAGGCTCGCCTCGTCGTGCGCGGCCTCGAGCGGCCAGATGCGCCGCTCGAGCCACTCGAGGAGCGGGAGATCGTCCGCCATGCCGCGGAGCAGCGCCTGGCAGAGGTGGACGTGCGCCATCACGAGCCCCGGCAAGACGATCCGATCCTCGGCGCGCACCAGGCGAGCGCCCGGCGCGGCGCGCACGCGACCGACCGCGACGATCTCGCCGTCGCGCACGAGGACGTCGCCGCGCATCACGCGGTCGGAGGCGTCGCAGGTGACCAGCGTCCCGCCGCGGATCCAGAGCTCGTCGGGCGGGACGCTCATCGCTCGAGCTCGAAGGCGCGCGGCAGCAGTTCGCCGATGGTCGTGCGCTCGAAGCCGCGCGGGTTGGCGCTGACGATCTCCGCGCCTTCGCCGTGCTCATGGATGACTTGGCGACAGATCCCGCAGGGCATGGCGAGCTCGGAGGCGTCGGTGAAGACGGCGACCGCCGCGAGCCCGTGGTCGCCGGCCGCGATCATCTGGACGATGGCGGCTCGCTCCGCGCAAATCGTCGCGCCGTAGGTCGCGTTCTCGACGTTGCAGCCGATGTAGACGTTACCCGCCATGGAGCGCACCGCCGCTCCCACCAGGAAGCTCGAGTACGGCGCGTAGGCGTGCGCTCTCACCGCGCGCGCGCGCTCGATGAGCGCGCGCTCGTCCGTCGTGAGCGGCGCGGTCATCGCTTCACCTGCTCGCCGGTGAGCTCGGTCCAGCGGGTGAGGAGCCGGATGAAGCGCTCGCGCGCCCTCCCGGCCGTCTCCTCGACCTCGCGGTGGTCGAGCAGCGCGCCGCTCATGCCGGCGGCGAGGTTGGTGATGCAGCTCACCGCGCCGACCCGGACGCCGCGCTGGCGGAGCGCGATGACCTCGGGCACCGTGCTCATCCCGACCGCGTCGGCGCCGACGGTGCGGAGCATGCGGATCTCGGCAGGGGTCTCGTAGCTCGGCCCGAGCATCGCGGCGTACACGCCTTCGCGGAGCGACACGCTCGTCTCTCGCGCGGCCTGTCGCGCCGCGCCGGCGAGCTCCGCGTCGTAGGCGCAGGTCATGTCGGGGAATCGCGGCCCGCGCGCGTCGTTCGGGCCGACCAGCGGATTTCTCCCCATGAGGTTCAAGTGATCGACGATGAGCATGAGGTCGCCCGCCGCGAACTCTTGCGAGATCCCGCCGGCCGCGTTGGTGAGCAGCACCGCGCGGCAGCCGAGCTGCGCGAGCAGACGCACCCCGAATACGACGCGCTCGAGCGGGTGCCCCTCATAGGCGTGCACCCGCCCTTGGAGGCAAGCGACCTCCACCGCGCCGACCCGGCCGAGGCAGAGGTTGCCCGCGTGCCCGACCACCGCCGAGCGCGGCATCTCCGGCACCGCGTCGTAAGGGATCTTTTCGAGGTCGGCGAGCGTGTCGCCGAAGGCGCCGAGACCCGAGCCGAGCACGACCCCGACGCAGGGCTCCGGGCGCCCGAGTCGGCGGACGAAGCGCTCAGCGAGACCGAGAGGGTTCGAGGAGTCCATGGGCGAAACCGTACACCCCTTGGCCGAGAGCCGGAGTGGGTCTATGTTCCGGGCCCCGCGCTCTTCCGCGCCTTCAAACCACGTAGCGAGCCATGGCAAGCAAGTTCGAGCAGTTCATCACCGACAAGCAGATCGACCCCCGGCGGATCCTCGCCACCTCCAAGCGACTCGAGCAGCTCCGCCCGGCGGATCGAGCGCTTCGGCTCGAGCGCCGGCAGGGGAAGTCCAAGGACGCCAAGCAGAGCGAGACCACGGGTAAGCCGCGGAGCGGGCGCCCGGTGACCCCGCGACTCATCGCCCAGGCGACGGCCGGAAAGCCGGTATCCGGCCCCGCAAAGACCCGCATCTTGCGGGCCGTCAACCATATCCTCGAGCAGAAAAAGCAGCCCGCAGCCGAATTGAAGTCGCTCTTCTGAGCCGGGATGGCCCGATGGCCCGATGGCCCGGCGGCTCCGCGGGGCCCGTGAAGATCGTGCGGGCGGCGCGCACCGGAGGGGGGGATGCAGTCGAGCCGCGCCGCCCTGGAGTCGTGGGTCGCGGTCGGGCGCGTCGCGCCGCCGGCCGACCCGCGGCGCCTGCGTGGGAGTGGCGCTAGACTCGCGCGCGTGACTGAGGGCGACGATCTCGTGTCTCGCGCCGCCCAGGGCGACGAGCGCGCGTTCCGCGCGCTCTTCCGCGCGCACCGGAGCGATGTCACCCGGCTCGTGCATCGCATGCTCGGGCGCTCGAATGACGTCGAGGACGTGGTGCAGGAAGCGTGGGTGCAGGTGCACCGCTGCATCAAGGACTTCCGGTATCAGGCGCGTTTCTCGACTTGGCTCTACCGCGTCACGGTGAACGTGGTGCTCATGCACCGGCGCGCGGCGCGGTCTCGACCGACCCTCGTCGAGGCGCCGCCCACGCTGGTGACCCGAGACCGCGCGCCGCTCCCGGACGAGCAGGTCGCGCGCGGCGCTCGGCTCGAGGCATTTACGCGGCTGCTCGAGCGGCTGAGCGAGAAGAAGCGCACCGTGTTCGTGCTCCACGACCTGGAAGGCGTGGCACCGACCGACATCGCGGAGATCGTCGGCGCGCCGGTGCTGACGGTGCGGACGCGTCTCTTCTACGCGCGCCGCGAGCTCGCGGCGATGATGCACGAGGAACCCACGCTCGCGGCGCTGGTCGCCGAGCTCGAAGCATCGGGCAGCTCCGCGGCCGCGCGCCGCCCCGAGTCAGAGGTGACGTAATGTCCAACGAATCCGCCAGGATACGAGCGCTTCGCCAGCTCACGGAGGAGGCGAGACAGGCGCCCTCGCCGAAGCTCGACTGGGACGCGCTCGAGGAGCGCCTCTTCACCGCCGAGCCCGGGCTTACGCTCGCGCGGGTCACGCCGTCCCGAGCGCGCTGGGCGCTCCTCGCGGCGGCGGCGGCCGCGGTGGTCGCGGGAGGCGTCGGGCTCCGCGGCGGAGCGCCATCGCAGCCGAGCGCCGCGGTCAGCGAGCCCAACCACCCGAGGGTGTTCGGTCCGGCCGGCGCGGCGCTCGACGGCGCGGCGCTCATCGAGGGCGATCGCGTGCTCGCGGGAGACGCGCCGGTCGTGGTCTCGGAGCCTGGTCGCGCGACGTGGACGCTCGCGCCGCACGGCTCGGCGACGCTGGTCGACGCGGGCCGGTTCCGCACCGTTCGACTCGAAGCCGGCGCGATCAGCGTGGCCGTCGTGCCCAAGCTCGCTCCGGAGTCGTTCGCGATCGAGGTCGGGCACACTCGGGTCGCGGCGCACGGCACGCGCTTCACCGTGAAGCGCGCGGGAGAGCGCGCGGAGGTGACGCTCGAGGAGGGCGTGGTAGCGGTCGGCGCTTCGGCGGACCGCGGGCGCACGCGGGGTTTCGTGATGCGCGCGCCGTCGACCGGCCGTTTCTCGCTGGACGGCGCGAAGCTCGGCGAGGTGAACGGACCGCCCGCGGACTCGCTCGAAGCGGCGCGAGCGGGCGCGGAGGACGAGCGCGCCGCGACGCCGGCCGCGACGCCCCGACCCCCGAAGTCGACGGGCCCGAGCGCTCGGCCCGAACCCGACGCGGCGCGGCCGGACGTGCCCGACGCGGTGGCGCTCGAGCGCGGCGCAGCTCGGGTCATGGCGCTCGTCGAGGAGTGTTTCTCGAAGGGCACCGCGGCGCCGAGAGGAGTCGCGATCAGCGCTCGCGTGAGCCTCTCGTTCTCGGTGCTGCCTTCCGGCGAGGTGGCGGCGCTCACCGCTGAGCCGCCGCTGTCCCCGGAGGTCCAGGCGTGCAGCGAGCGCGAGCTGTCGGGGCCGCTCTTCGCGGCCTCGCGTCGCGGTGCGACCATCACTCGGACGCTGCACCTGGCGCGCTAGCCGGGGCCGCTCATTCCTGGCGCCGGAGGAGGACCGAGCGCCCTCCGGACAGGCGCCAGCGCATCCGAGCGTCGTCATCGAGGCTGAACCGCGCCCGATCGATCGCGCCGTCCTTTCGGGTGACGGCGATGTCGACGTCGTTTCGGTTCACCTTCACGACCTTGTAGGACCCGCTGCGGGCCTCCTCGGCCGGGATCGAGACGGTCAGGTCCGAGCCGGCAAACTCCAGGCTGGTGCCGCGGGCCCAGCCGGTCGCCGCGGCCGTCAGCGCGTCGTCGAAGTTCTCTACGCCCTCGCCGAGCCAGCGCCCCTGGAGCTTGCGCTCCACCGGGTGCCCGCACGCCCCCACCCCGAGCGCGAGCAACGCAGCACCGACGAGCGCCCCGAACCGTCGTGTTGATTGGATGGGCAATCTCATCGAGGAGAATGGTACGATACGCACCTACACATTCCCACAAATCCTCACATTTGATCGGGCAGGCAGGGTCGCGACGCCGGAAGCGGTCGAGATCTGCCTAGTTCCGCCGAGATGCGCTAAGTTCGCGCCCCGCGACCGCCCGACGCCACCGACGATGACCTCCTCTCTGACCTTGCCTCAGCTCCGTCGGGTCGTGCAGAACGGCTGGGAGGAGGTCGTCGGCTGGCTGATCTCGAAGCCGCGGATCACCGAGCTGCCGCACCCCGAGCAGCAGATCCTGTTCGAGTTCGCCTCGCGGCTCCGGACCACGCTGCGGAGCTTGGCGAACAACCTCGCGTGGGACCGCCTCATCTTCGACGCGTCGAGCTCGACGCTCGGCGCGCACGCGCTCGCCGACGCGGTCGGGCGGCGCGCGCCGATCCACATCGACACCCGACAGCTCTTTGGGATCCCGCAGCGCCGCCGGCGCACCGCTGCGGAGCCGGATCTCGCCATCGCGGTGCACGTGCTCCGCTCGGCCCCCGAGCTCGTGGATCTCGACGACGACGCCACGCCCCGTCACCAGGCCTACCTCCCGACCAACATCCACACCCAAGGGTGGCTCCTCGAAGAGCACGTCCGCCAGCTCGACGACATCACCGACGAGCCGTGCGACGGCTTCCTGTTCGTCGTGTACTCGAACAAGGCGCAGCGGCGCACCGCCGTCGACCGGCGCGAGGTCGCCTCCTGGGCCTCTTGGCACCAGCCGAGCGACGCGCTCTGGTGGGCGTCGCGACATTTTCGCGCGCGCGAGCCGCGCTAGCTCACTTGCAGCAACGGACGCCGAGGCTGTAGTCGAAATACTGGCGCGGGTGCGCGGAGACGCTCGAGTCGCACCCCTCGCGGGTGCTCCGCGAGTAGAACCCGCCGAGGAACAGCCCGCGCTCGCTGTCGACCCACTCGTCGAGGTTGCCGACCATGTCGTAGATGGCGTCCTCGCCCCACTGGCTCCGGCAGTCGGGGGTCGCGCCGGTCGCGCGGAGGAGCCTGCGACCGCCGACCGCCACCAGGTTCAGCCGCGGATCGAGGTGACCCGTCGACGCGTTGCCGTGCAGCACCGCCGCCGGGTGGGCCTCGCGAAACACGTTGCACTTCCCTTGCTGATACGTGGCTCCATAAGGAAATTTGCGGCCCTGCTCGCCGCGGCAGGCCATCATCCACTCGTCGGGAGCGCAGAGCCGCTTGCCCGCCGCGCCGCAAGCGCGCGCCGCGGTCATCGCGTCGAGATAACCGTTCGGGGTGACTCCCGCGCGCGAGGTAGCCTTCGGCTCCGGGTCGGAGGAGAGCTGCCACGCGGGCGGCGCCGGCACCGTCATCGAGCGCCCGGCCTCGGTCGGCTCGTCGCCGCGCCGCTTCTGCCAGAGCCCGTAGAGCTCGGCCGTCGCGCGGCGCGTCGGGTGATAGTAGGGCGAGAGCTCGCGACCGCTCCGGGCGTCCACCAGCGACGCCTCGTAGCGGTCGATACAGAAGCGCCCGCGGACGTCGACCATCTCGGGCGGACAGCGTGAGGGACCGCGCAGCCCCCAGGGCCCCGGCAGGAGCTCTTGGCCGGACGCCCGCGGCGGCGCGACGTCGCCGCCGTCGGGCAAGTAAAGGAGCCGCGGAGGCCCGGCCGGCTCGACCGCGACCGCGCTCACGCTCGCCCCGACGCGCGGCGCGCTCGCGTCCGCGTCGGCGCGCGGCTCGGTCCGCGAGCAGCCGAGGAGCGTGCCGAGGAGCACCAGCGCGGCGAGCCGACGCATGCCGGCGATCATCCCACGAGCGTGCGGCGAATCAGGTTCGACCGCGGAAGACGATCAGCCCGTGGGTGAGATCGTACGGCGAGACCGCGACGCGCACCCGATCTCCCGGCAGCACCCGGATGTGGTGGCGACGCATGCGACCCGAGAGCTGCGCGCGGACCAGCGCCCCGCCCTGGTCCACCTTGATGGTGTATTGACCACCGCCGAGGGCGTCCTGAATCACGCCCTCCATCTCGAGAAGATCGCCTTTGCTCATGAGGGAAGCCGCGCGGAACCTGGCACAGTCGCCCTCGTGATGCAAGCACGATGCCGGCCGCGGCGCCGCTCGGCCCGGGCGGCGCGAGTGAGGCGTCGCGCTCCGGACGCGGACCGGCCGGACGCTCGAGCGCCAGCGGGGGACCGCGCTCGGTCGCCGGCCGCGACGGAGCGGCAGCCCTCGAGCAGATGGCGGTCGACGTCGGGCGCGCGCGAGGCTAACCCGTTGCCGAGCGTGTTTCCGGCGACGTTGTTCGATTATAATGGCGTGCTCGTCGACGACGAGGCGGTGCACCTCGCGGCATTTCGCGACGCGCTCTTACCCATCGGGCTCACGCTCGACGAGGAGCGATACTGGGAGCGCTACCTCGGCTTCGACGACGCGGGGGCGTTTCGAGCGATCCTACGCGACGCGGGGCGCCCGGCCGACGACGAGACCGTGCGCGCGCTCGTCGAGGCGAAGCAGCCGCTCTACCTCGAGCGAGCGCAGCGGGGGCTCGAGCCGTTCCCGGGCGCGGCGGAGCTGGTCCGCCGTCGCGCGCAGAGCGGGCCGGTGGTCGTGGTGAGCGGCGCGCTCCGCCACGAGATCCGACTCGGGCTCGAGCTGCTGGGCGTCGCGGACGCGGTGAGCGGCGTCGTGGCCGCCGAGGACACGCGCGAATCGAAGCCGGATCCGGAGGGTTATCGCCTCGGACTCGAGCGGCTCGCGGCGCTCGCGAGCCCCGAGGTCGCACGCCGCGCGCTGGTCATCGAGGACTCGCGCGCGGGCGTCGAGGCCGCCAAGGCCGCGGGCCTGGTCTGCCTGGCCGTGGCGCACACCTACGAGGCGGCCGAGCTCGAGGCGGCGGGCGCCGACGCGGTGGTCGGCGAGATCGCGCAAGTGACCGAAGATGTGCTCGAGGCGCTGTTCCAGAAGACGTCGTGAGCGCGCGCTCGCCGCGCTCGCGACGCTCGGCCTCGCGCTCGTTTCGCTCGTTTCGCGCGGAGCGGGCGCTGCGCCGCTCACCGTGCTGCCCGGCGCGACCGGCTGGCGCGACGCCGGGCTCGGGGCCGTGCGCGGCGTCACGGTGGGCCCCATCGAGAACGCGCTCCACCCGGAGCGCGGCTACGGGAGCCCGGCCTGCGCGCGCACGCTCGGCGAGATCCGCGCGCTCGGAGGCACTTGGGTCAGCCTCACGCCGTTCGGGCGCGTGCAGGATCTCACGCCGTCCGGCGTGTCCTTGAGCTTCGAGGCGCCGTTCCAGAAGAACCGCGCGGACGTCATCCGCGCCGTCGCGCAGGCGCACGACGCGGGGCTGCGGGTGATGCTCGTCCCGCACCTGTGGGTGGAGAGCGGCGAGTGGCGCGCGCTCATCGACCCCGGGACCGACGCCGGCTGGCGCGCCTGGGCGGCGGGCTACCGCGACTTCCTGCTGAGCTGGGCGAAGGTCGCGAAGGAGAGCGGCGCGGACCTGCTCTCGCTGGGCGTCGAGCTCCGGAGCTGGGTGACGACGCCGCGCGCGCCGAGCTTCGTCGAGCTCATCCATGAGGTGCGCGCCATCTATCCGGGGCTCCTCACCTACGCCGCCAACTGGGACGACGTGAACCGCACCGTGATCCTCGGAGAGCTCGACGTCATCGGCGTGAACGCGTTCTTCCCGCTCGCCGAGCGGGAGGGCGCCTCGTTCGCGGAGCTCCAGGCGGGGGGCGCGCGCGTCGCCGCCGAGCTCGCGGAGGTCTCCGCGAGCTGGCAGAAGCCCATCTTGTTCACCGAGTTCGGGTACACCACGCGCGCGGACCCGGCGGTGAAGCCGTGGGAGTGGCCCGACCATCTCGAGCACGTGGTGGTCGACGAGGTGGCGCAGGCCGAGGCCTACGCCGCGCTCCTCGGCGCGTTCCAGGACGAGCCGTGGTTCGCCGGCTTCTTCGTCTGGCGCGTGTACGCCGATCCGGACGACGTCTCGCAAGAGGCGGAGTGGGGGTTCTCGCCGCGCGGCAAGCTCGCCGAGCGCGTGCTCGCCGACGCCTTCGCGAGCCACTGGGCGGCGGACGGACCGCGTCCGCCAGGCGGCGGCGTGCTCACGCCGTCGGCGTGGCTCGCGCGCTGAGCGCGGCTTTACACGCGGCGCCGGCTGCCAAGCTAGTACGCGTCCGGCGCGGCGCGGAGCCCGCGCGGGAGCTCGAGGGACAGCTCCGGGATCGCGCCGGCGCCTCCCTCGAGGAACGCGTAGCGCGCCATGTTACCGACCACGCGACAGACGTAGCCGCGCGTCTCGGAGAACGGGATCCGCGCCACCCAGACGTCGAGTGGCAGGTGCTCGCCGCTCGCGAGCCACTGCGACACCGCGTGCGGCCCGGCGTTGTAGGCGGCGGCCGCCAGCGCCGCGTTGCCGCCGAACGTCTTCAGCACCTTGCCGAGGTAGTACGAGCCGAGCCGGATGTTGTAGGGCGGGCTCTCGAGGAGGAGCGGCTCGAAGGGCACCTCGAGCTCACTCGCGGCCTGCCGCGCGGTGGCCGGCATCAGCTGCAAGAGTCCCACCGCCTGGGCCGGAGACACCACGTCAGGTGAAAACGCGCTCTCCTGACGCATGATCGCGTAGACGATGTGCTCGGGGAGCTCCCACTCCTTCTCGGCCTCGCGCACCGCGGGCGCGTAGGGCCGGGGATAGACGCAGTCCCACTTCCAGCGCGTGCCCGCCGACGGCGCGCTCTCGAGGTCCGCCCAGCCGATCGCGCGCTGCCCCGCGCGATAGCGCCGCGCCGCGAGGCTCAGCTTGCCGTAGGCCTCGCACACCGCCTCCTCACCGCGCTCGCCGTGCTCGCGGCGAAGCTCGGGCTCGAAGCCGATGAGCGCATCCTCCGCCTCGCCGTCGAGGCCGAGGCTCGAGAGCACCGCGACCTTGGGGGGCAGCGCGATCTCGAGCGGCGCGCGCGCCGCGGCGCCGGGCGGCGGCGCGATGGGCGGCGGCGCGGGCTCGCCGAGCGCCGACAGCCGCGCCGCGCTCGCGAGCGCCGGGAACGAGAGCGGCGACTCTTCGATGACCTGACGGAAGCGCGTCGCGGCGTCCCGCTGCTTCCCCGCGCCCATCAGCGCGACGCCCTCGAGCTCGCGGTAGCGCGGGGCCAGGTTGCGGTCGCGCGTGGTCTTCACCAGCGACGCGAACGCGCGCGCGGCCTCGGTGGCTCGCTCGCCGGCGAGCCAGGCGACCGCGCGCTCGTACTCGGCCGAGCGCGCGTAGCGCCCCTTGCCTCGGTATCGCTCGAGATATTCGGCGTAGCCGCTCGCAGCCTGCTTCCAGTGCCCCAGGATGAAGTGCAGGCGCGCGGCGAGATAGCGCGCGGACTCGGCGTGCGCGGTCTTCGGGAAGCGGCGCGCGAGGTTCTCGTACTCCTTGATGGCCCGCTCGTCTTGCATCGCGCGCGACCAGGAGCGCGCGGCGTAGAAGAGCTCCCCGGCAGGGTCGCTGGGGTTTGTCTGCGCGGCGCGGGAAAAGAGCTGCGCGGCCTCCTTCGGCTCGACGCGCGCTCGGTACCGCGCGAGCGCGCGCAGGTGCAGGAGCTCGCCCGCCCTCGCAGGCGTCTTCGGGAGCTTGCCGAGCGCCTCCGCTTCGGCGTCGGTGTCCGCGACGCGACCAGCCTCCGCGAGCGCGCGCGCGCGCACCAAGCGCTCCGCGGGGCCGAGCGTGACGCGCGCGGCGACCTCGGCGGCTTCCGGGGTCGTCGGCGCGCTGACGGCGATCCAGCGCCGGTCACGCTCGGCCAGCTTCAGGTCGCCGGCCGCCTCGGCGAGCCGCGCCCGGAGCGCGCGCGCGCGCGCTCCTCGAGCGAGGGACGGGCGCTTGGCGCGGGCGAGCGCCTGGAGCGCGCGATCGACCGCGCGGCGCGCCGGGTCGCGCTCACCCGCGCGCTCATGGGCGGTCGCGGCGTCGAGCGCGGCGTCGACGCCGGGCTGCGCGTCGAACCAGGCCGCGGCCGCCGTGAACGGGCCGGCCTCGAGCTCGGACTCGGCGCGGTGGCGCGCGATCTCGCTCGCGAGCACCGGGAGCTTCGTCTCGAGCTCGCTCAAGAGCTCGACCGCGCGCTCATGCTCGCCGAGCCGAGCCGCGACGCGGGCGCGGGCGTACCTCACGCCCGGCGCGTTTCGCGACGCCTCGGGGAGCGCATCGATGAGGGTCGCCGCCTCTTCCCAGCGCTCCATGCGGAGCGCCTCGGCCCACGCGCCTCCGACCGGCGGCGCGTCGGCCACCGCCGGCGCGCTCGCGCTCGAGGCGACCGCGCTCGGAGCGGCCTTCATCGCCTTGGCGGCGGGCGGCGTGCTCTGCGGCCCCGCCTCCCCGGCCCCGGCCGGCGAGCTCCGCGCGCAGGCCCCCGCGAAGAGCACCCACACGCCGACCGCACGAAGCGCCCGCATACTAGGTTCCCTAGCATGCGGCGCGCCCGCGGCTGAAATCTCCGGCGCAAGCGCCGGGCGGTCAGAACCCCCAGGAGTACTCGACGCGAAACATTCCGGTCAGATACGGCGTGTCGGCGAGGCTGGTCGGAGCGTCGCGCAAGAACCCGTGATAGCGGAGCTCCGCCCCCAGGCCGAGGTCGCGCGAGAACGCGTAGTCGATGCCGAGCCCGAACGAGGCGCCGACGTCGTTCGCGTGGCGGCCGCCAGGCGCGGGGCCATCGATACGGTAGTAGCCGAGCTGGAGGTCGGCCCAGGGGACCCATTCGATGACGTCGAGCTTGTAGGCGAGCCCCGCGCTCGCCGAGCTGACCCACGTCCCCTCGGACGCACCCGAGAAGGCGAGCCGCGACGCGGTGAGCTGAGCCCGCAGGTCGAACAGGTCACTCAGCCCGTAGCCGGCGTAGGCGCCAACGGCCGGCCCGACCGCGCTGCTCGGGCTCGAGAAGGCGCCGCCCCCGATGGTCGCGCCGACGTGCCACTGCCGCTCGAAGGCGCGCGCGGGGCGGCTCGCGAGCGCCGCGAGGGCGAGCGCGACGAGTCCGGCGGCGAGCCGGGGAGCCGTCCGGACGAGCATGGCCCCCGTGTCTACTACGTTCCCTGGCGGCCCGCGCCCCATCCGGTGGATCGTTCCTATATTATCGTCTCCGACGATATATGAGCGTCAGGCGCGCCGGCGCCCGGCGCGGATCTGGGCGAGCTCCCAGCGCCCGACCGCGTTGCGGAGCTGCTGGAGTCGGCCCGGGCTGAGCCCCGGGTCGGGGAGCACGCGCGGGCGCGCGTCCTCCGCGACGCAGCGCACGCGCGCCTTCGGCACCGGTGGGCGACCGAGCACGTCTTCGAGGTCCGCGAGCAGGCGCGGCGGCAGGCGTCCGCGACGAACGGTCACCTTACCGTCACGGACCTCGAGCACGAACAGCTCCGTGGAGGCCCGGATGGCGGCGACGAGCGGCAGCGAGAGGAGCGCGAGGATGGCGAAGCCGACGACGATCCACATGATGACGAGCGCGCGCGAGCGCGACCGCGAGAGGCTACACCCAGACGCGCGGCGCGTCCCGTGCCGCGCCAGGTTCCGCGCCGAACCGGCAAAACCCATCGACGCTTGACCGCGCACGCGCCGGCTGCCAAGACCGCGAGGATCGTGAACGCCTCGGAGCTGCCCGCCGACCCGCTGCCGCGCCGCTTTGGCCGGTACGTGCTCTTCGACAAGATCGGCGAGGGTGGGATGGCGCGCATCTACCTCGGGCGCACCAAGACCGAGCTCGGCGGCGACAAGCTCGCGGTCGTAAAACAGATCTTGCCGCTCCTCGCCGGCAGCCCGGACTTCGCGCGCCTCCTGGTCGACGAAGCGAAGCTCGCCGCGCAGCTCTCGCACGGCAACGTGGTGCAGGTCGCCGACCTCGGGCGAGAGGACGACACGCTCTATATCGCGATGGAGTACGTCGAGGGGTTCGACCTCCGCGAGCTGCTCCGCCAGTGTTCTCGCACCGCGACGCCGCTGCCCATCGAGTTCTCGCTCCTCATCATCATCGAGACGCTCCGCGCGCTCGACTACGCGCATCGGAAGAAGGACGAGGCGGGTCAGCCGCTCGGCATCGTGCACCGCGACGTCTCGCCCTCGAACGTGCTCGTGAGCTTCGACGGCGAGGTGAAGCTCTGCGATTTCGGGATCGCGCGCGCGATGGGGGTGAGCGGGGACGTGCCCGAAGAGGCCATCCAAGGGAAAGCCGGCTACATGAGCCCCGAGGCCGCGCGCGGGGAGCCGCTCGATGGGCGCTCGGACGTCTTCGCGGCGGGCGTCATCTCGTGGGAGCTGATCGCGGGGCGTCGCCTATACAAGGGAGAGGGCGGGCGCGGGCCGTCGCTCGAGCAGGCGCGCGCCGCGGTGATCCCCGAGCTCCCCTCACGCGGCTACGCGAACGAGGCGGAGCTCCACGCCATCGTGATGAAGTCTCTCGCCCGCGAGCGGGACGAGCGCTATCCGAGCGCGCAGGCGATGCTCCGCGAGCTGGAAGGGTACGTCGCCGGAGCCGGGCTCGTGGCGAGCCCGCTACGGCTGGGCGAGTGGCTGGTCGACCACTTCGGCGCCGAGATCCTCGAGCGGCGGAGCGCGCACGAGCGCGCCGCGCGCGCGGTGGACGCCGAGGGCGCCGAAGTCGCCAAGCCCCCGCCCCCCAGCGTCACACCGCCGGCGGCGCTCACCGCCGGGGCGCCGTCCGGCGCGCCGGCCCCGAAGCGGCGCGGGTGGGTGCCGTTGGTCGCGCTCCTCGCGGTCGCGCTGGTCGTGCTCGCGTGGCTCATGAAGTAGCCCGTGCGGTTCGTTCGCGTCGCGGTTCCCGTGCCGCTCGGCCAGGGCTTCACCTACTCGGTACCCGAGGAGCACGCGGCACGCGCGCAGCGCGGCGCTCGCGTGCTGGTGGAGTTCGGCCGGCGCCGGGTGCTCGGCGTGGTGATGGGCTCGTCGGAGGAGACGGACCTCCCGCTCGAGCGCGTGAAGCCCATCCAGGCGGTGGTGGACGACGAACCGGTGATCCCGGGCGAGCTGGTGGATTTCCTCGTCGAGCTCGCGCGCTACTACCTCGCGCCGATCGGCGAGGTGGTGCGCCTCGCGCTCCCCGCGGTGGAGCGCGCCGCCGCGGAAGCGCTCGACGAGCAGGGGCTGCTCGAGGGCGCGCGGGTAGCGACCGTCGGGCGGATGGTGCAGGTCGCGCGCGCGATCGGCGAGGCGCCGCCCGAGCTGCGCGGCCAAGCGAGCGCGGTCTTCGAGCACCTCCGCGCGCTCGGCCCGACCCCACTCGCCGCGCTCGAGGAGCGGTGGGGAAACGCGCGCGACGCCGTGCGGCGCTTGGCGAGAGCGGGCGCGGTGGTCGTCGAGCGGGTGAGCCAAGCCGTCGATCCGTTCTTCGAGGAGCCCGCCGCGCGCGACGCGGCGCCGGCGCTCACGCCGGCCCAGGCAGCGGCGCTCGGCGCGGTGGTGGCCGCGCTCGACGCGGGCGTGGCGCGCGCGTTCCTGCTGCACGGCGTGACGGCCTCCGGCAAGACGGAGGTCTACCTCGGCGCGGTCGGCCGGGTGCTCGAGAGCGGCGGTGGCGCCATCGTGCTGGTGCCCGAGATCGCGCTCACGCCCCAGCTCGTGGCGCGCTTCCGCGCGCGCCTCGGTGAGGGCATCGCGGTCCTGCACAGCGGGCTCTCCGACCGAGATCGCTATTCCATGTGGAAGCGGCTCCGCTCCGGAGAGCTGCGGGTCGCGGTGGGCGCGCGATCGGCGCTCTTCGCGCCGGTGCGCGAGCTCCGCCTCATCTGCGTGGATGAGGAGCACGACGGCTCGTTCAAGCAGGAGGAGGGTGTGCGCTACAGCGGGCGGGACATGGCGCTCCTCCGCGCGCACCGCGCCGGGGCGGTGTGCGTCCTCGGCAGCGCCACGCCGTCGGTGGCGAGCGAGGCGGCGGTGCGCGCGGGGAGGCTCGAGCGGCTCCGACTCCCGGCGCGCGCGCGGGCGGCCACCCGGCTCCCCGAGGTGGAGGTGGTCGACTTGCGCCGCACCGGGCCCGGCCCGAGCGGGCACCGACTCATCAGCTTGCCGCTCCACCGCGCGCTCGAGCGCACGCTCGAGGCGCACGGACAGGCGATCCTCTTCTTGAACCGCCGCGGATTCGCGCCGAGCGTGGTCTGCGAGGGGTGCGGCGAAATCGCCGGTTGCCCGAGCTGCTCGGTCGCGCTCACCCTGCACCGCGAGCGCGGCGGGCGGCTCACCTGTCACTACTGCGACTACTCGACCAAGCTCCCCGAAGCCTGCCCGAAGTGCGGCTCGAGCCGGCTCGCGCTCGAGGGAGCCGGGACCGAGCGCATCGAGGAGCTCCTCGCGACGAGCTTTCCGAGCGCGCGGGTCGCGCGGCTCGATCGCGACGTCGCGGCCGGCCTGAAGAGCGCGCGCGTCCTCGAGCGGATGCGACGCGGCGAGCTCGACATCCTGGTCGGCACCCAAATGGTCACCAAGGGGCACGATCTGCCCGAGGTCACCCTGGTCGGCGTGCTCAACGCCGACGCCGCGCTCGGCTTGCCGGATTTCCGCGCGGCGGAGCGGACGTTCCAGCTGCTCGTCCAGGTCGCCGGGCGCGCCGGCCGCGGCGACGCCCCGGGCAAGGTCATCATCCAGACCTGGGATCCGGAGCACCCCGCGATCCGCGCGAGCGTCCGCCACGACGTGGACGGCTTCGTGGAGCGAGAACTCCGCGACCGCGAGGAGCTCGGCTACCCGCCGTTCTCACGCATGGCGCTGGTGCGCGTCGAAGGCACGGACGAGCGCCGCGCGGAGGCGGAGGCACGGCGCCTAGCGGCGGTCGCGCGGCGCGCCGCGACCCCGGGCGTGCTGGTGGTCGGGCCGGCGGCCGCGCCGCTCGCCAAGCTCCGCAGCCGCTACCGGTTCCGGTTCATGGTGCGGAGCGCCGAGCGCGCGCCGCTCCGGCAGACGCTGCTCGCGGTCGCGCGCGCACCCTTCGATCGCCGGATCCACGTCGTCATCGACGTGGATCCGGTGAGCATGCTGTGACGCGCGGCTCCGGAGCCGTCGGCAGCGTCAGGGCGGGCAGCCGTCGCTCGCCGGCGCGACGTCGAGGCACTTGTCGCGCGGGCTGAGCGCCCAGGTGCAGTAATCGAGGTACGCGATGCCGGTCATCTTCGTGAAGGTGACCGGCGAGGCCGCGTAGGCCCACGCCTTGCCCGCGCCCTTCGGCCCGCCATCGGCGAGGTCGTAATAGAAGAGCTTGTCGTGCGCCTCGAGGTCGTTCTCTTGGAAGGTGATGACGCCGAACGGGCCGACCACCTTCCCGCCCGCGGTCTTCGGCGCGGTCACGTTCTCGAGGGCGACCAGCGCGCCGGCCCACTTGCGGACGACGGTCGCGTCGGTGCCCGCCGCGAGAGCGTTGGCGGTAGCGGTGTCGAGGATGTGCGGCGCAGGGACCGCGGCGGTGCCGGTCTTGGTGACCGGGCAGCTCTTGAAGGTGCGAAGCTGAGTCTGCGCGACCTTGCCCGCGCAGTCGGCCGTCGCCGGTAGGTACGAGCTGGTCTTGGCGTAGACGTGGAGCTCGTCGCCCGGCTTCACGTCATCCGGGATCGCGTCGGTGCCGGTCGGACACTCGCCGACTCCGCCGTCGCCGGTGGTGGAGGACGGCGTGCCATACGAGTACACCATCACGCCTGAGTATTCGGTGGCGGTGGCGAGCCCGGGCGCCGAGACGAAGACCGCCCAAAGGCAGGAGCCGGTGGATTTGCTCTGCGAGGCGAGGAACTTCTGGCTGGTCGCCACCACGCCGGTGAGCTCGACGTTCTGATCGGCGCCGATGGTGCCATTGGTCACCTGCACCACGGTCGCCGTCTGGCCCGCGCAGGTGACGCCACCGTCACTCCCGCCCGCGCCGCCGGTGCTCGTGCCGCCCGCCGCGCCGCCGGTGCTCGTGCCGCCCGCCGCGCCGCCGGTACTCGTGCCGCCCGCCGCGCCGCCGGTACTCGTGCCGCCCGCCGCGCCGCCGGTGCTCGTGCCGCCCGCCGCGCCGCCGGTGCTCGTGCCGCCCGCCGCGCCGCCGGTGCTGGTCCCGCCCGCCGCGCCGCCGGTCCCTCCTCCGGGCGAGGAGTCGTCGTCCGCGCGGCACGCGGCCACGGCGCTCGCGACCGTGAGCGCGAAGATCCCGTACTTGAAGAAACGCTGGTTCGTCATGGCTGTCTCCCTGAGGTCCGTGAAGGGTAGCGCTCGAGCGCCGCGCTGTCAGTCGTCAGCTCGATCCAGGCCAAATCCACTGTGCAGAGTCCGCACCGCGAGCTCGGTGTACTTGGCCTCGATGATGCAGCTCACCTTGATTTCGCTGGTGCTGATGGCCTGGATGTTGATCCCCTCGGCCGCCAGGAGCTCGAACATGCGGCTCGCCACACCCGCGTGCGAGCGCATGCCGAGCCCGACGATCGACACCTTCGCGATGTCCTCGGCGTAGTCGACCGCCTGGACCCCGACCTCGCGCGCGTGCCGCTCGATGAGCTCCTTCGAGCGCGCGAGCTCGGCCTTGGCAATGGTGAAGGTGACGTCGGTGGTCTGGTCACCTCCGCGCGACGGGCTCTGGATGATCATGTCGACGCACACGTTCTGGCGCGCGAGCATGCCGAAGATCCCGGCGACCACTCCCGGCCGGTCCGGCACCCGGATGAGCTGCACCTTGGCGTCGCCTTTGTCGTGGGCGATGCCCGTGACGACCACCGACTCGAGCCCTTCTTCGCCGACCACCATGGTACCCTCCGCATTCGAGAACGACGAGCGCACGTGCACCGGCACTCCATACTTCATGGCGAGC
This sequence comes from Polyangiaceae bacterium, assembly GCA_035063585.1. Classification (GTDB taxonomy): domain Bacteria; phylum Myxococcota_A; class Polyangia; order Polyangiales; family Polyangiaceae; genus JAPSGB01. The sequence goes on from JAPSGB010000018.1 coordinate 21,423, forward strand.
TCGACGGAGCGGATCTGCAGCACTTTCGCGCCGAGCGACGCGAGCTCGAGCATCTCTTCGTAGCTGATGCGCTCGATCTTCCGCGCCCGCCCGCAGACGTTCGGATCGGTCGTGTAGACGCCCTCCACGTCCGTATAGATCTCGCATACGTCGGCCTTGATGGCCGCCGCGACGGCGACCGCGGTGGTGTCCGAGCCGCCGCGCCCGAGGGTCGTGATGTTGCCCTCGTCGTCCACGCCCTGAAAGCCGGCCACCACCGCGACGCGGCCGCCCCGCACCGTGTCGAGCAGCTTCGACCCCTCGATGGTGCGGATGCGCGCCTTCGTGAACGCGCCGTCGGTCGAGATCCTCACCTGATGGCCGAGCAGGCTCCGCGCGCGCCCGCTCAGGCTCTCGATGGTGATGGCGGTGAGCGCGGCGCTCACCTGCTCACCGGTCGCCGCGAGCGCGTCGAGCTCGCGCGCCTCGGGCGTCGGCGTGATGGCTTGGGCGAGGCCGAGCAGCCGGTTCGTCTCGCCCGCCATCGCGCTCACGATCACGACGACCTGGTTACCCGCGCGCTGCGTCGCGAGCGCGCGCTCGGCCACCGCGCGAATGCGGTCGAGATCTCGGACGGACGTGCCGCCGTACTTTTGGACGATGAGCGCCATCGGTCGAGGGCCGCGCGTTACCGCTTGTCCCGCACTGGGGCAAGTCGTTACGCTCCGGGCCGGGGTGACTCCGCTCGCTACATACGTCGTCGAGACGCTCTTCACGCTCTTGGCGGTGATCGCGCTCGCGGTCGTGGTCCTCTACGGGGCGCGCCGCGCGGGGATGGGCCGCCCGGGAGGTCCCCTCACGCTGGTCGGGCGGTTGCCGCTCGACGGCCGCCGCACGGTGTACCTGGTGCGCGTCGGCGCGCAGCTCTACGTGCTCGGCGCGAGCGAGTCCGGCCTCACCAAGCTGGGCGAGCTCCCGAGCGACTCACTCGAGCTCTCCGCGCCTCCACCCGAGAGCGAGAGCTTCCGGAGCGCGCTCGCCCGCGTCCTCGGGAGCAAGCGCGACGCGAACGAGAAGAGCGCTGGCGATGGCTGAGCCGTCCTCCAGGGGGTGTCGGTCCGGCGCGGAATCACGCGGCAAGAGCGCGCGCCTCGCGTGCTCGCTCGGCGCGCTCGCGCTCACCGCGTTGTCGGCCGCGGGTGCGGCTGCGGCACCGGCCGCGACGCCGGCCGCGACGCCGAATCCAGATGATCTCCTCACGCGCCCGGTCGCGCTGGTGGTCGCGCTCGCGCTGGTCGGGATCCTGCCGTTCGCGTTCATGACGCTGACCTCGTTCGTGAAGATCTCGACGGTGCTCCAGATCGTGCGCGGCGCGATCGGCGCGCAGAACGTCCCTTCGAACACCGTGGTGATGGCGCTCGCCGGTGCGCTCACGCTCATCGCCATGGCACCGGTCGGCTCGCGCATCGCGGACCGTGCCGCGCCCCTGCTCGAGGGAAAGCACGAGACGAGTGAGCTCGTGAGCGGGATCATCGAGGCGACCCGCGAGCCGATCCGCGCCTTCCTCAGGGCGAACGCCTCGGCGCGCGAGCGCGGGCGCTTCTACGAGATCGCGCGCGCCGCGCGCCCGGAGGCCGAGCGCAGCCGAGTCGGCCGAGACGACCTCGTGGTGGTCATCCCGGCCTTCGTGGTGAGCGAGCTCATCGAGGCCTTCGCGCTCGGGTTCGCCATCTACCTCCCCTTTCTCATCGTCGATCTGGTGGTGTCGAACGTGCTCCTCGCGCTCGGCATGCAGATGATGAATCCGACCCAGGTGAGCCTGCCCTTCAAGCTGCTCTTGTTCGTCGCGGTGGACGGCTGGGGGCTGCTCGCGCAGGCGCTGGTCACTGGCTACAAGCCGGGGTAGCGCCGTCACCAAGCGGCGCGCCGTGTCGCGCGGCGCGGTGCCGGCGAGGGATTTCGTAGGCTATCCCGCTCAATACGAGGTCTATGGCCCCCACATATGTGGTCTATGGGCCCCATAGATGGGGGCCGTAGGCCCCACATCACCTCGGTTGCGTGACCAGGAATACCTGGCGGCCCGGATGGTTTCCTCGCGTGCCGGAGTCCGCCGAGACCGGCAGGTTTCGCTGTGTTGACACGGATCGAGTCGTCGCTAGGATGCCGCCGCTCCGCGCCTCGAATGGGATCGGAGGCGGAGTTTCTCGGCGGCAGGGACGCTCTCAGTCCCTCCTTGGAGGCCGGATGAGTACGGACATCATGATCCAGGCCGATGGCCTGACGAAGCGGTTCGGGGCGGTGCGCGCCCTCGACAACGTGAGCTTCGAGGTGAAAAAGGGCGAGGTGGTGGGCTTCCTCGGCCCGAACGGCGCGGGCAAGTCGACCACCATGCGCATCTTGACGTGCTTCATCTCGCCGACCGCGGGGACGGCGAGCGTGCGCGGGCACGACGTCTTCGACGAGCCGCTCGAAGTGCGTCGCTCGATCGGCTACCTGCCCCAGCGAGCGCCGCTCTACACCGACATGAAGGTGTACGAGTATCTGAGCTTCGCGGCCCACGTCCGCGGGCTCGACGACTCCACCTTCCGCTCGCGGCTGAAGAAGGTGGTCGAGGTCTGCGGCCTGGCGCAGGTGCTCGGGAGCGACATCGGCACGCTCTCGCACGGGTACCGTCAGCGCGTCGGGCTCGGCCAGGCGCTCATCCACGATCCGGCGATTTTGATCCTCGACGAGCCGACCAGCGATCTCGACCCGAACGAGAAGGCGGAGGTGCTCCGGTACATCAAGGAGATCGGCAAGGATCGGACCATCCTCCTTTCTACGCACAACCTCTCCGAGGTGGAGGAGGCGTGCGCTCGCGCCATCATCGTCAGCAAGGGGCGGGTGGTCGCGGACGGCCCGCTCGACGAGATCCGCGCGCGGACCGGGAACGTCCGCTACACGGTCACCATCGACGAGCAGCACGCCGAGGCCGGGAACAAGCCGCCTACGGCCACGGCCGTCCAGGAGGCGCTCGAGCGAATGACCGGCGCCGGGAAGGTGCGCGAGCTTCCCACCGATGAGAGCGCGCACAAATTCGAGCTCACCAGCGGCCGCGACGGGGATCTGCGGGCGGAGATCTTCCGGCTCGTGGTCGCGAAGAACTGGACGCTGCTCGAGCTCCGGCGCGAGGCGCAGAGCCTCGACGCGGTGTTCCGAGACCTCACCCGCGGCGACGAGCGGCTCGACCGCGGCGCCGGCTGGGCGGGACACGGCGACGAGCCCGACGAGGACGAGTCCGACGAGGACGAGTCCGACGAGGACGAGTCCGGCGAGGACGAGCCCGATGATGACGAGTCCGACGAGGACGAGCCCGATGATGACGAGTCCGACGAGGACGAGCCCAAGGGGAAAGGTTGAGCGATGTCTCCCATGTTGACGATCGCCAAGCGTGAGTTCCGGTCCTATTTCGACTCACCGCTGGCTTACGTGGTCATCTGCGTGAGCTTCCTGGCCCTCGGCGGCTTCTTCTTCATGTTCCGGGGCGGCTTCTGGCAGCTCGACCGCGCCACCCTCCAGAACATGTTCGAGTACATGCCGTGGGGTCTGTCGATCCTGGTCATCCCGGTGGTGACCATGCGGCTCATCGCGGAAGAGAAGCGGAGCGGCACGCTCGAGATGCTCATCACGCTGCCGGTGAAGGACAGCGACGTGGTGCTCGGGAAGTATCTGGGCGCGCTCGGCCTGGTGCTGACCCTGGTCCTCGCGTCGCTCATCTACCCGCTCGCGATGTTCAAGTGGCCGTGGAACCTCGGCCCGCTCGACATGGGCCCGGTGCTCTCGGGCTACCTCGGGCTCATCTTGTTCAGCGCCGCCGCGACCGCGCTCGGACTCCTCATCAGCGCGCTGACCGACAGTCAGGCCATCGCGTTCTTCATCACCTTCTTCGTGCTGCTCGTCTTGTGGCTCATCGGCACCTTCGCCGAGAGCATGGGCGGGGTGCTGGGCAACGTCCTCAGCTTCATCAGCTTCCAATCGCGCCTCGACGGCTTCACGCGGGGCCTGATGGATACCCGCGACATCGTGTACTTCCTCTCCGTCACGGGCCTGGCGCTCGTGGTGGCATTCCGGGCGCTCGAGCGCCGCAAGTGGGCATGAGCATGGCGACCCAAGACAAGAAACGAACCGCGGCGGCGCAGACCGGCATCTACTTGCTGGTCCTGACCGGGATCCTGGTCCTCGCCAACGTGTTCTCCGCGCGCGCCTACAAGCGCGTGGACGTCACCAAGAACGAGCGATACACGCTGAGCGAGGGAAGCGGTCGGCTCCTGAAGACGCTGCACGGCCCGGTCCAGGTCGACGCCTACGTCACCCGCGGCCTCGCGCAGCTCGACGCCTTCGTGCGCGACCTCACCGATCTCCTGAAGGAGTACGAGCGGGCGGGGCAGGGCAAGTTCAAGTTCACCATCATCGAGGCCAAGACGGACGAGCTCCGCGAGCAGGCGAAGGACGCCGGGCTCCAGCCCTCCGCCTTCGGCGAGGCCAGCGCCACCGGCGAAGATCAGGCCTCGGTCGCCCAGGGCTACATGGGCCTGGTCTTCAAGTACGGCAGCGAGAAGGGCGTCATCCCGCAGCTCGCGCCAGGCCGCTCCGAGGGGCTCGAGTTCTGGATCACCAACAAGATCCGTGAGGTCCGCGACAAGTCGGACGACATCAAGCACCGCATCGGCGTCGTCACCGGCAAGGACGAGCTCAAGCTCTCGGACACCAACCTGGTGCCCCGTCAGGGGCGCTCCGGCTCGCCGAGCATCCAGAGCATCATCGAGCAGGCCTTCCCCTTCTACAAGATCGAGGAGGTCGACCTGAAGGACGGCGAGTCCGAAATCGACAAGGGACTCGACGGCCTCATCATCACCCAGCCGCGCAAGGACTACACCGAGAAGGAGCTCCGGCGGATCGACCAATTCTTGATGCTGGGCAACAAGAGCCTGGCGGTGTTCGCCTCGGCGGTCACGCTCAAGCCGCAAGATCCGGCCATGGAGGCGACGCTCGATCTCCACGGGCTCGACAAGCTCCTCCCCGGCTACGGCATCGACCTCAAGAAGGACGCGGTCCTCGACTACGGCGCGCAGTTCCGGCTACCCGTGATGACGCAGACCGGCTCGGTGGTGTCGATCCGCGACCCCGCCATCGCGCACGTGGTCGCCGATCCCCGCTTCGAGGGCGACGAGAAGCTGCTCGACGACGGCTTTCCAGCCTTCTTCCGCATGGAGGAAATCGCCTTCCCGTTTCCGTCCAGCATCGAGCTCTTGAAGGACAAGCAACCGAAGGACGTCAAGCTGTTCGCGGTGGCTCGCACCACGCCCGCGGCGGGGGTGGACAAGAGCGCCACCATCGACATGAAGCTGAAGGCGGAGTGGGCTCCGAAGCCGCCCTTCGCGCAGCACATCATCGCCGCGGTCGCCGAGGGCAAGCTGAAGAGCGCGTTCGCGGGGAGCAAGGCTGACGGCATCACCACCAACGAGCTTGCGCCGAAGGAGTCGCGGGTGCTGGTGATCGCCTCGAGCCAGTTTCTGACCAACCCGTTCGCCTACGCCGGCAACGGGCCGGACCTCGGCGGGCAGTTCGCCATGATGGGCGCGATCGGCGGCGATCCGCAGCTCCAGATGTTCGCCGGCCCCTACGCTCAGCGATACCTCACCAACACCATCATCTCGGTCAAGAACACCCTCGACTGGATGAGCGGTGACGCAGACCTCCTCGCGGCCAGCGCCAAGATCCTCCAGGACGCGAACCTCACCTACTCGAGCGTCGCCAAGCCCAAGGTCAGCGCGCAGGACGACGACGCCGCGATCAAGAAGAAGGACGAGGAGTATCGTGAGGCGCGCAAGCAGGTACAACGTCAGGTTCAGTGGAGCCTGACCCTCGGGGTTCCGCTCATCTTCGCGGCGTTTGGGCTGCTCCGGTGGCGCGGTCGCTCGGGCCGCACGAGCAAGTACAAGGTGTGAAGGACCAGCCTACGATGGCCATCAGTACGGACAAGAAGCTCTATATCGCGATCGGCGTGTTGGTCCTGGCAGGCGGCGCCGTCTACCTGCAAAACCAGAACCAATCCAAGGAGGCGGAGGCCCACTCGCAGGTCGACCAGGCCAAGAACCTCCCGAAGCTCGAGCTCAAGGACGAGCAGCTCAAGAAGGTCGATCGCGTCACCATCACGCAGCCCGCTGGCGACGCCGGGCTGCCGACCGAGGTGGTGCTGGTCAAGAAGGGTGAGGAGTGGGAGCTCGAGAAGCCGGTGGCTGCCAAGGCCAACCAGGCCAACGTGAAGAGCCTCATCGACAACCTGAAGACGCTGAAGGTGACCGACGTCATCAACCCGGACGCCAGCGCGTACGCGAAATACAAGGTGAGCGACGACACCGCGCTCCACGCGGTGTTCAAGGCCGGAAGCGACACGGTCGCCGACTACTACTTCGGCGAGGGCGGCTCGCGCGGGCAAATGACGCGTTTTGCGGGCAAGGACGGCGTGTTCGCGGTGGACGGCTACTCGAGCTTCCTCTACTCGCGCGACCTCAAGGACTGGCGCGACCGCGAGATCTTCAAGTTCGAGGAGAAGGACGCGACCGCCGTCGAGATCGAGAACGAGAACGGCGTCTTCAGCTTCGAGAAGTCCGGCGACACCTGGGCGGCGAAGTTCAAGAAGCCGAAGGGCGCCGCCGCGGCCAAGCTCGACCGCTTCGACTCCGCAAAGATCGAGGATCTCCTGCGCGCGTACAAGGCGCTCAGCGCCAATGACTTTACGCAAGACAAGAAGCCCGAAGACATCGGCCTCGCGACGCCCAAGGCGAAGCTCACCATCACCATGAAGGACGGCGGGAAGAAGACCCTGTACGTCGGCGACAAGGCGGAGGGCTCGGACCGCTACGCCAAGGCCGAGGGGAGCGACGCCATCATCACGGTGTCGAGCTTCGCGGCCGACTGGGCTACCGCCGAGCCGAGCAAGTTCCAGAAGCCCGACGACAAGAAGGACAAGGACAAGGACAAGCCGAAGGCGGGCGAAGACGCCGAGTAGGCGCGACGGGTGACCGCCCCGAAGAGCCCGCGGATCGACGTCGAGTGGTGCGCGTTCCGCGCCGGGTTGAAGCCGGCGCTGCGGCTCAGCGCCGCGCCGGACGAGGCGGACGCGATCGCGGCGCGCTACCGCGCCGGCGGTGCATGGATCGCGATGAGCGAGCCCGTGGCGCTGCGCGAACGAGTGACGCGGCTCGTTTACGTGGCGGGCACCGAGCGCGGGGCCGCTCTGCTCGTGCAGCTCGAACGGCGACTCTTGAATGCGCCGTCGCGACGAGCGCAGCGCGAGGCGTCGCTCGAGCTCGGCTATCGTCTCGGTTACCCGCGCTGCTGCGTGGAGGGGTTCGTGTACCGAAACCACGGTCCGCCGAGCAGCGCGCTCGCGAGCCTGCTCGCGCGAAGGCTCGGACACGACGCTTACAAGGGCGCGCGCGACGCGTGGGTCGCGCGGCCGTTGCCGCGCTTGAACGTCCTCTTCATGCCGGCGCGGCGCGGGTACTTGAGCTTCGATCCTTGCCGCTACGACTGCGAGCTCGCCCGGGCGCTCGCGGAGCGAACGGCGGACGCCGTCGCCGCGGAGGCCCCGGCGGCGGTGGCGGAAATCGACGCTGAGCTCGCCTGCGCGGCGGCGATCTCGGCGAGCGGAGCCCGCGCTCGCGTGGTGCTCGAGCGCGGGCCGAAGCGGCGCCTACGGGTGGCTCACGCCGAAGCGCCGCGCGACCTCGACGGGGTGGCGAGCGACGCGGACGCCCGCTTCGCGCGCGCGCTCGTCGCGCGCGAGGTCGGGCGGCGCGGCTTGGTGCTCGGCGGGTGGAGCTTCTCGCCACCGGTCGTGGTGGACTTCGCGGCGGGGGGGCGTGTGCCGGACGAGACAGCGTGGTAGAAAGCCGCCACAATGCTCGTGTCGTACCGCTGGCTGAGGGAGCTGCTCCCTTCGCTCGAGGCTCCCGTCGAGATCATCGCCGACCGGCTCACCTCGGCCGGGCTGGAGGTCGAGTCGCGGGAGGAGCGGGGCGAGGCGGCCGATCGCGTGGTGGTCGCCGAGGTTCGCGAGGTGGCGCCACACCCGAGCCGCTCCGGGCTGCGACTGGTGACGGTGGACCGCGGCGGCGTGGTGCAGCGCGTCGTGTGCGGCGCGCCGAACGTCCCCGGGCCGGGCGGGCGCGTCGTGCTCGCGCCGCTCGGAGCCACGCTGCCGGCGGTCGGGCTCACCATGGCGCCACGCGAGATCGGCGGGGTGCTGAGCGAGGGCATGCTCTGCAGCGAGGTCGAGCTGGGGCTCGCCGACGAGTCGGACGGGCTGCTGCTCCTGCCGGCCACCGCGGGCGCCCCCGGGGACCTGCTCTCTCGAGCGCTGCCCGAGTCGCGCGACACCATCCTCGGCCTCGGCGTGACGCCGAATCGGCCCGACGCCCTCGGGCACGTCGGGGTCGCGCGCGAGCTCGCCGCGCTCCTCGGTCTCGACTTCGCCTTTCCCGCGCCGGGCCGACCCAAGCAGCAGGCGGAGGGCGTGCTCTCCGAGTTGGTGCGGGTCGAGATCGAAGATGGGGAGCGCTGTCCGGAGTACGACGCCGGCGCGGTGCTCGGCGTGACGGTCGCGCCCTCCCCGGCCTGGCTGCGCTGGCGGCTCCACGCGCTCGGCGTGCGGCCCATCTCGAACGTGGTGGACGTCACGAATTGGGTCCTGCTCGGCTTCGGTCAGCCGATGCACGCCTTCGACCTCGATCGGCTCCGGGGCAGCCAGCTCGCGGTGCGACGCGCGCGGCAGGGCGAGCCATTCACCACGCTCGACGGCGTCGAGCGCGTCCTCGACGCGGACGATCTCTTGATCGTCGACGGCGAGGGACCGGTCGCGCTCGCAGGCGTGATGGGCGGGCTCGACAGCGAGATCAAGCCGCACACCCGGCGAGTGCTGCTCGAGTCGGCCTACTTTACCCCGCGCGGGGTCCGGCGGACCTCACGCCGCCACTCGCTCAAGACGGAGGCGAGCTTCCGCTTCGAGCGCGGCGTCGACTGGGGCGCGACCGCGACGGTGCTCGAGCACGCGAAGGTGCTGCTCTCGGAGCTCGCCGGTGGCGCGGTCGTCGCGGGCACGCTCCGGGTGGAGGCGCGCGCGCTCCAGCGGCCGCGCATGCGGCTCCGCTCCAAGCGGCTCGACGCGCTGCTCGGGGCCCACGTGCCGTTCGAGGAGGCGACCCGCACGCTCGCGCGGCTGGGGCTCGAGGTCGGCGCCCCCGAAGGCGCGCGCGGAGACGAGGCGGTCGAGGTGACGGGCGCCTCCTGGCGTCCGGATCTCGAGCGGGAGGTCGACCTCATCGAAGAGGTAGCGCGCGTGCGGGGGCTCGACGCCATCCCGACCGTGCTACCGGCCATTCAGCCACAGACACCGCGCACCGCCGGCAAGCTCGAGCGCGCGGTGGCGGAGCTCGCTCGCGACTTGGGCCTCGATGAGGCGCTCACTTACGCGTTCGTGTCGCCACGCGAGCTCGCTATGCTCCACGCTCCGGAGCCGGTGGTCACGCTCATGAATCCGCTCACCGACGAGCGCAGCGTGATGCGGACGAGCCTGTTGCCGGGCCTGCTCGAGGCGCTTCGCCACGCGCGACGTTACGGCGAGCGGAGCGTGCGCTTGTACAGCGTCGGCGCTCGCTTCCTGCACCCGGACGGCGCTGCGCAGAGCTCGAGCGGCGCGGCCGCACGCCCTCGCCTCGCCGCGGATCAGGGCGTTCTGCCCGAGGAGCGGCCGTCGTTCGCCGCGGTGCTCGCGGGAGCGCGCCCAGGCTACCTCGCGGCCAACCCGGAGGAGCACGACATCTACGACGCCAAGGGGCTCGCCTGCGCGCTCGTCGAGCGGTTGATCGGGCGTCCCGTCTCGGTTCGTCGCGTGAAGGAGTTGGACCACGCGGCGCACCTGCACCCGCGTGGGGCGGCCGAGCTCTTCGTCGATGAGGTCCGGGTCGGCACCTTCGGCCCGCTCCACCCGGACGTGGTCGACGCGCTCGACCTCGACGGGACGGCGCAGACGATCGAGCTCGATCTCGCCGCGCTCGAAGCGCTCGGCAAGCGAGTGCCGCGCTACCGCCCGGTTCCGCGCCTCCCTGCCGTGTCTCGTGACCTCGCGTTGGTGGTGAGCGACGACGTCCCGGCCGGTGACGTCGAGGAGCTGATCCGAGGTGAGGCGGGCGAGCTCTGCGAGTCGGTGCGACTGTTCGACGTGTTCCGCGGCGGGGCGCTGCCGCCGGAGCACCGCTCGCTCGCGTTCCGCGTCATCTACCGCGATCCACGCGCGGCGACGGCGCCGGACGCCGCCCGCGCGCTGACGGACAAGGAAGTCGACGAGCGCCACGCGCGCGTGGTGAAGGTGGCAGCCGAGCGGCTCGGCGCCGCGCTCAGAGGGTAGCGTGAGACGTCACACGGGGGTCCCGATCATCATCGCGCTCGCGCTCGGCGCGGGACACGCGCTCGGCGCCGAGCCGAGCGAAAGCAGCGGCGAGCCCGCGACCCGGACCTACGCCGAGCCTCCGCCCCTCCACGAGGACGGCGAACGCGCCCCTGCGCCGCCGCCCCCGCGCGCGGACTCGCAGGAGCCGCGCCCGTTCCTCGAGGCGCCACGCGCCGGCAGGCGTGAGCGGAGGCTCGACTTTGGTCCGGACTTCGGGCTGGCGCTCCGCCCCCCCGAGGGCGACGCCGCGAGCTACGCGCCGGGCGTCGCGTGGGGGCTTCACGCTCGAATCGAGGGGACGTCGTGGCTCGCGCTGCGGCTCTCCTTTGCGAACTGCCGTCACGCGGTGACCGTGACGCGCGGCGCGCTCCGCCTGCCAGACTCCACGCTGGAGCAGTCGGCCCTCCAGGCCACCTTACTCACCGCGCGCCTCGAGCCCACCTGGGTGCTGACGCCCGAGGTGCGGCTGTTCGCCGGCGTCGGCGCAGGCTGGGCGCGGGTCGTGGCCGAACGAGCGACCAGCACCGGCGCGCTCCGCGTGGAGACGAGCGAGCGCGCGGGGGTCGGGCTCGAGTTCTCCGGCGCGCTCGGCGCGATCATCGACGTCGTGCCCGACTGGCTCGCCGCGACGCTGGCGCTCTCGGGCGCCACCGTCACGAACCAGTCGGGCTCACTCTTCAGCGACTCGGCGGGGTTCGACTCGCAAGGCAAGTCGCTCACGGTCGGCGGTTTGCCAAAGTTCTCGGCCTCGTACTCTGCGCTGCTCGGGCTCGGCGTCGTCCTCTAGGGCTTCGGCGCGGCGCCCAGGATCTCCGCAGACGCCTGCGACCGGTACGCCTCGAAGTTCTTCACGAACTGCGCGGCGAGCGCCTTCGCCTGGCGATCATAGGCGTCCTTGTCCTTCCAGGTGTTGCGGGGCTGCAGCACCTCGGACGGGACTCCGGGGACCTCGGACGGAATGCCGACACCGAAGATCGGGTCCGGCGTCACGGACACGTCAGTCAGCTTGCCGGCGAGCGCGGCGGCGACCATCGCGCGCGTGTAGGCGATCTTCATGCGCGACCCCACGCCGTACGGCCCGCCCGTCCACCCGGTGTTCACCAGCCAGACCGCTGCCTTGTGCTTCTCGATCTTCTCGCCGAGCATCTTCGCGTACGCGGTCGGGTGCATGGGGAGGAACGGCGCACCGAAGCAAGCGCTGAAGGTGGCCTGAGGCTCGGTGACGCCGCGCTCGGTGCCGGCCACCTTCGCGGTGTAGCCGCTGATGAAGTGGTACATCGCCTGCGCCGGCGTGAGCCGTGCGATGGGCGGGAGCACACCGTAGGCGTCCGCGGTCAGCATGATGACCGTCTTCGGGTGCCCGGTGATTCCGGTCGGCGAAGCGTTTCGGATCCGATCGAGCTGGTAGCCGGCGCGGGTGTTCTCGGTAAGCGCGTCGCTGTCGAGATCGAGCGCGCCGGTGTCCGGATCCATCACGACGTTCTCGAGCACGGTACCGAACGAGTGAACGGCAACCCAGATATCCGGCTCCGCCTCCTGGGAGAGGCGGATGGTCTTCGCGTAGCAGCCTCCCTCGAAGTTGAACGCGCCCTCATCCGACCAGCCGTGCTCGTCGTCACCGATGAGGGTACGAGCCGGATCGGCCGAGAGCGTGGTCTTGCCGGTGCCCGAGAGCCCGAAGAACACCGCCGGATCCCCGTGCTCACCGACGTTCACCGAGGCGTGCATCGGGAGGATGCCGCGGAGCGGGAGGAGGTAGTTCAGGACCGAGAAGACGCTCTTCTTGATCTCGCCCGCGTACCGGGTGCCGCCGATGAGCACGATCTTCTTGGCGTAGTTCACGATGACGAACGCGCCGCTGTTGGTCCCGTCCGTCGCCGGATCCGCCTGGAACTCCGGCGCGTGGAGCACGGTGAATTCCGGAACCGCTTTCGAGCGCTCCTCGGTGGTCGGCCGGATGAACATGGTGCGCGCGAAGAGCACGTGCCATGCGCTGGTGCTGATGACGCGGATGGGCAGCCCGCTCGCCGCGCCTGCGCGCGCCTCCTGGACGAACAGGTCACGTCCTTGGAGATACGCCGTGACGCGCGCGTAGAGGCGCTCGAAGGCGGCCGGCTCGAAGGGCTTGTTGACCTTGCCCCAGTCGATGTGGCCCTCGCTCGAGGGCTCCCTGACGATGAACTTGTCGTTCGGAGAGCGCCCCGTATGCTTGCCCGTGGTCACCACCAGCGCACCGTCGGCGCTGAGCCGCCCTTCTCCGCGCCGTACGGCCTCCTCGATGAGCGAGGGCACCGTAAGGTTCCAGTAGACCCTCTTCGCGTTGGTGATCCCGCTCTTCTCGATGCCGTACTCGCTGCGACCCAGTCCCAGATGCTCCATCGATGACCTCCGTCAGAAGGCCAGCCCGTGCGCTGGCAAGGCGTCGCCAGGCCTCGAGCCTGGCACTGAGCGGATGCTCAGTAGGGCGGTGCGGCGATGACCATTTCGCGCGCCGCCTTGGCGTGCTTCCTCCTACTTCCGGTCGGATGTTCGCGCAAGGCCCCGGGGCCCGATGACTGCCACGCGTTCGCGCGTCGGGTCTACCAGATCACCGACCGGCGCGCGCTCGCCGACCCGCGGGTGCTCGGGGCGGTGAGCGACCTCACCACCAAGTGCCTCGTCACGCCCTTCGATCGAGCGCTCCTTCGCTGCGTGGACGAGGGCGCCTCCCTGGACGACTGCCTCGCCGAGTTCGAGGTCCGTCGAGCGCGCGCCGTCGAACCGCCGCGTTAGATCGCCGAGCGCAGCGCGCGCAGCACGGACTCCGCCGCGCCGGCCGCGGCCTCCGGCGCGAGCGCAGCGACGCGCGCGCGCACACGAGGACTGCGAAAAGGCGGCTCGGTCTCGAGACGAAGCCGAACCGGACCCGTCGCCGAACCCTCCAGCGAGAAGACGACCTCTTCGCCGTCGGCGGACCGACGCTCGCGGACGATCTCGAGCCCGCCGAGCTCACGGCGACTGGCCAGGGCGTCGCACAGGCTCGCGAGCCGTGCGCGACTCTCGCGCCCCCAAGCGAGGCGGCGGCGCGTATCCTCCGCGCGGGGCCAGAGCTCTACCGGATCGTCGTCGACCGCGAGCACCTCGAGCGCCCACGCGGCGAGCGCCGACACGTCGTCGTCGTCCTCGGCGGCCTCGGCGAAGAGCGCGACCCGCCCCGTGAGCCCGATCGGCGCGCCGGGCGAACGACGGTGACGCAGCACGAGCGCGACTGGCCGACCAGCCCTCACGTACTCGAAGCGGGCGCTCGCCTCGCCGGGCCGCCACCGCGCGCCCGTGAGTAGGTGGTCTGATGGCGGTGCGGCGCGGGAGAGGCGCGTCAAGCGCGGCGCTTCGAGCAGCGTGAAGAGGCGCGGCGCGTTCCGCGCGCTCCGGAGCTGCTCGGCAGGCACGCTCACGAGCTCGTCCGTGCCGAATTTCTCCGCGTACTCGACGAAGACGCCGGTGCAAATCGGGTCGAAGACGCAGCTCGCGCAGGTCGCCGGCTTCAGCTTGTGCTCGGTCTTGCGCGCGTACTTGTCGTGGCCGCTCGGCGCGAGGCCGCCGAGGTTCGCCGAGACGACCGTGGTCTCTTCACCCGCGTGGTGGATGCGGTGCGCCCACTCGGGCATCACGCAGAAGGGGAGGTTGCCGAGGTTGACGTCGTAGTCCGCTCCGAGCCGGCGCTCGAACTCCGCGAGCATCCGCGCGAGGTGTGGCGCCTCCTCGGAGTAACGGACCAGGATGGTCCCGAGATGACCCGGTGGCCGGTTGCCGATCTCGAGCGGGTTGATTTGGTCGAGGTGCACCTCGGAGATCCCGTATCGCTCGGCGAGCTCGGGATACCCGGACACGCTCTCGTAGCTCAGCACGTTCAGGCAGGCGTTGGCGGTGATCTTCTGACCCAGCGCGCGCATCTCCTCGAGCCCGCCGAGGATACGGTCGAACGCGCCCGGACGGCCCGTGACGCGATCGTGGGTCGCGCGATCGCCGCCCTGAATCGACACTCGAAAGGTGAGCGGCCCCCCCGCGCAGAGTGACGCGAGATAACCCGGCTGGTGCGTGCGGACCCCATTGGTGAAGACCACAATCTCCTGGTAGCCGAGCTCGCGGGCGCGCTCGAGGAGCCGCGGAAACTCGCGCTGCAAGGTCGGCTCGCCGCCGACGAACGTCACCTTGCGCGCGCCGGCGGCACGCGCGCTCTCGAGCTCCTCGAGGGCGCGCGTGGGAGCCTCCTGACCGGCGAGCCCGAAGCTCGTGATGAGGCCGCTCGAGCAGAAGACGCAGCGGTTGTTGCAGAGGTGACCGAGCTGGATCTCGATTTGCTCGATCCGGTCGGTCACGGCTCGCCCTTGATGGGGCGAAGCGTTCGATAGCCAAACTGCCGGACGTAATTGATGTGCACCCCGTCGCACGCATCATAGAGGCGGCACTCGCGGCAGCGATCGCTCTTGGTCAGGTAACGCTCGAAGTAGAAGTGCTGCGCGTGCGCCGGGACGTCCTCGACCTCGCGGAGGAGCGTCTCGTCGACGAAGGTACGGGCCCGCGCGGACTCGCGCCGCCCCGACAAACAAGCGGGGATGTTGGTGAGGTGGGCTTCGGCGAGCGGCAGGGCGCGAAATACGCGATCGAGCTCGACCTGGCCGCGCCGGGCCGCCTCGAGCCGGAGGAAGACCTGTGGAAAGACGCCCAGCGCGGCGCCTCTCGCGATCACCCAGTCGTGGTGCGCCTCGAGCCAGCGCACCGTGTCCACGTTGAGCTCGACCTCGATCGGGTTCGGGAGCGCGGCGACCGCCTCGAGCGCCTCGGCGGAGCCCACCACCAACCCGACCTCGGCGGGCACGGAGTCGACCCCAGCGAGCGAGTCGAGCTGAAGCGAGCGAGGACGCTTCGCGTGCTCGGCGAGGACGGGCGCCGCGCTCGCGGCATCCGGAGCAGCGACACGGATTGGTGCCTCCGGCTGGCGCGCGAGAGCGTCTGCGAAGCTCGGCGCGACCGAACGGCGCGCGTCGAGCGCGAACCCGTCGAAGCGCGCAGCGGTCCGCGTCTCGCGATGAGCCATCAAGTGCGTACAGAACGGCCGGTAGGCGCAGTAGGCGCAGCGTTCCCCCCAGCACTTGACCGCGCCCCCGCGCTTGTACGGCTCGTGACGATCGGGGCGACGCCAGTCGATTTCGGCGAGCTCGAGCGCCCAGCCGACCGGCTCGGGGATGTGCTCCTCGAAGTCCTCGAAGAAGTTGTCCGGAAACTTCTTGAATTCCACTGGGAACTCGAGCTCGCGCGCGACGTGGAGCGCGTCGCGCACGGCCTGCCGCCCGAGCTCCGTCTCGTAGTAGATACTGTTGCGCGACCGCTCCCAGTCACGGTCGTTGGGGACGAGCTGGAGAAAGGTGGCCGAGCGCGCGCCGAGCGTGTGGTACGCGCGAACCATCGGAGCGAGCTGTTCAAAGTTCTTACGAGTGACCACCACGTTCATGCGAAACGGACACCCGAGCGCGCGGACGTTGGCGATCCCCTTCACGACCTGCTGATACGCACCCTTCACGCCTACGAGCGCGTCGTGCGTCTTCTCGTCGTGCGAGTTCAAGCTGAAGATCACCTCGCTCAGACCCGCGCGCACGCTCTTTCGGGCGAACTCCTCATAGAAGAACATTCGGCCGTTGGTGATGGTGATGATCTGGTCGTAGCCGAGCGTTCGGCCGAGGTGGACGAAGCGGATGAAGTCGGGGTGGATGGTGGGCTCGCCCCCGCTCAGGAAGAGGCGCTTGAGCCCCTTCGCCGCACCCTCTCGGATCTTGGCGTAGACCCGCTCCGCTTCCATGTGCGTTCCGTTCCAAAACACGGTGTCGCAGCAGAACGAGCAAATGTTGTTGCAGGTCCGTGTGAGCTTCAAGAAGACCTGATCTTCGCTGAGGAACAGGAAGAGGAGATCCTCGTCCTCGTGCGGGTCACGGTCCTTCAGCACCGGGAGGGGGCTTCGCGGATACCGCTCACGCTCGACGGGAGCGCTCATGAGCTCCTTATACCACGCGCTGCCTCGCTGCCGAGGAGCGGCCGGGCGCTCCCCTGCGCGCGTGAGGAACCAAGCTATACTCGGGCGGATGCGGATCCTTGGGCTGCACGCCGGCGGTCACGACACCGGCGCCTGCGCCATCGACGCGGGCCGAATCCTGGCGATCGGGGAGGAGCGCCTCAGCCGCGTGAAGAATGATGGCGCCTTCCCGGGGCGCGCGATCGAGCACGTGCTCGGCGGCGCGCCGCTCTCCTCCGTAGACCTGATCGTCCTCGACGTGTGCGACGGCCAGACGCGGAGGGCGCTCGGCGAGGTCCGCGCCCGCGGGTATGACGGGCCGCTCGAGGTGATCGATCACCACCTCGCGCACGCGGCGAGCGCGAGGTTCATGAGCGGCGCAGAGGAGGCAGCGATCCTGGTCGTCGACGCGGGCGGGACGCGACTCGACGAGTGGCCCGCCGAGTTTGCGCGCCCGGCGAGCTACCCTGCGCCGCCACGCGCTCAGGCGGTGCAGTCGTTCTTCCGAGCCTCGGGGCCTGCCATCGAGACACTGCATCAGACCTTCACGCGACCCGGGCTGCGCCTCGGGATCGGCTGGCTGTGGGCCCTGACCACCATCCATCTCGGCTTCGGCCCGCTCGAGGCCGGCAAGACGATGGGGCTCGCCGCGCACGCGCCGCCCGGCAGCGACCAGCTCGACTGGGTCGCGCCCGGCGGCGATCTGCTCTTCGCGGGCGAGCTCGACGTCGCCGACGAGCGGACCTGGAGCGCCCACGCGGAGCGGCTGTTCATGGGCGTGCCGCGCCGGCAACGCGACGAGCCGCTCGATGAGCGCCACGCTCGACTCGCAGCGCGCCTGCAGCGCACGACGGAGGCGCTCCTCCTCACGCTCGCGCGGCAGCTCCACGACGCCACCCGAGCGCGGACGCTATGCCTGTCGGGCGGCGTCGCGCTCAACGTGCTCGCCAACCGTCGCCTCGCGGAGGACTCTCGCTTCGCAGAGGTCGTCGTGCAACCGGCGGCCAGCGACAGCGGGATCGCGCTCGGCTGCGCGCTCTACGGGGCGATGAGCCGAAAAGAAGCGCTCCCGGAGGCACCAGAGCTCAGCTCGTACGCGCGGCCGCCGAGGCCGAGCGAGCTCCGGGCGGCGGCGGAGCGCGCGGCGCAGAGCGGGTTCTCGCTCAGCGAACCGAAGGACCTCTACGAAGACGTCGTGGAGCGGCTGGTGGGCGGACAGGTGATCGGCTGGTTCGACGGAGCGAGCGAGCTCGGTCCGCGCGCGCTCGGCCGACGGAGCCTGCTCGCCGATCCGCGCGACCCGGGCGCGAAGGACCGCGTGAACGCGCTCGTCAAGCACCGCGAGGCGTTTCGACCTTTTGCGCCGGTGGTCCTCGAAGAGCGCGCCGCCGAGCTCTTCGACCTCCACTTCCCGAGCCGAAACATGCTCTTCTCCGCCGCGGTGCTACCCGAAGCGCGCGGCCGAGTCCCCGCGATCACGCACGTCGACGGGACGGCGCGGGTACAGACTGTCTCGCGCAGCTATCCGGGCCGGCTCCGCGCGCTTCTCGAGCGGTTCGACGCGCGCACGGGAGTGCCCGCCCTCCTCAACACCTCGCTCAACGGACCGGGCGAGCCCATCGCCGAGACGGCGGAGGACGCACTCGCCCTCTTCGCGCGCTCGGACATGCACGCGCTCGTGCTCGATGGGCTCGTGCTCGCGCGCGCCTGAGCGCCGTGCGATAATCGCGGGCGATGGGGAAGCCGCTTCCCAGACTCGAGCCCGCGCGGGCGCGCGCGCCCAGCCACGTGCTCGTGGAGACGCAGTGCAACCTCGGCTGCGCGAGCTGCGCGAAGTGCGCGGCGCGCGGCGCGGTCGAGCTGGGAGCGTGGCCCCCCGGCCCCGTAGTCATCACGGGGGGCGAGCCGATGCTGGCGCGCGGGCTGCTCACGCGGATTCGCGCGAGTAGTGAGCTGACCTGGCTCGAGACGAACGGAACGCTCCTCTCGAGTGAGGTCAACGTCGCTCGGCTCGCGCGCGCCGGGCTCCACGGGGTGCGGCTGTTCCTGCCAGGCTGGGACCGGACGTCGACCGATCGCATCGCGCGCGTCGAGGGCGCCGGCGCGCTGCAGGAACGTGCGGCAGAGAACCTTCTCGCGGCCGGGCTCGCGCTCGCGTTCGTGGTGCCGGTGTGGCGCGCGTACGCCCTGCAGCTCCACGAGTGGCTCGGGCGCGCCGAGCGGCTCGCCGAGCGGCGCCGGCATCGCGACACGCCGCTCGAGGTGTCCCTCGCCTGGATGCTGGCACCGGATGAGCCGCTCGACGAGACCGTCGAGCTCGCGCTCGGTCGCTTCGCGCTCGAGGCGACTCGGCGGAGCATGGTGGCGCGCTTCGACGGGCCGCTCGCACCCGCGGCGTGCGCGTTCACGCGCCCCGAGGCGTTCGCTTCGCTCTTTGCGGATGCCGCGCCGCAACGGAAAAAAAAGCCCCCGACCTGCGCGGGATGCGCGCTCGACGAGTCCTGCCCGGGGCCCGGCGCGGGGCGACCGGCGCGGGCGCTCTCCCCGGACGGCCGCGCGCCCATCGCGTTCGAGCTGGCCGTCGACACCCTCCGGCGAGCGGGCGACGTGCACGCTTGGGTGCACGCGGGAGAGAGCCGGCGGTGGGGTCGTGAGAACTTCGTGAGCATCGGCAGCGAGCCTGAGATCGGGGCGGCGCGCGCAGTCCCCTCCGCGCTCCTCCGCGCGTTTTACAACTGCAACGAGGACTGCACGTTCTGCTGGGTCGATCTCAAACAGCCGCGCGTGCCGGACGCGGCCGTAAATCAGACGCTCGCGTTGATGGGGCTCGAGAAGCTCCGCGCGCTCAGCATCACGGGCGGCGAACCTACCCTCGACAGGCGGCTAGAGGCGCAGATCCGCCTGGCGCGCGCGCTCGGAGTCACTCAGGTGACACTTCAGACCAACGCGGTGATGCTGGCAGACGCGGAACACGCGCGGCGGCTAGCCCACGCTGGGCTGACCCGCGCCTTCGTCTCGCTGCACGGCTCGACCCGCGCGACGTCCGAGCGGATCACCCGGACGCCGGACACCTTCGAGCGCACCATCGACGGCATCCAGAACCTGCTCGCGGCGGGCGTCTCGGTGGGAGTCGGGGTGGTGTTCACCCACGAGAATCGAGAGGAGGCGCGCGCGCTCGTGGAGCTCGTCGCGACCCGCCTCGCTGGAGCCGACCTGACCCTGAGCGTCGCGGCGCCGATCAATGATCGGCTCGAGGTGGAGGCGATAACGCCTCGCTATGGTGAGCTCGCGCCGACGCTCCGCGAGGCAGCGTACGCGGCCCACGAGCTCGGTGTCCCGTTCGCTGGGCTGTTCGGTCAGTGCGGAGTGCCGCCATGCGTCCTCGACGCCGACCCGGTGTGTTTCCCTGAGCTCGCTCGAGAGCACCCCGACTGGTCGGCCGCGGAAGATTTCCTCCACGCCGAGGCCTGCTCGGGGTGCAGGCTCGAGAAGAAGTGCCCCGGCATCCGCCGGAGCTACGCTGCCGTGTACGGGACGAGCGAGCTCCGGAGGCTGCGCTGACCGCTCACGGCACCTTGAGATCGCAGTCGGTGCCGCAGTTCGACCGGACGCAGTCGACCGCGTCGGCCGCGAGCTGGCCCCCGGCGGTTTCCATGGTGGAGATGCAGGTCGCGACGTCTCCGCCGGCGTTCATCTGAGCGTTGCACAGGCACGGCCCGAAGGTGCCGAGCGCCCCCTTGCAGGCGCCATCACTCTCGCACGCGGCCGCGGCAGCGCTGCAAGAGTCCTTGATGCAGGACTGGCAGGCCTTCGACATGATGGCGCAGCTGAACCCTCCGCCAGCTCCCGCTCCGCCAGCTGCGCCCGAACTACCGCTCGCGCCGCCGGCTGCGAGGCCGCCCGCGCCGGCGGAGCCGGACGCTCCGCCCGCGCCGGCGGAGCCGCCGGTCGAGCCCGCCGCGCCTCCGGTCGCGGAGCCCGCGCTCCCGCCCGTGTTCGAGCCCCCACCGCTCCCGCCCGTGTTCGAGCCGCCGCCGGGTGAGTCATCGCTGCCGCATCCACCGATGATCGCTGCCCCTAGGACCACCGTCGTGAGCCAGACCGATTTCGTGCCCATGCTCTCTCCTTTTCGCGACGTCGCGCACGTCGCGGCACCCAGGATAGTCGTGGGCCCGTGGTCGCTGCAAGCTCCCGTCATCGACGAACTTCCGAAGGTGTGCCTTGATCCGCGCATGAGCAGGGCGAAGGTCGATTTGGATGGTGTCGATGTCGTGGTGATCGGAGGCGGCCCGGCGGGCAGCACCGCCGCCAACATCCTCGCGCAGGCAGGTTGGCGCGTGCGACTCTTCGAGCGAGAGCGATTCCCGCGCTACCACATAGGGGAGTCGCTCCAGGCCGGCACTCACTTCCTCTGGGACGCGCTCGGAGTGCGCGAGCGTCTCGCCAGCGCCGGCTTCGTCATCAAGAAGGGCGCTACCTATCGCTGGGGGCAGAACGAGGCGCCTTGGAGCGTCACCTTCGCGGAAGAGGGCTCGTTCCCCACCGCGTATCAGGTTGATCGCGGAAAATTCGACCAGATCATGCTCGAGCGCGCGGCCGAGGTTGGCGTCGAGGTCCGCGAAGAGCACACCGTGCTCGGCCCCATCGTGGAAGATGGTCGATGTGTAGGCGTGCGCGTCATCGGGCCCGACGAAGTGGAGCACGAGGTGCGAGCGCGCTACGTGGTGGACGCCTCCGGGCAAGCGCGCTGCCTCGACAAACTCTTGCCCCCAACCACTCTGAACAAGAAGCTCGGGCGCGCGGCGATCTGGACCTACTTCGAGGGCGTCAGCTTCCTCCCCGACGTCGATCACGGAAACATCTTCATCTCCACGATGCCGGAAGGTTGGTGCTGGTTCATCCCGCTCGCCGGTGATCGAACCAGCGTCGGGTGCGTCATCGGGAGCGAGTTCAAGGGCCGCTCGGCGCATGGGAGCGGTGACGGCGAGCCCGCGGATCTCCAGCAGCTCTTCGACTCGCTCTTGTCGACCTGCAAGCCGATCCACGAGCTTACCCGCTCTGCCCGACAGACAGAGGGCATCCACACCCTCTCGAACTGGTCGTACCGGCGAGAGCGCATCATCGCGCCGGGGCTCGTCGCGGTGGGAGACGCGGCGGGGTTCCTCGACCCCGTGCTCTCTGCCGGTGTCTTCCTCGCGACCATGACCGGCTACGTCGCGGCGGTGACGCTCAACACGGCGCTCCACGCGCCCGGCGATGAGCAGACCGCATGGAATTTCTTCGAGACCTGGACGTCGGAAGCCTATGGCGTGCACCGCTCGATGTGCGAGTACTGGTATGACGTCGAAGGCGTGGAAGACGACCTCTTCTGGCACTCGCGCCAGCTGGTCGATCCCGCCGGTCACCTCACCGCCCGGCGCGCGTTCGTTCGCGCCACCGCGGGCTATGTCGGAAACCTCGCGGCGGTCGGCGCGCGAGGCCGCATCGATGCCGAGAACTTCCGACACCTCGGGGTGCGAAATCCGGAGCGGTTCGCCGACACCGACGTCGCTGCCGCGCACGCAGATCAGGACCGCATCAACCACGCGAGCCAGCTCGCCGTGAGCGTCGGCGGCGATGCGTCCGTGCGCGTCACGGCGCCCGACGCGGACAGCTCGGAGCCGGTGCAGTACATCAGCCGCTATCGGCTCTTCACCATCCCCCCCGGGCTCGACGTCCCCTCCAAGGACGCAGCGGATCACGTGCTCTTCGTCGTGGAGCCTACCGACGGCAGGCGCGGAAGCTTCGTCGAGCTGAACCGAGCCCCAGCGAGCGCGTACAAGACGCTCGGTCAGGTCGCGTTCGGTTACCGCGCCAGACCAAACGACAGCGAGCGGCTCGGGCTCGCCCAGCTCGAGCGGCTACTGTCGCTCATCGGCCGCGAGGCACCGCCGAGCGCGCTCGAGTCGCCGGCCGCGGCGGCCGCCTGGCTCTGCGCGAACGGCGCGGAGGCCGGGCTCAGCGTCGCGCTGTGGTCGGTCCGCGGCTGACGCGAACGTCAGCGATACGAATCAACGCCTCGTGGGACGCCACCGGCCGCCGCTCGTCGCGGCTGACGTGAACGTCAGCGCGCCGCGCGCGCGAGCTCGGCGAGCCCCTCGGCGAGGCTGATGCGCGGCGCCCAGCCGAGCTCGGTGAGCGCGCGGGCGCACGCCCGCTCCTCGACGACCTCGCCTGGGCGGAGCCGCGCCGGGTCGACGACGAGGTCGAGCGCCCTCCCGCTCGCAGTCTCGAGCAGCCTCGCGAGCTCGCGCGGAGTGGTCGCTCGCCCGCTCGCGACGTTCATCGCGCGCACCTCGCCGATCGCGGGCGGGTGAGCGAGCGCCGTGACGATGGCGTCGCACACGTCCTTCACGTGGAGGTAGTCGCGGCCGTGCTCGAGCTCGCCGACCGGCACTCGCGCGCGCCCGAGCGCTGCGAGCAGGTGCGCGACGATGAACTCGTCGCGCTGCCCCGGACCATACACGTTGAAGATCCGGAGGGCGCTCACGCCAAACGTGGTTCCGCGCCGGGCCGACAGGCCAGCCAAGCGCTCGCACGCGAGCTTCAGTTCCCCGAGGAACGTCGTCGGGACGAGCGGAAAATTCTCTTCGATGGGGAGCCGCGCGGGAGGGGCGTAGACCTTGCCGCTCGAGGCGATGACGAGGTGACGAGCACCGGCGCTCGCTGCTCGGGAGACGGCCGCGAGCGTAGCGCCGATCGCGCTCGCGAGCGCTTCGACGGGAGCGCCGCGGCGGAGCGCCGCGCTGGTCGGGAAGGCGAGGTGCACGACGGCGTCGACCGGCTCGTGCGGCGCATCGAGCATGCCCCCCGCGCGCATGAGCGGCAGCACGCGGTCGCCTCGCGCGGCGAGCGCGCGCGTGAGATGCGCGCCGATGAAGCCCCCGGCGCCGCTCACGGCGACCACCCGCGTCACGTTCAGGCCGTCCCGGCGGCGACCCGCTCGCGCCAGTATGCGAGGGTGTCGCTGAGCGTGTCGTCGAGCGAGCGCTCGGGCCGCCACCCGGTGACCTCGTGGAACGGGCGAGTGTCGGCGACCAACCGGCGCACTTCAGTGGGACGGACGAGCGCCGGATCCGTTTCGATGCGGATCGCCGCGGGCATCGACGAGGCCGCGAGCAGCCGCTCGAGACACTCGCGAACCGTGAGCACTTGGTCACTGCCGATGAGGAAGAGCTCGCCCGGCGGGCACCGCTCGAGCGCAAGCTCATAGGCGTTCACCATGTCGCGCACGTCCGTCCAGTTGCGGCGCGCCTCGAGGTTACCGACGCGCACCACGGGCGGCGCGAGCCCCGCCTCGATGCGCGCGATTTGCCACGCAAAGCTCGGGAGTGCGAACACGCGATCGCGCCGCGGCCCCTCATGGTTGAAGGCTCGTATCCGGATCACGTGGAGCCCGTAGCTCGCATGGTGCTCGTAGCCGAGCAGATCCTGCGCGACCTTGCTCACGGCGTAGGGGTTGAGCGGTCGGAGCGGCGTGGCCGGCGTGATGGGAAGCTCGGCCTCGGGCACCTCGCCGTACTCTTCTCCGGAGCCGGGGAGGAGCACGCGGGTCGCCGCGAGCGCGGTCCGCCGGAGCGCCTCGAGCAGATAGAGGGTGCCGAGCGTGTTGGTCCGAAAGTACACCTCGGGGGCGCCCCACGAGGGCGACACGAAGCTCTGCGCGCCGAGGTGGAAGATGCGCTCTGGTCGGACGCTCGCGACGACGTCATGCACGCTAAATGGGTCGGTGAGATCGACCGTATGCCATCGCACCCGCGTCTCGACATCGGGGATGTGACGCACCAAGTCCATCCGCGACGACCAGCGGCGCGTCGCATGCACCTCGACTTCCGGGCGCGGGAGGAGGCGCTCGAGCAGGTGGCTGCCGACGAAACCCGTCGCTCCGGTAACCAGGACTTTCATGATGTGCCCGCGCGCGAGCTTGCCATGAATCGCCGCACGGCAATAACGAGTGTCTCGCGCGCGATCGCCCACGCTTCGGTGGGCCGGGGGACCGCGCCGAGGCGGCCGACCCGCAGCTCGAAGCGGGCGCGACCGGCGGTGCGCGCGAGGTGCGTGACTGGCACCTCGGCGAGCCGCGCGCCCCGCGCGAGCGCGCGGCCGAGGAGCTCGGCGTTGATGACGCCAGTGCGGCTGCGGAGGGGCGGGCCCTCGACGAGGCGCGCGCGGACGAGCTTGAAGGCGCAGTCGAGATCGGTGACGCCAGAGGTCCCGGTGAGTCGGGTCGCGACCTCGCCGTAGAGCCGGCTCGCGGCGCGGCGCGCCAGCGAGTCGTGACGCGACGCGCGGTAGCCAACTACCAGATCGCGCCCGGGGGTGAGAGCGACCAAGCGGGGAAGCTCGGCGTGGTCGAACTGACCGTCGGCGTCGGTGAGCAAGAGCCACTCGAAGCGCGCAGCCTCGAGCCCGAGCGCGAGCGCGCGCCCGTAGCCCGGATCGGCCGCGCGCTGGGTGAGCACGCGCACGTCGCCCCGCACCTCTGCGAGCCGGCGCGCGAGCTCTGGCGTGCCGTCGCGGGCGCGCTCGCTCACCACCAGGAGGATCTCGTGCGACGACGCTACCTCGACGAGCGCCCGGCCGAGCCGTGCGACCACGCCCGGCAGGTTCTCGACCTCCTCGAAGCACGGTAAGACCGCGCTGATGGCGAGCCGCTCGGTCACGGGTGAGCGATGCGCCGGCGGAAACCGTCGGTGATCAAGTGCTCGAGCGCGCTGTGCGCGCTCTCCACGATCCCGAATTTTCGGCTCTGGAGCACCAAGGCATGATCGACCAGCGCGCGCGCGCGCCCGCCGCCGAACCCGAGGATCCCGACCGTCACCGCGCCGTGATCGCTGGCGGCGCGCACGGCGCGGAGCACGTTCTCCGAGTCGCCCGAGGCGGTGAGCACGATCACGATGTCGCCGGCCGCGACGTTGCTCGCCACCTGCTCGGAGAAGACGTTCTCGTAGCCGAGATCGTTGGCGAGCGCGGTGAGCACCGGCACGTTGTCGTTGAGGCTACTTACCCGCAGCCGCTTGCCGCTGCGCGCGGCAGCCTGCAAGTCGCACGCGAAGTGCGACGCGGTCGCCGCGCTCCCACCGTTGCCCATGATGAGCACCGCGCGGCCGGCGCGGTGCGCGTCCGCGAGGAGCCCGACGATACGCTCGACGGCGCGCTCGTCGATTTCCCCGAGCGCAGCGACGAGCTCGTCGAGGAACGCCCGGGTCGGACTCGGCTCGAGCCGGCTCACTGACTTCAGGGGCGGGTGCTTCGCAGAGACCATGACGAGCCTCGAGGTCGGGCCCTCATTATGGCACCTCGGTCACCCGTTCGCGATGCCTTCCGCCACGAGGCGCATCACCTCGAAATCCTCGAGAGGGAGCAACTCGACCCCAGCCCCGAGCCTCCCCGCGAGCGCGGCGTGTCGCACGAGCGGCGCGTACACCGCGCGCACGGCGGAGAGCGGGATGGGCGAGCCGACCAGCCGCTCGTCCGTCCAGGCGTAAGCCGGATCGGCACGACAAGAGAGCCCGGTCGAGTCGATCGCCAGCAACACCGGGAATTGCGCCTTCAGCGCCTCGAGGATCCGCGCCTTCTCGGCCGTCCGCGCGGCGTCGTCCTCGGGCAGCGCGCAAAGCAGGCGCGCCCGGAGCGCGGGCGCGTGAGCGAGCACCCCTCTGCGCAGCCGATCGGCGGCCGGCGTGGAAGGAAGCCTCGGAGCCCGCGCCATCCGCATCACGACCGCCGCCAGCGCGTTGTTCACCGCGGTGGCGTGGTCGGCGGGCGGACCGAGGCGACGGCTGTACTGGCGGCCGTCGCCGGGGAGCGCGTCGCGTGCCGCCCGCTCCAAGACCTCGTCGAAGGCGGCGCAGAGGGCCTGCTCCATCTCGAGAGTCCGGTAGCGAACGAGGCTCCGAGCCTTCTCGAGCCACTCTTCGGTAACGCGCGGCTCGCCCTGAGCGAAGAGCAGCACGCTGACGAAGGCGGCGAGCGGCACATGCCCCGCGCGGACCGCCGAGATCGTGAGCTCAGCTCCGGTGGAGTCGGCGTTCGTGTGAGCGAAGGTCGCCGCAGCGTAGAGCGCGACCACGCTCCGCGCGAGGCACACGAACACTTCCGGCTGCTCGATCCCGGTGAGCGCGACCTCGCCGGTGTAGCCATCACCACCCGGACGGAGCGCGCTATCCCGCAAGATCCCGTCGAGCGCCCATGAGCCAGTGCCATGGATCCAGTAGCCGCTGCGGAGGAGCGCCGCGAACCGTGGGAGCGTGTCGAGCGCGAGCGCGGCCCCCGCCGCTCCGGCCTGCGAGTACGCGACGCTCACGGCGCGGGAGAGCCGGCGCTCGAGCTCGGCCGCCGTGACGTCGTCCACGCAGTGCGCTCGAGGCTCGAGGGCTCGCGCGAGCCGGGCGGCACGCGCGAGCCACTCCTCCGGCGCAGCCGGCACGTCGAGGAGGCCTTGCTGGCCGGAGAGCTCGACGAACCGGCGCGGCAGCTCCCCGTACACGGCGCTCGAGTCCTCGGTCGGCGCGTCTTCACCGAGCTCCGAGCCGTCTTCGCTCACTTGTCCCCGAGCGGCGTGAGGCGCGCGAGGCCGATGCGGCGCGCCAGGTTGACGTGCACGCCGCCGCAGGTATCCGCCACGCGACAGGTGCGGCAGCGAACGCTCTTCGTGCGGTCCAGGCGCCGGAGAAACAGGTGGGTGAAGCCGACCACGTCGAGGCTGTTCGGACCCTTCACGGCGATCAGATCGATGACGTCCTCCTCCGGGGGCAGCTCCGCTCGCGAGCGCGCGAGGCAGGCCGGCAAGCCCGCCACCGGCAACTCAGTGGCCTCGGCAGCGCGCGGGTCCACCCCGTGGCGCTGCTCGTCACGCATGCGCTCCCAGGTCGGCACGACGACGAGCTCCGCGCGTGCGCGGAGCGCTGGCGTTGGCTCTGCCCCAGCGCTCAGTACGAGCCCGACCCGTTCGGCGGGCGAGAAATCCGTGGACGGCGACAGGACCGCGTCGGCGCGGACCAGGAGCATCGCCGAGCGCGGTACGGGCCCGTCACCCAGCTCGTCGATTTCCACGATCGCGGGCGGCTCCTCGAGCTGGAGTTCCTCGAGCGCTCGACGCACGGTGTCGCCGTGGCGCGCCACGAGCCAGAGCCGGCGCTCGCCACGCACCGAGGCGAGCAGGGTCAGCTGACGCTCATCGTCGAGATCGCAGCGCACGATGGCGCGCCTCCCGGCAAGCAAGTCCTTGCGTAAGGCGTAGAGCGCGTCGCAGAACGGACGCCGATAACACACTCGGCACGCCTCACCGCGGCAGAGAATGTCCTCTCCAGCCTCGGCAAACCGGCTGAAGAGTCGGGTGCGAAGCTCGGTGTCCTTGATCTCCGGCAGATACTCCTCGTGATGGACGTACTCCGTCTCGAACCCCTCGAAGTAGTCGGCAGGGAAGAGCTTCGGGCGAAACTCGAGGCCTAGCGCCTCGGCGACGCTCCGCGCCTGCGCGACATGCGGACGGGCGGCCTCATCATCGAGCCCGAGCTCATCGAGAGACTCGAAGAGCGCGCGCCCAGCCGGCGCGACCCTCACCGCGGTGAGGCCCGCTACCCCCGGAATCAAGGTCAACAGCTCGGAGAGCTGGCTCACGTTGACCTTGTTCACGACCGTCGAGAGGCTGACGCGACAGCGCCCGGTCGCGAGTAGATTCTGGATACCCGCGCGCGTCTGCTCGAAGGAACCGGGATTCTGGCTGAGGTGGTCGTGCGTCGCCGCGTCGCGGCCGAGCACGGCCACGAACGCCTCGCTGAGCCCGCGCGCGACCGCGCGTTTCGCGAACGACTCATAGGCGAACATGCGACCGTTGGTGATGACCGTCACGCGCTCGGCGCCGCGGTCGCGCGCGTAAGCGATGACGTCGAGGAAGCGCGGGTGGATGGTCGGCTCACCTCCTGAGAGGAAGACCCGACGGACGCCCTGTGCGAGACCCTCGTCGATCATCGCGGTCATCGCCTCGAAGTCCCAGAACGTGCCGTCCTGAAAGGGCGCGTCGTTGCAGAACCGGCAATGATTGTTCGAGGCGCGGCTCATCTTGAGGAAGATCTCGCCGCGCCGACGGATCGCTATGGAGAGCGTCTCGGCCTTGTTCTCGACGATCTTCAGCCGGAGGTCGGGGCGAGCGAGCATGGGTCGAGCTGACGAGGAGGCGTCGAAGACGCGCAGTCTACACCGGAGCGCACCCGGTCGCGAGCCGGCCGCCTGCACCGGCACCCGCGCTCTCCGCTGGTCCAAGGACCGCCGCTCGCGGGGCGACGGCTCACGCGCCTTCGATGCGCGTGGTAGTGTGGGCGCGCGAGGCGATGCGGATCCTGCTTGTCACCAACGAGGGCCGAGGGCGGTACGCTGGCCGGCGCTTCGAGTGGCTGGGCATGGATCTTACCTATTCGAGTTTCACGTTCGAGGCGCTCGTACGCTTTCGCGACGCACCCGACGCCCGCCCCGTCATCCATCGCCAAGCGCTCGAGCGCGCCCTCGAGGAACTCGAGGCCTTCGACGGCGTCGTGGCCGAGGAACCGGAGACGGTGCTGCTCGAGTACGTCCGGCGGCGGCGAGGGCTCGCGCGCAAGCGCTGGCTGGTCAACACCGTGCAGCTCTTCCGCCGCGCGGGGCCGCTTCGGGAGTTGATACGAGCTCACTATGGCGAGGACCCGCTAGCGGTGGTGGCCGCGGACCCAAGCCTTCACTGGATCGTCACCACTTCGGCGCATCGCGAGCAGCTCACCGCGCTCGGCGTGCCCGACGAGCGCTCGAGCTACATCCCAACGACGAGCGCCATCCAGACCGGCTTCTTCCCCGACTCGACGCCTGCCTTCGTCGCCGGCCGGCGCGCAGCGCTCCCGCAGACCCTCGAGAGCCTGCGAGGCCAGGTGCTCCTGGCCGGCACCAACCATCGAGATCTTCCCACCCTCGCACGAGCCGCCGCGCTCTTGCCGGCGCCCGTCCACGTGCTCACGGATCTCGAGCGGAACCAGCGGGTAGAGTCGCCGCACCTCCGCTACCACGGGCTGGTCCCACTCGACACGTTCATCGGCGCGGTGGCCCACGCGGGCGTGCTCGTGCTCCCGCTGCTTCCGACCACCGAGAGCTGCGGCCAGCAGACGCTCGCCGCCGCACAACGCGTCGGCACGCTCGTGGTCGCCAGCGACGTGCCCGCGCTGCGCGACTACATCGAAGACGGCCGGTCCGGGTTTCTGGTGCGACCGGACGACGCGGAGGCGCTCGCACTCGGCATCGAGCGAGCGCTCGCTCACCGCGATGACGAGAGCATCATCGCGGCCGGGCGCGCTCGCGACGAACGGGACGCCCAGCGCATCATCGAGCTCATGCACCGCGTGTTCGCCGGCGACGGGGGTCGGCTTGAGAGCGCTCGGGCGTCGGGATAGAATCACGGAGTGACCTCGGAATTCGGCCGGCGTGTCTATCTCATCCAGATATGCAACGTCTTCGCCGACAGTATCTACCTCCCGCTCGCCGCCGGGATGTTGCGCGCGTCCGCCGCCTCGGATCCCGAGGTCGGTGCCGCGTTTTGCTTCGCGCCCATCATCAACGAACGCTTCGATCTGAGCGAGGTAGGGACGCGAATCGAGGCGCCAGCCGTGGTTGGTCTCTCCACGTACATTTGGAACTGGGAGTACAGCCTGGCGCTCGCGAAGAGGCTGAAGTCGCTGTACCCGAACGTGCTCATCGTGGCGGGCGGCCCCCAGATCCCGGAAGACTCGAGAGCGTTGGTCGCCGACGGGCCGCTCGACGTGACGGTCCATGGGGAGGGTGAGCTCACCTTTACGGAGCTGCTTCGAGCGCTGGCGCGAGGAGCGGCGCTCGAGACGGTGGACGGGGTGACGACTCGTACCGCGCGCGGCGCGTCGGTCGCGCCGCGTCGCCCACGCATCGAGCACCTCGATGCGCTGCCGTCACCGTTCCTTCGGGGAGATTTCGAGGATCTCTTGAGCGGAGGCCGTTCACTCATCGGGCTCTGGGAGACGAACCGAGGCTGCCCGTTCGAGTGCGCGTTCTGCTACTGGGGTTCGGCGGTAAACACCCGCGTTCGCGAGTTCGACATGAGACGCCTGCTCGCCGAGCTCGCCTGGTTCGAGGACCATCGAATCGACTATGTCCTCTGCGCGGACGCGAATTTCGGGATCAAGAAGCGAGACCTCGAGATCGCGCAGAGCGTGGTCGCGGCCAAGCGTCGGAGCGGGTTTCCCCGAAAATTTCGGGTCTTCTCTACCAAGAATGCCTCGGAGCGCGTGGTCGACGTCATGGAGACGCTACGCAGCGAGGGCCTCGACATGGGGCTCAGCCTGACCATGCAGTCGCTCGACGAGAGCACGCTCGCGGCCATCGGCAGAAAGAACATCAAGCTCTCCACCTATCTCGAGCTTCGCCGCGAGGCCGGGAAGCGTAACATGCCAACCTACTGCGATCTCATCGTGGGGCTCCCGGGGGAGACCTACGACTCGTTCTTGGACGGGCTCGACCGCTTGATGTCGCTCGGCCAGCACGACAACGTGCACGTCTATACCTGCACGCTGCTGGTCGGCTCAGCGATGGCAGATCCGGCCTACCAGGCCGAGCACGGCCTCGTGACCGTCGAGAACCCCATCCTCGAGCGCCATATGCGAGCGGACGCCATCCGCGACACCAGCATCCCCGAATACGAACGGGTAGTGGTCGCCACGCGAACCATGCCAAGAGAGAGTTGGATCGAGACGAACACCGCGACCGTCCTCGTGAACGTCCTTCATTATCAGAAGGTTGGGCATTTCATCGCCATCTACCTCCACCACGAGCACGGGGTTCGCTATCGCGACTTCTACGAACACCTCGTGCGCCGAGCGACCGACTCGGAGGCGTTCCCGAGGCTCGCGGCCGTGCTCGGGTTCACTCGCGCCTACTATCGCTCGCTCACCGAGGGGCGCGCCGAGCGGCTCACCTTCCCGGAGTTCGGCAACGTCGTGTGGCCGGTCGAAGAGGCCGCGTTCCTCCTCGCCTCGAAGGACTTCGACGCGCTCTTCGAGGAACTCCGTGCGCTCGTCCTCGAGCTCGGGCGCGCAAACGAGCTCACGCTCGATGCCGCGCTACTGTCGGAGCTCGTCGACTATCAGCGCGCGCTGGTCCCGCGCCCTTCCGGTCCGGTCGCGCCCGAGCTCACGCTCCGCCATGACTGGCCCGCCTACTTCCAAGCGGCGCTCGGCGAGGAGCCGGCGCGGCTCCGTACCGCTGAGGTCCGTCTGAGAGTCCTCGATCAGCACCAGGCCGGCGGCGATGTCGCGACTTACGCTCGCAAGGTCGCGTGGTACGCGCGCTCATCCACCGACATCCCCTACCACCTCGAGCGCCTCTCGCCAGCGCGAGCGCAGGTGACTCCGTAGCCATGCGGATCTCGTTCTTCTTCCCGGCCTACCACGACGAGGCGACGGTCGAGCCGCTCGCTCGGCGGCTCGACGAGGTGCTCGGCGAAGTCTGCGATGAGCACGAGATCATCATCGTCGACGACGCGAGCCCGGACCGCTCGGGACGGATCGCAGACGAGCTCGCCGCAAGGAATCCCCGGATCCGCGCCATCCATCACCCGGAAAACCGAGGATATGGGCAGGCCGTGTGGAGTGGGCTCACGGCCGCCCGCTACGAGTGGGTCGGCTTCACCGACGGCGACATGCAGTATGACGTCGCCGAGCTGCCGCGCTTCATCGAGGCGGCGAGAGCGGGGGCCGACGCCGTCATCGGGTACAAGACGAGCCGAGCCGAGGGGTGGAAGCGAGAGCTCACGAGCGCCGCTTACAATCGCGCGATCCGCCTCCTGCTCGGGCTCGAGCTCACGGACATCGACTGCGCGTTCAAGCTGATGCGCCGGAGGCTCGTTACCGATTACACCCCAAGCACCTACTACGCCGAGGCCTTCATCATGGTGGAGGCGCTCTACAAGGCGCAGCGGAGTGGCGCACGCATCGTCCAAGTTCCGGTATCCCATCATCCGCGCCTCGCTGGAGAGTCGCAGTGCTTCACCTGGCGAACCGCGCGCCGCCTCGCGTGGAACACCGCGCGTGGCGCCGTCTACGGGAGGCTGCTCGGCGCGTGGCGATGAGCGCGCGGGAGGGACTTGGCCAAGCGGTCGTGCTCTGCGGCGGGCAGGGGCTCAGGCTGCAGCGCGTCCTCGGCGAGACGCCCAAGCCGCTCGCGCCCATCGCGGGCGAGCCGCTCCTCGGGCATCTCCTCGAGGGTTTGGGTCGGTCCGGCGCGGAAGAGGTGCTGCTCGTGGCAGGACACCGCGCGGAGCATCTCGCGCGGGCGCTGCCGAGCGTCACGCCTCGCGGACTCCGGGTCGAGCTCATTGTCGAAAAGGAGCCGCGAGGCACTGCCGGCGCGCTCCTCCAGATCGAGCAGAAGCTGCGGGAGCGCTTCCTCCTCGTCTACGGAGATCTCTTCACTGACCTTG
Organism: Polyangiaceae bacterium; assembly: GCA_035063585.1. Lineage (GTDB taxonomy): Bacteria > Myxococcota_A > Polyangia > Polyangiales > Polyangiaceae > JAPSGB01. The sequence continues at coordinate 54,447 of JAPSGB010000018.1, forward strand.
ATTTTCGCACCTTCGCGAGAGCCGCCGGCGCGCGCGGCGGGCTCGGGACGCTGCTCGTCCACCGATCGAGCCACCCCGAGGACAGCGACGTGCTGGCCGTCGACGACGCGCAGCGGGTGATCGCGTGGCTGCCGCGTGGCCCCGCGCGTCCGCCAGGCGCGGTCGTGAGCGCCGCGGCGCTCACCAACTCGGCGGTGGGTGCGTTTCACCGCTCGCTGCTCGACTACATCCCTCGCGATCGCGCGTGCGACCTCTACGGCGAGGTGCTACCGGCGTTGATCGACGCGAGGGCGAGCGTTCACGGCTACCTCTCCTCCGAGTACGTGCGCGACATCGGGACGCCAGAGCGCCTGTCCGCGGTGGACGCCGACGTGCGAGCCGGGAGGACCCGGCGACGCGCGGACATCGCGTTGCTCGATCGCGACGGGGTCTTGTCGCCCGAGGCGCCGCCGCTGGTGGATCGCCGAGCGCGACTGAGCCTCCTCCCCGGAGCCGCGGCCGGCGTACGGGCGCTGAATCAGGCCGGGCTCCGCGTGGCAGTGGTCACCAACCAGGCGATCGTCGCGCGCGGACTCTGCACGCCGAGTGGGCTCGAGGAAATTCACGATCGTCTCCGCGAGCTTCTCGCTCGAGAGGGAGCGACGCTGGACGCCATCTACGCGTGCCCACATCACCCGGAGACTCATCACCCCGGCGGCGTGGCGGCGCTGCGGGGCCCGTGTCGCTGTCGCAAGCCCGCCACGGGCATGGTCGCCGACGCGCTGCGCGACCTCGCGGTCCCGGCCTGGCGTGCGCTCGTCGTGGGCGACTCGTCGGTCGACCTGCAGCTCGCGCACAACGCCGGCCTCGCGGCGGCCGCGGTCGCCACCGGGCAGGGCGGGCGCGACGGCAGGCACCCTGCGCGACCCTCCTGGCGCTTCGCGGATCTCGAGCATGCGGCCGCTTGGATCGCGGGCGGCGAGGCGAGCGAGCCCGACGTCACGTGATAGACTCGGCCCGCGTGCACGCGATCGGTCCGGTGACGAAGGTCGAGCAAGAGCTCCTCCAGCTCGAGCTCGGGCTGAAGTCCGCGCTCAAGGTCGAGCACGCTGGCCCCGAGCTGGAGGCCTGGCTGCGCGCCGAGGCAGCGCGTCGTGGGCTCTCGGTACTCCCGGACCGGGAGCCGACGCCCTCCTACGCGGGCGTCGAGGCGGAGCTCGCCACCTCGCTCTTCGTCGGTCCGAACGAGGCGCTCCTCGCCGAGCTGCGCGAGTGGTCGCATCGCCAACGCGACCCGCACGCGCAGAGCAGCGACAAGGCGGCGGCCATTCGCAGCATCGGCGCGGCGCTCGGATATCCGAGCTGCTGCGTCGAGGCCTACATCGCAGGGCGGGAGTTTCCGGACCAGTCGCTGGTGTTCCTGCGGCCGTTGTTCGCGACGAAGGGCACTCTAGAGCCTCTGCTCAACCTCGCCGGAAACGACGAGCTCATCAGTCATGTACCGTGCAGCTACGGGTGCGGAGCGAGCTTGGAGCTCGCGCGACGCACCGCGCACGAGCTCGAACGACGAGAGCCGAGTGTCTGGCACGCGCGGTGGGCGCGAATGTGTGCGCCGGTGCTCGTCCTCGGGCCACGAGGGCTGGTTCGCCTCGAGCCGCGCCCGGACGACGCGGCCACTTGGGGCGGAGTACGCTACGCGAGGGCAGACTCCTCCATGCTCTCCGACGACGCGCTCCGAGCGGCGCTCGAGAGCGGCGACGAGCTCGTGCTTCGACCGAGCTCGGTCGAGATCAGGCGCGGGGGGCAAGCGACCTACCGCGAGCGGCGCGCGGGTCCGCTGGACCTTCCTGTCCTCCTCCGCTTCGGGGGCGCGGCTCGTCGCCCGGCGCGGGTCGCGTTGGTAGATCTTCACCGGTCGCTCATCGACTACATGGACACGATGACGCTCGCGATGGCGTCGGGCGATCTGACACGGCTCGGCGTGTCGAACGAGCTCGTCCGGCTGTACGTCGATCGCGAGAGGCCGGAGACCTGGGAGAGATCATACCTTCGTCTGGAACGGTACTTACTCGACCATCAGTTCACGGCCGCCGTCTGGAACATGGCGTTCGACGACGGGGTCGTCTCGCGACTCGGCCGCGCGGGGATGCTCCAGGTGCTCATCGACAGCCGGTTCTCGGGCGCCGCCGTCCCCTTCGATTTCGTGCTGACCTCGGCATCCCGCCAGGCGTTCTGCCGATTCTTCAGGCTCTGGTGCGAGGGAGAGGAGGATCCGGAGGTTCGTGAGCTCCTCTCACACAAGAGCGATGGTGGCTGGAGCTCCCACGCCCTCGCGGAGCCGTTGGCGCAGAGGGCGCGCATCGATGAGGACTCCTTCTGGCCAACCACGCAGTACGTCGTGCCGGACGGCGAGCACCGGCCGGCGAGCGACGTCTGGCACTTGTGCGTGAACCCCGGGTGCCCGTATGGCAAGCGGCTCGACGACAACCCTCATTTCGAAGGGCTCGAGCTCCCGGACTCGGCGAGCGCGCGCGGGTGCTCGTTCTGCGAAGAGGGCGGCGACTACGAGGGCGCTCCCGCGGAGCCGACCATGCGGGGGCTCCTCCACCAGTTCGAGTACATAGCCAGGCGCGCGCCGCACTCGCGCTTCATCCTGCTCGAGCGAGCCGTCTTTCGCTTCCTCGAGCGCTTCCTGGTGCGCGCCGATCAGATCTCGCGCGGCTCCGCGCGCCGCGGTCAGCGGCTGGAGTTCTTCGTGACCGCGCGCACGGACGAGATCGTCCGCGAGCAAGCACATCTCCGCGAGGCGCTCGTGGTAGCCGCCGAGCGCGGCCTATTGGTGAACCTCTACCTGGTCGGCATCGAAAGCTTCTCGCAGACCGCGCTCGATCTCTTCAATAAGGGCACGCGTGTGGAGGTTCAAGTCGAGGCCATCGAGATCATGCGCGAGCTCGAGGCGGCGTTCCCCGGGACGTTCACGGCCTCGCGGAGCTCCGCGCACGGCTTCATGTTGTTCACCCCATGGACGACCATGGCCGAGCTCGTGGAAAATTGCGAGTGGATGGAGCGCACTCGGTTCTGGGAGTTTCGCTCGGAAGCCACCTTGAGCAAGCTCCGGCTCTACCCGACGGTACCTCTCTTCTACAAAGCTCGCGCCGAGGGGCTCCTCGCCCCGGGGTACGACGATGAAGAGTTCGACATGTCGATCCGCCTCGGCTACTCGAAGGAGGTCCCCTGGCGGTTCATCGACGCGAAGGTGGAGGCCGTGTATCGGCTGCTGGCCGCGGCCGCCGATCACTATCCGCGGGGTTCCCGTGAGCTCACGTTGCTCCGTGACGCGATCGCGGAGGTCGAGACGCACGGCACCGAGGTCGACGCCGAGACTTTTCACGCTCCTCGCCGCGCCCGGCGCGCCGTCCGACCCGGCCTCGGCCGCCCGCGACGCCGGCGCTTCACCTTGGCCCTCGGCTCGCGCTCGAACCTCGGCTGCACCTACTACGACCATGGAGACGAGGCTCCGCCACCGCCCCGCGAGGAGCTCGCACAGCGGCTGCTCGACGGGCGGAAGACCGGCGAGAGCGCGGTGACCCTCGGGGGCGCCGAGCCGCTGCTCTCGCCCTCGCTGATGTTCGCCGTGCGAGCTGCGCGGCGGTGCGGATACTCGAGCATCGCGCTCGAGACGAACGCGCTCGGGCTCGATACGGCGCGGATGACCGCGCTCCGCGAGGCCGGTCTCACACGAGTGCTGCCGTTCCTCCCGGCCTGGGATCGCGAGCCGATCGACCGCATCGCGCGCGTAGCAGGAGCCGCGGCGCTGCTCTTCCGCGCCGCGCCGGCAATCGAAGGCTCGGGGCTCGAGGTCCAACCGGTGATTCCCGTCGCTCGGGAGACGCTCGCAGAGCTGCCGCGCTTCGTCGAGCTGGCAGAGCTCCTGTTCCCCTCGGCTCGCGGGCTCGCGCTCCGCTTCTTCCCGTCGGAGGGCACGCTCCCCCACGCGCGCACGGATGGTCCAGGTGAGCGTCCGCTCGTCCGCTTCGTGGAGGCGGCCGACAGCGCTGGCCTCGGCGTGACTCAGGTCGCGGACGTGATCGTCCCTCCGTGCGCGTTCTCCGACACGCGCGCGCTCGAGGGGCTCATGGTGCTCGACACCCCACCGTCCGCGGACTTCCGCCGGATCCCGGAGTGTAGCGGCTGCGCGCTCGTCGAGCGGTGTCGCGGGGTCTCGGAGGGATTTGCGCGCGCGTTTCCGAACGCGCCGCTCACCTCGGTGCGCTCCAAGCTACCGGCGCAGTGACGCTATTTCTCGAGCTCGGGCTCCTCGTCGACCACCGGCTCGAGCGCGGCGTAGCCGTGCGCGCGCACGAAGTTGATGTGAACGCCAGGGCATGTCGAGTCATACTTGCAGGTCTGGCAGCGGCGGCTCTTGGTGTAGAAGCGATCTGCCACGAAGCGGTGCGTGAAGTGCGTCATCTCGAGCTTGGCGTCGAGCCCGAGCATCCCCGCATCGAGCGCTGAGCCAATCGCCAGCGGCTCACGGCCTCCGATGCACGGGGGAATGTTCTCGGTCTCGACCTCGGGGGGGAGCGCGGCGAGGAGCGCGCGAACGTCCACGTCATTGCGCCGTTGCTCCGTCACCCGCTCGTAGTTCGGCTGCACCACGATGAGGCGCGGCGCGGTCGAGCCGAGGCGACGCAAGGCGTCCGCCGTGCCCTTGTTCGCGTAGACGGCGACCGTGAAATCACCCGGGACCTCGACGAGCCGCGTGAGCTCCTCGCAGCTGCTCACGTAGCAGCGCTCGAGATGCTTCCCGCCGAGCGTGCCGTCACCGGCGAGCGCGTTGGCGAGGCCCGTGTAGTCGGTGAGCTCGAGCCAGAGCGCGGGCGCCTTCGCGAGCTTCGCGAGCTCGAGCGCGCGCTCGACGGAACCCGCGACCACCCGCACCACCTTCGCGCTCGGGAGGGTGCCCGGGGCCGGCGCTGGATCCTCGAGCCGAAGGACGTCCACCTCGCCGAGCCTGCGCTCCTCGATGACTGCGTCGAGTGTGTCGCAGAGGGGGCTCAAGTAGCAGTAGTGACAGCGCTCCGGCTGCCGGCAATGCAGCGGCTCTCCGGTAGCGAGGTACTTGTCGTACTCCTCGCGCCGTCCCCTCACCTCGTCGTGGAGTTTGTGCGGGTCTTGGATGAGCTCTTCGAAACCCTCGGTGAAGGGCGGCGGAAAGCGGTTGAGCCAGATATGGATGTCAGGACGACGCGAGTATTCGAACGCCTCGCGGAGGGACTCCTCGTTCCCTTCGAGGTCATAGAACAGATGCTCTCGAGCTTTCCCCCACGCGCTCCCGAACGGGATGATGTGGAGGAGGTCGAACTCCTTCACGCCCCAGCCGATGAAGGTATCGAGCATGGTGGGGAGATGCTTCACGTTCTGCTTGTTGATGACGATGTCGACGTTGACGATGAACCGACCGTCGGCGAGCGCGGCCTTGAGCCCGGCCGTCTCCTCTACGAACGCGCCCGGCGTCCCGACCAGCGCATCGTGGAGCTTCGGGGTGTGCCCATGGAGAGAGAACGTGATCTCGTCGAGCCCGTTTCGCGCGGCCGTCTCGAGGAAGTCGGGGTACGCGAACATCCTGCCGTTCGTCACCGTCTGCACCTTGGGATAACCCGCTCGCTTCCCGAGCTTCACGAAGTCGAGAAAGTTCGGGTGCATGGTCGGCTCGCCTCCGCTCAGGATGAGGCGCGCCGCGCCCTTCTTTCGCCCCTCGATGATCTGGACCTTGATGTCCAGATTGGCGCGCATGGTGCCGTTGTGCGCCATGGTGTCGAGGCAGAACGAGCAGTGGTTGTTGCAATCGTAGCTGAGCCGGACCCAATTTCTCTTCTCGTGGGCGGCTTGCTCGTGATCCTCGACCTTCTCGAGATCGTCCGCGGCGGAGGTCAGGGTATTCGGAGCGACGGCGTCGTGTTCCGCAATCATTCGCGTGTCTCCGGGAGTCTCTGATAGTGAAGTAGCCACTGGTTGCTGGTCGAGGGTGCGATCTCTCGCCGCTCGAGGAGGGCGAGCGGGGCTCGGGCGAGCAGCGCGTCGACCTCGCGGGTAGAGTCATTGCGAAAGTGCTCGAACCTCGCCGAGCTCGCCTCGGCGCGCGCCACCTGCGCGCGCGTCCGCACCAACCCGAACGCCACGTTGTCCACGACGAGCAGCGTCCCTCCCACGCGGAGCCTGGTGATGACCGAGCGAAGCGTCGCGTCTGGGTCCGGCAGGTGGTTATAGCTCCTCAGGATGAGCGCGTGGTCGAAGCGCGCGGGCGCCTCGCCCAGCGCGTCGAGCTCCCCCACCTGGTAGTCAGCCCAGGGGTAGCGCGACCTTAGCACCGCGATCCGACCGGCGTCCGGATCGAGCCCGAGGTAGCGGACCTTGCCCGTCATCGCGCGCGGCGTGAGCGCGTCGAGGTATGGGCCCTCGCCGCAGCCGACGTCGAGTACGTCCCCGTCGAGGGAACGGAGCAACTCGCGCACCCGCGCGTCATCGCGCTGGAACACATCGACCGAGACGGCGTGGAAGCAGCCCGGGCAGCGCTCGCGAAGCTCGCAGTCACGACACTCGGCGTCTAGCTCGAGCTTGCGCAGATCGGCGGAGAAGTCGTCCGGGGCGAGCTTGGTCGAGATGTCGACGTAGAGCTGCCCGAACTCGTATTTTGTGTCCGCGACCTCTCCGGGAGAGAAATCGGTCGTCGCGGTGCGGTGGAGGCGCATCCGATCGCGGAGCCGCACGAAGACGTCACGGAGCGGCTCGACACGCGCGAGCGGCGCGCCTCCGCTCCGCAGCGGACACGCTCCCCGAGCGCTGCGCGGGACGTCGAGGACTGGCTCGAAATTGAAGGAGTTCGAGCGCGTCATGACATCGCCCCTCGCGGGGACCGGATCTCGAAGATCGATCGCGCCCACGAGGCAAGGATAGCAAAATTGTGACGTTACGGCAGATCTACCAGGAGCCGTGGCTACCGTGACTGCCATGGCTGCCGTGGCTGCCGTGGCTGCCGTGGCTGCCGTGGCTGCCGTGGCTGCCGTGGCTACCGTGGCTGCCGTGGCTGCCGTGGCTGCCGTGCGAGCAGTGCTGGGCGGGAATGACGCCGCCGCTGTCACCGTCGACGCCTGGCGCTTGATCGCAGTTGTCTCGAGCCTTGTCGATGACGGCGTCTTCCGACTTGCTGAGCATCCCGCGCGCGCTGCGGGTGAAGCTCGGCAGGTTCCCGGGGTTTCCTCTTCGCGTGCTCATGTGCGCCTCCCGTCGATGCCGTGCGGCTCTAGCCCATTCCGGTGCGGTGCTGCTCGATGGTGGTACCGAGCGCGTAGTTGGAGAACTCTTCTGCGATCATGGCCTCGTCAGCGTCTCCGGTGGAGGTCAGCTTGACGAAATAGACGCCATCCTTCTGCTCGAGCTCGAACTTCGCGTAATCGGCATAGACCTTCACCGCGGCGTCGACGGCAAAGCCCGAGTAGAGATCGGCGCGGAAGCGGAGCTCGGTCATCAGTGCTTGTCGGCGGGCACCGACCCTCCGTCTTCGCTTGGCTCCGAGGAGGCCTCATCGCCAGCCTTCATCTTCACGTCGCTGCCCTTCTTCTTGTACTTGTCTTCCCAGCTCATCGCGATTCCGAGCGGATCCTCGAAGGCCGTCTCGTCGTCGATGTCCATCGCCAGGAGATCGTCGAGCCCGGGCGGCCCGGCAGCGCCCGCGAGGGCCTGCGTCGTGACCTGCTCGATGAGCTGCCGATTCTCCTCGACGATCTGCCGCCGCCACGCCTGACCAAGCAGCTCGTTCTCGAACTCGCCCGCGAGCTCGCCGAGCTCGCGCTCGACGCCCGGCTTGAGCTTCATTCGAACCGACACGCGCGAGGGTGACGGGCGGTCCAAGTGCACATAGCAGCGATCGATGAAGATGTAGGCGGCGCCGTAGATGGCGTCTTTCGGGTAGAGCGCCTCGTCGAACTCGAGGACGAGGGTATCGGTGTCGATGGTCTTGTCGACGTTGGGCATGACGGTTCGAATTTCTGGGTTACTGACTCGCCACGACGGTGAACTGATTGCACTCGGGGGTTCCCCCGCCGCCGGTGACGTTGGTGCGGGTGATCTTCACCCAGATCGATGCTGGCACGAGCGAGTTGTTCGTGCACGCCCCGAGGCCGCTCCCCAGGCCGCACGCGATGGCATTCGTGAAGTTCATCGACCACGTGATGATACCACTGCCGCTGCCCACGCTACCGCCGGGGAGCACCCCCCCCGCCTGGGGGCAACTGATCGGGGTGCTCGGGCAGCTCGAGAGCACGTCCATCCGGTAGTCCGTGGAGCCCTGGGTCAGCTCGATCTTCCGCACCGAGTTCACACCCGGCGAGGCCCCCGAGAAGGTCACCACGAAGTACGCGGCGTCGTTCACGCTGAGTAGCTGGCCGGTGAACGGCGACCCGACCGCCAGCGCGCTGGCGGTCGCGCAGTTGTTCGGGGTTGGGTTCTGGCTGCAGCTCTTGGCCTCGCAGCCGTCGCAGTAGTTGCCGTTGTTGTCGTACCACCCGAGGTCACAACCGCCGATCTGGCAACTCCCGCTGCACTGGATGGAGGTCACGTGCGGGAGGGTCGAGCCTCCAGCGCAGCCGCGGATGCACATGGTGCGCGGATCGTCCTCGTCCGAGGAGCCGTCACAGTCGTTGTCCTTGCCGTCGCAGAGCTCTTGGGTCGCGCTGTTGTCGGGGACGCAGCTCAGCGTACCGGCGCTGCACAGCGAGTGGCCGGTCGCGCACACCCCCGGCTGAGCGGTCATGCACGGGACGTTGTTCAGACCCTCGTCGGTGTTGCCGTCGCAGTTGTCGTCGAGGCTGTTGCAGCTCTCGGAGCCCGGATAGTTCATCTGCGGACAGCTCAGCTGCCCGCCCGCGCAGACCCACTTGCTCACGGCGCAGACGCCCTTCTGACCCGACACCTGGCAGTCGGTACCGAGCTGCGGATCGGTCGGGTTGTTATCGACCTGACCGTCGCAGTTGTCGTCGAGGCCGTTGCACATCTCGGACGAGGGTAACGACTTCTGGATACACTCGACCTTACCGCTCTGGCAGGCCGTAGTTCCGAACGCGCAGACACCCTGCGCGCCGGTGTTGCAGTTGACGCCACTGCCCGGGTTGCCTTCGTCGACCGAACCGTTGCAATTGTTGTCGAGACCGTCGCAGGTCTCGGGCGACGGCTGGTTCTTCGACACGCAGATGAGCATGCCGTTCTTGCACTGAGTGGTGCCCTCCGCGCAGACGCCCCTGGCTCCCGAGACCGTGCAGTCGCCACCGCCGCCCGGGTTGCCTTCGTCGATCTGTCCGTTGCAGTTGTCGTCGAGACCGTTGCACACCTCGGTACGACACGAGCAGGAGTTGCACGCGCCGCCGGAGCCGGCGCTCCCGCCGGTACCGCTCGCACCGGAAGCGCCCGCCTGACCGGCGACCCCGCCTGCACCGGCCGCTCCAGCCTGACCGCCGCCACCAGCCTGACCGCCGCCACCAGCCTGACCGCCGCCACCAGCCTGACCGCCGCCACCAGCCTGGCCGCCACCGCCAGCCTGACCGCCCACGCCCCCGGTGCCCCCGGTGCCGCCGCCCGTGCCTCCGCTGCTTCCGTCGGTCGAGCCGTCCGCGCCGGCGACGCCGCCGCTGGCGCTCGCTCCGCCGCTACCACCCGTGTAGCCCCCCTCGTCCGTCTCACCGCCGGACGCGCATCCCCCCGCCAGCGCGCTGAGCAGCGTCGCGCCAGCGCCAACCGCGAGAATTCGACGACCAATGTTCGAGAAGCGAGCCATCGGGTACCTCTATCAGTGAGAACGCCCTTGAATCGGACCGTGGAGAGCGCCGAGAGCGCGCCGTCGCAAGGGAAGTGTCACGTGGACCTCGCCCGGAGGCGTCTCCGCCGCGACCGGCTCGAAGACCCCGGGCCCCGCGTACCAATCGGCCGCGCTCGTCGCGTCGACGCCGAGCGCCGGCGCGACGCACTCGAGCGCGAGGCCGTGCGCCAGCTCGACCGCACGCGCGAGGTGAGGACGGAGCATCGGCCAGGCGGGCACCACGCGCGGCGCGTTCCGCGCTGCGTTGCCGGCCTCGACCACCACGTCGAAGCGAGCGGCTCGCGCGCCGAGGGCGTGCGCTACTCGGACGATCTCGGTCAGGTGGCGAAAGTTCGAGCGTGTGACGACGGTCGTCGTCACGAACCTCAGGCGCTCGGCGGACGCCCGCCTCAAGCCGGCCACCGTCTGGCGGAAGCTGTCCTCGACCCCGGTGTGATAGTCGTGCATGGCGGCGTTCGCGCCGTGCAGCGAGACCTCGAGACCATCGAGCCCGGCAGCCACCAGCGAGGCGGCATAGCCCGCCACCGCCAGCCGCCTGCCGTTGGTCTGTACGAGCACCGGGCGCGCACCGCGAGCGCGCGCCCGCGCGATCAACCGAGGCAGAGACTCCGACAGCGTCGGCTCGCCCCCGACGAACGCAACCCCTACGCCTGGCGGTAGCTCATCGACCTTCGCCTCGAGCTCGTCCGCCGGCGGTGGGTCGAGCTCGCGCAGCCGCCCCTGCCCGCAGAACACGCAGGCGTTGTTGCAGCGATAGCCGAGCTCGATCCGGTGCACGCAAAGTCCTGGAGGCGTCAGACGTGGACGCGTGCGTGGTGGGAGGCCTTCCGCTCGGCGAGCGTCGCGAACCCGCCGCGCTCCACTCGATGCTCGTTGATGCGAACCACCTCCGCGAGCGCCATCGCGGCGAGCCCGTGGTCTTCCACGGTCGAGGTCTGCCCGTCACCGTGGTTCGCGAGGAGGATCTCGAAGTGCGCCGTCCGCCCGGGGCCGCTCGCGCTGGAGCTCTCGTCGCGAGCGCAGAGATCGAGTTGGAAGCGCTGCCCCGCCGCGTCGCGGAGGACCACGCTCGCGGCACCGCCGGCGAGAGGGTGGAGCGCTTCGACGGTCCAGCGATCGAGCTTGTCACCTGGACGGAGCGGCGCGACGAGCGCTTCGATCGGTTCGCCCGGCTGAGGGGTGGTCGCCTCGCGGCCCTGGGCTCGCTCGCCGGGCGCGTTCGCCGCGGCGTGACCGATGACGGGCTTGGCAAGCGCGCCGCTCGCCACCGAGGCCGCGGCGGTCGCGGCTCCGACTCCGATGGCACCGACCACGAAACGTCGACTGACTTCGCTCTGACTCATGAGACAAGCCTCCGCGCTTGATTTTGGCGCAAGTCATGCTCCGAAGTCAACCAGGCCCCCGATTCGAGAGCGGAGCGGCTCACCGACACGCGTCCGCTGCAGCGCGTCAGCGTTCGGTCTTCGGCGTCTTCATGAAGTTGAAGCCGTCGCCCTCCGCTCCGACCCGGATCGTCGAGCCGGCTCCGTACCCGCCAGCCAAAATCGCCTCCGCCAGGGGATCCTGGATGCTTCGTAGGATGGCTCGCTTCAGCGGCCTGGCCCCGAGCGCCGGTTCGTAGCCGAGCGCTACGAGGCGGTCCTTGGCGCGCTCGTCGACCTCGATGGTGACGCCGCGATCGACGAGGAGCTTGCCCAGCCCGCGGAGTTGAATCTCGACGATGAGCCGCAGATCCTCGCGTGAGAGCGGCCGGAATACGACCACGTCATCGATCCGGTTCAAGAACTCCGGGCGGAAGAACTGGTTCAACTTCTCGAGCAAGACGTCTCGTAGCGCCTCTCGACCGTCCGGCGTGGCGAACAGGCCCGGCTCCGTGTCGAGGATGCGATCGGAGCCGATGTTGCTGGTCATGATGACCACCGTATTGGAGAAATCGGCTAGCCGGCCGCGCCCATCGGTGAGCCGTCCGTCGTCGAGCAACTGGAGGAGGAGGTTGAAGACATCCTGGTGCGCCTTCTCGACCTCGTCGAAGAGCAGCACCGAGTAGGGCCGCCGCCGCACCGCCTCGGTCAAGAAGCCGCCCTGCTCGCTGTCGGCGTAGCCGGGCGGCGCGCCGATCAGGCGCTGCGCCATGTGCCGCTCCATGAATTCGCTCATGTCGAGCCGCGTGAGCGCCGCCTCGTCGTCGAAGAGGAATTCGGCGAGCGCCTTGGCGAGCTCCGTCTTGCCGACCCCGCTCGGGCCGAGGAAGAGGAAGGAGCCAATCGGCTTCTTCGGATCGCGGAGCCCGACGCGCCCGCGGCGTACCGCGCGGCTGATGGCCGCGACCGCGTCGTCCTGACCCACCACGCGCGCGGCGAGGCGCGCTTCCATCTTGAGCAGCTTGTCGGCCTCGCCCTCCAGCATCTTGGCGACCGGGATCCCGGTCCACACCGCGAGAGTCGCGGCCACGTCCTCTTCGGTGAGCGTGCGAGACGCGTCTTCCACGCCGGCGCTCCGCGCCGCTTCCTCCGCCTTGGCGAGGCGCGCCTTCAAGTCCGGGATGGTGACGTGCTCGAGCTCGCCGAGCTTGGCGAAGTCCTTCGTGGCGCGTGCGCTCTCGAGAGCCGCCATCGCCGCGTCGAGCTCGCTCCGCAGCGCCCGGACCGCGGCGACGGCTCCGCGGCGAGACTCGAGCGCGGAGCGCATGGCCTGGACGCGTGGAAGGAGCGCGTCGTGCTCTCGCTGCAGGCGCTCGCGCGCGGCGCGCGTCGATGCGTCGTCGGTGTGCTCGAGAGAGCCGAGCTGAGCCTCCACCGAGGAGAGCCGGCCGATCGCCTCATCGACCTCCGCCGGCACGCCGTCGGTCTCGACGCGCTTGGCGGCTGCGGCCTCGTCGAGGAGATCGATCGCGGTGTCGGGGAGGAAGCGATCCTGGAGGTAGCGCTTGGCGAGGCGCACCGCAGCGAGCACCGCGCTCTCGCTGATCTCGACCTGGTGATGCCGCTCGTAGCGGCCCGCGATGCCGCGGAGGATCTCCACCGCCTGGTCGACGCTCGGCTCGCCGATCTCGAGCGTGGTGAAGAGCCGCAGCACCCCAGCGTCCCGCTCGGTGATCTTGCGGAGCCCCTCGGGCGTGGTGGTACCGAGCAGGCGAAGCTCCCCGCGCGCGAGCGCAGGGCGGAGCAGCTCGCCGATCCCGGAACCGGCCGGGCCCTGCCCAAAGAGCTGCTCGATGCCAGGGACGAACAGGATCGCCTCGCCGCCGCTCGCGGCGGACACGCTCTCGATGAGCTTGCGGACCCGCTCCTCGAGCTCGCCGCGCAAGCGCGCGCCGGCGACGAGGGTGCCGGTGTCGAGCTCGAGCAGGCGAGCGCCGGCGAGGCTCGTCTGCACGTCCTCGCCGGCGATGCGCTGCGCCAGCGCGCCGACCACCGCCGCCTTGCCCACGCCGGGCTCGCCCACCAAGAGCGGGTGGCTCTTGTGTCGGCGCTCGATGATGGTGAGCAACCGGCGGAGCTCGGTGTCACGGCCGATCACCGGATCGATGAGCCCGCGCCGCGCTTCCTCGACCAGGTCGCGCGTGGCGGGCACCGCCGCCGCGGCGCTCGACGCCGGACGCGGCTGGCTCCGCGCCACCGCCTGGAGCCCGCCCATGTGTGGGCGAAGCGAGCCGGGGCCGACCCCGAAGGCGCCGAGCAGATCGCCGGCCGGTCCGCGGATCTCCTGGGAGAGCGCGTTCAGGAGGTGCTCCACGCCCACCGTGTCCGAGCGCTCGCGATCCGCTTCACGCTGGGCGCGCTCGAGCAGGTCGAGCATGGCGACCGACAAGTACGCCGGCTCGACTCCGCGCGGCTGCTCGCCGAGGGCTCGCTCCGCCGCCGCCAGGAGCTCGTCCGGGCGCGCGCCCGCGCGACGCAGCACCTCGACCACCCCCGGAGCACGGTCGACCGCGCGGTAGAGGAGGTGGAGCGGCTGCACCTCGGCGTGCTTGCGCTCGTCGGCGAGCGCCTGCGCGCCCGCGACGAGCCCCTTGGCGTCCGCCGAGTACCGTTCGAGAGAGAGCGTGGTCGCCTCGCCTGCCATGGCCGGCACGGTACCCCGACGCCGGCCACGCCGGCCCGACAATCCTCCGCCGCCGGTCGGGGGCTGACGGGCGGGGGTTCGAGCGTTAGGATCGACGAAATGGCCGAAGTCATCATGTACCGGACGCCCTATTGCCCGTATTGCGTCCGCGCGAAGGCGCTCCTCGAGCGGAAGCGGGTGCCATTCACCGAGATCGACGTGTCCGGCGATCGCGAGAAGCGCGCCTGGCTCATCGAGACGACCGGTCAGCGAACCGTGCCGCAGATCTTCATCAACGGTCGCCCGGTCGGCGGGTGCGACGACCTCCACGCGCTCGAGCGGGCGGGCAAGCTCGACGCGCTGCTCGCCGAGCCGGCGCCCGCGAGTCCATCGCCGAGCTGAGCGAACCTCGTATACTCCGCGCGTGCCGGCGCTCGTGGACCTGCCCTACTGGCTGATGGCCGGCGTAGCCGTGGCGCTCGGGCTCGCGTTCGGCAGCTTCCTGAACGTGGTCATCCATCGGCTGCCGCGCGGTGAGAGCCTGTCGCATCCGGGCTCGCGCTGCCCAGCGTGCGGCGCGCCGATCCGCGCGTGGCAGAACGTGCCGGTGCTCGGGTGGCTCCTCTTGCGCGGTCGCGCTGGCTGCTGTGGCGCGCGGATCTCGCCGCGCTACCCGCTCATCGAGCTGGTCGGCGGCCTGCTCGCGTGGGCCATCCTCCAGACGGTGGTGCTCGACCTGCCGCTCGAGACGCCGTGGTGGCGCGGGCTCGTCGTCTTCGCGCTCTACCTGGCGATGGGGCTCGGGCTGGTCGCCGCGGCGTTCATCGATCTCGAGCACATGATCCTCCCGGACGAGATCACGCTCGGCGGCACCGCGCTCGGGCTGTTGAGCGTCCCGCTCCGCGCCGAGGTCACCTGGCTCGGCGCGCTCGCGGGAGCGGCGGCGGGGTTCGTGATGATCTGGCTCCCATTCGATTTCCTGTACGGCAAGCTCCGGGGGCACCCCGGCATGGGCCTCGGCGACGCCAAGCTGGTGATGCTGGCGGGGGCCTGGTTGGGTTGGCCCGGCGCGGTGTTCGCCTTGCTCGCCGGAGCGGTGCAAGGCACGCTCGTGGCGCTCGTCATTCTTCTCGCGCGCGGACGCATCGACGAGCCGGAGGCCGTGGTGCGCGAGCGCGAGGCGCTGCGCGCCGAGATCGAGGCGGCCGAGGGTGACGAGCGCGCGCGCCTCGAGGCCGAGCTCGCGCGGGACCCCATCGGACACGACCCCGAGCAAGGGATCGGCAAGGCGCGGCTCGCCTTCGGGCCCTTCTTGGCGCTCGCGACGCTCGAGTTCATGCTCTTCGGGCGAGTGATCGTGGACGGCTACCTCGGGCTCTTGTGGTCGTGATGAGGCGACGCGCGCTCCTCTGCCTCGTGGCGCTCGGCGCCTGCGCGCCGCGCCTGCGGACCGTGCCGCGGACGGCGCCGCCGACCACGCTCGGCCGCGTGACGGTCGACTATCCGCCGCCGCCTGCTCAAATCGAGGTGCTCCCACCGAGCCCGGGCGACGAGTGCGCGTGGATGGATGGTCACTACGAGTGGGACGGCAGGCGCTGGGCGTGGAGAGCGGGCGGATGGGTCGAGCCCCCCGCCGGCTGCGCGCTCACCCGCGTCGCGATGAGCTGGAGCACCGATCGCGGCGGAGCTCCCCTGCTCTCGTACGCGAAGCCCGAGTGGGTCCCGCTGGTTCCGAGCGCGGCGGGTGGCAAGCCGGCGACCTGCCGTGCGCCGATCGAGTGTCGCAACGGGAAGGCGCTCCCAGCGCCGCCGGGGGAGGGCGCTGGCGCGAGCGTGGAGCCCGAGACGAACTGACGCCGCGCGCGGGGGTGGCCGCTCGGCGGCTCTTCCACTACCTTCCCCTGCCCGTGACAAGTCCCATCTTTCGCGAGTACGACATCCGGGGCGTCGCTGAGCGCGATCTCACGAGCGACGTCGCGCGCGGCATCGGGCGCGGCCTCGCCGAGCTCTTGAAGCCCTCGGCGCGGCCCGGAGACGCGCCACGGCTCGCGGTGGCGCGCGACTGTCGCCTCTCCGGCCCTCGGCTGTTCGAGGCGCTCCTCGAAGGGCTGCTCGCCGGCGGCGCGGAGGTCATCGACGTCGGCGTCGGCCCCACCCCGCTCATGTACTTCGCGGTGCACCACCTGGACACCGACGGCGGGGTGATGATCACCGGCAGCCACAACCCGGGAGACGAGAACGGGTTCAAGATCATGCGCGGCAAGGCCTCCTTCTTCGGTGAGGACCTGCAGGCGCTCGCGCGCCTGGTCGCGGGTGGGGCGCCCGTCGGCGAGCCGAACGGATCGATCCAGACGATTCCGATCGACGACGCCTACGTCGCGCACCTGCGCGGGTCGGTACATATCGAGCGGCCCATCCACGTCGTGGTGGACGCGGGTAACGGCGCGGCGGGCCCGCTCGGCGTCCGCGCGCTCCGCGCGGCGGGGCTCGACCCGGTCGAGCTCCACTGTACGATGGACGGCACCTTCCCGAACCACCACCCCGATCCGACGGTGCCCGAGAACCTGCGCGAGCTCATCCTGACGGTGCAGCGCGAAGGCGCCAGGGTCGGGCTCGCGTGGGACGGCGACGGCGATCGTCTCGGGGTGGTCGATCCGAGCGGTGAGATCGTGTGGGGCGATCGCTTGCTCGCGCTCTTCGCTCGCGATGTGCTCCGCGAGCGCCCGGGCGCCGCGGTCATCGGCGAGGTGAAGTGTTCGCAGTCGCTCTTCGACGACGTCGCCCGCCACGGGGGACGGCCCATCATGTGGAAGACCGGCCACTCGCTCATCAAGACCAAGATGAGAGAGGAGGGCGCCCTCCTCGCCGGAGAGATGAGCGGACACTTCTTCTTTGCCGATCGGTACTTCGGCTATGACGACGGGATCTACGCCGCACTCCGCGTGGTCGAGATCCTGGCGCGCGAGGGGCGCACGGTGAGCGAGCTGCTCGCGGACATGCCGCGCGGGGTATCCACCCCAGAGCTCCGCGTCCCTTGCCCGGACGCCTTGAAGTTCCAGGTCGTCGAGCGAGTGCGCGAGGCGCTCCGCGGCACGGGTGAGCTCAGCGAGATCGACGGCGTGCGCGTCACCAGCGCGGACGGCGCGTGGGGGCTGGTCCGCGCCTCCAACACCGGCCCGGTCATCGTGCTCCGCTTCGAGGCGCCCACCGAGGCGCGGCTCGCCGAGCTTCGCGCCGAGGTCGAGGGCGCGATGACCCGAGCGCGCGAGGCGCTCGGCGGATAATGAGCGCAGCAAGCGACGACGCGTGGACGATCGCGCGCGTCCTCGCGTGGGCGGTCGCTGACTTCAAGGCGCGCGGGATGGAGACGCCGCGGCTCGACGCGGAGCTCTTGCTCGGCCACGCGCTCGGTCTCGATCGGATAAAGCTCATCCTGCAGCACGAGCGCCTACTCGCCGCGGAGGAGCTAGCGCGCTACCGGGCGCTCATCAAGCGGCGGCGCGCCGGTGAGCCGGTCGCCTACCTGCTCGGCGTGCGCGAGTTCTACGGGCTTCCCATCCGAGTGGACGCGCGCGCGCTCATCCCCCGCCCCGACACCGAGGCGCTGGTCGACGTCGCGCTCGAGCGCACCCGCGCGCGCTCGCTCTACGGGCGGGCGCTCGACCTCTGCACCGGCTCGGGCTGCGTCGCGCTCGCGCTGGCCAGCCGCCGGCCCACCTGGAAGTTCCTGGCGGTCGACGCATCCTGCGGCGCGGTCGAGCTCGCGCGCGAGAACGTCGAGCGGCTCGGGATGGCGTTCAGCGTCGGCGTGCTCGAGGGCGATCTCTTCGCGACGCTCCCGACCGGCGCGCGCTTCGAGCTCATCACCGCCAACCCGCCCTACATCCCGGAAGCGGAGCTCGCGACGCTCGACCCGTCGATCCGGGAGTTCGAGCCGCGCCTCGCGCTCACCGGCGGCGAGAGCGGGCTCGAGCTCGCGGCCCGGATCGTCGCGAGCGCGCGGGTCTGGCTCACACCGGGCGGGCTGCTCGCGATGGAGCTCGGTTCCGACCAGGCCGAGCGCGGGCGCGCGCTCTTCGCGGAGGCCGGGTTCATCGACATCGAGACGAGGCGGGATTACGGTGGCCGCGAGCGCGTCACGAGCGGAGTATCACCATGACCGAGGCCCCCCGGCTGCTCATCTACGGCGCTTACGGCTACACGGGCGAGCTCCTCACCCGCGGCGTCGCGGCGCGCGGTATCCCTGCGATCCTGGCCGGTCGCGACGCAGCACGACTCGACGCGCTCGCGCGCCAGCACGGCCTCGAGGCGCGAGTCGTCGGGCTCGACGACCCGCGCGCGCTCGACGCGGCGCTCGACGGGGTAACGGTCGTCGCGCATGCGGCCGGGCCCTTCGTGCGGACGGCGCGGCCGATGGTCGAGGCGTGCCTGCGGACGCGCACGCACTACCTCGACATCACGGGCGAGCTCGACGTCTTCGAAGCCCTCTTCGCGCGGGACGCGGAGGCGCGGAGCGCCGGCGTCATGCTGCTCCCCGGCGCGGGGTTCGACGTGGTGCCCTCGGACTGCCTCGCCGCGCACCTTGCCCGACGCCTCCCGAGCGCAACGCACCTCGCGCTCGCCTTCAAGGGCCTCTCGAAGACCTCGCGCGGCACCGCGCTCACCACCATCGAGCACCTCGGCCTCGGCGGTCGGGTCCGGCGGGACGGCGTGATCGTCACGGTGCCGCTCGGCTCGCTCGTCCGCCGCATCGATTTCGGTCGCGGTCCTCAGCTCGCGGCGGCGATCCCCTGGGGCGACGTGTCCACGGCGTTCCACAGCACGGGGATCCCGAACATCGAGGTCTACCTTCCGGCGCCGCGGCCGCTCCTCATGGGGATGCGGGCCATCGGAGCCGCGCCCTCGCTGGTCGGCTCGCGTCCGGCGCGGCGGCTGCTCTCTTGGCTGGTGAAGGCGGGCCCCGCCGGTCCCTCCGACGAGGACCGCGCGCGGGGCGGCGCGACCTTGTGGGGTGAGGCGACCGATGCCACCGGAAAGCGCGTCACCGCGCGTCTCACGACCACCGACGGCTACACGCTCACCCGAGACGCCGTGCTCGCCATCGCCGAGCGCGTGCTCGCCGGCGACGCGCCGCCAGGCTTCCAGACTCCCTCGCGCGCCTACGGCGCGGACTTCGTGTTGACGCTCCCCGGCGCCGCGCGCGAGGACCTCGACGGCTAAGGGCCGCCGTAGAAGGCGAAGCGGAACCCGGCGACCACGCTGTGAGCGCGGAGCGAGGGGCTATAGACGTACTCGTACTCGAGCACCGGCCCGATCGCGATCCCACCCGGACGCCAGGTCTCCCAAAACGCGCCGACGCCGAGCAGCGACATCGAGCCACCGGAGGCGCGCTCCTCGCCCTCCTCCTCGAGCGTGAGCCCGGCGAGGCCAAAATCCGCGGCGACGCCGACGTCTCGCCACGGCCCGCCCTGCGCGAACAGCGGGAACCCTTCCATACGGAAAATGAAGCCGCTGCCTCGCGCGGCGAGCCCGCCGCCGCGATACCGGACGGCGTCGAGGCCGAGCCCGAGCGAGAACCAATCGGTGAGCGCGCCGCCGAGCCAGAGGCTCGCGCGGGCGCCCACCGCGAGCCCGGTGCTCGCGCGGTACGCCGGGTCATCGATGGTCGCGAGCTGGTTCGGGTAGCCCACCGCGCTCGCGCCGAGCAGGCCAGTCGCGGCCCCGATGGTCACCCCGGACCGACGCTCGGCCGGAGCCCGCGAGAAGCCGCCGTCCCAATCCGCCGCCGGCTCGGCCGCCCGCGCGAGGCTCGGCGCCATGAGGAGCAGAGCGCAGAGCGCGACGGGCGTGGTCGGGAGCCGAAGCATCGCTCCCGTTTCTCGTCGCGCCCCAGCGCGAGGTCAAGCAGGTCGAGCGCCTGTCGGTCCGGCGCGGACTCCGCGCGGGACGCCGGCGTGCGCCGGCGAGTGCTAGACTCTCGGTCCATGCGGGTCGCGGTCGTGTTTCCGCCCCTGTCGGTGTCGCGCGACTTCATCGACTACCCCTACTTCGCCGATCTCGGCGCGGTGCAGGCGGCGTCCGTGCTGCGCGCGCGCGGGCACGAGGTAACGCTGGTCGACGCGCTCGCTCGCCCCGGCGCGTCCGCCACGCTCGGCGACGATCAGCGGCTGCGGCTCGGCGTCTCGGTCGAAGAGGTCGCCAGCGCCGTCCCTCCCGGCGAGGTCGCCCTCGTCGCCTACACGCCGTTTCACCGACCGCCGGCGCGCGAGCCGCTGCTCGGCGCGCTGCTCGAGCGACTCCGGGCGAGCGCGCCCGAGCGGCCGATCCTGCTCGCCGACCTCTACCAGAGCGGTCAACACGTCGTCGACGCCCCCTCGGCGCGTGTCCTCGCCGCGTACCCGGAGGCGGACGTCCTCCTGCGCTACGAGGCGGAGCGCGTGCTCGAAGCGCTCGTCACCGAGCTCGCGGCGAGCGGGCGCCCGCGCGTGCCCCGCGCCGTCGAAGGCCCCGAGGTCGACGCACTCGACGAGCTCCCGCTGCCCGCCTGGGACCTGGTCGACGTCGAGGCGTACTTCAGCTTTCACTCGAGCGTCGTCGCCGAGCTCGGGCGGCCCGCTTGGGCGTTTCCCATCGACGAGCGCTCGCTCCCGCTGCTCTCGACCCGAGGCTGCCCGTTTCGATGCGCGCACTGCTCGAGCAACCCGGGGCGCGCGGAGGGCGCGCCGAAGCGGCAGCGGAGGTACTCGCCCGAGTATGTCGCGCGGCACCTCGACCTGCTGAGGAGCCTCGGCGCCCGGCGCGTGCACCTGCTCGACGAGCTCGCCAACGTGAACGAGCGGCACTTCGATGCGCTGCTCGAGCTCTTGGCCGAGCGTCAGCTCCGCTTCGAGATCCCGAACGGTGTGCGCGCGGACTACGTGCTCCCGCGCCACCTCGAGGCGATGCGGGGCCGGCTCTCCACGCTCAGCGTGAGCGCGGAGAGCGGAGTCCAGCGCGTGGTCGACGAGGTGGTCGGCAAGGAGCTCGAGCTCGGGGCCGTCACCCGCACCGCCGAGCTCGCGCGCGACGCGGGCGTCCCGGTGCTGGTGCACTTCATCATCGGGATGCCCGGCGAGACGCGCGAGGAGATAAGCGGCACCTTGAGCTTTGCGATCGAGCTCTTCGAGCGCACCGGCGCGTGGCCGAGCGTGCAGTTCGCGACCCCACTGCCCGGCACGCGGCTGGCCCGCGCCGCGGCGGCCACCGGCAAGCCGCTGCCGGTGGTCGATGACTGGGGGCCACGCTTCCAGCAGGAGGCCTCGCTCGCGTCGGACGATTTCACCCGGGAGGACCTCGCGAAGTTCAAGGAGACGTTCGACCTCAGGCTGTCGGCCGCCCAGGGCCCGAAGAAGGTGATCATGAACATCACCTACAAGTGCAACAACCGCTGCCCGTTCTGCGCCGTCGGCACACGGACCCAGTTCGACGGCAACTACGACCGTCAGCGCGAGCTCTTGGCGAAGTATCGCCTGCGCGGCGTCGAGCTGGTCGATTTCGACGGCGGCGAGCCGACCATGAACCCGAACCTATTCAAGCTGGTGAAGCTCGCGCGGAAGATGGGCTACGCCAAGGTGAACGTCACCACCAACGGGCGCATGGCGATGTACGAGGACTTCGCCGAGCGCCTGGTGACGAGCGGCATCACCTCGCTCCTCTTCAGCATCCACGGCGCGACCCGCAGCATCCACACCGCCAACGTGGGCGTCCCGGAGGCGTTCGATCAGACCCTCGCCGGGGTGCGAAATTGCGTGCGGCTCGCGCCACCCGGCGTGGAGCTCGGCGCGAACATCACGCTCACTCGGAGCAACGTGAGCTCGCTCAGCGACGTCGCGGCGCTCATCTACGAGCTTGGGCTCCGCTGGTTCAACGTGCAGTTCTTGACGCCCTTCGGGCGCGCGACCAGCACCGTGAATCCCGACACGGGGGCGGCCGCCGAGGCGACCATGCGGATGATCGACGCCTGGAAGGACCGAATGAAGCTCCAGGTCATCAACCTCCCGTGGTGCTTCATGCCAGGCTACGAAGAGTACCTGATGGGGGATCTCCTGAAGCTCGAGCGGCACATGCTGTTCGTGAACAACGAAGAGGTGAACCTCTTCGAGTATCTCCGCGCGCAGCGCGAGTATAAGGAAGTGTGCCGAGGCTGCGTGCGCCGGGTCTTCTGCGGCGGGTTCTACCAGCTCGACGACGTGCCCGAGCCCGAGTGGCTCATCGAGCCCGCCGATCTGGAGCGCCCGATCGATCACGAGGGGCTCACCGCGCACCCGCGCGCGCTGCCCCTGCACGACGCGCGCGCCAAGCCGTAGGCCTATCCGTCCTTGGCAGGGCGCGCGCGAAAATCGTAGCGGCCCGGCGCGAGCACGTCATCCGGGTCGAGCGCGCGCTTCAGCCGCGCCAGCACGGTGAGCGAGTCGTCGTTCGGCGGAGGCAGAGCGTGCATCGCCTGGATGCCGAGCCGATACGGCAGGTAGCCGCGCGCGGCGAGCGCGGAGAGGAGCGCGTCGTGACACGCCATGGCCCGCGCGTCCTCGCCGCCGACGTCGCGGTCGTAGATGATGAGCGGCACCAGGTAGAGCGTGCGCTCGCTCTGCGCGACCATCGCGATGAGCGGCTCGAAGCCGTGCTCGAGCATGAGCGGCTCGACGAGCGCCGCGGCCGCCGCCACGTCCTCCCCGCGGAACGGCAGCGCCGGGCACGCCCAGAGCACGCCGCAGCGATCCCGCTCCGGATCGGGGTCGCTCGGCGGCGGGGTGCGCTTTCGCCAGTAGAGGCTCCGCAGACTCCCCTCGTGTGGGATCCCCTGGAGGAAGCGGAACGCGGGGTCGTCCTCCGAGAAGAGCTCGGCGCCGCTCGCCGGCATGCCCCGCCGCGTCTCGATCGACAAGTGATCGACCAGGGGACCGAGCGCGCGCTCGACGCGGGCGCAGAGCGCGGCGCCGATCGCGTCGTCGGGGGCGTAGAGCGCGGTGGTACCGAACCAGCGCGCACCACCCCAGGTGTGCCGGAGCGTGTCGAGCGTGGCGCGCGATAGCGGAGTCCGCCCGCCGGTCAGCGACCACGGGTACTGCTCGCGGGTCGAGAGGACGCGGTAGTCGTTCCAGAGCCCGACCACCGAGCGCAGCGTGCCGTCCTGCCGGAGGTCGCGGAGCGCGTCCGCCAGCCGCGGGAGGCGCTCCGGCTCGAGCACGCTGAAGCGCACCGCCGAGAGCGAGCGCGGCAGCGGCGTGAGCCAGAGCGTCATGCGGGTGACGATGCCGAGATTCGACTGCGTGAAGAGCCCGTCGAGCGAAGGCCCCACGCCCCAGCGGTGGAGCGGCGCGAGCGGCGTCCCCGAAAAACGCGAGAACCCGGTGCGGACGAGCTCCCCGGTCGGGAGCACCGCCTCGAGCGCGCAGACGTGGGCCGCGCGATCGCCGTAGGGGCCGGTGCCGTCGCCACGCTCGAGCGCGTTTCCGAGCACGCTCGCGTGCGGGCTCGCGCCGGTCGTGTTGGCGAAGAGCCGCGAGCCGCGCGCGCGCAGGAAGTCGTAGAGGTCGGCGAAACTCACCCCCGGCTCGACGGTGACCCACGCCATCTCCTCGTCGAACGCTTCGATGCGGTTCATACGCCCGAGATCGAGGAGCACCGCGCCCGTCTCGGGTGGCACCCGCGAGCCGAGGCCCCAATTCTTGCCGCGACTGATCGGATAGAGCGTCACGCCGAGCTCGCGCGCCAGGAGGACGCAGGCGCGCACCTCGGCGCGCGAGCCGGGGCACGCCACCGCGACCAGGCGTTGCCGGGTGGCAAAGGTCGCGGACTCGGCGCGCCCGAGCACGCGCGCGTCCGCGCTCACGTGCTCGGCGCCGAGGAGCTCCGAGAGCCGTTCGAGGAGCCGTGAGGGTTCGATCACCGGTGGGAGCGTGGCCGCGCCGTCACCCAGCCGCAACCCGCCCGCTTCAGCGGCGGCGGCGCGGCACCGCGCGCAAGAGCTGGAGCACCGCCTGCTGCACCTCCGGCGGCGCCGATTCGAAGAGGTGCGCGGCCTCGACGCCCGCCGCCGAGAGGTTGGCGACCCCGCCGAGGAGCTCGCAGAGCGGAGTCTCGAGCGCCTCGCCGAGCGCGCGCACGGTGCTGAGCGAGGGATCGCGCCGCTCGTTCTCCACGCTGCCGATGTAATTCGGGCTGAGCCCCGAACGCTCCGCGAGCTGCTCGAGCGTGAGCTCGAGCGCCCGCCGGCGCCTCCTGACCTCGCGACCGAAGCTCACTATGCGCGCGTTCTCACTGGTACGGCTCCCCGAAGGAACCACTGGTAGTAGTGCGGGACAATACGATTGTGACGGAAGTCGCGTCAACCGGCGCTGACGCCCTCGATTTCCACTTGGCGATTTACCATGGAATCGGGATGAGTTCACCGTCTCCGTACACTTCCACGTAGTCACGCCGGAGCCCTGGGCACGACGCCCGGTAACGGCAGCGCGCGCACGCTTCGGAGCTCGCGCCGCCGGTGAGGCGCGACTCCGAGAGATCGAAGCAGTCGTCCGGGGTCACCACGCGTACCCCCTCGGCGCCCGGGTGGCGCACGTGCTCCTCATATCCGGCGAGGAAGCAGCGAGGCACGTGGAGCGCCTCCACCTGGTAGCCGCCCGCGCGCGCGTCGTCGAAGGCTCTGCGGAGGAACGGCACCAAATCCGTGATGCGCGGCAGCTGCTCGACCTTCCCAGCGTTCTCGTCGGTGAGCGAGACCAACCACAAATTGTACCGCCGCACGCCCATCGCGACGAGCGAGGCGATCCACTCCGGGAGCTCGCGGTAGGTGTCGCTCTTCAGGATGAGCTCGGCGCTCGGGTCGAGCCCGCGCGCGACGAGGTGTTCGATGGCGCGACGCCGGAGCGCGGCCGTCCCCTCGAGCTGGACCGTGCGCTCGTAAGCGGCGTCGTCGAACGCGTGCATCGAGACGTGGAAGCGGTTCACCCCGAGCTCGAGCAGATGATCGAGGAACGGCGCGTGGGCGTAGCGGAGCCCGTTCGAGGTGAGCTTCACCTCCTCGAAGCCGCGCAATCTTGCGAGGCGTACGAGCTTCGGCAAGACGGGGAAGATGGTCGGCTCCCCGCCCGTGAACGCGATGCGCTTCCAGCCGCGCGCCGCCGCCTGCTCGATTTCGCGCACGGCGACCGCCGGGTCGAGCGCGCGGACGCGCATGTCATCCTTGATCGTGCAGTAGCTACACTTCAGGTTGCAGTCGTAGCCGAGCACGAGGTCGAGGAGCGGCATCGCGGGAGCGTCCCATGTTTTCCAGCAACTCGCAGCGCGGCCCGGCCGACCCGAGCGGCGTGCCCGTCGAGCTCCACCCGCGAATCGTGACGCGCAGCGCGGCCGCCCCCCGCGGTCCCGCGCCGGGCCGGCAAGACCCATCATTCTCCGAGCACCTGGCCGCGCGGACCCCGCTCGAGCCGGGCGAGGCCGCGCGCGCGCTCTCCCGCGCGTGGCGCGAGGTCACCGGCGCGGAGCCGTCGCCCCACACTTTGGGCGCGCTCTACGCGCAGTGGGCGCTCGAGACGGGCCGCGGCCGGTCGATGATCGGCTTCAATTTCGGGAACCTGAAGGGGGTGGGGCCAGGCGGTAAGAGCACGCTGATGATGACCGGCGAGGGCCATGGGCGCTCTGCGCGCCAGGTCCGCGCGCGATTTCGCGCCTACGACGGGGTCGACGAGGGCGCGCGCGACTACGTGCAGACGCTCGCGCGGAAGTTTCCGCGCTCGTTCGCCGCGGCGCGGGCCGGCGACACGAGCGGGTTCGCCGAGGCGCTCGCGCGCGAAGGGTATTTTACCGCCGACCCGGTCGCGTATCGCCAGGGCCTCGTGGGGCTCGCGCGCGAGTACGAGCGGGTCGGGCCGCGCGCGGGCGCGCTCCGCGTGGACGCGGCGAGCCCCGCGGTGGAGGGGGTCCTCCGCGCGTTCCAGGACGCCATGATGCGGCGTCGCGCCTGAGCCCGGAGCGTCGAAAATTGGGCCATACCGCCCGCGCCGTGCCACCGCGTACCCATGCAAAGGTACGCATTTCGTCGGGCTGGGGGGGCGCTCCTGGCGTGCGCCGTGCTCTCGAGCGGCTGCGACGGCGCGAAGAACGACCCGGCGCTCGCCAAGACCGGCGAGGCGGCGATCCCGAAGGTGCCGGTCCCGCCAGCGGACGGTCCGCCGCTCGGCTCGATCGCCAACCTCACCCCGGTCCGCGAGCGCCCCGCGAAGGACGCCCGGCAGCTCGGCTACCTCCACGCCGGCGCCAAGGTGGCGCGCGCCGACAAGCCCTATGACGACGAAGGCTGCGAAGGGGGCTGGTACCCGATCCGCCCGCGCGGCTTCGTGTGCGTCGGTGACGCGGCGACCATCGACATGGCGCACCCGACGCTCGCGGTGATGAGCCTCGCGCCGAAGCTCGGTGAGACGCTCCCCTACACGTACGCGCGCACGAAAAAGGAGACGCCGCTCTACGAGCGGAGCGCCCAGACGGACGACTCGGTGCGCGAGGTCGGCAAGCTACCGGTGCGGAGCGCGCTCGCCATCGTCGGCTCGTGGACAGCCAAGGATCCGAAGGGGATCGAGCAGCGCCTCGGGCTCACCACCGACGGGCACTTCGTGACCGCGAGCGATCTCGTCGCTGCGGAGCCGAGCCCGTTTCAGGGCGTCGAGCTCGGCGAGAAGCTGCCGCTCCCGGTCGCCTTCGTGGTCAAGCGCGGCGTGCGCGCCTGGGACGTGAGCAAGGACGAGGCCGACAAGCTCGACGAGCTCGCCTATCACCAGCTCGTCCCGCTCACCGGACGCTTCCGCAGCGTCGGGCCCGTGAAGTACTGGGCGGTCGAAGGCGGTCACTACGTGCGCCACCGTGACGTGACCGTCATCCGACAGCGAAATTCCTATCCGGATTTCGTCACTCCCGAACAAAAGTGGATTGACGTGAGCGTCATCACGGGCACCCTCGTGCTCTACGAGGGGAAGCGAGCCGTGTTCGGCACGCTGGTGAGCGTCGGGCGAGATCGCCTGGGCGATCCCAAGACGACGGCGTCCACCGCGCAGGGCGACTTCGAGATCGTCGGCAAGCACATCACCGCGCTAGGCCTCGATCCGCTCCTGCTCGGCGATCCGTACCAGGTGCGCGACGCGCCCTGGGCGCTCGAGCTATCTTCGGGTCAGCTCATGCTCGGTGCCTACTGGCACGACCGCTTCGGCATCGAGACGGGCCCGGGTGCGATCGAGCTCTCGCCGAGCGACGCGGCGCGCGTGTGGCAGTGGGTCGGGCTCACGGTGCCCGACGGCTGGCACGGCGTGAGCGGCGCGCCGAGCGCCGACCAGAAGGTCATGGTCCGGGTCCGGAAATAGGTTTTGTCGGTCCGGCGCGGAACCGCGCCGGACCGGCATCCCCTCTCAGAAGAGGCCCGTGATGTTGCCCGCGTCGTCGACGTCGATGCGGAGCGCGGCCGGGCTGGCGGGAAGCCCCGGCATGGTGTGGATGCCGCCCGCGAGCGCGTAGAGGAAGCCAGCGCCAGCGCTCAAGCGCAGCTCGCGGATGGGGACCGTGAAGCCGCGCGGGCGCCCGAGGAGCGCGGGATCGTGCGAAATCGAGTATTGCGTCTTCGCGACGCAGACCGGCAAGGCGCCGTAGCCGAGCGCAGTGAAGCGCTCGGCCTGCTCGCGCGCGAGCGGCGAGAGCTCGACCCCGTCGCCGCCGTAGACACGGCGCGCGATGACCCCGAGCTTCTCCTCGATGGGGAGCTCGAGGTCATAGAACGTGCGCGGAGCGCTCTCCGCCTGGCACGCTCCGACCACGGCGCGGGCCAGCTCGACGCCGCCCTCGCCCCCCTTCAGGTACACCTCGCTCTCGGCGGCGGCGACCGCGCCGGCGGCGAGCGCTGCCTCACGGATCCGGGCGAGCTCGCGCGGATGATCGTCGGGAAAGCGGTTCACGGCGACCACCACCGGGACCCCGAGCTCGCGGAGGATGTCGATGTGCGCCTCGAGGTTCGGTAGCCCCGCGGCGAGCGCGTCGAGGTCCTCCGCGAGGAGCGCGGGCGGCAGCGGGCGCCCCGGGCGCACGTCGAAGCGCCCGCTATGGAGCTTCAGCGCGCGCGCCGTGCATACGAGCACCTCGAGGTGCGGGTAGAGCCCGGAGGCGCGCGCCTTGATGTGAAAGAACTTCTCCGCGCCGCAGTCGGCTCCGAACCCGCTCTCGGTGACCACGTAATCGGCGAGGCGGACCGCGGCGAGATCCGCCGCCACCGAGCTGTTGCCGTGCGCGATGTTGGCGAACGGCCCGGCGTGCACGAGGACGGGCGTGTGCTCGGAGGTCTGCGCGAGGTTCGGGCGGATGGCGTCCTTCAAGAGCGCGGCGAGCGCGCCCACGCCCCCGACGTCCTTCGCGGTCACCGGCGCGCCGCCGGCCGCGAACCCGACCACCATACGATCGAGCCGCGCGCGCAGATCGCGGAGGTCCTTCGCGAGCGCGAGGATCGCCATCACCTCGCTCGCCGCCGGAAGCATGAAGCCCGTCTCGCGCTGGGGCGCGAGTCGCTCACCCTTGCCGGTCGTGATCTCGCGGAGACCCCGATCGCTCACGTCGACCACGCGCCGCCAGGTGATGTCGTCGGGCGCGAGCTTCGGCTCCAAGCCGCGCCCAGCGTGGTTGTCGACGAGGGCCGCGAGCAGGTTGGTCGCTGCCGCGATGGCGTGGAGATCGCCCGTGAAGTGGAGGTTCACGTCGGTGAGCGGCAAGAGCGCCGCGCGGCCACCGCCCGCTCCACCGCCCTTGATGCCGAACACCGGCGCGAGCGAGGGCTCGCGCAGGGTCGCAATCGCGCTCTCGCCGATCCGAGCGAGCGCCATCGCGAGCCCGATGGAGGTCACCGTCTTGCCCTCGCCGAGCGGGGTCGGCGTGATCGCGGTGACGCCGATGATGCGCGCGCCCGGGCGCGGCGAACGCGCCATGACGGCGTCCATCACGAGTTTTGCTTTGTACCAGCCGTAGGGCTCGTACTCGCGCTCGGAGAGGCCGAGGCCCGAGGCGATCTCGTCGATGCGGCGCGGTTCGGTGGGCTTCGCTTCAGTCATGGATCACTCGTTCCAGCGCAGAAGGGGGGCAGCCAGCGGAGGGTGGAGGGCGGAGGGCGAAGGCTCCTAGCTCGAACGGCGGAGCGCGTCGAGGATCTCGACGGTCGCGCGTGAGCGGTTCAGCGTGTAGAAGTGGACGCCGGGCGCGCCGCCCGCGAGGAGCTCGCGGCACTGCGCGGCCGCGTGCTCGAGGCCGATGGCGCGGACGGCCGCCGGCTCGCTCGCGACGGCCTCGAGCCGCGCGAGCAGCTCGACGGGGATACGCGCGCCGCACATGGCGGTGATGCGCTTGATCTGCGCGAGGTTCTCGATGGGCATGATCCCCGGCAAGACGGCGCGCTCGATGCCGTGCGCGCGCGCGCGGCGAACGAACTCGAAGTAGTCGCGCGCGTCGAAGAAGAGCTGGGTGATGAGGAAGTCCGCGCCGGCGTCGGCTTTCACGCGGAGGTTCGCGAGATCCGTCTCGGCGTCCGGCGCCTCCGGGTGCTTCTCCGGGTAGCAGGCCCCCGCGATGCAGAAGCTCCACCGGTCGCGGATGAAGGCGATGAGCTCCGAGGCGTGGGCGAAGCCGCCCTCGGGGCGCGTGAAGTGCGCCTCTCCGCGCGGCGGATCGCCGCGGAGCGCGAGCACGTTGTCGACGCCAGCCTCGGCGAGCTCGTCGAGCACGCCGGCGAGCTCGACACTCGAGGCGCCGGCGCAGGTGAGGTGCGCCATCGTCTCGATCTGCGCCTCGCTCCCGATGCGCTTCACGAGCTCGACCGTGAGCCGGCGAGTGCTCCCGCCCGCGCCGTAGGTCACCGAAACGAACCCGGGCGCGTAGCCGCGGAGCCGCTCGATGGTCTGGAAGAGCTGCTCGACGCCGGCGTCGTCCTTCGGCGGGAAGAATTCGAAGGAAAAGAGCGGCGCGCCGCCAGCCAGCTTGTCGGTGATCTTCATGAGCGGGAACAGGGGAAGCTATCATTCGGTCCGGCTCGCGCGCAAAGCACGCTCGAACCCGAGGCCACGAGGTGGTGGGGTGCTCGAGGTGGGGGCGGCCGTCGGACCCGCGCGCAAGGCAGGTTCGAACTGGAGGCCGCGGGAGGCCCCGGGGAGGGGGCGAGCCGGCGCGGCCGGCGGCGCGGGCGGCTCGGCGGCGCGGGCGCCTCAGCGGCGCGAGCGGCTCGGCGGCGGCGCGGCGCTTGCGGCTGCCGACGCTCGAGCCGAGCTTGCCACGCTTTGCCCGCAACTCACCGGCGCGCGGCGCCGACCCATCGCGCATGCCCGCTTCCGTCCGTGAGCGTTCCCCCGGCGCGGCACACCTGCCGCCGCCGCTCGATGCCGCGAGTCACGAGCCGCCCGCGACGGCGCGCGCGCGACGCGCCGTCGAGGTCCACGTCCCCCCGAGCCCCGGGCGCGCGCGGCTGGTCGCCGCGTATGCAGCCGCGACCCGGCCAGCGATGGTCGCGCCCTCCGCCGCCGAGCTCGCGGCGCGGCTCGGCCGCTACCGGGAGCGCATGAGCGGTCCGTATCAGGTGCGCGGAGCGTCGGTCGCGGTGCCCGCCGCGTTCCGCATGGTGGGCGGCATGAACCAGGCGAGCAGCCAGAAGTGCATGGCGGCGATCGCCAAGGCGCTCGGCCCCGAGGCGTTTCGCGCGGTCCGAGTCGCCGCGGCGCAGGTGACCATGGGGAAAGGAACCCCGGAGCAGGTCCGCGCGCTCACCCAGGCGCTCATCGGCTCGCCCGCCTTCGCGGCCTACGCGAAGCTCCCGAGCGCGCAGGCCGTCCGCCACCTGATGTGGGATTTCGGCATCGGGGTGGACTGCTCGGGCTACGTGCACCACGCCTTCCTCTATTCGCGCGGCGCGGGTGATGCGGCTGCCCCGTCCGCGCGCTACGGCCTCGGCGCGGCCGAGCTCTCGGGGTTACAGTCGCTGCCCGGCCCGCACTTCCGTCGAGTATCGCCCGCGCTCGCTCGCCCCGGCGACGTCATCAAGCTGAGCCAGGGCGACGACGGCACCGGCCACAAGGTGATCGTCACCGCGCGCGACGAACTCACGGCGTCGGACCCGCGCTACGCGGCG
>JAPSGB010000019.1:0-85397 GCA_035063585.1 Polyangiaceae bacterium
GCCGAGCCGCCCCCGCCCACGGCTCCCCCGCCCACGGCTCCCCCGCCCACGGCTCCCCCGCCCACGGCTCCCCCGCCCACGGCTCCCCCGCCCACGGCTCCCCCGCCCACGGCTCCCCCGCCCTACCAGCCGCTCTACGGTCCCGCTGCGCCTCCGCCCACCGCAGCGCCCGCCCCGGGGCCGCCGCCCGCGCTCCCATCCGTGCCTTACGCGCGGCGCCCGGTGGAGCTCATCCCCGAGCTCGGGCTCGCGCTCCCTCACTGCAAGAGCGGCAGTGACTCGAGCGATCGCTGCGAGGGCGTGCGGGGCGGCGTCGCCCTCGGGTTCGCCGCGCTCTGGCGCGTGTCACCGTGGTTCGCGTGGGGCGGCGGGCTCGAGCTCGCCGGGTTCGGCTACCAGCCGCCCGAGCGGCTCGGGCTCCGCGAGACGTCCGCGGGCGCGGTCTCGCTCGATCTCATCGGGCGCGTGTACTTCACCGAGGAGGGCTCGCTCGATCCCTACCTCCAGCTCCGCGTCGGCGGCGGCGCGCTCGGCACGAGCTACCGTGACGAGGCCGGCACCAAGTACCAGGACACCGGCGCAGGTCCGTCGGTCGGGATCGGCGGCGGGCTCGACTTCTTCCTGTCGCACCGCCTGAAGCTCGGGCCGTCGGTCGACTACGCCCGGATCTTCGTCGACAAGATCCGGCACTGCGCCGAGTCGGACTGCGTCGACGTCGCGAAGGACGGCGGGGGGCACCTCGACGCCTATTTCACCGTGCTCGCGCGACTGACGATCCTGATGGGCGACGAGCTTTGAGCGCGGAGTCGCTGCTCGATCCGCTCGACCCGCTCGCGGTGGATCGCGAGCTCGCGCGCGCGGCGCGGGCGTGGCGCGCGTGGCGGCGGCGCCTGCGCCACGGCGCGGGGCTCGACGAAGATCCCTTCGAGCCGCACCGCGCGGTCGCCGGGCGGAGCGCGTTCTTGGCGGTCCGCGGGCTGCCGAGCGCCGAGCCGCTCGCCACCCCGCTCGCGCGCTGGATCCATCGGCTCCTCGAGCAGCGCGTGAACCGCGGCGCCCTCGCGCTCGCCGAGCACGCGCGGCGCGTCGAGCTCCACGTGGTGGAGGCACCCGAGCACACCCGCGCGACGCTCGCCGAGCTGCTCGCGCGCGCTCTCTCCGACGCGCCGCGGAGGCGCCCCTGGGTCGCGAGCTTCCTCGAGCGCGCCGGGACGCTCGCGGAGCGAGAGGGTGAGCTCGTCGCGCGACGACGTGAGATCGCGCTCCGGCTCGGGCTCGCGAGCCCCGACGAGCTCGAGCTGCCGAACCCCGAGCTCGCCGAGCACGCCGGGCGGTGGCTCGAGCTGACGCGCAACCTCGGCGCCGAGCTCGCGCGTCCGGAGCTCACCGGCTTCCTCGAGCTCTCGCTCGACCCGGGCGACGGCGCGGGGTGGCCGTCGCGGCTCACGCCCGCGGTCATCATCGAGCTGTTTCGCGGCTCCCCGCTGCTCGACCGAGTCGCGCTCGACCCCGGGCGCTTGCCGAGCGCGCTCGCGCCGTCGAGCTTCCTGCGCGCGCTCGCCCGGGTCGGCGCCGCGTGGGCCGACGCGCTCGCCCCGGTGAATCAGCCCTTCGTCATCGCGCACGATCCTTACGGGCTCGAGCGCTACACGACCGGCGCGATCTTCGCGTCGCTGCCGCTCACGCGCCCGTTCCTGCACCGGCAGCTCCGCCTCGGCGAGGCGCACGCTCGTGACGCCGAGCGGACGCTCGCGCGAGTCCTGCTCCTCGCCTCGCGCGCGGCCGCGCTACGGGTGACCTTGCGCGGCCCCGCGCTGGCCGGGAGGCGGAGCTTCGCCGAGGCGTTCGAGCACGGCGTGGAGCACACCTTCGGGTTCGCGCTCGCCCCGACGCTCGCCGGGGCGGTGCTGAGGGTCGGCCCCGACGACGGGCAGCGGTTCGCCGGCTGGCTGCTCGCCGCGTCGCGGAGCGACGCGCTCCGCGACGAGCACGACGAGGACTATTATCGTAACCCGCGCGCGGTCGAGCGACTCCGCGCGGAGGCCGCGCTCCCGCCCGCGACGACCTGCACCAGCGCGGCGCTCGAGGCCGGCGCGCGCGCGCTCGCGCGACGACTCGAGGCGGCGCTCTGATGCGTCGAGGCCGCGCGCTCACGGTCGCGCTCGGCGCCGCGGCGCTCGCCACGCTCGCGGCGGCCGAGCCGGGACGGGCGCGCGCCGAGCCGGGACCGGCGCGGCCGTTTCGCGCCGCGCGGGCGACCTGGCCCGGTACCTTCGGCGTGAGCCGCGTGCGGGTCGAGCCGCACGGCGCGCGCGCGCTGGTCGTCACCGACGTGCTGCTCGCCGGCGACGCCGCGAGCGCGCCGGCGCTCGCCGTGTTCGCGGCCTACGGCGCGCCCGGGCCCGCGCTCGCCGTCGCGGCCGAGCTCATCGCGGTCCCGGCCGGTCACCTGTCTGCGCCGGGCGACGCGCGCGGCAAGCGTGTCCCGCTCGAGCCGGTAACGCGCGCGCCGGACGACGCGGCGTTGGTGCTCGGCCCGACCAACATGGCCGGTAGCGCGGCGCGCCTCTCGGAGAGCGAGCTCCGGGAGGCGCTCGCCGCGAGCGGCGCGGCGACCTTACGCGTGCGCGCGGCGTATCAGACCGCCGCCGCCGAGACGCCCGAGCAGCGCGAACTCCTGATACGCCTCGGCGCGCAAGGCGAGACGCCGCTCACGCTCGGGCTCGTCGAGCTCGACGGTGACGCGGTGTCCGCGCGACGCGCCTGGCTCTGCGGTCCGCACGCCGCCTCCACGCCGCTCGCGCTCGCGCCGAGGCGCGCGGACGAGGCGCGAGGGCTCGCGCCACCGCTCGCGCTCCGCGCCGCCGATGACGCGCTCTGCGTCTCGTGGCACGAAGCTCAGAAGGTGTCGGCCGGCGACGGCGTGAGGCCGGTCGACTCGAGGTGATAGGTGAAGCCGAGCACGACCGCGGTGGCCGCGTCGCCGCTCACCACGCGCCGGACGGCGAGCTCCACCGCGAACGCCTGATCGATGTAGCCGAGGCCGCCGCTCACCGAGTGGCTACTCGCACCCTCGTCGTAGCGATAGCCGAGGCGGAGCGGGACGTGGTCACCTACCAGATACTCGAGCCCGCCCATGGTGCGGACGGTGGTGCGCCCCCAGCTCGTGAAATCGCCGATGACGTCGGCCTCGGCGCCGAAATCGCCCGCCTTCACCCCGACCCCGCCGCCGAAAGTCGTCGGCTGGAAGGTGGTGTCCGGGTTGTTGAGGTTCTGGCCGACGATGCTGAGCGACAACGAGTCGACGGGCCGCACGGTCGCGCCCGCGTCGAAGGTGATCCCCTTGACGATGTCGGCGCCGCCGAGCCCACCGGAGGCCGGGCTGCGCCCGAACGGACCGAAGCCGTCCTGCTTGAGCCACAGGTAACGACCGCCGACGCCGAGGAAGAAGCGATCCCCGAAGGGCAGCGCGAACGCGAAGCGGAGATCGGTCGAGCGCCGGTCGATCCCGTCCGGATCCTGCAAGTTCCACGTGCCGCCGATCCCGCCGGCGAGTCGCACGCTGCTCTCGATCGAGTCGACTGCCGCAGCCCCGTAGCTCTGACGTCGCGCCTCGGGCCAGATCTGCGCGAACGCCGCGAGGTGATAGACGCGCGTGACCGCCATGTTGGCGGGGTTGTAGAAGAGGCCGTCGATCGCGTTGCTCGAGGCGTGCGACGCGCCGTTCAGCGCGGCCGAGCGCGGCGTCTCGATCTCGTCGTAGTTGTAGCCGACCTCGGGAGGCAGCGGGCTCGGCGCGGCGAGCGCGACGGGCGCCGCGAGCGCCGCCGAGCACGCGACGAGCGCGACGCGCGCGCGGCGGCGCACGGCGCGGTACGCCGGAGCTGGCATCGTCCTCTTCACCGCGAGAGCCGTACCGTCGAGCTTGGCTCCCGGGCAAATATTTCGCGCGCGAGGCGCGGCGAGACTCAACTTTCTTGCGAGGGACTCTTGACGAACGAAAGCACGGATGTTGCCGCGCGAAGCGACGAGGCTACGCGCGCGCGCGGACTGATCTCGCAGGTTCCATGCGTGTTCATCGAGCACGCCGAAGAGTGAGTGCGCGTAATGCGGAGAGCGTCGACGGCCCCGCGGCAAGAACCGGCGAGTTTTCGCGGCGTTCGCGGGTTCGGAAAAATCGACGATTGAACTTTGTGTTCGGGGGATGCTAGCTGGCTCTCCTGTCGTCGAGTCGCTCGCTGCTCAGCTCCGCGCTGACCGCGACGCTCCACGACGGGAGAGACGGGCGGGCTGCCTGTCGTTCCGAAGCGATGAGGCATCACCGAGACCACTGCGAAAGCGAGCCAACGGGCCAGGGTTGGACCTCACGACACGTAACGCTCGCCGGCTCGAAAGACGAACGACTCGGGGAGGCGGCTATCCACAGCCTGTGGACAAGTTGGGGGGCTGATTTTTCGCGATGACCGACACTCTGCAGACCACACCTACACCGCCCGCCGCTGCGAACTCCGCCTGGGAGCACGCCGTCGAGCGGACGCGGCGCCGCTCGCCGGCGTCGTTCGAGCAGTGGTTCAGCAGCGTGCAATTCGACGGGCTCGAGGGCGCATCGCTGCGCCTCGCCGCGCGCGACGAGTTCGTCCGCGACTGGGTCAAGGCGCACTTCCTGCCGGAGTTGCTGAGCCACCTCGCGCACGGGGTCGAGGTCGAGTGGCGCATCAGCGGAGAGCTCGAGCGGCCGGTGTGCGAGCCGCGCCCACCAGCGCCTCCCGTAACGGCGATCTCGAGGCCGGTCACCTCGCCTCCCCCTCGTGGCGACGGCGAGGCGCGGTCGCGCTCCGAAGCGCCGCGCTCCGACCGCGCCGCCGCCTGGCGCGCGGAGCTGGGCGCCAAGCTGCACGTCAACCAGACGTTCAAGAACTTCGTGGTGGGCCCATCGAACGAGCTCGCCTACGCCGCGGCGGTGGCGACCGCGGGCGGTAGCGGCACCCGCTATAACCCGCTCTTCATCTGCGGCGGGACAGGCCTCGGCAAGACGCACCTGATGAACGCCATCGCGCACAGGGTGCTCGCCGAGCAGCCGACGGCGCGCGTCGTCTACGTCTCGGTCGAGCATTTCACGAACGAGTTCATCGAGGCGCTGCAGCACCGCAAGATGGACGAGTTCCGCGCGCGCTACCGCACCGACTGCGACTACCTGCTGCTCGACGACATCCAGTTCCTCGCCGGTCGCGACCAGACGCAGGACGAGTTCTTCCACACCTTCAACGCGCTCCGCGACTCCAAGAAGTCCATCGTCGTCACGAGCGACAAGTATCCTCATCAGCTCCAGCGCATGCCGGAGCGGCTCATCTCACGCTTCACCTCCGGGCTGGTCGCGGACGTGCAGGTGCCCCAGCTCGAGACTCGCGCCGCGATCGTCCAGAACAAGGCGCACCTCGACGGCATCCTCATCGGCGACAAGGTCGCGGTGATGCTCGCTCAGCGGGTGCAGAGCAACGTCCGCGAGCTCGAGGGCGCGCTGGTTCGCCTGGCCGCCAAGGCATCGCTCATCGGCCGCGCCACCATCGACAACGAGTTCGCGGAGGCGGAGCTCGCCGCGGTCGCGCCGCGCCAGCAGGAGTTGGTGAGCATGGAGGACATCCAGCGCGCGGTCTGCGGTCACTTCCGCCTCTCCAATGCCGAGCTCCTCAGCAAGGATCGCCACAAGAGCATCGCGTTCGCGCGGCAGGTGGCGATGTACCTCTGCCGCCAGCGGCTGAAGTCGAGCTTCCCCGAGCTCGGCCGCGCCTTCGGCAACCGAGATCACACGACGGTGATGAGCGCGGTGCGCCGGGTGGAGCAGCTCCGCCAGAACGATCCTCAGATCGACGCGCACCTCGAGGCCATCGAGCGGCGGCTCGCCTCGTCGGAAGACTGACCAGCCCCGCGACGCGCCCCTCCGCCACCACGGGCGGGCAGGCGGGCCTGCCGGTTCGGCGCGGCCGGCGGCGCGCCGCGCCCATCGGCATCGGCACGGGTAATGAGTGGTATTTACTGAGGTTTTCTCTGGCGACCCACCAGAGGCCGAGCGCTCGGGCGGGGCGAAAACCTGACAGTCGAGGCGTGACCACCTATATAGAAATCATGTCAAACCTACGGCTCGTCCATCGTCTCATGACGGACCGCCGCCAGGTGATGCTGGAGGACGGGAGGACCGGGAAAATCGTCCGCGTGGACACGGTCTTCCCCGACAACAGCACGACCGTGTCGGTGTGGACCGACACGAAGCGGGGCCCGGGCGTGGCCAAGGTCGATCTCGCGTCGATCCTCGGAGCCGCCCCGGCTCAGTCGGCCTGACGGCGGTGCCGCCGGCGGCCCGGGCGTTCTCGCCCGGGCCCCGGCGCGCAGCGAACTAGGGCCCGTGCGCCGCGCCCTCGCCGGCGTGCAGCGAGCCTCGCGAGCGCGGCGACGCTCACCGCCGCGCGTCAGTCGAGCTCGGCGAGCGCGCGCTCGCAGTCGGCGGCGACCAAGCTGTGCCCAACCACCCGAGCTTCGTCGCGCGCGGCGGTGAGCTCGCGTCGCGCGCCGGCGAGCTCGCCGCGGCGCGCCAGCAAGCGGCCGAGCAGGTAGCGCCCGGACATGACGTCCCAGGTCCAGCGCCGCGCCTCCGCGTGCGCCAAGCGCTCGATGAGGCTCCGCTCGGCCGAGGCTGAGCCGTTCAGTCCGTCGAGGAACGCCAGCATCAAGCGGTTGAGGTTCACCAGACGCTCGGCGCCCACCTCTTCGGCGGTCGCTCGCGAGGCCTCGAGCGTCGCGTACGCGCGCGGGAGCTCACCCTGGCGCATGAGCGCGTCCCCGAGGTTGTGCAGGTTCACGGCCGCCTCGTGGACCAGGCCAGCGCTCCTGCACTGCTCGACCGCGCGCTCGCACTCGGCGCCGCAGGCGCGCCAGTCGCCACGAAACCCGAAGATGAGCGCGCGGACCTTCGCGCGCTCGGTCAGCGCGACGGGGTCCTCGGGCACCAGCGTGGCGGCCTCGTCGAGCGCGGCAAAGGCGCGCTCGTGCTCGCCCACCCCGCCCAGCGCCTGCGCGGTCGCCACCAGGAGCCGGTGGCGCTCGTGCGTGTCGCCCTCGGGGAGCGCGGCCGCCCGCTCGACCGCCGCGACCGCAGTCCGAAACTCGCCGTTTCGGATCGCGATCTCCGCCTCCGTCATGAATACGACGCGTGAGAGGTCCGGCCACTCGGCGGCGTCCGCGCCGGCGCGCGCGAGCAGCGCGCGCGCTTGCTCGTGGCGGTGCATGACGCCGGCGAGCTGCGCGGCGTCGATGGTGATCTGAACGCGGGCGCGACCGTCGATGGCCGGAGCCCGGTCGAGGTACGCGCCGATGCGCTCGACCAGCCTCGGGAGCGCCGCCCCGGCGCGGACGTGACGCACGGCGGAGGAGAGCGCGCCGACCCACTCGGAGAGCTCCTCGCCGGTTCGCCCGTCGAGATCGACCAGCTCGAGCGCGCTCGAGAGGTCGCGCACGGCGCGATTCAAGCGGCGCACAGCGAGAAAGTGCAGCCCGCTGGTCGCGAAGAACCCGGCGGCGCGCTCGTGCTCTCCCGCCTCGGCGAGGTGGTGAGCGATGTAGGAGGCGAGCTCCTCGGTTCGCTCGCCGAGCACCATTTGGTAGGTGTTGGCGGCTTGGCGATGCAGCTCGCGCCGGAGCTCCGGCGACACGTCGCCCTGCACGACCTCCGGCAGGAGCGGCGAGCGGAAGGAGATGGTGACCGGTCCGTCGCGCACCACCAGATCGCGCGCCTCGAGCGCCTCGACCAGCGAGTTGACCGTCCCGATGGTCCCCTCGAGCATGCTCGCCAAGACCGACACGTCGACCGGGTCGCCAAGGGTCGCGGCGGCGAGGAGCAGGTTGCGCTCGGGCTCCGTCAGTCGCCGGACTTGGTCGCCGAGCAGCGTCCGAAGCGGTCGCGGCACCGCCAGCGCGCCGGACAAGTTGAGCGCCTGGATCCGTTCGTCGGAGACCACGATGGCCCCGGACTCGAGCGCCTCGTTCAGGAGCGCCTCGATGAACATCGGGTGGCCTCCGGCGCGCGCGCGCACGAACTCCACCAGCGTCTCGGGGAGCTGCTTCGCGCCGACGCGGAGCCCGATCAGCCGGAGCACGTCGTCGTCCTCGAGATCACCGAGGGAGAGTCGTTGGGCTCCGGGGAGTTGCGGCTCGCCGCCCGGGCGCACCGCGAAGACGAGGAGCGCGCGCGCCTGCGGGAGCTGCTCGATCGCTGCCGAGATGACGCTCGCGCTCATGGCGTCGAGCGCGTGGGCGTTGTCCCACGCGAACACGTGCACGCGGTCGTCGCACAGGCTCGCGATCATGCGCGTCATCGCCGTGGAGAGCGGCGCCGCGTGCGCTCCCTCCGGCCGCGCGACGCCGAGCTCCGCGAGGAGCGCACCGACCTCGTCCTCGCGCAGGCCGAGCGCGCGCAGTCGAGGCGCGACCGCCGCGATCCGCTCCGGGGAGTCCCCTTCGCGCACCCCGCAGAGGACCCGCAGCATCGCGACGAGCCCGCTCATCGGCACCCCGCGCCCCTCGGGCGGGCAGGTGGCGAGGTAGCAGCCGATGTTGAAGGAGCCCCGCTCGATGCGTCGCTCCATTTCGTGGAGGAGTCGGGTCTTCCCGACGCCGTAATCTCCGCTCACGATCACCACCGCGAGCGCGCGACGCGACGCCGCCGAGAGCGCCTCCCCGAGCGCGCGAAGCTCGAGCTTGCGCCCGACGAAGCGGCCGTAGACCTCGTGCGGAGCTCGCGCCCCGCCGATCATCAGGGCGCCGTCGTCAGGAGCAGGCGGCGGCGGTAACTCGAGCGCGAAGAGGCCTCGCAGGTGCGGGGCGGCCTCTCGGGAGATCACGACTCGTTCGGCCGCGACGCCGGCGAGGTGGCGAGCGCGCTCGACGAGCGCGCGACTCGTCTCGTCCTCGCTCGCGCCGCGGCTCGCGCGCACGCGGACGGTGCCGGCGTCGATGCCGACGAACGGCGCGGCCCCGCCGACCGCGAGCCCGCGCACCAGGACCAGGCCGCACCGCACCGCGTTCTCGGTGTCGCGGCCGTCCGCCTGCTGCAGCCCGAAGATCGCCGAGAGCTCACGAGAGCTCTCCGCGAGCACCTGCGCGCCGTAGCGGAGCAGGATCTGGCGCGCGCGCTCGCGAGCCGCGGCGGTCACCGGCGCGCGCCCGCCCCAGCGCAAGGCCAACACCGAGACCTCCTCCCGGACCTCACCGTCGATCCAGTCCCGCAGGGGAGGCGGCTCCGGTGGCGGCGGCAGCGAGCGCCGGGACGCCGGCGAGACGCCCGAGGCGGGCCGCGCTCCAGAGCCCGGCGGGCTCGAGGCTAGCTCGCCGCGCGCGAGCGCGCCCTCGAGGTTGCTGATCTTGGCGACCGGCTCGCGAAAGCGCTCGACCAGATCGCGGAGCTCGCTCGCGCCGAAGCGCGCCCCGGACGCATACTGGCAGGCGAGCAGCTCCTCATGACAGCGCGCCGCGCTCTCGGGGCGCTCCGCCGGGTCGGGCGCGGTGAGGCGCGAGACGAGCGCGGGGAGCGCCGGCGCGAGCCCAG
Organism: Polyangiaceae bacterium; assembly: GCA_035063585.1. GTDB lineage: Bacteria > Myxococcota_A > Polyangia > Polyangiales > Polyangiaceae > JAPSGB01. The sequence goes on from JAPSGB010000019.1 coordinate 9,596, forward strand.
CTCGCACGCGGTCGAGCGCGGGGATCCGCCCCATGCCGACCCGCTCGCGGAGCTCGTCCGGATCGTCACCCTGAAACGGCGGCGCGCCGGCGAGCGCCTCGTAGAGCAACGTGCCGAGCGAGAAGACGTCGCTCGACGGGCCGACCGGCTCGCCTCGGGCTTGCTCGGGGCTCGAGTGCACGAGCGTTCGCGCGAGGAGGGACGGCCGGACGGCCGCGCCGCAGCGACGATCGAGGACGGCGCGGGCGATCCCGAAGTCGCCGAGCTTGACCTCGCCCTCCCAGCTGACGAACACGTTGTGCGCCGCGACGTCGCCGTGCACCATGCCGAGCGGGCGGAGCTGCTCGTCGCGGCGGCGATGCGCGTGGTCGAGCGCCTTGGCGACCTCGGCGGCCACGTGCAGCGAGAGCTGAGGTGGTGGAAGCTCTCCGGCCAGCCGGAGCCGATCGAGGAGCAGGTCGAAGGGCAGACCTGCGACGTACTCCATCGCCGTGAAATAGCTCGGGCCCGCCTCCGCCTCCACGCGACCCACGTCGAAGACCTGAATCACGTTCGCGTGGCTCAAGCGGACCACGCGCTGCGCCTCGCGGACGAAGACGTCGCGGAAGGCGAGGCTGTTCGCCAGCGCGGCGTGGAGCCGCTTGATGACCAGCGTCTTCTCGAAGCCCTCGACGCCGAAGCTCTTGGCCTTGAACACCTCGGCGACGCCCCCCGAGCCGATCGAAGCGAGGAGCTCGTAGCGGCCGTACGCGACGGGGAAGTTCGTCGTCGTCATCGATTCGTGCGACTCGAGCGCTAGGCCCCTTCGCCGTCGCCGTACATCGTCTCTGCGATTTCGAAGGTCGCGTTCTCGAGCCGCGCGTAAGCCGTCCGGATGCCCTCGAGATCGGTGCCCGACTCGAGCATGTGTTTGAGGGTGTCGAGATCGATCCGCACGCTCTCGAGCCGCTCCGCTTCCAGCAGATCGGCGTACCCCTCGAGCGCCTGCTCGGTGGTGTAGATGAGCGAATCGGCCTGGTTTCTGAGCTCCGCGAGATCCTTACGGAGTTGGTCCGTCTCCTTGAACTTCTCGCCCTCGACGACGAGCCGATCGACCTCGTCCTGGCTCAGCCCGCTGGTCGGCGTGACGCTGATCGACTGGGAGCGGCCGGTCCCGAGATCCTTGGCCTCCACCGACAGGATCCCGTTGGCGTCGACGCGAAAGGTGACCTGGATCTTCGGCACTCCGCGCGGCGCGGGGGGGATCCCGGTGAGCTCGAAGCGCGCGAGGCTCCGATCGTCGGCCGACATCTCGCGCTCGCCCTGGAGCACGTGGATCGGCACGAAGGGCTGGTTGTCCACGCTGGTCGTGAAGATCTCGCTCTTCTCGGTGGGGACCGTGGTGTTCCGCAGGATGAGCTTGGTGAAGATCCCGCCGCCCGTCTCCACCCCGATGGAGAGCGGCGTCACGTCGAGGAGCAGCACCTCGTCGATGTGCCCGGACAGGGCGCCGCCCTGGATCGCGGCCCCTACCGCTACCACCTCGTCCGGGTTGACGCCCTTGTGCGGCTCCTTTCCGAACAGATCCTTGACGGCCTTCTGCACGGCCGGCATCCGCGTCATACCGCCGACCAAGACCACTTGATCGACGCTCTGCGCGGTCAGCTTGGCGTCCGCGAGCACTCGCTGGCAGCTCGAGATGGTCCGCTCGACGAGCTCCCGCGTCAGGATCTCGAGCTCGCTCCGCTTGAGCGTGCGCTCGAGGTGCAGCGCGCCCGCGGGACCGGTAGCGATGAAGGGGATGTTGATCTCCGTCTCGAGCGAGGAGCTGAGCTCGTGCTTGGCCTTCTCCGCCGCCTCGCGCAGCCGCTGGAGCGACATTCGCTCCTGGCGGAGATCGACGCCGTTCGCCTTCATGAATTCCTCGGCGAGCTTGTCGATGATCCGGACGTCGAAATCCTCACCGCCGAGGTGCGTGTCGCCGCCGGTCGCCTTCACGTTGAAGACGCCGTCATGGATCTCCAGGATCGAGATGTCGAAGGTGCCCCCGCCCAGATCATAGACGGCGATGGTCTCGGTCGCCGTCTTGTCGAGACCGTAGGCGAGCGCGGCGGCGGTGGGCTCGTTGATGATGCGCTTCACCTCGAGCCCGGCGATCCGTCCGGCGTCCTTGGTCGCCTGGCGCTGCGCGTCATCGAAGTAGGCCGGGACCGTGATGACGGCCTCCTGCACCTGCTCGCCGAGGTACGTCTCGGCGACCTGCTTCATGGCCGCGATGATCATGCTGGACAGCTCGGCCGGAGACATGGTGTGCGACCGCACCTTCACCCAAGCGTCGCCGTTGTCGTGCTCGACCACGTGATAGGAGACGGACGCGGCGTGCTTGACCACGTCCTCATCCTTGAATTGCCGCCCCATCAGGCGCTTCACCGCGTAGACGGTGTTCTCGGGGTTTGCGGTCCCTTGTCGCTTGGCCACCTGCCCGACGAGCCGCTCGCCGCCGGCCATGAAGGCGACGACCGAGGGCGTGGTCCGCGCGCCCTCGCCGTTCGGGATCACCTTGACCTCGGGCTCCCCGCCGGCGCTCGCGCCCTCGAGGACCGCGACGCACGAATTGGTGGTCCCGAGATCGATGCCGATGATCTTCCCCATGGCGGAGCGGGAGCTTACCGCGCCAGGGCGGGCGGCAATAGCCCGTGATCGATCCCGGGCGTCAGCCAGGCTTCCGCGCGACGACCACCATGGCGGGCCGGATCAGCCGATCGCCCGCGCGATAGCCGGGCTGCACCATCGACGCCACGGTTCCCGGTGGATGTTCGTCGGTCGGCAGGTGCTGGATTGCCTCGTGGAGCGCCGGATCGAAGGGCTGACCTTCGGCTTCGACGCGCTCGACGCCGACGCGCCCGAGGGTGTCGAAGAACTGGCGCATGACCATGCGGATCCCGTCGGCCAACGACTGCACGTCCGTTGCGTTCTCGGCGTGGGCCACCGCGCGCTCGAGGTTGTCGAACACGGGCAGGAGCTCACGCAGCAGATCTTCCCGGGCGGCGCGCTCCGCGTCCTGCGCGTCGCGCCGGGCGCGCTTGCGAAAATTGTCGAAATCCGCCGCGGTTCGCAGCAGCTGCTCGCGGACGCGCGCGGTCTCGGCGCGCGCTTCGGCGAGCGGGTCGGCCGCTTCGGGCTCCACGACCTCGGCTCCGTCTTCGCTCCGGGGAGCGGCCGCTGGGTCATCGGGAGCACGCGCCGAGTCGGCGGCCTGCTCGCGGAAAGGATCGGTGTCTGAGTCAGCCACGGCGGGGCGTAATATAGTCACCGGAGGCGGGTTGCCAACCGAATGGCTCAGCGGCCCCCGCGGACTTCCTCGGGGGCCTCGGCGCAGGGAGCCTGCCGAAGCGCGGTCAGCGCGCCACCGCTCGAGCGCGAGTCGGCGGCCGCGGGAGGTGGACTAGGAGCGAACCAACCATCGACGCGCAGCGGCAGCACCCAAAAGCGCGTCGAGCCGCCCAGCGCGCGCCGCTCGGGTCCCGGCGCGGCCGCGCGACCGTACCCGGTGGTCTCGAGCCAGAAGCAATAGCCGTCGCTCGCCGGGGCCCAGAGGTGCTCGGCTCCCGCGCGGATGAACACCTCGGCGCTCTCGAGCACGCGCCCATCCACCGCGGAGAGGGCCTGGAGGTGGCGCCGGCCGGCGGGCAGGCGGAGCTCGACCCCGGCGAGCGGGCTCTCGGCGCTCGTCGACTCCACGGTCGCCACCGGCTCTCCATCGACCAGGATCCGGATGCGGTCCGGCCCGAGGTCGAGCACCCGCACGAGCGGATGATAGAGCCACTGGAAGAATGGCGCGGCGACCAGCCCGAGCACCACGCCCGCGAGCATCCAGGGCGAGAGCGCCGGTTCGGCGATCTCGCACGGCTCGAGCTCGGCCTGGTTGGCCTCGGAGAGCGCCGCCGCCCACCTCGGCGCCGTGCAGACGAGTCGCCCGTCCCCGCGCCACCACACCGCGCGGCCCGCGGCGCTGTGCGGCGGCATCGGCCGGCGCGGCCAGGACCAGGCCAGCGCGGGGGGCGCGAGGGAGGCTCCCAGCACGAGCGCGAGGAAGGCGGCCCCGCTCAGGTTCTCCGCCAGGAGGGGCATCGCGGACGCCACCGTGAGCGCCATGAGCGCCCCGGCGAGCGTCACCGCCAGGGTGTGGGTTCGCACGGCCGAGGCGTGGCGATGGCAGGTGGTGCAATAGGGGACGATGAGCGACCGCTCGCCGCGGGGCGCTCGCTCGACGCGCGACTCGGCAGCGACCGCGCCGCAGCAAGCGCAGTCCTCGGGCGCCGCGGCGCCCGCCGGCAGGCGGTCGACGATCCGCGCCTCGACGAGCCGCCCGCGGCGGGCGAGCGGAGAGGCCCGCCGCCCGCGCCGCGCGGGCTGCCCGCGCTTGGGGGCTCCCCACCCCATCACGCGCCGCCCCTCCAGCCGGGTGGTTCCGCGCCGAAACGGCAAGAAGCGAGGGTGTTCGCGCGGGGGTTGAGATAGACTCGTGGGTCCATCGGAACCATGAGCGTAGTCGAACCGGCTGCGGGGGTCGTCCTTGCGGGCAAGTACCGCCTCGTCGAGCAGATCGGCGTGGGCGGCATGAGCAAGGTCTACCGCGCCGAGAACCTGCTCATCGGGCGAACGGTGGCGATCAAGGTGCTGCACCCGGATCAGGCGCACGACCGGGATCTCGGCGCGCGGCTGTTTCACGAAGCGCAGTCGGTGAGCCGCATCCGCCACCCGGGGATCGTGGACGTACTTGATGCAGGACAAGACGCTTCCGGCCCGTTCATCGTGATGGAGTACCTCGACGGTGAGAGCGTCGCCCAGGTGTTGGCGCGGCGCGGAAAGGTGGGGATCGCCGCTGCGCTCGGGACCGTGCTGCCCGTGCTCGACGCGCTCGAGGCCGCGCACGCCGCCGGGGTCATCCACCGTGACCTCAAGCCAGAGAACGTGTTCTACGCGGTGCGAGAAGACGGTGAGGTCGACGTCAAGCTGCTCGACTTCGGCGTGGCGAAGCTGCTCTGGCCCGACGGCCCGTCTCCGCAGACGAGCACGGGCGTCGTCTTCGGGACCCCGGACTACCTCTCTCCCGAGCAGGCGAACGGCCAGGCGCAGCTCGATGGCCGGAGTGATCTCTTCGCGATCGGCGTACTACTCTTCGAGCTGCTCACCAACCGGCGGCCGTTTCACGCTCCGACCGCGGTGGCGACGGCGTACAAGGTGGCCCACGCGCGCACGCCGCCGCTCATCGATCACGGGGGGCCCAACGACCCCGTGCTCGACGCGGTGTTGTCGCGGGTGCTCTCGAAGCGCGCGGAAGAGCGCCACGCGAGCGCGGCCGAGCTCGCGGCCGAGCTCGAGCGCCACGCGCCGCCGCTCGCCGAGCGGCAGGCCGCGCGGCGCGAGCTGCTGCCCCCGCGCGGCAGCCGCGTGGATCTGCGAGCGTCGCACCCGAGCCTCACGCCGAGGAGCGGGAGCGTCTCTCAGCAGGTCACGCCACCGCTCGGTAGCTCGTCGTGGCGCGCGACACCGCACGGGGGCGCGAGCGCCACGAGCGGCACCCGGCGCTCGGCGGAGTTCATCAGCGCCCCGCGCTCGCGCTCGCCTCGAGGTTTCCGCTCGCTCCCGGCGCGGTTCGTCGGGCAGTGCCACGTCCGTGGGCTGGTGCTCCGCGCGATCGACTCTTACGTGACCCGGCACCTCGGCGGGCTGCGGCGCGAGAAGGCCCTCGCCCGGCTCTCGCGCGAGCACTCGCGCGATCTCGGTGAAGGGCTGCTGCAGGCGATCGTGTTCTACGAGCTCGAGCTGCTCGGCGCGTACCTCGACGCGGCGAGCGCCGAGTTCCCCGAGGGCTCGAGCTTCTGCCGCGCGGCCGGCGTCGAGGCGGTGAGCGGCGAGCTCGCGCCCGTGCTGCGAGTGGCGCTCCGCCCGGGCGATCCCGGAGCGGTGCTCCGGCGCGTCGCGCCGGTGTGCAGCCGCCTGTTCGATTTCGGCCTCTGGGAGGTGACACCCGGCGGCCCGACCGCCGCCACCGTCCGTGTCACGGACTTCGAGCCGGCGGCGCTCAACCTCAGGCTCTGGCTGGTCGGCGTGCTCGAGGGGGCGCTCCGCGCCACCGGCCACGAGCCCGCGGTGCTCATCAGCCGCGGCGACGCGAGCCACGCGCGCGAGCTCGTGCTCGAGATCACCACCCGATCGCTCGGGGGTTGAGGGGCACGCCGAGCGGCGCTAGCACGCTCGGGATGCCTGAGTTGAACGAGCCGCAAGCTCGCGCCGTCGCGCACGCGAGCGGTCCCCTGCTCGTCTTCGCGGGCGCCGGCAGCGGCAAGACCCGCGTCATCACCTACCGGGTCGCCAACCTGCTCGCCGAGCATCGCGTCCCGCCCTATCGCATCCTCGCCGTCACCTTCACGAACAAGGCCGCGGGCGAGCTCAAGGGGCGCCTCGCCGCGCTGGCCGGCGAAGGGGTGGTGCGTGATCTCTGGGTCGGCACCTTCCACTCGGTGTGCGCGCGGCTCCTCCGTCGCTACCACGACGAGGTCGGTCTCGACGGCAAGTTCGTCATCTACGACGACGCCGACCAGAAGGCAGTGATGCAGCGCGTGCTCAAGGGCCTCGGCGTCGACGACCGCACGCTGGCGCCGAAATCTGCGCTCGCCATGATCCACCGCGAGAAGCGCGAGGGGCGCGGCCCACGAGACGTGGACCTCGGACAGGGCGACCAGGGCGCGCTCCTCGTCGAGGTCTACGAGGGCTATCAGAAGGCCATGGCGACCGCGAACGCGGTCGATTTCGAGGATCTCATCGTCCACGTCATGCGGCTCGCCGAGGACGCGAAGAGCCCCGGCGGTGAGGAGCTCCGCCGGCGCTTCGAGCACGTCCTGGTGGACGAATTCCAGGACACCAACCTGACCCAGTACCGCCTGATCCGCGCGCTCGCGGCGCGCGAGCAGAACCTGTGCGTGGTCGGCGACGACGATCAGTCGATTTACCGCTGGCGCGGCGCCGACGTGCGGCTCATCCGCGGCTTCCGCCGCGACTTCCCCGACGCCACGGTGGTGAAGCTCGAGCAGAACTACCGCTCGACGGGCCACATCGTCTCGGCCGCGCTCGCGGTGATCGAGCCCGCGAGCGAGCGCGAGCCGAAAGAGCTGTGGACGGCGGCGCCGAGCGGCGAGAAGGTGCGCGTGCGCGCGGTGACCGACGAGCGCGACGAGGCGAGCTTCGTCGCGCGCAGCATCCAAGCGGAGCTCGGGCGCGGGACGCCGGCGAGCGAGATCGCGGTCTTCTATCGCATCCACGCGCAGTCGCGCGTCCTCGAAGAGGGCCTCCGCGCCGCCAACCTGCCCTACCAGATCGTGGGCGGCACCAAGTTCTTCGAGCGCGCCGAGGTGAAGGACCTCGTGAGCTACCTCCGCTTGATCGACAACCCGCGCAGCGACGCCGATCTCATGCGGATCGTCAACGTGCCCGCGCGCGGCATCGGCCAGAAGACCATCTCACGGCTCCTCGATCTCGCCGCTGCGCGCGGCACGAGCGGCTACGACGCCGTCGACGCGGCGCTCGAGGACGGCGAGCTCGGCTCCGCCGGAAAGAAGCGGCTCGACGCGTTTCGGGGGCTGATGGAAGAGCTCCGCGGCGCCGCCGAGACGCTCGGCCCGCACGAGCTCGCCGGCAAGGTCCTCGAGTCGACCGGGTACCGCCAGGCGCTCCGCGACGCCGACACGGCCGAGGCGGACGCGCGCCTCGAGAACCTCGAGGAGTTCCTCGGCTCGATCGGCGAATATGAGGAGGAGCTCACCCACTCGGGAGAGCAGCCCACCCTCGCCGGTTACCTCGAGCGGATCGCGCTGGTCAGCGCGGTCGACTCGATGAAGGACGCGCCGAAGGTCTCGCTCATGACCGTGCACAGCGCGAAGGGGCTGGAATTCACCTCCGTGATCGTCACCGGCATGGAAGAGGAGATGTTCCCTTACTACGGGATGAACGGTGAAGAGCCCGACGAGCTCGACGAGGAGCGGCGGCTCGCCTACGTCGCCATCACCCGCGCGCGCGCGCGGCTCATCCTCATTCACGCGGGGACGCGGACCATCTTCGGGCGAACCCGCTACCAGGCGCCGAGCCGCTTCCTCGACGACCTGCCGGAGTCGGCCGTCTCGCGCGAGGGCGGCGCGCGGGCGCCCTCGCTCGCGCCGGCGCCCGCGTGGCGAGCTTCGATGGGTGCCGGTCCGGCGCGGCCGGCGGCGCGCTTCCGGAGCTACGGCGCGGCGCCCGCGCCGGGGACGCGGGTGGTCGATCGCGACGCCTTCGACGATCTCCCCCCGGGCGAGCCGGGGGTCGTGCTCCGCGCGGGAGATCGGGTCCAGCATCAGCGCTTCGGCGAGGGCGTGGTCGAGAGCGTGGAGGGCGGCGCGTCGCCCACGGTGGTCGCGCGCTTCCCGGGTTTCGGGACGCGACGCATCAAGGCCGAGTATCTGGCGCCGCGCGCGGAGTGAGCCGCGCGCGGAGTGAGCCGCGCGCCGAGGCTTGCATCGCGCGGGCCACGCCAACAGGCTAGCCGGCGATGAACCCGCGCCTGACCCTGCTCGAGAAGCTGGCCGCCGACGCTCGAGCGGATTCGTTCACTTGGTATGCTCTCGCGATGGAATACCGGAAGGAAGCGCGCATCGCGGACGCGCTCCGCGCCTTCGAGACGCTGCGCGAGCGAGATCCGGGCTACCTTCCCATGTACCTCATGACGGGCCAGATGCTGAACGGCGCGTCCCGGCGCGACGAGGCGCGCGTGTGGCTCGAGCGCGGGCTCACGCTCGCGCGCGAGCGGGGCGACGGCAAGGCGCTCGGAGAGCTCGAGGAGGAGCTCGAGGGCGGCTGACGCGCGCGGCGGTCCGCGCGGTTCCGCGCCGAACCGACCCCAACCCGAGCGCCTTCAGCCGACCGCCGGCGGCGGCAACGTCCACCCGCTCGAGCCCGCCGGTCCGCCGGACTCGGAGCCCTCGGGGGGCGCGTCGTCTTCGGCGGCGCCGAAGAAGTCGAGGAGCTCGGCGCGGCGCGCATGCGCGTCGGAGCGCCCGAGCTCGATGAGGCGGCGAGCGAAGCCACCGTCGAAGAGGAGGTAGCTCGCGAGATCCGCGTCGTCACCGACGCCGACCTCGAGCAGTCTGAGGAGCTGGCGGCTGGCGAGCGAGCTGCCGCGCATCCGGCCCTTGCGGATGAACTCGCCGGCGATGGCGCCGATCGACTCGGTGGGACGCACCACCAAGGTCTCGATCCGGTTGAAGCGATGTCCGCCGCGGGTAGCGGCGACCTGGTTGAGCGCGGGCACGAAGCTCTCACCAAAGGCCTGGCCGCCGCTGTCGAGGAGGTTATTGAGGAGGTTCACCGTGCCGAGATCGTTGTCGAGATGATCGAGCAGGAGCGCGTTCAGGATCTTGCCGACCAAGAAGGTCGCGCTCGGGGCCTGCACGTCTGGCGTGGTGTGGGCGACGCCGCGCACGAGCCGCGAGGTGCCCACCACCAACACGTGGGTCGCGCCGAGCCGGAGCGCGGGCGCGATGGGCGTATTCTGGCGCACTCCACCGTCCACGTAGAGCTGTCCGTTCAGCTTCACCGGGGGGAAGAGCAGCGGGATGGCGGCCGAGGCGAGCGCGTGCTCCGGTCCGATGCGGGAGGCGCGAATCAGCGTCCGCGGGGGCGCGCGAGTGGGGAGCGCCGTGTGCGGCCCGGTCTGCATGAAGATCACCGTCCGACCGGTCGCCACCTCGGTGGTCGAGACGCTGAGCGCCGAGAGGCGCCCCTCCTTCATGGTCCGCGTGATCGCTTGCCACGGGATCTCGCGCTCTACCAGGCTCGACATCGGCGAGACGTCGAAGATCCCGGAGCCGTTTCCACCGCCCAGCAGCACGCGGGGCAGGCTGATCGCCTGGCGCACACCGAACCCGAGCACGTCGTCGAAGCGCATGCTGCTCCAGACGTCCACCAGCCGGCGTACGCCGAGCGCCGGGTCGCTGAGGTGCGCGGCGAGATAGGCGCTGTTGATGGCGCCCACGCTGGTCCCGCAGAGGATGTCGACGCGGGGCGGGGCGCCGCGTAGCCGCGTGAGCTCATCGAACAAGTACCAGACCACGCCCGTCTCGTAGGCGCCGCGGGCACCGCCGCCCGACAGGATGAGCGCCAGCCGGCGATGCGGTCGAGCAGCCTTCACGAGGGCTCGACGCTACCTTGAGGCGAGCCGGCGCGCACGGATTTCTTAGCGGATTCCGCGAGATGATCGGCTCGCGCCCGGGCTCCATCCACCGTCGCGAGCAAGCGCGCGATGGGCGGCCGCGCGATGAAGCTGCGGCGAAGCTCGGGCACATGGATCGCCTGGAGCTGCTCGAGCACGCTGCCGACCGCGCGCTCGCACACGGACTGCGCGCGCGGAGAGCCTGCCTGGAGGAGCGCGTCGCAGCAGAGCCCGCGCGTCTCGAGCGCGTACTCGGAGCCTTGCACCGTCTCGATGGCGCCCATCGCGGTCATCGCGAGGAGGATGCCGGTGTGCTGCTCGCCGATGTCGACGCGCGCGGCGGCCTCGACCGCCAGCGCATAGAAGTGGTAGGCGACGTACGCCTGCGCCTCGGCGGCCTGACGCGCGTCGAACGCGTACATCACCGCGGAGCCCGAGTCGCCGGTAGCGCGAGCGAGGAGCGCGCGCATGATCTTCTCGTGAACCGAGTCGTAGGCGCTGCCGGTGACGGCGATGAGCGCCCCCGCGTCCCCGACCAAGGTGTCGGCGGCGGCCACGTCGCCCACCTCGAGCAGGACCTCCGCCGTCGCGAGCAGCGTGTCGGCGCGAGCGTCCTGATCACCGTAGCGCTGGTGTGCCTCGCGAGCACGAGCGAGGTAGGCTTGCCCGCGCTCGACGTCGCCGAGCCGCGCGTAGCTCTGCCCGATGTTGGAGAGCGTCTTTGCGATCTGGAAGCGGCCGCCGATGGCGAGATCGATACGGATGGCGTCGAGGGCGAGCGCGATGGCGTCTTCGTAGCGGCCCATGACGAACAGCGCGAACGCGAGCGAGTTCTTGGCGCGCGCCTCCATTCGTCGCGCGCCGACCTGCTTGAAGATCGCGATGGCCTCTGCGTGCGCCTCGATGGCCTCGTCCACGCGCCCCACCCGGCGCAGGAGCGTACCCCGCGCGCGCAGCACGTCGGCGTGTTCCCAAGCCGAGACGGTCCCCCGCGAGGTCGTCTCCAGGGCTCGGTCGCAGGCGGAGAGCGCCCCCTGCATGTCCCCGAGATCGCGGAGCATCTCGGCCATGAGCAGCTCCGCTTGGATCTCGAGCGACGGTGACCCAGATTGGCGCGCGACCTGCTCGGCGCGCTGCGCGGACGAGAGCCCCCGCGCGAGGTGCCCCGCGTCGAGATCGAGGCGCGCGGTGCGGAGCAGCGCGGTCGCGACCCAGCGCGGCTTGCCGCTCAGCTTGGCGAGTCGCCGGAGCGCGGTCAGGTGCTTTCGTCGCTCGCTCCAGCGACCCTGGATTCGGCAGATGGCCTCCACCGCCTCGTGCGCCTCGAGCCGACGGAGGTCATCCTCCGGCAGGAGCGAGAGCGCGCGCCGGTAGTAGCGCGCGGAGAGCTGCGTCTGGTAGCTCGCGCGGGCGGCGGACGCGGCCTTCAAGTAGTGCTCGGCGGCGCGCTCATGATCCATCCCGCGCGCGAAGTGGCGGCCCACGATCGCCGCGGTCAGCCCCTCCGCGAGCGGCGTCCCGGCCAGGTACTCCCCGAGCTTCTTGTGCATACGCACCCGGTCGGCCCGATGGAGCGCGAGGTGCGCGACGTCGCGGGTGAGCGGATGACGAACATCGACCACGTCGCCCTTGAGGTCGCAGAGCCCGCGCGCGCAGAGCCGCGCCACCGCGTCGTCGCAGCTGCCACCCACCAGTGTGGTCAGCTCGGTCACGGGGAGCGGTCCGCCCGCGACCGCGAGCCACTCGACGATGACCTGCTCTTCCGGGGGGAGCTCGGCGAGGCGGTCCGCGATGAGCTGTTCGAGCGTCGAAGGGAGCGGCTGGGCCGTCTCCCCGTCTCGCTCCACGCGGGCGAGCTCCGTCTTGCCGTCGGCATGCTCGCGCAGCTCGAGCGAGCCGCGCTCGAGGAGCGCATCGACCATCTCGAGCAGGAAGAACGGATTGCCGGCGGCCCGCGGCAGCAGATCGGCGCACACCTGCGCGACCCCCTCGGTCGCGCCGAGGCGAGCCTGGAGCAGGCGGATCTGGTTGTCGGAGCTCAGCCCCTTCAGCTCGATCCGGACCAGGCCATCCACCAGCGGCGCGATGCGGTCATCGGGGCGCATCGCGAGGAGCGCGAGCACGGGCAGCGGATCGGCGCGACGAACCAGCTCGGACACCAACTCCAGGCTCGGGCGATCACTCCACTGGATCCCGTCGATGAGGACGACCAGCGGCGCCTCCACCGCGGCGCGCGCAAAGAAGCGCCGGACGCCGCTCGCGACCAAGCGCCGGTGGTGGGCGACGTCCGCCTCGTCGTGGGCGAGCGCGGCCCTTCCCGTGGCGAGCTCGGCCATGCTCGCCACGATCTCGGCGCCGTGGTCGCCCGACGCGAAGTCGCCGAGCAGCTCTACGATCCGCTGGCTCGCCTCCTCGATGCTGCGGTTGGTGTCGAGCCCGGTGAGCTCGCGTATCCACTCGGCCACGTTCGAGAAGGGCACCTCGCTCCTCGCAGGCGAACACTCGATCCGCAAGATCCGCGCGTCCGGTGGGAGCTCGGCGAGGAAGGCGGACGCCAGCGCGGTCTTGCCGATCCCGAGCTCGCCCACGATGACTCGAGCCGTGATCTGCCCGAGCCCGCCGCCGGCCGCGGGGGGCGTCACGGCGCGGTGGTAGGCAGCCTGGAGGTCGGCCAGCTCGGCGTCACGCCCGATCAAATCGCTCGGCGCGAGCGCCATCTCCTCGAGCTTCTCCTCGCGGGTGAGCGGGCGGAGGAGCGCGTAGATCCGCATGTTCTTCGGGAGGTTGCGCGCTTCGTCGAGCTCCACCGTGGGCGCGTCGCCCCAAATGAAGTCGCGCCGCACGAGCCGATAGAGTCCGCCGGCTACCCAGGTCGCGCCATCCGGCGCGCGGCCGCCGAGCAACCCCGAGAGGTACTCGGCGGCGCCCTGGAGTTGGTGATCGATGAGATGTCCGGCGGCGTCGCGATGCCCGGTAGCGATGCCGCGCACGATGCCCACGCTGGCTCTCAGCGGGACCGGCAGATGATCGCACGCGCCCTGGATGGCCTCGTGGACATCGACCGCGAGCCAGGCCGCATCCGCCGCGGCGCGAGCCGGGTTCGCGAGCAAGCCGACCACCGCGCGCGCGGTGTTTCCGTCCCACGTCCAGCGGGCGCCGTGCTTGAAGGCGAGCTCGTCGAAGATGGCGCGGAGCTGCTCGAGGAAGCTGCGCGCGGCGCCCTCGCCCAGGGCCGCCTCCAGCTCCGCGGCGCCGTTCAGGTTCATGCTCACCACCGCGACGTGACGAACCTCCCGGCCCTCGCGACCCCGCACCCCGAGCCCGCGCATGGCCTGCCCCGTACCGGTCTGCTCATCGCGCCACTCCTCCGCGGCGCCGGCCGTGCCGGGGTGCGCCGGGACCTCACCGGCGGCCTCTGCCGGCGTGCCATGCGCCGAGGTCGCCGGGGGCAGAGGCACGCCCGGCGAGGTGCGTTCGCGCCCGATCAGCTCGCTCAGGACCGACTCGAGGACGTGCGAGTCCACGAGCTGCTGCTTCTGAAACAAGGCGCGCGTGATCGACGCCGCCAGCTCGCGCGCGGTTGGGAAGCGGTCCTCTCGATCACGCGCGAGCGCGCGCATCACGACGACCTCGAGCTCGCCGGGGACGTCGCGGACGAACGTGCTCGGCGGCTCGACCTGACCCACCCGCACGGCGTCGAGCAACTCGGAGCCCTCCGCCGCCCCGTGGAGCGCGCGCCCGGTGAGGAGCTCGTGGAACACCACGCCGAGCGAGTAGACGTCGGTGCGTCGATCGACCCGCTCGCCTCGTGCCTGCTCGGGCGACATGTACGCCGTCTTTCCCTTGAGGACCCCCGGCTCCTCACGAAACAGGTTCGCGCTCGCGATCCCGAAGTCCGCGATTTTGACTGCCCCCTCGTAGGAGACGAGCACGTTCTGAGGCGACACGTCGCGGTGAACGATGTCGAGCGGCGCGCCGCCTTCGTCCTTCCGTTCGTGGGCGTAGTGCAGCCCCTTGGCGACCTCCGCGATGATGTGGGCGGCAACGAACGGCGGAATGCGCGTACCCCGCGCCTGCGCGGCGCGCATGACCTTCCGCAGATCGGGCCCCTCGACGTATTCCATGCTGAGGAGCTGACCCTCGTCGCCGTAGTCCTGAAAATCGTAGACTTGGACGATGTTGGGGTGGTTCAGCCGCGTCGCGAGCTGCGCCTCCTCGGCGAACATCGCGCGAAAGCGCCGCGACGACCCGTGCGCCGGCAGGATGCGCTTCACGACGAGGAGCTTGAAGGTGCCCTCGGCGCCCTGCTTCTTGGCGAGAAACACCTCGGCCATCCCTCCGACCCCGAGGCGTCGGAGGATCTCGAATTCGGCGAGCCGCTCCGGCACCGGTCTGGCTGACGGCTCGCTCATCGCTTGCTTCGGCCCCCTCCGGCCTTCGACCCGACGTCCTCAGGCATCCGCCCCCCGACCATACAAGATGCGCGAGCGCCCGTGCACCCGACCCGAGGGAGTGTAGACTGCCGGGCCATGAGACGCCTCCTGGCGGCGGCCGCGGTCGTCCTGACGGCCTCCGCGGTGGGCTGCGGACCCTCGCGGGCAGCCCGGCCCCAGACCCCCTCTGCCCTGACCGGCCCGGTGAACCCGGTCACGGTCGACGACGCGGCGTTCGCGAGCAGCACCTATCGTATCCTCCTCTCGAGCGACCACGACCCCAAGCGGCGGGATCTCCTCGTCGGCGTGGTGCGGCGCCAGCTCGTCCGCGCGGACCAGCGCTTCCAGAGCGGCCACACCGCCGCTGGCCTCGCGGCCCTGACCGGAGCGTTCTATCTGCTACGCGCCGGCGAGCTCGACCCGGCCATGCTCACGGGCGGGGCGCCGGCGCTCGCGGCGGGCGCGACCGAGGTGGCGCGGGTCGGTGACGAGGGTCGCGCGCTCGCCTTCTACGGCATGCTCCGGAGCGTGCTCGGGCCCGGGCCCGAGCGCGACCAGATCGACGCGCACCTCGCCGCGATCGAGAGCTACCGCAGCGCGACGCGGAGCAGCGGTCCGATGCAGGCGGCCGGCGCGCGGCAGCGCGTGGAGCTCACGCGCGCGCTGGTCGAGCCGACCCGCGCCACGCTCGACGCCGCGCGAGACTCGACCGTGGCCTGGCTCGAGCTCGCACGGTCGCAAGGCACGGAAGAGATGCCGGTGCGGTCGACCTTCGAGCGTGACGAGGCGGTCGAGACGTACCGCGCGCTCCGCGCGGGGGCCGCGACGCTCATCGCGCTCTACCTGAGAAACGGCGATCCCGGTGGCGCCCTCGACACCTTCGACGGCCACGATCTCGATCGCATGTTACCGCCACCGCTCCGCGATCGGCTCGAGCGCGCGGCGCGCGACGACGATCCGTCCGCGTGGGACGATCTCTTTCACTTGTTCGACGGCTCCGAGCTCTCATCGCAACCCGACACCGGCCTCGACGAGGGGCTCGCTCGAGCGGCCGCTTGGGGCGCGGCGCTCGAGCTGTACCGGAGTCAGCCGAGCTCGGCGCGCGCGGCGGCGCCGCTCGCCGAGCAGCTCCTCGACTACGGCATGGCGGAGGTCGCGCCCGCGGTGATGCTGGGCGCGCTCGGCGTGAAGCCCTCCGCGCAAGAGCTCTCCTGGGGGATGGCGCTGCTCCTGAAGGCGATGATTTCGGAGGACGAGTCGGGTGAGCACGCCGCCGCGCACCGCGCCTTCGACGCCGGCCGCCCACTCCTGGCGCTCGCCGAGTCGAGGGACTATGCCGGAAAGGTGCGTCCGAGCGCGGCGCGACTCCGCTACGCGATGGGGGTGCTCGACGCCGGAGCCGGCGATCTCGATCGGGCGCGTCCGGAGCTCGAGCTGGCGACGCGCGCCGAGCCCTCGTTCGAGGCTCATGCCCTACTCGCGCGCATCGATCGCCAACGCGGGGCGCTCGACGCGGCGCTCACCTCGCTCACCGCGGCGGCGCGGCTGGCACGTGACGAGTCGATGCCCGCCGCAGAGGCGGAGGCCGAGCTCGGGCGCTTCGAGGTGCTGCGCGACCAAGGTAAGCTCACCGAGGCCAAGGGGGCGCTCGACACCGCGCTCCGGCGCGCGCTCGACGCGCGCCAGCTCGCGCCGACCAGCGTCGCGCTGGCTCAGTCGGAGCGTTTCCTCGCGCGCACCCTCGAGGCCTACGGTGACCAGGCCGCCGCGCGGCGGGCGACCCAGCGCGCGCTCGATGCGGCGCGTAGCGAGTCGCGCGAGCTCACCGCGACCGTGATCGACGCCGCGCGGCGAGCGCTCTCGACGGGCGATCTCCGCGAGGGCCGGGCGGCGCTCCGCCGCGGAATCGACTCGAACTTGGGGGCCGACGATCTCATCTACGCGGCGCTCTGGCTCAAGTTCCTGGAGGCGAGGCTCCACGTCGCGCCGAGCAGCATGGTCGACGAGGCCCTCGGCGCCACCGACGGCGCGTCGAGCTGGCCGGCCAAGCTGGCAGCGTGGTCGCGCGGTAAGCTCACCGACGACGAGCTCACGCGCGCCGCGCGGACGCTCGGGCAGGAGACGGAGGCGCGGTTTTACCGGGCGATGGCGCGCGGGGCGGGCGCCGAGGCGACGGCGGAGCTCGAGGAGGTGGCCCGGAGCCGCGCCATCGAGCTCGTCGAGGTGATGATCGCGAGAGAGCTGGTCCGCCGCGCGAAGAGCGGCGCGGCCGTCTTCGAGCTTCCGAAAGACGTCACGATCCCGTAAATGGGTTGCGTCATGATGGGAAGACTCGAGGTCGCGCTCGCCGGCCTCCTCGCCGTGGTCGGTGCAGCCTGCGGCGGCGGCCCGGCGTCACCCTCGAACGCGCCGGTCGCCGCGCCACCCTCCAGCCCGAGCCCGGTTGGCGCCGGGCTCGAGCGCGACGAGGTGGTGTCGGTGGTGCGGGGCGAGCATCAGGGGATCGCGGCGTGCGCGGCGCTCGCGAGCTCCGCCGCCGAGGCGGGTGTCATCGAGATCTCCTGGACGATCACGTCCGCCGGGTCCGTCACGGGCGCGAGCGTCACCGACTCGAGCTTCCCCGAGCCGGCGGTCGCCGACTGCGTGCTCCGCGCGGTGGAGCGCCTGAAGTTCCCGACCGCGACCGCGGAGACGCCGGCGACCTGGCGCTACCGCTTCGGGCGCCCGAGCGGAGGCTGAGCCTCAGCTACCGTGGGGCTTCCGACCGAGCAGGCGCGCCGCCAGGTGCTCCCCGAGCTCGGCGATCAAGAGCCGCTCGGCGGCGGCCTCCTTGCCGTATCGCTCCGCGTCGTCCTCGTACATGAATTCGATGCCCATCCCCGCCGGATTCCCCGGGCTGGCGTCGCCCGGCTGCGTCGTCCACATGACCTTCCCCTTCAGCTTGAGGGGCTCGCCGAGGTTCGGGACACCGAGCGCGAACATGAACTCGGTCCCGACGGGCAGCGGCTTCTCGGTGACGATGAAGGTGCCGCCGCGCGAGATGTTCTTGGTGTAGTCCGCGAAGAAGGTGTTGAGCCGGCGGTACTCGACCTTGAGCTCGATCGGCGCGCGGTCGTGCACCCGGCGGTCGTCGTTATCCTCCGGGGCCATGTTGGCGGTAGGTTAGTCGGGCCGGGGCGCGCGGGCCAAGCCCCCGGGAGCCGCCCCGAGCCTGCCGTGGTAGACAGGGCGCCGTGCGAGATCCGTACGAGGTGCTCGGCGTGAGCCGCGACGCCGCGGAGTCAGAGATCCGCGCCGCCTTCCGCAAGCTCGCCACCCAACACCACCCGGATCGGAACCCGGACGACCCGACCGCCCAGGAGCGCTTCAAGGAGGCGAACGCCGCATACCAGATCCTCTCCGATCCGGAGCGGCGCGCGGCCTACGACCGCTACGGCGGGGCGGCGTTCGAGCCGGGCGGCGCCGCGCCCGGCGTGGGCTTCGTCGATCTCGGCGGGCTCGACGGCATCTTCGGGGACATTTTCGGCGCCTTCGGCGTAAAGACCGGCGATCGCGGCGACCTCCGGGCGCGGCTCCGCATCACCTTCCAGGAGGCCGCCACCGGCGCCACCAAGGACCTGAGCTACACGCGCGCCGATCTCTGCGAGCGGTGCCGCGGCGACGGAGGAGAGCCCGGCACCGCGATCACCACCTGCGGCGCATGTCACGGCAGCGGCCGGGTGCGCTTCCAGCAAGCCCTCTTTCCGATCCCGGTCGAGCGCGCCTGCTCGCGCTGCCGCGGGTCCGGGAGGATCCCCGCTACGCCGTGCGGCGCATGCCGGGGGAGCGGTCTCGTCGAGCACCAGCGCACCATCGAGGTGGCGATCCCCGCCGGCGTCGAGGATGGCTCCACGCGGCTGGTGGAGCACGGCGGCAGTCGGGCGCGCCCCGATCGCCCAGCGGGCGACCTCGAGATAGCCATCGAGGTGGCGCCGCACCCCATCTTTCAGCGTTCCGGCGACGACATCCTCTGTCGCGTGCCCATCACCTTCGCGCAGGCCGCGCTCGGCGGGGAGGTCGAGGTGCCGACCCTCGACGGCAAGGTGAAGTTGCGCGTCCCGCCGTCGACCCAGCCGGGCAGCGTGCTCAAGCTCCGCGGCAAGGGCGTCCCGCATCGCCTGCGCGGCGGGCGCGGCGATCAGCTGATCGAGGTCTCCGTCGAGGTCCCGACCGAGCTCACCGCTCGCGCCCGCGAGCTGCTCGAGGAGCTCGCGAAGGAGCTCGGCGAGGACGTCCAGCCGCAGCGACGCACCTTCGTCGAGAAGCTGAAGAGCTTGTTCGAGTAATACTTTATAACGTTATTGACCAATAAAGTGTCGAATCAGCGCTACTTTACCAGCACATTTTCCCTCGTCGAGCGGGCTCGGGGCTTTGCCTGATCGGCGCGGAAGCCCGCGGGCCGTGACCTTCGACGCAGGGCAGACGCTGCTCGCGCTCGACCACGAGCTGCTCGCGCGCCGGGTCGCCGAGCGCGGGGCGGTCCTCGACGCCGGCCGCGCCGCCCAGGCAACCCCCGAGGCCTGGCGCGCATACGGCCGCGCCAAGGCGCGGGGCGCCGAAGGTGCCGAGGCGTGGATGAGCTTCATGCGCGCGCTGCTCGAGCGGTCGGGCGTGGAGGCCGCGCGGCTCCCCGCGCTCGTGAGCTGGCTCTTCGAGCAGCAGCCGGAGCGAAACCTGTGGCGGAGGCCGGTGCCCGGGATGTTCGAGCTCGCCCGTGAGCTCGCCGGGCGCGGGATCCCGGTCGGCGTGCTGTCGAACTCCGAGGGGCGGCTCGAGGCGCTCATCGAGGAGCTCGGGCGGCGCGAGCCGTTCGCGTGCGTGGTCGACTCGGGGCGCCTCGGCTTCGAGAAACCAGACCGGCGGATCTTCGAGCTTACCGCGGAGCGCCTCGGCGTCACGCCCGACGCGCTCGTGCACGTGGGCGACTCCTGGGAGGCGGACGTGCGCGGCGCGCTCGGGGTCGGCGCGCGCGCGATCTGGTTCGACGCCGAGTCGGACGCGCTGCCCGGCGAGGCGCCCGAAGCGCAGGTCCGGCGCGCGCGGGACGCGGGCGAGGTCCGCGACGCGCTGCGCGCGTGGGCGCTCCTCTGAACGGTCGACCGAGCGGCCCGGGCGAGCTACCGTCGCGGCGATGAAGCAACGACGTATCGCCATGCTCGGCGCAGGCAACATGGCCGGCGCGCTCATCCGCGGCCTCCTCGCGTCGCGGACGGTCGAGCCGAGCCAGCTCCGCGCGAGCGACGTCCGGCGCGAGCGGCTCGAAGAGCTCGAGCGCGAGCACGGCATCGCCACCACCACCGACAACCTCGAGCTGGTCCGCTGGGCGGACGTGATCGTGCTCGCCGTGAAGCCGCAGGTCATCGATCGCGTGCTCGACCAGGTCGGGCAAGAGCTTCGCGCCGGCGAGCTCGTCATCTCGATCGCGGCTGGCGTCCCCATCCGCGCCCTCGAGGGGCGCCTGCCGCCGGGCGTCGCGGTGATCCGCGCCATGCCCAACACGGCGGCCACCGCGCTCGCCGGCGCTACCGCGCTGGCGCCCGGCCTTCACGCGGGCGCGGACGACATCGCGCTCGCGACCTCGTTCTTCGACGCGGTCGGCCGCACCGTCGTGCTCGACGAGACGCTCATGGACGCGGTCACCGGGCTCTCGGGCAGCGGCCCGGCCTACATCATGCTGATGATCGAGGCGCTGGCCGACGGCGGGGTGAAGGTCGGGCTGCACCGCGACACCGCGCTCCTGCTCGCGGCGCAGACGGTCTACGGCGCGGCGAAGCTCCTGCTCGACACCGGCGAGCACCCCGGCCGGCTGAAGGACATGGTGACGAGCCCCGGCGGCACCGCCATCGCGGGGCTCCACACGCTCGAGTCCGGCGGGCTACGCCGCACCCTCATCGACGCGGTCGAGTCCGCGACCAAACGCTCGACCGAGCTCGGCGAGCTGATGGCCGCCAAGCTCACGCGGCGCTGAGCTACTCCGTCCAGCTGAGCTCGGCTGGCGCCATGGTGCGGTAGCGCTTGTCGATTTCGTCCATCAGCTCGAGAAACCAGTGCTCGATCTTCGGCCCGCTCTCGCGGACGCTGTCGGTGTAGAACGTCCCCCGGATACACTCGGCGCCCTTCTGCCCGACGCGACAGCGGCCATCCACGTAGACCAGGATCGCCTTCGGCAGGCGCTCCGCGGAGGAGTCGGCCGCCGCGTTCATCCAGTTCTTCAAGAAGACGATGGCCGCCTTCAGATCCTCCGGCGTCTGGCCGTAGCCGTGGAGGAGATAGATGACCGGGTAGCGCTTGTGCTGGCTATTGGCGTTGGCGTAGCCGGGCGGCACGTTCACGCTCACCGGGCCCGTCCGGCCGAGCGTGTCGGTGAAGGTGAAGTCGCACCCGCCGGTCACCTCGCACGGGTCGGCGTCGGCGCTCGGATTGAGCTGGGAGTCCTCGTCGAGCGTGTGCGGCGCGTCCGGCCAGCGTGAGCCGATGTAATAGAGCGCGGACTGCAGGCGACGCGCGATGTCGTCGGCCGTCCCCACGTGCTGCCCGGTACCCGACTGGATGTCCTGCGGGGTCGGATCGATGGGGCCGTAGCGGAGGAGCACGCCGCTCGGGATGTCACCCCAGGCGTTCACGCCCGGCACGAACGACTTCTGGTTGCCCCAGATCTGCCCCGGGATGCGATCGAACTGGGTGTAGTAGTGCACGATCGGGCCGCGCCCGGACCACGCGCCGGCGAGCGCCTGCGCGTCCACCGCGAAGTTGAAGAGGTCGCGGGTGCCGCCGTCGGTCCACATGTCGAGCCGTCGCATGGCGGCGTCATCGAACGGCTTGGGCTGCGACGCCGCCGGGAGCTGCTCGATGACGCTCCGCGAGTCTCGCTCAGCGATGGTGCGGAGCCCGATCGACATATCGAACTTGCCGTTACCCTCGCCGAAATCGTACGGGCTGGTCTTGGTGTTCGCGACGCCGTCGAGCCCGAAGTCCCGGTAGGGCTCGCCGTCGTCGTAGCGCAGGTTGCCCTCGGTCCCGAGCGGGTTGTACTGCGGATCCCAGTTGTCACCGCTCGGGTCGTCCTTGATGCCCTTCTGGTACCCGGGCTCGTCCGCGTCGGCCTTCCCGTCGAGCCCGACGTCGTCGTAGGGCTCGTGGCCGGCGCGAATGATGGGCTCGTTCTCGTCGCGGACGCCGTTGCCGTTGTAGTCGACCGCGAGCGCGAGCTCGAGGGGGACGCCGTTACCGGTGTCTTGCCAAGTGTTCGCCCACGGCGAGAGATCCGGCTGCTGCGGCGAGCCGTCGCACACCGTGATGACCGGCCAGGTCCCCTTGGGGTTGAACTCGTCGTCGTAGTAGTTCTGAAGCGTGAGCGGGTGCGAGCAGCGCTCGATGGGGCACTGGCGCTCGAGCTCCTGTTGCGCGGCCTTGTCCGGTCCGTCGAGCGGATCGACCCACACCGAGCACTGTCGCCCCGGGTGGTCGCCCACCACCGAGGGGTCGTCCGGCGAGACCCCCGCGGGTAGGTTCTCGGCGTCGGGCGCCGGGTTGTACCCGTTCATGTTGCCGAACATGAGCGACAGGTCGCGGAAGATCTGGATGTACTCCGCGCGCGGGAAGCTCCCGCCGTTGCCGTTCTTCGGATACTCGTACCACCAGTGGTTGAAGGTGGAGGGGTGCTGATACGGCAGGGGCGCCGGGATCTGGTCCGGAGTGTACGGGGGCTCGGAGGGGACGTTGTCCCCGTCGTTCGGCGGGAACCCGGCGACCTGATTGCGCTCGATGTGTCCTGCCATCCAGGTCCAGTCGACGGGGCCGCCGAGCGGCGCGATGACGTCGAACTTGTCGTGGTTTCGCAGCCCGAACATCGCGGTGCCGCCGCCACCCATCGACACGCCGATGAGCGCGCGGTGAGTGAGGTGTCGCTGGAAGGTCTTGGTGCCGGCGTCCGCCAGAGCGACGGCCTGGTAGGTTCCGAGGCGCGGCGCCATGAAGTAGAGCTTGTAGCCGTCGCCATCGCGCATGATCGCGGGGTCCGCGATGGGGATCACGCGCGGCTTCTCGAAGGCCGGCCCGCGATACGAGACGGTCACGTGGCGCAGCCGCCCCTGGGCCGGGATCGCCGCCGGGTTGATGGGCAGCGTGAAGGGAATTTCCCGATTGAAACTCAGCGCGGCGGGGCCGAAGGTCACCGCCGGCCCGAGCTTCACGTAGCCCGCGGGCACCTGGTCCTTGGCGCACGCGATGGTCGCGTCGAAGGCGTCGGCGTGCCAGAGGAAGCTGCCCGCGTTGGGCTTGGTGGCGCCCTTCTGGAGCGAGATCGACGCGAGCGCGAGCCCGCCGGTGCCGGAGACGGTCGCGCCGTCGCCGACGTGACCCGCGCCGGTGCCCGCGCAGTCGTCGACTTTCGCGGAGCGCACCTCGATGGGCAGGTCGACGCTCGCCGCAGAGCCGTCGCTGAGCGGCACGCTCGCGGTGAGGGTCGTCTTCCCGTCGCCCGACCCGGCCGTGATCGACACGGTGACCTTCGGAGTCGCCAGATCGATGCGCGCAGGCGCGGGCGCCGCAACGAGGTCCGGCTGGCCGGACGTGAACGTCATGGCCGCCGGCACGCAGAAGTCCGGCGAGGCGAAGACCTCGACGTCTCGCGTCTGTCCCGGCGCGAGGACCAGCTCGGGCGGGTCGGTCCGCAGCTTCACGAGGCTGGGATCCGGATCGAAGCACTGCTCGCCCGGACCCGGGACCGGATAACCGCCGTCGTCGCCACCGCCGCCGTCGGTCGTCGGCTTGGCGCCATCTCCGTCGTCTGAAGAGCAGCTCGTCGAGGCGGCGAGCGAGCCGAGCACGAGGAGCGCGGCGAGCGCGGTCAGGGAACGGCGATAGGGAGAGCGCAAGAGGTCACCTCCAGAGGGGGAACCGCGCAAGGGTAGCTAGGTTCGCCGCGGATGTCACAAGCGACCCCGAAAAAGGCGACGAGTACGCGCGCGGCTACCGCGAGGTGAAGTAGTGTCCGCGTAGAGGGGCCGGGGGGGGGACAGCCTCGCTCCACGCGGACGCACTCC
Organism: Polyangiaceae bacterium; assembly: GCA_035063585.1. GTDB lineage: Bacteria > Myxococcota_A > Polyangia > Polyangiales > Polyangiaceae > JAPSGB01. Next base: position 33,337 of record JAPSGB010000019.1, read on the forward strand.
AGGTAGCAGCGCCGCTCTGGAAATGCAAATCCGCGCCTCACCTCGGCGACCGCGCGAGACGGTGCGAATACGACACTCGATGCATCGCATCTTTCAACATTGAAACGTGCGATGAGGTAACCCGTCGCAACCCGGCGCAGCGACGGGTCAACGCGCGCAGCGATAGGCCCAACGCCGCCCGTCCGGAGCGCGCGCAGAAATCGTCATCGGCACGGTCGCGCGGCCCGCGGCGAAGCTCGACACCTCCCGCCGAGCTCCGCCGACCGTGGGCGGGGCGCCGTCGAGGTCCGCGGCGAGCGAGTCGATACAGAGCCCCTGCTCGCTCGCGATCATGCGCGCGCGAGGGCGCTCGACGCGGAGCGCGGAGCCCGCGCCCGAGAAGTCGAGGTAGGGTTCGATGGCGGGGAGCCCGTCGAGCAGCCAGCCCTCCTCATCGACGCCGCACGCGCGAGCGCGTGCGATGGCCGGCGGCGCGAGCTCCACAGGGACTCCCGGCGAGCCGGTCCCGAGCGCGATGGGGTAGACGTACCAGGCAGTGTCCGCGCCACGCAGGCGCCGGGTGTTCACCCAGATGCCGAGCGCGTCGGCGCGGGTGTTGCGGACGAGCTCGAATGAGAACAGACCGCGCGCGGTCACGTCCGGTCGATTCGGGTAGTCGCGAAACAGCGAGAGGTGATTCCCATCTGCGCGGAGCACACGGAACCGGCGATCGCTCGGCTGCTGGACGCCGAGGTACCAGCTGGCCCCGACCCGCACCGCGCTCGTGAGCTGGGTGAGGCCCCAACGTCCGGCCTCGTCGATGCGAGTGATCGAGCGCTCGGCCTCGAACGCGAAGAGCTCGGTGATGCCGGCGCCGCTGATGAGGAGTAGGCCGGCGCGCCCGGACGGATCGAGCTTGAAGCTGAAGTTCGCCGCGGTGCCCAGTCCGGGCGCACCGAGTCTCTGCGCGGCGGTGACCGCGTCGGCCCACGGGCTCCGAGTCACGGCGGTGCTCCACGCGGCGTGTTCGGCGGCGTAAGGATCCTCACCGCGCAGCATCCACCGACCGGCGCGATCCCAGCTCGCGCCGCGCTCACCCCAGACGTAGCCGGCGAGCCCACGGCCGGGATCGGGCACCATGCCGAAGCCAATCATGCCCGCGTCGAGGCGCGGCGGAGCGACCCCTCGAAACGGTGACCAGCGCGAGGTCTCGAGCGTGTCCGCCGGGGGCGATCGCCGCGAGCTCCAGCCAAACCCGTGCGGGCGACCGCTCGCCGCAGGGCTCCGCGGCGAGCCGGGGCGGGGCGTCTCGGGCGGCGCCGGCCGGCCGCTCACGACGCCGGTCGGCCGACACTCGAGCGTCCAGCGCGCGCCGCGCGGGTGGTCGAACGACCCCGCGCGCGGGACCTGGGCCAGCTCGAACTTCGCGTCGCGCGCCGAGCCGCCAGCCCATCCGACCCGCAGCCAGCGCGCGGAGGCGCAGCCGACCCGAGTGCACCCGCGCTCGCCTCTCGACGCATCGAGCGAGGTCGTCGCGCCCGTGTCGGGCATCACATCGACCTCACGCCAGTGAAACCCGCCGTCCACCGTCTCGGCGGCCACGCCCGACGTCCCGACCGAGAGCGCGAGCGGTCCCGAGAAGAGCGTCCGCGCGAGATCCTGCTGCAAGGCGCCGAGCGCGACCTTGCCGTCCAGGCTCACGCGCACGCCGATGAACGGACCGGCTCCCGCGATCCAACCCGAGAGCCCGCCTGCCGCGGACTCTACGAAGCCGTCGAGCCAGAGCCCCTTCTCGACCAGGGCTCGCGTCGGCCCCTCGAGCTTTGGGAACCTGAGCGGCACGGTCTTCGTCGCGCCGTCCTTGCCGATGAGCACGAGCGCGCCGGCCGCGCCCAGTCGGGGCGGGACGAGCACCGCCGCGCGACCATCGGAGAGCGCGACCGCGCGCTCGACGCCGACCTCTCCTTCGACGCGCAGCTCGCGCTCCGCTCCGTCGCGCCCACGGATGCAATACGCGTCATGCGCCGCGCGCCCCGGGCAGCCACCACGCACGACCAGCGCGCCGTTGCCGCTCGGCGACACGTAGCGCGGCTCGTCGAAGCTCATCACGGCGCGGAGCGCGAGCCCCGCGTCGAGCGCGTACACGGTGGTCGCGCCGCGCTCCTCTCCGCACACGAACCCGAGCCCTCTGCCGAGCGGGATCCCCTGACAGCTCGCGTCCTCCGGGAGCTGGCGTTCACTGACGCGCAAGATCGCCGCGTCGGCGAGGCGCACGCGCGCGACCGCGCCGTTGGCCGCCACTACCGCGGTCCCCGGCGCGTCCGGGACGCCACGGAGCACGGCGATGAGGAGCGGCTCACGGCCGAGCGGCCCGGCCGGCGGCAGGGGCGGCACCTCCTCACTCGGCGGGGCCACGCTGACCCACGGCGCCGCGCCGCGCGCGCGCCCGGCCCCGCGAAAGAGCGCGTCCACCTCACTCTTCTCGCCGGCTCGCGTGAGCGCCCCGGACGAATCGAGCTCGAGCACGCCGCCGGAGGTATGAAGGGTGATTCGATCGCGCGAAGCCCCCGCGATGGTCGCCTCCGGCAACCCGATCGGGTGCCAGCTCTGACCGGCGTCGAAGGTCGCGAGCACGCCGCGGAGCGGGACGTCGGCCGCGCCGAGCCAACCATCAGTGAACGCCAGCTGCCCGTAGGCAGGCGCCGGGGGCAGCGGCCCGAGGCCCATGGGCGCGCCGCTCCGCGGGTCGAGCGCGAGCACCTCGCCGCTCGTGCGCGCCACGAGGTACAGGCGGTCGAAGCCGGGGACGAGATCGGCCACGTCGAACGCGAGGTTCGCTAGCGGCTGGAGCGCCCCCGCCCACGACTCCGCGCGCCACATCAGCGTGCGCCCGCCCCCGGTCGAGTAGAAGAGGAAGCCGCCGCCGAGGCGAGCCGGCAACGGGGCGGAGCGTGCGCCCGGCTCGGCGGGCAAGAGCTGGTCGGCCGCGGCGAGGGTGCCGTCGGGCAGCTCGAGGAGCCGCATGCCGCCATCGATCCACGCGCGGCGACCGTCGGGCGGGAGCTCCCGCTCGTCGCTCACTCCGGCGCTGCCGCGCAGGAACACCCGCGGCTTGGTGACGAGCTCGGGCGTCTTGGAGGTCGCCGTAGGTCGGTGCGGCGCGGCCGGCGGCGCGGAGCGGGCGGCGCGCTCTCCCGCGCACCCGGCCGCGACCACCAGCGCGCTCGCCCCGAGGCTCGCGAGTCGTCGCCGCGCCATCCCGCCGAGCCTAGCGCACCCTCCCGCTCGCGGCAGCTTGCGGCGCTCGTCACGGGAGCCTAGCGTCCCGGGCAGGATGAGCTCGAAGCGACCCATTTCACCCGGCGCCGAGGAGATCCTGGGCCTCTATTTCCCGGTGCTCGATCACGGTTTCGTCGCGCTCGTGGACTACATGGGCACCGACGAGTGCGTCGAGCGCGCCGCCCGCGTGAGCTACGGGTACGGCACCCGCAAGGCGAGCCTGACCCGTGGGCTGCTCCGCTACCTGCGCCGCCACCTGCACACGACGCCGAGCGAGATGGTGGAGCTCAAGTTCCATTGCTGCATGCCGATGTTCGTCGCGCGCCAGTGGATCCGCCACCGCACCGCGAGCGTGAACGAGTACAGCGGCCGCTACTCGCTCATGCCGATGCTCTTTTACTCGCCGCCGCGCGAGGAGCTGAAGCGCCAGAGTCGCTCGAACCATCAAGGGCGGAGCGGCGAGCCGGTCTCGGACGTCGAGTACGCCGAGGCCACCGCGCGCTGGCACGAGATCCGCGAGCGGAGCCAGAGCGCGTACGAATGGATGACGGCGAACGACGTCGCGCGCGAGCTCGCGCGCATCGATCTTCCGCTCTCGACCTACACCCAGTGGTACTGGAAGATCGATCTGCACAACCTGCTCCACTTCTTGAAGCTCCGGGTGGACTCCCACGCGCAGTGGGAGATCGAGGAGTACGGCAAGGTGATGGCCGGCATGCTCGAGCGGGTCGCACCGCTCTCCTACGAGGCCTGGATCGACTACGACGTGTGCGGCGCGCGGCTCAGCCGGATGGAGCTCGACGCGCTCCGCCGCTTGGTCTCCGCCGACGGCGGCGCGCTCGCGGCGCGACCCGGCGCGGCGCTCGACGCCGCGGCGCTCGGCGACCTCGGGCTCGGCGTGCGCGAGGCCGGCGAGCTCATCGAGAAGCTGACACGGGGCGCGGTCCCGGACTTTCGCCTCGACCTCGGGCGGGCGCGGACGGCCGAGGAGTACGCGGCGCGCTTCGCGGAGGCGGTCCCCCGCATCGATCGCGCGCCGGAGCGCTGAGCGGCGAGCTCAGAAGCGGGCGGCGATGTCGAAGCCGTAGCCGGCGCTCGTGATGGTCGGGCGCACCACCACCGGCGTAGAGCCGTCGCCGGCGAGGGCGTGCGCGGTGGGCAGGAGTCGGAGCGCGACCGAGGGCGCGCCCGGGAGCGCGACGTCGCGCGTGATGACGAGATAGTCGAGCACGCGGTGATAGCCGCAGCTCGACAGGATCGCGCACGAGGAGTGCTCGCGCGCAGCGCGGCGCGGCGCCGCGCTCTCGACCGGCAGCGCCGGCGCGACGGCGGCCTCCTCCGGCCGAGCGCCCTCCGGGGCGGCGGGCTCCGGCGACGCCGCACCTTCGGTTGGCGCGGGCTCGGCTGGCGCGGGCTCGGCCGGCTCCGCGAACGCTGGAATCGCGGAGAGGAGCGCGGCGAGCGAGAGGAGCGCGCAGACCGTCTTCACGCTCGAAATCATGAGCGCCGAGCTGCTCGAAATCAAGCATTCAACCAGGCGAGATCATTAGACTCGTGCGACTTATACCTACTACCGGCGCGGATGTCGGAGATCCGCCGCCGAGGGCTCCTGCCCGGCGAGTGGCCAGCGAAAGCCGACGGAATCGCTACTTGATCAGGGTGTCACAGCCGAACTGGACGGCGATCGACACCTCGCCGGACGCGCTCGCGTGGAGCGCGTCCTCGGCGGCGTCGCACGAGGCCGGGCAGAGGAGCACGCGAGTCGGCGCCGCGTCGTCGTCGTAATACCAGCCGCCGGCCGTGTCGCAGCTCGCCGCGCCCTTCACCTTGTAGATGAGGCTCTGTTTGCCGCCGTCATCGAGCGCGACGTTCACCTGGGCCGGGTTCAGCACGCCGGCGTCCGGCCTCGGGATGTCGATCTCGCAGCTCAGCTTCGACGCCTTCGAGACGCCCTGCGCTACGGCGTCGAAGAAGGGCCCCCACGCCGCGGCGCCGTCGCAGATCTTGGCGCGGACGCCCCCGGTACGCTTTACGAGCTCGGTGTAGACGGTGCCCACGTTGTCCGGTTGGGTGCTGTCCGGGTACGTGCAATTGACGTTCGGATCACTCTCGGACCCCCAACCGTAGAGCCCGTCGAAGACGTAGTCCTCGAACAGCCCGCTCCAGGTGGGCTCGAGGATCCCGGGCGGGAGCTCGGTGGAATTCGCAGGGTTCTTCCCGCCCTTGAAGTGCTCGAACTGATCGGCGGTCAGACGCGAATTATCGTCCGAGACGACCACGAGGGTCTTGGTCGCCTCCGGGCGGAGCCACTGCCGCCACGGCACGCTCCCGCGCTCGTCTCCTGCGAGGTAGCCCGTCGTCTGCCCGAGCGTCCCGAGGAACTGCTCGAGCGGTTGAACGCTCTTGATCCCGACGCTGACGGGGAAATACCTCGCGCTCGCGCCGCAGTTGTCGTCGCCGGCGAGCGGCTGCGGAATACAAATCGGGAAGAGCCCGCCGACCGGGTTCTTCGCGATGAGCGAGAGCATGATCACCCGGTAGTCGAGGTTCTTGCTCGCGATGAGCGAGGCAAAGCCGTTCAGCCCCTTGTTGATCTCGTCGACCGCCGGTTTCATGCTGGCGGAGTTGTCGACCATCCAGATGATGTCGACCGGGAGCGTGGCGATCTCGGCCTTCTCGACCGCGGTCGCGCAGGCGGCATCCGGATCCAGGCCGCCATCGTTCTGAGAGACGTCGATGCCGCCGCCGTCGGCGCTCCCGCCGGAGACGCCAGCGCTCCCCGCCGCGCCCGCCGCTGCGCCGCCTTCGCTCGAGGCGTCCGCGCCCGCCGCGCCGCCGGTCGCGGACGCGTCCGGTCCGACGCCCCCGCTCGTCGCGCACGACGCGACGAGCGCGAGACCACCGAGTAACCCAAGCCAAGCGCGAGCCATGACGGTCAGCCTAGATCAGCGCCCGCCCCGGCGGTACTCGCTCCGGGTCGATTTCGCGCCGCCCCGACAAACTCACTTCTTCCCGCCCGGGAGCCCGCCGAACTTCGCTATCGCGAGGGCGACCAGATCCTGACACTCGTCGGTCATCGGCTCGAGCGGAGCCTGCTCGAGCGGGTCCGCGTCGTCATCGTAGCAGTGCCACGTCGAATCCCAGGCCCGCGCCTCGACCTTCAGCGGGCCCTTCACATAGCCCCAGTTCTCGAACGCGCAGCTCCACACTCCGCCGCAGTTGGTCATGGGGAGCGCCGCGGTAGTGAGCTCGGGGCGGAGCAGGCTGTGGCCCGCCATCGCGGCCTCGTACTTGGCGATGGCGGGATCGTGCAGCACGCCGAGGAGATCGAGGATGGTCGGCGCCACATCCACATGGAAATTGAACTCGTCCCGCTTGGCGCGGAGGTGCTTCTGCTCGTCGTCGCTCAGCGTGCCGGGCGCGCCGTAGATCCAGGCCGGCACGTGCGTCTCCTCGGCGAGCACGCTGAAGGTGTGCCCCATCTGACCGTGCTCGCGGAACGCCTCGCCGTGATCGCTCGTGTACACCACCACGGTGCGCTTGCCCGCGTCGCTGTCGAGCACGCTCCGGAGCATCCGCGCGACGTGCTGATCCTGCTGCCACACGGCGTTCTGGTAGTAGCGCTTGAACTCCGAGTTCTTCTCGGGCGCTTTGCTGGTCGTGTAAGGACGAAACGGCGTGTCGTAGTGGTCCTGCACGAGGTACGGGTAGTGGCAGTTCGAGAGGTGGATGACCGCGAGCCACGGCTCTCGGAGCTCGTGGAAGTGCTCCTCCACGTACGACGCCAGGAGCTGCTCCGGGGCGCCCATGTCGAGATCCGAGTACGGCCAGAGCTCGGTCGCGCTCACGAAGTGTCCGACGCCGAGGTTTTTCACGAAGAGCCGCGCGTTGCCGAACATCAGGTTCTGGCTGGTGAAATACGCGGTGTCGTAGCCGGCGGCCCGGGCGTAGTCGAAGATGAGCGGCCAGGTGTGCATCACCTCGCGCGAGGCGTCGGCGCCGGTGCCCGACCAGAGCACCGAGAGCGAGATGGCGGTGGTCGAGTCCATGCTGCGCATCCGGGTGAACGGGAAGCGCTCGGGCACGAGCCGGTTGGTGGCCCCGGTCCGCTCGCACTCGGGGTCGTATTCGATGCAGGTGCTGTCGGCGCGCACGCTCTCGAGCACGACGAGGAGCACGTTCCGTCTCGGCGTGTGCTTCGAGGTGAGCTTCGGCACCGGCAGCGACTGCCTCACCTTGGGTCGAAGCTGGTGGGATTCGTCCGTCCAGCCGAGCTGCGTCGCGAGGAGCCCGCCGACCGCGTTCAAGTAGAGCACGTCGGGCGTGGAGGCCTGGAGCTGCCGGTGCTGGGTCGGGAGCGCGAAGGAGGCGGCTGCGACCAGCGGCACCACGGCCGCCGCCACGATCGCCGAGCGGCGCCGCGAGCGGATGAGCTTGCGCCCGAGCACGAGCGCCGCGAGGGCGCCGAGCAGCGGGAGCAGGTTCGCGCGCAGATAGGTGCCGAAGTCCGCGAAGAGCTGGTTTACGACGCTGTCCATCAGGTTCGATGCGAACCGCGAGACGTCGGTGTTCAGGTACGCGTTATACTGGCTGAAGAAATACGCTTGCCCGCCAAAGGTGAAGGTCACCCCGACGAGGAACAGCGCCGCGGCCACCCAACGCATTCGCCCGCGGCGGCGCGACGCCGCGTAGAGCAGCACGCCCCAGACCACCAGGCTCTCGAGCGCGGCGAGCGCGTAGTAGCCGCGATAGCGCCACGTCAAGAGCTCGATGCGCTCACCGCGCCGGGCGAAATCGATCGCGATCGACGCCGCGGTCGGCGCGCAGAGGAGCGCCCACGCCGCCGCGCGACGGAGCCTCAGCGAGCGGCGAGCGCGCGCCGCCGATCTGGCGCCGAGCGCGGCGATGCCCGAGTCCGGCTCTGGGGCGGCTCGGGGCCCCTCGTCGTCGATACGCGCGTTTCCCAAGGACGGGGACGATGGTAGCGAAAATTCCCCGAAGCGCGAGCCGCCCTGCAGGTCGAAGGCTGCCCGGGTCGACCGGGTTCCCGGCCGAGGGGCGCTCGGCCGCCGAGATCCGATAGGTCGCCGCGCCGCCGCATCCGCGCTAGAATTTCGGCCCCGATGGCGCGGCCCCTCGAGTTCAAGGCGCGCGTGCGGCTGCCCGCCGAGCTGTCGCTGCCCGCACCGCGCGCGCCGCGGCGCCTCGATCTGCGCTTCGTCGGCGCGCTCACGTGGCTCACCGCCTCCGCCATCGCGTACCTCGTGGTGACGCGCGGCGTCCCCTCGAGGGATTGGCTCGGCGGCGCGGCCGGCGGCGCGGCGCGAGGCGCGGTCGGCGGCGACGCGCCAGTGCCCCCGGCGCGCGTGACTCCGCCGCCGGCGCTCGCGGCGTCCGAGCCGGAGCCCGGCGCGCGCGCCGCGCGCGAGCCGCTCCGAGCGCCCCCCGCCCGGTCGTCCGAGGGCGTCGCGGTCGCGGCCGCGACGACGCGAGAGGCGGCCGAGCCGAGCGCCAGAGCTGCGCCGAAGGAGCCCGCAGCCGCGGAAGAGCCCGCAGCCGCGGAAGAGCCCGCCGCGGCGCGCGTCGCGGAGTCCGCGCCCGCGGCCGACTCGCTCCCGGACCCGCTCGCGGGGAGCGGCGCGCCCGCCTTCACGACGCCGAGCGCGGCGGCCCGCGCCCCGGCGTTCACCGGAGGTATGGGCTGCAGCGAGGCGATCGAGACGTATCACCAGCAAGTCGAGATCGGGGGCCCGAGCGGCCCCGCCGATCTGACGCGCGGCCAGTTCGCCGCGGTGCTCGAGAACGGCGGGTGGTTCGCGTGGTGTCAGGTCCCGTCATCGTTCGCGCTCGAGGTGTGCGTCGCGGTGAAGGGCGGGCGCGCGGTCGGCGTGACCGCGCGCACCACGCCGCGAAGCTATCGGACGGAGGCGTGCGTGGCGAAGGCGGCGCGACGGCTCTCCTTCCCGTCGAGCCCGCGCCTGGACGTCACGCGGACGGTCTTCGAGGCCGACTGACGGCGCGCCGCGCCGCCGGCCGCGCCGGCGCGACCTCCCCTCGAGGGCCCGCAGCCCGGGTCAGGCGTCGGTGAGCCAGCTCGTGATGAGGTAGTTCGCGATGAGGACCGCGACCGCGCTCTGCACGACCGCGCGAGTGGTCGCCTGACCGACGCCGCGCGCGCCGCCGGACGCGAAGAAGCCCTGATGACACGAGATGCTCGCGATGAGAAAGCCAAACACCGCGGCCTTCACCTCGCCCATCCAGAAGTCCTTGAAGGTGAGGTATTTCTCGATGTTCGCGAGGAAGGTGCCCGGATCGATGCCGAGCCCCTGCACCGCGACGACCCAGGCGCCCAGCATACCGATGGAGCTGTAAAGGATGCAGAGGAGCGGCCCCATCAGCACGGCGGCGACGAGGCGCGGCACCAGCAGGTACTGCACCGGGCTCACCGCCATGGTGGTGAGCGCGTCCACCTGCTCGGTCACGCGCATGTTGCCGAGCTCGGCGGCCATCGCGCTCCCGGCGCGCGCGGTGATCATGAGCGCGGAAAACACCGGGCTGATCTCGCGCGCGAGCGACACCGCGACCACCGAGCCAACCAACGCCTCTGCGCCGAAGGTCCGCATGGTGTTCACCATCTGCAGCGCGAGCACCATGCCGCTGAAGAGCCCGGTCAGCGAGATGATGAACACCGACTGGACCCCGATGAAGTCCATCGAGAGGAGGAGCTGCCCGACGCGGTACGGCGGGCGCACGAGCCAGAGCAAGGTCTGGCCGGTGAGGATCAGGAACGAGCCGAGCGCCTCGAGCGCACCCACGAGCGGGCGGGTGAGCGAGGCGAAGAGCCCTGGCCCCGAGCCTGCACCGCGGCGCGTCGACACGGCGCTCTTCTAACCCGGACCCCGAAGCGCCGCGAGCACCTCCGCGGCGCGCGGCCCGGTCGCGGTGATTCGCGCGCTCCGCGGCTCGACCGAGAGGCTCACCACGAGCGCGTCGCCGCCGAGCTCGGCGATGAACGGCTCCCCCCACTCGACGACCACGAGCGCGCCGTCGTCACGTCGCTCGGCGAGCCCGAGCTCGAGCACGTCGGCGGCGCCGGCGAGGCGATAGAGATCGGCGTGGTAGACGCGCACTCGCGCCTGGTGCTCGCTCACCAGCGTGAAGGTCGGGCTCGTGACACGCTCCTCCGCGGGGAGCCCGAGCGCCCGACACATCGCGCGCGTGAGGAAGGTCTTGCCCGCGCCGAGCTCGCCCGAGAGGACCACGAGGTCACCGCCCGCGACCGCGCGCGCGAGGCGTCGGCCGAGATGGACCGTGGCGCGTCGCGTAGGGAGCGGGAGCACGAGATCGGTCATCGCGCGCTCACCGTGTGAAGCTCGCGCTCGAGCGCGCGGCCGCCCTCGAAGCCCGGGCGCGCGCTGGTCCAGAGCGGCGCGCGGACGGTCGCCAGGCGCGCGCGCGCCTGCTCGTGGAGCTCGGCGACCGCGGCCGCGTCGTCGGCCACCTCGAGCGGAAAGGTGGCGAGCGCGGCGGCGGCGAGCATTCCGGCGTCGTACCCGAGGGCGACGAAGAAGTTCGGCGGAGCGCCGGTCGCCTCGACGAAGGCCTCGAGCGCCGCGGGTGCGCCCGCCCCGGGGACCCACGGAAAGCTCCCGGTCGCGACCGCGAGCCGCGGTCCGGTGAGGCTCCGGCTCGCGATGAGCTCGGCGCTCTCGAGTCCGAGCCCGATGAGCGGCCGCCGACCGGCCGCGGCGAGCTCGTCCACCGCGTCACGCGTGCAGCCTGCCGCGCCAAAGGACGCGAGGGCGTCGATTCGCTCCCGCTTCCACTCCGAGACTGGAAAGCGCGGCGCGCCCGCCGAAGCCGGGGCGGCGTCGCACGACGCGCCGCCGCTGCCCACTCGCGCGACGCGCGCGGCGCCCGCAGACCGCAGCGCGGCGAGCAGCACTTCCTCGGCGCGTTCGGGCGCGGCCGCGAGGCTGAAGGCGAACCCGCCCGCGGGAGGCGGCGCAGAGGGCGCGAGCACGATCACCGGAATCGAGCGCGCGACCGCGAACCGCGTGGCGCGTTCGGCGCTGGCCCCGGTGACGCCCGCCACCAAGATCGCCGCACCGTCGCCGGCGAGCGCCGCGAGCGCGTGGTCGGTCGCCTCGAGGTCGCCTCCGTCGTCGCGCACTGCGAGCCGCACCGCCTCGTCGCGACGGGCGGACTCGGGCAGCCCGAGCGCGCGCGTGAGCCCCGCCGCCACCGACGCCGAGCGCCGGCGCTCCTCGGCGCTGGTCACGCTGAGCAGGAGCCCGACCGAGCGCCCCGCCACGCGCGCCACCACCTGACCGCGTGCCGCGAGCCGCGCGAGCGCGTCGCCGCGCTCGCCGGCACGGACGCTCGCCGGCCCGCTCTCGATGAGGCGCTGCGCGAGCGCTGGGTCGCCGCCGTCGAGCGCGCGCGAGATGAGCGTCTCGCGGAGGACGCGACGGAGCCAGCTCCGCGGGCCGGCCCGCGTCGCGCTGCCGACGCCGCGCCGCGCCTCGTCGTCGAGCGCGGCGAGCCCGCCCTCGAGCGAGCGCGACGGGACGCCGCCGAGCAGCTCCTCGACCCGCGCCTCGACCGCGTCACGGCTCTCGAGGGGCGCCTGCACCAACCAGTCGAGGAGATAGTCGAGCGCCGCCCGCCACCGCTTCGCGCCGAGGGCGGCGTGCACCAGCTCCTCGCCGTAGACGAGCCGCTCGTCGAGATCGACGATCTTGCCGTCGAGCGGCGCGAGCAGCACGAGCGCGCGGGCGGCTTGCCCCTGGCGCGTGAGGATGGCGGCGCGAGTCACGGTCGCGAGATCCTGCGCGCTGCCGGCGCGGCCGCCGAGCGCGTCGCGAACCATGGCCTGAGCCTCGGGGAGCCGCCCCTGCTCGATGCGGATCCACGCGAGGTAGATGCGCGCGATGCGCGCGCGGGCGTCCTCGGGGTGCGCGCGAAGGAACCCGACCACCTTCGCCTCGAGGGCGGGACGGGCGGAGGGCGACGCCGCGAGCCAGGAGCGCTGCATGGACCGGAACTCGCGCTGCGCGGCGAGCGACCCCGCGAGCGTGGGTGACGGGCGGGCACCGTCCGACGCCGCGCTGGCGCAGGCCACCGCCGCCGAGAGCACCCCGACGATCATCAGAAAATAGCGAGGATCGTGCGGCTTCATCGGCGCGTCTTGGTTTGGCGGAGGAGCCGTGCTCCCTTACGGGCCGCCAGGCGAGACTGCCTGCTCGGAGGTATCCGCGTGTCCGACGACCTTGCCAGCACCTCGCTCTCGTCGAGAGACCGCCGCGCCTTCGTGCTTCGTAAGCTCCACTCGCTCACCGGGGTGATTCCGGTCGGAATCTACCTCAGCCTGCACATCTTCACGAACGCCAAGGCGATGGAGGGCGCGCAGGCCTACGACGAGGCCGTCGCCGGGCTCGCTCGGTGGCCGTATTGGAGCGTGGTCGAGGTGGTGGGGCTGTACCTCCCGCTCGCGTTCCATGCGCTCTACGGCGTCAAGCTCACGCTCGAGGCTCGCCCGAACAATCGACGCTACCCATTCTCGCGAAACTGGATGTACACCCTTCAGCGCGTCACCGGGCTCTTGGCGCTCGGGTTCATCGCGTACCACCTGTGGCACCTCCGCGCGCAGGTAGGGCTCGGCACGATGGAGCGAGCGGACTACTTCCCGCGCCTCTGCGCCACGCTCTCGAGCACGACCGCGAGCGGGATCCCGGTGGCGGCCATCGCCTACTTGATCGGGGTCGCCGCCTGCGTGTTCCACTTCGCGAACGGGCTGCATGGTTTCTGCTTCTCGTGGGGTATCACCGTTTCTCGTCGCGCGGCGCGCTCGACCGCCCTCGTGTTCGGCCTCTTCGGCGTGGCGCTCTTCGCGGTGGCGGCGAGCACCATCATCTATTTTGCGACCGGCTCCCGGCTGGTGCTGGCGCCCGGCGCGGCGAGCGGCGCGCCTCCGCCCATCACCTGCCGCGACCTCACCGCGGGTAGCCTCGCGGCGGTGGTGCGATGAACGACCGTTCCGCCCGGAGCGACCGCGCGAAGCTCCGTCGCGCGATCGTGGTCGGCGCCGGGATCGCCGGCCTGATGACGACGCTCGAGCTCGCCGAGGCGGGCATCCCGGTCTTGCTCGTCAGCCTCGGGCCGGCGCGTCGCTCACCGTCGGGGACCATCCAGAGCGGGCTCGATGCCGCGGTCGAGTCGGGCGGCGACGAGCCGCGCCTTCACCTCGACGACACGCTGGTCGGGGGTGATTTCCTCGCCCCTCAGCCCCCGGTGCGGAGCATGACGGAGGCCGCGCCGCGACTGGTCGAGCTGCTCGATCGGATGGGCGTCCCCTTCGAGCGCTCGCCGGAGGGGCGTCTCGCGCGCCGGCGCTCGGAGGGGTCGCGCATCGCGCGGGCGAGCTTCGCGGGCGCGAGCACCGGGCAGCACGTGCTCGCCGCGCTCGACGAGCAGGTGCGCCGGCTCGAGGTCCGCGGCGTCACCGACGAGCACGGGGTCCGCATCCCAGGCGAGCGGCTGGTGCTCGTGCTCGAGCCGTTCGAGTTCCTCGGCGTGGTCCGAGACGACCGGGGCGCGTGCGTCGGGGTCGTCCTCCAGGATCTTCGCAGCATGCGGATCAAGGCGTATCCGGCCGACGGCGTGTGCCTCGCGACCGGCGGCGCGCGCGCGCTCTTTGCGCCCGGCGCGGGCGAGCCGCTCTCCACGGGCAGCGCCGCCGCCGCCGTTCATCGTCAGGGCGCCGCGCTCGCGAACCCCGAGCTCATCGAGGTCTGCCCGACGGCCATCGTGAGCGACGACGCGGCGTACCTCATCGGAGACGCGGCGCGCGGCGAGGGCGGCCGCCTCTTCGCCCCGAAGGACCCGCGCGAAGCGCGGCGCCCGCGCGACATCCCCGAGCGAGACCGCGACTACTTCCTCGAGCGGCTCTACCCCGAGCTCGGAAACCTGGTCCCCCCGGACGTCGCCGCCCGCGCCGTGCTCCGAGCGGCTGCCGCTGGCGACGACCCGGCCGGCTCCGCGCTCACGAGCGAGGGCGAGTGCCCCGTCTACCTCGAGCTCTCGCACCGCCCCGCGCACGTGCTCGAGGCGCGGCTCGGTCGCGTGCTCACGCTCGGCGAGAAGTTCGCGGACACCGACCCGCGCGCCGAGCCGCTGCGGGTCACGCCCGCCGTCAGCCGTACGCTCGGCGGCCTCTGGGTGGATTACGAAGCCGATGACTCGGGGAGGATCGTGGTCGGTTCGGCGCGGAACCACGCGACCAGCCTGCCCGGCCTCTACGCGGCGGGCGGCGTCGCCGCCCAGTATCACGGCGCCTCGGCGCTCGGCGGCAACCTCATCCTCGCCGACCTCTACGGCGCGCGGCTCGCGGCGGCCTCGCTGATCGCCTACCGCGCGGGCCTCGCGCGGAGCGCCTTCGACTCGCCGAGCTCGCTCTTCGAGCGGGCGGAGGCCGCGGAGCGCTCGCGCTACGAGGAGATCCTTGGGCGCAGCTCGGGCAGGGAGGACGCGGAGAACCCCTTCGAGCTGAAGGACGAGCTCGGCCGCGCCCTGCTCAGCGACGCAGGCGCGCTCCGCGACGACGCGCGCCTCTACGCGCTCCTCGAGACCATCCACGCGCTGGAGTCGCGGCTCGGCAACGCGCGCGTCACCGACACCGCGACGCGCATGAACCAGAGCGCGCAGATGGTCCGTCAGCTCGGCAACATGCTGGTCTACGCGCGAGCCCTCGCGGAGGGCGCGCGCGCGCGCGCCGAGTGCCGCGGCGCGCACTACAAGTCGAAGCACGACCCTCGGGTGACCCCCGGCGCCGTCGGACGCGACGACGCGCGCTGGCTCCGCACCACGCTCGCGCTCGCGACGGGAGACGGCGAGGTGCGGCTCGTCCGCGAGCTCGACTACGAGCTCGGCGGGCGCACGATTCACGTCACCGACGCAGTGGACACGCGCTGGGTCGCGCCACGTCCCCGCGAGCTGGGTGAAGCAGAGCGAACGCGGCGGCGCGCGCCGGAGGAGTCCTGATGACGGGAGCCGAACGGACGGTGAGCGGCGGGGGCCGAATTCGCGTGAGAGTCCGCCGCCAGGACGCCGCGGATGCGCCCGAGACGCGACGCTGGGAGGAGTTCTCGATCGAGCGGCGGCCGCGGATGACGGTCGTGAGCTGTCTGCGTCGGATCCAGCGCCAGCCGGTCACCGCGGACGGGCGCGTGGTGGCGCCGGTCGCGTGGGAGTCGGGCTGTCTCGACGACTCGTGCGGCGCCTGCACCATGTTGGTGAACGGGCGCGTGCGTCAGGCCTGCGCGACGCAAGTCGATGCCATTTCGCCCAAGGGCGAGCCCATCGTGCTCGAGCCACTCGGCAAGTTCCCGCTGGTGCGCGATCTCGTGGTCGATCGCGCGCGCCTGTTCGACTCCTTCAAGCGCGTTCACGCGTGGACCGAGCTCGACGGCCTTTCCGCGCTCGGGCCGGGCCCCGCATATTCACCGACGCGCCAGCGGGAGCTGCTCTCGCTCGGCGGCTGCATCGCGTGCGCCGCCTGCCTGGAGGCGTGTCCGCAGTACGGCAACCAGAGCGACTACCTCGGCGCGGCCGCGCTGAACCAGGTGCGGCTCATGAACCTGCGGCCGCTCGGCGCGCTGAACGAGGTCGAGCGGCTCGAGACGGTGATGGCTCCGGGCGGCGTCGCGGACTGCGGCAAGGCGCAGGTCTGCGTCGAGGTGTGTCCGGCGAACCTCCCGCTGGTCGACTCCATCCAGCAGGTTGCCCGAGCCACGACCCGGCGGCTCATCCTCGGCTGGCTCTTGAGGTAGTACGAGCAGATGCCCTCCTGTTATCTCCTGGCAGTCGCGGGCGGCTCGTCCGTCGATCAGCACAGCAACAACGTCACGCTATTTAGCCTGGTCGAGCAGATTGGCGTGCCCCCGGGCGCGCCGCCCCCGCCGGGCGGCGTGATTCTGCTCGAGCTCCACGCCTATTTCGCGCTCGATCCGGCCGAGCAGGGGCAGAGCTTCGAGCTGCGGTTCGCGATGGTCGCGGCGTCGGGCCTCGAGACGTACAGCGAGGTGAGCACGCACCGAGTGATCACCCCGCGTTACCGGACGCGCTCGGTCGGGCTGCCGTTCCCGCCCGTGATGGGCGCCTATGAGCTCCGCGTCGATGTGCGCTCGGTGGGCAGCGCGAGCTGGCAGCGCGCGAGCACCGCGTGGCCCGTGGTCATCGGGGAGTACACGCCGGAGCCGCGCGTCACGCACTGACGCGGAGGCGCGCCGCGTCGCGCGAGCGGACCGCGCGTCCGCGCGCCGAACCGACCCACCATCACGGACAGGGGCAGCCTGCTTGCCCGACGCAGGAGGTGAGCGCGATCGCGAGCTTCATGGAGGTGCCGCCGAGGCCGCCGTACTGCGCGATGACGCCCTGGCACACCTGGAAACAGGCGGGGCCCGAGCAGCCAGATTTCGTGAAGCAGCTCAGGATCTCGGGGCAGCCGAAGTCGCCGACGCACGCGCCCATGTCGCTGAAGCAGCTCTTGCAAGCGCAGGCGCCGCACTCGTTCGTCGCCTGCGCGACGCACTGCTCGATACCTCCGCTTCCACCCGAGCCCCCTGCTCCGCCGACGCCGCCGGAGCCGCCCGCGCCGCCGCTACCACATGAGCCGCAGCCGAGCGTGGTGACCTCGCTGACGCAGAGGTCGTCCCACTGGTCGCTGCAACAATAGGCGTCGGAGGCGCACACGCACTTCGCGACCTCCGGGGGATTGCAGGTAGGCGACGCGTGCGCGGTGCAGCAACTGCGACTGCCCCCGGCGCCGCCCGTGCCGGCGAACCCGCCCGTGCCGGCGAACCCGCCCGTGCCGGCGAACCCGCCCGTGCCGGCGAACCCGCCCGTGCCGGCGAACCCGCCCGTGCCGGCGAACCCGCCCGTGCCGGCGAACCCACCCGTGCCGCCGCTACCGCCCCATCCGCCGCACTTCTGCGGTGGCGCCATGCCGTACTTGGAGAGATCGACGCATCCGAACTGGAACAAGGAGAGGTCATCTCCACAGAGACCGTCCGGGCGACAGCAGCCCGCGAACTCGAGGCCGCCGACGTTGTAGGCGGGACAGCTCGGCGACGGAGAGCCCGGTTGATGGAGCGGGATGCACGCGCGCGGCACGTTCGCGAGGGACGTGAGCGGGCCCGTGTCAGCGCCGCATTGGTAAGGCGCTTCCGGCGGGCAACACGCCGGGAGCGACACGCCGAGCGCGCCGACGGTCACCGGATAGCAGGTGGTGCCGCCGCACACGACGCCCGTGCCGCCACCCGCGCCGAAGCCGCCCGTGCCGCCACCCGCGCCGAAGCCGCCCGTGCCGCCACCCGCGCCGAAGCCGCCCGTGCCGCCACCCGCGCCGAAGCCGCCCGTGCCTCCGGAGCACACGCTCTCACAAATCGAGCGGTTGCCGTTCCCGCACATGCAGAGGCTGAAGCAGTCGCCGCAGCCATCGCAGCGCGGGGGCGTACACGAGCCGCCGCCGAATCCGCCCGTCGCGCCGGTGCCGCCACTGCCGCCGAACGCGCCGGCGCCGCCGCTTCCTCCCGAGCCGGTGCCGCCCGCGCCGCCGGTGATCCCGCCGTCGTCGCCGCCAGCGCCCGCAAAGCCGGTAAAGTCACCGAACCCATCACTGCCGCTGCGCGCGCCGCACGCGACGACCAGCGACGCCGAAGTAATCCAGAGCGCGCGATGCCATCGGTGAGTCATCGCGTCGATTCTACGGCAATCGCGAGCACCGAGCCCGTTTGTGGCGTGCTGCTCAGGCGAGCAGGCACGCGCGCGGGGTGGCGAAGCCGGCGCGCGCGTGGGAACGTCAGCCGCCGCCGATGGATTTCATTCGCATCGAACAGCTCGAGCTCGAGTGCATCGTCGGCGTGCGGCCGCGCGAGCGTCACCGCAAGCAGCCGGTCCGGCTCGACGTCGTGCTCGGGCTCGATCTCTCCCACGCCGCGCGCACCGGCCGGATCACGCTGACCGCCGACTACGATCGCGTGGCGACCGAGGCGACCACGCTGCTCCGTTTCCGCGAGTACCAGCTCATCGAGGCCGCCACCGAGGAGCTGTCCGCGATGCTCTTCGGGCTTCACCCGCCGCTCGAGTCGGTGGAGCTGACGCTCGAGAAGCCGGCGGCGCTCCGCGGCGTGGCGCGCGGCGCGTCGGTCCAGGTCGTCCGGCGGCGCAGCGATTTCCCGCGGCGGCGCGTGGCGACCGCGTTCGGCGAGCTCGAGATCCTGCTCGAGACGCACGAGGCCGGCCTCTATCTGGTCCATGTGGAGCCCGGACGTGAGCTGCCGCGACGCTCGGTCGCGCACCGTGAGCTCGAGTGGGCGGTGTCGGGCGAGCTCTCGCCACCCGTTGGAGCGCACGGCTCGCCCGTGATTTGGGCGGAGGGGCGCGCCCGCGGGAGCCTCAATTCGGGCGCCGCGCGGGTGACCGTGTTCTCCTGCGTGAGCCCCCCGCTCACCGGGGCGGAGCTGGCAGGCGTCGTTAGGTAGCGATTTCATTGGGGTTTGTTCCGCGCTTCCCGAACCGCGAAAGCATGGTGAATTGGCGCGCCGACTCCTCTAGGATCGGAGGCGAGCGAGGAATGGAGTCGGGCTTGGACGAGGAGGGGCGTCTGCTGGGCGACTTGTCGCCGGGCAAGCTGCCCAGCGGAGCGACGGTGCCCGGCGCGCTGGGCGGCCGCGACACGCTGCCCACCTTCTCCGAGGTCGTCGAGCCGAGGCTGACCGACCGAGCCGAGCGCCCGGGCGACACGATCCCGGCGCCGCCACCCTTCGCGCTCGACGACGAGCGCTGAGCGACGCCCGCGCCTCACTCGAGCGCGAGCGTCGCGCGATAGACGAGCATGACGTAGAGAGGCACGTGCCAGCCCTGAAGGCCGTACTCGGGATTGAGGAAGCTCCCACCCGGCTGTCCCACGACCTGCGCGAGCACGAGATCCGAGTCGTGGTGCTTCGGACGAACCAGCCCCGGACGTGTCATGAACACGAGCCCGGCGTGAAGCTCGTCGTGCCGTCCGCCGTCCTTCGGCACGTTCATGTAGCGCACGAGCGGGCCCACCGCGCCGAACGAGCGGTGGCGATAGAGGAGCACGGTCTCCTCCTTGGTGAGCCAGCCACCGCCGTGGATGTCGGCGTGGTACCAGTCGAAGGTGTCGGCTCGCCGGTCCTCGAAGCGACGGGTGAGCGTGCTGAGCAGGAAGAAGGAGTCGAGCGGGAGCGCGAGCCGCACGCGCCCCTCGGCGTAGCCGAAGCCCATGGTGTCCATCTCACCCGCGCTCTCGCGCTCGCTCCGAGCCTCGTAGCTCCGCGGCTGCCCCGCGTCGAAGTCGAGGTTCCGATACACCCAGCGATACCCCGCGCTCGCGCCGACGGTGAGCACGGCAACCCGCGCGTCGAGGTTCATGCTGCCATCGGCGTACGGCAAGCTGATGAGGCCGGCCGCGCGGGTCGACAACTGGCTCATGCCAGGCTCGAGGTCCGCGCGGTTCTCCAGCCCGAGCTGGGTGCCCACCGTGAAGGCGTCGAGGTGGGCGTAGTTGCCGGGGCGCGCTGGCGCGAGGAAGCCGTCGCGAGGGGGCGTGGCGTGCGCCGGGCGCGCCGCTCCACCGAGTAGAGCGCACACCACTAGCGACCCGGCCCATCCTCCTCGCATGGCTCGAGGTTAGCCGATGACGGGCGCGGCGCGAATCCCTCTCGTTGCATCACTCGCAGGTTCACGAGGAGCGCCCCGCCGCCGCCGAGCCCAACCGGCTCCAAGCGCTCGGGCAAGACGTGGCGCGTCCGCCAGAGGTAGCGGAAAATCGCGTCCGCGTGCGCCTGCGAGCGCGCGAGCGTGGCGCGCGTGGGCGGCGCACCGCCCTCCCCTCGGACCTCGACGCGCACGAGTTGAAGCGACCGATCGCGCGCCATGAGCGCGGCCACCGCGTCGAGGAGCGCGCGAACCCGAGGCGACGGGAGCCGCTGCAAGGGGTGAACCTCGATGGGCTCGCGGGTCCGGATGAGGAGCCCCGCCGGGTCGAGCCAGGCGAGCGCGGACGGGCGGGGCGGGCATGCTCGAAGGGCGGGTCCGGGGGGTTGTCGGTCCGGCGCGGCTCCGAGCGGGTCCGCGTCCACCGCTGACGGCGCCGGCGCCGGCTCGCGCTCGCGCTCGGTCGCGCTCCCGAGCGCGAGCGCGACCGGGAGCGCGGCCGGGTCCGCCGGCACCGTGACGCGCGCGGCGCAGCCCGGGCTCGCGAGCGCAAAGAGCGCCACGAGCCCGCGCAAACGGGTCTGGAGCGCGGGGATCTTCGAGGCTATCATCCGCTCTCTCGAATCTTCACCGGCCGCGATCACGTGAGCCCCTCGCGCGATCTTACCGTCAGAGGTCCCGATGCCGACCCATCAATCGAACCGCCCCTCTGCGCGCGCCATGGCGCGCTTGCTGCTCGGCGCCGTCGCGCTCCTGGTCTTGTCGTTCGCGACCACGGCGCTCGCCGCCGGGCGAACGCAGTGGACGAACACGCACCCGAAGGAGCGTGAGGACGAGAGCTGGCGGCTCGAGGTGGCCATCTTCTTCACGAAAGCGCCGGACGTGCCCAGCGTCCCGATGAAGTTCGAGTTCAAGCCGACCATGTACTACGCGCGCGACATGATGGACGGCGACAAGATCGTCACCCGCAAGGTCCCGCGAGAGAACGAGCAGGATATCATCGAAGGGGTGGACGTCGGCTTCCTCGACCCGTCGAACGGTAAGATTCAGCCGCGCACCAAGTTCTCGTTCAAGGTTACTCGCGCGCACGGCTTCGAGGCGGGCGAGTACAAGGTCTCGATCCGCGACACGCGCAACGGCCAGATCATCGGGACGCCCATCACGCTCTACCTCGAGGGCGAGAACAAGGTCGTGGATCGCCGCACCATGGATTTTTCCGCGAGCGGCGGCACCAAGAAGAAGGAAGACATGAAGCGGGTCGACCGCGACGGCGACATCAAGGACGACCCGAACGCGAAGCAGGCCCAGAAGCCCGCCGCGAGCGACGACGCTTCGGGCGCGGAGCCCGCTGACGACGGCGCCGCCGCGGGCGAGGAGAGCGCGGCGCCCGCCGCGAGCGACGACAGCGAGCCCGACGGCGACAACGGCGCAGAGGGCGGCCCGCGACCCATCAAGGAGAAGCCGGGCTGCAGCTGCCGGCTCGAGGACGCCGGCGAGCCGGCGAGCCCACTCGCGTGGCTCACGCCGCTCGGGCTGATCGCCGCGCTCGGGCTGCGCCGGCGGCGGCGCGCAGCCTGAGCTGCCGCGCGCGGGCGAGCCGCGTGGTTCCGCGCCGGGCCGACAGCCCCCTTCAAGCGCGAGCGCGCACGTGCTCCCGGAGCGCGGCGACCCCGGACGCGAAGATGTCCGGCGGCGTCGCGAGGCTCACCACGACGATGGGCTCGTCCGGAAAGTCGTAGAACCAGCCGGGCTGTACGAGCACCGCTCGCTCCTCGAGGAGCGAGAGCACCCACGTCTCCTCACTGAGCACGCGCGGCAGACGCACGCAGGCCGACCAACCTCCTTCCAAGTGGAGCACGCTCGCGGCAGAGCCGGAGAGCTCGGCGCAGAGCCGCGCGTGGTTCCCCCGCGCGCGCTCGAGGAGCGCCTCCGCGGCCACGCGGCGCGAGGCGAGGAGGCGCGGGAGCGCGAGCTGCACCGGCGTCGCCACCGACAAGAAGGTGTCCAGGATGAGCTCGAGGCGCTCGAGCGCCTCGGCGACGAGCGCGTCCGGGCCGCCGACACCGAGCCACGCGAGCTTGAGCTGCGGGAGCGCGGCGAGCTTGCTGAGCCCACCGAGCGCGAAGATGAGCGCGCCCTCGGCCTCGAGCGCGCTCTTCGGGCGAGCGCGGTCCGGGGTGAGCGAGTAGCTCGCGAACACCTCGTCCGCGATGATGGGGAGCCCGAGCTCGGCGAGGCGCGTGAGCTCGACCCGGCTGAGGTAGGAGCCGGTGGGGTTGTTCGGGCTCACCACCACGACCGCCCGGGTGCGCTCGCTCCGCGCGCGCTCGAGCGAGGCGAGGTCGAGATGCCACGCGCCGTCGTAGGCGAGGCGATAGGGTACCAGCCGCACGCCCTCGAGGCGCGCGAGGTGCTCGAAGAGCGGGTAGCTCGGCTCTGGAGCGAGCACCTCATCGCCCGCGTCGCAGAGCAGCTT
Source organism: Polyangiaceae bacterium (assembly GCA_035063585.1). Taxonomy (GTDB): domain Bacteria; phylum Myxococcota_A; class Polyangia; order Polyangiales; family Polyangiaceae; genus JAPSGB01. The sequence goes on from JAPSGB010000019.1 coordinate 55,811, forward strand.
GAAGAGATGCGCGTAGGCCTCGCTGGTGCTCGCGGTGAGCACCACGCGCTCGGGTGAAATCACGATCCCGGACTCCGCCCACCAGCTCGCGACCGCGGCGCGCGCGGAGCCGAGGCCGAACGGCGCCGGAGCGTAGTCGAGCGCGGCCGGATCGGCGAGCGCGCCTAGGATCTCGTCGCGCGCGTAAGGGAGGCCGACGCGGGTCGGGTTCGACACGGTGAGGTCGAGGAGCCTCGCTCCGACCTCGCGCCGACGGCCGAGCGCGCGAGCGAGCGCGTTCGGCTCGCGAAGGATCCCGGTCCGCTCGGAGAACATGCCGCGGGATTCTTGGCGGGTTTCTCCCGCGAGGCTAAGGAATTGCGCGCGGCGCCGCCGGCCCGAAGTTACCCTCGCCCCATGACGGCACCGAGGCAGCCCTTCGGAGACCGCGAGGCGACCTTCGCCGCCTTCGCCGAGCACGTCTCACCCGGCAAGGTGGAGACCTTTCGCGAGTACGGGATCGACGTGGTGATGGGCGCGCGGGAGGGCGCGCGCTTCACGGACGCCTTCAGCGCCCAGAGCTTCTACAACTGCCACTCGAACGGCGGGGTGTTCAACCTCGGGCACCGAAACCCCCGCGTGGTCGCCGCGGTGCGCGGGGCGCTCGACACCCTGGACATCGGAAACCACCACCTCGTCTCCGGCTATCGCGCCGCGCTCGCAGAGCGGCTCTCGCGGACCACCGGGGACGCGCTGCCCGGGGTGGTGTTCGGCGTCAGCGGCGGCGAGGCGGTCGATCTCGCGCTCAAGGTGGCGCGCGCGGGGACCGGGCGACCCGGGATCATCTCCGCCGTCGGCGGCTACCACGGGCACACCGGGCTAGCGCTCGCCGCCGGTGACGCCGAATATCGCGCGCCGTTCGGGCCCAATCTGCCCGGCTTCTCGCAGGTGCCCTTCGACGACCTCGATGCGCTCGAGCGCGCGCTCGACGAGCAGACCGCCGCGGTCATCCTCGAGTCCATCCCCGCGACGCTCGGCATGCGGCTCCCGTCGCCCGGCTATCTTGCGGGAGTCCAGCGCCTCTGCCGCGAGCGCGGCGCGAAGCTCATCCTCGACGAGGTGCAGGCGGGCCTCGGCCGCACCGGACGGATGTGGTGTTTCGAGCACGACGAGCTCTCGCCCGACGTGGTCGTCACCGGCAAGGGCCTGAGCGGTGGGCTCTACCCGATCACTGCGACCTTGATGACCCGGGAGCTCCACAGCATCTTTCATGCTCATCCTTTCATCCACATCTCCACCTTCGGCGGCGCGGAGCTCGGCTGCGTCGCAGCGCTCTGCGTGCTCGACATCACCGAGGAGCCCGGCTTCCTCGAGCGGGTGAGAGAGCTCTCGGAGCGCTTCGCGCGCGGGCTCGAGGGTCTGCCGTTCACGCTGCGACGGAGGGGTCTCATGATGGGGTTCGCGTTCGAAGCGGAGCTTGGAGGGATGCTCGCGGCAAGACTGCTCTACGACGCGGGGGTGTTCGCCGTGTACGCGAACCATGATCGTTCGGTGCTCCAGTTCCTGCCGCCGCTCACCTTGACCGACGACGAGGCGGACGACTTGCTCGGGCGAGTGCGGAGGGCGTTTGGACGATGACGGTCACGGACGCCGAACTCGCGCGCCTGGAGGCTGCCGTCGAGCGCGCGCTCGAGACGGGCGACCTCGGCCGGCTCACGGTGCTCGGCTACGGTGAGATCTCGACCGTGCTCGCGCTCGACACGGCGGGCGGCCGCTACGCGGCGAAGCGGCTGCCGCGCTTCGCGAGCCAGGAGGCGTTCGACGCCTACGGCGCAGTCCTCCAGGAGTACGTCGCTACGCTCGACCACGCGGGGATCCGCGTGGTGCCGACCTCGCTCCGCTCGCTCGCGCGCGCGGACGGGAGCCTCACGGCCTACTGCGTGCAGCCCGCGCTCGCGCCCGACTCCCTCGCCCCCCGCTGGCTCGAGCGCGCGAGCGACGCCGAGGGCGCGCGCCTCCTCGGCGTCATCGTCGACCGCATCGCAGGAGCGGTGAGCCCGCGCGTCGGGCTCGACGGTCAGCTCAGCAACTGGGTCACGAACGACGGCGACGAACCGAGCTACCTCGACGTGAGCACGCCGCTCCTGCGTGACGCACGCGGCCGCGAGCGGCTCGACGTGGGGCTGTTCATCGCCTCGCTTCCGTGGGCGCTCCGCGGGGCCGCCAGGCGCTTTCTCCTCCAAGGGATCATCGACAAGTACTACGCGCCGCGCGGCGTGCTGCTCGACCTGGCCGGCAACCTCGTGAAGGACGGGCAAGGGCGCTTCATCGAGCCACTCCTCGAGCACGCGAACCGCTTCGTGACTCCCGCGCTCACCGCGGACGAGGCGCACCGATACTACGCGAGCGACGCCAAGTCGTGGGCGCTCCTCCAGCGCCTCCGCCGCGCGGATCGCGCCTGGCAGCGGCACGTGCGCGGCCGCTCGTACGGCTATCTGCTCCCGGGCAAGATCGAGCGGCGCACCTGAGACGCGCCGCGCACGACGGGTTTTGCTCGGAGTCCCCGCGGGTTAGCATCCCGCGTATGTCGGAGACGAGCGACCGCTATGAGCTCGTGGTCATCGGTGCCGGGCCCGCGGGCGAGAAGGGCGCCGCGCAGGCGGCCTACTTCGGCAAGCGAGTGGCCGTCATCGAGCAAGCGGACGAGCCCGGGGGCGCCGCGGCGCACACCGGTACGCTGCCGAGCAAGACGCTCCGCGAGACGGCGCTCTATCTGTCCGGTCATCGCGCGCGGGAGCTCTACGGAGTCGCGGTGCGGCTCGATCCGAGCGCGACCGTGCCGCACCTCATGGCCCGCAAGAACGCCATCGCGGCGGACGCGTCGCGGTCCATTCGCGAGAACCTCGCTCGCCACGCGATCACCTACATCGACGGGCACGCGCGCTTCATCGACGCGAAGACCGTGCGCGTGTCGGGCCCCTCCGGCTCGCGCGACGTCGCCGGAGAGAAGTTCCTCATCACGACCGGCTCGCGCCCGTTTCGCCCGAACGACATCGATTTCTCGGACGATTGCATCCACGACAGCGACGAGGTGCTCGGTATCGAGAGGCTCCCCGCCTCGCTGGTGATCTTGGGCGGCGGGGTGATCGGCTGCGAGTACGCCTCGATGTTCGCCGCCCTCGGCGTCAAGGTCACGCTGGTGGACGCGCGGAGCGAGATCCTGCCGTTCCTCGACGGTGAGCTCATCGCGCGGCTGCGTGACGCGATGACCCGGCTCGGGATAGAGCTCGTGCAAGGCCGGAAGTGGAGCGGAGTGCGGCGCGAGGGGAGCGCGCTCGCGACCACGCTCGCGGACGGCAGCCGACTCGTGAGCGACCAGCTCCTCTTCGCGGCGGGTCGCGTCGGCAACACCGGCGAGCTCGGGCTCGACGCCATCGGCATCACACCGGACGCTCGCGGCTATCTCGCGGTCGACCGCGAGTATCGCACGAGCGCGCCGAACGTCTGGGCAGCGGGAGACGTGATCGGATTTCCCGCGCTCGCGTCGGTCTCGATGGAGCAGGGCCGGGTCGCGATGTGTCACGCCTTTGATTTCGCCTACAAGCGCGCGGTCGATGCCCTGATGCCCTACGGCATCTACACCATCCCCGAGGTGAGCGCGGTCGGCGAGACGGAGGAGTCGTGTCGCGCGAAGGGCATCCCCTTCGTGGTCGGGCGGGCGCTCTACCGAGACAACGCGCGCGGCAAGATTACCGGCGATCTCGAAGGGATCACCAAGCTCATCGCGCACGCCGAGTCGCGCCGGCTGCTCGGGGTTCACGTGATCGGCGAGCGGGCCACCGAGCTGGTTCACATCGGTCAGGCCGCGATCCACGCGGCGGCGCCAGTCGATCTCTTCATCGACATGGTCTTCAATTACCCGACGCTCGCCGAGTCCTATAAGTACGCTGCTTACGACTGCCTCGGCGCGCTCGCACGCGAGCCTCGCTAGATGGGGAGCTCGCGCCTCGTCGCTTGGCTCTCGCGCCACGCGGGAGCGTTGCTCGCGCTGGTGCTCTGCTTCGTCTACCTGCCGTCGCTCTCCCGCGAGTTCCTGAACTACGACGACCCCTGGCTGGTCGAGAAGAGCGCCCTCTTGCAGCGGGCGAGCTTGCAGGATCTCCGCGCGATTTGGCTCGATTTTTCGCGCGAGACGCGCCTCGCGCTGGGCGCCGAGTACCTGCCGGTCCGCGACACGAGCCTCTTCATCGAGGCGCATCTCTGGGGCCTCCGAGCGCTCCCCCTGCGGCTCACGAACCTCGCCATCTACCTCGGCGCCATCCTGCTCCTCCGCGCCGCGCTGCTTCGCACCTTGGAGAGCCGAGTGGCCGCCGAGGGCGCCGCGTGGCTCTTCGCGCTCCACCCGGTGCACGTCGAGAGCGTGGCGTGGGTCGCAGGCCGCAAGGACGTGCTCGCGCTCTTCTTCGTCTCTGCCGCGCTCGCCGCGCAAGCGCAGGCTTCGAGATTTCGGTGGTGGCTGGTGCCGCTCACGCTCGCTCTCGCGCACCTCTCGAAGGCGGTGAGCGTGACGGCAATTCTGCTCCTCGTCGCCCAAGATCTCCTGGCGCGACGCCGACTCGAGGCGCGCCTGTACGCGCCCGTCGCGGCCGTCGCCGCGGGCGCGCTCTACGTCGCGCTAGAGGTAGGCGGCGCGGTCGAGATGATGGCGCCGTGGCCCGGTGGCTCGCGGCTCGCAACCGCAGAGACCATGGGGCCGGTGTGGCTCCGATACCTGGCCTCGTGCGCGTGGCCCACGAGACTCTCGCTCGTCTATGACGTCCCCGTACTCGCGAGCTGGACGGCGGGAGCCCTGGCGGGCTACGCGGTCATCGCCGGCTGGGCGCTTGGCGCGCTCGCGCTCCTTCGCCGGCAGCGACCGCTCGCGGCGGCGAGCTTCCTCTGGTTTGCCGGGTCGCTCGCGCCGGTGAGCCAGCTCATCGTCCCGCTGCAAAACCTGATGGCGGACAGGTACCTGCTCTTCGGCGTGATGGGGCCTTGCCTGCTGCTCGCGTCGACGCTCGCGCGGTGGCCGGGCGGCGGAGCCGCGGCGCTCGGCGGCGTGGCCGCGCTGCTCTCCGGCCCCGCGGCCCATAGGGCCTCGCTGTTCGCGCGAAGCGAGCTCATCTTTCGCGACGCAGCCGAGAAGACCGAGGCCTCGCCCATCGCCCCCTACCAACTCGGCGTGGCCTTCGAGACGAACGGCGATTACGCGAACGCCATCGTGTCCTATCGTGAGGTCCTCCGGCGCGCGCGGGCGGCCGACGAGGTGGGGCGTCGCGCCACCAACAACCTCGCGCGTGCTCTGGTACGCGAGGGCCGACTGGGCGAGGCCCTCGTCGTGCTCGAGCGGGGCCGCGAGCGGTTCCCCGGCGATCCCAAGATGCTCGACAACCTGACCAAGGTCCTCGCGCGCCTGGGCCGCGCCGGTGACGCGCAGCGCGCGCTCGAGGAGCTCCACCGGCGATTCCCGGATTACTCGTCGGGAGCCAGGCGGGTTCGTGAGCCCGCCGGGCCCCGATGAACCTCTCGCGCGCGTGGCGTGCTGGTCGCTCCGTGGGTCGGTCCGGCGCGAGGCCACGGGCGTTGCGCCGCTAGTTGGTCCCGTCTAGCATCGACGCATGTTCGCCGCGCTCGACCACGACACCCGGATGCTGCTCTTGAAGCTCGTCTGCGCGTTCGCGTGGACGGATCTCGAGCTCCACGAGGGTGAGCGCGCCTTCGTCGAGCGTCTCGTGAGTCGGCTCGAGCTCGGCGAGGCAGACCGCCGGCAGGTCGAGGAGTGGCTGACGGTCGCCCCCTCCCCGGGTTCCGTGGACGCCGCGGCCATCCCGCGCGAGCACCGAAAGACCTTCATCGAGGCCGCGCGGGCGATCATCTACGCCGACGGCGAGGTCGATGACGAGGAGCGCGAACAGCTCGACCGCTTGCGCGAGGCGCTGGCGGACTGAGCCGAAGCGCAGCGATCAGTCGCGGTCGAGCGGAGCGCCGTCGTCCTTCTGCTCGAGCCGAGCGACGTTCGATCCGGAGCCCTCGTTCCCGAACTCGATGACCTGCGCCCGGTACACGACCTCGCCGTCGTCGGTGCGGATCTCGCCCGAGACGTCTCGCTCGGCGAGTTGGTTCGATCGCGAGACGCTGAGGGTGGCGCTGCGGTCGCCCACCTTGACCTTGTAGCTCGTCTTCTCGCACGCGAGCTCGCGGCGCCCGACCAGACACGTCTCCGCGCCGCTCTCGAGCTGTCCTTGGTTGTCATCCGCGGCGAAGGCGGTCTTCCGCATCATGGCGTCGAAGTCGTTGACGTCACCGACCGCCGGCTTCCCGTCACGGTAGCGGGTCACCTTGGAGATATGCCCGGTCGACCAGAGGCGTTCGACGCGCAGGCGGGTCGCGGAGCGACCCTCGACCAGGGTGTAATCGAGCGTCACGACGTCGCCGTCGACCCCGATGACTTGCTCGGTCAGCATGAGCGGCGTCTTGCTGAAGCTGCCCGTGATGCGCTGAACCACGTAGTCTCCGATCCGGGGGCGCGCTGCCGGAGCAGCGTCGTCCGCCCACTTGGCGTCGATGCTCGTTCGCTCGTCGGACTTCGCCGGCGCAGCGTGGGCCCGGGCGACGGCTGGCGCCGTGACCACCTGGGGGGTGCTGCCGCACGCAGAGGCGAGGAGTACGGAGGATATCAGCCCGACGAGGGTGCGCGTCATGGGCCTCGAATAGCCATGGCCGACACGCCTGGGCCAACTTTGCGGAGCGCGGCGTGGCGCCTCACTCCGGCGCGCGCGCCGGCCCCACGAGCGGGAAGGTGTCGCCCGACGCCGCGCCGAGCCGAAGCCGCGCGAGCGCGCGCTCCGCGAGGCGGGGAGCCCATGCGCCGGCGGCGGTCGCTGCGATCGAGGCGCCCACGGCGGTCGCCCAGCCGGCGGGGCCGAGCGGACGACAGCCGAAGAACCGGCCGACGCCGGGCGTCTGCACGATCGCGGCGAGGAGCGCAGTCGAGGCGACCCCGGTGAGGATCACCGAACGACTCATGCCACCCGAGGTGATCGTCTGTCCGAGCTGCGAGCCCACCAGCGCGACCAGGCCGATGGTGCGCGCGCGCTCGGCGCTCCCGGTGAAGCGTCCGATGAGCCACGCGCTCCCGGCGCCGAGCGCGGTCACCGCGGCGCGCGACGCGATGTCCCGCGTGAGCGGCGCGCCGAGCGATGCGTCGGGGCCTTCCCGGGCGAGCGAGTCGAGCGTCTCTCTCGAGGGCGGGCGGAGCGCGATCGCCATGGCGGGCGCGACGTCCGTGAGCAGGTTGACGAGCAAGAGCTGACGAGCGTTGAGCGGCGACTTGCCGTCGACCAAGGCCGCGGCGACGGTGAAGCCAATCTCTCCGAGGTTCCCGCCGACCAGGATGGACACCGCGTCGCGAACGGACGCCCACATGGCGCGACCCTCGACGATTGCGTCGACCAGCGTCTCGATGCGCTCGTCGGTGAGCACGACGTCGGCGGCTCCGCGCGCCGCAGAGGTGCTGCGCTCGCCGATCGCGACGCCGACGTTGGCGAGCCGAATTGCAGGCGCGTCGTTCGCCCCATCGCCGACCATGGCGACCACGCGACCAGCGCGCTGGAGGGCGCGGACGATCCGCACCTTCTGCGCCGGCGTGGCCCGCGCAAAGACCGTGACGCGCCCGATGCGAGCGTCGAGCTCCTCGTCACTCGAGAGAGCGAGCTCGGCGCCAGTCATCACCTCGCCGTCTCCGAGCAGAGCGAGCTCGGCGGCGATGGCCTGGGCGGTGCTCGGGTGATCTCCGGTGAGCATCACCGTGGTCACGCCCGCGCGGCGAAGCCGCGCGAGCGCCTCGGGCGCGGAGGGGCGCACGGGATCGCTGAACGCCAGCAGGCCGCGGAAGGTCAGCCCGCTCGGGCGCTCCGGCGCGAGCCCGTCGCCGGGTCCGCCCAGGCGCTCGGCCACCGCGATGACCCGTAGCCCGCGGAGCGCGAGGCGACTCGCCGCATCAGCGAGCGCACGCCGAGTCACCTCGTCGAGCGCGAGCTCGCCGTCCGAACGCCCCCAGCGCGCGCACTGAGGGACGATCACCTCGGGCGCGCCCTTCACGCTGAGGAGGACGCCGGCGTCGGTCCGGCTCAAGACGGCGTGGTAACCTCGCCCCGCCTCGAAGGGCAGCTCGATGCTGCGAGCCCAGCCCGGCGCGCCGTGCGCCTCACGCGCGCCGGCCGTCGAGGCAGCGCGGCGAAGCGCAAGATCGATGGGATCGGCGCTCCGCTCGCCGAGGCGCGAGTCGGGCGTAGCCCGAAGGCCTGCCGCGAGCACTCCGCGGAGCGGGCCGGTGAGCGCACGCGCCATCGCTTCCTCGGAGCCGTCGCTCACCGACGAGAGCTCGATGTTCCCTTGGGTGACGGTTCCGGTCTTGTCGACGCAGAGCACGTCCACCCGGCCGAGCGCCTCGATGCTACGCGCGTTGCGAACCAGCGCGCCGCGAGCGGAGAGGCGCTTCGCGGCGGCGAGCTGAGCCGCGGTCGCGAGCAACGGCAGCCCCTCGGGCACCGACGCCACCGCCAGGCTGACCCCAGCGCCGATGAGATCCTCGAGGCGCCGGCCCCGGAGGAGCCCCGCGCCCACCAGTGCCGCTCCGGCGCCGAGCGCGATCGGGGTGGTGAGATCGATGAGCGAGCGGAGGCGCAGTTCGACGCCGCTCTCGATCGGGCTGGGCGGGGCGTTCGCCGTGCCGCGGCGAGCCTCCGTCTCGTCGCCGGTCGCCACCACGACCGCGGTGGCGCGGCCAGCGGCGATGCTGGTCCCCTCGAAGAGCATCGAGGCACGATCCGCGATCTCTTCCTCGAAGCTCGCGGCGGGTGTCTTCGACGTCGGCATCGACTCCCCGGTGAGGCTCGAGGAGTCCACCTCGAGCGCTTCCGCGTCGAGCAAGCGACAATCAGCGGGGACCACGTCGCCGGCGGTGAGCATGACGAGGTCTCCCGCGACCAGATCCGAGGAGCGCACCTCGACCAGCTCTCCGCCGCGACGGACCAGCGCGCGTCGAGCCGAGGCCGTCGTGAGCTCGCGGATGGCGCGCTCGGTGCGGAAGCGCTGTACGCCGCCCACCACCGCGTTGAAGACCATCACGCCGCCGACCACGGCGGCGTCACCGAACGACCCCACCACCGCGGAGAGCCCTGCGCCAGCCGCGAGCAGCGGCGCGAGCGGATTGAAGAGCTCATCGGTCACGGCCTCGGCGAGCTCGACCACCGCCGGTTTCACGCGCGGGCGCGGTTCGCGCCGTTCGATCGCCTGGGCGCGCGTGAGCCCGCGCTCGCTGGTGCCGAGCCGTGCGAGGACGCCTCGCGGATCGAGCGCATGCCAGGGCGTGCGGTCGCGCGGGGCGGGCAGCGCGCGGTTCACGAGGGCCGTCGTCGCGCGCAGCCCATTCATCATGGACATCACCGTGGCGGTGTTGACGACGGCGATCACGCGCCGAGTGGTGAGCGGCAGGAGCCCGCCAGCGGACACCAGGGCCCCCATCGTCGCAGCGCCGAGGGCGATCTTCACGCTCTGCTTGGCGACTTGGCGCGCTTGCACGCACGCCTGCAGGATGAAGCGAACGTCCCCCAGATCGTCACCGCACACGAGGTGCGCGCCCCACGGTGGTGGAGCGCCGCGCGGGGCGAGCCCGATTCCGCAGTCGGCGCAGGCGAGCCCGACCGAGGAGCCGCGCGAGACCAGGCACACGGCGCGCCCCTCGCGCTGTAGACGGCGGATCCCGCCGCGGATCCCGGCGCCGCCCGAGATGACGTCATCGGCGCTCGAATCGTTCAGGGTCGACTCGTCCCCACCGGCGATGACCACGCGCATCTCGGCGGCGTGCGCCGCGGCGACCAACTCGTCGATGCCCGTCTGCGGGACGATCTCGAGCTCGGCCAGCGCGACGACCACTCCCGCGCGCGCCAAGGCGAGCACCAGCGCGCCGCGCGCGGCAAGATCGCTAGCGGCCTGCTCGAGGGCGTCGCCGAGCGGCGCTGCCGCTCGCGGAGGCGGGCAGAGCAGCCACTCACCATCCCGCTGGGAGGCCACCGGACGCTCCGGATCGAAGAGCCGGCGGACGACCTCGCGCACCTGCTCGGGTTCGATGGGCCCGGCCGGCGCGACCTCGCGGATCTCGAACTTGGCGCGCGGGACGAGCTCTCCGTCGATCACGAGGCAGTCGATACGGTCGAGGCGCCGGAGGACGCTGGGATCGGTGACGAGCACGTCACGCTCGGCGAGGGCTGCGCCGAGCTCTGCGGCGAAGGCGTCCCGTCCGTAGCGCGCTGGCTTCGGCAACCCACCGAAGAGAGCGGCGATGGCGCGCTGGAAGCTGCGCGTGGTGATGAAGCTCACCCCGAAGCCGCCGAGCGAGACGATCCACGCGCGGTCCGCGTACTCCTCGATGGGGCCGCGCGGGAGCGGCATCGGCCGCGGCGCGACTCGTGCGCCGCCGAGCTCGTGGCTCGCCGCTTCGGCGCAGAGCTCGGGCTCGCGCCGCTCCCAGGTCCTCCGGCGCGCCCGGGCCTCTCTCAAGAGCGAGCGGCGATGAAGCGCGTCGACCAGCGAGCTCACCGGGCGCTGAGCCGCGCCTTGAGCCGCGGCGAGGGCGAGGTTCAAGACGAGCTCGGCGCGTCGGGGGCCGAGCCGCTCATCGAGGCCGTGCCGGAGCCGCGCCGACGATTTCAGCACCGCGAGGAGCGCGGCGGCGTTGCCAGCCACCGATGATGCCGGGACCAGGCTGAGCCGCAGCGCAGCGCCGGCCAGGAAGCCGGTGACGTCAGCGGCCAGCGCGAAGAGCAGGCGCTCTTCCGGCTCGCGGTCCGCGGGGTGCTCACGGCTGTCGTCACCGAAGCCGCCGCCATCGAGCCCGGCGAGTCGCTCCGCCTCTTCGACGACCCGTTCGAGGTGCGAGAGGCTGTAGGCGTTCTCTTCGAAGGAGACCACCACGCGGCGGGTGTGCGGGTTGACCTCGGCCCAGCGGACCCGCCCGAGCCGTGCGAACTCCGCGCGCACGTGGCGCGCGAAGGACTCGAGCTCCTCTACGGCGATCTCACGGTGCTCGATGTGCGCGCGGGTGGCGCCAGCCCAGGAGCGGCGCGTGCGCGGGCCGAGGAGCGCGAGCGCGTTCGAGAGGACGCTGGACCACCGCATCATCGAGCCCCTAGATGACACGAATGAGCCGGTCGTTCTAGCGGCTTTCGGCGAGGCACGGGTCGCCTGGGGCAGCCTCCGGCGGCGCTCTCTTCAGTTCTGGTAACAGACCGCGTAATCGGGGAGGAGCTCGCTCGGCCGACAGGTCCACCCGGGTGGGCAGGCGCTCGGATCGTCGGTGCAGAAGGTGATCCGGTTGGCCGCGAGGTCGCATTGACTCTCGCACTTCACCTCGTTGTATACGGGGACGTTCTGCTGGATAGTGACGCGCTCGCCGCAGCAGATCTGTCCGGGGCAGTCCCGCGCGCCGTCGCAGTAGACATCGGACGTCCCGCCCAGCATCGTGCCGATTGGCGTGCAAGTCGACACGTGCGTGGTGGTGTTTACCGCGCAGAACGCGTGAAGGGCGTCGCAGGTGGCGAGTCCGCACCCGACCTCGTTCGAGCCCGGGGGAGAGCCGGCGCCGCCGCCGCTGCCGCTCGCGCCGCCGCTGCCGCTCGCGCCGCCGCTGCCGCTCGCCCCGCCGCTGCCGCTCGCGCCGCCGCTGCCGCTCGCCCCGCCGCTGCCGCTCGCGCCGCCGCTGCCGCTCGCGCCGCCGCTGCCGCTCGCCCCGCCGCTCGCCCCGCCGCTGCCGCTCGCGCCGCCGCTGCCGCTCGCCCCGCCGCTGCCGCTCGCCCCGCCGCCGCCCGACGCGCCGGTGCCGCCCGACGCGGCGCCGAATAGCTCGTCACCCGTCGCGCCCCCGCACGCGGTCGCGAGGAGCACCACTGCGGTCGAGTAGGCGAGGCGGTTCATGGCGCCATTCTCGCCGACCTCACCCTCCTCCACAACCGACCCCGCCGCTAGCTCGGGTAGGCCCAGGTGTAGACGTGCGAGCCAGCAAACCGCTGCTCACCGGCCACATGGCCGAGCACCGGCTCTAGCGTATCCGCGTCGTAGAGCGCGAGACTCGCAGCGGGGCCGTACGACACCGCGTAGTGTCGCCCGTCGAGCGTCGCGGTCACGCCGCGCACGTTCGGGAGCTCGAGCACCCGCTCGAGGGTCGCGTTCGCCAGCCGCCACGAAGTGAGGAGCCCAGCGCGCGGCGTGGTCGCGAGCGCGCGCCCGCGCGCGCGGTCGACGCACACGCTGAGCGTCTCGCCGACGAGGCGCGCCGTGAGCTCGCCGGGCTCGCGCAGCTTGGTGAGCGGCGCGGTCCCCACGCGGAGCGACACGCCGCCCGCCGTGGTCTCCTCCGGCAGGCCGTCTCGCGGCGCAGAGACCACCGCGAACTCCCGCTTCCCGGCGAACGCGAGGTGGCCGGCGTTGATCCGCGGGTCGTCTACCGCGAAGCGCTCGAGCAGTCTCCGGCTCGCGACGTCGACGAAGGCCACGCACCCGGGTCGCTGGTCGTCGCCGAGCTCACCGCCGCCGTTGGTGACCGCGAGGGTCTTGCCGTCGTCGATCAGCTCGCAGTCGTGAGGGCGCGCACCGAAGGTCGGGAAGCGGTCGAGGGGAACCAGCGAGCGGCCATCTCGGACCGAGATGAACCCTTCGCGAGTACCAAGCTCGGTCTCGACGGCGAGGAGCGCGTCGCCGCCGCGCGTGAACGCGCCATGGCCGTAGAAGGCGTGCCCGGGGAGCGGCGTCAGCCGCGACAGCACGACGCGCTCGATCAAGTCGACCACGCATCCGCCCGGGCCCCGCTTCTCGAGCAGCACTGCCTCGTGCGGACGGCGCGGGTGCGGGCAGAAGCCGTGCGCGAGAAAATCCAGGCTGATCCGGCTGGGCGCGGGCTCGCGCGCGTCGAGGTCGAGGAGGTCGAGGGAGAAGAGCACCTCTCCCGTCGAGGCGCTCGCGAAGCGCGAGCCGCCGATCATCACGCCGAGCACGGTGCCGGCTCGCCGCGCCGGCGCGGGGGCGCGCCGCGCTCTCGACCGCGCGCCGTGGCGCGGCTTCCACGCCGCGCCGGCCGTCGTCACATGAGGCGACGCGCCCACTTGAGCTTGTCGTCCGCGTAAGGCGGATAGCGAAGCGACGGATCCACGAAGGTGGGCTTGTCGAGCACGCTCTTCGCGTGCGTGAAGGTGTCGAAGCTCGCCTTGCCGTGATACGCGCCCATCCCGCTCGGCCCCACGCCACCGAACGGCAGATCTGGCGGCACCAGGTGCGAGACGACGTCATTGACGCACGCGCCGCCCGAGCTGGTGCGCGCGATGACCCGGTCGGCGTGCTCCCGGCTCCGCGTGAAGATATAGAGCGCGAGCGGGCGCGGCCGCGCGTTCACGAAATCGATCGCCTCATCGACGCTCCCGACCGTGAGCACGGGCAGGATGGGCCCGAAGATCTCGCCTTCCATCACCCGCGCGTCGGGAGAGACGCCGCGCAGGATGGTGGGCGCGATGTACCGCTCGCCGACGCTCACCTCGCCGCCGGCGACCGTCTCTTCGCCGTCGAGCAGCTTGGCGAGCCGCTCGGTGTGGCGCTCGTTGACGATGCGGCAGTAGCTCGCGCTCTTCTTCGGATCGTCCCCGTAGAAGTCCCGCAGCACGGCGCGCATCCGCTCGAGGAGCGGCTGCTCGACGCTCTTGTCGACCAACACGTAGTCCGGCGCGACGCAGGTCTGGCCGGCGTTCATGAACTTCCCCCACATGATGCGCCGTGCGGCGGTGTCGAGGTCGACGTCGCTGTCGACGATGCAAGGGCTCTTACCGCCGAGCTCGAGGGTGACCGGCGTGAGGTGCTTGGCCGCGGCCTCCATCACGATGCGCCCCACCGTGCCGTTGCCGGTGTAGAAGATGTGATCGAAGCGCTCGGCGAGCAGCGTGGTCGTCTCACGCACGCCTCCCTCGACCACCGCGACCGCGTCCTGATCGAAGTATTTCGGTACCAGCTTGGCGATGAGCGCGCTGGTCGCGGGCGCGACCTCGCTCGGCTTCACGACCGCGGCGTTGCCGCCGGCGAGCGCGCCGATGAGCGGCGCGAGCGCGAGCTGCAGCGGGTAGTTCCACGGCGCGATGATGAGCACTACGCCGAGCGGCTCGCGGTAGATCTTGGCCGACGACGGCTGCACCACCAGCGCCGATTTTACTCGCTTCGGCTTGAGCCAGCGCGGCAGCCGCTTCATCACGTACTTCAGCTCCGCCATCACGAAGCTCGTCTCGGTGACGAACGCCTCGAACTCCGGCTTGCCGAGGTCCGACCCGAGCGCCTGGTGGAAGGCGTCCTCGTTGTCCTCGAGCATCACGGCAAACTGCCGGAGCTGCTGGAGGCGCCACGCGAGCGGCCGGGTCACGCCCGCGTCGAACGCCTGCCGAAGTCGCGCGACCGTCGCGACGATCTTCTCGTCGCTCATCCCCGCCTCGCTCGCCGGCACGGCGCGCGCGCGCGGCTCCCTCGCCACAGACGACTCCACGGAGCTCGATTGCGTCATGTCCGCAGCTTACCACTTTGGTCCCCCCGCGCCGGCCCCGACAAACCCGGGCATTTTCCGCTGGTTATGGGTGGTCGCTGCGGCGCGGAACCGCGGCGGGCCGCAGCGGCGCGCCGCCGGCATGTTCACATGAGAGCAAGAATGTTGATATGCGAGCTGGCGACGTCGGGCGGGCCGCGGGGTTCCGCGCCGCACCGGCCCCCGAGGCCGCCGGGAGCCGCCGCGCTACTTCGCGGCGCAGCCTCGGACCGCGGCGGGGAAGGTCTGCGCCGCGGTCTTCCGGAGCTCGTCGGGCTTCATGGTGGAGCCGAACTGGAGCTGGTAATAGCGGTCCCAGAGCCGCTTGGCCTCGTCGCAGCGGCCGCTCGCGCCCGCGCATAGCGCGGCCTGCATGATGACCCCGTTCGCGGTGGCTCGCTCGCCCGGGTCGGTGAGCTTGGTCGCGAGCCGCTCCATCCGGGCGGCCTCCTCGATACACGCGGCGGCGTTCTTCTGCTGCGTCGCCTCCGCGACGCGGGCCATGGCGCGGCGCGCCTGCTCGGCCGGCGTCCCCTGCGAGCTCGGACACTTGGCGTCGGCGAGGGCCTGCGTCGACTGCGCGATCTGGTCGTCGCTCAGAGCTCGATCCTCGTCGCCGGCCTTCATGAAGTCGGTGTGGAGCTTCTTGCCCTCTTCGCACTGCCCGGCCCGCATGAGACATAGCGCGCGCGTGTAGAGCACGTCCCGTGAGCGCGCGCCGTTCGGATCGATGCGGGCGGCGCGATCGAGATCGGCGAGGCACCCGACGCCGTCGCCCGCGCGCTGCTCTTTCTCCTTCGCGCTCCGCCGGAGCGCGCTCGCCTGCCCGGCTGGGGTGTTCTCGTAGACCGGCGGGGGCGCCGGCGGCGGCGCCGCACCAGCTACGTCCGCCTGCTCGGCGCCGCCGTCACCAAGCTTCCGGAGCACCACCCGGATCGGGACGCGACAGCTCTGCTGCGTCTGGGTCTTGCAGTTCTCGAGGTCTCCGCCTCGCTTCAGGTGCTGCTCGCTGCTCCGGTGCTCGGCGCCGCCACCGATGGCGCCGATCCCGGCGGAGGCGCCCGCGGTGAGCTGCTCTCCGGAGTCGAGCGCAAACGCGCCGAGGTGGTACGCCCAGACGAAGTGGGTCGCCTCGGCGCACGCGGGGTTCTTCGCGAGCTCGGCGCGGGGGACGGTGTCGCGCGTCGCGGTCGCGACCCCGGTCACGAAGTACGACAGCCGGAGCTGCTCTCCGCGGCTCACCCGCCCGCCAAAGCTCGCGACGCCGAGCGGTAGGTTCGCGTAGAGCTCGTCCTCGTTCTTCATCTCGATCCCCTCGAGGGTGCCGCTCGTGAAGTGCGGCGGAGCGTACTTGCCGTAGCGGCCGGGGACGGCGCCATCTGAGCAGCCGTCGAGCACGGTGAGCGAGCAGCCCTCGTACTTCACGAACACGAGATCGCGCGCTGCCTTGGCCTCGAAGCCCGCGAGATCGGTCGCGTCCCACTCGACGATGAAGGGCTTGAGCTGGTGCGTGCGCGCGTCCTCGCAGCGGGCGCGGCCGACGGCCGTGTCATCCATCGACCGGGAGGACACGCCGGGAGCCTGCGGGGCTCCGCACGCGGCGAGGAGCGCGAGGACGCCGGCGAGAGGCGCGGAGCGGAGTGGTGAACTCATCGGAGCGAGCATAACCCGGACCCACCATGGGGCGGGCCGAGCCAGGTTGGCCGTGACCTTGCCGCTCCCGCGGGGCGAGCTGACGGCCGGCTCGCCCCGCCGAGTACGCGAGGTGGGCGCCTCGGGCGACGACGCGCTAGAGAGCCGAGCCACGGGTCGACCTGCGCGGCAGAGCAACCCGCGCGGCTCATCGTGAACACCGACCCCTCCTCGCTGAACCGATGACCAGCCTGCACGCCGCGATCTCGACCTTCCTCGGGCTCGAGGGGCGGACACTCGAGCTTACGACCACGCGCACGCCGTACCCATGCGTACGAGCCTCGCTCGAGGTCGGCGGCGAGCAGCTCGTGTTCGAGCTGTGCGAGGACCGGAGCGATGGCCGATTCTGGTTCGTCGACCACGGCGTCGCCGTCACCCACCGGACGCCGGTCGACGACGGCGTCCCGAGGCATGACGCCCAGCGGGCCTTGCTCCAGGGAGTAGAGCGCGGCGCGCGGCGGCGGAGCGAGGCCGGCGCCGCGGCCGCCGGCGTGATCGCGGCGGCGCTCGCGGGGCTCACGCCCGACGCGGCACCGAGCCGCGAGGCGGTCACGGAGTCGCCGGTCGAGCCGGCGCTCAGGGCCGCGCGCGGGGTGATCCACGGGGGGACCAGCGAGGTCGAGCGCGAGATCGTCTGGGCGGCCTTCGAGGTCGGGCTGCTCACCGAGCTCGAGCGGCGCGGGCGAAGCGGCGCAGGCGAGCTCGCCCGCGCGCTGGCGCTCGATCCTCACGGCGCGCTCTTGCTGCTTCGGGCGCTCGTCCCCCTCGGCTTGGTCGAGACTACCGATGAGCGGCGCTTCGCGCTGCGGACCGGGCTCTCGCGACACCTCGCCGACCTCCGCGAGCTCGTGGCACGCCGGCGCGAAGACGCGCTCTGGTGGCGCCAGCTCGCGAGCTGGGTCAGGAGCGGGCGAACGGCGGCGTCGTACGAGGACACGGTGACTCGCTCGGAGGAGTCCTGGCAGCGCTACATCGGCACTATCGCGCTCGGTCTGGAGGTGCAGGGGACGCTCTACTCCGCCGCGGAGCTCGAGGCGCTCGAGCTCACCGCCACGCGATCCTTGCTCGACGTCGGGATCGCCAGCGGCCACGTCGCGGTCGCGTTTCTGCGGGCGCTGCCGGGGCTGAGGCTCATCGGTGTCGACTACCCCAGCGCGATCCCCATCGCGCGCCGCACGCTCGAGCAGGCCGGGCTCGCCGCCCGCGCCGAGCTCATCGCCGGCGCGTTTTACGACGAGGATTGGCAGCCGCCGAAGGGGTTCGACGTCGCCTGGCTGCGCGGGACGCTGCACGTCGAGTCGCCAGAGTCGAACCAGCGGTTGTTCGCGAAGCTGAGGCGAGCGTTGCCGGCCGAGGGTGCCCTGCTCATCGATGAGCGCCTCGCCAACGTGAACGAGCTCGACTCGGGTTGGTGCGATCTCTACTGGTCGCTCGGGACGCGCCGCGGGCGGGCGTATGATCTTCCGACCGTCGTCGAGCTCTTGAAATCCAGTGGATTTCGCCGGATAGACGTCCTCTGGCGCGACGCGCCGACCACCTGCGTCCGCGCGCGCTGACGTCTCGCTCCGCCTGCGCTCTAGAGCGCCGCCTCGATGGTCAGGTTCGGGGTGTCATCGATGTTCACGAGCGAGCGCCGGCGCGGCCGCTGGAGGAAGCTCGCGTCGGGCCGGTCTGGGAACGGCACCGCGTAAAACACCAGCTTCCGTTCGTGGAGCACTCGGTTGAGCGCCGTCTGCTCGTCGAGCACCCGCTGCCTCGCGCCGCCCAGCCACTCCTCCTCGGTCACCTCGAGCACGATCTTCGCGAGGGGCGCGAACGCTTCGCCTACCTCGCCGCCGAGCTCGGCGTTCATCAAGATGGGATAGGAGTCCATGATGCGCGCGAGGAGCACGGCCATGTCCGGCTCGAACCCGCGGAGCACCGAGCGCTCGTAGTAGTTCCTGACGTCGGCGAGGAGCTCATGATCGATGAGGTCGTTCTCGACGCAGTAGTCGTAGAGCGGTGTCCCGGGGTAAGGAAAGAGGATCGACGGGCGCACGGTATCGAGCCCGAGCTTCGCCGCGAAGCGGAAGGTCTGCAGGAGCTCCTCGCGGGTCTCGGTGGGCGTGCCCACGATGACGTAAGCGCGCGTGTTGATGTCGTGCCGCCGGAGCCGCTCGAGGGCGCCGAGCAGGACTTCCTCCTTGTGATCGGGTCGGCCGAGGAATTTTCGAATTCGCGGAGAGCCGCTCTCGAGGCCGAATTTCACCAGATTGCAACCCGCTCGCCCGAGCAGCTCCGCCACCTCGTCGTCGATGTAGTTCAAGGTCGCGTTGATCGCGAAAGGGACGTCGGGGAGCGCGCGCGGGTAGATCTCGGCCCAGGTCCGCATGAAGGGCTTCGACATCACGGCTTGATCGTCGCCCCATGCAAACGTCTTCAGGTGCTCACCGCAGAGCTCGCGATACTTGACGCACTCCGCCAGGAGCGCGTGCGGGTCGCGGGTCCGGAGAAAACCGACCTGTGCCACGGTGGCCTTGAGATCGTTGCGATAGAGATCGATGAGCCCGGCGTTGTGGCAGTACTTGCAGCGGTACGGGCAGCCGCGGCCGGCGACCACGTCGATGACGCCGCGGGTTCGCATGGCGAGATCACGGTAGTCGAGGCCCTCCCAATACGGCTCGTGCTGCTTGGTGATGTCCGGCAGCGGGCCGACCGGGTTTCGCTTCATCTTGCCGTTTCGCATGCACGCGATGTTCGGCAACTCCGAGAGATCCTCGCCGCGCCCCATCCGCGTCACGAGCTCGTCCATGCGGCCGTCGGCTTCACCAACGTAGGCGTAGTCGAGCGAGCCCCAGGAGAGCGGCTCCTCCGGGGTGAGCGTGGAGTGGACTCCGCCCGACATCATCGGCACCCTGGGCGCCAGCGCGCGCACCTGATCGGCGACGCGCCGGGCGATGGCCGCTTGGTTGGTGCCGAAGGAGTAGAGGACGACGTCGGGCTCGCGCGCCGCGATGGACCTCGCGAACTCGCCCTCCGTCTGGGGGCCCGGGAGCCGCTCGTGATAGTGGGCGATCTGGACCTCGTGCCCGGCCTCCGCGAGCTCGCCGGACAGAATCGAGACGCCTTGGCTCATCCCGAGCGGCCCGCCGCGGTTCACCCACGCAAAAAGCACGCGCATCGTTCCGGCAGCCTATCAGCGCTCCGCCCGAGGACAAACCGGCGCGCGGCGACTCAGCGCGGGCGAGCATCACCGGCCAAGAGGCGGGCCGCCTCTTCGCGGACGTCTTCCACGCAGCGCTCGAGATCGGCGCCGCGGGTGCGGAAGCTCAGCACGCAGACCCGCCCGAGGAAGCGCTCGCCGACCTGCGCCCCCGTGAGCATCACTCTCCCGCGCCGCGTCACGCCGGTCATCAGAGCGCGGGTCGCGCGGTTCTGCTCGTCGAGCGTCCGCACGCTCCCGCCCTCGAGATGGAACGCGAAGAGCGAGAGCTCCGGTGGGGCGTCGAGCACGACGCCCGGGATCCGCGCGATCTCATCGGCTGCCCACGCCGCGAGCGCGCACTTCTCGGCGAGCGCGGCGCGGTATCGCGCTGCGCCGAAGATCTTGAGCGTGAGCCACACGCGGAGCCCCGGAAACCCGCGCGAGAGGTCCGGCCCGTACTTCGAAGGATCGTAGAATTCGTCCTGGCCCTCGGGCAGATATCCGGCGGTGGAGGAGTGGAGCGCGCGGAGCGCACGCCCATCGCGCACCAGGAGCGCGCCGGTCCCGTACGGCAAGAAGAGCCCCTTGTGCGGATCGAGGGTGAGCGAGTCGGCGCGGGAGAGACCGCTCAAGCGCGACCGGAGCGCAGGGACCATGTGGAAGAAGCCGCCGTACGCGCCGTCGACGTGATGCCATATCCCCTCGCGGGCTGCTACGTCCGCGATCCGATCGAGCGGGTCGACCGCGCCCGTGTTGGTGGTTCCGGCGGTGGAGAACACCATGAAGGGGCGGAGCCCCGCGGCCCGATCGAGGGTGATGGCTCGCTCGAGCGCCTCGACGCTCATCCGGTAACCGGCGCCCACGTCGATGATGCGCACGCGATCCCGCGCGATGCCGGCGAGCTTCGCCGCCTTGATGACGGCGTGGTGCGTCTGCGAGGAGACGTAGAGGACGCCCGCGCGGATCTCCGCCCCGAGCAACTCCTCCCGCGCACACGCGATCGCGTTGAAGATCGCCATCGAGCCGCCAGTCGTGAAGAGCCCGCGCGTTCCCTGCGGGAGCTGCATGAAGTCACGGAGCCACTCGAGGGCGTTCGACTCGAGCTCGACTAGCGCGGGCGCGGCCTCCCAGATCCCGGTGAAGCGGTTGGTCGCGGCGCTGATGAAGTCGGCGAGCGCGGCAGGGTACACGCCGCCGCCCGGAATGAACGCGAGGTAGCCCGAGTGCGGCGTGCCGAACGAGCGCGGGATCCACTCGCTGAAGAGCGGCTCGAGCAGCGCCTCGAGGGGCGCGCCGAGCTCGGGCGGGGGCTCCCGGAGGGCGCGGCAGAGCGCCTCCACGCCGTCGAGCTCCCCGCAGCTCGGCGCGGTCGGGAGCGCGGCGTGGTGCGCCAGGATCCGCTCGAGGACCGCCTCGCCCATGGCGCGCATCGTCACCGGTGACAGGTCGAGGCTTGCGGAATCGTCGGCGGGGAGGAGGTGGGTCATGGAGCGTCTCGTCCGTGCCCGCGCCGGTCTGCCTGGCCCTCGTCGTGCGCGGACTCGGCGTGCGCGGGGCGGCGAGTCTACGCGATCCTTCGAGCGCCGGCTCCGCCGGCTCGAATCGGGGTGAGGGTACCGGCCCGGCGCAAGATCGCGGTTCCGCGCCGGACCGGCATCCTCTTGTCCTCCTCGCGAGGGCGGCGCATCATCGCCGGGATGCCACGGGTTCATGAGCTCCCGAGCCATGGCGTGCCCGGCCGGGTCAGCTCCCGCGGCGACAGCGGGTGCGGCGTCGCGCGGGGGCCCGTGAGCGACGAGCGCGGTGAACTCTTGCTACTCGCCGGCGCCGCGCTGCTCGCGGTCGCCCGCCGCCGCGGCTGAGCATGCCGTTCGTCGCGGCGTGGGCCCGCGCGTTCTTGCTGACGGCGCTCATCGAGGGTTGTGTCGCGCTCCCGCTCTTGAAGTCGGCCGAACGGCGCTTCTCGCGACGCGCCGGCTTGGTGTTCTTCGCGCAGCTCGCGAGCCATCCGGCGGTGTGGTTCATCTTCCCCGAGCTCGGGCTCTCGCGCGCCTGGTATCTGGTGGTCGCCGAGGGCTGGGCGCTCGCCTCCGAGGCGCTCTTCTATCGGCTGGCCTTTCCGGCGCTCACCTGGAAGCGTACGCTCGGCGTATCCTTGCTCGCCAACGGCGCCTCCTACGCGGTCGGGCTCGGGCTCCGCGCGCTGACCGGCTGGGTCTAGGGCTCAGCGCGAGGCGAAGCGATCGGTCGCCGCAACGAGCGCGTCCACGTTACCCGGCTCATACGCGGAGTGGCCCGCGTCCGGCACGATGTGGAGCTCCGCCTCGGGCCACGCGCGGTGGAGCTCCCACGCGCTCTGCATGGGACAAACTACGTCATACCTGCCTTGGACGATGACGCCGGGGATGTGGCGGATTCGGTCGATCTCGTCGAGGAGTTGGGACTCTCGCGCGAGGAAGCCGCCGTTCACGAAGTAGTGGCTCTCGATGCGCGAGAACGCGAGGCTGAACTCGTCGTCCGCGTTTCGCTGGATGTACGCGGGATCCTGATAGAGGAAGCTGGTGCTCGCCTCCCAGACGCTCCAGGCCTTGGCGGCCCGGAGCCGCTCGGCAGGATCTTCGCTGGTGAGGCGCTTATGATAGGCCGTCACCAGATCGCCGCGCTCTTGCTCGGGGATCGGCTCGAGGAAGGCCTCCCAGGCGTCGGCGAAGAGGTGGCTCGTCCCTTCCTGATAAAACCACTCGATCTCCCACCGGCGGAGTAGGAAGATCCCGCGGAGCACCAGCTCCGTGACCCGCTCCGGGTGCTGCTCGGCGTAGGCGAGCGAGAGCGTGCTGCCCCACGAGCCGCCGAACACCTGCCAGCGCTCGATCCCGAGGTGCTCCCGGAGCTGCTCCATGTCGCCGATGAGGTGAGCCGTGGTGTTGTCGATCAGCGAGGCATGCGGCGTGCTCTTGCCGCAGCCGCGCTGGTCGAACAGGACGATGCGATAGCGCGCCGGGTCGAAGAACCGCCGCTGCTTCGGGTCCGTGCCGCCGCCGGGGCCGCCGTGGACGAACACCACCGGCTTGCCGTCGGGGTTGCCCGACTGCTCGTAGTAGAGCGAGTGGGGCTCGCCGACCTCGAGCCGCCCGGTGTCATAGGGCTCGATGGGAGGATAGAAGCCGCGGCGCTCATGGGGCGGGCTGCTCACGGAGGGGGAACTGCTCACGAGGGGACTGCTCACGGGGGGCCGCATGGGACGCGAGCTTCGCGCAGCCAGGCGCGTGCGTCGAGCCCGAAGCCGTGATAGCTCGTGCCGGTGGCGACCGACGAGACCAACGGCCCCGCGCTCACACCCGAGCCGGGGGACATGACGCACGCGGTCCAGGCGGCGCGCCGCGGGTTCCGCCGCGACGTGCAGACCCTGGTGGACGCCCTCGACGCGGGGGAGCTCTTCGTGCCGCTCGCAGCCAGCATCCCGAACGCCGAGTACGGCGAGCGGGTCGCCTTCGGCGAGGAGCTGTCGCTCACGCCGCACCTCCTGGTCGATGCCGATGGCAAGCTCTACTGCGCGCTGTTCACGCGCCCGGAGATCATGGAGCCGCTCGGCGAGTCCCTCGGCTGGACGACCGACGGCGCCCCGCTCGAGTATTGCGCGGTGCCGGCCCGCGTCGCCCTCGACATGGTGCTCTCGGTCATCGACGACGACAAGGTGCTCGGGCTGGTCGTCAACGCGGCGCACGACTCCGAGCTCTTCCTGCGGCGTGAGGAGCTCGGTAACATCGCCAAGAACCGCGCCATCCCGCTGGTCGGTTACGTGCAGGAAATCCCCGAGCAGTCGTTCGAGCAGTCGAAGACGCTGGTGGCGGCGGATGATCCTCCGCCGGCCGAGCTGGTCGCCGCGCTCGACGACTGCGTTCGGGCGATCCCGGAGCTCGCCGGCTACGCGCTGTCTCGCACCTTCAACCCGGAGCGCGACGTCGAGCCGCACCTCACGCTCTCGCTTCGCACCAAGAGCGCTTCGAGCGATCTCGGCAGCATTGCCAAGGCAGTGGTGGCGCGCATCGAGGGTCAGCTCCCTCCCCCCGGCTACATCGACGTCCTGTTCGAGGAGCCCGCGAACTAGCGCTCCGCGACCGATGGATCACGCTCCCGATCTCCTCGCCGCCGCCGGAGACCGCCTATCGCGGGTAGAGCGCGCGCAGATCGCGTTCATCAAGCGGAGCTTCGAGCCGGGCGCGCTCGACCAAGCGATCCGCTTCTGCCAGCGGAGGGTGGGCGCGGTGTGGATCGATCACGCGACGCGACGGCTTCGACGCGTCCACGGGCTCGAGCGGCTCCCACATTTTCCACCGGAGCAGAGCTTCATCTGCGTGTCGAACCACCGGAGCTTCTTCGATCTCTACGTGATCACCGCAGAATTGGTCCGGCGCGGCCTCCCGCAGCGGATCGCGTTTCCGGTGCGCTCGACCTTCTTCTACGATAGCCCGCTCGGCTTCGTCGTAAACGGCGCGATGAGCTTCTTCGCGATGTATCCGCCGATCTTCCGCGAGAAGAAGAAGCTCACCCTGAACCCGACCAGCCTCGAAGAGCTCGCCTGGCTGCTCCGGCGGGGCGGCACCTTCGCCGGCGTCCACCCGGAGGGGACCCGGAAGCAGGACGACGACCCGTACAGCTTCCTCCCGGCGCAGCGTGGTGTCGGTCGCCTCATTTTCGATGCGCGGGTGCCGGTGGTGCCGGTGTTCGTGAACGGGCTCGAGAACGACATCGTGCGCCAGGTGCGGGGCAACTACGACGGGACCGGGACCGTGATCCACATCGTGTTCGGCGCGCCCATCGACTTCGGCGGGCTGCTCGAACAGCGGCGCTCACCGAAGACGGACCGTGCCATCGCGGAGCGGACGCTCGAGGTGATCGGACGGCTCGGCGCGGAAGAGCGAGAGCTTCGCGCGCGCGGGTGAGTCACGCCGAGCTTCGCGAGCGGCGGGCGCGAGCGACTCCGGGGGCGGCGCGGCCGCGATCTCGGTGGGGTCGGACACTACCCGGCTCGCGAGGTCGAGCGAAGCGGCGTCGAGGAGCGAGAGGAGCGGCCGCGGCCAGAACCCGAGGAACACGACCAGCGCGGCGAGCGAGCCGAGCGCGACGCGCTCGCCAGGGGCGAGCGGCGGCGGGTGCCCGCCGTGGGGCTCGAGCAGCGGGCTCTCGCGGAGCGCCGCCGGCAGCTCGCCGAAGAAGACGCGGTGGAACACCCGCGCGCTCGCCACGGCCATCGGCACCACCGCGAGTGACGCCACGATCGCGAGCCACGGGTGGCGCGCCGCCGCGCCGAGGAGCGCCATGAAGAGCGCGAGGAAGCTGCCCGTCCCGGGCGCGCCGAGCACCGTCGCCAGGCCGGCCGCGGCGACCAGAGCCAGCATCGGGAGCTCGCGACCGAGCCCGCCGAGCTCGGCGAGACGCGTGCGCGCCAGGCGTCGATCGAGCGCGCCCGCGACGCCGAGCACGAGCGCGACGCCGAGCCCCGAGACCACCACGGCCATGAGCGCGGCCTCGACGCCGATACCCGTCAGCGACCCGAGCCCCACCAGCGCGACGCCGACCTGGAACCGCACGGCGCTCGCCGCGAAGCGACGGAGCTCCGCCTGCACGAGCGCGGTGAGCGCGCCGTGCAGCATTCCGAGCGCGCCCACCACGACCAAGGTCGGCGCGGCCCAGCCAGCCGCGTGGCCCAAGGCGCCGAAGCAGAGGCGCGCGAGCCCGAGCACGCCGAGCGCCGGCAGCGCGCCGCCGAGCATCAGCGCGAGCGGCGCAGGGACCGCCTCGAGCGCGTCATCGAGCCAGCCGTGAAACGGAAAACCGGCGGCGATGATCGCGAACCCAACGAACAGCGCCGACCAGAGCACCGTCACCGCGCGCGCTCCGAAGAGCTGCGCGGTCGAGCCGGCGAAGTCGGCGTGATAGAGGTCGAAGAGCGACCACGCGCGCGGCGCGAGCGCTCCATCGGCCAAGTACGCCGCGCCGGCGTGCGCCGACAGGTAGGCGCCGGAGCATCCGAGCAGCGCGAGCGCGACGAGCGCGTAGGTCGCGAACCGAAAGGCGGGCGCGCGCGCGGCGCCTTGGGCGTAAATGAGCGCGAATACGCTCGCCAGCGTCACCGCGAGGCACGCGCCGAGGAGCGCCAGGTCGAGCGCGAGGAGCGCGCCGGTGAGCGCGGCGTCGAGGAGCAAGAGGAGCGCCCAGAAGCTCGCCAGGTGCGCGCCGCGGCCCCGGCTCGCGAGCGCCGCGGTAACGAGCAGGATAGCGAGCAGGAACACCAAGGAGAGCGCCGGCCCGTCGAGCCCGAGCGCGTACTCGATCCCGAGCGACGGCGAGAGCCGGGCGCGCTCGAGCATCTGCACGCCCTCGTTGCCGTCGTAGCGAGTAAACGAGGGGCTGAACGCGCGATACGCCACGCACGCGAGCGCGAGCTGCGCGACGCCCACGCCCACCCCGACCCAGCGCAGGCCCCGGAGCCGCCTCGCGCCGAAGAGCCAGAGCGCGAGCGCAACCAGCGCGCCGACCAGCGGCGTCACGATGAGCGAGCTCGGGAGGTGTCCGCCGAGCGGGGCCGCGCCCGCCACTTCCGCGTGGAAGCCCATGGCCGCCGGAGGGCCCTCGACGCCCTGGACACGCACGAGGACGTGACCCCAGAGCGTGCGCGCGGCGATCGGCGTCGGCAAGACCCAGCGCACGTCGACGAGCTTCGACTCGCCCGGCGCGAGCGTGACGGTCGACGCGCCGTCGCTGAACTCCGCCTCTACGCCCGCCGGCAAGCGCGGCGCGTCGTCCGGCCCATCGCGGAGCTCGAGCGCCTCGACGACCAGCGAGGTCGCACCGCGGTTTTCCACGAGGAAGCGCCCAAGGAACGCGCCGGGCTGCGGCACGAGCTCGAGCGGCGCGGCGCCCGCGAGCGGCCGCAGCACGAGGCCGGCGGGCGCGGCGCTCGCGCCTCTTGCGAGGAGCACGACGAGCGCCGCCAGCAACAAGGAGACTACACGCGCCATGTCAGCGCTCGCCACCTTCGCTCGAGCCGTCGCGCCGGCTCGCTCCGGTGGGAGGGTTCGGCTCGGCGCGGCCGGCGTCGATGACCGCCCGCGCGGCGAGCCAGCGCGCCGGCGCGCCGAGGAAGACGTCGATCCACTGGTCGAGCGCGACGAGCAGGGCGCCCGTGGCGCTCATCAGGCGGCCGAGCCCGGCGAAGCTCGCCATGGCGAGCCAGGGCTCCGTGACAGGCCGCTCCGGCCTGGCGAGGGCCCGGGCCGCGGCGTCCTCGCCCGCTCGGGCGCCGGGCGCGTAGCGGCGGCGCGCAGCGGACCACGCGAAGAGCGGCGCGCCAAACGAGAGCGCGAGCACCGCAACGCGAACTCCGTCGTCGAGCCCGCCGTCGAGCGGGGCGGCGCCGAACAACGTATCGATCGGCGCGGGGTGACTCGCTCCGCCGAGCGCGGCGTCAGTCATGCCGAGCAGCCCGAGCGCGCAAGCGAGCGCCGCCAGCGCGAGCGCGCGGGGCGGGGACCGCTCACCCGGGGCGAGCGTGCGCTTCATCGATGCTCCGCGGTTCGAGAGGTAGCAGAGCCGCCACATCGAGAACGATACGAGCGCGCTTCCCACGAGCGTGAGCGCGGCGACGAGCGCGCCCGGCACGAAGCCGCCGACCGCCTCGCCGCTCACCGCCGCGAGCGCGCCGTCGCGGACCCAGAACACGCCGACCAGCGGCCACGGCGCGCCAGCGAGCGCCAGCGTCGCGAGGCGCCGGGCGAGCGCGGCGCGCGGTTCGCTGCCGTCCACGCCCTCTTCGGTAAGGAGCCACGCGCCGAGAGCGAGCGAGTGCACCATGAGCCCGAGCGCGACGACCGCGACCGCGCCAGAGCTCACCGCCACGATGCATAGTCCGGCCTGCGCGGCAGCCACCCGCACGAGCACCCGCTTGGGCTCAGAGGATTGGAGCGAGCGAGCTCCGGCGATGAGGATGGTGAGCGCGCCCGCGAGCGCGAGGCTGCCCGCGAGGTCTGGAGTCAGCGGGAGATAGAAGGCGAGTCGCGCCAGCAAATACACGCCGCCGAGCGTTCCGAGCGCACCGGCGGCGAGCGCCGCGTCCGGGGAGGCCGCATCCGCCGCGCGCTCGAGCCAGGCGCCGAAGGGATACTGCGCGGCGCGCGTCAGCGCTCCGAGCGCGATGAGCGCGAGCGCGAGCGCGATGAGCGGCACGCCGCCGAGGCGGCGCGCGCCGAGTGCGCCCGCGAGCGGTGCGCCACCGGTCGCGTCCTTCACGCGGAGCTGATCGGCGAGCTCGCGATACGTGAGGCTCGGTCCCGCGACGGCGACTGCGACGTGTCCGCCGCGTGGCACCAGCAGTTTGTCCACGAGTAGCACTCCGGCGCCGGGGCCCGCGTCGACGCGGAGATCGAGCCGCCCCGCGGGCATCGGCAGGCGCCGGAACGGCGTGCGTGCCGGCTCGCGGCAAGGGCGAGCCGTGTAGCCGAGGCCGCCCAGCCGCCCGTCGGCGTCGATGGCGCACACCTCGGCCGACCCGGCGCGAACTCGCGCGCCCGGAAGCGCCGCGACGGTGAGCGTCCCGGTCGCCGCGGAGAGCGACGACTCGACGGGTACCGCGGGGGTGCTGGTCACCGCGAGCAGGCGAGGCTGATAGTCGGGCGTGTAGCCGCTCGACGACCAGCCGCCGCCCAGCCCCCAGAAGAGGAGCGCCGCCCCGGCGCTCACGGCCACGTCACCAAAGCGGCCGAGGCCGGCGAGCGAGCGCAGGGCGCGGGAGGGTCCCGTCGGCGAGCCCGCGAGCATGCTCCAGCCGGCGAGCGCGAGCAGGTGCCAGCCGATGAGGGTGAGCGCGAAATTGTCCGCGAGCACCAGCAACTGCGCGGCGCCGACCGCGAGTGAGACCGCCGGGAGGCTCGCCCCTTCGGCTGCTCTACGAGGCGTGCGGAGCGCCACCGCGACGCCCAGCAGCGCGACGGCGAGCGCGCAGGCCGCGGAGAGCGGATCGAGCGCGAACGCGAGCCCAAGGTCGAGCGAGCCCAGCCGAGCCATCGAAGCGAGCGGGCTCAGCAGGAACCGTCGAGGCGCCGGCAGGCTGAAGAGCTCGACCGCGCTCATGAGGAGGAACCCGAGCGAGCCGAACATCGCGCCAACCATCAGGCGTGAGTCGCGGAGGCGCTCCCGCCGGGGGTCGCCGGGTGGGAGCGCGCGGGCGAGCGCCGCGACGAGCGACGCGAGCAGCGGCAGCGCGACCACGAGCCATAGCGTCGAGTCGATCTCGAACTCTTGGAGCGAACCCGTGTATTCGGACACCTCCGCCATCGCCTGCTCTCACCGCGCGGCGTCGACGCGGCCGCGCGCGGGGGCACGCTAGACCAAGGCACGCGGAGTCGCTAGGAGTCGGCAGGATTTCCGGGCGACCAGCTCCGCCGGCCGCGCCGAGTCGACCCCTCACCCTCCTGAACCTCCGGCGGGCCCGCCGCCGACGACGCGCTCGCGTTCGCTCCTGGCAGCGCCGCGCGCGGGTGGCCTGCTCGTGGTGGAGCTCGGTTCTCGACGGTTCACCGCGCGCGCCGACGCCCGAGCGGCTTGCCACGAGGAATGAATCCGCGGCCGGTCTCGTATCTGTTTGCGTCGAGCAGTCCGGGCCGCGAGGAGCTCGCAGCGGTGAGGTTGGGCGCGAGACACGCGAGGGCGCGATTGGCAGCGCACGTGTGCCGGGCGTCCGGCCTGAAGCCTCGAGCAGCTTCAGATCGACGTGTGAATGGCTATCTGTAAACCTGCCCATCGGCGCTGAGGCCCGGTTACCGTCGAGAGCACATTCGTTGGGGATGAATCTATGACACTACGAAGATCGATTCAGGGATTGGTGATCTCGCTTCTCGTCGTTCCACTCGCGACGGCTGCATGCAGCGGCGATGACGGCGAAGCGAAGTCGTCGACGGGCGGCGCGGGCGGCAGCGCGGGCTCCGGCACCGGCGGCAGCGCGGGCTCCGGCACCGGCGGCAGCGCGGGCTCCGGCACCGGCGGCAGCGCGGGCTCCGGCACCGGCGGCAGCGCGGGCTCCGGCACCG
>JAPSGB010000020.1:0-84836 GCA_035063585.1 Polyangiaceae bacterium
CCGCGCGACGCGAACGCATCGAGCACCGCGACGTGATCACGCGCGGACCGACTCAACGCGCGTAACCCCACAGATTTACATATGACGACCTCGCGCTTCGCCGGGCGGCGCGCCTGTAGCCGCGGCGAAGAGCGCTTGTAGCCGCGGCGTCGATAGCGAAAACCGGTCACGAAACGGCCGCCGCTCGAAGCGGCTCGGAGGTCGTGACCGCGACGTGAAGGGCGGCGTGGAATTTGGTTCGCAGGGGGCCTTGGCCCCCCGCAGCTTGCTTCGCAACTGCTCCCCCCGTCGCGCGAACGTGCGGCAACAGAGACGTGACGCGCCGAACCGCGCTTCCGCCCCGCGCCGAACCGCGCTTCCGCCCCGCGCCGCCCCGCGCCGCCCCGCGCCGCCACCCCGCGCCGCCCCGCGCCGCCACCCCGCGCCGTCGGCCGCGCCGCCGGCCGCGCCGGAACGACCACCCCCCCTCCCCGTTCGCGCGAGCTTCGTGCGGCGAGGCTTCGCTCAGCTCTGAACGCCCACCGTCTCACCGGCGAGCGCGGCGCCGCCTTCGAGACAGATGAGCCGCACGCGGCCCGTCGCGACCAGCCGCTCTTCGTCGTCGTACACCGAGCCCTCCCACACCTGCGCGCGGCGCCCGCGCTGGAGCGGCGTCGCGCGGACACGCAGACGACCCGCGCGCGTCGCGCGGAGGAACGAGGTGTGATTCTCGAGGCCGACCGTCGTTTGCCCGTTCCTGCCCGCGTAGAGCGCTGCGCCCGTCGAGCAGAGCGTCTCGATGATGCCGGCGTAGACGCCGCCGTGCACGATGCCGTAAGGCTGCCGGTGAAGCTCGTCGATGGTGAGCTCGGCCTCCACCTCGTCGGCGGTGGCGCGCTTGAACACGAGCCTCATCGCGTCGTTCCAGCCGCCGCGGTGCGCGTTCAACATCTCGGAGAAATCAGGGGCCTCGTCGGTCATCGTGCGCGAAGCTATAGCGCGGCGCTCACGCGCTCACCACCCCGCGCGCGGCCGAAATCCTCCGCGCGCCGCGCCCGCAGGTGCTCGGGCCCCCAGGAGGCCCGCGCGCTGTCCACGCAGATGTCCGCGTCGATCCGGCATGGAGCTTCCATCAGGAATATGCGCCGGCCGAGCGTCTCGGCGAGAGCGGCGTCGCGCTCCTCTCGCGCCGCCGGCCCGGCGGCGTCGAGACGCGCCTCGCCCCGCGCTTCGACGTCGCGAGCGCTCACTGCCCAGCGGGCGCCGACGTCCGCGCCGCCATCATGAAATGACCGGAGAGGTCGGCCCGGCGCGGCCGGCGGCGCGGCTCGCCGGTCACTCCGCGTCGAACGACGGCGCGGCTCGCCGGTCACTCCGCGTCGAACGACGGCGCGGGGGTCGAGCGCGCTCGCTCGAGCGCCTGCTTCAGGCGCCCGTCACCGCGCAGGCAGGACCAGCAGTCGCCGAGCCCGAGGAAGCCGCAGCCGCGCGTCGCGCCGAGCGCCTGGAGCTGCTTGGCGGAGCGGGCGTCGGCGTGCTCCACGGCGGCCGGCAAGATCAGCTTCTTCGCCGCGCAGGTACGCGCCGCGCGCAGCTTCAGCGCGACCTCGAGCGCAGGCGACACGCGAGCCTGCACCGCTGGCTCGTCGAAGCGCTTGCGCGCGGCGGCGGCGAGCGTCTTGTCCGATGAGCTCGAGGCCTCGTAGAGGATGTCCGCTCCCGCCGGGCCCATGCGGCTCGCGAGCTCGAGCGCGCCATCTTGGCTCAGCGCGCTCCGGGTGGCATCGCGCACGTCCTTCACGACGACGGGATCGCTCGCGAGCACGGGCGCGAGGTCGAGCGCGCTCGCGTAGGCCGCGACGCTCTTCACCCGCTCACCGGTGAGCGCGTAGCCGTGGCCGAGCGCGCGCCACTCGGACGCGCCACGCTTGCCCCGAGTGCGCGCCTCGAGCTCGACGAGCGCGCTCGCCTCCCCTCGCTCGGCGCGCGCGGCGACCTCGGCGAGCTCGGGCGGCGGTGGCGCGAGCGCGGCCGACGACGAGGCGCTCGGCGCGCCGCCCGCGTGACCGCCGAGCCCCACGGCCGCCAGCGCCACGACGAGGAGCACGCCCGCGAGGAGCGCCGCGCCCGCCACCACGAGCACCACGAGCGGCACCGGGTACTTGCCGAGCATCACCGTCCTCGTCATCGCCCGGCCGGGCTTCACGGGCAGGATGGCGCGGGTCGCGGCGGACGGGTGCGCGGCGGATTCCGCCGAGACCGCGCTCGGCGGCGGCGGCGACGGCGACCACGACATCGGCGGCGGGCCCGGCGAGGCGCCCGTGTGCGCCGCGGACGGCGCGAGCCGCGCGAGGCTCGCGTCGAGGTGCTCGACCAGCTCGCGCGCCGACTGCACGCGCGCCTCGGGCTCCTTTGCGAGCAGCACCGAGACGAGCGCGCGGATCTCGGGATCGACGCTCGCCGGCAGCTCGGGCGGAGGCTCCGTCATCTGACGGGTGAGGACCGCGACCAGATCGTCGTGCGCGAAGGGCGTGACGCCGGCCAGGAGCTCATAAAAGATGATCCCGAGCGTGTAGAGATCCGCGCGCGCGTCCACCGGCGAGCCGGCGGCCTGCTCGGGCGCCATGTACTCCGGTGTCCCGAACACGCTGCCGAGCTGGGTGAGCGCGGGCTGCTCGGCCGCGCCATCCGAGCTCACCTTGGCGATGCCGAAGTCGAGCACCTTCACGAAGTCCGGATCGCCCTCGCGCTCGACCAGCATGACGTTGTCGGGCTTGAGATCGCGGTGGACGACCCCGGCGGCGTGCGCCGCGGCGAGCGCGTCGGCTATCTGCCGGACGATCCAGGCGGCGCGCGGCTCGAAGAGCGGTCCCGTCTCGCGGATGACCGCGCGGAGACTCCGCCCCTCGACGTACTCGAGCACGAGGTAGAAGCTGCCGTCGTCGAGCCGCCCGAAGTCGGTCGCCGCGGCGACGTGCGGGTGCTCGATGCGCGCGGCCGCGATCGCCTCGCGCTCGAAGCGCGCGACCACCTCGGGCAGGTAGGTCATCTCGCGGTGGAGCACCTTCACCGCGACCGTCTTTCGCATGAGCACGTGCTCGGCGCGGTATACCGAGCCCATCCCGCCGGAGCCGAGCAGCGCCTCGATGCGGTAGCGCTCGGCGAGCACCGAGCCGACCCGCGCGGCCGCCTCGTCCTCGCTGTTCGGCGCCATCGAGCCGAGCGACGGCTCGGCCGCGGCCCCGCCCCGGATCGCCGCGCCGCGCCCGCGACCTCCGGCGAGCTCGGTGTCCTGGTGCGCGTCGCGAGCGGTCGCGTCGCCGCCGGGCGGCGCGCTAGCGGGAGGGGTGCTCGTCACGCCGAGTTCTCCGCCCGCGCATCACGAGCACCAGCTTGCGAACCCGTGCCGCGCGCGTCGAGCCCCACGCGGTCATCCGCGCGCACGACCGGGTAGCAGGCGCGCGCCTCCGCTCGGCCCCTCGCTCACGCCACGATGCAGGACGAGCGCCCGACCCGCCTCCTGGCCCTGCGACCACGCGTCGGAGCGTGCGCTTCCGTAGTGGTGCGTCCAGCGGACGTGCGGGTGTCGCTGCTTGAAGTAGGCGTCGAGCCCGGGATCTCCCACCCAGACGAGCCCCTCGCCGAGGCTCTTCGAGCCTTCCTTCGCGAGCTTGCCACGAAAGCCGGTCATCACACCGGCGATGAAGGTGCGCCGCTCGGCGTCCTTGCGGACCCCGTGGCGCCGCTTGTGCTCGCGCCAGAGACGCTCACCCGCGTTCACCATGAAGGAGTAGACGTAAGCGGCGAGCTCGACGTTCTCCCGCGTCCCGCACACCTCGAGCACGCTGCCGCGCTTGCCCTCGCGCGCGCGCCACACCGACACCCAGATGGTATCGACGAAGAAGTGCTCGTTCAGGATCCTCGCGAGGATCCGCGCCGGCTCGCCCACGCGCCCGGTCGGCTCGCCGAGGTGGCGGAAGGAGTACCCGCGCTCGCGCGAGCTCGCGACCGCCTCGAGGTTGTACTTCAGCATCAACCGCTGCGCCGCGCTCATGGCGGCCTCGGCCTCGTGCGCGTTCGAGCTCTCGGCGAGCGCGAGCAGCTTGGCGACCCGCTCGAGCAGCCGGACCTCGCTGTCCGGCGGGGTCGCGGCGGACTCCGGCACACCCGCCGCGCGCGCGTCGATGCCGCGCTTCCGGCACACCTCGCGAAACGCCGCGCCGTGCGCGGTCGCGTCCGGCGCGCCGAGCACCTCGTCGGCGAATTGGTGCGCCATCTCGTGCTTTAGCACCTCGAGGACGACGCCCCATCCGTGCTCGGTGAGGAGCGCGCGCGACAGCTCGATGCTGCGGTGCTCGCGGTGCCAGCGCCCCAGGCGCTGGTCGGCCTCGCCGAGCTCGAAGGTCGGGCGGCGAAGCTTCCTGCCGAAGCGTTCCCAGTTGAGCTGATCATAGCTCTCACCGATGGCGCGCAGCGCCGCGCGCTCGAGCTCTGCGTCGAGCCGCCCGGTCGCCTCTCTCGTGGGATCGCTCACGACGCGCACGCTAGCGCGAATGCGCCGCGTCCCCAAGCCGACACCCGACCTTCGCGTGGAATTCGCTCGCCGGCGAGCCGCGGAACGTGAGGAGCTCGCGCGACTCGCCGGGCGGCACGCTCAGCGACGCGGCGGCCGGCGCGACGTCGGTCGTGACCTCGCAGCGCGCGAGCGTCGCGCAGCCGTTGGTCACCACGACGTAGTGGTCGTAGCCGTAGTTCGCGTAGCGCACCTCGGCGCGAGCGCTCACGCACGCGGGCGACGCGGTCGCCGACGCGGCGAGCCGAGCCGGGCGTTCGAGCGCGGTCGCCGTCGGGTTCGGCGCCGGGCTCGTCGAGGCCAGCGGCAGCGCGACGCGCGCCATCGCGGGCGACCCCGTCGACGCGAACAGCATCAGCGTCGAGGCGAACGCAGTGAGGACCGTCTCCACGCGCTCGAGTATGCGCGCCGGGTGACCGCTTGGCAAAGCCCGTGCGCGTGCGCGCCGCGGAGCTCCGCCAGCGTTCCCATCCGAACATTTTCGTTGGTCGGCTCGACGTCGCGGCCGGCGTCGCGGCGCGCCGCCCTGCGCCGCCCTGCGACGCCCTGCGACGCCCTGCGACGCCGCCCTGCGACGCCGCCCTGCGACGCCGCCCTGCGACGCCGCCCTGCGACGCCGACCTGCGACGCCGACCTGCGACGCCGCCCTGCGACACCGGCCGCGCCGCCGGCCGCGACGGACCGGCACCCGCTCGCGAGAGGCGCGGCGCGAGCGGCTCGATCCGGGGGCCGGGACGCTCGCTGGCCGGGTCGCAGCGAAAGCTGCTTGGCTTGCGCGGGCCGGATGGCATGCTTCGCGCCCCATGCCGCCGAAAGACGACTTCGCCTCGCTGATGGAAGCCTCCCTCGCCACCGCGGGCAGCCGCGTGCGGCGCCGGCTCGAGCCCGGCGAGATCGTCGAGGGCACCGTCATCCAGATCGCTCAAGACAGCGTGTTCATCGACGTCGGGGCCGCGGCCGACGCGCGCATCGAGCGCGGCGAGCTCACCGACGCGCGCGGCGAGCTGCGCGTCAAGGTCGGAGATCGGGTGCGCGCCACCGTGATCGACGCGACCTCGGACGCGCCGCGGCTCGCGCTGTCGATCGGGCGCGGCGGGCAAGCCGACACCGCGATGCTCGAGCTCGCGCGCGAGAGCGGCGCGCCCGTCGAGGGGCACGTCACCCGCGCGGTGAACGCGGGGCTCGAGATCGAGCTCTCGGGCGCGCGGGCCTTCTGCCCGGCCTCGCAGGTCGAGCTCGGCCGCACCGCGGACCTCGGCGTCTACGAGGGGCAGACGCTCGAGTTCAAGATCCTCGAAATCCGCGAGGGCGGCCGGAACATCATCGTGTCGCGGCGCGCGCTCCTCGAGGACGAGCGCCGCGCGCGCCTGGCGGAGGCCGAGGAGCGCCTCACCCCAGGGACGGACCTCGACGGCGTGGTGGTCTCGACGCAGAAGCACGGCGCCATCGTCGACGTTGGCGGCGTCGAGGGCTTCGTGCACATCTCGGAGCTCTCACACAGCCGAGTCGACCGCGTCGAGGACATCGTGCGGGAGGGCGAGACGGTCGCGGTCCGCGTGCTCGCCGTCGAGCAGTCGCCGAAGGGGCTCCGCGTGCGGCTCAGCATGAAGGCGCGCGCGCAGCCGGTGCTCGCGCCCGAGCCCGCGCGCGACGAGATCCTCAAGGGCAAGGTGGTGCGGCTCGCCAATTTCGGCGTGTTCGTCGAGACGCCCAAGGGCGAAGGCCTCATCCCGACGCGCGAGCTCGGCTTGCCGCCCGGCAGCGACCACCGTCGCGCGTGTCCGGTCGGCACCGAGCTCGACGTGGTGCTGCTCAGCCGCGATCCGGCGAGCGGCAAGCAGCGCTTCAGCGTGCGCGGCGTCGAGGGCGTCGAGGAGCGGCGCAACTTCCGCGAGTTCTCCGGCGCGTCGGCGAAGAGCGGCGGGCTCGGCAGCTTCGGCGATCTCTTCCGCAAACGGCTCGGCCTGCCCGCGCCGCCGCCCGTGCGTGAAGCGCCCGCGCCCGCGCCCTCGCGTGAGGCGCCCTCGCGTGAGGCGCCCGCGAGTGAAGCGCCCGCGAGTGAAGCGCCCGCGAGTGAAGCGCCCGCGAGTGAAGCGCCGCCGCCGCCGCCGCGCGCCGAGCGTCCCGCGACGCCGGCCGCGCCGCCTCGACCACCCCTCGCGCGAGACGCCACGAGCGAGCGCCGCGGGGATCCGCCGGGGGTCGTGCGCCGCCGCAAGGCGTGAGCGGCGCCGGCGGCGTTTGTCGAGCGCGTGTCCGGCTGCTACCCTTCGACGCGAACGGAGGGTTACATGAAGTTCGCTTCGATGCTCGCGCTGGCGGTGGCCGCCTGCGTCGTGGCCGCCTGCGGTGACACGAGCGGCGAGACGGCCGGCGGAGCCGCCGCGTCGAGCGGAGGCCACGCGGGGTCCGGCTCGGGCGGCACCGGCGGGGGCGGCGCCGGCTTCGGAGGCCAGGCCTCGGGCGGCAACGGCTCGGGCGGGTTCGACGTCGGCGACAGCGGGCCGCGCGACGGCGAGAACGGCTATTGCGGGAGCGCGCTCACGGGAAAGATTCGAGATTTTCAGGACACCCACCCGGACTTCGAGTCCGCGCTCGGCAGCGATCCGGGCATCGTCGAGGCGGCGCTCGGCGCCGATCGCAAGCCCGTCTACGCGCACGGCGCGAACCCGACCGCGACCGTGCACGGCCGCGACACCTTCGATCAGTGGTATCGCGACGTCAGCGGCGTGAACCAATCGAAGCCGCTCGTCTTGCAGCTCACCGACATGGGCGGCGGCGTCTTCACCTTTCAAGACGACGATTTCTTCCCCATCGACGGGGAGCTCTTCGGAAACCAAGGGCGCGACCACAATTTCCACTTCACCTACGAGCTCCACACGAAGTTCGTGTACCGAGGCGGCGAGGTGTTCACCTTCACCGGGGACGACGATCTCTTCACCTTCATCAACGGCCGGCTCGCCATCGATCTCGGCGGCGTGCACGGCGCGCAGACGTCGTCGGTGGACCTCGACGCGCGCGCGGGCGAGCTCGGCCTGAGCGTCGGCGGCACCTATGAGCTCGAGGTGTTCGCGGCGGAGCGACACACGAGCGAGTCGCACTTTCGCATCGACACCACCATCGCGTCCTTCGTGGACTGCGGCGGGACCATCTACTGAGTGAGGGTGCCGGTCCGGCGCGGAACCGCGATGAGCGCCGCCCTGCTCCTCGCAGGCGCGACGCTCACCGCGGCGTGCGGCGGGCGGCGCGGCGCCGAGGTGCTCGGCGGTGACGCCAGCGTCAGCGAGCTCGACGGCGCAGCACCGGATGCGCTCGATGATGGCGCGAGCGTCACCGACGCTCGTGTCACGAGCGACGCGGAGGGGGCCGACGGCGCTGGTTCGCACGCGGCGAGCTGCGTCGCCGGCTGCGCCGCGGCGGCGCGCACGGGTTGCCCGGCAGACGAGCTCTCCGACTGCGTGCTGGACTGCGAGGAACTCGCGAGCGCCTTCCCGAGCTGCGCGGCCGCGCTCGACGACGACGAGGCGTGCCGCGCGGCGGCGCCCGCGAGCGCGTGGTCGTGCGACGCCGACGGCTTCGCCGCGCTCGCCGCCTGCGACGCCGAGCGCGCGGAGCGCGACGCGTGCATCGCTCGGGCGCGTCGCTGAGCGGCTCGCCGCGCGCTCGGCGTCGCAGGCGGTCGAGGCCGCGCTCCCGGAGTCGAGGGCCCGCGCTGACCGGCGCGTAGCGCGCAAGAAGAGCGTCACGGCCGCTACCACCATCACCACCGAACGAGGCAAGGACGCGGCGGTTGAAGCGCGAGCGCGCTTCGCCTAGGGTGGGTCGGATGCGAACACGCATCCTCGCACCACTGCTCGTCATCGGCGGCGCGATAGGCTGTGAGAGCGGCGCAGCCGAGGACGCGAGCCTCCTCGTGCAGGCCGAGCGTCCGTCAGTCGTCCCCGCGCCGCCGAGGGCCGCGCGACCCGCAGGGCAACCCGTGGCCTTCCCGCGCGACGTGGAGCTCGATCGGCGGCCCGATGGGGCGCGCCTCACGGGCGCGCTCGCGCCGGTGAGGCCCAACGCCGACGCCGAGCGCGTCGTGGTGCTGAAGACCGGCGGCGCGCTGCCGAGCCTCGACGGAGCGCGGGTGCTCGACGCGCGGTTCGCTGCCGGAGGCGTCGTCTACGTCGACGCCGACCACGTGCTGCGGTTCCACCATGCGAGCGGCTCCGTCGAGCTCGATCGCGGCGCGTACGGTCCGCTCGCCGTGGCGGGCAGCGAAATCGCGTACGTTCGGGGCTCGGCGCCGAGGCTCGAGCTCGCGCGCGCCAACGTGACGACTCGAACGGCGCAGCAGCTCACGACCGCGATGGCGCCCTGCTGGTCACCGGCGCTCACGCCGGATGGGGCGTCCGTCGTGTTCGTATCGGCGGTCGCGGGTTCACCGCGGCTCTATCGCGTCGACCGCGGCGGCACCCCTCGAGCGCTCGGCGAGCTCGGGCGCATCCCCGACTCACCCGTCGGTCCGCGCTTCGAGCAGGGGCTCTATACCTTCGACGACCAACTCGGGACGGTCTGGGCGGATCTCGACACCGGACGCATCGTCCGCACGACGCGGAGGCAGCCATGAGACCGACGTCGCGTCTCCTCGTCGCAGCGCTCGCCCTCGGCACGCTCGTCATCGCATCGAGCAGCGAGGCGCAGGTGCTCTACCGGAGGCCGTACGACCCCGGCAACGGGATCACCGCTGGCTTCGACAACAATGGCTCCGCGGGCGGGTGCGCCGACTACGAGTGCGGCGGCGCTTGCTATGACGGTCACACCGGCACCGATTTCGGTGTCCCGTTCGGGACGCCCGTCCTCGTGGCGGCCACCGGGACCGTGACTCAGGTGGTCACCGGCTGCCCCGACTACGGTTATTACTGCAGCCCATGCGGCGGCCTGTGCGGCAACCACGTCCGGGTCCGTCACGCCGATGGCTCCGAGACGCTCTACTGCCACATGCAGAGCGGCGGGATGACCGTCCAGACCGGTCAAGCGGTCACCTGCGGGCAGACGATCGGGCACTCGGCGACGAGCGGCTGCAGCACCGGCGCGCACCTGCACTTCGGCTTCTACCCGTCGAGCGCGGCCGCCGCCGAGGACCCGTTCCGCGGGGCCTGCGGCGGCCCCGTCTCACGCTGGACCAGCCAAGGCTCCTACGGCTCGATCCCCGGCACCTCGTGCGCGTGCGTGGCCGCCGCCGAGACGTGCAACGGGGTCGACGACGACTGCGACTCGCTCGTCGACGAGGACGACGTCTGCGAGATCGCGCTGCTGAACGAGCAGCCCGTGGCCTACGCGCCGCCCGCCACGACCGACGTCGACGGCGACGGACGGGCCGACCTCTGCGCTCGCGGCTCGGCCGGCGTGGCCTGTTGGCCAGCGGGGGCGGGGAGCTGGCAGAGCGCGTGGGGGCCGATCGCGCTCTCGGATGCGAACGGCTGGGATGACGTCACCAACTACGCGACGCTGCGGATGGGGGACCTCGACGGCGACGGGCGCGCAGACCTGTGCGCGCGCTCGAACAGCGCGTTCGAGTGCACCTTGTCCACCGGCACCGGCTTCGGCTCGCTCGACGTGTGGCGTGATGGGATGTCCGACGCGAACGGCTGGGGCTTGCCACAGTACTACACCACCCTCCGACTGGCAGACGTGAACGCGGACGGGCGCGACGATCTGTGCGCTCGCGACTCGGCGGGCTTTGGCTGCTGGCTCTCGAACGGCACCTCCTTCGACCAGCGCGTCGAAGGGCCCCGGTGGAGCGACGCCGCGGGCTTCGGCTCGGCCAAGTACTACGGCACGCTCCGCATGGGTGATGTCAACGGCGATCGTCGCGCCGACGTGTGCATTCGCGGCTCGGCCGGCGTCGATTGCGTCTTGAGCGACGGGAGCGGCTTCGTCACGTCCATCGGCGGGCCCGAGTGGTCGGACGCCGCCGGCTTCGGAGCGCCCAGCTACTGGAGCACGATGCGGCTCGCCGACGTGAACGGCGATGGGCGCGACGACCTGTGCATCCGGACCTCCGAGGATCTTCGCTGCGCGCTCTCGACCGGCACCGGCTTCGAGGAGACGGCGGTGCTGCTCGGCATGCTCTCGAACGCCAACGGTTGGGCTGACGTCACCAACTACGCGACCTTCCGCACCGGCGACATCGACGGTGACGGTCGCGATGAAATCTGCGCGCGGGGCGACGCCGAGATGGGCTGCTGGAGTTGGAACGGCACCGAGGGCGTACAGCTCGCGGGGCCGGCGTGGAGCGACGCCACCGGTTGGGGAGCAGCGCAGCACTACGAGACGATCCGCCTGGCCGATTTCGATGGCGACGGACGCGACGACCTGTGCGCCCGCGCCGCGGCGGGCTGGCGGTGCCACCCCTCCTCGGGCAAAGCCTTCGGCGACCCCGTGATGCTCGATGACCTGACCAACGCCGGAGGCTGGGGTGAGCAGCGGTACTGGTCCACCATCCTCAGCGCCGGCCCGGCGTGCGTCGCGACGGACGAGGTGTGCAACGGCCTCGACGACGATTGCGACGGCGAGATCGACGAGGGGATGACGTGTTGGCAGACGGCCGACTCGGGCGTAGAGCCGGAGGACGGCGGCGTGAACGTGCCGCAAGAGGCGGGGCTCGGCCCCGAGTCCTCCAGCGACGGCGGCTGCGGGTGTCGCACGAGCAGCTCGCGCGATTCACGGGCTCCTGCGCTGCCGCTCATGGCCCTCGCGCTCGCGCTCGTGCTCGGTCGCCGAGCCGCGGCGAGTCGAGCCCGCGGCCGGAGCGCGGGCGCGCGCTAACGCGCCTCGTCGAGCGCGCCCGCGACCCGCGCGCCGCCGGGGAACGCGCGGCGGCTTCGGGTGAGATCGTCGATGGTGTCGCGGAGGGTCTCCCCCGGATCACGCGTGCGCCAGCCGAGCTCTTCTTCGGCCTTCGCGCTCGAGCAATAAAAGTAGTATTGGCCCATCTCGACGCTCACCTCGTCGACCGGTGGCGTGCCGCCGATGGCGCGGACCGCGCGCGCGAAGAGCCGGTGCGCGCCGACCGCCAGCGCAGGCGACGCGGGCATCCGCAGCCGCGGGGCGCGCACGCCGCTGATGCGCGCGAGGCGCTGGAAGAACGCGGCGAGCGTCATGTTCTTCGCGTTCAAGAGGTAGCGCTCACCGGGGCGGCCGCGCTCGAAGGCGAGGCGCATCCCCGCCGCCGCGTCGCGCGCGTCGACGAAGGCGATGCCTCCCGCCGGGATCGCGGGCAAGCTGCCGTCGAGGAAGCGCCGCACGTCGCCCGTGGAAGACTCCCGCTCGTCGCCGGGTCCGAGCAGCAGGCTCGGGTTCACGACGACGACCTCGAAGGCGGGCGGCTGGTTCGCCTCGAGCGCCTCGCGCTCGCCGAAGAGCTTGGTGCGATAGTACGGCCAGCTCGCGATGAGCTCCGTCGGAGGCTCGGCCGTCTCGTCGAAGACCACCTCCGGGTCGCGACCGACCGCGACGGTGCCGCTGGTGCTCGCCACCACGACGCGCCGGACGCCCGCCGCGCGGAGCCCCGCGAGGGCGCGGCGCGTCCCGAGGACGTGAAGCTCGTGAAGAGACTCGGCGTCCTCGCGCGCGCGGCTCACCCGACCGGTCGCGAGGAACGCGCCGTCAGCGCCGCGCGCGCTCGCGGCGACCGCGCCTTCGTCGAGCACGTCGACCCGGGCGACCCGGAGCCCATCGAGCTCGCCGCCGCTCCGCGACACGCCGACCACCTCGTGACCGCACGCGACGAGCTCGCGGACCAGGTGCGCCCCGAGGAAGCCCGTCGCTCCGCCGACCCAGTAACGTGCCATTCGGGGAGCTTCTTTGCGCTTTTTCGCGGAGAGGGCAAGCCGGGCAGCCGCCGAGCGGCCGGGGCACCGGAGAACGCGGGGAGCCCTCTACTCCGGCCGCGTCGCGCGTCGAGCCCTCCGAAGCCAGCGCCTTCGACGCCGTGGGGTCGCCCCGAGCCGCGTCGAGCTCACTCGGCGAGCCGCGCGAGCGCGCGCCGATGACATGCGCGGATCGCCTCGCGCTCACGGTGCCGGCCGTCCTTCACGACCCACTCGCCGTCCACCATCACGTCACGCACGGCGCTCCCGTGGTTCGAGAAGAGGTGGGCGTCGAGCACGCGCTCGAGCGGGCGCTCGGCGAGCACCGGGTGCTCGGGGTCGAGCACCACGAGATCGCGGCCGCCCGGCTGCGCGAGCGCCTGGAGCCCGCCGGCGAGCGCGGTGGAGTAGAGATACGCGCCGGTCGAGGCGGCGCCCGCGGGCGCCAGCACGTTGCGCGCGCGCCGCTCGAGTCGCGCCGTGTACTCGAGCCAGCGGAGCTCCTCGCGAACGCTCACCGAGATCTGACTGTCCGAGCCGACGCCGAACCTCACGCCGGCCGCGCCGGACCGCCCCGCGGGCCCGAGGCCATCGCCGAGGTTCGCCTCGGTGGTCGGGCAGAAGCCGATGACGGCGCCCGCGCGAGCGACGTCCGCGAGCTCGCGCGAGGTGACGTGCGTCGCGTGCACCAGGCACCAGCGCTCATCGACCGGCGCGCTGGCGAGCAGCCACTCGACCGGGCGCGCGCCGCGCGCGGTGAGGCAGGCGTCGACCTCGCGCGTCTGCTCGGCGACGTGGATGTGGATGGGCGCCGCCGAGTCGAGTCCTTCGAGCGCGGTGACGCACGCCGCGAGCTCCGCGGGGGGCGCGGCGCGGAGGCTGTGCGGCGCGACGCCCACGCGAACCTCCGGGTGCGCGCGGCGGAGGCGCTCGACGGCGCGCATGACCCACGCGGCGTCGCTCCGGAAGCGGCGCTGCGCCGCGCCGAGCGGCGCGCCGTCGAAGCCGCCGGAGGCGTAGAGCGCCGGCAGCAGCGTGAGGCGGATCCCGGCGCGGCGCGCGGCCGCGACGAGCCGCTCGCTCATCTCGACGGGGTTATCGTACGGCGAGCCGTCGGGCGCGTGGTGAAGGTAATGAAACTCGCAGACCGCGGTGTAGCCGGCCTCGAGCATCTCGACGTAGAGCTGGCACGCGAGGCTCTCGAGCTCGTCCGGCTCGACGCGGAGCGCGAAGCGATACATCGCGTCGCGCCACGACCAGAAGTCGTCTCCGCCCGGCCCCGCGTATTCGGTGAGCCCGGCGATGGCTCGCTGGAAGGCGTGCGAGTGGAGGTTCGGCATGCCCGGCAGCGCATAGCCGCGCACGCGCTCGACGGCGCTCCGCCCGTCCTCGACGACGAGCTCACCGGGGCTCACCCAACCGCTCGCGCCGAAGAGGTGGTCGCACCGATAGGTCGTCATCGCGAGCGCTCGCGCGCGAACGCGGCGAGCTCCTCCACGAAGGCGCGGAGCACGAGCCTGAGCGCGCTCGCGCGTTCGTCGACCCAGGAGAAGGGCGGCGCCTCCACCATGTAGTTTTTCTGCGCGAGCTCGAGCTGGAGCGCGTGGACGCCGCGCTCGGGTGCTCCGTAGTGGCGCGTGATGTATCCGCCAGTGAAGCGGCCGTCGCGGACCGCGCGATAGCCCTCGGCTGCCTCGAGCACGCAAAAAGCGCGCGCCGCGAGCTCGGGCGCGGCGCTCGCGCCGCGCGCGCTCCCGAGGTTGAGATCGGGCAGCGTCCCCTCGAAGAAGCGAGGCACCACCGAGGGGATGCTGTGCGCGTCGAGGAGCACCGCCACGCCGAAGGCGCCGAGCAGACGCTCGAGCTCGCCCGCCAGCTTCGCGTGGTACGGCGCGAAATGCCGCGCGACGCGCTCCACGCACTCGGCCTCGTCGGGCGCTGCTCCCGGGAGATAGATGGGCTCGCGCGCGAAGGTGTCGAGCGGGACGATCCCGGTGTTGTCCGCGCCCGGGTAGAGCGCGAGGCCGGTGGGATCGCGGTTCAGGTCGACGACGTAGCGGCTGAGCTCGGGCCGGAGCGTGCTCGCCCCGAGCCCGGTCACGAACTCGTAGAGCCGCGCCACGTGCCAGTCGGTGTCGGGGCGCGCGAGCGCCGCGGGCGTCATGCGCCGCGCGAGCGCGGCCGGGATGGCGGTTCCGTCGTGCGGGAAGCTCACGAGGAGCGGAATCGTACCCTCCGAGAACACGAACGCGCCGTCCATGCGGCCGGAAGCCTACCACGCGGCGCGAGCCTGGCCCCGGGTCGGGCCGCGCGGCATTTCGGGTGTCCGGGGCTCGCGCGAGCGCGGCGGAGCGCCCCGATGAGCTTCCCTCGCGCTCCAAATGGGCGCACCATGGGCTCGCCGAGGGAGAGGCCGGCGAGGATGCTCGAGGAACCCCAGAACGCTCCGCCCTTCACGCGCTACCTCGCGCGGGTGAGCCGGCTCACCCGCGGCGTGGGCATCACGATCTCGGGCTGCGCGCTCATCGGGGCGCTCGCCTCGCTCGGCGTGTCGTACGCGAGCGATCGGCTCGGCTTCATGCTCGTCTCGGTCGGCTTCCTCTGCCTCGGCGTCATCGTGTGGTCGGTCGGCGTCTTCCACGGCGCGGCCGCCCACGCGTTCGCGACGCTCCGCTCGCTCGACGCCCGAGTCTACGAGCTCGCGCGGCGTGGAGCATCGGGCGCGCCCCGCACCGCGAGCGCGGCGCCCCCCGCGCCCGTAGCCGAGGTCGTCACCGAACCCGCCGCCGTCGCCGCAACTGCCGCCGAGCCCGATGGCCTGGCGCCGAGCCCCGCCGCGCCGCACGCGGTCGAAGCGTCGGTCCCCGAGGCCTCGACCGCGAGCTCGGGCGACGCGCCGCGCGAAGTGGC
Organism: Polyangiaceae bacterium; assembly: GCA_035063585.1. GTDB lineage: Bacteria > Myxococcota_A > Polyangia > Polyangiales > Polyangiaceae > JAPSGB01. The sequence continues at coordinate 15,319 of JAPSGB010000020.1, forward strand.
GCCCGCCCGCGGCGGCGATCAGGACGTCGCGCGAGTGCCGTGCCGGCGCTGCGGTGGGCTCATCCACCCGGACGCGCGCCGCTGCGTGCACTGCATGAAGAAGGTCGCGTAGCGCGCGCCGCGGGGGCTCGGGCGCGACGCGCCGCCGGCCGCGCCGACCCGATCTCCCTCCGGAGGTCGAGGCGGATGATTTCGCGGGAAAACCTGCTAGGTTCCGCCCCCCGCCATGATCAGCGCCCACGAAGTCAGCATGAATTACGGAGAGCGCGTGCTCTTCGACAACGTCAGCGTCACCTTCAACGACGCTGAGCGGTACGGCCTCACCGGCCCGAACGGCGCGGGGAAATCGACCTTCATGAAGATCCTCGACGGCAGCCAGGAGCCGTCGGGCGGGCGCGTGAGCGCGCGGGGCCGGCTGGGCGTGCTCCGCCAGGATCACTCGATTTACGTGAACGACCGCATCCTCGACGTGGTCCTCATGGGCAACCCGCGGCTCTGGGAGGCGCTCTCCGAGAAGGAGCGGCTGCTCGCGAAGGGCGACGAGCTCAGCGACGACGACGGCATCCGTCTCGGCGAGCTCGAGATGGTGATCGCCGAGGAGGACGGCTACACCGCGGAGTCGGAGGCGGCGGGGCTGCTGCTCGGCCTCGACATCCCGGAGGACGTTCACGAAGAGAAGCTCGAGGTCCTGCAAGGCGGAGATCGCGTGCGAGTGCTGCTCGCGCAGGCGCTCTTCGGCAAGCCCGACACGCTCTTGCTCGACGAGCCGACCAACAGCCTCGACATCGCCAGCATTCGCTGGCTCGAGAGCTTCCTGCTCGCTTACACGGGCGCGCTGGTCGTCATCAGCCACGACCGTCACTTCTTGAACGAGGTGTGCACGCGCATCGCGGACGTCGACTACGAGACGATCATCGTCTACCCCGGCAACTACGACGACATGGTGCGCCTGAAGGCCGATGCGCGCTCGTCCCTCGAGCTCGCCAACGCCGCCAAGCAGCAGAAGGTGACCCAGCTCCAGGAGTTCGTGCAGCGGTTCCGCTCCGGGTCGCGAGCGAGCCAGGTGAAATCGCGCGAGAAGCAGATCGAGCGTGAAAAACAGGCGATGCTCGATCTGAAACGCTCGAACATCCAGCGCCCGTTCATCCGCTTCGAGCAGGCACGACCGAGCGGGCGCAACGTGCTCAGCGTGGTGGGGCTCGACAAGAGCTTCGGCGACAAGACCATCTGCAAGGGCTTCAACCTGAGCGTGATGCGTGGCGACAAGATCGCGCTGGTCGGCCCGAACGGCATCGGCAAGACGACCTTGCTCCGCCTGCTCGACGAGGAGCTCGCGCCCGACGCCGGCAAGATCGACTGGGGCTACGAGGCGAACCGCGCGTACATGCCGCAGGAGCACGGCGAGCTCATCGAGAAGAGCGACAAGACGATGAGGGACTGGCTCTGGGACTTCAACACCAAGGTCGACGAGGAGCGGCTCCGTGCCCTCTTCGGCAAGCTCCTCTTCAAGAAGGACGACCCGCTGAAACAGACCCGGGTGCTCTCGGGCGGAGAGACGGTGCGCCTCATCCTCGCCAAGTTGATGCTCGCGGCGCCGAACGTGCTGCTGCTCGACGAGCCGACCAACCACCTCGACCTCGAGTCGATCCGCTCGCTCACCGAGGCGCTCGCGGTCTATCAAGGCACCGCCATCTTCGTCACGCACGACCGCAACATGGTCGATCAGGTGGCCACGCGCGTGCTCGAGATGAGCCCGGACGGCATCCGCGAGCTCTCGCCCGACGCCTTCCGCGAGGGTCAGTTCCTCGTGAAGCACGGCCTCTACCAGGCCGCCGTCGGGTACTGACCGAGCGCGCCCGGGAGCTCGCTCGGGTGCCGGTCCGGCGCGGCCGGCGCCGCGGGCCGACGCCCGCGCGACGACCGTGCTCAGCTCGCGCTCGAGAGCTGGAAGACCTTCTGAAAGGTGGTGAGGAGCCCGATGTTGTTGCTCTTTACCGTCCCGCTGATGAACTCCGCGGGCGACGGCGTGTACGCCTCGCGGACGATGCGCGTGAACATGGTCGGGGAGGTCTTGAGCACGCAGTCGGCGCTGCCGGACAGCTTGCCCGGCGTCACCTCGCAGCGCTCCCGCGTCACCTGGATCGACCAGCGCTCATCCTCACCGAGCGAGAAGTAGAAGCTCACCGGCTCGTCTACCGTACCGGCCACGAAGCGGCGCTCGAGCTCCTCGAAGACGCGCGCCATCGAGCGATCGTCCGCCGCCGAGCCGTCGTCCAAGCTCGCGAGCCGGGAGATGTCGAGCACCTCGCCGCGCGATAGCGCCACCACCGCGCGCTCGACGAGCCCTGCCACCGCGCGGGACGCCTCGGAGCCGGTCATCCCCTCCGTCAAGCGGCGGAGGTCCGCGACGCGGAGCGGCGGGCCGATGCGCGCGGTGACGCCGCGGCGCCGGAGCACGGTCGCGCCCTTGGGGAGCGCCTGGTAGGTCCCGCCGAGATGGACGGGCAGGATGTCCTTCTGGTGGACGAGCGCGAGGTGCCCGACCGCGGGCTTGAACTCGTGGATCTCGCCGTCGCTCGAGCGGGTCCCCTCGGGAAAGATGAGCACCGTCTTGCCGCGCTCGAGCAGCTCGCCCGCCTGGCGCAGGCTCTGGCGGAGCGAGCCGCTCCGGCTGAGCGCGACCAGGTTGGTGAGGTTCTCGAAGTACGCTCGACGGAAGCGCCCGCCCTCGAAGAAGTAATCCGCCGCGGCGAGCGACACGAGGTCCTTCCCGTAGCTGCCGAGGGCGTACTTCACGAGCCCCATGTCGAGGTGGCTCGCGTGGTTGGCGGCGACCAGCGTGCTCTCGTTGTGCGGGATGAAGGCGCGCCCGGTGACCTTGGTGTCTAGCACGCTCTCGTAGAAGCCCATCTGCGCGCGACCGAGCCAGTGCATGGCCGCCTCGCGCAGCACGGGCGGGAGCTCGAGGCTCTCCTCCGCCTCGTGCTCGATGGTCGCCGTGCGCGACAGGCGGCGCGCCGCGCTCGACTCGCGCACGAGCTCCTCGGCGTCTCCGAGGGTGAGACACGCGCTCAGCCGCTCGGCGTCGAGGTGCGCGCCGGTCTGCGCCTCGAGTGCGACCAGGAGCTCGAGCAGCATCAGCGAGTCGAAGGCGAGATCCGCGCGGAGGCTGAGCCCCGGGCCGAGCGAGCCGGGCTCGCGCCGCGCGATGACGCCGACCGCCGCGCGCACCATGCGCGCCGCGCCGTCGAGGCCGTCGGCGGCGGCGGTCGCGTCGAGACGCGGGGGCCGCTCGCTCAGCGGCGCGACGCGCTCGATCAGGCGGCGCACCTCGGCGCGCTTGACCTTGCGCGTCGCGGTGCGCGGGAGCGGCGTCTCGATGACGGTGACCATCGCCGGGCGCATCGACGCGGGGAGCTTCTGCAGCGCGGCGTCGAGCGCGCGCTTGCCCTGCTCGCGCTCCTCGGCGACCGCTACGCAGGCGACGCGCTCGCCGCCGCGCGGGCTCATCACCCCGACGATGGCGAGCTCCTTGATGCCGTCGATGGTGCCGAGGCGCGCCTCGACGTCGTCGGGGTAGACGTTCTCGCCGTTGGCGGCGACGATGACGTCCTTCGCGCGCCCCACGATGACGAGCCGCCCCTTGCGGTCGAGCTTGCCCAGGTCGCCCGTGTGCAGCCAGCCTTCCTCGTCGATGGTGCGGCGCGTGGCCTCCTCGTCGTCCGAGTAGCCGAGCATCACGTTCGGGCCGCGCGCGAGCACCTCGCCGACGCCGCTCGCGTCCGGGCTCGCGATCGAAATCTCGACACCGGGGATGGGCTTGCCGACGTTGCCCGGCTGGGCGCTCGGGCCGCCGGGCGCGACGGTGAGCACCGGTGAGGCCTCGGTGAGGCCATACCCCTCCGCGAGGTGCAGCCCGAGCCCGGCGAACTTCGCGTGCACCGACTCGGGGAGCGCGGCGCCGCCGCTCACCAGGAAGCGGAGGTGTCCGCCGAGCCCCTCGTGCACGGGACCGAAGAGCAGCCGCCCCGCGTCGAGCCCGAAGTTCTTGCCGAGCCCGCGGTTGATCTCGACCGCGACGTCGAAGAGCCGCGTGGCGAGCGGGCCGCGCTCGGCGATGCGCGCGGTGATACGCCGCTCGAGTAGCTCCCAGAGCGCCGGGACGCCGACCATCGCGGTGATCTTCCCCTCCTTCAAGCTCGCCGAGAGTCGCTCCGCGTCGAGCTCGTCGAGGTAGACGATACGCGCGCCCCGCGAGAGCGGCAGGAGCAGCCCGCAGGTGAGCTCGAAGGTGTGGTGCAGCGGCAGCACGCTGAGCACGCGGTCGCCCTTGCCGAGCGGGAAGAGCGGCGCGAGCGAGGCGACCAGCGCGGTCAGGTTGGCGTGGGTCAACATCACGCCCTTCGGCGTGCCGGTGGTGCCGCTCGTGTAGATGAGCGCGGCGAGATCCTCCGGTGTGACCTCGACCGGCGCGTGCGGCGCGCCGGACTGCGAGGCCTCGACGAGGTCGACCCAGGCGACGTCGTCGGCGAGCTCCGGGCGGACCCGCTCGCGCACCTCGCGGTCCGCGACGAACACCCGCGCCCCCGACGCGCGGCGGAGGTTCGCCGCGACCCCGGCGTCGACCGCGGCGTCGAGCGGGACCGGCGTCGCGCCAGCCAGCAGGATCCCGAAGAAATCGATGGCCCACGCCGGGTGGTTCTTCCCGGCGAGGAGCACCCGCTCGCCCTTGCGTACGCCGAGCGCCTGGAGCCGCGCGGCCGCCGCGCTCGCGCGCTCGCGCCACCCGAGGTAGCTGATCCGCGAGAGCCCGTCCGTCTCGGCGCGCTGGAGCGCCACGGCGAGCTCGTGCCGCTCGGCCATCTCGTCGAGGAGCGCCGTCAGCGTCTCGTGACGCGCCGGCGCGCGCACCTTGCGCTCGAGCTTCTTCTCGAGCTCGGGGAAGACCCACTTCTCGAGGCCGGGGACGTGCACCTCGAGGAACCACTCGCGCCAGTCCAGCCGCTCGGGCTCCCAGCACATGCGCGCTCGATCGCGCTCACCGAGGCGCGCGAGCGCGGCGCGGGTGTGATCGCAGCGGAAGACATAGGAATACTCGGCGGTGAACGGCACGAACTGTCCGAGCACGTCACCGACCCGCCGCTGCTGCTCGGCGAAATCCGCGATCAGCTTCGCCGCGGGCGCCAGCACTGGCGCCGCCTGCCCGACCGCGGCGCGCCGGACCAACCGGGCGAGCCCGCGCGCGCCGCGCGCGATGGCCTGGGGCCCGAAGCGCTCGAACTGCTCCTTCGAGAGCATGGCGCCCTCGAAGCGCGACTGGACCGCGCCGGCGAGCGCGCCACCCCGACCGCTCTTCTGCCAGTACCTGCGCTTGTAGAGCCCGGTGAGCTCGAAGAAGCGCCGCATGGTGCACGGGTTCGAGTCACTCGAGCCGTACTGATAGACCGCCGGCGCGGTCCCCTCGATGAGCTCGGCCAGGCTCATCACCATGCCGCTCGCGACCATGTCGCAGGGGATGACGTCGAGCAGGTTCTCGGCGGCCGGGATCTGGAGCCCGCCTTCCCTGAGGATGTAGATGAGCGGCGCGCTGGTGTTGATGCCCTCGTTCCAGCCCGGGAACGGATAGCTCACGGTCGACTCGATGATGGCAGGGCGCCCGATGGTGAAGCGGAGCCCCGAGGAGGCCACGATTTGCTCGCCGATCGCCTTGGTGTACGTATAGGTGTTCGGGAAGCCCCAAAATTTCGCCCGCTCCATGCCCATGTCGGCGAGCTGGCCCTCGATGAAGCGGCGCTTCACCTTCTCGATCTCGGCGTCGAGCACCCTGCCGCGCGCCGGCTCTCCGCGCTCGACGAGGTTGTGCTTCGCCTCGTCCACGAAGCGGCTCTGGCGAAAGGCGTCGCTGCCGCGGCTGCGCGCCTGGTCGACGACGTCGAGGCACTCGGCGATCTCGCGCTCCGGGTCCCAGTGCTCGAGCGCGAGCTCATCCGCGCGCGGGAAGGGAAACTCCCGCGGGTCGCGCTCCTCGATGTGGCCTTGCCGGCTGCCGGCGACGTAGCAGGTGCTGGTGTGGAGGAGCGGGACGTCCCCGAGGTCCTTGGCGAGCGCGACCAGGTTCCGGACGCCAAAGGCGTTCACCTCGAGCGCCTCGTCGAGCGGCGGATCGAACTCGACGACCCCGGAGGCGTTCACGACCGCGGCGACCTCGCCGCGGAGCTCGTCGCGCAGCGCGGCGTCGAGCCCGCAGAACGGCTGCACCACGTCGCCCGCGACCGGGACCACCTTCTCGCGCAGGAAGTCCTCGTAGCCCTCGCCGTGCTCCTCACGGAGCGCGCGCATCACGTCGTTCGGAGCGACGTCCGCCCAGAACCGCGCCTCGGCGGTGCGCCCGCCCTTCGGCCGCACCACGAGGTAGAGCCGGCCGACCTCCGGATAGCGCGACAAGAGGAACGCCCAGAACACCTTGCCGAGGAAGCCCGTCCCGCCGACGATGACGAGCTTCTTGCCGCGGAGCTGCGCGGAGATATCGAGGCTCGGGCGGTCGTTCGTGCTGTTTTCCATCGCCTTCAACGCATCGCGTCAATACGAAAGTGACGCTCGTGCCGACTCGGTCCCGCAAGTCGGTCGAGGAGTCAAGTCGCGAGAAGGATAAGGTGCGAGAGCCGTTCCGCTAGCGAGGGAGGGTCGGTGCGGCGCGGAAGCTCGCGGGCCGGTCGCTCTCGCCCGGCGCGGGGGAGCCCGAGCCTACCTCGGCAGGCTCACCTCGCCCATGACGATGGGCGGCACGTGGAGGAGCGTGATGTCGAGGCTACGCGCCTCGCCGCCCTTGGCCATGTAGAGCGCGTCCTCCATGCTGTCGGCGGTCTCCCAGCCGAGGAGACGCGGGATGTACTCGTTGTCGGCGCCGACCACGATCACGCGGCCGAGGTGCTGGCGGCCGTTCTCGCCCCAGTACCACATGAAGAATGGGTGCGCCGGGTGGTACGCGTGGCCGTTCCGGTACATCTGGATGAAGGCCGGATCGCGCGCGAACTTCTCCTCGTACTTGTGCGCGAGCTTCATCGCGTCGCGCGTCTCGGGGAGGAGACGGTGCACGAAATCGATGTAGGGCGCGTGCTGCTCGTGATCGAACTTGTCGCTGCACGGGTGCGTGATGATGAGCGTGCCGCCCTGCTTCACGAGCGGCGCGTTCCGGTACATGTTGAAGAGGTAGCCTTGCGCGAGCACGCTGACGAGGAGCGGGTTCAGGTAGGCGTGCACGTTGTACGGGCTGATGAAGGGGATCCCCGTCACCAGCACGTCGGCCTGGCCGGTGATGGGGACAGAGTACTGTTCGAAGGATTTCTTGAGCGCCTCGGCGTGCACCGCCTCGGTCGCGCCCGCCCACACGCCGGTCATGGCGTAGGGCGCCGGGAACTTGTCGAAGATGGCCTGGCGCGCCGCCTGCGGAAGCTTGCTGGTGGCCGCGACGAGCCCCTTCGAGAGCGCGCGCTCGCGGCCGTCGAGCTCGTCCTCGTTCTTGGCGAGAAAGCCGAGCGGGCGGTCGAACATCCGGTTATTGACCGTGCTCTCGATGGCGAAGACATCGAGATGCTCGGCGACCACGCGGCCCATGCGGGCGATACGCCTGGCGAGCTCGGAGCCGGCCGGATCCATGTAGCTGTCGCTCTGGCGGATGGTCTCCGGGTTGTGGTGCGGCCGGAGGCTCTCGTAGCTCGCGAGGCCGACCGGCACCGATTTGTGCCCGCCGTTCATGGGCACGAAGGTGATGTTCACGTAGATGAGGAGATCGCTCTCGGCGGCGCGCCGGTTCAGGTCCACCGGCTCGCCGAGGGCCGTCTCGCCGAGGCGCACGATGCCGTCGGGATCTTCGGCGTCGTGGTTATAGAGGCGATCGGGGAAGTACGCGTCGAAGATCCGGTCGCCCACCATGTGCCGGATCTCGCTCGCCTTCATTCGCCGATGGATGCCGGTCGCGACGATGAGCTCGACGTCGTCGACCCCGTGATCGGCGAGCAGCTCGAGCACCACGGTGAGGATCCGCTCGCGGGAGTCCGGGCGCTTCATGGGCGGGAGCGGGAGCGAGATGTCGTCGATCGCGATGGTCACCTTCATGCCCGGGCGGAGCTTCGCGTAGAGCGGCTCGCTGTCGAGCGGGTGGCTTAGCGCATAGCGAATGGCGGCGTTCGGATCCTTCAGCGGCTCGAGCGGCGGCTTCGGGTAGATGCAGCGCGTGCCGGCGGGCAGATCGACCTCGACCAACCGGTCGCCGGAGAACAGCACCCGCGGCGCGCTGTCGCGGTCGAGAGTGACGAGGCAGGGGTGGTCCATGACGAGCACCCGTCGCGCGGACGCCGGGCGGCGTCAAGCGCGCGGCGAAAGCCCGGCGGGCCCCTGAAGTGCGCTGACGGGCGGCTCGACCGCGCGCGCTGCGACCACGCGGCTCGCGGCCGCAGCGCGCGGTTCCGCGCCGGGCCGGCATCAGTAAATCCTTCACTTTACTTTCGTGGCGAGCGCGGCGATTCGTCAGGATGACGCAGGCCCGCTCGCGCGGCCGGGCTCGAGGCGCCCGCGGAGCGCGAGCGGCTCCGGCGTCACGAGGTAGAGGTACTCCTTGTTCCTGAGGTGGCTCACCCGGCCGACCTTCTCGCCCTGCGGCGAGTAGATGCCGATCTGAGCGCCGACGTAGCGCTTGTACTCATGCTCGAGCACGGTGACGTGTCCGCGCGCGCCGAGGAGTCGCTCCATCTCGTCGCGGGCGATGTAGCCCTCGTCGTTGAAGGACACGATGAGGTAACGCGCGCGCGCCGCGCGGATGATCTCGCCGAGCGCATCGCGGATCTTGCGCCGGCGATTGAACGCGCTGTCCCGGCTCCGTACGTCGAGGCGCTTGCAGGCCGTGCCATAGACCTCCGGCTTGTCCCAGAGCACGAGGCTCTCCCACACGTGATAGTTCCCGAGGTACTTGTGCTGGTTATACGGGGGGTCGAGGTAATAGAGGTCGGCCTCGAGCTGCTTCGACGCCTCGCCGGCGTCGAGCTGGGTCGCGCGACCCTTACCGTGACGAGCGCGCGGCAAGAGCGCGGGCACGCGGAGCTCGAGCTCTTTATGGGCGCGCGGCGCCCAGCGTTTGAGGTACGCCATCTGGACGCCGGTCGTGCTATCGACCCGATCCGCGGCCTCCATGAGGGAGACGAGGAGCACCGCCTCGAGCTCGGGCGGCAGCGCCTTACGCGCGATTTCCTCTCGGATCGCGTCGATCCGCGCACCGTTCTTCGGCTGGAAGAACCGGCTTCGCACGCAGAACGTCTCGGTGAAGTAGCCCGGGCGCCCGGGGAGCGTGGAGAGCTCGCGGATGAGCCGCTCGGCGTCCGACCGGACGTCCTCGGCGTCGGCCTCGACGTAGGCGCGCGCGAGGGTCGCGGCGTACGCGTTGTGGTCGTTGGCGAGCACCTGGTAGCCCTCGGCCTTGAGCGCGTGGCCGACCCGCGACGTCCCGGAGAAGAGATCGACGACCGAGCTCACCCGCGGGAGCTCCCGAATCGCGCTCACGATCCGCGGGACGAGCAGCCGCTTCGAGCCGAGGTACTTGATCACGCCGCGCCTCGCCGGGCATGCCGAGCGGCGAGAGACGGCCGAGACACGCTCGCCCGACTATCACGCGGGGCGCGCGGCGGCCACGGCGACCGACGAACGCACCGGAGGGAAGGTCAAGGTCACGCGGTACGCGCCCGAGCCGTCGTGCTCGGTGTGCACCTCGAGACCGCTCCGGTGGAACACGCCGAGCATGGCGGCGTTCGTCGCGAGCACGTCCGCGGTGAACCCGAACAGGCCGCGCGCACGCCCGATCTCGGCCATGCGCCGCATGAGCAGCGTGCCGATCCCGCGTCCCTGGAGCTCGTCGCGGACCACGAAGGCGATATCGGCGTAGTCGGTCGCGGGATCGACGTCGTAGCGTGACATCGCGAGGATCTCGTCCGGGTGGTCCGCGCGGGTCACGACCAGCGCCATGTTCCGCTCGTAGTCGAGCTCCACGAGCTCCATCATCTCTTCGTGCGGGTGAGTCTTCTTGTAGTGCATGAAGCGCGAGTAGGTGCTCTCGTCGCTCAGCCGATAGAACATGTCCTGCAACGTCTCGGTGTCGCTCATTCGCGCGGGGCGCACCAGCACCTGCTCGCCGCTCGCGAGCTCGACGCGGCGCTCCTCGGCCCACGGGTAGACCGCGCGCGGCGCCACTTGCTCGGGGAACACGTACTTTCGCTGCTTGGCCGCGGCGAGCAGCTCCGCGCGGTGGTCGGGGTGCGCGATGTCGATGAGCGCCATCACGCGCTGGCGGATGTTCTTTCCCCAGAGATCCGCGACCCCGTACTCGGTGACGACGTAGTGGACGTCGCCGCGGCTGGTGACGATACCGGCGCCCTCCTCGAAGGCCGGGCGGATGCGGCTCAGCTTGCCGTCCTTGGCGGTCGACGGGAGCGCGATGATGGGCCGGCCGCCGCGGCTCCGCGCGGCGCCGCGGATGAAGTCGACCTGTCCGCCGATCCCGCTGAAGAAGCGACCCATCAAGGTGTCGGCGGCGACCTGCCCGGTGAGATCGACGGCGAGCGCGGAGTTGATGGCGATCATCGCGTCGTTTCGCGCGACCACGAACGGGTCATTGGTAAACTCGCTGGGGCGCATCTCGACCGCGGGGTTGTCATGGACCCACTCGTAGAGCCGCCGGGTGCCCATCACGAAGCTCGTGACCAGCTTGCCGGCGAGGAGCGTCTTCTGCTTGCCGGTGATCACCCCGCCCTCGACCAAGTCGATGACGCTGTCCGAGAGCATCTCGGTGTGGACGCCGAGGTCGTGGTGACCGCCGAGCGCCTCGAGCACCGCGTGCGGGATGCGACCGATGCCGGTCTGCAGGGTCGCGCCGTCCGGCACCAGGCTCGCGACGTTCCGGCCAATCTGGCGGCAGGTGTCGTCGAGCTCGCCCACCGCGAGCTCGGCGAGCGGCGTGTCGACCGGGACGAGATAGTCGAGCTCGCTCACGTGGAGCATCGAGTCTCCGAGCGTGCGGGGCATGCGCGGGTTCACCTCGGCGATCAGGAGCTCGGCGCTGTCCACCGCCGCCCGCACGATATCGACCGACACGCCGAGGCTCACGTAGCCATGCGCGTCCGGCTCGCTCACCTGGATGAGCGCGACGTCGACCCGCAGGCGGCGCGAGCGGATGAGCCCGGGGATCTCGGAGAGGAACACCGGCATGAAGTCCGCGCGGCCCTCGGCGACCGCGGCGCGCACGTTCGCGCCGATGAAGAGCGCGGTGTGACGGAAGCGCCGCTCCATCCCCGGCTCGACGTAGGGCGCCTTGCCGAGCGTGAGCAGGTGGACGATCTCGTTGTCCGCGAGGTGTTCGCCGTGCCTCACGAGCCCATCGACGAGCTCCCCGGGCTCGGCCGCTCCCGAGCCGATGAGGATGCGCCGCCCCCGCGGGATGGCCGAGACGGCCTGGGCTACCGTCGCCACGCGATCGCCGAAGCGCTCCTGCCAGCTCATCGCGTCGCCTCGATGAGGCGGAGCAGCCGCCCGAGCGCGGCCTCGTCGTCCGTCCCGCCGAGGGCCACCTCGGGCGCCGCCGGGCGCTCGTAGACGAGATCCGCGCCGGGCAACCCTCGCTCCCGTCCGGCTGCGACCGCGCGGTAGAGCCCCTTGGCGTCACGGCGCGCGGCGACCTCGCGTGGCACGTCGATGAACACCTCCACGAAGGCCGGCGCGACCGCGCGCGCGCGGCGGCGATACTCGGCGCGGTGCGAGGTCGCGGCCACCAGCACCACCAGCGAGGAGCGCGCCGCGAGCGCGGCGAGGTTACCGAGCGTCGCGTAGAAGTCGTCCCGCGAGGCCTCGTCGTAGCCCGGCCGAGGCACGAGCGCCGCGCGCACTTCGTCACCGTCGAAGAGACAGCACGGAACGCCGCGCTGCGCGAGCCGCTCGGCGAGCGCGCGCGCCAGGGTCGATTTCCCGGACGACGGGAGCCCGGTGATCCACACCACCACGCCGCTCATCGGAACACCTCGTCGGCGAAGGCGGGGTCGAAGCGGGGTGCGGAGAGGGTGCGCTCGATGAGCGTGAGCACGCGGTCGCGCGCGTCCGCGCTGACCGCCGGATACCAGGCGGGGTTGGCCACCACCAGCCCGCGCCAGGCGAGGAACGGCGCCGCCACATCGAGCAGGCGCCGATCACGGCTCTCGTCGAGATAGCTCTGCCAGAACCTCTGCCACAGCCCGCGAAAGGCCGTGCGCCAGGCGTGCGGCGCCGCCACCGCGAAGAAGACGTAGTTGATCGCCATGCAGGTCACGTCATCGGCTGGGTCGCCCGCGCAGCCGCGCGCGGCGTCGAGCACGGCGAGCCCTTCGCGCTCGTCGAAGACCACGTTGAACGGGTGGAAATCACCGTGCATGACCGACAGGCGCGCGGTCTCGTCCTGCAGGCGCCAGCGCCACTCGAGGCACGCCTGCTCGATGGCCCGGAGACGCGAGCGCGGCGCAGCCGGGACGTCGTCGGGGTAGCCGTCCACGATCCCGAAGATCCCCTCCCCGCTGCCCAGGAGGTCGCGCAGCGCGCGGACGTAGCGCGGCGGCGAGTCGAGCTTGTCGCGGTGGAGCTCGACCAGGTAGCGCGCGAGCTCGGAGGCGTGCGCGAGATCGAGCGCTTGGGCCTCACCGGTGCGCGCGACACGACGGAGCTCCTCGGCGTAGACGTGCCCCTCGGCCCACCCGGTCACCATGTAGAACTCGCCCGCGTCACGCAGCGAGACGAGCCCCTCGCCGTCGCGGGTCACCGCCCCGACGTCGAGCGCGGGGACGTGGCGAGCGATGCCGCCGAAGGTGTCATACGCGAGCAGCATCTCGGTCGCGCGATCCGCGCGGCGGTCATGCCCGAACCAGTCGGGGCTCGCGGTGTGGAAGACGAGACACCGGCGCCGTCCGCCGGGCTCCTCCGCCACGAGCTTCAGCGGGACCCCATAGCCGGCGCCCTTGGTGGTCGCGGCCTCGTCGTTGGTGTCCGGGTGGAGCGGCTCGACCTCGACCAGCCGCGCGCCCGGCACGGCCCGACGAACCAGCTCGACCAGCGCGGCGGGGTGTTCTTCGCGTGCTTCGGCCATGCGGGCGCTCCGGCCGTGCAGATGCATGACCCGCGCCAAGCCCCGGCTCACCGGGTTTGCACGCGTCTTGCACTACGCGGACGCCATGAGCCAGCGCGCCATCCTCATCGACGACTACATGACCGAGAGCCCCTTCACCATCGGGCGCGAGCAGACGCTCGCCACCGCGAAACAGCTGATGAGGCAGCACCGGACGCGACACCTCCCGGTGCTCCACGGCGGGCGACTGGTGGGGCTCTTGTCGCAGCGGGACGTTCACCTGGTCGAGGCGCTCCCCGACGTGGATCCCGAGAAGATCACCGTCGAAGAGGCCATGACGGAGGAGCCTTACGCGGTCGCGCCGGGCACCCCGCTCGCGGAGGTTGCCAGGGTGATGGCCGAGCACAAGTACGGCGCGGCGGTGGTCATGCGCGGCAACGAGGTGATCGGCGTCTTTACGACCGTCGACGCGCTCCGCGCGCTCTCCGACGCGCTCTCTCGCTGAGCTCATCGCGCCGCATTTGCGCCTCACTCGCAGGACGCGCAGTTTATGCGCGGCTGCTGCATGGGTTGCGCGCCGTTTTCGAGGCAGAGTGCAAGCGGGTCAGGGCGAGCCGCGTTGCTCCCGTCGGAGCGCGCGCGCTGGCGCTCGAAAATTCGCGGTCACGAATCGCGAGCACGAGGCCACATGGGGACGGACGAGAAGGAGCGAGGCATGTCACGAGCGAGCGCGGTGTCACTCGAGAGCGCCGAGGCCGGGAGGGCCGAGCCGGCCGAGCAGGCCATCCTCGACGCGATCGGCGCGCGCGACTTCCGCCTCGCGCTCACCCTCTGCGCGCGCGAGCACGGGCGAGCGGTCGGGCGACTATGCATGGCGCTGGTCGGCTCGCAAGCCGAAGCGGACGACCTCGCGCAAGAGACCCTGCTCGACGCTCACGACGGGTTCGCGAGCTACCGCGCCGACGGGTCCCTGCGCTCCTGGCTCTACGCGATCGCGCGGCGGAAGTGCGCGCGCCACCTCGAGCGACGCAGCCGCCAAGGCAGTCGCCTGAGGCTCATCCACGACGCCGAGCGCCAGCCGAGCACCGAGGAGCTGGTGCAAGCGAGGCAGCGCGCGGAGCGGGCGCGCGCGGTGCTCGCGCGCATCCGCCCGAGCGAGCGCGAGGCGGTGGTGCTGCGTTTTGCCGGCGAGCTCTCGTATCGCGAGCTCGCCCTGGCCTGCGGGATCGACGAGGCCGCGGCGCGCAAGCGCGTGTCGCGCGCGCTCGCGAAGCTGAGAGCCGGCGTCGGAGACGAGGAGTGAGCCCATGACGGACACGATGAACGACAAGTGCGCGGAGCTCGAGGAACGTATGACGGAGCTCCTCGACGGCTCGGCGCCCGAGGCGCTCTATGACCACCTGAGCGAGTGCGACCGGTGCCGTGACGCGCGCCACGAGGCCGAGCAGGCCGCCGCGCTGATCACCGAGTCGGGGGCCGACCATCGCCTGCCCGCCGATTTCGAGGCTCGCATACTCGACGCGCTCGACGCGCGCGGAGACGCGTCGGCCGCCTCCGGCCGCGCGGCAGGCCATGAGCCGAGCTCGGCGGCGGAGGGCGGCGCCGCCCCGAGCGCCCCCGCGACCGAGCGCTCGCCCGCGAGGCCGACGAGCGGCGAGCCCGCGCAGGACGAGCCCCCGCGCGCCGAGCCGACGCGGGCCGACGCGCGCGCCGACGAGACGCCCGACGAACCGGCGGCGGGCTCGCGCCGGACCGACCACCCACCTCCCGCACGCGCGCCCTCCGCGCCCTCGCGGATGAGGAGGGTTTGGCTGGGCGTCGCGGCCACGGGGCTGGCGGCCGCCGCGGCGGTCGCGCTCATCTCACGACACGCTCCCTCGCCCAAGGACGATCACGAGGCGAGCGCGTGGCGCGGCACGGTCGAGTCGGTCGCGACCGCGAGCGGCGCCCCGGGCGGGCTCGAGCTCTGCGACGCGCGCGGCGATCACTGCGCGCCGCTCGGCGTGGGCGGCGCGGTGCCGGCGGGCAAGCTCGTGAAGACCGACTCACACACGCGCGCGATCCTCACGCTCGACGACGACACGCGCCTCACCCTGGACCGCGCGACCCGCCTCGCGCTCGACACCGAGACCGGGCGAAACGCGCGGCTCGAGGCGGGCGCGTTGGTGGCTGACGTCACGCACATCGAGGGTCAGACCGCGCGGGTCACCTTCCCGAGCGGCTTCGTGCGCGTGCTCGGCACCAAATTCGCGCTCACCCTCGACGACGGCGCCGCGTCGGTGGACGTGAGCCGCGGCGTCGTCGAGCTCGGCGACCAGCAGGGGCGCAAGGTCGAGGTGCGGGCGGGCGAGGAGGGGCGGCTCATCGCCGGCGCGGCGCCCTGGGCGGAGAACGCGCCCGGGCTCGGCGAGGCGCTCGCGTGGAGCGAGCCCATCCAGCCAAAGACCGACGAGCCCATCGAGGTGCGCGGCCTCGGACAGCTGGTGGCGAAGAAGCCGGGGCAGACGGCCGAGCTCGACGGCGCGGTGGTGCTCGCCTCGCACTCGGTGAAGGTGCGGATCGCGGGCAGCGTGGCGCGCACCGAGGTCGACGAGACCTTCACCAACACGACCGGCGACGTGCTCGAGGGGATTTACCGCTTCCCGCTGCCGCCCGACGCGAAGATCGAGCGGCTGGCGCTCGAGGTCGACGGCAAGCTCGAGGAGGGTGCCTTCGTCGATCGTGATCGGGGCGCAGCCATCATGCGCGGCGCGCTGGTGCAGGCGACGCCGCAGCTTCGACGCCAGATGCGCGACGAGATCGTGTGGGTGCCCGGGCCGTGGCGCGACCCGGCGCTGCTCGAGTGGCAGCGGGGCGGTCGCTTCGAGCTCACCATCTACCCGATCCCGAAGCGCGGCTCGCGGCGGGTGGTGCTCGCGTACACGCAGGTCGTGCCGCAGTCGGCCGGGGTGCGCCGCTACGTCTACCCGCTCGCCTACGATCCGGGCGGGTCGACCACGGTCGATCGCTTCGACGTCGACGTCGAGGTGCGCGGCCAGGATCCGTCCTTCGGGGTCCGCTCCCGCGGCTACGCCTTGAACCAGGACCGGCAGGGCGACACCGAGAGCTTGAAGCTCTCCGAGCGGAACTTCGCGCCGAGCGGCGATCTGGTGCTCGAGTACGCGTTGCCCGACCGCACGAGCGAGCTCACCGCGTGGGCGTATCAGCCGGAGCCCGCGAGCGACGACACGACGCGCAGCGCGACCCGGCCGGCGAGCGCGAAGCATGAGTTCCTCGGCGACGACGCCTACGTGGCGCTCGCGCTCCGGCCCAAGCTGCCGCGCGCGACCGACGACGCGCGGCGCGCCTTCGCGGTCGTGGTCGACGCGAGCCGCTCGATGTACGGCGAGCGCTTCAAGCGCGCCGCCTCGCTCGCGGCCCGCGTGCTCGGGGAGCTCGATCCGAGCGATCAGGTCACGCTGCTCGCTTGCGACGTGAGCTGCCAGGCGCTACCCGGCGGGCTCCGCGCGCCGGGGCCGCGCGCGATGGCCGAGGCGGAGCGGTTCCTCGAGGGGATCTCGCCGGAGGGCGCCTCGGATCTGGCCGGCGCGATCAAGAGCGCGCGCGCCGCGATGGGCTCGACGAGCGGGCGCGCCACCCGCATCGTGTACATCGGCGACGGCACCCCGACGGTCGGGCCGATCCGCGCTTCCTACCTCACCCGCGCGGTCGAGGACGCGGTCCCGGCCGGCAAGGGGGCCGTGACGGCGGTGGCGATCGGCGCGGACGCCGATCTCGACTCGCTCGAGGCCGTGGCGCGCGGCGGCGGCGGCGTGGTGCTGCCGTACGTGCCCGGGCAGAGCGTCGCCGAGGCGGCCTACGCGGTCCTCGGCGCGACCTACGGCGCGGCGCTCCGCGACGTCACGGTCGAGCTGCCCGCGGGGCTCACCCGGGTAGCGCCCTCCGCGGTCGACACCATCCCCGCGGGCGGCGAGCGCTTCGTGGTCGCGCGGATGAGCGGCGCGTCGGTGGAGGGGACGGTAGTGGTGCGCGGCAAGGTCGCCGATCAGCCGTTCGAGCAGCGCTACCCGCTCTCGCTCACCGCGAGCCGCGCCCAGGGCAACGCGTTCGTACCGCGCGTCTATGCCGCGGTGAGGATCGCAGAGCTCGAGACGCGCGGCGGTGACGACGCCAAGAAGGAGGCGATCGCGCTCTCGAGCGCGCTCAGCGTGCAGAGCCGTTACACCTCGCTCTTGGTGCTCGAGAGCCAGGCCATGTTCCGTGCCTTCGGGCTCGACAACACCCGCTCCGCGCCAAGCTGGACGGGGGAGGAGGAAGCCGACGCCACCACCGCTGAAGGCGCGCTCGACGTCGCGGACGACGAGAGCAAGAGCGAGGCGGGCGGCAAGCTGGACGGCGCCGCCGGGTTCGGCGTCGGCGGCGCACCCGCGCCGAGGCAAGCAGCCGCCACGAGCGCCGCCGGGCCGGCGCCCGCCAAGGCCGCGCGACGGCCTGCTCCGAGCGGTAGCGGCCCCAGTTTCGCGGCCGAGGCATACGACGACTCCGCGTCGTGGCCCCCGCCCCGGCCGAACATGGTCCCCATGCGGCGCGTGTGGACGCGCACCGGGAGCGTGCTCGAGGGCGAGCGCACCCCCAAGACCGCGAGCGCGAGCGCCCTCGCGGACGCCGAGCGGGACGCCGAGCGAAACCCGGACAACCGCGGGGCGATGAAGAAGCTCTACACGCTCTACGCCCTCTCGGGCGAGCTCGAGCGCGCGAGCGAGACGGCCGAGCGCTGGTCCGGGCGGGATCCGCTCGATCCCGGAGCGCTCACCGCGCGCGCCGATCTGGCGGCGCGGCGAGGCGAACGCGACCAAGCGATGCGGATCCTCGGCAGCGTGGTGGACGTGCGCCCGGGCGACGTCGCGTCGCAGCGGCGGCTCGCACGCGCGCTCCGCTGGGCAGGGCGCCCCGAGGAAGGGTGCCGGTACCTGCTCGCGCTCGCGCAGCTGAACACCAAGGACGCGAGCGCGCTCGCCGACTCGGTGCGCTGCGGGCGGGCGACCGGCGAGCGAAGCATGGCGGACGACATGCTCTCGAGCGCCGACGCCGCTACCCGCGCAGCGGCTCAGCGCTTGCTCGATCGGCCCGATCCCTTCACCGACTCGCTGAGCGGCGATCTGCGCCTGGAGGCGAGCTGGTCGGGCGGCGCGGACGTCGATCTGGCGCTGCTCACTCCGGAGGGCGATCGCGTGAGCTGGCTCGGCGCGCCGACGCGGGCGGTCATCACCGCGACCGACGTCGACAGCACACGGCGCGAGGGGCTCGCGCTCCGCGGCGCCAAGCCCGGCGACTACGTCATCGAGATCACTCGCGGGGACGGCGGCGGGCCGACCCGCGGGGAGGTGGTCGTCACGGTGGCCGGTACCAAGCGCACGATCCCGTTCCGCCTCGACGGAGACGGACAGACGCTCGGCATCGCGCGCGTGGCGATGACCTCCCACCTCGAGCCGGTGAGGGGCTGGGTCCGATGAGCCCTCGCGCCCTCCGCGAACCCGCTCCTCACGCCAGTGTAAGCCGCAACGCTTCGCCGCGTTTCCAGGTCATGCGAACCCGATTCCTCTCCACCTTCGGCCTCCTCACCGTGCTCGCCGCCTGCGGCGGGCCGGGCACGAACCGCGCGACCGTGGCCGCGCCGACCGGCGCGGGAGGCGGGGCGGCCGTGGGCGGCTCGCCCCAGCCGCTGACCATGGCGACGGGCGGTGACGCTGGCGGCGACTCGGACGACGGCGACTGGGGCATCGTCGACGACGCCTCGTACCCCTCGGTGGTCGAGAAGGTGGTCGCGATGGTGGGCGATCCGGCCATACGGCGCAGCGCCGAGCGTCGCGGGCTCGCCGTGCAAAACATCATGTGGGAGGACACCGGGCGCGCCGAGGGCTCGGCGCTCGGCCCGAACATCACCGATCTCACCCTGCAGGTCCGCTATCGCGAGCGCGGAGCGGAGGGTCCGGCGACCGCGCTCATGCCGGTCATCCGCTTCCCCAACTTCAGCGACCGCACCGGCGACGTGGCCGCCGACAAGTTCCTCATCCGCGTCGGGAACCACGAGCGCGGGCGCGGGCTCACGACCGTGCCGCTCACCGACGTCCTCTCGAACCTCCGGAGGTACGCCTCCCAGCCGTCGAGCATCGCGGGCTCCGGAAACCTGCTTGCGCGGCGCGACACCCATTTCCTGGTGAGCGCGCAGGCGGTGTTCTTGCCCATCCCGACGCGTGGGAAGGCGGAGTTCAACCCGGTCGTCTATAACTACCAATCCGCACCCGGCTCGCCCGCGGTGCTGACCCTGCTCGTCACCCGCGAGGGCACGAGCATGCGCGTCATCGACAACCGCGCGGAGGAGTCCGGCGGACAGGGCTGGGGCCAGGAGCTCTACTTCAACGACCACGGACGGCGCGCGGCCTTCACCGCCGAGCGCCGGAGCGACGTGGCGCGCCGGATCGAGGCGCAGGGCGGCCCCAAGACGGCGGACGAGCGGAGCCAGCTCGCGCGCGGCGCGGACGTCATCTTCCTGGTGCAAGTCCCGCTGAAGCACCGAAACCGCGGCCGGCTGGGCGGCGTCATGTACGACGCCGAGCCGGCGCAGGCGCCCGCGACGTCAGCCGCCGCTCCCACCGGCGGCGCGCTCGCCCCGAGCGCGAGCCGCGCCGAGCGGAGCGACGTCGAGCGCGCCGTGGTCGGTCACGGCAGGAGCCGCGGCCCGTTCGAGGAGGGCGGCGGGCTTCGGCTCGAGCGGGACGAGCGCTTCCCGATCCGCGTCACCGTGCAGTTTTACAAGGCGACCAGCAACGGGGTCGCCGACGAGCGCGATCTCGACGCCATCGCGCAGAGCATCGGCAGCGTCTACGAGCACGCGGACTTCGTGGGCTCGCTGGTGATCCCGGACGGAGATCCCCGCCGCCCCACCTCCTGGCAGCGCGTACCGCGCGAGTGGTTCCCGTGGTGAACGGGGCGGCTCAGCCGAGCACGCGGAGCACGATGAGCCGACCCGCGGACTCGACCGCGGCCACCACCGCCACCGCGTAGAGCCAGCCGACGAACAGCTTGGCGGGTAACCACGCGATGGCGCGGTTCAGCCGAGCGAGGAGCCCCGGCGCCGAGCTCGCCATGATCCCGGCCGCCACGCACGCCCAGGCGAGCCCGAGCAGCGGGTCGGAGGGGTCGATCCGCTGAGCGAGCGCCGCCCGATAGTCTCCCGCGACGAGCCCAGCCGTCGCGCGGAGCGTGAGCGCGCTCGCGGTGAGCGCGATGGCCGCGCTGGTGAGCGCGGCGAGCGGCACCAGCACGGCGAGCACCGCGGGCGCGCGCCGCTCGGGCTGCCCGTGCGAGCCGACCACCAGCCCGAGCGCGTACGCGATGCCGGCGATCCCGGTCGCGTGGAAGCGCAGGATCGCGAGCGCTATTTCGACCGCGCCGCCGGGCGCGCGCTCGGCGCGGACCCCGGACGACAAGAGCACCCCGGCGAGCGCAGAGCCGAGCACGACCCAGCTCGCGAAGGTCCAGGCGAAGCGCCGCAGGCTCATGAGCGCCGTGCGGCATAGCGCGAAGCGCCGCGTCAGGAAAGGGCGCTGCCCGGCGCGCACGGCGCAACCCCGCGCGGCCCCGGGCGGTTCCGCGCCGGACCGGCAAACAAGCATTATGGCTCAGGTTTTTGTTGATTCGGCGCGGGGGGCTCGGGTCCCGCCCCATGCGTTCGCGGGGCGCGAATGATAAAGGGAGCGCGGGCATGACCGGAACGGAGATGCTGGCCGCGATCGCGGCGCTCTTGGTCGTGCTCGGCGCCGTCGAGCTCGCCCGGCATCGCCGGAACCTCAGACGCATCCGCCACCGGATCCACGTCAACGGGACGCGCGGGAAATCGAGCGTCACGCGGCTCATCGCGGCCGCGCTCCGCGAGGCCGGCGTGGTCACCTGCGCGAAGACCACCGGGACGCTCGCGCGCATGATCCTGCCCGACGGTCGCGAGGTGCCGATCTTCCGCCCGGCGGGCGCCAACGTGATCGAGCAATTGCGGATCGTCGCGGCGGCGGCCGCTTACGGCGCCGAGGCCCTGGTCATCGAGTGCATGGCGCTCCAGCCCGAGCTCCAGGCCCTCTCGGAGCTCAAGATGGTGCGCGCCACCCACGGAGTCATCACCAACGCGCGCCCGGACCACCTCGACGTGATGGGCCCCGCCGCCCGTGACGTCGCGCGCGCGCTCGCCGGGATGATGCCCGAGCGCGGCAAGCTGTTCACCGCCGAGCAGGCGAACCTCGCCGAGCTCGCGAGCGCCGCGGCCGACCGGAAGAGCGAGCTCATCGCGATCACGGAAGCGGAGATCCGCGGAGTCGGCAGCGACGAGCTCGCGCGGTTCGGCTACACCGAGCACCCGGACAACGTGGCGCTGGCGCTCAGGGTGTGCGCCGAGCTCGGAGTGTCGCGCGAGGTCGCGCTCCGCGGCATGTGGAAGTGCCCGCCCGATCCCGGCGCGCTCACCCGCCACGAGCTCGAGTTCTTCGGACGCCGACTGGTTTTCTACAACGCGTTCGCCGCCAACGATCCGGTGTCCACCGAGCAGCTCTGGCAACGGGCGAACGACCAGACCCCGGAGGCCGAGCAGCGGATCGCAATTTTCAATTGCCGCGCCGATCGGCCCGATCGCTCGCTCCAGCTCGGCGCGGAGTTCACGCGCTGGCGTCCGGCCGATTTCCTCGTCCTGATGGGGAGCGGCACCTATCTGTTCGCCCGCGCGGCGACCCGCGCGGGCTTCGATCCGGCGCGGCTGGTGGTGGTGGAGGATCTGTCTGTGGAGGAGATCTTCGAGAGCGTGGTGGCGCTGGTCGGGCGCTCGGCGCTGGTGGTCGGGATGGGCAACATCGGCGGGCAAGGGCTCTCGCTCACCCGCTATTTTCGCAACCGCGCCGCGCCGGTCCTGCCGCGCGGCGTCTCGGCGCTCGGCGAGGTGCCCGGGCGGGCGCTGCTCGAGGTCGAGCCATGAGCGCGCTCCTACCGCTCGCGATTGGGATCGGGCTCGCGGTGAGCCTGCTCCTGACCGAGCTCTTCGGGATCGCCGCGGGCGGCATGATCGTTCCCGGCTACATCGCGCTGAGCCTCACCCGCCCCCTCGACGTGCTCCTGACGGTCGGCGCGGGCTTCGTGACCTTCCTCATCGTTCACACGCTGTCGTCCTTCGTCATCGTATACGGGCGACGCCGCACGGTGCTCATGATCCTCATCGGCTATCTGATGGGGCTCTTCGCCCGCTGGGCCACCAGCGGCGTGGTGGTGGACGGTAGCGCGCTCACCGTCATTGGCTTCATCATCCCCGGCCTCATCGCCATCTGGCTCGACCGTCAGGGCGTGGTCGAGACACTGGCCGCGCTCTTGACCGCCTCCGCGCTGGTGCGGCTCATCCTGGTGGTGCTGGTCGGAACGGAGCTCCGAGGATGAAGCGCGTCTACTGGCGCCCACCCGGTGTCTCGCGCGCGGCGCTCACCATGATCGCGCTCATCGCGCTCATCGCGGTGGTGGCGGTCGAGGCGCTGCCGGTGCAAGAGAAGCAGCGGTACTACGCGGAGAAGATCGCCGCCGCCAAGCTCGCGCTCCGAGCCATGGCCGAGATCAAGGCCGAGAAGGCTCGCCTCGGGCTCAAGCCGGATCCCGAGGGCGATCCGTATGGCACCGGCCTCATCGGCGTGCCGCTCAGCGCGGTCACCAGCAACACCGGGTATCTCACCGCCAAGCAGACCAGCGTAAATCCCAATTTCGCGGCGGTGGTCGTCCACCTGCTCAAGCGGGCCGGAGTCGCGGCCGGCGACACGGTGGCGCTCGGCGTCTCGGGCTCCTTCCCGGCGCTCAACATCGACGCCTTCGCCGCCTGTCAGGTGCTCGGCCTGAAGCCCATCGTGATCGCGAGCGCGTCCGCCTCCGAGTGGGGCGCGAACAACCCTGAGTTTCTCTGGATCGACATGGAGCACCACCTGAGCGAGAAGGGCCTCTTCGGCTTCCGCTCGGTGGCCGCCTCGCTCGGCGGGATCGACGACAAGGGCTTCGGCATGTCGAAGGAGGGGCGCTCCCTGCTCGACGCCGCCATCGAGCGTAATGGTCTCGAGAAGATCACGCCGCGCTCGATCGTCGACTCGATCGACAAGCGCCTCTCCATCTACGAGCGACTGGCCGGCGACCGCCCGATCAAGGCCTACGTGAACGTCGGCGGCGGCACCGCCTCGGTCGGCACCCACGTCGGCAAGAAGGAGTTCGAGCCCGGCCTCAACCTCGCGCCGCCACGCAAAGATACCCTGATGGACTCCGTCATGCTGCGTTTTGCGGAGCGCGACGTGCCCGTCATCCACCTCACGAACATCACCAAGCTCGCGGAGAATAACGGGCTCCCGCTCGACCCGAAGGGGATCCCTCCGGTCGGGGAAGGCACGATATACGTGCGCGCCGAGTATAACCGCTGGCTCGCGGGCGCGGGGCTCGCGGTGGTCTTCGCTGCGATGCTCGCGTTCATCCGCCTCGACGTCGGCAGCCGGCTGCTCGCCACCACGCGCAAGAAGCGCGACGGCACGCAGCCGCAACAGATGATTTGATCCGAGGGCAAGAGAGGCTGTCGATTCGGCGCGGGACCGCGCGGCCCGGTCGCTCGACGGCCGGAAATGTCCGTGTTACGACCGCTCGCGGATGATGCCCAGCAGCGCAAACGCGGTCGACTGGGCGATTTTCGCGGGCGTCGTCATCGGCGCGATGCTGCTCGATCGCGTGCTGTTTGGCGGCTCGCACCACGTCTCATTTCGGGAGGCGGCGGTGCGGAGCGGGATGTGGCTCATGGTGGGCCTCGGTTTCGCCGCCACGGTGTTCTACCGACAGGGGAGCGACGGCGCGCTCACCTTCATCGTCGCCTATCTCGTGGAGCAGTCGCTCTCGGTAGACAACCTGTTCGTCTTCCTGGTGGTCTTCAGCTACTTCCGCATAGGCGACCAGTATCAGGCGAGAGTCCTCTTCTGGGGCGTGATTGGCGCGGTCATCATGCGCGCGCTCTTCATCGTCGCCGGCACGGCGCTGCTCGGCCGCTTCCACTGGATGACGTACGTGTTCGGAGCCTTCCTGGTCTTTACCGGGGTGAAGCTCGGATTTCACAAGGAAGAGGACGTGGATATGGAGGGGAACTTCGCGCTCAAGCTCGCGCGCCGGTTCCTCCGCACCACCGACAAGCTCGACCGAGAGCACTTCTTCACGGTGGAAAATGGCCGACGCGTCGCGACTCCGCTCCTGGTGGTCCTGATCGTCATCGAGCTCACTGACGTCATGTTCGCGGTGGACTCGGTGCCGGCGGTGCTGGCCATCTCCAAGGACACCTACATCGTGTACAGCTCGAACATCCTGGCCGTGCTCGGGCTGCGCTCGCTCTACTTCCTGCTCGCAGGAATGATGGGGCGGTTTCACTACCTCGACGTGGGGCTCGCCGTGATCCTGGCCTTCGTCGGTCTCAAGATGCTCGGGGCGAGCTACGTCTCCGTCCCGAACGCCGTCTCCCTCGGCGTCATCGGCGGCGTGCTCGCGGTGGCGGTGATAGCCTCGTTCCTCAGGCCCGTGGAGCGAGCCAGCGACCACGGCGCCGACTCGCCGCGATCATGAGCCAGGGCTTACAGCTTCGCTCGTCGGGGGTGCTGCTCCACCCAACCTCCCTACCGGGCCAGTTCGCGGCTGGGGATCTCGGACCCGCCGCGCATGAGTTCATCGAGTTTCTCTCGCGCGCTCGCCAGGGGTGGTGGCAGATGCTGCCGGTCGGCCCGGTCGGCCCGAGCGGCTCCCCCTACGACAGCCCCTCGACGTTCGCAGGCAACCCGAGCCTGGTGAGCCTCGAGTTGCTCGCGCGAGACGGGCTGCTGCGCGCCGATGAGCTCGCGAGGGCGGCGGCGCCGTCCGGGCGACGGGCCGAGCTGCGCTGGGCCGCGCGGTTCCGCGAGCTGCGCCTGCGCCGCGCGTTCCTGCGGTTCGATGGGCGCGCGTCGCCCGCGGACCTCAGGGAACTCGAGGCGTTCCGGCACCGCAACGCCGCGTGGTTGCCGGATCACGCGCTCTACTCCGCGCTCGCGCGCGCCCACCGCGGCGCGTCGTGGGTCCGCTGGGAAGAGCCGCTCCGTCACCGGCGGCCGCGCGCGCTCGAGCGGGCGCGGCGCGAGCTGGGCGAGGAGATCCGCTTCCATGAATTCGTGCAGCTCATGTTTCATCGGCACTGGCGGGAGCTTCGACGGCACGCGACCGACCGCGGCGTCCGTCTGCTCGGAGACGTGCCCATGTTCGTGGCTCACCAGGGCTCGGACGTCTGGGCACATCAAGACCTCTACTTCCTCGGGCGCGACGGCCGCGCGAGCGTCGTCGCCGGCGTCCCGCCGGACGCTTACAGCGCCACCGGGCAGCTCTGGGGCAATCCCATCTATCGCTGGGCGAGCATGGAGGAGGCAGGGTTCTCGTGGTGGCTCGAGCGGCTCTCGCACACCCTCGAGCGCTTCGACGTGGTGCGGCTCGATCACTTCATCGGTTTCCATCGCTACTGGGAGATCCCTGCCGCGGCGCGCTCGGCGGCGCGGGGCCGTTTCGTCGGCGTCCCGGGGCGGGCGCTCTTCGAGCGTGTCCGCCAGATCCTCGGCGCGCTGCCGTTCGTGGCCGAGGATCTCGGCATCGTGACCGACGACGTCCAGGCCCTGCGCGAGCGGTTCGCGCTACCCGGAATGCGCGTGCTCCAGTTCGGGTTCGACACCGACGAGCCCAACGACTATCTGCCGCATCGCTACGTCAAGCACTCCGTCGTTTACACCGGAACTCACGATAACGACACGACCGCGTCGTGGCTTCACGCGCGCGGAAGCGCGGGCGCGAGCAGGCGCCGTCGCATCGAGCGTTACCTCGGCGGTTGGTCCGCCGAGCCCTGCTGGGACATCATCCGTCTCGCGCTCGCGTCCGTGTCGAACACCGCGATCTTCCCGCTCCAGGATCTCCTCGGCCTCGGCGGCAGCGCCCGCATGAACGTCCCGGGGACGCGCACGGGCAACTGGACGTGGCGCGCGCGCGCACGCGAGCTGAGCCCCGCGCTCGCCGAGCGAATGGCCGAGCTCTGCGCGACCTATGAGCGTGACCCATCGCCGAGACGCGCTTGAGCTTCGCGTGAGTCGGGCGGGCGCACTGACGGCGTCATTTTGAATTTCATATCTGCAATGCGCTCGCGCTCCCCCCACGTCGGCGTAGCGTGAAGTGCATATTCGAGTGACTCTGCCACACCTTGACAGATGAATTGAGCTGTGAGAGATGCCACGCATGAGCAATGTCGATCAGCAAATCCGTGAACGCATCGAGTCCTTCGTTCGTGAGTTGAACGCGCTCGTGCGCCGCGCCGCGATTGACGCGGTGGCGCGAGCACTCGATGGGAAGCCGGAGGAGCCTGCGCGCCCCGCCGCGGCGCGCGCGCCGCGCGCGCCGCGCGCCGCCAAGTCCGCGGGGGGCAAGCGGACGCCGGCGCAGATCGACGCCACCGCGAAGCGGATCCTGAAGCACGTCGCGGAGCATCCCGGCCAGTCAGTGGAGAGCATGTCGAAGCAGCTCGGCGTCATCACCCGCGAGCTCGCCCTCCCCATCAAGAAGCTGGTGAAGAGCGGCGAGCTTCGCACCGAGGGGCAGAGGCGCGCGACCAAGTACTTCCCTGGAGGCGGAGCGGCCGCCGGCGCCGCGCCGAAGGCGCGACGCGCGGCCAAGGCGGCTCGTGGCGCGAAGCGCGCCCGGCGCGCGCGCCCGGCGAAGCGCGGCTGAAGGGGCGAACCCGCTCCTCGGAGTCCCCGGAGCGCGCGCCGATGGGCGCGCGCTCTCCGGGCTCACCGGTCCGGCTCGGGTGGCGGCGGGAGGGTCGAGTCGGCGACCAGCTGGAGGAGCGGGCGGGCCGCCGAAGGAGGTGGCGCCGCCTCGGGCGACGCGGGACGCGAGACCAGCGGGAGCGGCGGGATGGTCCGGTGATCGTGCGACGCCGCGGGGGCGGCTGCGATGAACGGCGCGATGGCGCGAAGCATCTCGGCGGCGCTCTGTTGGCGTTGACGCCGATCCTTGGCGAGCGCCCGACGCACCACCAGCTCGAGCTCCGCGGGCACCTGCGGCGCGTAGGTACGCAGCGGCTTCGGCGGGCGACGGATGACCGTCGCGATGACGTCGAGCGCGCTGGCGCCTTCGAAGGGTGGTCGCCCCGTGAGGAGCTCGTAGAGGATCGCCCCCGTCGCGTAGAGATCCGCGCGGTGGTCCACGCTCTCGCCCAGCGCCTGCTCGGGCGCCATGTAGGAGGGCGTCCCGAAGATCCGCCCCGTCTCCTCCGGCGCCATCCCGTCGGGATGGACCCCCTTGGCGATGCCGAAATCGAGCACCTTGGTGAGCGGCTGATCCGGCCTCGGGTGCACGACGATGATATTGCCCGGCTTGAGGTCGCGATGAACGATGCCGAGCCCGTGCGCGGCCTCCAGCGCGGCCAGCACCTGCGCGATGAGCTCGCAGGCGTAACCGACCCCGACCGCGCCGCGCTCCTCGATCACGGTGCTCAGCAGCTCGCCGTCGCACAGCTCCATCACCATGAACGGCGCGCCGTCCTGGTCGCCGAGATCGAACACGCCGGCCACGTTGGGGTGCATGAGCCGACCCGCCGCGCGCGCTTCGGCGATGAATCGCCCGTAGATCTCCGCGTCGTCGGCGAGCTCACGGTGCAGGATCTTGATGGCGACGCGGCGCTCCACGAGCGTGTGCTCGGCCTCCCACACCTCACCGGCGCTGCCGCGTCCGAGCAGCCGCACCAGGGTGTACTTGCCTCCGAGGAGATCGCCGACGTCGAAGCTCACGCGAGCGCCAATCTAGAGCATCGGCACCTCGTTCGCCAGGACACGCTGCGCTCCACGGAACGATTCAGAGCCCAGATTTTCGATGAACGAGGGTGGCGGTCGCCTGAGCGGTCGCCATGACCAGCATGTTGTGCAAGGACACGTGCGGAGGACGCGTGACCGCGAAGCCGATGCAGTCCGCCACGTCGGCGGCCGTGAGCGGGTCGACTCCGGAGTAGACGGCTCCCGCGCGCTCCGCGTCGCCGTGGAAGCGGACCACGCTGAACTCGGTCTCGACCAGCCCGGGCTCGATGACGAGCTGCCGGATCCTGGTCCCGAAGAGCTCGAGCCTGAGCGCCTGCGCGAAGCTCTCGACGGCGGCCTTGGAGGCGCAATACGCCGCGCCCTTCGCGTATGGCTGGAGCCCGGCGACCGAGCCGACGTGCACGATGTCGCCGGCGTCGCGGGCGATGAAGCTCGGGAGGAAGAGACGCGTCACGCGCATCAGACCCATGAGGTTCGACTCGAGCATCTCGCGCCAGTCTCGCTCGTCGGAGTCGACGACCGGCGCGAGCCCGCGGGCGAGGCCCGCGTTGTTCACCAGGATGTCGACCCCGGCGGCGTCGCCGGTAGCCCACTCGGTGAAGGCGCGGCAGCTCTCGGGCACGGTGACGTCGAGCGCGTGGGCGGACGCGCCGCCGCCGAGCTCGCTCGCGAGCGCCTCGACGCGCTCGAGGCGCCTCGCGCCGAGGCGCAGGCTCGCGCCGAGCGCGGCGAGGGTCCGCGCGGTGGCGGCGCCGATGCCGCTCGAGGCGCCGGTGATGACCGCGATCTTGCCTGACAGTGGCCTGCTGGAGGGGGACATGAGGCGGAAGCCTAACGCATCCGGCGACCGTGCAGCGCTCCCGACCGTGATAAGGTCGCGGGGCGCGGTTCCGCGCCGAACCAACCCAAAGACCCGATGAAGAGAGAGACTCGCTTCCAGGCTGCCTTCATCACCGGCGCCTCGAGCGGCATCGGCGCGGCGATAGCCACCGAGCTCGGCGCGCGCGGCGCGCGAGTCGTCCTGGCCGCGCGGCGCGAGCCGGAGCTGCGCGTCGTGGCGCGCGCCATCGCCGAGCGAGGCGGCCGCGCCGAGCTGTGCGTGCTCGACGTGGCCGACACCTCCGCGACGCGCGAAGCGGTGCGGCGCTGGGACGAGGAGACGGGGGGCCTCGATCTGGTGCTCGCCAACGCTGGGGTCGGCGACGTGCAGTCCGCGGACAAGCTCGAGTGGCGAGCGGTCGAGCGGATCCTGGACGTCAACTTGGTAGGCGCGTTGGCGGTCCTGACCGAGGCGCTGCCGCTGATGCTCGCGAGGGGGCGCGGAACCCTCGCCGCGGTGTCGAGCCTCGCGGGGCTGCGGGGGCTACCGACCAGCGCGGTCTACTCCGCAAGCAAGGCAGCCCTCCGCATCTTCCTCGAGTCGCTCGGGGTGGAGCTTCGACCCCGCGGGCTCCACGTGGTGGATGTCCGGCCAGGCTTCATCGACACGCCGATGACCAGGAAAAATCGCTTCCCGATGCCCTTCTTGATGCCGCTCGAGGCGGCGACCGAGCGCGCGATCGGGGGGCTCGAGCGCGGCGAGCCGGTGGTGGCCTTCCCGTGGCAACTCTCGATGGCCATGACGCTCGCCGAGAAGATGCCCGACGCGCTCTGGAGGGCGATCGCGGCGCGGTTGCCCACCAAGCCCGACTGAGACGCGCGCGAGAGCGCGAGCGAGCCGATGCGAAGACGCGCGGTCTAGGCTACACTCGGCGCATACGGGCGCGGCCGAGAGGACGCCGCGAGGCCCTTGGAGACACGATGACGAAGCTTCGCTCTTCCCTCGTCTGGCTGGTCGCGGGCACCGCGCTCGCCTTGGTGACGACTTATGGCTGTAGCGGCGCGGACGACGCGCCGGGAGGAGGCGTCGCGGCCACCGGCGGGAGCGGCGGTCTCCCCGAGGCGGGCGGCAGCGGCGGCACCGGCGGGCTCGGCTTCGACGCCGGCGGCGGCAACGGCGGGGTGCTCGGCTGCACCGACGTGACCGATCCGACCGACAGCGACGGAGACGGGATCGCCGATCAGATCGAGGGCAAGGGCGACCCGAGCGGCCCTCGCGACACCGACCAGGACGGGACCCCCGACTATCTCGACGCCGACAGCGACGACGACGGCATCCCGGACAGCGTGGAGGCAAACTCGCCCAAGTTCCAGCGCCACGGCCCCTGCGATCCGGTCGCGGACGCCGACGGCGATCTGCGCCCTGACTTCATCGATCCCGACAGCGACAACGACGGCCTCCCCGACGATCAAGACTCCGCGCTCTGCCCGAACTTGGACTGCCGAATCCAGGCGGATTGCGACGGCGACACCATCGAGGACGTGGTGGAGGTCGCCGCCAAGACGGACCCCTGCCAGACGACGGATCCGACCAGCCAGGACTTCGGGCTCTACTTCAAGGTGCCCTACCTGAGCGGACCGCAGAAGCAGCAGTTCACCTTCTCGACCGGCGTGAAGGACGCCGACATCTATTTTCTCATCGACACCACCCAGTCGATGCAAGGGGCCATCGACAACATCAAGTCGTCGCTCGACAGCGAGATCATCCCCGCGATCCTGAACGGCGATTCGAGCGCCAAGCCGCCCATCCCGGCGATCCCCGGCGCGCAGATCGGGATCGGGACCTTCAAGGACATCCCATGGGTGCCCTGGGGTGACGCCGGCGACGACGTCTACGGCTTCAAGTTCTCCATCGCCGGTTCCACCGTTTACGGGAACGTGTCGCCGCCAAACGGCGTCGGCGGTGCCTTCACCGCGCCCGACAACGTCCGCGCCATCCTCGGCAGCCTCACCGCCACCGGCGGCGGGGACTCCCCCGAGGCGACCACCCAGGCGCTGTGGCTCGCGGCGACCAACGAGGACTATCGCGCGGTCGGAGGCGGCGAGCCCTGGCCTCCGA
Source organism: Polyangiaceae bacterium (assembly GCA_035063585.1). Taxonomy (GTDB): domain Bacteria; phylum Myxococcota_A; class Polyangia; order Polyangiales; family Polyangiaceae; genus JAPSGB01. The sequence goes on from JAPSGB010000020.1 coordinate 46,295, forward strand.
GCGATCCCCCGGGCTCCGGCAACTTCGACGCGGCGGCGTGGCGAGCCAACTGCGCCGACTCGAGCCACCTTGGCCGCGCGTGCTTCCGCGCCGGCCGGCTGCCGGTCATCGTGATCGTCACCGACGCGCCGTTCCATAACGGGCCGAAGAGCGGCGCCTGTCCGGCGGGAGACGACTACGTGGTTCCCCCGGCCACCATCACGGCAGGCTGCCCGGTCGGGGTAGCGGTGAATGGCACCAAGACCTACCTCGAGGCGCTCCAGGCGCTGACCAAGATCGGAGCGAAGATCGTCGGCGTGTCGGTCAATACCGGGACCGCGAACCTGGCGCGCTTCGCGCTGGTCGACCTGGCCGAGAAGACGGGGAGCATCTACGCGAAGAGCGCCTTCGACGGCAGCATGGTGAGCCTGCCGCTGGTCACCGAGCAGGACACCAGGAACGGCGACGTGTCCTCGGAGGTGGTCCGTCTGATCGGTCTGCTCGCAGGCCAAGGACTGCTCGACGTCACCACGCGAACCAAGAGCTACGCCTGCGCCGGAAGTATCGACTGCACCGGAGACGGGCTCCCCGATCCGAAATACGATAACCCGCCGGATCCGGACTCCGGTCAGCCCTTCGACGCCATGAGGCTCATCAGCTCGATCGCTCCGGTGGCGTCCACGGCGACCCCCAAGCCCTACGTGAAGATCGACGCCACCACCTTCTACGGCGTGCGCGGCGATCAGACGGTTACGTTCGAGGTCACCGCGGACAACACCGTGCTCAGGCCGAACAGCGTGACGGTCGTCCAGGCGCTGCTTCGGGTCCAGACGCCTGCCGGTCAGGCGCTCGGCGGCCCCGACGGCATCAAGAAGATTTTTCTCGTGATCCCACCCTATCGGTCGCCGTTCGCGTGATGAGCGGGAGTGGTGTTAGCTTCGACTCCAGTCAATGTCGGGCGCGCAAGCAACCCGGGGTGAGGCTCGAGTCGACGCCGGGCTCGACGCCGCGCTGAGCCCCGTGAGCGTCGCGACGCGAGGTTCGTCGCTGCGCTGGCCGCTCATGGTGGTGGCGCTCCTCGCGACCCTCACCACGCGAGCCGTCCACGCGCAGCCGGCCGCGGCAGAACCCGCCGAGGAGCCCGCGCCGCCGGCCGCGACCGGCGCGCCGGACACCTGGGGCTCGGGTGCGCCGGCTCCCGCGCCGGAGCCATCGACGCCGCCGGCGCCCGAGCCGCCGCCGGCCGTCTCGCCGCCCCTCGCCGCGCCCGACGAGCCCGACGCGAGCGCTCCTTCGAGCGTCCGTTATACGCTCGAGGGAATCGAGCTCCGCGGCAACACCAAGACCCGACCGCGCGTGGTGCTGAGGTACGTCCCGTTCAGACCGGGCGACATCATCGACGTCGACGATCCCGAGGTCGAGCTCACGCGCTACCGCCTGCTCGGCACCGGGTTCTTCCGCGAGGTTCAGTTCTCCCTGAAGCGCGGGACACGACGCGGCTACGTGGTGCTGGTCATCGACGTCGTCGAGCGCAACACCATCATCGTCAACGATCTGTGGATGGGGCTCTCCGCGGATGCCGACAACGACGGCCGCGCGCGCCCGCTCACGGCGTACGCGGGGGTCGACGTCGCCGAGACCAACCTGGCCGGGACCGGCATCACGCTCGGGACCGCGATCGGGCTTGCCCAAGACCAGCTCGCGCTCCGCGTGCGCTTCCTCGATCCGGCCTTCCTCGGCTCGAGCTGGATGACCTCCGGGACGCTGCTCTTCAACGACGCCCGCGACTTCTTCGGCAACCGCGACGTGTTCTACTCGGACGGTGGGCTGACCTCGCGAATAGAGGACTACGCGACCGTCCAGTACGAGCGATTCGGCGGCTCGCTCGGCGCCGGACGTGATCTCTCGGTCGCGACCCAGCTCTGGGTCAGCTACCGCCTCGAGGCGATCGACGCGCGGGTCCCGGTGGCGTCTCACCTCCGCGGTCTCGACCGAGAGCCCATCGATTTTCACATCGATCCGGGTCGCAGCGTGCTCTCCACGGTGAGGGCCACACTCCAGTACGACTCGCGGGATCATCCCTTCTTGCCGACCCGTGGGTGGTACGGAAACTTCGCCGCGGAGACCGGCGTCCCGCCATCCGGCAGCGACTACGACTACCAACGTTTCGACGTGTCGTTGTCGCGCTGGTGGGAGCTCCCCTGGGCTCACGTCGTGCACCTCGAGTTGTTCGGCGGCGCCATCGCCGGCAACGCCCCCTTCTTCGAACAGTATTACGTCGGGGACTTCACCGATTTCCTGCCGGCGCGCGTGCTCGGGCTGAACTTCGATCGCCGCCCACCGCCCAACTTCTTGCACACCGACATCGGCGAGGTTCGTTACGGTGACTACGCGCTGAAGCTCGGCGGCGAGTATCGCATCCCGCTCTACCGCGGGCACCGCTCCGTCTACGGGATCGATTTCTTCACCAGCGCTGGCATCTACGGCGTCGCGAGCCGACGTGACATCACCTCGCCGCCGCGCGGCTACGGCGCGGCCGCGCGCATCCCCATCGATCTGACCGCGAACCTCGGGTTTCGCATGGACACCAGCGCGGGCGGCTTCGTCTTCGCGTTCTCGAACGTCCTCGGCTTCATCCCGGCTCGCCATGAGGCCGCCCCGTGACGGCGATGCCCGGCGCCGTCGCGCGCCTCGCGCTCGCGCTCGCGGCGCTCCTCTTGGTTACGGTGACCGCGCCGCTCGTGGCGCGCGCGGAGGGCGAGGACGACGGCGACCCACCGCTGCGCGCCGCGCGGTTCGAGTGGGACCGTGCTCGCCAGCACCTCTACGTGAGCCTGTCGATCCGCGACGTGGTGGACGCCGACATCCAGAAGAAGATGCGCCAGGGGCTGCCGACCCGGATCGTGCTCACCGCGGTGCTCTTCCAGGCCGGCTCGAGCGACCCGCTGGCGACCACCGCCCAGACCTGCAAGGTGACCTACGACGTGTGGCAGGAGGCATTTCGGATCGAGCTCACTCGTCCCGGCAGCGTGCGCTCCCAATGGACGGCGACCATAGAGGGAGTCCTCCGGCGCTGCGCGGACGTGACTCGGCTGCTCACCGGAGACGGCTCACAGGTTCAAGCGGGCGCGAGCGTGTACCTGCACGCCAAGGTGCAAGTGAACCCGGTCAGCCAAGATCTCCTCGCGAAGCTCAAGCGCTGGGTGTCCCGGCCCACCGGGACCGGCACCGCCGCCCCGGGCGACGCGCTCTTCAGCACGTTCACGGGGCTGTTCCTGCAGCGCATGGGTGACGCGGATCGTGAGCTGAAGTTCACCACCAAGACGATGGTCCCGACGGTTCCGCCGCCGCCGAAGGAGCGCCGCTGAGGCGCGCCGCTACTTCCCTGGAGCGTCGAACACGGGCCCGCCCCCGGGCACGCTGGCCGTCCCCGGTGCGGGGTAGCGCGCGAGGATCGCGAGTCGATAGTAGCGATATTGATGCTGGATCGTGCTCCAGGGAGGCTTCGGCAGCGCACCTTCCACGCATTTCACCGCTCGCTTGGCCTGCGGGCCTCGCCATTGGCCGCTCGCCCCGGCGAACACCGTCACGCGCTTGCTGGCGAAATCCACGGTGAGGACGTAGTTCAGGGTGCCGTCCTTGCCGGTGCGCGGCGCGCAGTCGAAGGTGGCCTTGATCGCCTTCGCGAGCGCGTCATCGAAGAACGGCAGGGCATCGCACAGGCTCCCCTCTTGGCCGCGTGCGCCGGGCGAGGCCGCGCATTTCACCCGCTGTACCGGGCCGAGCTCGACAGGCTCGCCGGCGCCCGCCTCGAGCGCGACCCCCTCGACGGCGGGTGCCGCGCTCGGCGCGGCGCTGGCGCTCGCGCTCGCTTCGACGACGCTCCCGGGGCGCCGCCAAAGATAGAGCGGGACGGCCAGCAGGATCAGCCCCGCCACCAGCGCGATCACGAGCTGCGCGCGGAGCGGTCGATCACCGCCCCGCCCCGGACCGCCGACGCCGAGCCGCCTGAAGCTCGGCTCGCTGGGCGCCGGAAACGATGGGCGAGGAGGACCGGTCATGAGAACGTCGCGATGCGCCGGGCCGGCGCGGAGTCGAGCCCTTTCCTACCCGGCGTTCATGCGTCGAGCAGGGCTTGAACGGGTTGATTCGGCTCGGCCTTCGCGAGCGTCGCCGCGAGGTCGAGCGCGTCGGGCATGAGCCCTTGCACCTGGGAGACGACCTGCTCGACGACCTGGCGCGCCTCCTCGAGACTCGGGCCCGTCATGGCGATGGCGAATTTCAGCGGCCCGACGCGCCCGGCGGTCCCTGGGATGATGCTCAGGAGGAGCATCTCGGTGAGCTCGACGACGCGCTGCGCGGCGCGCCGCAAGGCGAGCATCTCGAGGATGGTGGGGCGCTCGCTGACGTGCCGGTTGGGGCCGCGGATCTGATAGCGCGCGAGCGACAGCGGTACGGCGTCCCACTCCGCGAAGCCGGCGTCATCGACGAGCGCGCGCACCATCTCATCCCGCGTCAGGAGCTCGGTGAGCCCATCGCGGCGGCCGAGGTAGCTCTTCGCGCGCTCGTGCTGCGGCGAGCCCTCGTGGAAGCTCACCAGCTTGACGCGACACTCGCCAAGCTGAGCCTCGCCGCCGTGGAGCATGGTGACGGTCTTTTTCCGATCGAAGCTGTGATCGGCGTAGGTGCCGTTGGTGCTGCCCAGGTCCTCCACCACCCAGGAGCCGGCCTGCCAGCGCACGGTCGCGTGCGCGCCGGACACGGTCGCCTCGGGGAGCATGATGTCCTGGTTGTTCCGCCGGCCGATCGACATGAGCGGCTTGTCGAGGGAGAAGAGGGTGCCCGGCAAGTCGGTCGCGTTGGAAGCGAACGTGACGAGCAGCGCTTGCGCACCTGGCACGAAGCTCTCGCTCACCCCGCGCCCCGGCGGCGGTCCCGGAGACAGGCGCTCGCGAGGGATCTGCACCTGGCTCGTGGTGAGCGCGGTCGGGTTGAAGAACCTGAGGTGCCGCGCGGAGGGGCGAAGCTCGGGATCTTCGCTCAAGCACCGAAAGATCTGCTTTACCTCCTCGACCGACAAGCCCGAGGGGACGTCGAACATGATCTGCGAGCGCATGGGCTTGGCGCGAGGCCGATAACCCGGCTCGGGGACGCGGCAGGTCCACATCTCCCAGAGCGTGAGCCCAAGGGCGTACATGTCGTCCTCGGGGCTGGCGCCACCCGAGCGGAGCCGCTCGGGCGCCATGTAGTTCGGGGTGCCGCCGTCGGGCGGCGCGCCGGGGCGACGCGCGCTCAGCCGCGCGCGCTCCTGGGCGAAGCCGAAATCCAGGATGATGGCGCGGTCATTGGTCACCATCACGTTGCCGGGCTTGAGATCTCCGTGGACGAGCCCTTGGGCGTGGATGGCCGCGAGCCCAGCGGCGGCCTCGCTCGCGATCTTGCGAAACTCGTCGGCGGTGTAGCCGCCCTGAGCCTTGCGTCGCCGGATGTGCGTGTGGAGCGTCTGCCCCGCGATCTGCTCCATCACCAGGATCGGGCCCCAGGCGCTCGGGGCGAGGTCGTGCACGCGGCAGACGTTCGGGTGGCTCACCGAGCGCGCGAGCAGGAGCTCCTGCCGGAGCGCTTCGTCGTCCCCCGGCATGCGGGACTCCTCGCGCACGACCTTGAGCGCGACCGGCTGCTGCGTGCTGCGGTCATAGGCGAGAAACACTTCGCCCATGCCACCCTTGCCGAGACTCTGGCGGATCTCGTAGCGGTCATTGACGACCGCGCCGTGTGCGAGCGGAGGATGATTTCTCGGAGATTGTGCCATGAACGCCCGAGGCGCGCGGGAAGTCTACGGCGATAGCGTCGTCCATCCGCGAGCAATCTGCAATAATCGCTCACGCGCTCCCCCGAGATCCGCCGCGCCAGCCGCGGCGAGCCTCCGAAGCGGGAGCCACGCGGCGATTCGCGATGGACGGGCTTCCGCCCGCCGTGCTATCTGAACTCGCGATGGGTCGAGCGACCCATCGTGAGACGGACAAGGGAAGCCGGTGTGACACCGGCGCGGCCCCCGCCACTGTAACCGGGGACGAACGCGAGCACGACCACTGGGCGCAGAGCCCGGGAAGGGCTCGCGCGAGATCGATCCGGAAGCCAGGAGACCTGCCCCGCCTCACCGCCCGTCGCCATGCCGGCGCGGGCTCGTCCGGAGCGACTCCGCGGGGTGTCGGAGCGCGAGGAAGCAGCCGCCCTCGCGGCTCCGTCCATCGCGCCTGCCACCACACCGAGCGCTCTCCTCGGCCGCGGGTGGCGGCATTTCACGGAGTCGACGAATGAATACATGGAAAACAGGGATCCTCCTCGGCGCGCTCGTGCTCAGCTTCAACACGGGCTGCAGTGACGACGACGAGCCGGCCGGGACCGGCGGCGCGAGCTCGTCGGGCGGCGCGGCAGGAAGCGCTGGCTCCGGCGGCGCGGCGGGAAGCGCTGGCTCCGGCGGCGCAGCAGGAAGCGCTGGCTCCGGCGGCGCGGCGGGAAGCGCTGGCTCCGGCGGCGCGGCTGGAAGCGCTGGCTCCGGCGGCGCAGCAGGAAGCGCGGGCTCGGCGGGAAGCGCCGGGGCTGGGGGTCAGGGCGGCGCGGCCGGCGGCACCGGCGGCGCGAGCTCCGGCCCCGCCAATCCAACCAGCATCGCGGTCGTGACGGCGGTGAGCGGCGTCGCTGAGCGTCTGCTCGTGGCGGGCACCGACTTCGCGACGACGACCGAGATCGCGACCGTCGATCCGGTGGCGAAGACCGTGCTCGGGCGGGCGTCCATCGCCGACGGCGATGCGGTACCGGCGGCGAGCGGCGGGCTCGGCTTCGCGCTCGAGCGCACCGCCGACCAGGTAGACGTCCTCGGCGCCGACGGCTCGATCACGGCGACCATCGACGTGACGGCGAGCCCGACCGGTTCCGCGACGAACCAACAAAAGGCCTACGTGACGCTCTATGGGCGGGATCACCTCGCGGTGCTCGATCTCACGGAGCACTCGGTGCAGAAGCGCGTCGACCTCTCCTCGTTCGCGGTGGCGGGCGACGGCGACGGGAGCGTCGACGCGGACAGCCTGGTCATCGATCGAGCTGGAAATCGCGCCTACATGTCCCTCGGGCGGATCGACCGCTCGACCATCACCGCGCCCGACTACAAGCTCGCCTGCCCGAACGCGAAGAGCCTCATCATCGCGCTCGACACGACCACCGACGCGCTGGTCGGAGCGCCCATCGAGCTCGAGCTCGTCAACCCGACCAGCGTGGCGCTGGACTTGGCGAACGCGCGCCTGATCGTCACCGCCGCGGGCTGCTACGAGGCCGGGGGCGCGGCGCGCTCGCACGCCGGCGTCGAGCTCGTGGACCTCACGACCGGCGCGACCACCGTGCGGTGGCAGCCGGCGGCCGACGATTTCGTCTCGGGGCTCCTTCACCTCGGCGGAAATCGGGTGCTCTTGAACCGCTTCGACCCATCGTTCACCGAGCATTGGACACTCTGGGACCTCACCGGCGCCGGGCCCGGTGACGCGCTCATCGGGGTGCCCACGAAGCCCGCCTTCGACGGCGCGGACGGGCTCTTCGGGGTCGGCTCGGCAGCGAGCGGCGGCGGCGCGGTGCCCACCGTGGTGAGCTACGCGCTGGCGACCAAGGCGAGCGACACGCTCGTGAGCCAGCCGTGGACGAGCGACTCGCTGTCGGCCGCCGGCACCGCGCTGGTGCGCTGAGCGCCGTTCAATCGCTCATCTCGCGCGTCGGGCAATAGAGCCAGCCGGTCGCGCCCGAGGTAGCGAGCGCGAGCGCGAGGAGCTCCGCGAGCGCGCCGCTCGCCGCGACGCCGCCCATGAGGCGCGGTAGCGCGGCGAGCGGCGAGCCCCCGCGGCCGCCGGGGATCACCTGGGGCTCGAGCCGCTCGGCGCCCGGCCCGACCCGCCGGCGCAGCTCGGCGAGCGCGACGTCGAAGCCGCCGAGCGCATCGACCAGCCCGTGCGCGCGCGCGTCGCGGCCGCTCCACACCCGTCCCCCGGCGAGCGGCAAGACGGCTTCCGGCGTGATGCCACGCCCGCGCGCCACCGCGTCGACGAAGGAGCCATACACGGCGTCTAGCTCTCGTTCCATCGCCGCGCGCTCGCCCTCGTCGAGATGACGCGCGGGTGAGGTCAGATCGGCGCGCGCTCCACGCTTCACCACCTCGGTCGTGACGCCAAGCTGGTCGAGGAGGGGCCCCACCACGAAGCGCGCGGCGATCACGCCGATCGAGCCGGTGAGGGTGGTCGGCTGAGCGACGATCACGCCGGCGCCCATCGCGACCAGGTAGCCGCCGCTCGCCGCGGCGTCCCCCATGCAGGCCACCACCGGCTTCTTGGCGGCGAGGCGCGTGAGCTGACGCAGCATCCGCTCGGAGGCGAGCGCGCTTCCGCCGCGCGAGTCGATGTGCACCATCACGCCGCGCGCGCGGGGATCGTCGAGGGCGCGCTTCATTGCACCACACACCGCCCGATCGACGGCCATCGACGACCAGGCGAGCGGCCGCGCCGACGCGATCGGACCGTGGACCTCGATGACGGCGAGGTATCGCGGGCGCACGAGCGGCCGGAACCGGAGGCGGCGGCGCGCCCCGTATCGCGCGGCGTCGATCATCGGCGCGCCGTCGGGGAGCGCCGGCGCGAGCGCGCGCGCGAGCTCGTCCTCGTCGAGCACGGCGTCCGCGAGCCCGCGCGCGACCGCCTCCGCGGCCGGCCACGGTCCCTCGTTCACCCAGCCCTCGGCGACCGCGCGCTCGACCCGACGACCGCTCGCGAGCGCGTCGATGAGCGCCTCCCAGGCGGTGTCGAGCACCCCGCTCAGCTGCTCGCGCTCCGCGTCGCTCATCCGGGCCGCGACCAGCCGCTCGCCGGCCGTCTTGTAGCGCCCGCGCGCGAACACCTCGGCCTCGACGCCGGCGCGGTCGAGCGCGCCCTTCAAGTAGGGCGCCTCGACCGCGAAGCCGAGCGCGGACACGCTCGTCGCAGGTCCGAGGACCAGCCGATCCGCCGCCGACGCCACGAACAGCTCGCGTGTCCCGCCGCCGCTCGGCAGATACACGACCAGCTCCTTGCCGGCGGCGCGGAGCGCGCCGAGCGCCTCGCGGAGCGAGGTCGCGGTCGCCATCCCACCGGAGAAGCGCTCGAGCACGACCACGACTCCGCGGACGCGCGCGTCCGCGCCGGCGAGCGCGAGCACCTCGCGGAGCGCATGGAGCGAGAGCCGCCGGGGCGACCGGTCCCAAAATGCTCGCGGCCGCGCGATCTCCGCCACCCAGCCGTCCACGTCGACGCGCAGATACGCGCCCCGCGGCGCCGCGAGCGCGCGGCGCACCAGCCGGAGCGGCAAGAGCAGGAGGTCGAGGAGAACCAGGAAGAGACGAAAGAGGATCCGCACCGCGCCGGGCGACCCTACCACTCGCGCGAGCGCGAGAGCCAAGGCGCGCGCTCGCGGCCCGGGGCTTGGCGCGGCGCGAGCCCCGCTCCCGGCGACGAGCTCGTCACGCTACGGCCGTTGAAGACGCGCGCGGGCTCCGGTAAGCTAGGCGCTTGGTCGAGCAGAATCCCTGCTCTCGCTGTCGGAGGGACATCGAATGGCGCTGGTGACGGGCTCACGCTTGGCGATGGGAGCGCTGCTCTCGGTCTGGGGTCTGCTCGCGCTGCCGGGTTGCGGTTCGGAAGACGCCGCCGGCGGCAGCGGCGGCACGGCCGGGACGGGCGGCGGCGCGACCGGAGGCGCGGCAGGAGTCGGCACCGGCGGCGGGAGCGCCATCGAGTGCGATGAGCCCGCGTCGCTCGCGCTCTCGGGGCTCTGGGCGGCCAAGGCCCGCCTGACGGTGAGCCTCACGGCGCAACCGGGCGGCACCGTCACGCTCTGCCCCGCCGAGCAACGCCAAGAGGCGACGCTCTTTCTCTACCTCGAGGTCCACCAGGACCCCTCCGATCCCAGCAAGCTCGACGCGGTCACGCCGCACGTCTGCTCGGTGGAATTACCCACGGTGGAGGGCGGAGTCGGCAGCTGCTCGAACACCACGGTCAAGATGGAGCTCCCGGTGCCCAAGGCGCTCCTCGACGCGATGCCGAAGATCGCGCTCGCTCCGGTGACCGCCTCGCTGAGCGGCGCCGCGCCGGGCGCGACCCTCAGCACGGAGAAGGTCCTCTTCGTGGCTGGGTCGTCGAAGCCAGCTCCCGAGCTGCCGACCTGGAACGCGAGCTCGGGCTCCTGCGGCTCGACCACGGTCGGCCGCACCAACCAGTGTGAGGTGGCCTGCGTGAGCGACTGCTCGACCCTACGCGACGACGACGGCGACGGCTTCCCGGGCATCACGCTGCACGTGTGCGGCCGCACCCAGCAAGACATCACCGACAACGTGCCGTGCAACAACGACGACCCGTCCGAGGCGGGGACCACCATCCAAGGGCGCGCCTGGCTCGACCTGCAGATCGATCCCTCGCTCGAAGGGACGGTGAAGAGCTCGTGCGAGATGGCCGGCACGGTCGACGCGAGTATCCTCTACAACGTGGTGGGCGCCGACGTGACCGTGTCGAACGGCGTGATCTCGGTGAGCGAGGCCATCCGCAGCCTGCCGACGTTCCACGTCGAGAAGAGCGAGAGCCCCTATCGCATGCTCCGCGTCGACGGGCAGTACGGCGCCCCGGACTGGTCGCTCGGGGCGGACCCGTCGGCCGCCTGCGCGGCCGTGCTCCAGCACCAGAACGACTTCTGATCGGGCGGGACCCCGCCGGTTCGCACGGCTCGGCCGAGCTTCGCCCGCGCTTCGACCGGCGGGCCGACCGCCGGGCCAACCATCGAGCCCGCCGTCGAGCTGCGCGCGCGGCGGCCGAGTTGGTATACTTTGGCCGCCGTGATGAGTCCAAGCGGAGCGCCGAGCACCGGGCTCGGGCCGGGTGAGGTCGGCCCCGGCGTGCGGCTCGGCCGCTACGAGATCCTGCTCGGCGTCGCGCAGGGAGGCATGGCGCGCGTGTGGGCCGCCAAGCAGCATGGCCAGCGCGGCTTCTCGAAGACGGTCGCCGTGAAGACCATCCTCCCGGCGCTCGCGATGGACCAGGAGTTCGAGACGATGTTCCTCGACGAGGCGCGCATCGCGGCCGGGGTGCACCACCCGAACGTCTGCGAGATCTTCGATCTCGGCGAAGAGAACGGGACGCTCTATCTTGCCATGGAGTGGGTGAACGGAGAGAGCCTCGCGCGCGTGCTCAAGCCGCGGCGGCCGGCCTCGCCCGAGCGCGCGCCCACCGCGGAGCGCCTGAACGCGCGCATCGCGGCCCGCATCGTCTCGGACGCCTGCGCGGGGCTCCACGCGGCCCACGAGCTCTGCGACGAGAACGGCAACCGTCTCGGCGTGGTGCACCGCGACGTCTCGCCACAGAACATCCTCATCGGCGTGGACGGCAACACTCGCGTCACGGATTTCGGCGTCGCCAAGGCGCTCGGCAGCGCCCACGAGGCCACCACCATCGGTCAGATCAAGGGCAAGGCGGCCTACATGTCCCCCGAGCAGGCGGCGGGCTCGCGGGTCGATCGGCGGAGCGACGTCTTCGCGCTCGGCATCGTCCTCTACGAGGCCACCACCGGGCAGCGTCCCTTCTCGGGCGAGAGTCAGCTCGGCACCGTCAAGCAGATCCTCGCCGGCACCTTCGACCCGCCGAGCGTGCTCGTCCCGGGATACCCGCGGGAGCTCGAGGCGATCGTCCTCCGGGCGATGGCGATGGATCCCATGCAGCGGTTCCCGACGGCCGACCGCATGCGGGTCGCGCTGGAGGAGTGGATCGCGCGCTCGGGGGCGGTCGTCACCGAGACGCAGGTCGGGACGCTCGTGCGCGAGCGGGTGGGCGCGATGGTGGACGAGCGCATGGCGCGCATTCGCCAGTTGATGCAGTCGAGCGCGCCGGCGCTGGTGCCGACGCCGAGCCTGCCGCCGCCGGTGGAGAGCGCGAGCGCGCCGGGCTCGCATCCGAGCCAGGTGAGCCGCGTGAGCGTGATGACGCACCTCACCCCGGGCGGCACGCCCGCGCCGCACCAGTTCGGCGCCCCGCTCACCTCCAAGCGCGGCAGCCCCGCGCTGCTCGGCGCGGGGCTCGGGCTCGGGGCGTTCGCGGTCTTCGCGATGGTCGGCGCCGCCATCTTCCTCTCGCGCGGAGGAACCGCCGCGCCGAGCGCGGAGCTCGCGGTCTCGGCGCCCGCGCCGCCGGCCGCGCCGAAGAGCCCATCACCCTCGGCGGCAGCCAAGGAGCCGACCCGTGGTCCGCCGATTCGCCTGCGGCTCGTGATCCCGTCGGAGGGCGTGAGGTTCGAGCTCGACGGCAAACCGCTGCCCGCGATCGCGCGCGAGATCCCGCGACCTCCACCGGGCGGCGTCGAGCTCTTGAAGGTGAGCGCGGACGGGTACCAGGAAGACGTGCTGCGCGTCGACGACAGCACGGGCGAGGTGCTCGACGTGCTCCTCGCGAAGGCCAGCGACGCGCCGGCGGCGCGCGCAGCGCCGCTAGAGAGCGCCGCGACCGCGGCGAGAGCGGAGCCGCCGGCCGCGACCGCGATGAAGCCCGCGGCGGACGAGCCCGCCGCGGCGCCGAAGCCCGCCGCCGCCAAGCCCGCGGCTCCCAAGCCGGGCAAGCCGGATATTCCCGAGAACCCGTTCTAGGGTCGATAGGCTCGGCTGCCTGCTATACCTCGGGAGATGTCGAGTCTCCGCCGCGCCATCGCGCCGATGTGCCTCGGGCTTGCCGCGCTCGCTTTCACGCCCATCGCGCAGGCCGAGGACGCGAACACCCTCGCAGAAGCTCGCCGGCTCTACACGGACGCCGCGAGATCGTTCAAGGACCAGCGCTACAAAGAGGCCGCGCTCGGGTTCGAGGCGGCCAGCGCGCTCCACGCCCACGCGGTCGCGCTCTACACCGCGGCCCAAGCGTGGGAGATGGCCGGTGAGCCCGCGCGCGCAGCGGACGATTTCTCCTTGGCGCTCTCCACACCAAAGCTGAGTGAGAGCCAAGCCGCGCGCGCGCGCGAGCGGCTCGACGCGCTCGAGCAGGAGCTCGGCACGGTCGTGGTCCTGGGAGACGATTCGACCAAGGTGCAGCTCGGCGGCCACAGCGAGTTTCACGCGTCGGTGCGGCTACACGGCGAGCCCGGCGAGCACACGCTGCTCATCATCAAGGCCACCGGCCAGGTCGAACGGCGCGTGGTCTCGCTCACCGCGGGCGCAACCGTCGAGGTCGACACGCGCGCGCCCGCTCGTGACGGCGCCGCGATACCGCGAGCCACCCCGCTCGCGCCCCCGGCCAAGCACCCCGTCGACCCCGAGTCGAATGACGCGCGGCCCTCGAGCGGGAGCGCGACGCTACGGACGGTCGGCTACGCGCTCGCCGGCGCGGGCCTCGGGGCCCTCGGCGGCGCGGTGTTCCTCGGTCTATCGGCGAATGACGCCAAGAGCGCCTACGATGGCACGCCGACCCGGGATACCTACGACCACGCGAAATCGCTCGAACGAAACACCAACCTGATGCTCATCGCGGGAGGCGTGCTGACCGCCGGCGGGGTCGGGCTCGTGCTCTGGCAGTCGACCGGCGGGCGTGGCGCGGCGAAGGCGACGGTCGGGCTCCGCGCGACGCCGAGCGCCTTCTTGGCGGAAGGGAGCTTCTGATGCGCGCGCAGTTCGTGAAGGCCTGCATCTCGGGCGCGCTCCTCGCCGCCGGGCTCGCCTCGTGCAGCCTCGGCCTCGACGAGAGCCTCATGAGCCGCGGCGCTGCCGGAAGCGGCACCAGCACGGGCGGCACGAGCGGCGCCGGCGGAGCGAGCGGCAGCGGCGGTGCGCCGGCCACCGGCGGGACGGGCGGCGCGGGAGGCCCCTGCAAGGACAGCTCGGACTGCCCCGCGAACGGCTGCTACGAAGGTGAGTGCGTGAGCAATACCTGCGTCTACTCACGCTGCCCGACCGCCGCGGCCTGCGAGGTGCGAAGCTGCAACGAGGCGACCAACACCTGCGGCGCCCCCTCGCCCCTCGGGTTCCACTCGGGTCGCATCGACCTCGGGGAGCCGTTCGGTTGCGCGGGCTCTCCGGCGCGCTGCGTGGCGGCGTTCGGCGACTACATCTTCGCCGTAACGGACAGGAGACTCTTCGGCTGGCGCATCACCGATCCGAGCCACCCGGAGCCGCTCATCATCGACACCCCGTTCTTCGGGACTCAAATCACGCGTCTGGTCGCCACCGGCGGGCGACTGCTCGTGCTCGGGCCCGCGCTGAACGGCCGGCTCAACCTGGCGTGGCTCGAACCGCCCTCGGGCCCGACGAGCACGAGGTGCGAGGTGACCGCCAGCGCCGTCACGTTCACCGACGGCATCAGCTATGGCTTCCCGGGCGAGCCGGGCAGCGCGTTCATCGTGTGGCATAAATCGCTCTTTCCCGCCGCGTATCTGACGCCCCCCACCGCCAACGACTCGACGCTCGCGATGCAGCTCTCCACCGGCCTCGCGACTGACGCAAACGTGATCGGCTCGAGCGGCACCCGCTTGGTCGCGTTCCGCGTCGACACCACGGACCCCGCGTCGTACCTCGGGTATTTCAGCCTCGAGACCAACGCGGGTACCGTGAACGCACAGCCTTCGCCCGAGCAGGCGATGACCGGCGCGGGCGACGTACCGAACTCCCTGCCCGCCCATGTTTTCGCGAGCGGCTTCGACGGCTCGGTGGTCTGGCTCACCAACCACGTCGCCACCGACGAGGGGGCCGGCGTGCGCTACGGGGACGGCGTGATCTTGCGCTGGCCGCTCCACGGCCACGCGGACAGCTTCGATGACGGCGTGAGCGTCGTGCTCGAGACGTATCCGCCCTTCGACCCCGACGCAGCCGATCGCGTCGGGCCGCTCGCGCTCGTCGGCGCCGGCGCGGTGGTCGCCACCACGGGCCTCCCTTCCGACCCCACCCTGGGGGCGAACGTCTACTCCGTGGTGCGCGACGACACGAGGGACCCGAAGCTCACGCGCGGCGGCGCCTCGTTCGTGCTCCCACATGCCGCGCGCTCACTCGGCGTCGCCGGCGGCGACCGCTTCGGCTTCGTCAGCACGCCGCGCACGACGACACCACCCGAGGCGGCGGACACCGCGATTCACATCTTCGCGCCCGCGTGCAACTGACGCTCCGGGGGGTTGTCGGTCCGGCGCGGAACCGCGCCGGGTGCCCAGCCGAGAGGCCGGCTGGCTCGGGCCACCCGGCCCGCAGCGCGTCGTCAGGCCGCCTCAGCGCACCACGAGGCTCATGCGCGTCCACGCCGCGCCGCCCCGGTTGTCCTGCACGACCGCCCACACGGTGACCGGTCCCGGGCGCTTCGGCGCGCGGAAGGTGGTGCCGTAGTCTTCGTTCCAGCCGCGCTTTGCGTCGTTCACGAGCCGCACCTCCGAGGCGAGCGTGCCCGAGGTCGCGTAGTAGCGGACCCACATCTGCTCGGTGAGCCCGCGCCCACCGCCGGTGTCCGCCGCGAGCCGATCGGGCTCGACGCTCGCTCGCAGGATCGCCGGCTTCAGCGTGAGCTCCGGGCAGTCCGGGCCGCCATTGTCGTCACAATGCGGCACGCAGCGGGCGTCCCCGCCCGCGCAGTCGATGGGCTCGGGCGGCTCGAGCGGCGAGGGCTCGTCGCATCCGCCGGAGCGCGTCGGCTCGGGCAGGCCGAGCGAGCACGCCGTCACGAGGCACTCGTCCCCGACGCAGTCCGCCGGGACGTCTGCCTGTCCGTTGAAGGTGAAGGTGCGCGAAAGCTCGGGGTTCAGGTTTCTGTACCCGTCATAGAGGTAGATGGACGAATAGCCCGCGACGAAATCGTCCGGGCCGAGCGCCTTGCCCGAAGCGTCCCGGCAGACGAGCGGAAAATCGGCCTCCGAGGTCGGCGCCTCGAAGCCCAGCTCGCCCGCGCACAGCGCGAAGAAGACGTACGCGACGCCGTAGGGCGGCATCCGAGGGTCCGGAGAGCTCCGCAGGATCGGCTGCCCGTCGGGGAGGCTCGTGGGGATCTCGAGCGAAAATGAGCTCGAATTGAAGCCCAGCGTCGGAGCTGGCCCCGGGCTCGGGCTCCCACCGAGCTGCGCGGCCGCCTGATAGAGCTGCGGGAAGCAGCCGTAGTAGAGATCGCCCGGCGGATCGAAGCAGCCACCCATCCACATCGCCCGCACCGTGCGCGGCGCCGCCTTCGAGGCGTCGTGCCAGAGCATGTCGAGCGTGACCGTCTCCCCCGGACGCGCGTACGGGGCGCTCTTCGTCACGCCGAGGATGCGGAGGCTGTTTACCTTGCTCGCCGGATCGAATTGCGGCCCGCAACCGCTCGCCGCGAGAGCGAGGCCGAGCGCGACCGCGCGGCTGACGAGAGTGGCGCGCATCTTAGAACTCACCTCGAACCCCGACGCTGGGGAGGATCGGGAGCCCGCTCTGATAGGTGTGCTGGCTATAATTGTAGTTATAAGAGATCCCCTCGATCGCGGCGTTATTGTAGACGTTCTGCACGTCGAGGTACGCCGAGAGCCGCCAGTCCTCGAACTGCCAGCGCTTGTCCACGCGAATGTCGAGCTGGTGAAAGAGCGGCAGCCGCTCGCTGTCGACGGCGCCCTGGAGCGGCGTGTACGCGCCCGCGTCGGCCGCGTAGAGCGCGGGCATCCCGGCGAGCACCGGCGTCACGAGCGAGCCGCTCACGATGCGGAAGCGCGCCCCGAACTCCCACCCGCGACCGAGGCGGTAGCTGCCGAGCGCGGTCAGGTTATGGGTCTGATCGTAGTGATAGAGAAACTCGGGCTCGTCCGGAGCGGTCTGCCGAATGCTTCGTGACAGGGTGTAGGCGATCCAGCCGAAGAAGCGCTTGTCTGGCTTGTACTTGATGAGCGTCTCGAGCCCCACGACGTAGCCCGAGCCGTCGTTGCCGTAGCGATATCCGGTCCCCTCGGGCACGCTCGACACGAGGCTCGAGAGATCCTTGAAGAACCCTTCTACGTCCGCCTCGACGTGACGACTGAGCTCCTGCTCGACGCCCACCGAGTAGTGGATGGCGCGGTTCGAGTAGAGCCCCGGGGTGCCGAAGGCGTTGGTCGTCTGCTGATACTGCGGCGGCTGAGCGAAGAGACCGACGCCGCCCTTGACCGTGGTGCGGAGGTGACGCGGCGCGGAGTCGTCGCCGGCGCCCTCATCGTGAGGCGACACTACATCGTAGCGCGCGTTGAGGCGCGGGCTGAAATCGAGATGCCCGGTGTCGCGCGCGTAGTCGAGGCGCGCGCCCGGCACGACGCGGAGGCGCCGCGTCGGGGTGAGCTCGGCCTCCGCGTACCACGCAGGTCGGAACACCGTGCCCTTGAAGTGCGCGTCGATGGGCGGCCGCGTGGAGAACGGCCCCGGGTCGGGCTCGCCGGGACGCGGAGGCTGCGGCGCGCGCACTCCGGCATCGTAAGGCGCCGCGTAGTAATCCATGCCGAGGTTCAGCTTGAAGCCCTCGGCGACCCGCCAGCCGAGCTCGTTCCGCAGCTCGATCGGATGCGCGACGAGCGCGAAATTGAAGGTTCCGACGGAGAAATCGAGAGCATCCTTCCCGACCGACAGCATCGAGGAGAGCTCCGCGTCACGCGCGAGCTTGCCGCTGTAGAGCCCCTGGATGCGCCAGAACGCGGTGCCGAAGGTCAGGTTGCCGCCGAAGCCCGGATCTTCGGAGGCCGGGTCGGTGATGAGCATGTCGAGACGATCATCGGAGCCGAACGCGCGCAGGCTGACCCGTGAGTCACGGGTGGGCCGCGTCTCGGCGATGACTTGGTAATCGTAATAGACCGGCGCGGTGGTCACCCCTGCGCCCGCCTGCTCGAGCGCGGGCTTGAGCCACGCGTCCATCCAGCTCCTCCGCCCGGCGGCCGCGAACGTCCAGCCCTTGACCGGGCCGAGCGGCCCCTGGAGCATCAGGCGCGCGTCGATGAGATCGACCTGCGCCATGCCGTGATAGCAGCCATCCTTGTCGCTCGGCTTCCCGTACGGCCCGGTGCAGCGCGTGTCGGGCGCGCGGAGCCCCGCGTCCACGATGCCGCCCGTCACTCGACCGTAGCGCGCGCTGAAGTTGCCGGGATAAAAGTCGATGCGGTCGAGGAGCTCGGTCGGGACCACGCTCGACAAGCCGCCGAAGTGATAGACGAGCGGCACCCAGGTGCCGTCGATGAAGATGGCGCTGTCCTGGGGCGAGGAGCCACGAACGATGAGCAGGCCGGCGATGGCCGGCGGGCGCGCCACTCCGGGCAAGCTCAAGATGGAGCGGAGCGCGTCCCCGCCGGTGCCCGGGATGCGCGAGATCTCGCGGCGCTCGAGCGTCCGGCGCGTGACCTCGCGCGGCGGACGCTCGCCCTGCACGGTGACCTCGATCCCTTCGCTCTCCGGCGCGAGGCGATAGGTCACGTGCGCGGCCTCCCCGGCGACGACCTCCTCCGTCTGCTCGACCGTGACGAAGCCCACCGCCCGGACCTCGAGCGAGTACTTCCCTGGTGGAAGCAGGGTGAGCTCCCAGCGTCCCTGAGCGTCGGTGACCAGGCGCTCGACCGCACCGCTCGGCGTGGTGACGACGACCGTCGCGCCGGCGAGCGGCGTGTCGGTGCCGGCGATGTCGATGCGTCCGCCGAGGTTCCCCGTCTTGGGCGGCGGGGGCGCGGGCGCGGGTGGCGCCTCCTCGAGCGTGAAGGAGTACCTGTACTTGATCTTCACCGGGATCGGCGCGCCGCCGCGGGTGGCCGGCGAGAACCGAAATCCGAGCGCCGCCGCCCGCGCGGCCTCATCGAAGCCGTGCCCGGCCGGCTCGAGGACTTCGGCCTGCGTCACCGCGCCGGTGGCGTCGATGGTGAGCGCGAGGACGACGTCCGCGGTGAGCCCCGCGGCGAGCGCCTCGGGCGGGTACGGCGCTTCCTCGAAGTGTTCGAGCTTGGGCGGCACCACCGCCGCCGGGCTCGGCGGCGCGCCCGGCGGCGCCGGACGCGCGACCGCGCCCGAGCTCCCGCCCGGGACTGCGCCGGCGCCCCGCTCCTCCGCCGGTTCGTCTCCCGCCTGCGCGCGCGCGACCCCCGGCACGACCAGCGCCGCCGCGATGATCGGGACCGCGCGGGCGAGCTTCGACGAGCGCGGGCGGCGGAGCATGCTCGAATCCCGGTAGCAAAAGCCGGGCGCGACGACAAGCGCGCGCGAGCGCTCCGCGCAGATTCCGCGCCGAACCGACAGCTCCCTTTCCTCCTTCGCTCAGCCGCGGATCATGTGGAAGACGAGCTGGTGCGCCCCTTCGAGCTCGCCGTGGGTGACGGTGGCGCCTTCGAGCGGCCGGCCGTCGAGTGTGATCCTGCCCGGGACCAGCCCCGGCGCGGGCGCCGGCCTCGCCTCGATCCGAAGCTCGCCGCTCTCGCGATGGATCACCATGCGCGGGAACCGCGGCGCGCCCACCAGGTAGCGGTCGCTCCCCGCGACGGGATAGAGGCCCGCGTCGGCGAGCAGCAGCCACGCGCTCATGGTGCCGCCGTCGTCGTTGCC
The DNA here is from genome assembly GCA_035063585.1 of Polyangiaceae bacterium. Lineage (GTDB taxonomy): Bacteria > Myxococcota_A > Polyangia > Polyangiales > Polyangiaceae > JAPSGB01. Next base: position 65,841 of record JAPSGB010000020.1, read on the forward strand.
CGGGATTCCGTCGGGGCCGGTGCCGTAGAGCTCGCGGACGATCCAGTCGTTCACGCGCGCGGTGTCCGCCCGCGAGCCCCAGGCGGTGAAGAGCCACGGCGCGTGGATGTCCGGCTCGTTACTCTGCCAGTAGTAGAGCCGCGCTCCGACGATCGGCGATTCGTCCATCGAGTCGTCGAAGAAGCCGCGCAGGCGAGCGAGCGCGGCCTCCTCGCCTCCGAGCACCTCGGCGAGGCCGTCGGGATCGTGCGGCGCCATCCACAGGTACTGCCAGGCGTTGCCCTCGACGTAGTCGTTCGACATCTGGGTCGGGCTGACCCAGGTGGTAAACGAGCCGTCCGCGTTCTTTCCTCGAAAAAACCCGAGCTCGGGATCGAACAGCCCGGCGTAGCTCTTTGCGCGTGCGGCCAGCACCTGGTGATCGGCGTCGCGTCCGAGGCGCGCCGCCCAGGCCGCGAGCGCGCCGTCGGCCACCGCGTACTCCTGGGTCTCCGATACCGAGCCGTCCGAGGCGTCGGCCGGGACGTAGCCGTGCGCGATGTAGTCAGCGACGTGCCCGCGCCCGCCCGACGGCCCGGGCGACTCCTCGAAGGCGGCCACCCGCGCGACGTCGTAGGCCGCGCCCTCGTCGTCGAAGCGGACACCCTTCAGCGCGGACTCGGCGAGCACGATCTCGCCGGGCGAGCCGATCATCGAGTGGGCGTCGCCGTGCGCGAGCGACCAGCGCGGCACCGCGCCGCCCTCGTGGCCCATGGCCACCAGCGAGGCTGCGAAATCGGCGTTCCTCGGATCCTCGGCGAGGAGGAGCCACGGATGGAGCGTGCGGTAGGTGTCCCACAGGGAAAAATCGCTGTAGCGCGGGCGAGCGGTCGAGGTGACGCTCCCATCCATGGCGACCACGCGGCCGTCCACGTCGCTCATCAGCGTGGGCATGAGGAGCGCATGGTAGAGCGCGGTGGCGGTGAGCGTGGTGTCGCGCTCGCTCGCGCCGAAGATCTCGACGCGGCCGAGCTCGCTCCGCCAGGCGGCCTCGGCCGCGGCGCGCATCGCGTCGAACTCGAAGCCGGGCGCCTCCGCCGCGAGGTTCTTCTCGGCGCCGGCCGCGTCCACGAAGCTCACCGCGACCCGCATCGTCACCGTCCGGGTTCCGGGTGGAAATTCGAGGTAGCCGCCGACCGAGGTCGCGCCGCCCTCCGGCGCGAGGCTCGACACGGTCGCCTCGCCCGGGCGCCGCCCCGCGTCGTCCCACACGCCGACCGCCTTCGGCGCGACGTCGAACGCGGCGCGCGCGTAGACCTCGTACCCGCCGAAGCGGCTGCTCATGGCACCCAACGAATGCATGGCCGCCTCGAGCTCGCCGCTCGCCGGATCGATGGTGACCGAGCCCGAGAGCGTACGGCCGCCGCCGAGACCGTGCCCGAGATCGAGCAACACCACCGGCGCCGCCCCTTCTGGAAAGCCGTACCTGAAGAGGGCCGCGCGAAGACTCGAGGTGATCTCGACCTCGATGCCATCGGCGAGGCGGACGCGATACGCGCCCGGGGTCGCGTGCTCGTCGGCGTGCGAGAAGCCCGCGCGGTAGCCATCCGCGGTGGTCTTCTGGTCGCTCATGCCGAGCGTCGGCATGAACGACACCACGCCGTAGTCGTTCGCGCCCGTACCGTGAAAGTGGAGGAGGCTGAAGCCGCCGATGAAGGCGTCGTCGTAGTAGTACCCGGAGCAATGGTAGAAGTCCGCGCCGGGGCTCGACGCGCTCCGCGAGTCGGGGCTCGGGTGGATCATCGCGAAGGGCACCGCGGGGCCCGGGTATGCCGAGCCCACCCCGAAGCCGATGCCGCCCGTGCCGATCATCGGATCCACCGCGGCGAAGAGCTCCGCCGCTTCGAGCGGCGTCTCGCTCTCCTCCGGCTCGCCACCGCAGGCAGCGAGCGAGAACGCGACGCCGACGAGAACGAGCCGAGTGAGCGCGGACATCGCTCAATTCTAGACCAACTCGCGCCCCGACGCCGAGCCCCGGCAGGGAGCCCTGCCGAGGCGGCGCGGCCGGCGCCGCGGCGATCCCCTCCGGCGGGGTTGCCCCGCGAAGCGCGCGGGCGTACGGCCGCGCGGTGAAGATCGCGACCTGGAACGTGAACTCGATCCGCGCGCGCGAGGAGCTCGTCCTCGACTGGCTCCGGCGCACGAAGATGGACGTCCTCTGCATGCAGGAGACGAAGGTCATCGACGACGACTTCCCGACCGAGGGATTTCAGCGACTCGGCTACGAAATCGCCATTTCCGGACAGAAATCCTATAACGGGGTCGCCATCGCCTCCCGGCTCCCGCTCCGCGAGCTCACCGTCGGGCTCGACGGCGAGGGGCCGGGCGCGGACAAGCGCGCGATCGCCGCCACCGTCGACGGCGTGCGGGTGATGAGCGTGTACGTGCCGAACGGCAAGGCGGTCGACTCGCCCGCCTTCCCCGAGAAGCTCGCGTGGTTCGAGCGGCTGCGGGGGACGCTCGAGAAGCGCTCGGGGCCGCGCGCCGAGCTCGCGGTGTGCGGAGACTTCAACGTCGCGCGCGAGGCTCGTGACGTCTACGCTCCGGAGAAGCTCGCCGGGAAGCTCCACTTCCACCCCGACGAGCACCGCGCGTTCGACGAGCTACTCTCCGTGGGGCTCGTCGACGGGTTTCGGCTGCACCACGACGCGGCCGGGCTCTATAGCTGGTGGGACTACCGAGGCGCGAGCGTCCAGCGGAACCAGGGAATGCGCATCGACTACGTGCTCCTCACCGCCAGCCTCGCGGCGCGCTGCCGGGCGGCGAGCATCGACGCCGACGAGCGCCTCAAGGAGCGGCCGTCCGATCACGTCCCGGTGGTGGTGGAACTCTCGGAGCGAGCGGAGTAGCGTCCGGCCGACCCCAACGGAGGAATCGTCATGAAGCGCTCCCTATTCGCCCTGTCTCTCTGGTCGACCCTCGGCCTGCTCGCCGCGTGCGGCGGCGCGCAGCAACCGGAGCCCGAGGCCGCCCCGACCGCGAGCGAGCCGGCGCCGCCCCCGCCGCCCCCGCCGCCCCCGGCCGAAGACACCGCCGCCGAGCCCGCGCCGGCGCCGGCGCCAGAGCCGCCCAAGCCGATCGAAGGCAAGCTCGTCGGTCCCGCGAAGTCGAAGCTCACCGGCACGGTCACGGTCAGCGCGGAGGGCGACGGCGTGAAGGTGGTGGTCACCGTGGAGAACGCCAAGCCGGGCCTCCACGGGACGCACATCCACGAGAAGGCCGACTGCAGCGCGCCCGACTTCACGAGCGCTGGAGGGCACGTGAACCCGGACGGCAAGCAGCACGGGCTGCCGACCGCCGAAGAGCATCACCTCGGCGATCTCGGCAACCTCGAGGTCGGCAAGGACGGCAAGGGGACGCTCGAGATCGTGGTGAAGAGCGCCAACCTGACGCCGGGCGATCCGCGCTCGTTCGCCGACCGGGCCGTCATCGTCCACGAGAAGAAGGACGACGGCACGCCGCCCATGGGCGGCGCGGGCGGTCGGATCGGCTGCGGCGAGCTCAAGTCGGGGAGCTGAGCCCGGCGCGCGTGGCGAGCGCGCGCGCGGCGGCGAGGCCGACGCGCCCACGCTCGAGCCACGGCTCGAGCGTGGGCTCGGCTGCGAGCGCGCGCTCGACCCGCTCGAGCGCCGGCAAGTAGACGAGCTCGCGCGCGAGACCGCCGCCGCGGTGCACGCGCGCCGAGAGCGCGAGCGCCGGAGTGAGCGGCGCACCTCGCGCGCGGAGCAGCTCGACCGTCTCCGAGAACGACGCGCCCTCGCGCACCGAGAGCGCCGCGAGGTGCCGGCGCCCGAGCTCGGCGCGACGCCCCGCGTCGAGGAGCTCGGCCCGCCGCTCGAGGAGCAGCGCGCGACCCTCTTCGTCGTCCGCGCCGCCGGCCGCGCCGAACCGAAATAGCCCGAGCGGCGCGGAGCGCGCGCGATGACGCGGCTCGGCGTGACCGACGACCTCGTGCAACACGATCCGGCGCACCGCTCGCGGCCCGAGTCGAGCCCCTGCGCGGACCAGCACGACGTCGGCTCCGGTGGCGGCGAGGCTCGCCAGCTCGCGGCTCACCTCCACGCGAAAGGGCAGACGGCGCGCACCGAGCTCACGGCGAAGCTCGCCGACGAGGCTCCCGGGCTCGCGCTCGTCGTCGCTCGCGAGCGCGGGCTCGTCCGGCTCGGCGAGCTCGCGGCTCCACGCTTGGGCGAGCCGCGAGGTGCGCGCGCCCTCGGCGCCGGGCGGCGCGGGGAAGCGACGGGCCGCGGCGGCAGCAAACGCGGGCCGACCGATGAGCTCGGCGGCCTCCGCCTCGAGCGCGAGCTCGGCGGCGCGCGCGGCATGGAGCGGATCGACGTCGCTGCTCTCCGCGACCGCCGCGAGCGCGCGGCGAAGGTCGCCGAGCGCAGGCGGGCGCCGGTAGCGCCAGGCCGGCGCGCGCGGCGCTCCGCGCTCCCACGCTGCGACGAGCGACGCGAGCGTGGCTGCGTAGTCGAGCGGGCGCGCGCGGTCGACCAGCGCGATCTCGCGGTCGGCACGGTCGAGGAGCGCGTCGACCAGCCGGGGGTTCACAGCTTGTTGGCGGCGATGTTGGCGAGCTCGCTCCGCTCACCCTTGCTGAGCACGAGGTGGCCGACCATCGGCTCGCCCTTCAAGCGATCCGCCGCCACCGAGAGCCCGTTGGTCGAGCTATCCACGTAGGGGTTGTCGATCTGGAAGGGATCGCCCGTGAGGATGATCTTGGTGCCTTCGCCGCAGCGCGTGATGACCGTCTTCACCTCGTGGGGGGTGAGGTTCTGCGCCTCGTCGACGATCACGTACTGCTGCGGCAAGCTGCGCCCGCGGATATAGGTGAGCGGCTCCACCTCGAGCTGGCCGCTGGCGAACAGCTCGTCGAACCCGCCGCGCATGCCGCGGCGCTTGCCGCCCCCGGCCACCAGCAAGAACTCGAGGTTGTCGAAGATCGGCTGCATCCAGGGGTTCAGCTTCTCTTCCACCGCACCGGGAAGGAAGCCGATGTCGCGGCCGAGCGGCATCACCGGGCGGCTGACGAGGAGCCGCGCGTAAGCGCCGTCCTCCACCGTGCGCTTCAGCCCGGCAGCGAGCGCGAGGAGCGTCTTGCCGGTGCCCGCCTTGCCAACCAAGGTGACGAGCCGGATCGACTCGTCGAGCAAGAGATCGAAGGCGAAGCTCTGCTCGCGGTTACGCGGGCGGATCCCCATGATGCCGTCACGCGGAACGCGCAGCGCCCGGATCTCGTCCTTGCCGGCATGGTAGCGGCCGAGCGCGGTGCGAGCGCGCGGGCTGTCGTCGCGCAGCATCACGCACACGTTCGGCACCAGCCGGAGCTCCGCGGGCCGCTCGAGCGCGCCCGTCTCCGTGAAGCGGTCGAGCTCCGCGGAAGGGACGGTGACCTCGACGATCCCCGTGTCGAGCCGATCGATGTCGACCGCCTGGTTCTCGTAGGCCTCGGTCGCGAGCCCCAGGGCGTCCGCGCGGATGCGCAGGTTCACGTCCATGGTGACGAAGATGGTGGGCTTGTCCGGAGAGGCATCCCGGAGGTCGATGGCGGTCTGCAGGATGGCGTGGTCGCCCGTGTCGGGGTGGAGCGCGATGGCGAGGTGCGGGCGCTTGGCGGGCACGTGCACGCGCAGCGTGCCGCCCTCGCCGATGTTCACCCCGCGTGAGAGTGAGCCGCCGCGCTCGCGCTCGGCGTCGAGCAGACGCGAGACGGTGCGGGCGTTACGGCCGCGCTCGGTGTTCTCCCGCTTGAAGGTGTCGATCTCCTCGATGACGTAGATGGGCAGGATGAGATCGTTGTCCTCGAACTTGAAGATGGCGTTCGGGTCGTGCAGGAGGACGTTGGTGTCGATGACGTAAGTTTTTCGCATGAGCCCCGCGCTTCACCCTGAGTCGGAGGGCCCGCGATAGCCCCGCGCGCCGGCCCCCGCAAGCAGAGCAGCCTCGCGCCGCGGTCCGCCGGGGACCTCGCGAGAGCCGCCCCTCCGGGTGCCCAGTCCGAGCCGACGAGTGTCCCCGCGCGGCCTCGCGAAGCGCAGATCACACGAAAATCGGGCGCTACGGGCGAGCGGGGTTAGAGTTCACCGCGAAATGCCGCGTGGCGTCCGCTCCTTCTGGCTCCCGTTCGCGGCGGTGGCCTACGTGGGGGTCGCGGCCGCCTCGGAGCGGGGCGGCTGGGCGCCCTGGACGGCGCTCTTCGTCGCGTCGCTCGGGCTCCTGGCGGTGTGGCGCCGAACCGCGGAGCCGCCGCGCGGCGAAGACCGGGTCGAGACCACGGCGCGGCTCGCGCTCCGCGCCGCGGCGTGGGGAGCGGCGGTGTTCCTCGCGGCCCGCGCCGGCCCGGCCGGGCGTCCAGCGCTCGACGCCGCCGCCAACCTGGGCGCGGGCGCGACGACGGTCGCGGCGCTGGTCGCGCTCGCGCGGATCGGTGGACCGGGCGGCCTGCTCACCCCGCCGCCCGCGTCGCGCTCGCTCGACGCGGCGGCGTTCTCCGGCCTGCTCTGGGGGATCGCGGTCGCGCTCCCGGCGGCCTCGGCGCTCAGCCCGAGCGCAGGCGCGCGCGTAGACCCGCTCGCCATCGACTACGCGACGACCACGGCGGGCGCGGCCGGGCTCTTCGTGATGATGGCGGCGGCGTGGCGGCTCCGTCACCTGCGGCGGCTCGAGCTCGGCGTGGGCGACCGCGCCGCCGGCGCGCTGGCGCTCGCGATTACGGCGCTCCTGGTCGCGGTGCCCGCTGCGTTGCTCGACGTCGCGGCCCCCGATCGCATCCTCCCCGCAGCCGGCATCGTCGCGTCGCTCGCGTGCACCTGGGCCGCGACCACCCGCGAGCCGACCACCGTGTCGGCCGCGCTACGCGGGATCCTGGCGATCATGATGCTCGGGGCGCCCGTGGTCCTCCTGGGCGGCGTGGTGGCGGTGAAGGCGCCGGCCTACGCCGGGCCCGTCGTGCTCGCCACGACCTCGCTGTCGGTCGTGGTGGGGCTCATCGCGCGCGCGGTCGCGCGGCCACTCGGACCCGAGCAGTCCCGCTGGCTCGACGCCATCGACGCCGCCAGTCGCGGCGCGCTCCAACCGGAGCCGGACGCCGCGCTCCGCGCGGCGCTCGGCGCGCTCTCGGAAGCGACCTCGGCGCCCGGCGCGCGCCCCGAGCTGTGGCGTAGCGATCCCGAGGAGGTGCTGAGCGTCGACGTCGCAGGGTATCTCCACGTCGAGAAGACAGCGGCCCCGGCGCGCGTGTACGAGCTGGCGCTCGCGGAGCCCGAGCGGACCCTGCGCGCGGAGGCGCTCACGCTGCTCGAGGTGCGGCGCGCGGACGTTCGACCGCTGCTCGCCTGGTTCGACGCGCGGCGAGCCTTCTCCGCCACCTTGATCGTCGACGACGACGGTCCGCTCGGCTTCATCATGCTGCCGCGAGGCTCGCGCACCGCGCCCATGACGCTCGAAGAGGCTCGCGCGGTACGCGTGCTCGCGGATCGGATGAGCTCACTCTTCGCGGTCTCCTCGGCGCTGGCGCGCTCCCGAGAGCGCGAGCTCATCGCGACCGCCCGCGCCGAAGAGATGAACACCGAGCGGCGACGGCTCGAGCACATCATCGAGCTCGGCGCCGGGCGAAACGCCCTCGTCTCCGAGCGGCTCGCGAGCCGCGTCCGTCAAGCCGCTTACAGCCCCGCGGCGCGCCTCGCGGTCGACCAAGTCGAAGAGCTCGGCAAGAGCCGCGCAATGCTCGGGCTGATCGCGCCGCTCGGCGTCGACGCTGCCGGCTGGGCCGCGCTCGCGCACGCGGCCTCCCCGCGCCGAGGGGGACCGCTCGTCATCGTCGAGGGAACCAGCGGCGCGGAGCATGATCTGACCCGCTGGCAGGATCCCGAATCGTCGCCGCTGGCGCTCGCCGATGGCGGGACGCTGGTCGTGCTGGACGCGGGCGCGCTGCCGCTCGAGGTCCAGGAGCTGATCGTGGCGACGCTGGGGCGCGGCGCGGCTGCGCCGTCGCGCTCGACCGTGCCACCCGCCGGGCTCATCGTCTCGTCGCCGGAGCCGCTCGACGCGAGCTCCGTCTCCACCACGCTCGCGCGCTGCGTGGGCGACGCGCTCGTTCGACTCCCGTCTCTCGCCGAGCGAGGCGACGACCTGTCGGCGCTCGTCCTGGCGGAGCTCACGCGCGCCTCGGCCGGGCGTGGAGCGCCGCTCGGGCTCGAACCGGCGGCGCTGCGCCAGCTCGTGGAGCACGAGTGGCTCGGCAACGACGCGGAGCTCCGCGCGGTCATGGTGCGCGCGGCGGCGGTCACCCCGGGGTCTCGCCTGACGCTGGAAGCGCTGAGGGCGAGCGGCTTCGCGCAAGCGGCGCCCGCCGCGAGCGCGGCGCTCGAGAGCTCGGGCGCGCCGCCGCCCGTCCAGCGGCGACGACCGCGGGCGCCCGGGGTCCGTCGCTACTGACCGAGCGACGGCGCGAGGGGCGCGACCGCACGCTCCGACTCGGAGGCCTCGCGCCGCGCCGCGACGAGCGCGCCGAGCTCCCCGACGAAGGAGAGCGCGGCGGCGCGCGCGGCGGGCGCGACCGTCAACGCCTCGGCGGCCGAGCGCAGCGCACCGATGACCGCCTCGGCGCCACCGGCGCCGCGCTCGACGGCGCGGAGCGCGAGGGCCCGCCCCGCCGGGAGCGAAATCAGCTCGAGCGCCGCCTGGCTCCACGCGAAGCGTGGCTCGGCGCGGGACGCGCTCGCGAGATCACTGAGCGGGGTCGCGGTGAAGAGGCGAGCGACGGCCGCGCGCCAGCGGGGTGCCCAAGGCGCATCAGCGGGCGCCATCTGCGACAAGGCGACCTGCGTGGACTCGCGACGGACGCGACGCGCCTTGGGCCACGCGAGCAGCCGCCCTGGCGGCTCAGCGCCTTGAAAATCGCGCTCCCCGACCCACCAGGAGACGTGAGTGTCGATCCGCACGAGCTCACTGAGCCGGCCGAACGTCGCATGACGCGACAGCGCCTGCCCGAGCGTCTTCGGCGCGCCGGCGCGCGCGAGCACCGCCTCGACCATGGTGACCAGCCGCGCGGGACGATCATGAACGAACATCCCGTCGAGGCTCGGGTTGGTGACCTGCAACAAGTCGTTCAGAGCGAAAGCGCAGAGCCACTCGCCCTCGTCGGGCTCGGGGAGCTCGTCCACCGGTGCGAGGCGGCGCGCGGCGCGGAGCCGAAGCGCAGGCAAGGCGGCGCTCGCGACGACGATGACTCCACCGGCCGTCTCGAGCGCCGCTCGGTCGCCGATGGGCGCCGTGAGCGTGAGCGCCCCGCCGGTAATGAGCGGCTCGAGCACTCCGCCCGCGACGGCGTCGATCGCTGCCTGGGCGAGCGCGCTCATGCCCCGGTGCCCGCCAGCGGCCGGAGCCCGAGCTCACCGAGCCACACCGTCGGGATCTCCTGGGCGAGCGGGCTCGCGAACGCTTCGGCGCGGAGCGGCGCCCAGCGCTCGGCCTCGAGCAGCGCGCTCTCGAGCGGAGCGAACGCGGCCTCGTCGAGCGCGAGCGCGCGCGCGTCGGGCAACAGGTACACGCGCTTCCCGGACGGAGCGCCGAGCGCCGCGAAGAGGACGTCGGGCCCGACCGCCGGGACCACCCGCAAGCCGACCGGGACATACACGGAGGGATGCACGCGGTGAAAGAACATCCCGACCGGAAGGAGCTCGATGCCCTGCTCGCGATGGATGAAGATGCCCGGCTCGGTGACCGCGACGCTGATGCTCCCGATGACGTTCGGTCCGAGGGTGTAGACGAGCCGTCTCAGCATGCCGAGCTCGTGGTTCGGGACCAGCGTGGCGACCGCGCCGGTGGGGACCTCGAGGGTCGGCGCGAGGCGGAGCTTCACTCGAAGCTCGGAGGCGACCCCCGCCTCGCGACCGATCGGGACGACCCCCTCGGGCGCGAGCGCCGCGCGCCCGAGCGAGCCGACCCGCCCGAGCGCCGGCACCCGCTCGATCACGAGCGGCGCGCGACCACGGCCGAAGAAGAGGGTGAGCCCGCTCGGCTCGAAGACCGGACAGGAGCGCAGCGTAATCGGATGCCGGAAGCCGAGCTCGACGGCCACCCCGGGCGCGTCCGGCCGAAACAGAGTAATGCCGGGCGTGGTCGAGAAGGTCGGCAGCATGCGCGCGGGGAGCTCCGGCACCGAGAGGATGAAGCGGCGCACCGGCGCGTCGTCGAAGCTCGTCTCGGGCGGAAATTCCACCACGCCTACGCTCGCCTCGACCGACGAGCGTGCGAGGTACGCGCTGACGATCGGACCCAGCCCCGGTTCGGCGAGGACCCAGAGCGGACCCGGCCCGCTCGCTCGAGCCGGATCGAGCTCGGGCGACAGCCGGAGGAGCAGCGAGGCGAGCGACACGGTGCGCTCCTCTTCGTAGGCTTGCGTGAAGGTCTGGTGATAGAGCGCGAGCGCGCCATCGGTGGGAACGAGCTCGGAGGCGTCGTACCCGAAGGGAGCGGCGGCGTCCCGATACTGCACGAAGTGGCGGCTCGTCCCGGTGAAGACGAAGCCTCCCGTGAGCCGCGCGACTCCGGTCACCCGGTCCATGCGGTCGCTCGAGCCCGCGTCGAAGGAGAGCGTGAGCTCGCGCGTCCCGAGCTTCGATTTCACGACGGCGATACGAAGAGACTGGACGATCGCGTCGAGCGGCTGGTCGCCGGAGTAGACCGCGAGGAACGCGATCAGCCGATCGAGCGACGGAAACAGCACGAGCCCTCGCGCGCCGAGCGCCACCCCCCGCGCGTCGAGCCCGACTCCCGGGACGCGGAGGCGAGTCTGGTGGACCGCGACTCGTTCCAGCATCGCGACCGGAGGATAGCGCGCCAGGGCCGGCGCGGGGCGAGATCCGGCCCTCGTCGCTCCGGCCCGCGCCGCTGCGCGTGACGCTTGGCTGCTGTACCTCGGGCGGGCTGGGCGCTAGGCTGGAGGGTGCGGTGAGGTCGGATCCCGAGAGCCAGCGTGGCCGCATGGGCGGGCGCTTCGTCGTCGAGCGGGAGGTCGGCCGCGGCGGCGCGGGGGTGGTCTATAAGGCATGGGATCTTCTCACCGAGCAGCCGGTAGCGCTCAAGATCCTGGCGGTCGACGCCGGCATCGCGCCCGCTGAAGAGGCGCGGCTCATGCGCGAGGGCGAGCTCCTCGCAAAGCTCGATTACCCGGGGATCGTCAAGACGGTCGCCTACGGAATGCTGGAGGACTCCGGGCTCCCGTTCCTCGCGATGGAGTGGCTCGACGGGGAGGACCTGGCGCAGCGACAGCGGCGCGCACCGCTCGACATGCGCCAGGCCGTGCTCCTCGCCATTCGCGTCGCGGAGGCGCTCGGCTTCGCGCACGACGCCGGCGTCATCCATCGCGACATCAAGCCAGGGAACATCTTCCTCTGTCGAAGCCGGGTGGAGCCGCGTGAGGGCGAGCTCGACGTATTCCCCAAGCTGGTGGACTTCGGAGTAGCGGCGACCGGTGACATCCGCATCACGCGAAACGGTGACGTGGTGGGCACCCCCGCCTACATGGCGCCCGAGCAGGCGCGCGGCGACGCGCCCATCGACGTCCGCTCCGACGTCTACGCGCTCGGCGCGACGCTCTTCGAGCTCGTCGCCGGGCGCCCACCGCACGTCGGACCCACCGCCATCGCCACCCTCGCACGTCTGGTGACGACCGAGCCGCCCCGACTGCGCGATCTCCGGCGCGACGTGCCGCCCAAGCTGGATGAGCTCGTGCACGAGATGCTCGCCACCGATCCGGACGCGCGCCCCGAGTCCGCGCGCGAGGTCGTCGAGCTCCTCGAGGAGAGCCTCCGCGACGCCGCGCGGGTGAGCTGGGCGGATCTGGCCGGGGTCGAGCCTGCCATGTCGTCGCGGCTCGGCTCGAGCGCGACTCGGCTCATCACCAGCATCGTGGCGATCCGCTTCGCGAAGGGCTCGGCGCGCGAGCGCGCGCTGCAGAACCTCCGCGAGCGCGGGGCCGACGCGGTGCCGCTCGGCCAGGACGCGATCGTCGCCCACCTCGGCGCGCGCCGCGCGGTCGGCACCGAGGCGACCACCGCGCTCGATCTCGGCCGCAGGCTCGCGCGAGCCGGAGCGCGGGTCGGCATCGCCAGCGGGCGCGCGCGCTTGAGCCTCGCGAGCGACACCGGCGAGGTCCAGCCGGTGGGCGAGGTCGTGGACCGCGCCTCGGCCCTGGCGCGCGACGCCGGCGCGGGCGTGGTGCTCGCCGACGCGACCACCAGCGAGCTCGGGCGCGGGCGCTATGAATTCCGCGCGCGCGACGACGGCTCCGCGGTAGTCGGCGAGCAAATGCGCGGCGCGCGCGGCGAGCGCGGCGGCGGTGCGCCCTTCGTCGGGCGCGAGCCAGAGCTCGCGCAGGTGCTCTCGGCGTTCGAGCGCTCGCGCCTCGACTCGACCCCGATCCTGGTCACCGTGACCGGCCCGCCCGGCATCGGCAAGACACGCCTCCGACGCGAGGTGCTCGCGCGGATCTCCGCCCAGGCGGAGGCGCCCCCGGTCGTCTTGCAGCGCAGCGAAGCGTACGCCCGCGGGCATGCGCTCGGCGCCGCGGCGGATGTCCTCCGCGCGATCATCGGCCTGCCCAAGGGCTACACCGCCGAAGAGACGGCGAGCGCCATCGTTGCGCGGCTCGGTCCGACCACCCGCGACGAGCTCACCGCGCAAAATCGCGTCCTGCTCGCGCGTCTGCTCGCCAACGAGCCGCTACCCGAGGGGCTCGATCCGCGCGGCTCGCGCGACGCGCTGTGGCTGGCCATGACGGACATGGTGCTCCAGGTCGTGGCCGACGAGCCGACCGTGATCATCATGGAAGATCTCCAGTGGGGCGACCCGGAGAGCATCGGCTGGATCGACCACTTGCTCGGGCGCGCCTCGCACCGGCCGCTGGTGGTGATGGCGATGGTGAGGCCCCTCTTCTGGATAGACAACCCGAGCCGCTTCGCCGGCCGCGACCACGTCCGGCTCGAGCTCCGGCCGGTCTCGCGCCGCGCGTCCCGCGCCATCGCGCGCTCGCTCCTCGGGGAGGAGGCGCCCGATGAGCTCGTGGATCGCATCGTCGAGCAGGCCGCCGGACTGCCGCTATTCGCCGAGGAGCTCGCGAGGCTGACCGCGCACGGACGCGACACCGAGCACGCGCCGACCATCGAGGCGGTCATCCAGGTGAGCCTCGACGCGCTCGACGACGAGTGTCGCGACGCGATCGGCCGACTGAGCGTGCTCGGCCTCTCGGTGTGGGACTCCGCGCTCGAAGCGCTCGGGCTGGCTCACGCCGAGAGCGTGATGAAGGCGCTCTCCCAGGCCGAGGTGGTGATGGAGCAGAACAGCTCGCGCTTCAGCGGCACGCGCGAGTGGCTATTCAAGCACGCGCTGGTGCGCGAGGTCGCTTATAGCTCACTCGGGGACCGCGAACGCACCGAGCTGCACGCGCTCGCCGCCGGCTGGCTCTCCTCGATGGGCGAAGACGCGGCGACCGTGGCGCGCCACTACGATCTCGGGGGGCGCTTCGATGCGGCCGCCGAGTATTGGACGCGTGCGGCGCAGCGCGCGCTCGCAACCAACGCTCTCGGCGACGCGCTCACCATGGCCGATCGAGCCCTCGCCTTCGCCGAGGACAAGCCGACCGGGTTCGTGCGAGCTTGTTATCTCGACGAGGCCTGGAGCCGACTCGACCCGAGGGCGAGCGAGCGCGAGACGGCCATTCGCGCGCTCGAGGAGAACGTGCACGACGAGGCGTCGGCCGTGCGCGCCCGTGGCTCTCGCGCTCGATACGACGACGCGCGCGGTACCGGCGAAGGGATCGACGAGCGCCTCGCCGAGGTGCGCGACGAGGCGGCCGCGCTCGGGCTTCGAGACGAAGAGGCGCGCTGCTCGGCGGCGCTCGCGGCGCGCCTGGCCTTCGCGGGGAGCTTCGCCGAGGCCGAGCAAGAGGCGGCTCGTCTGCTCGCGCTCACCAGCGAGCACGGCATCAAGGCCGCCGCGGTCGACGGCTGGTGGGCGCTCGCGATCATTCGCCAGTCGCGGGGCGCGCTCTCCTCCGCGCTCGACGCGCGGCGGAGCGCGGTCACCGCCGCGCGCAGCGCGGGGCTCAAGGAGCGCGAGGCGATGCTGACCACGAACCTCGGTTTTGCGCTCACCACCATCGGCGCTCGCCAGGAGTCGCGCGGGACGCTCGAGACGGGGCTCGCGCTGGCAGACGCCATCGGTAGCCAAGGGGCGGTGCGGCACGCGCAGATGAACCTGCTCGGCTGGGCCGCGACCTTCGGCAACGATCGCCAACTCGAGGGACAGCTCGCGGAGGTGCGGGCCGACGCGGATGCGACCGCCGCCGGGGTTTGGGCTGCGCCCGACCGCTCGAACCTCGGCCTCCTCTTCTATCGCGGCTGGGAGCTCCTCCGAGCCAAGAATGACGCGAACCTCCGGCGCGCGTGCTCACTCCTCAAGATGAGCGCGGATGGCTACCGCGCCGCGGGGCACCGCGACGTGCTGCCGGTCGCGCTCGCGGTCTGGGCCGAGGCCGAGCGCCGCACCGGTGACGCCGATCGGGCCGCCGCGCTGGCGTGCGAAGCGGCCGGGCTGCTCGAGGGCGGCGCGCCCAGCCTGTTGAACGAGTCCACCGTGTACCTGGCGCTCCACGACGCATGCCTCGAGGTCGGCGATCTCGACGGGGCGCGGAGCGCGGTCTCGCGAGGACTGCCGCCGCTCATCCGACGGATCCACGGGCTGGTTGGCACCGCGTACGCTCGGCTGTTCCTCACCGAGTTCCCACCCAACGCCGGGCTCCTCGCGGCGGCGGAGGGATTTGGGCTGGTCCCCGACGAGGTGCACCGCGTCCTCGAGCGCGAGCACGCGTGAAGCCGGCGCTCTTGCGCGCTACCCGCTCCGGATGGGCCGGCCCGGCGCGGCCGGCGTCCGGGTGCGCTCGGGCGCGCGCCCCGCGCGGTTCCGCGCCGGGCCGACCACCCTACCCCCCTCCCCGAGCGGTGTCCTGCGCGGCCACACCTTGACGACGGCCCCGGCGTTCACGAGAAATATCGCGAATCCTTTGCGCGCCCGCTGGCTCGTACCGGCCGGGAGCGCGGTGAGCCCCGAACTCGAAGGAGAATGAGAGAGGATGTGCACGCGAGTCGATTGTCCGAGCTGCGGAAAGCCCACCTTCGTGGGGTGCGGGCTCCACGTCGAGCAGGTGCTCGGCGACGTACCGCCCGAGGAGCGGTGCAAGTGTCGCGAGTCCAAGGCGGATGGCGCGAGCGCGGTGCCGGGGATGCCGGCCTTCATCGCGCGCTTCCTTGGGCGATGAGGTGCGCCACGAGCGCCGGGCGCGGTCGCGATACGGGCCGGCTCAGACGCGCCCGCCCGCGAGCAAATAGCCGAGCACCACGCCGTAAATCACGCTGACGACCGGGTTCGAGCCGATCGGGCACACCCCGCTGCGGCAACCGATGAGCCGGTAGTAGGCGTATCCGCCCGAGCCACCGAGCGCCATCGCGAGGACAATCGTCGTGGTCATCTCGACGAGATCGGAGCCGCGGCGACGGAAAAGGGTTCGCGGGTGCGCTAGGCTCCCGCGCGATGCCTCTCTCGGAAGCGGAGCTGCTCGAGGCGGTGCGCGCCGGAGATCGCGTGGCGCTCGCCACCCTCGTCGAGCGCCACGCGCCCGCCGTCTATCGCTTCGCCGCCAAGATGTGCCGCCAAGCCGAAGACGCCGAGGACGTCCTCCAGGAGACGCTGCTCAGCGCGGCGCGACACCTCGGTGACTTCCGCGGCGACTCGCAGCTCACCACCTGGCTATATACGGTGGCGCGGAGCTTCTGCATCAAGCGGCGGCGCACCTCGAAATTCGCGCCGAGCGAGACGGTGTCGCTCGAGCACTCGCTCGAGGCGAGCGTGCTCGCTTCGCCCGAGCGTTCGCCCGAGCAGGCCGCCTCGGAGCGAGAGACGGCCCTCGAGCTCGACCGCGCCCTCGCCGAGCTCGAGCCCGAGCAGCGCGAGGTGCTCTGGCTCCGCGACGTCGAGGGGCTGTCCGCGCAGGAGGTGAGCACGGTCGTTGACGCGAGCGTCGCGGCGGTGAAGAGCCGACTCCACCGCGCGCGTGTCGCCTTGCGTGCCAAGCTCGCCCAGGAGCCGGCGCCGCCGCCGGGCGCGGCGGGCGCTTGCCCCGACGCCGCCGAGTCGTTCTCGCGGCACTTGGAAGGGGAGATCGGTACCGAGGAGTGCCGCGCGATGGAAGAACACCTCGCGAGGTGCGCGCACTGTCGCACGGCCTGCGAATCATTGAGGCACACGCTCGAGCTCTGCCGCGCCTCGCGCGTCGGCGTGGTACCGAGCCCGATTCAGGACAAGATCCGGCGCGCGCTCGGCGCGCTCACCGGGCCCGACCCGAGAGCGTCACGATGAGCGTCGAACGGACCCGACGCCACGTCGACGCGGTCGCCCGTGAGCTCATCTCCCCGCTCCTCGAGCGGCGCGCGGCGCGCGGATGGACGCTCGCCGGGTGGGACGCCGAGCAGGGCATCAGCCTCACCATGACGCGGGGCGCGCGCGTGGTGTTGGTAGAGCTCGAGCGTCGCGACGAGTCCGCCGACTGCTACACGCGCACCGCGCGCTTCAACGTGTGCGCGCGAGGGCAGTTCGACGGCGCCGCTCTCGGCGACGATGATCGGCAGATGCTCGACGAGCTCGTGCGGGTGGTTCGAGAACGGGAGCTCCGGTTGCCCGAGCTCGCGCGACCGCTCACCAGCCGCCGCTCGGCGGTGCGCGAGATCGTGGTGGACCAAGTCCTGGTCTCGGAGGGGCGCGACCACTACTACGTAAATCCGTACGTCGGTTGCATGATAGGCTGCGAGTTCTGCTACGTGGCCAAGCGCGCGGACTTCTCGCGCGAGCTCGAGGGGCTCCCGGCGATGGCGTGGGGGGCGTGGGTCGACGTGAAGATCAACGCGCCCGAGGTCCTGGCGCGTGAGGTCACGCAGAACCCGCCCGGGCTGGTGCGCCTGAGCCCGATCGTCACCGACCCTTATCAGCCGCTCGAGAAGACGTACCGCATCACGCGCCGGTGCCTCGAGGTCCTCCTGCCCGCGGGCTTCGCGCCGGTCATCCTCACCCGAGGCGCACGCGTCGTCGAGGACGTCCCGCTCCTCGCGCGCTTCGAGCGAGCCGCGGTGGGGTTCTCGATCCCGACCGACGACGACGCCGTGCGGCGCGCCATCGAGCCCGGCGCCGATCCCATCGAGGAGCGCATCGCCGCGCTCGAGCGATGCCGCGCGGCCGGGCTCCGCACGTTCGCGGTCATCCAGCCCATCCTGCCGATGAACGTCGAGCACCTCATCGATCGAGTGGCGCCCTGGGTCGACGCGGTCCGCATCGATCGCCTCCACTTCCGCGACCGCGCGCGAGAGCTCTTCCGGCGGAGCGGCCTCGACTATGCGCTCGACGACGCCTTCTTCGACCAGACCGAGGCGCGACTCCGCGAAGGATTCCGGAGCCATGGCGTCCGGATCGATGATCTCGACGACATGGCCGCGCTCGTGAATCCGTGAGCGCCGCGGCTCAGCCTCGGGCGAGCTCGCGCCGAATTCGCTCGCAGGCCTCGGCGATGCGAGGCGGATCCTCGATGAGCGCGAACCGCACGTAGCCCTCGCCGCCCGGGCCGAAGCCGCTGCCGGGTGCCACGCCCACGTGCGCGCGCTCGATGAGCCGCGTCGCCGCCTCGAGCGAGGTCATGCCGCGCCAGGCGGCGGGCAGCTTGGTCCACACGAACATGGTGCCGCTCGGCTCGGCGACCTCGCCCCAGCCCGCGGCGCGGAGGCCGTTCACGAGCGCCGTGGCGCGCGTCTCGTAGAGGGCCCGGAGCTCATCGGCGAGCGCGTCGCCGTGATCGAGCGCCCACGCCGCAGCGACCTGGAGCGGGATGAAGGTGCCGTAATCCATGTAGGTCTTCAGCTTGGCGAGCGCCGACACCATCCGCTCGTTGCCGACCATGTAGGCGATGCGCCAGCCGGGCATGCTGTAGCTCTTCGACATCGAGAAGACCTCGACCGCGAATTTTCGAACCTCCTCGGGATCGATGCCGCAGTCGAAGATGCTGGGGGCGTGGCGAGCCGAGAAGTCCAGATCGGCGTAGGCGAGGTCATGGAGCAGGAGCGCGCCGGAGTCGGCCACCAGCCGCACCAGCGCGGCGAGCTCGGCCCGGGTCACCACCTGCCCGGTCGGATTCTGCGGGTAGTTGGCGATCACGAGCTTCGGATGCCGCCCCTCCCGCCGGAGCCGCGTGAGCGTCTGGCCGACCGCCTCCGCGGGGGAGAGCCCGGGCTGCGCCGGGTAGCTCACCGGCTCGGCGCCGGCGATGAGCGGGGCGCCGCGGTGGATCGGATAACAAGGATCCGGCACCACCGCGACGTCACCGCGATCGAGGATCGCGAGGCACAGGTGGCTGATCCCCTCCTTGGCGCCCATCGTCACGAGCATGTCCCGGTCGGGATCGAAGCTCACGCTGTAGCGGCGCGAGTACCATCGCGAGAGCGCCTTGCGGAGCTCGGGGTAGCCGCGACCGGGGTGGTAGCGGTGGTTCTTGCCGATGTCTGCGGCCTCGTGCAGGCGCTCCACGATCGGCTTCGGCGTCGGGCGGTCCGGGTTACCGAGCCCGAGATCGATGATCTCGGCCCCCGCCGCAATGGTGCGCGCCTTCACCTCGTCGGTGACGAGGAACGCATAGGTGGGGAGCGAATCGGCGCGCGGAAAGGCCCAATCGGTGGTGGTCACGACGCGCGATCTACCACGAAAGCCGGCGCGGGAGAACGCGACCGGGCGCGCGCCCAGCCTTGATCGGTCGTCCTGATGACGAGCCGGGTCCACCGGCCGTGGAGGGTCCGCGGAGCGACGTCGGGCCGGAAAGTTCGGCAGCCGGGGCAGCGACCAGCGCCCGAGCGCTGGCGC
>JAPSGB010000021.1:0-82695 GCA_035063585.1 Polyangiaceae bacterium
GTCGTCGCTCCCCGGCGCTTGCCAGCTCGAGACGCTCGCGCGGTTCGACCGCGCGAGCTTCGACGTCGCCCGACTCGGCGAGTCGGTGATGACCGCGCTCCTGCTCGGTTGGGGCGCAGACGGCGCCGCGCTCGAGCGCGCGGCGCGCGAGGAGAGAAGAGGTGGAGCATCATGTTGAGACTCGCTTCCCCGTTCGCGTTCGCGAGCGGCGCCTTCGCTTGGACCTTCGCCGAGTACGCCCTGCATCGCTTCGCGGGGCACGCCGACCGCGCGCCACGCTCCGCGACGCGGCGCCGCCGGCTCTTCGACGGAGACTTCGGCTCCGAGCACCAGGCGCATCACGCCGACACGCGCTACTTCACGCCGACCTCGCACAAGGTCGTGGCCGCGGCGATCGCGGTCACCGGGGTGGGCGTGCTCGCCTCGCTCCTCTTCGGGCCGCGGCGCGGCGTCTCGTTCGCGGCCGGCTTCGCAGGGGCCTACGCGGCCTACGAGATCGAGCATCGGCGCACCCACACCCACGCGCCGACCGGGCCTCATACGCGGTTTACGCGGAGGCATCACCTCTCGCACCATTTCACGAACCCGAAGCTGAACCACGGCGTCACGACGCCGCTCTGGGATGTCGTGTTCGGGACATACCTCCGGCCGGGCGTCATCCGGATCCCGCGCCGTCACGCGCCGCCGTGGCTCGTCGATCCGGAGACGGGCGAGGTGCGGGCCGAGCACCGCGCAGGCTACGCGCTCGCGCCCGCGAAGGGCGCGGAGGTGCGCGGGGTAGGGTAGACTCGGCGGCGATGCCCAAGCGTCTCCTCGCGCTCCCGCTCCTCGTCCTGCTCTTCGGATGTTCGGGTTCGGAGGAAGCGCCCTCGCGCGAGCTCCGATTTGGACCGATGGGCTCGCTCACCGCGAGCGCCGGCAAGCGTGGGTTCCGCTTCGGCGCGGCGAGCGCTGCCACCCAGATCGAGGACCAGAACCCGAACACGGACTGGTACCTGTGGACGAAGCCGGTGGCCGAGGGCGGGCTCGGCCAGGGCAAGGCGTTCGTCGGGGACGCGGTGCGAGGCTACTCGCGCGCGCTCGACGACATCTCGCTCGTGACGGCGATGCACCTCGACTCGTATCGGTTCAGCGTCGAGTGGGCGCGCGTCGAGCCGACCCGCGGTCACTACGATGAAGACGCCCTCGCGCACTACTCCGCCGAGCTCGACGCGCTCGCTCGGGCCGGCATCCGCCCGATGCTCACCGTGCACCACTTCTCGAACCCGGTCTGGGTGGACGACCCGCGCGATCCCGACTGCAGCGGCGGACCGAGGGACGAGAACCTCTGCGGGCTCGGTCACCCGGAGGGCGGGCCGCTCGTGATCGACGCGATGAAGGACTTCGCGAAGCTGCTCGCCGAGCGCTTCGGCGACCGCGTGGACGAGTGGGCGACTCTGAACGAGCCTGTGAACTACCTCGTGGCGAGCTACGGCGTGGGCCAGTTCCCGCCGGGGAAGCGGTACCTCTTCCAGCTCCTCGAGCGGTTCGTGCCGGTGGTGCGCGACTATTTCTCCGCGCACGCCGCCATGTACGCCGCCATCCACGCCGCCGACACCGTGGATGCCGACGGTGACGGGCGCGCCGCCGACGTGGGGCTGACGCTCAGCGTGGCCGAGTGGGTGCCGGGGCGATTCGGCGAGCCGAGCGAGCACCCGGAGGATGTCGCCGCGCGCGACGCGGTGGTGCGCGTCTACCATCACCTCGCGATCGAATCGCTCCGCGGCGGGAACTTCGACGCCGATCTCGACGGTACCCCCGACGAGGAGCAGCCCGAGTGGAAGGGGACGCTCGACTGGCTCGGCGTGCAGTATTATTTCCGCGCCGGGGTGACCGGGAACAGCGGGATCATCCCGGTGCTCCACGCGACCCCGTGCTTCAGCGGCCTCGACATCGGCGGAGCCTGCATCGCGCCGCTCGATCGCTCCTTCTGCGTGCCCGAGATGGGCTACGAGTACCACGCCGAGGGGCTCTACGAGGTGCTCGCCGACTTCGGAGCGCGCTGGCCAGACTTGCCGCTGGTCGTCACCGAGGGCGGCATCGCGACGCACGTGGGCGAGCGTCGCGCCGAGAATGTGGTCCGCACGCTCGAGCAGATCGACCGCGCCCGTCGCGCCGGAGTGGACGTCCGCGGCTACTATCACTGGAGCCTCACCGACAACTTCGAGTGGGCGGAGGGCTACGGACCCCGGTTCGGGCTTTACTCCGTGGATGACGGGACCGACGAGCGCTGGCCCACGCTCGGCGCCGAGGTGCTCGGAGAGATCGCCGCGGCGCGCCGCGTGAGCGGAGCGCTCCGAAGCACGTACGGAGGGTCGGGCCCCATGACGCCTGACCCGGAATTTTCCGACGATGCCGAATTTTGTACCGGGAAGTGACCGCGCGTCGCGGTCCCCGTCGGTCCCCTGAGATCATCCGGCACCCCCTCTACCCTTCGGGATCGTCGGCGGCCCGATGTTCGGGCTTGGTTTCCGGCCGGGCTCGGTGTACGTCCGCGGCCCCGGTCGGCTCTTCCCGTTAGCGGACTAACGTGAGGGTCGTCGTCGGGGCGGACACTCGCGGCACGGTAGCCTCGGTTTTCCGCGGTTTCGATGTTGGCCTGCCTATTGCTTGCGGCAGGCCCAACTGGGTGTCGGCCCTGCTCCGAGTGTCGATGTCCGGACCTCCGTTACGAAACACCCAAGGGGTAATGTGATGAAGTCGAACTGGTTACAGCGATTCGCCTTGGCGGGTGCGCTGCTCACTGTCGGTATCGTCGGCTGCGCCGAAGAGCGCGCGCCCATCAACCAGGTGCAGGCCGACGCGCTCGACAAGCACTTCTTCGTCGGCAAGAGCATCAGCGACGACGCGGACAACCCCGAGTTCTACTGGCGCAACTACGTCATCGGCGGGACGACGAGCCAGTCTCTGGTCGGAACCGGTAGCTGGAGCGGCATCGATCGCGTGAAGTGGGAGGTCACCGAGAACACCCTGATCGCCCGCAAGGCGTATCAGATCGCCAAGGGTGCGGACCCCTACGGCGTCCCGGAGAAGGTGAACGGAGTGGTCGTGGCGGCTTACCGCATCACGAGCCACTTCGACATCAAGCGGGCCTACAACCCGCAGACCGGTGAGGAGCTCAACGTCGTCACCGAGAACATGAGCGACCGACCCTGGTACCAGCGCGAGTACATGCGCGTGGACTGGTCGACGAACCTCGTCGAGAGCCCGATGTGGTTCGACATGTTCTACGGGAACATCTTCGGCCACATCGGCGTCACCCCGGTGTCCTACTACGTGAACGATCCGAAGAGCGACGAGGCGCCGCACTTCGAGGTCAAGGACGGTTATTTCGACATAACCAATAAGTTCTACGTCTCGCCGGACACCACGCAGATGTGGGGGATCGAGATCCCGACCTGCGTCCTGGTCGGCCTCTTCACCGGGTCGGCGACCTTCAACTGCGACGCGCAGGAAGCGACCATCCGGAGCTCGTACTGGAAGGTCAACCCGAACGACGACTTCGAGCCTCTCGAGAACACCGTCGCCCCGCTCGACGTGGTCGGTAACCCCGGCGGCATCGGTGACAGCTTCCAGGTCGGTATCGTGACGGCGGGACAGCAGGGCTGGGATCCGGCGTACGGCTACGTGGACAAGCTCTATCACCGCTTCGCTCACATCCACAACAACTGGGTCGCGAGCCACCAGCAGGGCACGAGCTGCAACTCGAACCGCGATTCGGACAACGACGGCTCGGCCGATCAGTGCGCGAATTCGAAGACCGGCTACGCGGGCGCGAAGGGCTCGCAGTGCGACGTCTTCGTCGGAAAATGCACGCTCCCCTATCGCGACCGTCAGGTGAAGCCCATCGGCTACTGGGTCAACCAGGAGATGCCGGCGGACCTCATGGATCCGGTGGACGAGCAGGGTAACAAGACCAACGGCGACGCCCGCGGACCCTCCGAGGACCTCCTCTACTCGTGGAACCAGCTCATGTCGGGCGCGCTCGCGTACGCCCGCGAGGTCGAGTGTCGTCGCACCGGCGACGGTGAGCGCGCCGCCTGCCACGACCAGTTCTTCAACAAGGACCAGGTCATGCTGAGCTACGGCGCGTGGCTGGTCGACGACCCCAAGGAGGAGACGCCCGCGCTGGTCCTCTGCCACAACCCGGTGCGGCCGTACGACCGCCAGGAGACCTGCGGCGAGACGGGCGCCATCGCGCGCACCGGCGACGTCCGCAAGAACTTCCTCTTCTACTGGCCCTACGACTCCCGCGCGCCCTGGGGCGGCATCGCCAACTGGAACGCGGATCCGGTGACCGGCCAGATCTTCGGCGCTGCGGCGCAGATCATGGGCCGCTCGGCGACCTACGCCGCGGGCCTGCAGCGCGACATCCTGCAGGTCGCGCAAGGTGATCGCACCATCGAGGAGATCACCAACGGCACGCCGGCTGCGAACTACGCGCACTACATGAAGAACGGCTACTCGCCGATGACCCTCGACAACGCCGAGATCCAGGCGAGGGTGAACCAGGTGGACAGCGATCACCTGGCGCGCACCGTGCCGGTCGAGCGACTCGCGGGGACGACCGTCGCGCAAAAATACCGAAGCTTCGTCACGATGCAGAAATCGATGACGCCCGATCCGCTGGTCCAGTCGACCGCGCTCGCGGACTTTGGAGCACGCGTGAAGCCGCTCCTCGGTACCCCGATCGAGACCGCGTTGCTCGACTCGCACTGGATGGTCGGCGCGCTCGGCTGGAGCCCGGCCACCCCCTTGAACGACACGGTGCTGAGCGTAGCTTCGCCGCTCCGCGCGCTCGACCGCGGCACCGTGCACGCTTGGCAGAACATGGTCCAGGACAAGCTCCGGGCCCATGGCGTCTGCTACATGGACAACGAGGCGCCCATGATCGGCAGCTACTCGCTGCCCGGTCTCGCCAAGTACTTCATGGACAAGTATCCGAACATGTCGGCGCAAGAGCGCGGCGAGAAGATCTATCACGACCTCTGGATCGAGGCTTACAAGGGCATCGCGATCCACGAGATCGGGCACTCGCTCGGCATGCTCCACCAGTTTGCCTCGTCCTGGGACTCGGTGAACTTCTTGCCGCAGTACTGGCAGCTCCGAACCGACGAGAAGGCGGTAAACCAGACCGTCGCCTGTAGCGGGGCGCAGTCGAACGGCACGACCTGCATGGGGCCGCGCTACCTCGATCCCGAGACCCTCGACGAGCAGGGCCTCGACGCCGAGTCCCGACCGGGCCTCGACTACTTCGGTAGCAGCTCGGTCATGGAGTACCAGATCGAGCGCTTCGGCGAGACGGTGGGCCTCGGCACCTACGACCGTCACACGATGAACGCGCTCTACGGCCGCGTCCTCGAGACGATGGACGAGAGCGTGTATTCGCCCGCCGACCAGCTCGCGTTCGCCCCGCGCCTCGAGACTCAGCTCACCGAGCAGGACCGCATCCAGCGGAGCATCCCCGCGCTCGGCGGCGTCTCGGCCTGGCCGACGCACTACACCGAGGTCGCTCGCCAGATGAAGGTGTTCGACCCGAATCGCGACTGCCGCGCCGCCACCGACGCGGAGCGGGCGCTCGGCGAGTGGCGTATCGTGCACGGAAAGGTCTGCGCATCGACTCCGCGCGATCACGCCGCCTGGGGTGACTTCGTCAGCACGGCGAACCCGGTAGACAATCAGACCGCGCCGTACTGGCAGGTGCGCGGGGACGCGAAGACCTCGCCGAGCGCGGTCCGCTGGTGGTACCGGTTCGGTACCAGCCACAACGCCTACTTCCACACGAACGACAGCGATGCGGGCGCGGATCCGTACGAGGTTACGCGAAACACGGTCCGCGTGTTCGACCTCACCTACCCATTCCAGTACTTCCGGCGTCAGAACCGCGAGTACAACTACTACCAGGGGATCGCCTCGCGAGTGGCCGACCGGTTCTTCGATCGGATGCGCTCCTATCACTGGCTCGTCGCCAACTCGTCGGCCTTCTACAAGGACTTCGGCGATACCGTCTGGTCGGCCATCGCCAACGACGATAACTGGCACAAGCCGTACCTCGTCGCAGAGGCTGACATGTTCGGCCTCCTGACTCGCGCGGTCCTCATGCCGCAGCCCGGAGCGTACAACGCGATGGGGATCGATCCGGGTCAGAACGAGGCGTACTACGACACCGGCTCCAACAGTCAGTTCGCGCCGGCCTTCACGATCCAGGCGGTCGACGGGCGCTTCATCGACGAGAACTTCAACAGCGATCCGGATGCCGGTGGTTCGTGGGACTACCTCCACTGGATGAACCACGCCGGGTTCTCCACCGAGAAGGCGTACGCGGTCTCCGCGCTCACCGATGGTCGCCCGAACCTCTCCACCATCAGCCGCGAGAACTACCTCGACGGACGTGGCGTGAAGATCAACTTCCGGAACGACCTGCCGGACGCCGTCGATCGCCTGGTGGGCGGCATCCTCTCCGAGGACTGGGAGACGACGGGCATGGCGATCGTGCCGGGAGGAGCCTCGTCGACCCCGCAGCTGCTCGACTTCATGAAGCCGACTCCGACGCGGGCCGCAGGCTCGATGGTGACCTTCCCGAACATCGGCTACCGCCAGCAGCTGTTCGCGACCGTGTTCGCGTCGATCTACTCTCGCGAGAACTCGGACATGACGCTCGTGAACAAGATGCGTATCTGGCTGCAAGGTAGCGTCGAGGAGATCACGGTGCCGGACGCCGACCAGATCCGCTTCACCGATCCGGTGAACGGTTACACCTATGTCGCGCGGAAGTATGGCGACCAGGTGGTGGCCGGGAAGACGGTGGACAAGGGCATTGCGTCGCGCATGCTGGTCCGCGCCAACGCGCTCTTGGCGGCGGCGTACAAGGTCCAGACGGACGGCAGCGGCAAGGCGGTCCTCGACGCGTTCGGGCAGCCGACGCTGACCCTCGACGCGGATGGCCAGCCGCAGTACGCCGACCCCGCGGGAACCATGGCCGGCAAGCTCACGATGTACGTGGGCCTGCTGGACACCACGCGGCAGATTGGGCACCTCCTCGGTTACGGGCCGCTGACCGCCGGCAGCGGAGACTGAGCGGCTACCGAGGGGCGAGCCGGTCGAGGCTCGGCAATCCGCCGGGCCTCGACGCCGTAGCCACGCTCGGTGTCGGTCATGACACGCTCGGCGCGCCATCAACCGGAGGCCGATGCGCCTCGCGCACCGGCCGACGGGCACGAATGCGCCGGCGGAGTTCGTGGTAGCGTCTTTTCACCATGACGGCTTCACGCCGCAAGCGAGTGACGGTGGGTGTCGCGGCCGGCCTCGTCGTGGTCGGGGCGGCGTACGGCTACAACATCTATCAGAACGTAGCCGGCGCGAGCCGCGCGGGGGCGGCGTGCGACCGCTTCATCGACGCCACCCGCGCGTCTCAGACGCTCACTCGCGCGTGGTTCGCCAAGGTATTTCCCGACGTCGCGGCGGTCGAGCGTGACAACGTCGGCGGCGCGACCGATCTGTGCGACGCCGTGCGCGGCCGGCTCGCCTGGTGGCGGTGGAACCTCGGTGCCCAGTGGTTCCAGCCGCCGAGCAACGCAGAGCGCGCCCACCGACTCCGCACCGCGCTCGATGCTGCGATCAAGGCTTGCCCGGGGGTCGCCGAAGAGATGCTGAAGGCGTCGCCGTTCTTCACCCGGCCGGCCAAAGACGACGAAGAGCAGAAGTCGCGCGAATCGGAGAAGAAGCGGCTCGTCTCGGCGATGTGCCACACATACTCCGAGGCGCGCGATCGCGTGGACGAGACGGCACCCAGCCTACCTATTTGGTCATGGCCGGAGCGACTCGAGGTGCTCGCCGCGAACGCCGAGCGTCTCGCGCGCATCCGCCCCGGTAAGCCGACGGCCCCCGCGCCGCGGTGATGGGCCAGCGCTCGAGGGCGGACCGAGGAGGGGGAGGGGGCCGGTCCGGCGCGCGGGCCACGCTGGGCGTCAGAGGCTCAGCCGATGCTTGCTCCGAAGAGCTCGCGGAAGCGCTCCTGATCGCGCTCGGTAGTGCGCCCGACCAGCCCGACGCGGAGTGAGATCGTGATCTCGTCGTTCCACGGCCACCACAGACCGTAGGCGAGGACGCCCACTACCGGACCCGTGCCAAAAACGAGCTGATCCGACCTCAGCCCCCCCGCGTTCTCGACCAACTCGCGCACCAGAGAAGGCGCGGCGCTCAGCGTCAGCTTGTTCCACTCGCTCGGCAGCGCGAGCCCGACCGCGCCTCGCGCTTCGCGCTGGTCCTCGATATTGAACGAGGAGGCGATGCATCCGAGGCGGCTGTCCCAGCTCCAGCCTCCTCCGGGCCACGCTCGCTGCAGCCGGCCGAGCTCGGCGAAGAGCGGATCGAGTGAGCTTCCGATTCCTCCCACCATGCCGAGAACTTAGGACAACCTTCGGGATTCGGAAAGAGGCGTCGTGCGCGACGGAGTCTGGTCGGGCTCGCTGGCTTCGGCCACGGCGCCGCCCAGCGGCACGGCCGGGCGGGATGGTTTCCGTCAGGAACGGCGACACGGCGTCTCCTCCCCCCTCCGGGGTTCGCGCCGGACCGACACCCCCGGTCGACCGGATCGGGGTCGCGAGGCCTCAGGCCCGCTGCTCCAGGGTCTCACGGTCGAGCGTCTCGCGAGCGCGGTCGTAGAAGCTCTGCGCCTCGGCCATGGAGGAGCCGATCGCCGTCAGGCCGAGCTTACCGTATTGCGACAGGGCTCCGAGCAGGTGGAAGACGACCCCGGTCTCTTTCCAGGGCTGATAGTGGAGCTCGTGGATCGCGGCGATGTCGAGCAGGTCCTCCGGGAGCAGCCCGCGATAGTGGCGCGCCATGAGCGTATCGGTCGACACATAGAAGCGAGGCTCACCCCGTCGCGTGAGGTAGAGCCCCTGCTCCGGATCGTAGGCGCCATCGTTCAGGAGCTTCATGGTCATGATGGGATGGGTGGTGCCGGTCATGCGGAGGTTGATCTCGACGGCGTAGCGTGACCACACGCCGTGCTCGTCCTCCACGGTGATGAAGTCGACCCCGACGCGCCCGATGCAGCCTCGTTGGACGAGCACCCGGCCAACCGCCATCGCGTCTTCTTGGAGCGCCAGCCGATAGGCGTCGTCCGCCGGGAAACGACAGCCGAGGTACACCTGCCCGCTCGCCCCCCCGAGCACCTGGTCATGGGTGCTCATGGGCTCGAGTTGTCCGCGCGGGTTGATGCGGAGCTGCGCGCTCGGGCTGGTGGAGCGCCGCCCCTCCAAGTAGAGCTCGACGACGCCTCCGATTCGCTCGAGCTCGCTGCGAAAGCGCGGCCAGGTCTCGTCCCGGCTCGCGAAGTCGAGCCCCGTGAGCGCCTCCAGCACCGCGTCGACCCGGGCCCCGTGGGGAGCACGCAGGGGAGCCACGCGCCCGAGCCCGGCGAGCGACAACACCGCGTTCCCCGCCCCGCTGAAGCCCTGATCGAGCTTTACGATCATGCGGCGGGTGGTCGGGTGCGCCTCCCAGAGCGTCGCGATGTTCTCAGCGACCTCCGCCTCCGACCGAACGTTCTCGACGCCCGGCGGCATCGAGACCCCTGCCTCGCGAAAGGCCGCCCGCGAGCCGCTCTTGGTGCCGAGGTACAAGAGCTCCGGATCGACCCCGTAGAGCGGGATCCCGAGCGCGACCGCGAGCTGGCGTTCTCGAGGGCTGACGGTGAACACGGTCATGTGCGCTCGCTCGGGATCGATCATGTCGCGAATGCGCTGGATGAGGCGCGGCCGCTCGAGCACCTTCTCGGTCAGGCTGCGCGGGGTGCCGTCATACGTGCTGAGGAGCGTGACCCGCTGCCGCGCGTGCGCGGTCGGGATCCCGCCGAGCAGTGCCAGGTAGTAGTCGACCAACGCCGGATCGAGCGGCTGAGACGTCACGTAGACGAGGCGAGCGCGCGGGTTGCGGAGTCGTCCCAGGGTGAAGAGCATCCGCTCTTCGTAGTGGTTGATGCCCGGGATTGCTCCGAGCTGAAACCCGTCCAAGGACAGCGAGGGGATGACGACGATGTCGCTCGGCCCCGACTCGACGTCGTGGACGCGCTGCCAGCGCTCGGCAAGTTTCTGCTGAAGCAGCTTGAATTCGTGGCGTTCCAGCTCGGGAGTGGGCGGCGGCGGCGGGCGATGACTCGGGTGCTTGGTCATGAGACTCGGCTCGCACGCGTTCGGTCGACCCCGCGGAGGAGCGCGAGCAATGTACGGTGGATCGGGACGGCGAGGTCGTGGCGGTCGGCGCGCGTGACGACGGCGCCTTGCAGCGCGTCGGCCTCCGTGACTCGCCCTGCGAGGACGTCCTGCAGCATCGAGGGAGGGGCGTCGCGCGGAAGCCCGCGTGTGAACGCGAGCATCGGCTCGATGGCGGTGTCGGTGAGCGCGACTCCCTCCGCTCGCGCAACGGTGGTCACCTCCGCCATGGCCTGGCGCACCAGCGTCTCGAGCTCCACGTCTTCGAGGACCTGCCCGGGCCCGAGCCGGGTGAGCGCGCAGATCGCGTTGAAGGGCGCGTTCCAGAGGAGCTTCTGCCAGAGCATCAGCGCGAGATCATCGGCGGTTCGACAGGGGAACGCCTCGCCGAGGATCGACGCGAGGCGGTCCCGCTCAGGGGCCTGCGTCGGCTCGAGCGCGGCCAGGGTCATCGCGCCTCCCCCCAAGAGCTCGACGTGTCCGGGGCCGGCGAGGCGGCAGCTCAGGTGAGTCGTCGCGCCGAGCACCCGTGCGCGCCCGACCGCCGCGGCGAGCACCGCCTCCGAGTCGAGGCCGTTCTCGAGCGGGACGGCGAAACCTGCCGGCCCCAGCGTCGCGCCTACCTCTGGCGCCAGCTCGGCCAGGTTTCCGGTCTTCACTGCCACGAGCGTGAGGTCGGCCGCCAGCCCTCGAGCCTCCGTGAGCGTCTCGATCACTCGGCCGCGCGCCACGCGCTCTCCTTCGGGGGTCGAGAGCGTGAGGCCGCGTTCGCGGATTCTTGCGCCGTGCGCTCCTCGGGCCAGAAAGATCATCTCGTGCCCGTGGAGCGCGAGCCTTCCCCCGAAGTAGCCCCCTACCGCTCCGGTGCCGGCGACAAGTATCCGCATCAGAGCCCACAATAACAGCGTTTGCCCCGAGCTCGCCCCGGAAATCACGCCGCCCTTCGCGAATTTCACCGGAGACGCGCCCCCCACCAACTCCCCTCGGCCTCTCCGCGAGTGCTAGCCTCGGCGGCCGATGTACTTCCAAGACTTGGTGCTCACCCTCCAGCGATTCTGGGCGGAGCGCGGCTGCGCGATCGTCCAGCCGTACAACTCCGAGGTCGGGGCTGGGACTTTCAATCCTGCGACCTTCCTTCGCTCGCTCGGCCCCGAGCCGTGGAGCGCCGCCTACGTCGAGCCGTCACGCAGACCGACCGACGGGCGCTATGGCGACAACCCCAACCGGCTCCAGCAATTTCATCAATTCCAGGTGATCCTGAAGCCGAGTCCGCTCGACCTCCAGGATCAGTACCTCGAGTCACTGGTGGCGCTCGGCACCAAGCCGCTCGAGCACGACGTACGCTTCATCGAGGATGACTGGGAGAGCCCGACGCTCGGCGCGTGGGGGCTTGGCTGGCAGGTGTGGCTCGATGGGCTAGAAATCAGCCAGTTTACCTACTTCCAAGCGGCCGGCGGCTTCGAGTGCAAGCCGGTGAGCGGAGAGCTCACCTACGGGCTCGAGCGCATCGCCATGTATCTCCAGAACGTGGACGACGTCTACGAACTCGCCTACGACGCCCACACCACTTACGGCGAGCTCTACAAGCGCGCGGAGTGGGAATGGTCGACGTACAACTTCGAGGAGGCAGACACCCGCGCGCACTCCGCGGCCTTCGATCACGCCGAGGCCGAGGTGAAGCGTCTCCTCGAGCGAAGCGAGGATCCGAAGGAGAAGCTCGTGCTCCCCGCGTATGATTTCGTCATCAAGGGCTCGCACGCGTTCAACGTGCTCGACGCGCGCGGCGCCATCGGCGTCACCGAGCGCCAGCGATACATCTTGCGCGTTCGCGCGATGGCGCGCGCGGTGGCCGCTGCCTGGATGGCGCAGCGCGAGGCGCTCGGCTTCCCGTTGCTGAGGTCGCCGACGGCCGCGGCCGAGTAGCCTCACGGCGCTCGGTGGCCCGCGCGCCCCGAGCGGCGTCGCGGGCGCTCAGGAGCGGGGTTCCTCGTGCGGGCGGTAGCTCTCGTAGACGGCCCGCTCGGCTGCCTTCGCCGCGTACATCCGCGCGTCGCCCACCTCGAGGAGCGCGCCGAGATCCTCGCCGTCGTCCGGGTAGATGGAAAAGCCGATGTTTGCAGCTACCGCGTAGCGCGCGAGCTCCTCGTCTCGCGACAGCGCCGCCGCGCAGCGGCGCGCCGCGATGCTCGCCGACTGCCGCGTGGCGTGCGGCAAGAGCCCGACGAATTCGTCGCCGCCGATCCGGAAGAAGAGATCGCTCTCGCGAAGGCTCGTCTGAAAACACTCGGTGATGCGGCAGAGCACGCGGTCACCCGTCTGGTGGCCGTGGGTGTTGTTCACGCTGCTGAAGCGTTGGAGATCGACGATGAGGAGCCCGACGCTCTGCTCGTAGCGCTTCGCCGCCGCGATGGTCTCTGCCGCCTTCAGCATGAAGTAACGTCGATTGAACGCGCCGGTGAGCGGATCTCGGATGGCCTCCTCCTCGAGCTTTCGATAGAGGGCGATGTTCTCGAGGTGAGGCACCAGCTCGCGCGCCATGAACTTGGCTCGCGAGCGATCCCACTCGGTGAAGCCCACGCCTCCGCAGAGCATGATCACGCCAGAAAATGAAGATGAGCGTAGCGGCACGAGGAGCACCGTCGAGCATCCCCGCGCTTCGAGCCCGGATACCAGCGCCGGGGGCATCTCGGCGAAGCTGTTGAACGAGCGAGGTTCGCCGGCTTCGAAGAGCTGGTCCAGGAGCGGCCACATCGCCCTGAGATCTTCCTCGCCGCCGCCTGAGGTCGCGCACCGCCAGCCGTGGGTGGCTCGCTCGCAGAGCACTCCCAGGGTCGCGCTGAACGACGCGAGCGCGATGTCGAGCAAGGGAGCGGACACGTCCGCGCTCTGCGCGTACCGGCCCAGCCGCCCGATCCGCTGGAGGATGGCGTCGCGCTCTTCCCAGCGCGCGCGACGAAGCGCGACTCCGATGAGCTCCGCGAGCGTGGCGAGTTGCTGCAGGTCCGCCTCGGTATATGCGTCCGATCGACTCGCCTGCACGGAGATCACCCCCGAGACTGCGTCGGTTCGGATGGGCGCGGCCATGTAGGAGCGCATCGGCTGCGGCGCCGTCGGATCCGGATCATAGACCCGAGGCGCGTAGCGTCGCGCGGCGTCCGGATCGCCCAGGTCCGGGACATAGAGCGGCACCCCGCTGTCCAGCACGCGGCGCGTGAGCGGCGCCTCGGACCAGACCAGCTCCGAGGGCGTCTCTCCATCCATTCGCGGCACGATGGCGAACACTCGGAACGCCTCGCCCTCTTCCAGCAGCAGGTAGGCCTCGTCGAAGGGCAGCGCGCCGAGGAGCCCGCGCGAGCAAGCGAGCAGCAGCTCGCGCAGACCAGCGGCCGAGCACACCGCCTGCGCGAGGGCGAGCGCGTGTCGGGTGCGCTCACCTTGGCGGCGAGCCCGCCGCGTGGCCTCGTGGGCCCAGAGGGCATGGCTGAAGACGGCTGAGACGAGCGTCGACACGTGCTCGTGATGCTGGCCCGCCTGCGCCGCGAGCCAGCCGACGTGCTCTTGGCCGACGACCAGCGGCCAAGCGCGCCATCCTCCGCCGAGACTTGCCGGGCCGCTCGGAGCGAGACCGGATAGGGCGACCGGCTCGACTTCCCGCGACGCCTCGGGGGGCGACTCGCTCACGACCTCGAGTCGGTCGCCGCGACGCGCGAGCACGACCGCCGCGCTCGGGCCGAGCGCTACCAGCGACGCGGCCCACGTCGAGATGTCGTCGCGACTCGTCGCGATGATCCGTTCCAAGAGGGTCGGCTCTTCCAACGATCCCCGTCCGACTACAGGATACTCCGCTCGGCACGCCCACGCCATCGCGCGGAGCGCGGGCAGGGGCGGTCGCGTCGACCCTCGCGAGCGGCAGGAGACGGGCCGCGCCGGTGCGCCGTGGCGACGGTCGCGCGCTCGGGAAATGCGGCGCTCATCGCGCGAAGTGTCGGGTGCCGCGGCGCTCTCCGACGACCGCGCGCTCCTCTCGGCTCCGTGTGGGGGCCAGGCTCTGCGCGTCGTGTTCAGGGTCCGTCGGGCGAGACCGCGACTCCGTCGTGGTACGCGTTGTCCACCCACTCGTTCCCCGGGCGGGTCGAGTCGAAGTCGATGATGGTCCGGAGGTTGCCACAGGTTCCGCCTGCGCCTCGGACGAAGCGGTTGCCGTGGAAGCGAATGTTCATCGCTTGGTCGCCGTAGGGCTTGCTGCCGTCGTCGCCGCTCGAGCCGCCGTACGCGCAAGCGGTGGAGCCTCCGCCGCCGCCGCGGTAGAAGAGGTTGCGCTCGATGAGGTTGTCCTGGATCGGCGCGAAGTCCCCATATCCGGTCAGGCCGGCGGAGCAGCCCGAGCCAGGGACTCGGGTAGCCTCGCAGGTGATGGTGTTGTGACGGAAGGTCGTGCGCTGCTCCATGCGCATGCCGCTGAAGTGAGCGGCACCGGCGGGGTCGCCACCCTGAGCGTGCACCCAAGAGTTTTCCACGGTGCAGCTACTGGCGCAGTAGATCGAGCGCCGCCCCCCCGTGATATTCACGCGGTTCGCCGTGAAGTTCCGACGCATCAGCCCGGTGTTGAGGTTGTCCCCGATGTGGATGCTGCTGTCCGAGATCGAGAAGGAGGCGTCATCGGGTGCGTTCGCGGGGACGTCGACGCCGCCGGTTATGCGCGACCGTGTGATCACCACGTTGGGCGCGTGGATGGACAGGATGCAGCCTACCTCCTTCGCGTCGATGAGCGTGCCGGCCGCGGTGATCCGGCATGGCCCCGTGTACGGCGTCAGCGTGACACCGGCGGGGACTCCGGTGTTGTCGGGCCCCGGCCAGCACCCCCCCCAAGGATCCCCTCCTCCGGGCTCCCAGGAGGCCTCCTTGCAGGTCGCCGGAGTGCCGGCGTCCGTCGACGGACCGGCCTCGCCATCGCTCGGGGCTGCGCCATCGCTCGGGGCTGCGCCATCGCTCGCGGCTGCGCCATCGCTCGCGGCTGCGCCATCGCTCGCGGCTGCGCCATCGCTCGGGGCCGTACACGAGCTGACTGCCCAGATAATGACCAGCGACGCAACTTGCTGAAGGCGCATGAACCGATGTTCGGTCGAGTCCCGATTCGTGTCTAGTTCGACCGCGAGGGGGGGCTCCGACGGGCGCCGCGCTGCGCCGCCGCGCCGAGGGCTTGGCTCAGGTCGCGGTGAGCCGGGGAGCGTCCGGAGCGCTCGCGTGGGGCGCTGACCGCTGCTCGAAATACCTGTCTTCCATCGCCTTCAGCCGAAGGATGATCTGTCGTGAGAGCTCGCGTGTGGCGCGCAGCCCCTCAGTCGTAGTCTTGGGCTCCAGCGTCTCGAGCTCGACGTGGATGTGATCGCCCCACGCGGGCTGGAACCCCCACGTCTCCTGCCGCGCGCCACGCTGATACACGCACAGGACCAGCGCCTCCGGCACGTCGCGCAGGAGTCGCCCGACCCCGTAGGCGACCTTCTCGGGCTCGACGCGCCCGGTCCGACTGCGGCCTGCCTCGGGAAAGATCATCACGCTGTCGCCCTCGCGAAGGAGATGCGCGAGCTTCTCGAGCACGCTCCGGTGATGCGCCGAAGAGCCTGCTCGATCGATCGGGACCGTCTTACCGAGGTATGACATCAGCCGGAGCGCCGCGCCGCGCTGGAAGTTCTCCGAAGCGGGCACGTTCCACGCGAACCGGCGGTACTGGCGGAGGTAGCTCAGCGGGGAAGCGAGCGCCCAGAGGAGGTACAGCGAGTCGATCATCGTGAGATGATTCGCGCAGATCAGGATCGGCCGATCCGTCTGCGCGATCTCGCGGAACCGCCGCCGCACCTCACGCAGGCCTTCGATTCGGGTGTTGCGGACCACGCGCAGATAGAAGATCCCGGTCGCGCTGATGAGCGGGAGCGCGAGCCACCCGAATGCCCTCTGGAGGCGCAGGGCGGACACATCGCGCGGCGAGGCGGTCATCTCTCGAGCGGGATCTAGCCTAGGCCATCGGGTGAGCAAAGCTCAGGCTCGGTCGCGGGAACTTTCAGCCGCGGACCCGCCCGGTCGCTCCTTCGCGCGGCGTCACCTCGGAGGCGCCCGCGCGACCCTGCGTGAGCCGGCAGCGCCCACCGGCCAGTGGGCTGGCAGGGGTGCCGGCCCGGCGCGGAACCCCGCGGTCTGCAGGGCGTCGCGCGAAGAGCGCGGAGCGGAGAGCGCCCGGCCCGCACCGGCGGCTTGCGCCCCGTCATGCGCTAGAGGAGCCTCTCGGTGCGCGCTCCAGCATGACCGCCGACCCGTCCCCTCGCGACCCGACGCGGAGCGCCGTCACGCTCGCGGCCGCGGCGCTCTTCGTGGTGCTCGCGCTCAGGATGGGCTGGGTGAGCGATGATGCGTTCATCGCGTTTCGCGCGGCCTCGAACCTGGTGACCGGGTTCGGGTTCTCGAGCAACCCTGGCGAGCGCGTGCAGGCGTTCACGAGTCCGCTCTTCACCCTGCTCGTCGCCGCGGCGTTCGCGGTCGTTCGCGACATCTACCTGGTCGCGGTGGGGCTCGGTCTGCTCTGCACGCTCGGGGTGGCGCTGGTGCTCACGCTGAGACGAGACGGGGCGCTCGGCTCACCGCTCGCGCTCGTGCTGCTCGCTTCCAGCCACTCGGTGCTAAGCTTCTCGACCAGCGGTCTCGAGAATCCGCTGGCGCACCTGCTGATCGTGACCTTCGTGGTCGAGCGACTCCGCCCGGAGCCTTCACGCTGGCGCAGCATGGCGCTCGCTGGGCTGATTGCGCTCAATCGTCTCGACCACCTGCTGCTCGTAGCGCCCGTGCTGCTCTGGGATCTGACGCAGGCCTGCCGTCGTCGTGAGTGGCGCAGGTTCGGCTGGCCGCTCGCGGTGGGTCTGAGCCCACTCGTGTCGTGGTTGTCGTTCGCGATCGTGTACTACGGCTTCCCGTTCCCCAACACGGCCTACGCGAAGCTGAACCTCGCGATCCCGCGGAGCACGATGATTTTCCAGGGCATCACCTACTTCGTCGACGCGACCCTGCGCGACCCGATTTCGATCATCGTCATCGCACTATGCGGCGTGTTCGCTTGGCAGCTACGTCGCCGGCATCCCGTCGCCCCGTGGCTCGCAGCCGGAGTGTTGCTCTACGTCGGGTACGTCGTGTGGGTCGGCGGTGACTTCATGGGCGGTCGCTTCTTCACGACGCCCTACGTGGTGGCCGCGGTGCTCGTCGCGGAGCGTTTGGCGCTCGGCGGGGCAGTGCCGGTGGGCGCGGCGGCCGCGGTGGCGCTCTTGGCGGGTCGCACCGGGTTGGATCCGATGCCGGTCGATGTGCGCCCGGGGTGCGTGGTCCCTCCCTCGGGGATCGTCGACGAGCGCGCGTGCTACGTCGAGCACACTGGCATCGCGCAGAACCTGCGCAAGAAGAAGTACATGACGCACCCGTACTACAAGAAGGGTGACAGCTTCCGTAAGGAGACCGGGCCCATCATCAACAATCTCATCGGAATGGCGGGCTTCAGCGCCGGGCCGACGGTGCACGTCCTCGATGAGTTCGCGTTGAGCGACCCGCTGCTCGCGCGTATCCGGTTCGCAGCTCCCAACGATTTCCGGATTGGGCACTTCCGTCGCACGCTCCCGGCCGGGTATCTCGAGTCGCTGCGAAGTGGCGAGAACCGAATCGAGGACCCTTGCGTCCACCGACTATGGGACGAGCTCCGCGCCGTGATCGCAGGGCCCGTGTTCTCGCGGCACCGCTTCGCGGCCATCCTGTCGCTCAACTTCGGTCGGGGCACGTGCCCCGCGCCAGCCCGCTGACCCGCGCGGGGGCCCGGGGCTCGTACGGAGTGGCCGCCGCGTGAGGCGGACCGCGCGGCGGGGCAGAGTCCTCGAAGTTTGCGGAGAGGGCGGGATTCGAACCCGCGGTAGGCTTTTGACCTACGCCCGCTTAGCAAGCGGGTACCTTCGGCCACTCGGTCACCTCTCCCTGTGGCGCAGGGGCCGAGAAACTACCCGCGCCGCGTGAGTCGTCAAGGGGGCTTGGCGCGTTCCCGCGCGATGAGGAGCGGGAATCGCCGATTCACCGCGCATTTTGCCCGGCCCCGCCGGCCCGCGGGCGCGCCGTGAGGTTCCGCGCCGGACCGACCATCCCGAGCTCACGGCCCGGCCAGGGCCCGGGCGGTACGCTATGGTGTGCCGATGGTCCTCTCGCGCCCCGAGGTGAGCGAGCCGTCGCTCGAGGCTCGGGACAAGGCGCGGAGCCTGCTCGACGCGGCGCTCGGCACGAGCAAGGTGATGACCGACCGCGACGCCTGCGCGAGCTTCGCGCGGGACGAGTCGGAGGCTGAGGGGAGGGTGCCCGACGCGGTGGTGTTCGCGACGTGCTCGGACGACATCGTCCGAGCGCTCGCCGCGGCGCGCGAGGCCGAGGTGCCGGTGACGCCGCGCTCGGCGGGGACTGGGCGCACGGGCGGGGCGGTGCCGGTCGCGGGTGGCGTGGTGCTGGTCACGAGCCAGATGAACCAGATAAAGGAGATCGATCGGCGCGAGGGGCTCGCGGTGGTCGAGCCGGGCGTGGTGCTCGCGGAGCTTCACGAGGCGGTCGAGCGCGAGGGGCTCTTCTACCCGCCCGATCCGAACTCACTCGGGAGCTGCATGCTGGGCGGCAACGTGGCCGAGAATGCCGGCGGCCCTCGCGCGTTCAAGTACGGAGTCACCCGCGAGTACGTGCTCGGCGTCGAGGCGCTGTTGATGGGCGGAGAGCGCCTCCGCGTGGGGCGCCGCACCCGCAAGGGTGTCACCGGCTACGACGTCACCGGGCTGCTGGTCGGGAGTGAGGGCACGCTCGCGGTGTTCGGCGACGTGACGGTGAAGCTGATCCCCAAGCCCGCAGAGGTCAGCACGCTGATGGTGCTCTTGCCCGCGCTCGCCGGAGCCGCGGAGCTGGTCGCCGAGATCACCGCTCGCGGGATAGTGCCGCGCTGCATCGAGCTCTTCGACTCCGCGACGCTCGCGCTGCTGCGCGACGCCGGAAATCCTCTCGACACGCGCGCCGACGCCATGCTCCTCATCGAGGTCGATGGCGAGCCCAGCGCCTGTGAGCGGGACGCGGCGCGCATCGGTGACGCGGCCGAGACGGTGCATGCGCTCGAGGTGCTGGTCGCGCAGGACGCCGCACAGCGCGACCGGCTCTGGGGCGCACGCCGGCAGATGAGCCGACTTACCCGGACCATCGCGAAGAACAAGCTGAGCGAAGACGTCGTGGTGCCGCGGCAGGCGATGGGGGAGCTCCTCGCGCGCGTCCGAACGACCAGTGAGCGCACCGGGGTGCGCTCACTCACCTACGGGCACGCGGGCGACGGGAACCTCCACGTCAACTTCATGTGGGACGAGCCACACGAGCTCCCCAAGGTGGAGCAGGCGATCCGCGAGCTCTTCGAGAACGTGGTCGCGCTCCGCGGCACGCTGAGCGGCGAGCACGGCATCGGGATCCTGAAGGCGCCGTACCTCCACCTCGAGCAGTCGAGCGAGCTGATTGGGCTCCAGCGTGAGCTGAAGCGGGTATTCGATCCGCGCGGGCTCCTGAACCCCGGCAAGATCTTCCCCACCGGCGGGCACGCCGCCTGCTAGTCAGCGCGCGCGGAAGAGCGTAGCGCGATAGTGCCGAAGCTCGTCGATCGAGTTTCGGATGTCGACCAGCGCGTCGTGCTCCCCGGCCGCGGGCTTCTGATAGACCGCGTCTTCACCGTACCAGGCGCGCGCGAGGAGCTTCAGCGAGGTGACGTCGATGGTGCGGTAGGAGAGATAGCCCGCGAGCCCCGGCATCCAGCGCTCGACGAAGCGCTTGTCCTGGCCGATGGTGTTTCCAGAGAGCACCGCGGGGTACTCGCACCAGCCGACCACGCGCTCCATGAGCTGGCGCTCTGCGGCGACCAGATCGACGCTGGACCGCCCCACGCGGGCGAGGAGCCCGGTCTTCTCGTGCATGGCGCGGACGAAGGGGACCATCCGCGCGAGGGTGTCGGGCGGCTGCCACACGTCGAGCACCAGCTCCTCGAGCGGCTCGAGCGCCGCGTTCGTGATGACGAGCGCGGCCTGGAGGATGGCGTCGTTCTGGGCGTCGAGGCCGGTCATCTCGAGATCGAGCCAGGCGAGGTTATCGGCAGACCTCACTCGGTCGACGCGAGGCTTCCCCGTGTCCTTACCGGTCATGCGCGTGCCCTCCGCGGCCGGCGCTTGGGCGGCCGCTGCTTCGACGACCGCCGCTTCGGCGCGGGCTCGTCGCTCCGGATCGGGCTCCGCTTCGATGGCGAGAGCTCGATCTTCGGCCTATCCTTGCGGCGTCGATAGACGACGAGGACGTGTCCGATGATCTGCGCGACCGCGCTCCCGGTCTCCCGCTCGATCTCGGGCGCCGCGGCACCGATCTCGGTGGGGCACTCGCGGCCGAGCTTCACCTTGATGAGCTCGTGCCGCTCGAGCGCCTCGTCGATTTGACGGAGCACCGCCCCGGTGAGCCCGAGGCGGCCGAGCTGCACGACCGGCTCGAGCGGGTGCGCGAGCGCGCGGAGGTGACGACGCTGAGCCGGGGTGAGGGTCACGGGCCCCCCGGATACCAGCGCCGGCGCGTGAGCGCCAGCCGGGACGCTCGCGAGCTCGTGCGGGCTGACGCGGGCCGCGCGAGACGGTACCCTTCGAGGATGATGGGAAGAGCGCTCGGTTGGTCCGTCGCGCTGGCCGCCCTGGTCGGTCTCGTGGGCTGTGGCGCGGGCGACGACGGCGGCGAGGAGAGCGGTGGGCCGCAGGTTTGCAATGGTCACGCCGAGCTCTGCGACCGGCACTTCGACGAGGTGGCGTTCCCCGGAACTCACAACTCGATGTCAAGTGAAGATGACGGCTGGGCCGTCCCGAACCAGATCCACGGGATCGCTCGACAGCTCGAGGATGGCATCCGCGTGTTCCTCATCGACACCCACGAGGACAAGGGCGAGCTCTACCTCTGCCACTCGGCCTGCATGCTCGGGGAGATCCCGCTCGGCGACGCGCTCGGGCTCTACGAGAAGTTCCTCACCCAGCACCCGAACGAGCTCATCACGCTCATCATCGAGGACCACATCACCGCGGAGCAGACGGCCGCGGCGTTCGACGCGAGCGGGCTCACGAAGTTTGCCTACGTTCACCCGGAGGGCGCTGGCTTCCCGACGCTCCGCGAGATGATCGCGAGCGGCAAGCGGCTCTTGGTGACCGCCGAGAGCGGCGGGCCGCCTCCCGACTGGTATCAAAACGCCTACCAATCGCTCACCTGGGACACGCCCTACTCGTTCAAGACGCCGGCCGACTTCAGCTGCGCGTTGAACCGAGGCAAGGTCACGAATCCGCTCTTCCTCCTCAACCACTGGCTCGAGGATCCGTTCGCCAGTGAGGAGAAGAGCGCCGAGGCGAACGCCTATGAGCTCCTCTACGGGCGCGCCAAGCAGTGCTGGGACGAGAGCGGTCGCATCCCGAACTTCGTGGCCGTGAACCACTACTCGGTGGGAGAGCTCTTCCGGGTGGTCGATTCGCTGAACGGCCTCTGACCCTCGCGCGGCGGCGCGCCGCCGGAACTTTCCATCGCAGGGAAATCCTGGTAGGGGTCGTGTTCGTGATCGTCGTCGGCATCGACCCGGGTACGCGGCACCTCGGCTGGGGCGTGGTGCGGCGCGACGGCAGCCGCCTGCGTCACCTGGCGCATGGGGTCATCGATCTCGACGCGCGCCTGTCGCTCCCGGCGCGGCTCACGCGCATCGACGCAGAGCTGGCCGACGTGATCACGGCGCATCATCCCGATGTCG
Organism: Polyangiaceae bacterium; assembly: GCA_035063585.1. Lineage (GTDB taxonomy): Bacteria > Myxococcota_A > Polyangia > Polyangiales > Polyangiaceae > JAPSGB01. Next base: position 22,102 of record JAPSGB010000021.1, read on the forward strand.
GCTCGGTCGAGAGCCTCTTCTTTCACAAGGACGCGCAGGCCGCCGCCAAGCTGGGTCACGCGCGTGGCGTCGTGCTGCTCGCCTTCGCGCGCGCCGGGGTCGAGATCGCCGAGTACGCCCCCGCCAAGGTGAAGCGCACCGTCGCCGGCAAGGGTCAGGCCGACAAGCGCCAGATCCAGCTCATGGTGCGCGCGGTGCTCGCGCTCGACGAGCTGCCGAGGACGGACGCAGCCGATGCGCTCGCCCTCGCGGTGACCCATCTCCGGCTCGGGCCGCTCGCGGCCCGGCTCGCAGCGCGGCCGGAGCTCGAGCCGTCGAGGGTGCGCGCAAACCCGGCGCTCGCGCGGCTCCGCGCGCGCCGCCGCGCGCCGTCCGCCGCCGCGCTGCTGCTCGCGGCGCGCACCGCTCGCTAGTCTCGGCGTCGCGTCGGCGGCCGAGCTCGCGCCGCCGGCCGCGCCGGCCCGACCAGCCGGAGTCGTCCAAACCCCTGGTCATTCGCTCAGAGGCGAGCCGCACGGAGCGCTCCATGCCGCTCGGGTGGAGCGCGTTAAAGTGTTGGTCCGCAACAGGAAAATCGTGACGCTGCGCGAATCTCGGGCGGGGCTCGTCCGTCACATCCATTGCAAGCGCGCGGCGCCGCTGCCAAGAAGACCCGAACCCAGGATGTCGTCGATGACTCGGAAATCCCTGCTGGCTGCTCTCGTGCTCGGTCTCTCGCTGCCCGTCCTCGTCCCGGTTGGGACCGCCGAGGCACAGGCCGGCAAGGCACCGCCGGCGAAACCGGCGCCCGGGGGCACCCCGACTGCGGCGCAGATCGCCGACCGCGTGCAGGCCTTCTACGACAAGACCCAGAGCTTCGCGGCGACCTTTAGCCAGAGGTACACGGTCAAGGCGTATAGCAAGGTCAAGAAGAGCGACGGGAGGGTGGTGTTCGCCAAGCCCGGCAAGATGAGCTGGCGCTACAGCAACTCGAACCGCATCGTCTCCGACGGCAAGACCGTGCTCGTGTACGAGGCCGACAACAAGCAGGCCTACGAGCAGCCGATGGGCAAGAGCCAGTACCCGGCGGCGCTCTCGTTCCTGGTCGGCGAAGGCAACATCAAGACGGCCTTCAGGCTCAAGCTCCTGCCCGCGGCCAAGATGAAGTTCGAGGGCGGCTACGTGCTCGAGGGGACGCCGAAGTCGCCGACGCCCGCGTACCAGAAGATCCTATTTTACGTCGATGCCGGGACCTACCAGGTGCGGCGGGTGCTCCTGCTCGACGCGCAGGGAAATCGAAATCAGTTCACCTTCGAGGCGCCGGTGGTAAACGAGAAGGTGGCCGACTCCGAGTTCAAGTTCACGCCTCCTCCGGGCACGCAGGTCATCAAGCCCTGAGCGGCGTCCGGCACTGCTCGACATGGCGGCGGTCCCCGCGACGGTGCTCTCGGGTTTTCTCGGCGCGGGCAAGACGACGCTCCTGAACCGAGTCCTCGACGGCGCGCACGGCGAGCGCATAGCGGTGCTCGTGAACGATTTCGGCGATGTCGCCATCGACGCGCGCCTGGTCCGCGCCGCCGACGACGACGTGGTGAGCCTCGCGAACGGCTGCGTGTGTTGCTCGATTCAGGGTGATTTCATGGCGGCCGTGCGTAAGGTGCTGCTCCGCGAGCCACGGCCCGAGCGTCTGCTCATCGAGCTGAGCGGCGTCTCGGATCCGGGCAGCGTCGCGCGGAGCTTCGCGGTCATGCAGCGGAGTTGGCCCGTGGATCTCGACGGCGTGGTCGCCGTGGTCGACGCCGAGAACTTCCCCTCCACGAGCGACCCCGACTACCTGCTCGCGCGCGATCAGCTCGCGCTCGCGGATCTCGTGATCGTGAACAAGACCGATCTCGTGAGCGCAGGCAGGCTCGGCGAGCTCCGCGCGAGGCTCCGTGACTACCTGCCCCGAGGGCGCTTCGTCGAGGCGCGCGAGGCCGAGGTCCCGCTCGAGATCCTGCTCGGCATCGCCTCGACGCGGGAGTTCCCGCTCGAGAGCGCGCGCGGGCACGCCTTCGCCACGTTCACCTATCGCGCGACGCAGGCCCTCTCGCTCGAGCGGCTCCGCGAGGTCATGACCGAGCTTCCTCCCGAGGCGTTTCGCGTGAAGGGCACCCTCGACCTCGACGCCGTGCCCGAGCACGAGGCGATCCTCCAGGTCGTCGGGCAGCGCGCGCGGGTCTCACGCGGACGCCCGTGGGGGGCTCGCGTGCGCCAGAGCGAGCTCGTGTTCGTCGGGCGGCCCGAGCTCGACGATGACGCGCTGCGGCAGAGGCTCGACTCCTGCGTGCCCGCGGCGCCTCGGCGAGCCTCGCTCGTGGGCGCGCTCGAGTGGCTGAGGCGTCGCCGCGATTGACGCCGGGCCGCTCCGCCTGAAGTTTTGCGAAGATGGAATGTCGCCGAGCGGTCGAGATCCGAGTGGCGGAGCAACCTTCGCCGCTCGGGCGCCTGAGCATCATCGAGGGACCAGCGGGCGTGCTCGCCGTGTGCTTCGGGCCCGCGCAGCAGTGCGACGCGCTCGAGCGCGTGGGCGCCGCGTTCCAGGCGCCGCTCAACGTGGTCCTCACGCCCCGCGTCGCGGCGTGCCGCGAGCTCGAGGAGTACTTCTCCGGCGCGCGCCGGAGCTTCGAGGTGTCGCTCGACGGGTCGCTCGTCTCGGGCTTCAAGCGGCGCGTGCTCGAAGAGCTCGCGCGTGTGCCGTTCGGCAGCCTGGTGACCTACGGTGAGCTCGCGCGGCGCGCCGGGAGTCCGCGCGCCGCGCGCGCGGTCGGCGCCGCCATGCGCGAGAACCCGCTCCCGATCCTGGTGCCGTGTCATCGCGTGATCGCCTCGGACGGTTCGCTTGGCGGCTACTCCGCCGGCCTCGAGGTCAAGCGCCAGCTTCACGCCCTCGAGGGCATCGGGCCGCTCGCGGGAGGCTGGGCTCCGTCGCGCGGAGCCTCCGCGCTCGGACCTGGGCTGGACCCGCACGCTAGTGGACGGCCGAGCGTGGGGGGCCGGTGCGGCGCGGAAGCTCGAGGCGCGTGATATAGCGGCGTGCATGAAGCGTGAGGGCCCCTTCGCCGTCGCGATCCTGACCACCGGCGGGACCATCGACAAGACCTACGACGAGTCGGACGGCTCGCTCCGTAATGCGCGCTCGATCCTCGACGAGCTCCTCCACACGCTCCGTCTTCCCGAGCTCGCGGTCGAGCTCGTGCCGGTGATGAGCAAGGACTCGCTCGAGATGACCGAGGACGATCGCGTGAAGATCCTGGAGGCTGCCCGGGGCGCGCTCGAGGGACACGACGCCGTGCTCATCGTGCACGGCACCGACACGCTGGCGGAGACCGGCGAGGTGCTCCATGCCGGGCTCGCCGGGCTCGACGCGCCCGTGCTCCTCACGGGCGCGATGCGCCCCTATGAGTTTCGCGACACCGACGCGCTCCAGAACGTGACCGAGTCGCTGATCGCCGCGCGCCTGCTCGAGCCCGGCGTCTACGCGGTGATGCACGGCCGCGCGCTCAGGTTCCCCGGCGTGATCAAGGATCGGGCGAAGCACACCTTCCGCCGCGCCGATTGAACCGCGGCTCTGCTCCCGCCGCCCCTGCGCGGCCAGCGCGATGGCTCGCGAGCGGGCGTCAGCTCGGCGCGGCGAGCGGCGCCCGCAGGAGCGCGCCGTCGAGCGTCTCGCCGTCCAGGGTGAGGTAGAGGCGATCCTCCGAGCGGGTGAGCTCGAACGTGGCGTTCCGCTCGAGTCGCGCCTCGAGGGCGTCGAGCAGCGCGGGCTCGAAGGCGAACAGCTCGAGCTCGTGAGCGCGGTGTACGGGTCGAGCTCGCGCGACGCGGAGCGCGGATTCGAGGTCGCGATGGGTGAACACCACGACTCGCCGGCTCGCCTTGCTCGCTTTGTGCAAGCGCTCGGCGCTGGGCGTGCCAATCTCGACCGTGAGCGCGAGCAAGCCGTCGGCGTCGTGCAGCCAGATGGCGGGCTCGTCCGTGGTGCTGAGCCCCTTCGTGAAGGTGAGGCCTGGCTCGTAGACGAGGCAGTACGCGAGCACGCGCGTCACGAGGTAGCGCGCGCTCTCCGAAGGGTGCCGCGCGACCCGGAGATCGAGCGCTTCGTAGATTCCACGATCGACGTCCGAGAGCGTGATCTGAAAGCGATGGATGGTCGAGCCGGCGGCCACGCCCGCGCACCATACCAGGCTCTCCGCGCTCGGTCGGGCAAACCCCGAGGGCCGCCGCCGGCGTTCGGACGCAGCGAGAACCGCCGCGGGGGCTCCCGAGTAGACTCGTCCTCTAGCTACCGCTCCGCCGCGCGGCCTTCTCGCCGGCGGCGGAGGCTCGCCGCCGCTGCGAGCGACAGCGCCAGCCAGAGCGGCGACGACGGGGAGCGCCCGCTCGCGCTGCAACCGCCGGCGCTGCCCGAGTTGCCGGCTCCGCTCGCGGCCACGACACCAGCCGCGCCGCCCGCTCCGCTCGGCGCACCGGCCGCGCCGCCCGCGGGAGCGCCCGCCGCGCCGCTCGCCCCACCCGCGCCCGCGCCTCCCGTGAGGCACATGCTCGAGCAATCGGTCGGGCAAGACTGGCACGAGCAGTACTCGACCAGGCTGTAGTCGTCGGCTCCTCCGGGGTTCGCGGCCTTGCACGCCTCGAGGCATGCGGAGTCCGAGCACTGATCGACGCAGGTGAGGAGCGACTTGCAGGCTGGGTTCCCCTCGCAGGAGTTGATCGTGTTCAGGCAGTGGCCGAGGCGGCAGCTGTCGCAGCCGCCTCCGGACGGGATCGGCTGGCAGACTTTCTCCGTGATCGTCTGCCGGCTCACCGTGATGGTGCCCTCGCTGCAATACATGCCGGTCGGGCAAGAGGTCGTGGCGCAGAAGTCCGAGCAGTACCCGCCGTTCGTCTGACAGAGCAGGGACAGGCAGTCGGCGCCTGTCTTGCACGGTCCTTGACCGGTCGGGAGCTTCGGCGGAGTCGAGGTGGGCGGCGAGCCGGGGTCGAGGACGGGCGAGCCGCCCGCTGCCGCGAACGCCGCGAGGATGAGGGTCCGCTGGGTGTCGACTCGGGTGTAGATCGGGGTGTCCTGCGGGTTCGAGCAGGATTGAGAGCGCGAAGCCAGGCCGATGATCGCGCCCGACGCCGCGATGAGCGGGCCGCCCGAGTCGCCGGAACAGATCCCCTGGCCCGCCGCTAGCTCGCCGGCGCCGATGAGCGCGTTCCAGTCCGGGCCCACACTCAAGACCGGCACGTTGCCGCGGCGACGTCGCGTCCCGGCGGTCCAGCCTTGGGAATCGTTGGTCATGCCGTAGCCCACCGCCGTCGCGAGCTCACCGATCACCGGGCCCCAGTCGAGGCGGATCGGGACCAGCGGGACGCTCGTGATGGCGGTGTCGAGCACGACCAAGCCGATGTCGTTGGTGCAGAGGTTGTTACCGTCTGGGTGCAGGATCTGCGTCCCGTGCGCCACCGTCTGGCCGGGGCTCGAGCCAAGGTGCACGCCGATCCGTGAGGGGTCGTGATCGGCGCCGACGTGATCGCCGTTCTGCGAGCCGCCGTAGATGTCGCACGCGATGCCCTCGGTCACGTTCTGCGAGACGCAGTGCCGAGCCGTGATGACGAGCTTGGGCGCGATGAGTGAGCCGGTGCATGCCCCGCCGCCCGGCAGGGTCAGCATCACGACACCCTCGTGGGCTCCACTCCCGTCGTCGAGCACGCCGCCGTTGATGGCCTCTCGGTGCTCGCCAACCGGTGGGTTCGGCGCCGAAGCGGAGCACGCCGTGACTGTCGACGCGAAGGAGAGGAACGTGACAAGCTGAAAGAGTCGGGTCATGCGGGGTGCCGTAGTCTGTCACCAAAGCTCGGGGTGCCGCCAGTCGCGAGGCGCCGCTATAGCTTCCCTCTACAATTTCACCCTGAGCGCGCGCGGCACGATTGTCGGTGGAATGCCGCGCGCCGCTCGCACGCGCTGCGAATCGCACCCCGCCGTCGCGCGTTGAGGCCAGCATGAGCCCCCGCTTCGTCGCGCTCGCGCTCGGGATCCTGGCTCTCGGCTGCCAGCGCGCGCCACGCTCGGGGGGCGAGCCGCCCCGGCGCGACGATCCGCCCGCGAAGGCCCCGCCGCTCGACGCTGCGCTCGAGGAGTGCCGCGCGCGCATCCGGGACCTCGAGCGGGAGCCCGCGGCTCCTGGCGCACCGGCGTTCGAGGCGCGCCGCGCGGAGCTGCTCGGGCGAGCGCGCGGGGAGCCGCTCCTCTGGCTCCGCGAGCCCGAGCCGACCCCGGACGCCGCGCTCACCGAGCCCGCGCGCGCCGCCAGGCGAGCTTACGCGCGCTCCTCACCGTGGAGGCGCGTTGGCTCGCTCCGGGCCCGATTCCGCGCCGCCCCGGCCATCCTGCGAAGCCTCATCCTGAGGGAGGGATACCTCTACTCGAACGATCCTACGGAGGCGCTCGCGCTCGTCTCGTCGCTTCGCGTCGAGGATCTCTTCGATGAGTCGGAGGTGCTCCTCGAGCGCGGCGCGGCGCGCACCCGGCTCACCCGCGTGGTGGAGCGACGTCGCGCGCTCTATCGCGACTCGAACGGGCGAGAGGCCGAGCTGTTGTTCGGCGATCGCCTCGTGCTCGACGAAGCCGAGCTGGCTCGAGCTCTCGCCCTCGATCTCGGGGGGCTCGCCGACACCGAGGGCGTCGAGCGGCTCCGCGTCGAGCGGCTCGCCGCGGGCGGGGTCCTTGGCGAGTTGCGGCTCGGGGGGGAGCCGGTGCGCGCGCTGCTCGTCGCGCGAGGCGCGTCGCTCGAGCTCTCCTGTCTCGACGCTCCCGAGCCCGTGCGAGCCCGGCTCCGAGCCTGGCAGGAGAGCGACGCCGCGCGGCGCCGCGGGCTTCGTCGCCTCCGGGAAGCGATCACCGATGGCGTCGCCGAACGGCTACCGTTCGATCGCCCGCGCGGTGAGGAGGGTGAGGAGTTCGACGGCCAGATGCGAAACGAGTGGCGTTGGGCGTACCAGACGGGGCGCAGCGCGTACGGCTTTCACGGAGACTCGTATCCGGTGTTCGACCCGAGCGGACGCCCGCATCCGCCCCAGGTGTGCGTCGTGTTCATCCTCGATAGCTACGAGCGCGCGGCCGGGAGCTGGTTTCAGCCGCGCGGTCAGGCCAGGGCGCGCTCGATCGGGACCTTGGATTTCTCCGCGCTCGGCTTGAAGAACCGCGGCGCGGTGCTCGCCTTCGGCGACTTTGCCGCCACCCACCCCGAGCTCTTTGCCTTCGAGCGGCTTTCCGCGCCCGAGCGCGTGCCGTTCCGCGAGCGCGAGCGATTCTTCGCGTCGCTCACGCGCGATGACGACCGATTTCGCGCGGGTGACGTGGTCGCGATCCAGGGGCTGAAGAGCGACGGGAAGATCCACCAACACGCGCTCCTCGTGGAGCGGATCGATCCGGTGACCGGGTTCCCGTATGGGCTCGCCGATCAGATGCGGACGCCGCGGCGGCGCACCTGGGAGGCGATCATGGGCCCCGCGCCGCTCCGGAGCGTGCTCTATCGGGCTCGTCCGAGCGAAGAGATCTGGCGCCGGCTCTCGCTCGCCGGCGCGCCAGGCGGGTGACCTCCGGCGCGCGGTCAGAGCGGCGTCAGGGAGCGGGCGGTGCGACGTCGGAGCCCGACGCCGTGCCGACGAGCACGTGCGGCTTGGAGTGCTTCGCCTCCACCGCCGAGGCGCTGGTCAAGATGTCGGGCTTCACCGAGACATCATACTCCTTGCCGCTCAGCGAGCCGTGGCAGCCGCCGCAGAAGCCGTCGAACATCTGACGGCGGAACGACAGCGTGACCCACTCGCCCGGGTAGTACTGCACCGCCTCGCGCTGCACGTGCGAGCTGGGAGAGGAGTCTCCGGCGAGGAGCGCGGACACCCCGACGCTGATGGGCACGCCGCCCGGGATCTGGACGCGAGTCGAGCCGTCTTCGAGGAGCGGCGTGTGCCCGAGCAAGCGCTGCCGGGCGTAGTACTTTCCGAAGCGGTCGGTCTGGATGAATGGGCTCGAGTCGTCGAGGCTTCGCTCGCTCGTGGGGGGAAGGTTCTCCCAGATCTCGAAGCCGACCATCTTCTCGACGCGCCTGAACCCACGCGTGTTCTGGAACATCAGGCTCGCGATGAGCGGGAAGTCCATGTAAGTGAGCTGCGCGCGGTCCGTGCGCTTCTCGCCGTCGTCGGTCGTGTAGATGACGGCGCTGCCCGCCGGATCCTTCGGGCTCGAGTGAAAGACCCCGCGGCTGTAGCGGCCAAAGACCGCGACCGGCCAGAGCTCGTCGGCGCTTGCATCCGACAAGAGGGGGAGCGGCGTGCGGCGACCGCTCACCGGATCGACGATGACGACGTCGAAGTTGCCGCTGAAGCTCCCGAGGTCGACCACGTTGGCCGCGTAGCTCACCAGGATCTTTCCGTTCGGAAGGATCGAGATGTCGCGGTACGCGCCCTTGGTGGGCTCGCCGAGCCGCGCCTTCGAAGCCGGGTCCGGGTAGCTCATCGAGTGCTGAAAGAACGCCGGCGCGGGGAAGGACATCGCGCGCGGATCTGCGGTGTAGTCGTCGGCCGCGTCGCTGCGAGTGTCCGGTCCGAGCGAGCGGTTCAAGACCGCGAGCTGGCCGGCGCTGTGCACTGCGCCCCGATCGCTCAGGATCGCCGCGAAATTTCGGTCGAGCGTCTGCACCAAGCTGGTGAGCTGATTCGCGCCGATGGTGCCGCGCTGTCCCCAGAGCGGGTGATAGTCGCCGCCGTCGAGGTTCAAGCGCCGCCCGGCGAGCTGGTAGAAGCCAGGCGCGCGTTTCTCGGTCGTGAACATGACCTGCCCGGTCACCTCGAAGCTCGGCGTGAGCTCCTGGTCGAGCAAGAAGGTGAGCTGGCGGATATGGTCACCCTCCAGGATGTAGAGGTTGGCGTTCAGCTTCGAGGGATCCGCCGCGCTGCGCTGGGGCCCGGAGTACTCGAAGACGTCGGTGTTCATGATGTTCCCGCGCGTCGACACGAACACCAGCGACCCGTCCGGCGCGTACTGAGGATCGAAGTTGTGGATGAGCTCGCCGTTGGTCGGGAGTCGTTCGCCATGGTCGTCGATCGGCGCGGCGTCGATGGTCGGCTCGACCGCGCAGCTCGAGCCGTCGCCGCGCGCGGTGTAGATGCGATAGGGCTCCGAGGCGCTGGTGCGCGCCGCGAAGGCGAGGCTCGCGCCGTCCCAGGACACCGCAGGACGGCGCACGTCTGCGGTCGCCGCGTCGAGCCCGCAGCCGGTCATGAGGCTCCGGTCGGTCCCGTCGAGCGTGACGGTGCCGGACGCGTCCATCGAGGCGCCGGCCAGACGGAGCTCCGAGCCGGGGGCGTACGAGGCGAAATCTTGCGGGGCATCAGGGAGTGGCGCGGGCGAGCGCTTCACGTAAACGATCGCGGAGAGCGGTGCGGCGGCCTGCATCCGCGCCGCGCGCTCGCGAGTTATCCACGCGACCAGCACGCAGTACGGATCCTGCTCGTCGAGCGGCCCCGTCTCGGCGGCGGTGAGATCGCACGCGCTCGGGTCGCCCGAGCCCGCGAACAGCGCGCCGCCGCGGTGGCGGATACCAGGGCCTCGCGGGCCGGGCTCGAGGTTCTTCGCGAGGATGCGACTGACGTTCGGGTCCGGCGACTCCATCGCGACCTGTTCGAGCGCCAGCCGGTAGTTGTTGCGGGTCGCCGGCAACGCAAAGTGCCCGGCGCTGCCTGCGCGAAGCGCCAGATCGTTGAAGGCGGCCGGCGAGTGGCAGCCGAGGAGCATGCAGCCCTTCTTGACCAGCATCGGCTGCACGCGCTTGGCGAAGAGCTCGAACCCCACGTCGGTCGGGATCCGCGAGGGGCCGCCCTTCGCCTCGGCCCATGCGAGGGTGTCCTTGTACTTCGGGTCGCTTGGCGACGAGAAGAACCAGCCACCCTCGTGAAACACGCCTCCTTGCGCCGGGTCGAGCACGCGTCGCAGGAGCTCGCTGGTCGGGGCGTCGGCCGCGACGTAGTCGCCGGCCGCGAAGTAGTTCCACCGGATCTGCTCGGGGGTCTTCCCGCACGTGAGGTAGAGCGAGTTCTTGGCCGCGCCATGGCAGTTGCCTGCGGAGCAGTCGCTGACGAGGATGTCGTTCACCGAGCTCTTGAAGAGCGCGAAGTCGGCGTCGGTCGGATCCACCGACGGGTCGAAGTCCGGATCCGAACCGACTCGATCCGAGCAGGGATCGAGGGAGAACTTGGCGGGCGCCGCGAGCTCGTTGTTCTCGAGCGCGCCGCGCTCGAGCCAGCGCTGCACGATCGCGAAGGAGGCCGAGCCCGGATCGATGACCGCGCCGCCGGCGTGTGGGATGTCGGTCGTGAGCATCTCGACCTCGCCATCCCACGCCTCGAGCCGGACCTGAAACGCGGGGACCGCCTTGGCGAGCAGCGTCGCCAACCCGTACGGTCCGTAGACGGTCAGATCGTCACGGCGCCGGTCCAGCATCGCGAAGCTGGTGACGTCCAGGTTGCCGAGCGCGTTGCCCTGGTCGTCGGCGGTGACGTGACAACCAGAGCCGGTCGGGCTGGTCGCGCACGAGGCCAAGAGGACCGGTCCCACCTTCCGCTCGAAATAGGTGCCGCCCGGCTCCACTTCGCGCCGCTCGCAGCCCGCTCCGCCGAACGACGCGACGAAGGCCCCGACCCCCAACACCCAACGCTTTGCACGCTGCATCGCACCTCTCCCAAGCGCCACGCCATCATCTCTCTCAGCGACTCTCCGGTGGCGTCTCCTGACAATTACCATGACGGATGCCAGTCGTCTCGCGGGTGGGATATTCACCGCAAATGTAAGTCGACTTCGCGCGCCACGACCCGCGCGCCGCGTCTTGGTTCTCGAGGCGGTGCGGCTCGCCCCGGTCCTGCGACGAACGGGAGATTGACTGGCAAATCAGGATTCCGTTAAGCTGAGTGCATGAGGCGGCTCGGGGTTGGTGGGGTGGCGCTCGCGCTGGGGCTCGTAGCGGTGGTTGCTTGCTCGGAAGACGAGACGAAGCCGTCGAGCAGGGACAGCGGGACGACCGGCGACGGCGCGGCCGGCGGCGCGGGATTGCCCGGAACGGGCGGCACCGCCGGCGCCGACGCGAGCGCGGGCTCGAGCGGTACGGACGCGAGCGCAGGCTCGGGCGGTACGGACGCGAGCGCAGGCTCGGGCGGTACGGACGCGAGCGCAGGCTCGGGCGGTACGGCCGGGGCGGGCGGCGCCGACGCGGGCCTCGTGTGCAGGTCCATGCGCGAACGCGGGATGACCGACGGCGGAGTCGAAGCAGCCGCGGGCGCGAGCGGCGCGGCGGGCGGCGGAGGCGCCGGCGGCGCCACCTACCAGTGGCATGACTGGGCGAACAACCAGTGCCGCGACTGCCAAGAGATCTTACTCGATTGCTCCAACTTCGAGGGGGGAAGCTACTTCGATCCCGTCACGCAAATAGTGACGCTGGAACTCCAGCCAGGTCTGGCCGAGATCGTCAGCGCACAAGTCACCTACCTTCGATTTACCTATGACGACGGAGACGGCGGAATCTTGAGTGATACGCTCAACGGGACGAGCGACATGAAGGTCGAGAAGAACTTGCTCACGCTCGACCTCTCAGGCCAGCTACCGGCGCAAGTGATACAGATCGACGGTATCGCGGTCAGCCTGATCGAAGCGTGCAGCCCCGAGAGCCTTTATGTGCCTCTGATGGCTGAAGCAGCCGACGGAGGCGCGCGGCTCCCGATCTACTGCGAGTACTAAGGCTGCCGGGGGAGCGCCACGAAGTCCTCGAACTTCCCGCCGGGCGAGCGTGGGAGCTCCGTGCGGTATTCGAAGGTGAGCTCGAACGGATAGCCCAAGAGCTCGAGCACGAGCGCTCGCACCCGCGCCTCGAGCTCCGGGGTGAGCCGCTCCGAGACGAGCTCGAGCGTCATCGCCTCGGGGCCGCGTTGGACCATGCGAAACTGGCGGATCGGCGCGAGCTTGCCGAGTAGGTTCGAGCCGAAGCGCGGCCACGAGCGTTCGCCGTTCGGCAACGTGAGCATGTTGCGCGAGCGGCCGACGATGCGCTCGATGACGGGTAGACCGAGCCCGGTCGGGCAGGGACCGCCGACCGTGGCGAAGTCGCCGAGCTCGTACCGGAGGAGCGGCATCGGGAAGGAGTGGAGCGGCGTGACGAGCACGCGCCCCGTCTCGCCCGTCTCGCACGCGGTTCCGTCGTCACGCACCACCTCGACCAGCACGTTCTCGGCTTGCACGTGATAGTGCGCGTGCTCCGGGCACTCGAGCGCGATGAAGCCGACCTCGGCCGACGAGTAGGCGTCCACCACGGGCACACTCCAGACGCGGCGCGCCGTCTCGCGGAGCTCGAGAGGAAGGGTCTCGCCGAAGGTGCCGAGCTCGCGGAGTGAGGGAAGCGCCACACCCTGCTCGGCGGCCTCTTCGACCAGCGCGGCGGCGTTCGAGGCGTAGGTCACGAGGTACGCCGGCGCCTCCCGCTCGAGCCAGGCGAGCTGCTCGCGGACGGTGGCGTTCATTCCGAGCGACACCAGCGGGCCGCCCTGTGGATGGAGCGACCACTTGGCGTCGGCACGAAGGTCGGGGCTCGCGCGGATCGACGCCGCCTTCGCGCGCAAGTCGCGGCGGTGCCAGCCGTGATCACGCATCGAGAGCGCGCCCAGGATGGCGTCGGCGACCGCGCCGACGGGGACCGTGACCGGCGTCCCGGTGGACCCGGAGCTGTGCGCTTCGCGCACCGCGCGATGTTCGGGCGGCACGGCGCGGCTCGCCAGCGCGCTCGCGCGCGCCTGCACCGTGGCGCGGGAGAGCGGAGGTAGGTCCTCGAAGCGTGCCGGCGCGTCCGCGTAGAATCCGGTGGTGCGCCGGGCGTGCTCGAGGAGCTCGTCGGCGCGCGCCCGCTGCGCGTGCTCGAGCTCACGCGTGGGGAGCCGCTCGAGCGCGGCGAGCGCACGCAGCATCGGGCCGAGCGACGCCGCGCGCGGGAGGAGTGCGAGCGCATAGAGGTGTTCGAGCGGGGTCATGACGAGAGTGGGGCGCTCATGCGCCGGCCCACCGAGCGCTCTTGCGGATCCGTGCGCTCGCGAGCGTGAACACCGCGACTCCGGCGACCGTCATGACCGCCTCGACGAGGAGCATGGCGCGGGCCGAGCAGCGACCGGCGACCAGGCCGAGCAGCAGCCCGAGCCACCAGATGGGAAAGTTCGAGAGCGATGCGTACACGTTATACTTGGTGGCGCCGGAACCCGAGCCCATCGCGTCGAGCACGACCGCCGTGAACGCCGCGAAGGCTAGCCCCACGCCGAACGAGTAGATCAGGTTCCACACCACGTACATCCCGACGCTCGCCGGGCCGAGCGCGAGGACGGTCGCGACCGCGCCGAGCCCGACCCCGATGCCGAGGTAGGCGCTGCGCGGATGGACGCGCTGGCACACCCAGCCGCCGGCGAAGCACCCGAGCGCGGTCACGATCCCGGAGAGGAAGCCCTGCACGAGCCCGACCTCGCTCGCCCCGGCGCCCCAGTGGGCCGCCACCTCGCCTTGCGTGAGCACGCCTTGCGCGGCGCCGGTGCCGACCGGCATGAGGCAGAGCACCGCCGCGAGCACGCCGCCGCGCGTCTTCATCATCTCGCGCAGATCGCTCACGACCCCGCGCACCGCGCTCCACGCGCCGGCGCCCCGGTGCCGGAGCTCGATGGTCGGGGTGAAGACCAGCGCCAGGCAACACGCGAGGAAGAGCGCCGCCATGATGGCCCCGGTCATCCAGGGCGCGGGCAGCGTCTTCAAGAGCAGGAGGCCGAGCCCCCCGCCGACGCCCGCGCCGCCCAGGTTGCCCGCTTGAAACCACGCGCTCACCCGCCCGACCTCGTCCGGCGAGGTGGTGCTGGCGAGGATCGCCTCGACCGACATCCCGACCGCGGTGTTGATGAGGCTCGCGGCCGCGATGATGGCGAGCAGGACGCCGAGCGTGCTCGGACCGAGCGGGACCACGGACATGGCGAACACCCCCGCCGCAGAGAGGCTGGTCGAGAGGACGTACCACTTGCGCGGCGTGAGCGTGACGTCGACCGCCGGCGCCCAGAGCCACTTGAGCCACTGAGTCAGCATCTGCGCGCCGTTCAAGAGCGCGCCCTCGGCGATCGAGAGGCCGTGCTGCGTGGCGAGGAAGGTGAGCGCCACCGTCACGAAACCCGAGAGCGCCCCGAACGGCAGATAGAGGATCGTCCAGACGACGGGGTGAGGGGCTGGGCGATGGGTCAAGCTGGGCGTAGCGCTTATCATGGCCCCGCGCGCGCCGGGAGCCGCCGCCCGGGGGCCTGCGCGCCCGCGCCGTGCGGCTCCCCGAGCCGTTTCCGCGCCGCTCCGACAAACCCGAACTCGGAGCGCCCGTGGTGATACTCTGGCGCGCTAGAAAGAGGAGACGCCCCGTGAGCGATGCCAAGAGTCCGAGCGAGCCGGTCTACGTCATCGAGGCGATCCCGGTCGCGGGGGACAACACCGTGAGCGCGGTAGACGTCGCGCGCGAGGGGATCCCGACGCCGCGGCACCTCCGCGTGTACCCCGAGCTGGGTCGCGGCGGCATGGGCCGCGTGCACCCGGCGACCGATCGCAACCTCATCCGCCACGTCGCGCTGAAGCGCCTCGACAAGCAGCTCGCGACGGTGCCGATGTATCGCGACGGCTTCATCGCGGAGGCGCAGATTACCGGGCAGCTCGAGCACCCGAACATCGTGCCGGTGCACGAGCTCGCCATCGCGCCGAACGGGGTCCCGTATTTCACCATGAAGCTCGTGCAGGGCGTGGGCTTCGATCACTGGCTCCGCGATCCGTTCCGTCCTCCGGGCTCGACCGAGCGCCTGCACGAGGGGCTCGAGATCTTCCTCAAGATCTGCGACGCGGTCGCGTACGCGCACCACCGCGGGGTGATTCATCGCGACCTCAAGCCGGAGAACGTGATGATCGCTGAGTTCGGGCAGGTGTACCTGATGGATTGGGGGCTCTCGAAGCTCACCCGCACGCGGCCCGCATCGGGAAAGGCGTCGCAGATGGAAGCGCCGGGCCCGGTCGGGACCCCGACTCACATGGCGCCGGAGCAAGCACGCGGAAACCCCGCTGACATGACCGAGCGGAGCGATATTTTCGGGCTCGGCGCGCTCCTCTACGAGCTCGTGAGCGGCAAGACTCCGTACGGTGAGTCGCGGAGCGCGGCGGAGGTGCTGAAGCGCGCCGAGAAGGGGCAGGTGATCCCCATCGACACCGTGACGGCAGGCATCGGCGTGAGCAAACGACTCCGCACGATCGTCGACAAGGCCGTCGCGCCGAAGCCGGAGGATCGCTACCAGAGCGTCGTCGAGCTAAAGGAGGACGTGCGGCGGTTCCTCCGCGGCGGGCTCTACTTGCCGACGGAGGTGTTCGCGCCGGGCACGCTCATCGTTCGCGAAGGGGACGTGGGCGACGCAGCGTACATGATCACTCACGGGACGTGCCGAGCGTTCCGCACGGTGGACGGAGAGGAAGAGACGCTCGGCACCATGGGCACGGGCGACATCTTCGGCGAGATGGCGCTCCTGCTCGACGAGCCGCGCGCCGCGAGCGTGATCGCGGTGGACCAGGTGACCGCGCTCGTGCTCGACAAGCGCACCATGGCCGAAGGGCTCGGAGCCGAGGGCTGGACGTCGACCTTGGTGCGCGCGCTGGCGCAGCGCTTCCGCGCGCTCGAGCAGCAGGTGCGCGAGAGCGGGCTCCGACGCGGTTAGCGTGCCGTCACTCGCAGCTCGGGAGCAACTGCTGGCTCCCCCGCGCGCAGTGACGAGGCGCCGTCGGTCTGGCGACTCCCGATGACGCGCCGAGCGGCTGACCGTCGTATGACGACCTGCCCCGACCCGCTCATGCGTCGCTCACGACCCGCTCACGGCGCGGGGACACCGTGCCAGAGCGTCGAGGTGTCGTCGAGCGGCTCTTCCGCCGCGAGCACCCCGGTCGGGGCTGCCCACGCCGGTCCGAGCGCGTGCAGCGCGCCTGCCTCGAACTCGGCCCGAACCGCTCCGGTCGCCACGTCGTAGATACGCAGCGTACTGCGGCCGTCCGACCCATCGACCTGCGCCGCGAACGACCGCTCGTCGATCGCGAACAGCTTCGCGCTCCCGCGCTCATCGCCCGCGAGGATCGTGGAAGAGCCGTCGGGCGCGACCTTGACGATGGCGCCGACGAGCCCGAGCTCGTCGCTGCTGGCCACGGCCGCGGGGGGCGATGAAGGGTAGCGCACCACGGCGAGCACCGCGGAGCCGTCACCCGGAAAGATCGACTCGTTCACGGAGGTACAGGCCGCGACCCGCGAGCTCTCCGCGCCGTCGTCGTCTCGGAGCACGAGGTCGCCGTACTCGGCTCCACCCCATGTGCCCGCGCCGTCCGAGACCTTCACCTCGTGGGCGGGCTCGAGCACGGCCGAGCGCCGCCCCGACGGCCAGGCGACGACCGACGACGACGGGGTCGCGGTGGTGAGCCACGTCGACTCGGACGCCTGCCCCGCGTGACCGAGCGTGACGCGCGTCCCGGCCCGGTCGCTGCGCGACAGCACGAGCGTCCCGTTCTCCTGGAGGCGTACCAGGCTCGCGTCGTCTCGCGCGACGTACGCGCCCGTCTTGGTGTCGATGCTATTGCCGCGCGCGTCCACGAGGCTGTTCGCGCGCTGTTCGTCAAACGCGAATGCGTACGCGAGCGGGGCATGTCCGGCGCCGCCGTGGTCGAGCACCTCCCCGGTGTGGGCGTCGAGGATGTCGAAGCCGTCCCCTTCGGGACACGCCGTGTCGCCGCACGCCGTCCACGTTACGGCCGCGTAGAGCGCGACGCTGCCATCGCGGCTCATGGCCAGGTCGTCGTCGCGCCACGGGCCCGTGCTCTTCCACCCCGGGTTCGAGCGAAACTCGACCGCCGCGGGCACGGCGGCCTCGCGGACCAGATCGACGAAGGTGAGCGCGCCGCCCTGGTCGTCGAGCATCATGACGATATCGCCGTAGCTCGCGTGCTCGCGGTAAAGTAGCCCGCTCGTGCCGGGGATCGGCGCGCCGACGTGACCGTCCTCGACGAGGCGGACGCCGTCGTCCACCACGAAGACGAGAGGGGTATTCGTCGCCGGATCGAGCCCGAAGCGCGCCTGCTCGGGCACCGCCAGCTCGGTCCCGAGCGTCAGGTCGCGGAGCCAGCGCTCCTCGCCGCGGCGAAATGCGGCGTAGGTGCCGGTCGCGTCGAAGCCGCCGAACGCGCCTTGGGACGCGAGCTCGACGCTCTCGCCCGCGGCGGTGCGGAGCCAGACGGAGCCATCCGGCTTCTCATACGCGAGATCGCCGCAAGGCCCGAGCTGCGCGCTCCCTCGGCGCACGTCATCGATGGCGACGAGCGGCGCGCTCGGCGTGCGCGCGCACGCGGGGGCCGTCGTCGGCGTCACGACACCGTCGTCCGTCGCGTCAGTGAGCGCGCCGCCGCACGCGGAGACCAACAGGGGGAGGAGCAGCGAGAGACGCAGCCGCATGGGGGCCATCGACGCAATAATCGCGCCATCGCATCCGGCCGATATCATCGTGCGCGGCGAACGCCGACTTGTGCCAGCGCGTGGCACATAGCTGTCCGCTGCGTCACGAGGACGCCCAGCGCCAGCCCCCACCACGATGGGCTCCTCGAGGGCGAGCTCGGGCGGGGTGTCGTCCCCGAGGCCCGGAGTCGCGGCTTGGGCCGTGCGCCTGCGAGAGCTTCTCGACGCGCGCGGCGGTGCGTGAGGTGAACTCCGCTACACTTCGCGGGTGCTCATCGGCGCTCAGCACTTGGTCGATCGGCTCCGTCACGAGCGGCAGCGCGCAGCCGAGCTCCTCGAGCTCCGTCGTCGTCTCGCCGCGCTCCCGGGCCCGGGCGAGGTGAGCGGCGAGCTCATGGCCCTGGCGCGCGAGCTCCGCGAGCGCCGCGAGCGCCTGGCCCTGGCGCTCGGTGCGGTCGAGGCGTGCTCGAGCTGCGCCGTTGGCCACCCACTTCCCTTTGGCAAATGGTCTGGAGGGCACTGCTGCGGCGGGACGACGGATCGCTATTTCTCCGATGATGAGCTCCACGCGCTCGCGCTCGCGGGAACGACCGCGGCTCGGCTCCGTGCGCCCCGCGGCGAGCAGGCCGGCTGCGCCTTCCGCGGTCCCGAAGGCTGTTCGCTCTCCGCGCGCGATCGGCCGAACCTGTGCACGAGGTTTCTGTGTCGCGAGCTCGAGCGCGAGCTCGCCCGGCGCGGGGCGCTCGCCGTCATCGCTCCGCTCCAAGAGGCCATTCGCGTCACCTTCGAACGCTTCGTCGAGTTGCGCGAGCGAGCGGCCGAGGACGAGCTCTTCGGCCCGGAAGCGGGGCCGTGATGGGGTCGGCCGGCTCAGTCGCAGCGCGGGGGAGGCTTCGACTGCGCCACGGCCATTTGGCGATTTACCGCGCACCTCGTCGCCCTCGCGAGAAAATCCACCGCCGGGACGCGCACCCGATAGCGCATCGACCACTTGTGCCCATTCAGCTCCACCGCCTCCTGCACGTGGCCGGCGAGGTAGGCGTCGAGCGCCGGCAGGTACTTCCCGCTGACGACGTGCTTGACGACGCCGCTCTTTGGCGGGCGGAGCGTGCTCGCTGGCGTCGGCACGCCGCTCGGCCACGGCTTCGCGCCGCGCGCGTGCTCGAAACCCCAGAGCATGATCTCGAGCTCTTGCGGGATCCACGGCGACGCGCCCGGGGGTTCGAGCTCTAGGAGCTCCAGGTACCCCGCGACGAAGCCCGGCGGCGGCGGCTCGAGCTGAAGCTGCTCACCGTGCGACGCCTTGCCCGTCCGCGAGAGCCCGTAGCAGCTCGCTTCGCGCCAGCCGTCCGTCCCGCGCACCAGGAGCTCGACCCTGCGCTGGTCAGTGACACCGGTGACGGTGGTCGACGCCGGTGACTTCGCGAGCCCTTCGTCGACTCGCGCCGCGAGCGCGAGGGCGGCGGCGCGCGTGAGGCGCCCCTGGACGCGCGAGAGCGTCTTACCCTGCACCGACTGCTTGATGACGAGCCCGCTCTCATACACGACCACCGTCGGTACGTCCGAGCCGATCACCGCGAGCCAGGGATCTCGCTCCCAGAGCGCGATGAGCGGCTTCTCGGCGAGCCCATCGAGCCCCGGGACGTCAAACGGAGTCATGGGAGCTCGCTTCGGTCTGGGGTTGGGGGTGGGCGCGTCGCGGCCGGCGACCGGGGCGCTCGCGCCGGGCTGCGCGGTCGAGCTCGCGCCGAGGCTCGACGCGCGCGACCCGCCACGGCAACCCGCGAGCGCCACGATGAGCGCGAGCGCGCTCGAGACCTCCCTCTTCATGCAGGGGAGTATAGCTCGCGCGCATGAGGAGTGAAGCGCGCCGGCGAGCTCAGCCGGTGCGCGGCTCGATGGCGGCCGCGCCGCCGCTCTCGAGCCAGCGCGTCACCGCGAGCGCGCCTGCGAGCCGCTCGCGCGCGCGCCCGGAAATCGGAAGCTCCGGGAGCGCGAGCCGCTCGCGCCGGACGACGTCCTCGAGCGCGCCGCACGCCCCACGCGTGAGGCCCGTATAGACGCCCTTCAAGAGCAAGGTGCTCTCGGCCACGAGCTCGGCCGAGGCGAGCAGATCGATGGTGCTCTGGTTCCAGGCGGCCACGATCGGGCGCGCTCCGGCGAACTCCCGCCAGTCCGCGCGCACCGCCTCGAGCGAGCGGCCGCGCGAGAGCTTGGCGGCGTCGAGCCCCATCATCGCGAGGTGGTGCGGGTCGAGCGGGCTCGCGGGCGCGACCAGCGCCTCGAAGTGCGCGCCGTCATGCGCGCGCACGGCGGACCACGTCACGAGATCGCGGTGGCGTGAGTCACGCGTCCGCGAGCCGCCGGACTCACCGTAGGCGACCACCAGGTTCGGCGAGCCGCTCGTGAGCGCACGTGGGATGGCGCGCACGGGCCGGCGCCGCGCCAGCACGCGCGGGCGTCCACCGCGCGCGCGAATGAAGGCCAGTTGGTCGTCGATCATGGACTCGAAGGCGGCGAGCAGCCCGGCGACGCCGGGGGTCTCGGGCTCGAGCGCTGCGAGCGCGCCGGCGACCGCTTCGATGGTGGAGACGAAGCCCGGATCCGGTTCGCGCCGGATGCGATAACGGCTCGGGGCCGCAGGCGTGTACCGGAAGCGCGGGAGCGCGTGGAGCCAGCGCTCGTCGCGGAGCATGGTGCGCGCGTGGTGCCAGGTCCCGTCGATGACGACCAGCGCGGGCGGACGCTCGCTCTCCCCGAGCGTCTCGAGGCTCCGCGCATCGCGCGACGGATAGAGGAGCCCCGTGCCGTGTGGCAGCTCGAACGGCGCTCGCTCGCCCGACCGCTCCGTGAAGGCGAGCTCGCACTCGACCCGGGCGAGCCCGAGGCGGGCGAAGCGGACCGTGCCGATCGGGTGAAAGCGCTCGCGTGGGTGCTGTAAGATGAAGATTCGCGTGCGGTTGTCGACGCGCGGCGTCCGCGCGCACACGCAGAGCGCGGCGGGCTTGAAGCATTCATAGCAGGTGGCGCGAGCGTCGAGCACGACGCCCGGGAGCATAGCGCGTCCGGCGAGAGCGGAAGGCTCTGCGAAGAGTGGACGAACGCCGGGGAAAAGCGGAAGATTCACCGGCATGTGCGAGCTCCTCGGTATGGAGTGTAACGTCCCGACCGACATCGCGTTCTCGTTCACTGGGCTGCGCCGCCGCGGCGGGCTCACCGGCCCGCACGGCGATGGTTGGGGGCTCGCGCTCTACGAGGGGCGCGACGTGAGCGTGTTCCGGGAGCCCCGCGCCGCGGCGAACAGTCGGCTCGCCAAGTTCCTCACCGATCATCCCACCAAGACGCTGCTCGCGGTCGGTCACGTTCGCCAGCGCACGCGCGGCGCGACCAGCCTCGCGAATACCCACCCCTTTACCCGCGAGCTCTGGGGAAGGCGTTGGGTGTTCGCTCACAACGGCACGCTGCGGCGGGTTCGTCGCCGGCCGCTCGGGCGCTTCGAGCCGCTCGGTACCACCGACAGCGAGCACGCGTTCTGCCACTTGATGAGCGAGCTCGAGCGCTGGTTCTCCTCGTACCCGCGCAAGCCGAGCGAGCTCTGGGCGGCGGTCGCCGAGCTTGGCGCCAAGCTCGGTGAGGACGGCACCTTCAACTTCCTCCTCGGGGATGGCAGCCACCTCTACGCGCGCTGCGGCACCCGGCTCAGCCACATCATCCGCGAAGCTCCCTTCGGCCCCGCGCAGCTACGCGACGCCAAAGTCCAGGTGAATTTCGCGGAAGTGACCACGGCGCGAGACCGAGTCGCGGTGGTGGCGACCGCCCCGCTCACGACCAACGAGCGCTGGGTGCTCGCAGAGCGCGGAGAGCTTCGAGTGTTTCGGCGCGGGCGGCTCGCGGCGGTCTTCGAGGGCGCGCGCCGCCGCGCATGATGCGGCGCGCTCAGCGAAAGCGACCGGCGCGCACGAGCTGCTCGACGGCGTCCTTGGCTTCCTTGAGCCCGACTCCGTGGACGATCCGGTAGCGTTTCATGGCCCCCAGCTGGTCGCCCCGCCGAAGCAGCGCCGCGAGCTCGGCATCGACACCCCCGGCGGACGAGCCAGCGTCAACGGCGCCCCCCGCCGAAGGGCTCGAGAACGCGGTGCCGCAGAAGCCACAGCCGCTCGCCCCGACCGCGATGGGAGCGCCGCAATGGGAACAAATCAAGGAGGGCATCGACGGGAAACTTAGTCGGTGAGCGGCGGGAGTCCAGGCGCCCTCCGCGCGGGCGCGTCACAAGAGCTCTCCTGCCGGCTCGACGCGCAAGTCGACCGGGCCGTCGAGCGGAGGGCGCTGCATCTTGCCGAGCGGCGCGACGCGAGCGCGTGGCAAGAACGCGGCGACCCGCTCCGCCGGCCACGCCGCGCCAAAAATCCCCACGCAGGTGACTCTCGAGCCGAGGGGAGCCAGCGCGCCCGCGGGATCCGCGACGCGCATCACCTGTACGTTGCGCCCGACCGGCGGCACCGCGAGCGGGCCGCCCTCGAGATCGAGCCCGACCGAGCCCTTGCCCGCGGGGGTCAGCTGCCTCGCGTAGAGCATGGCGTCGCGGTATCGCGTCTGCTCAGCGAGCTCTTCGCTCGTGAGCTCACCGCGCGGGACGTCATGCTCGAGTCGAGCCAGCTCCCTTGCGAGCGACTCGGCGAAGGCGCGCGCGGCCGGCTCGCTCCCGGTGACCAGCGCGACCCGCGGGCTCAGGCATCCCCGCTGATCGAACGCGATCACGTCTTCGGCGAGGAGGCGCGCGGCGAGCGCGAGCTTGGACGTGCCCTCGTCGGTGTCGATGAGGGCGACGCCGAGCCCCGCGCCGTGCGCGTGTAAGACGGCGCCCGCGGGGAGCTCCCCGCGCACGCGTTCGAGCGTTCGATCCGTGCCGTAGGCCCAGACGTGGTCGCCCGGCGAGGGTGTGAGCTCCTCGACCAGCCGGAACGCCCCGCGGCTGCCGTCGCAGAGGAGTCGAGCCATCGCCGGCTCGCGGCGTGACGCGCGCACCTCGACCCGCGGCGAGGAGGCGAGGGCGAGCGCGATGGCCCGGTGAGCCGCGACGAACACGTTGGCGGACAAGAGCACGTGCACGCGGGGCGCCGGCGGCGCGGCCTCGCAGAGTCGGCGGAGCTCGCTCCAGGTGGGGCGCGTCTCGAGGCAGCGCGTGAGCGCGAACTCCACGCCCTCACGACTGAGCCCGGTCGCTCCCGGCAACGCCTCCCGTGCGCTCCGACCGAGCACATCCGACGGGTCGGCGACTCTCCGCGCCGCCTCGACCAGCCGCTCGACGCGCGCGAGCCGAGCGCTCAGCGGCTCGAGCCCGTCACCCATGGCCTGCGACCAGCGCCTCGATGGCGAGCGAGCAGCCGCGCGCCGGGGCGCCCGGGCGCCGCCCGAGGAGCTCGATTCCCCGCTCGCGTCGGCGCACGAGATCTTGGACCACGATGGCGACCGCCGAGTCCACGTTGCCGAGATCGATGAAGCGCGCGAGCCCCTCCGAGCCTTCGGGGACCGGCTTCAAGGTCACCGGATCTACCGGCTCCACGCGGAGCCATGCCGGCGGCTCGTAGAGCCCGTGCTCGACCTCGTAGAGCTGGCTGGTGAGTTCGGTCATCCCGTACTCACCGATGACGCGATCCTCGGTGACGCGAAATGCGCGCGCCACCGCGCGGCGGAGCTTGGCGGGGGACACCTCACGCCTACGGCCCTTGAAGCCGCCGGTGTTCATGATGGTGGTGCGCCGCGGAGCGGGGATGCGCGCGCCCTGCAGCGCGTCGAGCATCAAGACGAGCGAGAGCGAGGTGCCGAGCACGAGCAGCGGTTCCTGGCGCTCGTTCGCGATGAGCGCCGCTCGGCGGAGCCCGCTCACGTCGACGCCGCTCGAGCTGGCGAGCCATCTCCCCGTCGCGTTCGCGTCGAAGCACGCCCCCGCCGGATCCACCGTGAGCGCGCGGCCGTCCAGGTCCTCCATGAACGCGCGCATCATGAAGCCGAGTGATGAGGTCACCGATTCGCCGGGAGGCGGCGCGAGCGCGACGACCACCCGGCGCGCGGCACCGTCCTCGGTGAGCGCGCGAGCGCCGCTGCGGAGCGCGAGCTCACGGTAGGTATCGGTGACGCGCATCGCGTGGACGCCGCGCGCGTCGCTGGTCGTCCCGCTGGTGACGAAGCGGACCGCGTCGAGCCCGGGGGGGTGCACCGCGACGCGTGCGAGCCGGAAGGTATCGCTCGGGACCGCGGGGATCGACGCCACGCGATCGAGCCCGGCGCTGCGCGCGTCCACCAAGCGCCGGAAGCCGGGGGAGTAGCGCGCTTGGAAGCGCGCGAGCTCGACGGCGAGGACCTCGAAGCTCTCGGACTCCGAGGCCTCGCCGCGCGCGAAGGCGCGCACGCGGGCGTGGAGGGCGTCGCTTTCGCTGATGAGAGCGTCCGTGTCGCTCATCGAGGGGAGGCGTCTAGCACGGATCGAAGCTCCGTGACGAACGCGCTCAGCAGACTCTCCGCGATGACGAGCGGCGGCGTCAGTATCAGCGCTTCGCGCTGTCCGCCGCCGGTCGAGACGATGAACCCTCGCTCGAGCAACGCGCGCATGAGCGCGACCGCGGCCCCTGGCCGAGCTCCGAGGTCGAGCGCGAGCATCAGACCCGCGCCGCGGATTTCGCGCACGCCGGGCAGCTCCTTCGCCTCGAGCTCACGCTTGAACCAGTCGCCCACCCTCGCGGCGCGCTCCGGTAAGCGCTCGCGCGAGAGGACGTCGAGCGTCGCGAGCGCCGTGGTGCACGCGAGCGGTGCGCCCGCGAAGGTCGAGGTGTGCACCACCTCCGCGTCTCGGCTCCACGCGCGCATGACCTCGCTCGAGCCGACGCAGGCGCTCATCGGCAGCCCTCCGCCGAGCCCCTTGCCGAGGCACACGAGCTCGGGGACGAAGTCACCCTGAGTCGAGAAGAGCGATTTCCCGGCGCGCCCGAGCCCCGTCCACACCTCGTCCGCGATCATCACGGCACCGGCCGCGCGCGCGAGGCGCCCGAGCTCCGGCAAGAACTCTGCAGGGGGCACCAGGCAGCCGCCGCGGCCGAGGATCGGCTCGACCAGCACCGCTCCCACGTCGCCGCGCGCGAGCGCGAAGCGCGCGCGCTCGAGCGCTTCGTCCATGGCGGCCTCCGAGGCCGGATAGTCGACGAACGAGGCGTGCGGGTTGAGCTGCGCCGAGAACGGCTCGCGATAGCTCGGCCGCAGCCCGAGCGCCGCGAGCGGGCCGTAGGAGAGCCCGTGGTACGCGCCGGAGCAGGCGAGCACGCCCGGCCGACCGGTGGCGAGCGCCGCCGTCTTGAGCGCCGCGCTCACCGCGTCGGCGCCGGACTGCCCGAGGATGACCTGCGCGCCCGGCCGGGGATAGAGCTCGGCGAGGCGGCCGAGCAGCGCGATCCGCGCGTCTGAAGGGTAGACGTCACCGAGCGCCTGCATGAGGCGCGGCGCCTGGTGTTCGACGGCGCGGAGCACGCGCGGGTGCCCGTGACCGAGCAGGAGCGCGCCGAAGCCTGCCGCGAGATCGACGTAGCGGTTGCCGTCCACGTCGAGCACGTTCGAGCCCTTGCCGCTCTCGTAGACGATGGCCCCCGAGGGGACTTCGGCTCGGATCCCTCGAGCTCGATCCGCGGTGATGCGCGGCCCCATGGGCGCGGCCGCGCGTGCGCTCCGGAGCAGCCACGAGCGCGACTCCGGCCCCGGCGGTCGCACGCGGATCACCGGCAGGTCATTGCCGGGATCGAGCTCGGGAGGCGGCGGGATCTCGCTATGTGCCACGCTAGACGCACACGCGGTTGCGCCCGCCGCGCTTGGCCTCGTAGAGCTTCTCGTCCGCGTGCTGGATGAGGTCCGAGGCGGCGCGATCATTCGGGCCGAGCAGCGCGCACCCGATGCTGATGGTCACCGGGATGCGCTCGCCCTGAAATACGAAGGCGTGCTCGGATACGCGCTTACGGAGATCCTCCGCGAGCTTCGCCGCGCCCTCGATGGGCGTCTCGGGCAGCACGATGACGAACTCCTCGCCGCCGTAGCGCGCGAACACCTCTTCGCTTCGGATCCGCTCTTGGACGATCTTGGCGAGCTCCCTGAGGACGTGATCGCCGGCGAGGTGCCCGAACTGATCGTTGATCCGCTTGAAGAAATCGATGTCGAACATGACCACGGACAGGTCGCGCGCGTGGCGTCGCGCGCGCATGAGCTCGCGCTCCATGGCCTCGTACAAGAAACGCTTGTTGTTGATCTGGGTGAGACCATCCACGATGGTCATCCGGTAGATTTCTTCGTGGTACTTCGCCTCGGCGTCCGCACCCGAGAGGAACTTCAGGATGGTCGGTCCGACCTTCAGGCGGTCGCTGTTGTTGAGCAGCGCCTCGCCGCTGATCTGCTCTTCGTTCAGGTAGGTGCCGTTGGTCGAACCGTCATCGACGATGAACCAGCTCTTGCCGCGCCGCTCGAGGCGCGCGTGGCGGCGTGACACGGAGTCTCCGTCGAGCACGATGGTGTTGTCCGGCCCGCGGCCGATCCGGACCGGGTTCTTGTCGAGCACGAAGCGCTTGCCGAGGAGCCCCTGCTCTTTCGTGTAGATCACCACCACGCAATCGTTGGTCGCCGCCTCGATGGACGGCTGCTGCACGACTTGGGTGACCCGCGTCTTCTCGTCGAACTCGCTCACGTCTAACCGATGCAGAGGAGGGGGTCGGGGTCGGCCGTCATCGTGAGTAACCTGACCCACCTCGCGCCCCGAGAGGGAACTCGGGCTCGGACGCTATCGCCCGCTCGTGACAGGCGTCAAGCCGACCCCGAGCGCTAGCCCGCCCGCTCCCGCGGCTTCTCGGAAAGTTCTAGCGAACCCTTCCTGATTCGGCCACCTTCTCCGGGCTCATGCGCGCGCTCACCGGAGGCACCGTCTCGATATTCACCTACAAGCACGGGCTCCTCTCGCGGGTCGCGCATGATCTCCGGATCCGCGTCGATCGGTTCGAGATTCGCCCCTCGGATTGGGGTCCGGAGGGCGCCGCGGTCACCGCGGAGTTTTACCCCGAGAGCTTCCGGGTCGAGGGCGCGATGAGGCAGGGCGAGCTCGCCCCGGACAGCCTCTCGGCGAGCGACAAGCGACAAATCGAGGACACGCTCACCCGGACCATCCTCCGCTCCGCGCCGGTGCGGTTCGACGGGACCGCGCGAGCGGAGGGCTCGTCATACCGCGTGGAGGGCGCGCTCGAGCTGGCGAGAAATACGGCCAACATATCGTTTTTGCTCATGAAAGCCGATTCTTGCCAATTGACCGGAGCGCTCGAGCTGGCGCCCTCGCGGTGGGGCATCGAGCCGTATTCGGCGCTGCTCGGTGCGATCAAGCTCCAGGATCGCGTGCGCGTGGTGTTCGAGCTTCCGCTCCCCGAGCCGAGTTGATGGGGTGTCGGCCCGGCGCGCTGCCCCGCGGTCCGTCAGCGCCCGAGCCCGCTGAGCGGCGGCGGAACCCAGCCGCCGAGCGCGCGCTCGAGCTCGCGGGCGATGGCGAGCGTCACGTGATCATTGCCGCGGCGCGACGCGACCTGCACCCCGAGCGGGAGCCCGGCGTCGTTCAGCCCGAGGGGCACCTGCGTCGAGGGCAGCTCGAGCACGTTCATGATGCCCAGGTAGGCCCAGGGCATGTGCAGGCGGAGCGCCTGCCGTACCGGCTCGCCGTGCCGCGGAGCAGGCGAGCTGTGCGAGGGATAGAGGAGCGCGCCGCCTTCGCCGAGCGCTTCGGAGAGCTCGGCGTAAAGTCCGCGGCCGAGCTCGACCAGCCGCCGCGCCGACTCGGGGAACAGCTTCGGTAGCGGCTCGATCAGCGCGAGCGCGGTCGCCATGAGGGTGTGCTCGCTCTTGCCGACCGCGAGCTTCAGCAGCTCGCGGAGCGGTCGGATGGGGGTTCCCTCCCCGAGCAGCGCGCGAAAGGGAGTCTCGCTCGCCGCGCCCATCATCGCGGACCAGATGTCGAACTGGCGCTCGAGCGCGGGAAACTGCATTTCTCGCACCCGCATGCCGCGGCGCTCGAGCGCGTCGAGGGCGCGCCGCTGCGCGCGCTTCAAATCGGCGCTCACCGGGATGGCGCCGTTCCCCTCGATCTGAAGCAGCGTGCGCCCCTCGAGCCGCACCGCGGCCGGATCCCCGAGTGGTATCTCGAGGCAGCCGGCCTCGACACCGTCCGGGCCGGCGAGGAGCCCGAGCAGCAGCGAAAGATCCTCGGCGCGCCGCGCCAGCGGCCCGGTCGTGCAGTAGCGCTCTCCCTCGTTCTCGGCGAGCGGGAACTGCCCGGTGTTCGGGACGAGCCCGCCGGTCGGCTTGTGGCCGAACACGCCGTTGAAGAAGGCCGGCCCGCGGATCGAGCCGCCGACGTCGGAGCCCAGGCCGAAGGGCGACGCGCCGGCGCCGATGATGGCGCCCTCGCCGCCCGAGCTGCCGCCCGCGATCCGGCTCGCGTCGTAGGGATTCCGGGTTCGGCCGTAGACGAAATTATTCGACTCCATCCACATGCAGAGCTCACTCGTATTGGTGACGCCGAGCGGGATGGCGCCCGCCGCGCGCAGGCGCCGAACCGCGGTGGCGTCCTCGCCCGCCACCACGTGGCGTCGCTGCACGAGCCCCGCCGACTGCGGCATGCCGGTGAGCGCGAAGCACTCCTTCACGGTGCAGGGCACGCCGTGGAGCGGCGGTAGCTCGCCTCCCGCGCGCCGTCGCTCGTCCGCCGCGTCGGCCTCGCATCGCGCCGCTCCGAAACGCTCGCGCACCACCGCGTTGATGCGCGGATTCACCCGCTCGATCTGCTCGATGTGCTGCTCGACGGCCTCTCGTGAGGTGAGCGTTCCTTCGCGGATGGCGCGCGCGATGGCGGTGGCGGAGAGGAGCCGGGTGTCGAGCATCGTCCCGACGTCTTAGCCCGCGCCGGGCTCAGGGTCACCCGGGCGGCGCGCCCCGCGGTTCCGCGCCGGACCGACCCACCCGAGCCCGGCTCACTCGAGCGGGACCTCGAGCCCGACCAGTCGCATGAGTCGGAGCGCGTTGCCGGCGACGACTGGTCCCGGGCGGAGCTTGTAGTCGAAGGTCATCCGACCATCCGACACCTGCTCGCGAAAATGCACCAGCGTCACGCGCTCCATCAGCGGCGCGGGGAGCTCGGCGAGGCCCATGTCATGGGTGGACGCGGCGCCCGTCGCGCCGCGCTCGAGGAGCTCTCGGAGCACCCAGCGCGCTCCGATCTGACGCTCGCGTGAGTTCGTTCCATGCAAGACCTCGTCGAGCAGGAAGAGCACCGGATCGTCGCCCGCGGTCGCGTCGAGCACCGCCTTCAGCTTGGCGACCTCGGCGTAGAAATGGCTGACGCCGCCGCCGAGCGAGTCGCTCACCCGGATGCTGGTGCGGACCGCGAAGTGCGCCACCCGAAAGCGACGCGCGCACACCGGCGCGCCGGCGAGGGCCATCACGGTCGCGAGCCCCATCGCGCGGAGCATGGTGCTCTTGCCGCTCATGTTGGAGCCGGTGACGAGGAGCGCGGTGCCCGGCAGCGAGAGCGAGACGTCATTCGACACGCGCGCCTCGTCGGCGATGAGCGGGTGGCCGAGCGCCTCGGCCTCGAAGCACGCGGGGCCGAGGGTCAGCTCGGGCATCACGAACGAGGGCTCGTCGCGGAGGAGCCCGGCCAGCGACGAGAGCGCCTCGAAGCGGCCGAGCGCCTCGAACCACCCGCGCGCGGCACGCCCGGAGGTGAGCTGCCAGCGCTCGAGCGCGAGCGTGCAATTCAGATCCCAAAGGAAGATCGCGTTGATGAACGGGTGCACGAGGCCGTTGTGACGAACGTCGTACCAGCCGACCAGGCTCCGAAACGCCTTCATGCTCGCCGAGGGCCGCACCGGGCCCGAGATGAGGCGCTCGCGAAGCAAAGACAGCGCCGGCGCCTGGACATCGACCTGCTCGAGCAACTCGAGCATCGCGCCGTATCGGAGGAACGCGCCCTCGGTGGATGACACCGCGAGGAACACCCGCGTCGTCTCCTCGCGCGTCTTGAAAGCGAGCAGGAGCTGCACGATGAGCGGCGCGCCCCAGAGCGCCGCGGGCAGCCCGAACCCGGCCGCGATCATCCCGCCGATGGTGAGCACCGGTAGGAGCCGCGCCGCCCAGATGAGGAGCGCGTTCTTGGTGAGCTCGGGCTCGGCTTCGGCCCAACGGAGGAGCGGCTCGGGATCGGGGGGCTCGCTCGCGCGCCGCTCCGGGCGGCCGCCATCGGCGTCGACCACGGCCAGCGCGAGCGCTTCGAGTCGCTGGCGGAGCTCGAGCTCGGGCGCGAGCGCGCGGGCCGCCTCCTGTCGCTCGCGGATCTCCGCGACCGGAGCCGGCGCGCGGAGCCAGTCCGCGAGCGTCTGCTCTCCGAAGCGGGTGTGCGCCACCGAGAGGCGCTGAAAGAGCGAGCCCGGTCCGAAGACGTCGAGATCGTCCGAATACGGATGCCTCGCGTCGGCGAAACGCGCGCCGGTCGCGGGGAGCTCGCGGAAGCGTCCGTGCGCGCGCGCGTCGGCGAATCGGTTCACCCGCGCCGAGCGGAGCGCCGCGTCCTCCGCTTCGATGACCCGCGCGTGCCACACGACGAGCGCGATGAACGCGACGGCCGCCGCTGCGCTCGCGAGCGCGGCGACCAGCGGTGCCTGACCGAAGATGGCGAAGAGCGCGGAGACCACCGCGAGACCGAAGGCGAGCCCACGTAGGTTCGACACCAGGCGCGAGCGCGCGCCGTGCGCCTCGGCGATCCGGGAGTATCGCTCGGCGCGCGTGAGATAGGAGTCGTCGGTCACGAGCGGCCTCAACGGATGAGAGAGGTGACGAGGTCGCCGATGCGATCGAGCGGCGCGACGTCATCGACGACGCCGAGTTCCACCGCCGCCTTGGGCATTCCATAGACGGTGCAGGTCTCGCTGCTCTGCGCCACGGTGCGAGCGCCGGCCGCCCTCATGGCGGCGAGACCGAGCGCGCCGTCGCGCCCCATGCCCGTGAGCACCACGCCGACCGCGCGCGCGCCGAACGCCAGGGCCGCGCCCTTCAGCGTGACGTCGGCCGCAGGGCGCACTCCATGCACGAGCGGCGAGTCGGAGAGCGAGATCCGGCCGCTCCGCTCGATGACGAGGTGGCGGTCGCCCGGCGCGACCAGGGCCCGTCCGGGCTCGAGCGCGTCGCCCGCTCGGGCCTCGCGGACCGGAAACCGTGCCTTCTCGGCGAGCTGCTCGGCGAGCGCGGCGGTGTAACCCGCCGGCATGTGCTGCACGATCACGAGCGCCGCCCCGCGGAGCTCGAGGCGCGGTAGCACGCGGACCAGCGCCGCCGGGCCTCCCGTCGAGCTCGCGATGACCACCAGCCGCAGGCCGGGCGGCATCGCGCGCGGAGCCGCGCGGAGGCGCTTCGACGCGGGCTCGCTCGGCGGCCCCGCGCTCGCCGCCGTCGGCGCGGGGAGCACGCGCGCGCCGGCTGCCAGCGCGAGCTTCGCGAGGAGCGCCTCCTTGATGCTCGAGAGGTTTGCGCTCACTTCACCGTCGGGCTTCTCCACGAAGTCGACCGCCCCGGCCGCCAGCGCCTCCACCGTGGCGGTGGCGCCGTCGCTGGTGTGAGCGCTCAGCATCACGATGGGCACCGCCCGCGCGGCGAGGATGGCGCGAGTCGCCTCCGCCCCGTTCAGCTCGGGCATGTTGAAATCCATGGTGATGAGGTCCGGCCGGAGCTTGGCGGCGAGCGCGACGGCCTCGCGACCGTCGCGTGCCTGACCGGCCACCACGAACCTCGAGTCGCTCTCGATGACACGCGCGACCGCGCCGCGCATGAACGCCGAGTCGTCGACCACCAGGACTCGGAGCGCGCCCGTCACTTGCGCCTGCTGAACTTGACGACGACGCTCGCACCCACCATGGGCGCCGCCGGCGTCCCGACGTAGCGGCGATCGATCACGTCTGCGATGCAGTGCGCGCCCTCGGCCGAGACGCTCCGGCTGCGCGCGACGCTCACGCCCTCCGCCCGCCCGCGCGAACGTACCAGGAAGCGGATGGTGACCTCGCCGGTCGGCGCCGAGAGCCCGCCGTTCTTCTTCACGCACTCGGCGTAGCGGTCCTTCGGCACCCCGAGCTTCTTCTCGGCTTGCGGCAGCGACCCCTCGTCGGCCGTCACCGGCCCGACCTGCACCTCGAGCTCGGCTTGCTCTGGGGTCGGGGCGGCGCGGCCGGCGTCCGGCTCGCCGGCGCTCGCAGGCGGCGCTGGCGCGGCGGATGGCGCCGGCGCGGCAGGTGGCGCTCCGCCGTCGCCGCGCCGCTCGAGCCACTCGGCCTCCGCGCGGGTGATGCAGCGGCTCATCATGCCCTTGCCGTTCGCGAGGCGTCCCCAGCTGCAGACCGGATCATAGGGATACCGGCTCGCTTCCCCCGGAGAGTCGGCCAGGCTGCTCGCAGCCAGCACCGCGATGGTCGTCGCGACGCCCGCCGCAGCGACGAAGAGCTTCATCTTGCCTCGCGCTAACATGTTTGATCCTTGAACCCCAACAGTGAAAATGCGCTCACGGGTTGGTCGATCCCCTTCAGGGTGATGCCGGTGATTTCCTCCACCACCACGTGCTCCTTCACTCGCGCGAAGGTGTCCGCCGACAGGAGGACCCCGCCGAGCGGGCACTTCGACTCGTGACGCTGCGCCCGATTTACCACGTCGCCGATGCAAGTGTAGTCCCGGCGGACGTGGCGAGAGCCGATGTCGCCGCGGACCACGACGCCGCTATTCATCCCGATCCGCATGACCAGGGGTGTCTCGCGCGTGGCGTTGAAGGCGTCGAGCGCGCGCTGCATGCCCCACGCGGCCCGGGTCGCGCGGAGCGCGTGCGGCTCGTCGAAATCCGGGCGAGCCTCGAATACGGCCATGATGGCGTCGCCGATGAACTTGTCGATGTCACCGCCCTGGTTCTTGATGACCACGCAGAGCTCGTCGAACGCGCCGTTCAGGATGGCGACGACCTCGCCCGGGCTCATCTTGGAGCTCATGCTGGTGAAACCGGAGACGTCGCTGAAGAGCAGCGTCGCGTCCGTCTCCTTGGCGCGGACCTCCCCGAGGTGGCCGCTCGCGGAGAGCTCCTCCGCGGCCTTCACCGCGCCCTCGCTGATGTAGAGGCGCGACGCCTCCTTGTATCGAGCCAGGCGCTGCTCGGCGAGGACGCGTTCGACGATGGCGATGCACTTGTCGGTGCCGAACGGCTTGACGAGGTAGCTGGTGAGCCCGGCGGCGCGCATCTGCGCCTGGTCGCGCCTCGACTCACGCGCGGTGAGCATCACGATGGGCACGTCGCGCGTGGTGAGCTCGCGCCTGAGCGCCAAGGTCAGCTCGAAGCCGGTCATGCGAGGCATGTCGTAGTCGGTGAGCACGATGTCTGGCGGCGCAGCGAGGGCCTTGCCGACCCCATCGCGTCCGTCGACCGCGGTCTCGACGCGGAAGCCCTGCCGACGGAGGCAGTCGGCGACGAGATGTCGTATCGCCGCCGAGTCATCGACGACGAGCACCCGCTCGCGCAGGCTCACCATGCGCGTGGCGAGGAGCGCGTGAAGACGACTGATGAGCTCCTCCGGCACCACAGGCTTCACGAGGTAGTCGTCGGCGCCGCAGTCGAAGCCGCGCTCGAGATCGCTCGCCTCGCCGAGCGAGGAGCAGATGACGACCGGGATGCTCGCGAGCTCGTCGTCCTCCTTTACCGCCCGGCAGAGGGAGAAGCCGTCCAGCTTCGGCATCTCGACGTCGGTGAGCAGGAGATCCGGGCGGCTCGCACGGAGCTTCGCCAGCGCTGCCTCGCCGTCCCACGCCTCCTCGACGTCATAGCCGGCGCCGATGAGGATCGGCACCGTGTGTTTGTGGATGAGCTCGCTGTCGTCGGCGAGGAGCACTCGCAGGCGCCCGCGGCTCGAGTCTTCGATGGCGGCGAGCAGCTCGCTCGCCTGGAACGGGAGTTGGATGGCGCGGAAGAATCCCGCGCGTCGCGCCTCCTCGCAGGTGGTGACGTCGAGTCCGAGATAGACGGCGCGCTCGACGTCGAGGCCCGTGCCGCGCGCGCGAGTGAGGGCCTGGGTCGCCGAGACCCCGCCGACCACCGGCGCGAAGAGCACCACCGAGGGGGCCACCTCGCACTGCTCGAGGAGCGCCGGGAGGTCCGGCGCGACCGCGAGCCGGTGCCCGGCCGGCTCGAGGGCGCGAGCGATGAACTGTCCGAGGACGCCGGGCGGCGTCACGAGCCCGACCTGCATGACCGCGAGAGCGTAGCGCGAGCCCGGCCCACTCCCAGAGCGAATCGTGGGCGCGCGCCGCTTCGCGGGATTCCGGTGCCCGCGTCGCGGCCGGCCGGCGCGGCGCCGGGTGGTGTGCGCCGCGCGAGGGCGGTTTTCCGCGCCGGACCGACATCAGGCCCTCGGGGCCGCGGGTACCCGCCCTGGCGGCTTCCGAGGCGAGCGGCTCGGTGGCGCGGCGAGGGAGAGTGTCATCGCTTCGGCGCTGTGGGATAGTCGAAGAACGGAGGACTCAACATGATCGCGACGCGATGGTTCGGGGCGCTCCTGCTCGCGGCGGGAGTCGGGGTGGCGAGCTGCAGCTCGTCGAGCGACGGTGGAGGTAGCGGTCCGGTGCCGCTCGAAGAGCTCCCGCATGGTCTGGCGACGTCCATATGCGGGCTCATGCAGCAGTGCTTTGGCGACGTGTACGAGGTGTTCATGCGCGGTCAGGACTGCGTCACGCTGACCGAGCGCCAACTCGCCCAGCAGAGCTTGTCGGTCATCGGCACCTTCATCGACGACGGCACCGTTCAGTATCATGGCGACCAGGTGAAGGGCTGCCTCTCCGCCATCACCGCGAGAGGGTGTAGCCTGTTCGCCGAGCGGCTCCCGAGCGAGTGCGAGGGGGTCTTCGTGGGCAGCGTTGCCGTGGGTGGCGACTGCACCATCACCGAGGAGTGCGTGCCCGGCAGCGTCTGCCTCATCACGGGCGGAACCTGCCCGGGCAAGTGCTCGCCCCGCGTCGCCGCGGGCGCTGCCTGCTCCGAGGACTCCGAGTGCGTGAGCGGCCTCAACTGTCAGAAGGGCCGGTGCGTCGCCCCGGCCGCGCAGGGTGAGGCTTGCGGGGGCGCGGCGCCGGCGTGCTTGGGAGGGCTCTTCTGCGCGGGCGAGGATGAAGACAAGGGGGTCTCGGGGACCTGCGCGCCGCTCGACACCGTGTTCGGAGCGGCGCGCGGTGAGTCGTGCGATGCGACGGCCGGCAAGCTGTGCGCGCCCGGGAGCTCCTGTCAGGTGTCGATCGAGAATCAGAGCGTGACGTGGACCTGCGTCGCGCCGGTGACCTCGGGCGCGGCGTGCAAGCTCGCGTTCCCCGACACGTGCCCGATCGACGAGTATTGCCGGATCGCGGCCGGTGCGAACCCGCCGATCGAGGGGAGCTGCGCGAAGCTTCCGGGGGTGGGGGAGGACTGCTCCGAGTCGAAGGTGTGCCAGCCCTACATGGCGTGCGACGCATCGACCAAGAAGTGCGTAGCCCTCACGGACGACGGCGGGAGCTGCACGAGTGACGACTCCTGCTACAGCAAGCACTGCGTGAATGGGAAGTGCCGAGCGGGACTCTGCACGAACTGATCGGAGCGGCATCATCGGAGCCGCCGCTCCACGCGGCCGCCGAGGCGGTGCTCACGTTCCTCGAGAGCGTCGGGCGCCGCTCGGAGGCGGAGCTCTATCTCAAGCTCTTTCGTCAGCTTCCGAAGGAGAGCTTCGCCGTCATCGCGGCCGACGCAGGCGTCGTCCGTCACGCGCTCGGCTCGCTCACCGAGCAGCTGCGGTTCCTCGCGGACCTCGGGCTCTATGCTCCAGTGGTGCTCGGCCTGTTCGATCCGGACGCCGCCGAGCGCGGCGCCTCACGCCTGGCGCGACGTCTCCCCACGGTCGGGCTCGAGCCGTGTGTCCACGACGCGGACGCCGAGCAGGTGATCGCAGAGCTCCGCGAAGAGCTCCGCTCCGAGCGCGTGCCGCTCGTGCGGTTCCGGCCCAACCCCGGCGTGTCGCTGGCGTCCCGCTTCGCGCGGCTCGGTGCCATCACGCAGGCGCTCGACGCGCGCAAGCTCGTCCTCCTGCGCCGGCGCGGTGGCCTCGGTCCGCGCGGCGAGGGGAGGCTCGAGCTCCCCGGTGGGCTCGAGCTCGGTCGTCACTCTGGCGGGATCTCCCTCATCAACCTGCGCTCGGACTACGCCGTCATGCAGGACGCCAAGCTCCTCAAGAGGGACGAGGCGCTCCTGCTCGAGCGCTTGCGAGAGCTACTCCTCGACTCCGCGCCGCGTCTCCTGGTCAGCGTGACCTCGCCGCTCAATCTCTTGACGGAGCTCTTCACGGTGCGCGGTGCCGGCACGCTGGTGAAGGCTGGCGCGCCCATCG
Source organism: Polyangiaceae bacterium (assembly GCA_035063585.1). Classification (GTDB taxonomy): domain Bacteria; phylum Myxococcota_A; class Polyangia; order Polyangiales; family Polyangiaceae; genus JAPSGB01. The sequence goes on from JAPSGB010000021.1 coordinate 58,169, forward strand.
GTCGGTACGAGAGCTATGAGGAGGTCGATCGCGCGCGGCTCCGGGCGCTCCTCGAGTCGAGCTTCGGTCGGCGCCTGAGCGGCCAATTCTTCGAGCGGCGGCCGCTGGCGATCTACCTCGACGCGGACTACCGGGGAGCCGCCATCCTCGAGCCGTCCCCCGTGGGCGCGTTCCTGACCAAGTTCGCGGTCGAGCCCATCGCGCAGGGCGAGGGGCTCGCGCGCGATCTCTGGCAAGCGTTGACCCGTGAGCATCCCGCGGTCTTCTGGCGCGCCCGTCGCGACAACCCGATCAACGGCTGGTACACGTCGCTCGCAGACGGGATGGTGCGCGTCTCGGAGTGGCAGGTGTTCTGGCGCCGGCTCGACCCCGCCCAGGTGCCGGCCATCGTGGTCGAGGCCGAGGGGCGCCCGCGGGATTTCGAGCCGGGCTGAGCGCCGCCTTACCGTCCGAGCGCCTCGGCGCGGTTCACGATGCGGGGCGTGAGGAAGATGACGAGCTCGCTCCGAGTGTCGCTCGCGCGGCGGCGCTGGAAGAGCAGCCCGATGAGCGGGATGTCCCCGAAGAACGGGACCTCGTTCAGGTTCCGGCCGGTGTTGCGGGTGAAGATCCCGCCGATGACCGCCGTGTGACCGTCCATCACGAGGAGGTCCGTCTCCGCCTCGCGCTTCAAGATGGTCGGATCGCCGCGCGCGGAGGTCTGGTTGAAATCGGGCTCGTCGCGGTTGATCTTGACGTGCATGCTGATGCTGCCGTCGGCGGTGACGTGCGGCTTCACCAGGAGCTGGAGCTTGGCCTCCTGGAAGGTCGTCTGCACGCCCTGCGCGCTGATCTGCGAGAACGGAATCAGAGTTCCTTGAGCGATTCGCGCCTCGCGGTTATCGAGCGTCAAGATCCGCGGGCTCGAAAGGATGCGGAGTAGGCCGCTCGACTCGGCCGCGGAGAGGCGCACCGCGAGGTTGATGGTGCTGTCGACGGACCCGAAGGTCAGGCCGAGCGCGCCACCTTGCCCGGTGCCGACCGCCGCGGGCAGGTTCACCGCGAAGTTCGGGTTCGGCACCGTGTTCGTGAACGGGCTGAGACCAGCGGTCGGCGCCTGGGAGTCGCTCGCGCCACCGACGATGCCGACCGAGTTCGGAAACGCGAGCCCGGTCGGGTTTCCGGTCGATCCGGCGAAGGTCGCGTCTCCACCCCACTGGATACCGACGTCGTGCAGGTAGCTGCTGGTCGCCTCGACGATGCGCGCCTCGACCAGCACCTGCGGCGTCTGGGTGTCGAGTGAGCGGGTGAGCTCCTCGATTTGGTTCAGGTTACCCGCCACGTCGCGGACGATCATCACGTTGGTGCGCTCGTCCACCGCGATCGAGCCGCGCTCCGACAGCAGATCCCGCGCGCGCTGCTGGATGTCGGACGCCTGCGCGTAGCTCACCGGGATGAGCCGCGTCTCGAGCGGCGCGAGCTGGAGCTCCTGCTTGCGACGCGCGATGGCCATTTCGCGCTCCTTCTCGAGCTCGTCGAGCGGCGCCACTCGGATCATGTTGGCTTGCCGGACCATGCCGAGCTTCTTCGACTGCAGCACGACGTCGAGCGCCTCGTCCCAAGGCACGTTCCGCATGCGGATGGTGACCGAGCCGGAGACGTTGTCCGCGGTGACGATGTTCACCCGGCCGACGTCCGCCAGCAGCCGGAGGACGTTGTGGACGTCAGCGTCCTTCAGGTCGAGATCGATGCGGCGGCCCGTATAGCGCCCACGCTGCTGCCCCAGGAGGGTCGGCGTGAAGGCGTCCGCCCGATCGGGGTCCGCCGTCTGCTCCACCGCGGCGTCCTCGTATCCGGTGCGGACCGCCGGGATGTCCGATAGCGGCGCGTCCACATGCACGGTTCGCGTTCGGCGCGCGACGCCGCCATCGCTGCCGACCCCGGTCATCGAGGAGGGGAGGCTCCCCGGACGGTACAGGGACCACACGAGCGTGCTCCCCTGTCGGGACACGCGGCTCGCGATCTTGCCCTCCCCCTCCGCCTCGATGATGACCTCGTCCTTCTGCTGAGTGCTCCCGTACGACGAGACGCTCCGGACCGTGCCGCGGAAGGCGCTCACGTCCAAGGTGCGGGTCAGCGCCGGCGGAAGTCGCGCACCCGAGAGCACCAGCGTCGCGCGCCCGTCCGCGCTGGTCGAGATTCGATGGCGGGTGCTCGAGGAGAGCTCGATATAGACCCGGTCCTCGGCGCCGGTCCGGTCGAAGCGAACGTCGAGGACGCGCACCGGCCCCTCGGCAGTGGTCGCTCCGCGCTGAGCGCTCGGGCTGGGCGCGCCGTCGCTCGGGCCGGTGCGCCCCGGGGTGAGGGTGATGACCAGTCGGGTGCCATCGACGCGTACGCCATACTTGGCGTCAGCGAGCAGGTTGACGAGCAGTCGGGTGGTCTTCCCCTGGGCGGTCTGGAACGTCTGTGCCATCACCCCGCCCACCACACCCTCTCGCTGGGTGAGCGCGCTCGGGGCTCCCTTGAGGTCGGCGCCGGGAATGTCGACCATCAAGCGACGGCCGCCTCGGTCGAGTCGGGCGGTGAACACCGGCGCCGCGGTGAAGTCGACGACGACTCGGGTCGAGCCATCTCGGTCGCTCGCCGCGCGAATGCCGGTGGCGTGGAGGCCCGGCGTGCCCTCGGCGGCCAGAGCCCGACCGGTCACGCCGAGGGCGGTCAGGAGCGCCAGCGCGGAGGCTAGCGCCAAGTGGCGGGGGCGGGGGCGAGGTACCCGGTGCGAGGTCCGGCTCATGGTGGCTCCGATCATCGGTCTGTGTGGGAACTCGAGGCTTCCGCGCAGATCCTTCTGCGATGACAAAGCGTATCCTGTCGAGATCGACGCGAACAAATTACGGGCGCTTCTTCGGGGCGACCGCCCCGCGCTCGAGCGCGAACGTGACGCCCGGCCGTTCGCTCCTCGGCCGCGGCTCAGGGGGTCGCGCCCGGCGCGCCGGCGGTTCCGTCGAGGGTCGCCGGGGCTCCCTCCGCCGTGGAGGCCGCTTCATTGGCAGGGCGCAGCGGGATCACGCGGGTTGCGGTTGGCACGTCGGGGTTGGCGGGGTCCTCGCGCACCAGCACGATGTCGGTCGGGCGGATGCTGTCGATGCGCCAGTTCACTTCATAGGAGGCGCTGCTCGCGCCAGGCCCTTGCACGACGTCGGGGCGACCCACGAACTGCCCTCGGCGCACCACGTAGCCCTTGCCGGTCGGATCGACGAGCATCGCGACGGCTGGGTGCACCCGGGTCACGATGCCGATGAGCTTCAGCTCATCGAGGGAGTACTGCCTCAAGACGACCGGTTTCTCGCTACCGTGGGACCGGCTCTTGGCCTCGTCGGCGAACGTCGACGCGTAGGAGCGGAACGGATCTCGGCTGCGGTCGTTCTCCGTGAAGTCCGTCTCCTGGAAGGAGACGGCCGGGGCGCCCCCATCGGTTCCGCCGTCGGTCGCCGCGGCCTTGCGGTCGACGGTCTGAGGGGTCTCGTCGAGGCGCGTCGGCTGAGCGATCTTCTCCGAGCAGGCGACGGCGAGCGATGCCGTCACCACGGCCGCGAGCGCAGAGGTCATTCGGCGTCCCATCACTTGGCCCCTCCCGCGCTGGCGCCGCGAGCGTCGGTCTTGGATGCGGTCTCGAGCAGACGGAAGGCGGTGGCCAGCACCTCGACCTTGACGTCGATCTCGTCACCGTTCACGGTCGGATCGCTGATGGAGATGTTCTCCATGTTGATGATTCGGTCGAGCTGCCCGACGTTGTAGAAGAACTTGGCGACCTGGTGGAAGCGGCCGCGGAGCTCGAGCCTCATCGGCACTCGCGCGTAGAACTGCTCCGGGACCTCATCCTGCGGTGTCCACGCCGTCAGGCTGACGGCCGCGATGTTGGCGGCGTTCTGGATCGAGCTCAGGAACGCTGGGTAATCGCTCGAGGTGGGGAGCTTCTTCACCAGCTCCGGCAGGCGCTGCTCGCGGTCGGCGAGCTCGGCGAGATCCTGGTGATAGGCGAACTCGTTCTTGCGCGCGTCGGTGAGTTCCTGGTGGAGCGAGCGCTCCTGCCCCTGCGCCGCCTTGATCCGACTCGCGATGTCCCCGAAGAAGACCACGTAATAGGCGACGCCGATCAAGCCGACGAGGCCGACGATGATCCCGGCCTTCGCGAAGATCGGTAGTCGGGAGAGGCTCGAGTCACCGGCAGCCATCTCAGTACCTCACCTTCGCTTCGAGCTGGAAGTTGACCACATCGAGCCCGCTCGCGCTGTCGTGCTGCTTCTTCGCGGGCAAGAGCCTGACGTCGTAGAAATAGCTCGACATCGTCATACGTTTCGCGAACTCGCTCACGTCTTCTCCGTCGCGAGCTATCCCCTCGAGTCGGACCTGCCGGTTGTCCTCGACGAACTTGGTCAGCCAGAGGCGCCGCGCGTCCCAACTCGGGTTATAGGCCGCCTGAGGATTCTCACGGCGCACCTTGTTCAGCTCCTCGGGGTCCACCGTCGGGCCGCGGCCGGAGGTGAGCAGGCGGGACAGCTCGAGCAACATCGCCGTCGGACCGGTGCGAGCGACCTGCAGCTTGTCGATCGCTGCCTCGCGGGAGCGGAGCTCCGCGAGCTGCTCCTTGACTCGCTGGTGGTCCGACACCGCCGACCTCGACTTGGAGATCTGGGCGTTCAAGGCGTCGTTCTTCTTCTTCTGTTCCGTGAGCTCTTCGCCCTTGATGCCGTGGAACACGAAGAGCGCGGCGACCTCGGCGATCATCGTGACCAGGAGGACGACCAGCCAGAGCTGGCTGGCTCGGGCAGCCTCGGCGCGCTTCTTTTGGGGGAGGAGGTTGACGCGAATCACGTTCGGCGCTCCTTCTCGTGACGAAGCGCGAGCCCAGACGCCACCGCGAGCTGCGCCACGCGAGCGCGGAGCAAGTTGGGATCCACGCTGCTGTCGATGCCGAGACGCTCGGTGGACGCCCAGGCCTCGACCGGGACGCGAGCGCGCCGCTCGACGGCCTGGCCGAGCGAGGCGAGGTTGGCGGTGCCGCCGGTGATGAAGATACGAGAGATCTCGCCCTCCCCGCTGGTCGCCATGAAAAAGTCCAGGCTTCGCTGGATCTCAGCCGCGATCGCGTCGGTGACGGCCTCGATGACCTGCACCACCTGCTGAGGGACCATGCTCGGCTGGGTTGGGTCGCCGCCACCACCGCACTTGTAGATCTCGGCCTGATCGAACGGGATCGAGAGCTGCTTCTGGATCTCTTCGGTGATGATGTTGCCGCCGCTCGCGATCTCTCGGGTGAACGAGCTCACTCCGTTGGCGATGATGTTGAGGGAAGACAGGCTCGCCCCCACGTTGATGAGCGCGATGGTCTGGTCGGGGGGCAGCCCCCGCGAGGCCTCGAACATGTTCTGGATGGTGAAGGCGTCGATGTCACACACGATGGGTCGCAGCTTCGCGTCGCGCGCGAGCTGGGCATAGTCATTGATCTGGTCCCGCTTCGCGGCGACGAGCAGCAGATCCATCTGGCTTACCTCGGGGCGCCGGCGAAGCACCTGGTAGTCGATTTGCACATCCTTGATGTCGAACGGGATGTGCTGTTCGGCTTCCCACTGGATTTGCTCGGCGAGCTCCTCGGCCGTCATCATCGGCACGGTGATCTTGCGGATGATGACGCTCTGACCGGAGACGCTCAGCGCGATCTCCTTCTGCTTGATCCGAGCGTCGCGGAAGACTCGGGCCAAGGCTTCGGTGACGTTGCCGGCGTCCATGATTTGGCCGTCGACGATCGTCTGCGGAGGTAGTGGGAGGAAGCCCAGCCGAAAGAGCGTGCTCCCGCGACGGCCTTCCTTGAGCTGGCAGACCTTGATGGAGCTGCTCCCGATGTCGACCCCGACCAGGTTATTTCCTTCGCCCATGGTGCCTCGTGAGCCACGCGGACACGACCTACCCGCGTACAAAACACTGGCACCCTCGCGCGCTAGATGCCAAGAAACGTAACTCTTGTCACGTTTTCTTGCCCGCACGGACGAAAACCAAGCGATAAGGTTCGGGTCCCCAATGTCTCGTAGGTTCGCGGTGTTGATGGCCGTCGGGGCTCTGCTCGCGGCTTCTCCAGCGGGAGCGGCCGGCACGGCGCGTCGCCCCGCCAAGCCGCGCATCCACGTGGTGCAGCCAGGTCAGACGCCCGCGATGATCGCGAAGCGTTACCAGATCTCGGTCGGCGCGCTCCTCCACGCCAACGACATCCGCCACAGTCGCGAGCTCAAGCCGAAGCAACGCATCATCGTCCCCGCCCGGTCGGACAAAGACGGCAGCGAGGCGCGGGCGCTCCACGACGCCGGAGCCGCCGAACCGCGGACCGAGCCGGCGGCGGTTCGTGGCCCGACGGAGGGCGCTCCGCCGCCCGGTTCGAAGGCTGGCGCCCGAGCATCGTCGGCGTCGCCACGCAAGGCCGACGGGAGCCGGGGATCGCGGCCGGCCGACTACGCGCGCAAGCCGCCTCGGGCCGGCTTCGTCGCCCTCACGAGCACGGTTGGCCGCTGGAGCGGCTTCGCGGTCCGCAAGGGCAAGGTCCAGGCGGCGGCGGAGCGAAACATCAGCCGCGTGCTGGCGTCCTGGCGGGACGGCCGGAAGCACGACATCGCGGACCGGTTGATCCTCAACATCGTCGCGGTGAGCGATCATTTCGGCGGCCGCCCACTCCGGGTGGTGAGCGGCTTCCGCCCCTACTCGCCCAGCCAATACACCCCGGATTCCCGCCACAACCTGGGCCACGCCATCGACCTCACCATTCCCGGCGTGCCCAACGCGGTGCTCCGCGATTTCTGCCGGACGCTGCCCAAGACGGGCTGCGGCTACTACCCGAATTCCAGCTTCGTCCACATGGACGTCCGCGATACGAGCGCTTATTGGGTGGATTTTGCCGGTCCCGGTGAGCCTCCGCGTTACGCGACCGCGGCGGGCACCGATCCGGGCCGCTCGAGCCCTCCCGCCGACAGAGGAGCGAGCGCGACGGAGCGCGAGCGCAGCGCCAGTGACCCGTCCGAGGCTGAGCACGAGGACGGCGCCGAGTCCTCGGAGCGGGCCCGACCCCCGGCCGACTCCGCACCGGCGGAGCCGGGTGAAGCGGGCCAGACCACCGGAGCCTCCGCCTCGAGAGAGCGTAAAACACCAGCACATCCGGACGGTTAGTCCGATTTTCCCGAGGCCGCCGAGGGTCGCGGCTCATTTCTTTCGTATCGGATAATCGTAGCCGGTCGGCTTGGTCGAGGGTGTGGAGCCCGCGGGAGCCCAGCGGAAGGCGTGCGGCTCCATGGGCTTGCCGAGCGCGAAGAACACGCTCGTCTCATAGCCCTTGACGGGTGGCCGCTCGGTGCCCGTTCGGTGAACGAACGCGGCGTGCCGGGACCCACGATCCAGCGACACTACGCTCTGACAGCCCGCGCGCATGAGCGCGGCCGCCAGGGGGTCGCTGCTGTCGTGGTTCGCGAGCGCCACCAGGACTCGCCCGGTCGGCGTCACGCAGAGGGCGCCCCGCATCTGCATGGAGCCGTGGTCTTGAGCGCGAGCGGTGAGGCGACCGTTCTCGGCGAGCAGGGGGAGCTGTACCGCTTGCTCGCCGTCCGCGAGGGGCGGCACCTCGCCCGACGGGATGAGCCGAGGAGCCCTCCCCGCCGAGACGACGACCGTCGCGTAAGCGGAGCGCAGCGGGAGGGGGACCTGCTTGCCGAAGGACAGGCCGTAGCGAGTGGCGGGCGTGGTGTGTCCGAGCCCGATGGCCGCGAGCACGCGATGCGCGTCGTCGCCGTCGAGCTCGAGGTGGCCGCCCGCCTCGGCCGGCTCCTGACTCCCGGCGCGCACGGTCCAGTCGACGCGACCGGGCTCGAAGGAGAGCAGCGCGACCTCGAGATTTCCGATCGAGAGCGAGCCGCGGAAGATCCCCGGCACGAAGTCCGGCTGCGGCTGGGTGCCGTCATCGGGTTGCCAGCGGATCCCGGAGGGATCCCGTGGCACCGGGTCGCGCACCATCACGTAGAAGAAGTCCTTGGCGGACCACCGGAGGTACTTGTCCGACGCGATCTGCATGCCCGGATCGAGCTTCTCGAGCGTGTAGGAGCGAGCCTTCAGGTCGATGATGTCCGTGAACACGAAGCCGCAGTGCGCCGGGTTCATGTCGAGGTGGATACCGTAAGAGCAGCCGGCCTGGCGCAACGCCTTGCCGAGGGTCGGGCCGTCGATCTCTTTCCCCCAGGCGTAGAAAAGCTGCCCCTGCGGTGTGACGCAGAGCGCAGTGCGCTGGGTCATCACGCTCGTGCCCGAGAGTTGCCAGCCCCAGATGTAGCGTCCGGTCGGGTTGGCGACGCCGTCCTCCACCAGCGGATCGAGGTTCTGCCGGAACGAGACGATGTCCGATGGGATCTGGTCCGTGCGCGGCCAGCTCCCGAGACCTGCGTCTCCGGCGCTCGTCACCACGACGCTCGCGGCGCCCGGGACCGGCGGCAAGAGCACGCGGCGATCCACCATCATGCCGTAGGCGCCGTGCGTCGTCTTGAACGCGCCGTTGAAGGTCGCGACCACGCGATCGAGGATGTTCTTGTCGCGCGGCAAGCGCCCGTCTCCCGGCGGTCCCGTGAGCGGCTTCGGATCCTCGAAGCCGGCCTGCATCCCGAGCTCGAGCTGGCGCATGTCCATGGCGACCAGCTCGACCTCCGAGTACGGGCGCTTCACGTCCGGGCGGATGAACGTGCGATAAAAGTAGGGTGGGGGCTTGCCGTTTCCGCGCGGCGCGCCGGGAAGCGCCTCGAGCCACGGCAGCGTGACGGGCACCCACTCCCCTTCGCCCGCCTTTACCTCTTGCCAGAGCGAGGGGATGGCGGCAGGTGGCCAGCCGCCCGCGTGCGCCGCGAGAGCGTCGGCGTCGAGCTGCGTCGGCGCGACGACGCGTTCCGGATCGCCCTTCAGCGCGGACTCGGACTTTCGCGAGAACACGCGGAACGCCGTGCGCTTCACGGCGTCCTCGGCGCCGAACACCGTGTTCTCGAGCCACGCTATGGGGGCTGGCCCGACCTCGGCGCGCACCGTGTCGACGGCCCAGAGGACCAGCGGCTTGTGCGGGTGCACCTGGGGCACCGCGCGCGCGGCGATCGGCTGACCGCCGTCGGCGCGTAGCGTCTCCGCGCCCGGGTCGAACACGAGTCGGCGCTCCTCACCGAGCTCGACGTCGAGGCTGTCGCCCGCGAGGCGCAGCCCCGCCGACTTCACCGGTTGCTCGAAGAGCACGTCGGTTCGGCCGAGCCCGGCGAAGCTCCCCGTGTCTTGGTACGACGTGATCGCCACCTCGAGTCGGTCGATGAGCCCCGCCGGCTTGTGGCGAGCCGGAATTCCGTCGAGCGCGAGCACGGTGATGCCCTGGATCTTGCCGTAGGCAACGGTCGCGAACGCGGCGATCCGACCGCGCACCTGAAGCCCGGTGTCATCACCGAGCGGGGTCTCGGTGAGGTTGCGGAGCGCGCGCACGTCGAGCGGTTGCCCGCCCAGGGTGACGCGCACGCGGGCTCGATAGAGGTCGCGCGCCTTGCCCCGCTCCGGGGCTGCGAGGAAGAGGATGCGTCGCCCGAAGAAGCTCTCGGCGAGAAAACCGGGGGACGGCTCCCAGGCGATATCCGACGGGGCGACCACGCCGCCCGCGGCCGCGCCGAGCATCCCGGCGAGCCCTTCGAGCGAGGGGGCCGGCGGCTTCGGCTGGCTCAGCCGGGCGCTCGCCGCGATCACGGCCGCGAGCCCAACGATGGGCGCCCGCCGCCGGAGGTAAGGCCGAAGTGCCGCCATCGAGCCGATGGCGGGGTGTACCGGGGGCCCGCCGACCGCGCAAGCCGCGTGAGGGGGTCGAGCCTGGCGACATCGGCCTTGTGGGATCGCCGGCCCGCTGATAACCGAGGGGCTCGCGTGGCAAAGAGTAACCTCGCCGTTCGGGTGCTGACAGCAGTCGTCGTCGGGCCCGTGCTCCTGCTGGTGCTGTTCTTGGCGCCGCCGTGGGCCTGGTACCTGGTGATCTTCTGCGCGTGCGCGGTCGCGTCCCAGGAGTTCTTCGGGATGACGCACCCAGCCGATCGCGTGGCGCAGGGGGTCGGCGTCGCTTCGACGCTCGGCGTGTCCACGGCGGTCTACTTCGGCGGGCACGACCCGCGGGTGCTCATGAGCGTGCTGCTGGCGGTCCCCTTGGTCGGCATCCTCGTGCCGCTCTGGCGGCTCGGCGAGATCCCGACCGCGGGGCTCCGCATCGCCGCGGGCGTCGCGGGCCCGCTCTATGTGGGCGCGCTGCTCACCACCATCGGCCTCGTCCGGCGCGATCAGGGCGCGGCTGGCCCCGGCTTCGTGCTCTTCACGCTGATGATCGCGTGGATGGGCGACACTGGCGGGTACTTCTTCGGTCGCTTTCTCGGCAAGACGAAGCTCTATGAGGCGGTGAGCCCCAAAAAGACGCGCGCCGGGTTCGCCGGCTCGCTGGTTGGCTCGTGCATCGGGGCGCTCCTCGCCCACTTCTGGTACCTGCCGGCGCTCCCGCTCGAGCATGCGCTCGCGCTCGCGCTGGTGGCAGGCGCGCTCGGTCAGATGGGCGATCTGGTCGAATCTCTGCTGAAGCGCTCGACCGGAGTCAAAGACTCCGGCTTCATCATCCCCGGCCACGGCGGCATCCTCGATCGGGTCGATGCGCTCCTCGTCGTGAGCCCGCTCGTGTACCTCTACACGCGCTGGCTGCCGGGGGGCTGAGCAGACGCGTGGTCGAGCGCGCAGAGGTGGGCTCGCGCGCGCGTCGACTCATGGGGAGGGGGATGCCGGTCCGGCGCGGAACCGCCCCGTGGCGAGGTCACTCCTCAGTCACCTCACGTCGCCTGCGAGGCTCCGCCTGCGCGGGTGGGCAGCCGCGCGAATCGAAGCACCACTGCGCGGAGTACTCCTGGCGCGACGCGCGCTCGAGCTCCAAGAGCGCCGCCGCGACGGACCGACCCTCATCGACGGCGCGCCAGAAGTCGTCCCAAGCTTGCTGCTCGAGCGCGCGCTCGTCATCCCAGTCGGGGCCGCGCAGGCGCAGCTTCGGCGCCCCCCGGTCGCAGTAGACTCGGGTGATGGACGGTCCGCCCGGACCCATCTCGATGCGCTCGAGCGCTCGAGCCTGGCACCGCGCGCGTGGGCGCGTGGGCGCGGGATGGTTCGGAAGGGAGGTCCGCTCGCCGGCGAGGGCCGGCGCGCCGCCGAGGGCGATGACGTCCTTCGGGGCGGCGCCGCGCGCGCAGGCGGGCGCGCTCACGAGCGCGAGCAGCGCGAGCGCGCCCCATCGCGCTCGCCTCCCGACGTCGAAGTGTGTCCCGGATGACGCGCGTCCCTCCAGGTGACACCCCGACCGCGCGCCCTCGGCCCCCTCGCTCACGCGCACGCGAGCGCCGGCGCCGGGTGCGCGAGTCTCTTGCACAATTGTCGAACCTGCCGGAAGCTCGCGGGGCGCTCGCGTGGCTGAGAGCCCGCGCTCGGGGAGCATCTGATGAAGGTCGCTTGGTGGCTCGTGGTCCTGGTGAACTCGACGGTGACCGCGTGTAGCGGCGGCGATGCGGCGTCGCCCGCGCTCGACTCCGCCCGCGCGGACTTCGCGACCCGCTGCAAGGCCGCGTACGAGTCGTCCTGCACCAAGGGCTTCGCGTGCCAGAGCTTCTTCATGACCTCGAGGTATAATAGCGTGCGCCACTGCGAGGACGAGCTCTATCGGCAGGTCGACCAGCGAGCCGCCGCGTTCACCGACTCGGCGGACGCGGCCGACTGCGCGCGCGCATGCGACACGATGAAGTCGGACGTCGAGGCGCTCGCGTGTGACCAGTTCGACGACGCCACGTTCAACCGGTACCATTGCGGGTCTTGACGCGCTCGAACGCGGCCGACGCGGGGGGCGAAGGAGAGCCCCCGAAGGAGCGTCTCGCTCACGTTGACAGCGGAGACGCTCAGAGACGATTGTGCGCAGGGCAGCGGTGAAGCGGATCGGCCGAGCGTCGTCTTCGCGTTGGGCGTGGCTGGCCGCGGGGCTCGCGCTCGGCCCCGGCGTCCCGTCGATCGCGCGCGCGGTCGAGACCGAGGTCGAGGCCAGCGCGGACGCGCAATTCTACACGCTCCGGAGCCCTTATGGCGATCCCCTGGTGCGGCGGCGTCGCTACACGCAGACGCTCGGCCTCGGCGTGTACGGGCTCGACGGCGGCGGCTGGGATCCGCGCGCGCCGGAGCTCACCTTCCGCGCGCGGCTCCGCATGGACGCCGACTACGGCCAAGAGCGCGCCGAGCGAGACCCCGCTCTGGATGGCCGGTTCGTTCCTGGGCTCGCGCTCATGCCCATCGACCTCATGACCGCGTACCTCGAGGGGCGGCGCTACCTCGGCGGGTGGCTCGGGTTCCGGCTCGGCCGGCAGTACGTGACCGATGCGCTCGGTTGGTGGGCGTTCGACGGTGCGCTCGCGCGCGTCGAGACCACGGCCTACGTGACGGTCGAGGCCTATGGCGGCTTCGAAGAGCGCGGCGGGCTGCCGATGATGGCGACGCCCCGCTGGGAGGCGGACGGCGTGTATCGCGGCAGCCGCGTCGGGCTCGACGAGAGCCAGTACCCGGCGTACCTCTCCGAGTCGAAGCTTGCGCCTGCGTACGGGCTCGCGCTCGAGAGCGCGGGGCTCTCGTGGCTCCGCGCTCGCGCGACCTATCGCCGCGTCGTAAACCGGGACACGGTGACCGTCTCGCCGCTCGGGCCGAGCGCTGGCCCGGTCGAGACGGTGAGCGGGAGCCGCGTCTCGACCGAGCGCGCGGGCGTCGCGCTCCGCGCGGATGCCCCTGGGCTCGGCGGAGCGAGCGCGAGCGTGGTCTATGATCTCTACGCGGAGCTCGTCAGCGAGCTCGACGCGTCGCTCGACGTCGCGGCGACCGAGCGGCTCACGCTCGGCGCGGACTACGATTATTATCGGCCGACCTTCGATGCGGACTCGATTTTCAACTGGTTCTCGCACGCCGGGACCACGCGCGCTCAGGGGCGGGTGAGCCTCGAGCTCACTCGTCGGCTCGAGCTCGCGGCCGCCGGTGGCGCGCAGGTGTTCGACGTCGAGTCCGCGCCCGACGCGAGCGAGCCCGGCGGAGGAGCTGGCGCCGCCCGGCTCGTCGACGGACTCGGCTCGCTCTCGGGCCTCTATCGGTGGAGCGACGGCAGCCTGCGGCTCATGACCCTGGCGGAGCTCGGCGAGCGCGGACACCGCGCCGGCGCCGACGTGAGCACGCGGAAGACCTTCGCGAGCGGCTTCTACGACACGCTCGGCATCCTCTCGCTCTACGATTGGAGCGACGCCACGCGACCGACCCGCGACGCGACGAGCTTCTCCTATGTGCTCGGCGGCGGCTTCCATCCGGGCGAAGGGGCGCGAATCGGCGTCGAGTGGGAGCACAGCGTGAACCGCCTGTCGGGGCAGCGCTTCCGCGTGCTTGCGACCCTCGATCTCACGGTGCTTCGGTGAGCGGCACGACGCGCGTTCCGTCCTTCGCGCTGGTGTTCGCGTGCGCGCTCGCCTTCGTGCTCGGGGTCGCGTCGGCGAGCGCGGAGTCGGCGAGCCGCGCTGCCGCGACGCGCGCGGTCGCGACGAGCGCGCCATCGTCGGCGAGTCCGGCGGTGCGCGGCCTCGCGCCCCGCGCGGGCGGAGCCAAGCCCGCGCTCTCGAGTCGTCCGCCGGGCGCCCTCGAGGACGAAGACGGACCGAGCCGCGTCATCTTTCCGCCCGAGCGACTCACCATCCGTTTCAACCACCGAAAACACGTGAAGGAGCTCGGCGTGGCGTGCGAGCGCTGCCACGAGCGGGCCAAGACGAGCATCCGGAGCAGCGACTCACTCGCCGCGCGCCCGGCGCGCTGCGACGCCTGCCACGGCACCGATCACACCGATCTCTCGAGCGTCCAAACCTCGCCCGACGAGCTCATCGGACAGTGCGGCTATTGCCACGTCGGATACCGGGCGGGGCGGCCGGTCGCGCGGATGAGCGTGCCGAAGCCGAACCTCCGATTTAGCCACGCGGCGCACGCGGCGCGCAACATCGGCTGTCAGCAGTGTCACGGCGCCGTCCAGGAGCTCGAGCTCGCGACCCGCGATTCGCTCCCGCGCATGCGCGGCTGCTTCCGCTGTCACCAGGCGCCCGAGCCGGCGCGGGGCGACGCGAAGGGCGCCTGCGCGACCTGTCACTTGACCGAGAAGGACGGCCTGCTCATGACGCGCTTCCCGAGCGGCGCGCTCCGCCCGCCCAGCTGGCTCGGGGGCGCCGGGCATGGGCCGGACTGGCTCGAGCGCCACCGGACGGCGGCGGCCGCCGACGCGCGGCTCTGCGCGAGCTGCCACACCGCCGCCTCCTGCACCGAGTGTCACGACGGGCGGGTGCGCCCGCGAGAGGTCCACCCGAACGACTGGCTCGCGATGCATCCGATCGCGGCGAAGCAAGACAGCCCGCGATGCACGAGTTGCCACCGGCAGCAGTCCTTCTGCCTGACCTGCCACCAGCGAGCCGGGGTGACCATGAGCGGCCCGACCGAGAACCTCGCCGGTCGCGGGCGCTTCCACCCGCCGCCGTCGGTCTGGACCGACGCGCCGCGCGGCCCTGGACACCACGCCTGGGAGGCGCAGCGCAACCTGAACACTTGTGTCAGCTGCCACACCGAGCGCGACTGCGTGCTCTGTCACTCGAACTCGGGGGTTGGCGGCCGAGGGGCCGGCACCCCGACCGGCGCCGGCTGGGGGAGCGATCCGCATCCAGCCGGATTCTCGCGCCGCTGCCGCGGCGCGCTCCGCAAGAACGCCCGTCCGTGCCTCGTCTGCCACGACCCGGCCGACCCCAAGCTGGATGCCTGCCGATGACAGGGTCATCGAAAACTGCCTCCGCGGCCGCAATCTGCTTGCGCGAGCGTTCGAGGCGCGGGTATAGCGATAGCCCGCTCGCGGCGCCGCCGCGACATAAGGAGGTCTTGGGTGAAGGAGCTTGTCCGCTATCTGCTGGAGAACCTGTACCTCGACTTCCAAGGAGATATCTCGGTCGAGAAAATCCGGGAATTCCTCCGCGAGGACGACAGCCGGGATGCCCGCCACCTCCTCTCCAAGATCATCGAGGACAATGGAGTGGACGAGCTCTTGCTCACCCTGGCGGACTGCCTGAAGGAGAGCATCCGGACGGGCATCACCGAGGACACCGTCCGCAACCAGCTCTCGCTCTACTCGGACAGCTGAGCGTCGCGCTCGCGCTCGCGTGCGCGGGCTGCGATCAGGGGGCGCGCGACACCGACGCGATGGGGCCGCCGCTCCATGTCGTCGCGACGTGGCCGGCGGACGGTGCGGGGCTCGACTGTGACGCGTCGGACCCGGATTGCGGCGTCCCGCTCGACTCGCCCATCGAGCTGCGCTTCGACCGCTACCTCTTGCCGGCGACCGCCGTGCGGCAGTCGATCCTGGTGTCCACGGGCCAGGCGTCGTGCCGGCTCGCCCGTCCGCCGGCGCCCGCGGTGTGCTTCGAGCCCGAGTACGACGTGCTCGAGCGCGTGGTGAGCTATCGACTGGTCCCCGGGGCCGAGCTCTTGCCGGGGGTGCTCTACACGGTGGAGCTCGTGGTGCCGGGCGACGAGCAGCCGTACGGCTTTCGCGCCTTCGACGGCGCGTCGCTGCTCGAAGCGAGCGCGCCGCTCCGCTTCAGCTTTCGCACCGCGACCGTGCGCGCGTCGCCGGTCGCGCCCGAGCCGATCCCGACGTGCGCCGACGTGGTCGACGGCATCTTCGGCGCTCCGTCCGGCGCGGCGTGCGCGACCTGTCACTCGGGTGACGCGCCTCCGCTCGGGCTCCGACTCGACTCGAAATCGGGGCTCATCGAGACGGCGCTCGGCCGCGTCGCGCGCGAGACGGATCTCGCGCCGCACGCGGGGCGCGCGCTCGACGCCCCGCCGCGCTTCGGGCTGGCGATGCCGATCATCGCGCCGGGGCGCCCCGACACGAGCTACCTCCTCTACAAGCTGCTCGTGAACGACGACAACTACGGCGCCGGGCCCGAACGCTGCGCGACGGCGCACCGCGTGCCGCTCCCGCCGGGCGAGTGCCTCCCGCCCTCCGCTCGAGAGCGCGAGCGATTGCGCGAGTGGTTCGTGTTCGGGCAGCCGATGCCGCTCGCCGCGCCGCCGGCCGCGCCGGCCCGACACCTCGAGCTTCATGAGCTTCGTGCCATCCAGCGCTACATCGCGGGCGGCGCACGCACCGACGGCTGCCGCTGAGCGTCGGACTCACGCGTCCAAGGCACGCAACAATTGCGGACTTCCGCCGCCCGGAGCGCGCGTATCTGAGGGAATTCATTGAGTCGTGTCGTTGGCACGCGGCCTGCTGGAGCCGAGGCATGACCACCCCGCCAGGCTCAGGTCCGCCTTCGGTGGCGAGCGGAGCGGAGCGCCGGAGCCATCGCCGCGCCGGCCTCGCGGTCCCGGTGATGCTCGACGCCGCCAGCGCTTGGCAGAAGGCCGAGTGTCTCGACGTCTCCGCCGGCGGTGTGGCGGTGCGCTCCGCGGTCGACCTCCCGCTCGGGACGGTGCTCGAGCTCTACTTCGAGTTGCCCACGGGCGTCGCGGTCGAGGCGCGCGCCGAGGTCGTGCGGCGCGACGGCGACCGCGTCGCGCTCAAGTTCGTGAGCATCGAGCACGAGCTCGAGGTCGCCTTGCGCGGGTTCTGCCGGATCAGCGGGCTGCACCCGGCGGTCACGGCTCGCTGAGCCCGTCTGCCTGCACGAAGTCGAACCACACGAGGTCATCGAGCTCGGCGCGCCCGGTAGGCGGGTCGAAGCGCGGGAGCTCTTGCTTCGCGCGTCATGGAGCGGGCGCCTGCCTCACGTGGCGGGGGCCTGCGGATGGTCTACGGCGTGCTCGAGTATCTCGCATCGGGCATGACCGAAGCGGAAATCGTCGCCGACTTTCCGGGCCTGACCACCGAGGACATCCGGGCGTGCCTCGGGTTTGCGGCCGATCGTGAGCGGCGCCTGCTCCCCGGCCCGGCGCCGTGAGGCTGCGGTTCGAAGCGTTCGTCGTGCCCCCTCGACACCGCGCGAGCAGGCTCTCGAGCCCCAAGCGCGGCGCGGTAGGCTCTGCGATGCGAAGCCGACCAACAAGCGGGCTCTACTGCGGCGGGACACCGGCCTTGATGGGGCCCATCTTCCGCAACTTGTCGAGGCCTTTGGGGTCGACGAAGAGCATGACGTGCCCGCACGCGAGGCACACGGTGCCGTACACCCAAGACCGCTCGCCGCTGAAGAAGCCGCCACCGACGGGTTGGTAATCGAGGTGAGGATCGCGCTCGGAGCTGAGCCTGGTCAGGGGGGTGAACGCCTGTCCGCCACAATACGAACACCGTCCGGCATGTTGGTTGTCCATGGCGCGACGGTATCGCATGACCGGTCGGGCGTGGCCCCGTGCACCGCCCGATCCCTCCGCGCAGAGGTGAGCTCACTCGGAAAACGCGATCGAGCGGCGGCTTGCCTGCTCGGTCACCGCTCACCGAGACACCCTGGGCGGCGGCGGCGTAGCAGGCGGCAAGACCGGGCTCGTCGAGGGCGAGCTCGGGCGGCGTGTCGTCACCGCGCGCCGGGTCGAGGCTTCGGCCGTGCGTCTTCGAGATCTTCTCGATGCGCGAGGCGACCTCCGCGATGTCGGCGTGCGTCGGCGCGGCGAGCTCACGAACCGCGAGAGGTCGCCTTGCGCGGGTTCTGCCGGACCAGCGGGCTGCACCCGGCGGTCACGGCTCGCTGAGCCCGTCCGCCTGCACGAAGTCGAACCACACGAGGTCATCGAGCTCCGCGCGCCCGGTGGGCGGGTTGAAGCGCGGGGGCTTTTGCTTCGCGCGCGCGCGGAGCTCCTCCGCGAGGCGCCGCGCCTCCTCGAAGTACCGCGCGCGCTCGCGCGTCATGCGCGCTTCGGAGATCGGCGTCTCATGATCGCTGCCCGCGAAGCCGTGGGCGGCCTCGGTGAGCGCGGCCGCGCTGAGCTCGATGGGCATGGGCTCGAGCACCGCGCGCGTCGTGTGCCGCCACACGCCGTCGCGCCAGCCGAGCCGATACGCGGGCACGAAATCACGCCCGTGCTCGGCGACGAACTCGATGGCGCGCATCACGTACTCGAAGTCCTCCTCGGTCGCGAAATAGGGCAGCGAGATCCGCACCCAGCCCGGCTTGATGCCGCTTATGCCCTCGCGGATGAAGCCGCGAATGCGCTCCGAGGTGGCGGCGTCGATGCCGAGGAGCCGGTGCCCGTAGGGGCCCGCGCAGGAGCAGCCGGCGCGGTTCTGGATGCCGAACAAGTGATCGAGCAGGGCGCTCACGAGGTCATGGTGCAGCCGCTTCACGTTGAAGCTCAGGATGCCGAGGCGCGGTAGCTCGGTCGGACCGAGCAGCTCGATCTCCGGTCGCCGCGCGAGCCGCTCGAGCGCGCGCCGCGCGAGAGCCGTCTCGTGCTCGAGGAGCCGCGCCGGCCCGAGCATCTCCTTCACGAGCAGCGCGACGCCGGCGCGGATGTCGCCCACGATGGCCGGCGTGCCGCTCTCCTCGCGCTCCTCGAGCCGCCCGACGTAGTCTACGTCGTCTCGCTCGGGGCCCGCGACGTAGTCCACCGTGCCGCCGCCGGGGCGCGCGGGCGTGCGCGAGCGGAAGAGCGCGCGGTTCGCGACCAGGAGCCCGGACGCGCCCGGCCCGCCGACGAACTTGTGCGGGCTCAGGAACACCGCGTCGAGGCGCGCCGCGTCGTCGTCCTCCGGGTGCATGTCGATGGGCACGTACGGTCCCGCGGCCGCGTAATCGAAGCACGCGTAGGCGCCGTGCGCGTGGAGCAGCCGCGCGATGCTCGGCACGTCGGTGAGCACCCCGGACACGTTCGACGCCGCCGAGAACGAGCCGATGCGGAGCCGGCGGTGCCGATGGCGCGTGAGCTTCTCGGCGAGATCCTCGAGCGCGATGGCGCCGCTCGGCATGAGCGCGACCTCCACCACCTCCGCGACCGACTCGAGCCACGGGAGCTCGTTCGAGTGGTGCTCGTAGGGCCCGACGAACACCACCGGGCGCTCCGCGTCGGGGATGTGTGACGAGAGCCGGTATTCGCGCTCGAGCGGCTCGGAGATGGTGAGCCCGAGCACGCCGACCAGGGTGTTCACCGCGGCGGTCGCGCCGGAGCCGCAGAAGAGCACCTCGTCCTCGTCGCTCGCGTGGAGTGTGTCGCGCACCACGCGCCGCGCCTGCTCGCGGAGCTCGGTCATCACCCGCCCGGTCGAGGAGATCATGGTGTGGGTGTTGGCGTAAAACGGCATGATCCGCCGCATCCACGCCTCCACGAAGTGCAGATACCGCCCGGTCGCGGTGAGATCCGCGTAGTAGACGAGCCGCGGCCCGAACGGCGTCTCGATGCGCGCGCGGCGCCCGATCTCGTTCTGGCGGATGAAGCCCGCCGCCTCCTCGAAGGTGCCCAGCGCGAAGTCTCTCATGGGGATGTCGGCCCGGCGCGGAAGCGCGCGGCCCGAGCACTTACCACGCTCGCTGCCCGACCGGTGAGCGGCGCGCGCCGCCCGGCGGTCTCCGTGCCCCGCCGCCGGCCGCGCCGAATCGACCTGCCATCTAAGTTGTCGTTCTTTCGAAATCTTGTGTCACTATTTGCCTCATGGGAGCTGGGCGGGTGCCAACTCAGTTGGCAGGCTGGAGCTGGCGGCGGCTCGAGCCGGTGGGCGAGGGGAGCACCGCGCGGGTCTTTCGCGCGGAGGACGCAGAGGGTCGGATCGCCGCGCTCAAGGTCGCGCGAGAGCCCGCGTTCGGCGCGCGGCTCGCGGGCGAGGCCGAGCGGCTCCTCTGGGTCGACTCCCCCGAGCTCGCGCGCGTGCTCGACGCCGGCTTCGTGCCCGAGGGGGTGCGCGGTGCCGCGGCGGGCGCGCCCTACCTCGCGCTCACGTGGGCGGAGGGCGCGCCGCTCGAGCGGGCGAGCGCGCGGCTCGGCGCGGCGAGTCGTCATGCGCTCGCGCTCGCGGTCGCGCGCGACGTCGCGTGCGCGCTCCGCGAGCTGCACGCGTCGGGCGCGAGCCACGGGGACGTGAAGCCGTCGAACGTGGTGGTCGAGTCGCCGCATCGCGGCGCCTGGCGCGCGCGCCTGGTCGATCTCGACCTGGCTGGCGCCGCGGACGCGGAGCGACCGCGCGGCGGCACGCCGCGCTATCTCGCCCCGGAGGTGTTCACCGGCGCGCCCAGCGACGCGCGCGCGCGCGATCTCTGGGCGCTCGGCGTGACGCTCGCCGAGGCGGCGAGCCCCGAGGTCGCGCGGGCGGCGGCGCCTGCAGAGGCCGCGCGCGCGGTGGAGCTGCCGGCGGAGCTCGCCCCCATCGTGCGCGCGCTCCTCGCCGCCGCGCCCGGCGCGCGCCCGAGCGCCGCGTGGGTCGTCGCGCAGCTCACCGCCGCCTCGGGGCCGAGCGACGCCGAGCGACGCCGCGGCGCGGTGCAGCGCGCGTACCTCACCGTGCGTCGCGCCGAGCTCCTGCGCGTGGTGCGGTTCCAGCCGGGCGAGGTGCGGGTCGGCGGCGCGCCCGGCCGCTGGCTCGCCGAGGCGCTCGAGGTCGCGCGTCGCGTCGCACGCCTCCGCGGGCGGCCACGCTCGGAGCCGGCGCCCTCCCTCGTCGACCTCGACGCGCTCGGCCGCGCACGGTGGCTCGTCGCGCTCGCGGGTGCCGAGGCGTCACGCTGGCCGCCTTTCGCGAGCGATGACGACGCCGCGCTCGCGGAGCGGCTGCTCCGCGCCGTCACGCAGCGCGAGCCCGCGAGCCTCACCCTGCTCGAGCTCGAGGATGAGGCCGGTCCGCTGCGGCCGGCGGCGCGCCCGGACGCCGTGGGTGTCGCGCTCCGGCTGGGCGCCGGGCACACGGACGCCGCGCTCCTTGCCGCGGGTGAGGCGCTCGCCGCGCGCGGCGAGGCGACCGAGTCGCTCGTCCTCGCGCTCGCGCGCGCCGCGCGGCTCCGCGCCGAGCCGGGGCGCGCGCTCGCGCTGCTCGGGCGCCTCGACTCGCCAGCGGCCGAGGTCGAGGCGGCAGAGAGTCTGCGGCGCGCCGGCGCGCCCGCCGAGGCGCTCGCCCGCGTCGAGGCGCTCGCCGGCCGCGCGCTCGACGAGACCACGCGCTCGCGGCGCGCGGCGCTCATGGCGCGGCTCGCCCTCGACGCGGGCGACGCCGAGCGCGCGCTCGAGCTCGCGGCGCCCGCGCCAGCGACCGCCGCTACGCTCGAAGTGCGCGCGCTCGCCGAGCTCGCCATGGGCGCGCGCGCCGCGGCCACGAAGAGCGTGGCGCTCGCGCGTTCGCTCGCGGAAAACGACGAGGAGCGCGCGCGCGTCGCGGCGGTGACGGCCGCGCTCGCGCACTACTCGGGGGACGCGCGGAGCGCGCTCGACGCGGGCGAGCGCGCGGTCGAGTACGCGGCGCGCGCCGGCGCAGTGCTCGAGGAGGCGACCTACCTCACGAGCGTGGCGGCGGCAGCCGCGAACCTGGGTGAGGCGGGTCGCGCGCTCACTGCCGCGTCGCGGGCGATCGTGCTCTTCGAGCACCTCGGCCGCGCTCGCGAGGCGGCGCGCGCCGCGCTCTCGCGCGCGGCCGTGTACGCCGCGCTGGGCGCCGCCGTCGAGGCGCGCGCGGCGGCCTACGACGCCATCGCACGAGCGCGCGCGGCGGGGGATGACCGCTGTCGTGCTTACGCGCACCTCGCGCTCGCCGACGTAGCGGCCGCGGACGACCCGGAGGGGGTCGAGCACGCGCGGCGGGCGGTGGCGCTCATCGACGCGCGCGACCGCGAGGACGAACTCTGGACCGGCGCGCGGCTCGTCGCGCGCGGCGCGGAGGCGGAACTCGACCTCGCGCGGCTCGATGAGCTCGGTCGCGGCTCGGACCTCGCCGTCGACGCGCGACTCGCGTGGTGGGAGGCGCGCGCGCGGCGGGCGTTGCGTCGCTCGCCGCCCGAGCGCCCGGACGCGCTCCTCTCCGAGCTCGCCGGGCTCGCGGCGGCGCGCGCGCCCTGCACCGCTCGCGGCCCGGCGCTCGCGGCGGGCGCCGAGCTGGCGGCCCTGGCAGGCGACGGTGAGCTCGCGCGCCGCTTCGCGGAGGGCGCGGCCGAGGCTGCGCGCGAGCTGCTCGCGCGGGTGCCGCCCGAGGTCGCCAGCGCGGCGCGCGCGCTGCCCTGGGTAGCGGCCGCGAGTCGCGCGTCGGAGCCCGTCCAGCTCTCCTCCGCGCAGCTCGGCGACATCGAGGCGCTGGTGCGCGCTCTCGCGCGGCGCGATCGCCTGCGCCCGCTGCTCGATCGGATCGTCGACGCGCTGGTGCTCTGGACGGGAGTCGAGCGCGGGCTCCTCCTGCTGCGCGCGCCCGGGGAGCGCCTGGTGCCACGCGCCGCGCGGAACCTTGCACGCGGAGATCTCGCGGGCGCGCAGCTCGAGCTCAGCCAGTCGCTCGCGAAGCGCGCGCTCGCGCTCGGCGAGCCCGTGATCGCGGTCGATGCCGCGGGCGAGCTCCCCGAGGTGCACCGGAGCGTGCACGCGCTCCGGCTGCGGAGCGTGCTCGCGGTTCCGCTCATCGCGCGGGGCGAGGCCCTCGGTGTCGTCTATCTCGACGATCGCGCGCGGCGCGGCGCCTTCGGCCCGCGTGAGCTCGCCTGGGTGAAGCTGGTCGGCGCGCTCGCGGCGGTCGCCATCGCGGACGCGCGCGACCAGTTGCTGCTCGCCCGTGCCGCGCGCCGAGCGCGGCGTGCCGAGGCCCGCGCGGCGCTCGCGCTCGCGCGCCGGGAGACAGAGCTCGACGTCGCGGAGCGCGAGCTCGCTCGCGCGCGAGACGCGCGCGACACGCGCTTCGAGTACGGCGCGATCATCGGACGGAGCGAGCCGCTCCGCGCGATGCTCCGCGTGGTCGATCGGGTGAGCGTATCGGAGGTGCCGGTGCTGGTCATCGGTGAGTCGGGGAGCGGCAAAGAGCTGGTCGCGCGCGCGATCCATGACAACGGTCCGCGCGCGGGGAGGCCCTTCGTGAGCGAGAACTGTGGCGCGCTTCCGGAGAGCCTGCTCGACTCGGCGCTCTTCGGGCACGTGCGTGGCGCCTTCACCGGCGCCTCGACGCCGCGCGCGGGCCTCTTCGAGACCGCCCACCAGGGCACCCTCTTCCTCGATGAGCTCGGCGAGATGAGCCCCGCGCTCCAGGCCAAGCTGCTCCGCGTGCTCGAGGACGGCGTGGTCCACCCGGTCGGCTCCGAGCGCCCGCGCCGAGTGGACGTGCGGGTCATCGGCGCGACCCACCGCGATCTCGCTGAGATGGCCGAGCGCGGCGCGTTCCGTCGCGATCTGCTCTATCGCCTCGACGTCATCAGCATCCGGATCCCGCCGCTCCGTGAGCGGCCGGGCGACGTCGCGCTGCTGGTGCGGCACTTCGTCGCGAAGTACGCCGCGGGTCGCCGCGTGCGCGTCGCGACCGCGGCGCTCGACCTGCTCGCCGCCTCCCCGTGGCCGGGAAACGTGCGGCAGCTCGAGAACGAGCTCCGCCGCGCGCTGGTCCTCGCCGACGACGAGATCCGTCCCGAGCACCTCTCGCCCGAGGTCTCGGGCCTCGGTGCGAGCGGCGCCCGCGCGCGCGGCCTCGAGCTCCGTCCGCACATCGACGCCCTCGAGGTGCGCCTCGTGAGCGAAGCGCTCGCGAGGAGCGCCGGCAACCAGACGCGCGCGGCCGAGCTCCTCGGCGTGTCACGCTTCGGGCTCCAGAAGATGATGCGCCGCCTCGGGCTCTGAGCACGGTCTCGCCGTCGTGCGGTTCGAGCGCGCGGACTTCCCGGGACCCGAGCGCAGCAGCGAGGTCGCATGGCCCCGCCGGCGACCGTCGCTGCGCGGCGTGGCACGACCTCGCGAGTCAGCGGAGCCTCTCCTCGAGCGGCACGAGCGTGGGGGGCGGCGCTGGCGGCTCGCGCGCGCGCGGCGAGCGTCTCGTTGCCGTCGGGCTGGTCCACGCCGGAGAAGAGCCACGCCCAACCTAGTCACCGCCAGCATCAGGTGTGTACCCGTTCCGCCGCAGCTCCGCTCGGTAGTCGGGCCGGGCGGGTGAAGGAATCCGACGCGTGATGGACGACTTGCGTTGGCTGGAGCCGGGCGCGGGGTGCGGAGCACAAATTCGCAATCGCGCTTGGATTTGGTGCCCACCCCCCATCCGGCACCGCCTCCGGCGGTGGCGGTGACCCCGCCCAAGCGTCCGGCGTCGCCAAGCCTCCGGCGGCCGCGGGCGGGGAGAGGTCGTGGCAGCGAGCGCGCCGCCATGAGGTCCGGACTCCTGACGCCGCCTCCGCGACTTGCTTGCTCGCCTCGGAGTGATGCCGGCCTCGCGATGCCCCATGGAGAAGACCGTGCCAGGCACTGCCGGCAACACTCCGAGTCCGAGCCCTTGGGGTGATACGGCGCTCGCTGAGGCG
>JAPSGB010000022.1:0-81070 GCA_035063585.1 Polyangiaceae bacterium
GGCGTGACCGGCCGCGCCGGAGGTTCCCGCCGCGCCGGCGTGACCGGCCGCGCCGGAGGTTCCCGCCGCGCCGGCGCTGCCGCTCGCGCCCGCGACGCCGGCCGCGCCGGCCTGACCCCCGAGCCCGCCCGCCCCCGACGCGCCGGCCGCGCCGGCGCCGCCCGCCATTCCGCCCGAGCCCGTGCTCTCGGGCACGCAGGCCCACGCGCCGTTCGACACCTGGCACTGATAGCCGGTGACGCAGCCGGTTCGCTTGAAGGTGCAGTCGCCCAGGTGGCAGCGGGCGTCCTGGCCGCAGGTCTCGTTCGCGCCGCAGTCGCTCGGGCGCGCGCACACCCGTCCGCCGCTCGCGCCGCCCGAGCCGCCGCTCGCGCGGACGCAGCTCCCCGAGCCGAAGTCGCACACGAACCCGCCCGCGCAGTCCGCGCTCGAGAGGCACGGCACGGGATCGGGGAAGACGGGGCAGCCCGGCAAGAGCAGCACGCTCGCGAAGAGCGTGCCCAGCACAGCGGTTTGCTTCATCTGCTCGCCTCCGGCGCGGACCGCCTCGGGCAGGTCCGCTGCCACACAGGGTAGCAAGCGAGGTCCCGCGTTCAAGCGTGGGCGGCGCCGAGCGCAGGGCCGCGTGGCCGAGAAAACGGCGCGCGCGCCCGGAGCGCGCCCGTCTCGCGACCGGGCCCCGCGAAAACCCCGACCTCCGGCTCGCAGCATGCTAGATTTCCGCACCCTTTTCGACTGACTCCCATGGACGTTCGCTGCGGTCGGTGCGGTACCGAGTACGAGTTCGATGACGCGCTGGTTTCCGAGCGCGGGACGACGGTGAAGTGCACCAACTGCGGACATCAGTTCAAGGTGCACCCCTCGACGACCGGGACCTCCGGCCCCGAGCGCTGGGTCGTCCGCACCGGCAGCGGCCGAGAGCTCGTCTACACCTCGCTCCGTGATCTCCAGAAGGGGATCGCGCAGCGGCAGGTCGGCCCAGACGATCTCCTCACGCGCGGTAATCGGCCCGCGCGGCCGCTCGGCTCGATCGCGGAGCTCGAGCCGTTCTTCCAGACGCGGCTCCGCGCGACGCCCGGCGCGCGCAGCCCGAGCACGCTCGCAGGCGTCGCGCCGCCCTCGAACCTCGCCGATGCGGCGCCGCCGGTCGCGCCGCCCGCGGCCCCGGCCGCACCCGCGCCGGTCGCGCCGCCCGCTGCCGCGTCCGCGTCGGCGCCGCCGCCGCCGGTCGCGCCGCGGCCCCGCTCGGTACCGCCGCCGAAGCCCGCCTCGGCGCCCCCGCGGCCCGTCGCGCCGATTCGTGAGGAGCCCGAGCCCCCGACGCTCCCGATGAACGCGCGACCGGAGCCGTCGGTGGTGTTTCCTCTGGCGGCCACGGAGCCGGAGCTCCCGACCGAGGTGTACACGCCGACGCCGAGCGACGTCCGCGAGAGCCTGCGCTCGTACGCGGAGCTCCACACCGACCCGCGCTACGTCGTCGGGCCGCCCTCGCGGCGCGCGCGCTCGCGCTGGATCGGTGGCGTGGTGGTGCTCGGGGTGGTGGTGCTGCTCGGCGCGACCGTCGGTCGCAAGTTCCTCGCCGAGTACGCGCAGCCCGCGGCGGCGCCCTCGGCCACGCGCGACGCGCGCGTGGCGGACATGCTCGAGGAGGGTAACCGCCGGCTCGCCGATGGCGATACCGACGGCGCCAAGGAGCAGTACGACAAGGCGAGCGTCCTGGCCGAGAAGGATCCTGCCGTGCTCGCCGCGCTGGCGCGGCTCGAGGTCGTCCGAGCCGATACCGTCTGGCTCAAGCTCCGGCTGCTCGATCCGGAGGACAAGGACCTCATCGCCGCCACGCACCGCCAACTCGGCGCGCGGGTCGGCAAGGCCGAGCAGCAGGTCCGCGCCGCGCTCGCCGTGGCGCCGGAGGATCCGGTGGTCAGGCGCGCCGAGATCGACGTCTTGAGAATGAGCGGCGAGCTCGCGAGGGCGCGGGAGAAGCTCGGCTCGATCGCCGAGAACCCGAGCGAGCCGGAGAACGCCTACGTGCTGGCCGCGCTCGATCTCGCCGAGTCCGTGCCCGGCTGGTCGAGCGTGATCGATCGCTTGCAGACGGCCGCGGGCGGCGAGCGCGCGCTTGGCCGCGCTCGCGCGGCGCTCGTCTACGCGCTCGCGCGCGCGGGCCGCGTCGCCGACGCGAAATCCGAGCTTGCCACCATCGACGCGCGCTCGCGCCCGCACCCGCTGCTCGCCGAGCTCACCGCGTTCGTGAAGCGCTTCAGCGACGTGGCGGATGCCGGGCCGGCCGCCGAGGCGGAGGTCGCGACGGTCGATCCCGCGAGTCTGCCCAAGCTCGACACCTCGCGCCGCACGGGCGACGACGACGCGCCGCTCGCCGGCGATTTTCGCGGTCAGCTCGAGCGCGCGAGCGCGGCGCTCGCGCGCGGCGACCTCACCACGGCAAGTAATCTCTATGGCGCGGTGCTCGCCAAACAGCCGGGCAACACCGAGGCTCTCGCGGGGCTCGCCGAGGTCGCGCGAAAGCGCAAGGATCCGGACCAGGCCGAGAAGCTCTACGATCAGGTGCTCGAGCAGAACCCGAGCTACCTCCCGGCGCTCATGGGCCGCGCCGATCAGAAGTGGGACGCGGGTGATCGCAAGGGCGCCATCGCGCTCTACCGGCGCGTGCTCGAACAGGCCGGGGGCGGTTCGAGCTACGGTCAGCGCGCCGCCGCGCGGATCGCCGAGGGCGAGGGCGGAGGCGCTCACGCGGGCGGCGCCACCGCGCCGGCTCCGACGGTCGCGCCCGCGCCGGAGCCCGCCGAGCCGAAGCCCGCCGAGCCGAAGCCCGCCGAGCCGAAGCCCGCCGAGCCGAAGCCCGAGGAGCCCGGTATCGACACCACCGATCTCCCGGGGATGAACTGATGCGGCGGTTCCTCGCCACCCTGGCGGCGGCGCTGCTCTTCTCCGGCTGTGAGGGTCGCCCGCGCACCGGCTCGTTCGCGGGCGCGAGCGAGCCCGAGACCTACGGCGACGGCACGCTGGTCGAGCTCGATCTCTCGTCCGGCGCTCCCGAGTCGCGCGGCTCGGGGGGGCTCTTCCTCCCCGAGCCCGCCTCGCGCACCTACGCGGGGCTGGTGCGCGTCCTCGAGCGTGAGGCGCGCGAGAAAGAGGCGAGCGCGTTCTACGTCCGGTTCGGTGACGCGACCTTCGGATGGGCGCGGAC
The DNA here is from genome assembly GCA_035063585.1 of Polyangiaceae bacterium. GTDB lineage: Bacteria > Myxococcota_A > Polyangia > Polyangiales > Polyangiaceae > JAPSGB01. The sequence goes on from JAPSGB010000022.1 coordinate 3,209, forward strand.
GCAAGAGCTCGGCCGGCTCCTCGGCAAGCTCCGCGCGGGCGGCAAGCCGGTCGTGTGCCACGCCGACACGCTCGACAACACCTCCGCGTGGCTCGCCGGTGCGGCGTGCGACCGGCTCTGGCTGAGCCCGGCCGGGGATGTGGACGCGATCGGCATCGCCGCGCAGATGGTCTACTTCAAGGGAGTCCTCGACAAGCTCAAGGTAGAGGCGGACTTCGTTCACATGGGCCGCTACAAGAGCGCGGTCGAGCCCTTCACGCGTGACGGGCCGAGCGAGCCTGCGCGCGAGAACCTGCTCTCCACGCTCGGCTCGATCCGCGCCGCGTGGCTGGACGGGGTCGGCGCGTCGCGCAAGGCGAGCGGCGCGCGCGCGGCGATGGAGCAGGGGCCGTGGAGCGCGAGCGAGGCCAGGGCGCACGGCCTGGTGGACGAGCTCGGTTACGAGTCCGACGCGCTGAAGGACGCCAAGGAGCGCGGAAAGGTCGGGCGCGTGAAGGTCGCCTTCGGGCCCGGCGCTTCCGACGCGCCGAGCAGCACCCTCGCCGAGCTCATCCGCATCCTCTCCGGCGCCGACGAGCGCACCGGCGGTCGCCCGCGCATCGCCGTAGTGCCGGCCGAGGGCAGCATCACGATGGAGCCGGGCAGGATGCTCTCGAGCGGCGGCATCGACGAAAAGTCGATGAAGAAGACCCTCGCGCGCCTCACCAAGGACGAGTCGGTGAAGGCCGTCGTGCTCCGCATCGACTCACCGGGCGGCTCGGCGCTCGCGAGCGATCTCATGTGGCACGAGCTGTCCTTGCTTCGCGCCAAGAAGCCGGTGGTCGTCTCGGTGGGTGATCTGGCGGCGAGCGGCGGGTACTACCTGGCGTGCGCCGGTACGCGCATCGTGGCCGAGCCGACCAGCATCGTCGGCTCGATCGGCGTGCTCGGAGGCAAGGTCGCGCTCGGCGCCGCGCTCGCGGAGTACGGCATCGAGAGCTATACGTTCTCGCCGAGTCCGGAGTCTGGCGCCGCTCCGCGCGCAGCGTATCTCTCGGTACTCACGCCGTGGGACGACGCTACGCGCGAGCGCGTCCGCGCGCAGATGTCCGACGTGTACGAGCTCTTCCTGAAGCGGGTCGCGGCGGGCCGGAAGCTCGGGGTCGATGAGGTCCGCAAGCTCGCCGAGGGGCGCATCTACAGCGGCGCGCAGGGTAAGGAGGTGGGTCTGGTCGACGAGCTCGGCGGGCTCTCCCGCGCGCTCGAGATCGCGCGCGACCTCGGGAAGCTCGACGCCGACGCGCCGGTCAGCGTCGAAGGCGCGAGCGAGAGCCTCATCGAGCGGCTCATGGTCGGTCCGAACGCGAGCGCCGAGGACGTCGCCGCAGCGGCGCGCCGCGTCGAGGCCGCGCCGCCGCTCACCCGCGTGCTCCCGCGCTCGCTCCGTGTCTTTGCGGGCAGCCTCGAGCCGCTCCTCGGCCGCGAGCGCGTGCTCGCCGCGCTGCCCTTCGCGCTCGAGGTCCGGTAGGCCGGCTTCGAGGATCGGGGTAGGTCCGTCGCGGCCGGCGGCGCGGCGAGCACGCTGCTCGCGCCGAAGCCCGCCACGCCGCGGAGCACGGTCGCGCGCGCATCGGGTGCCTCCCGGGTCAGTGTGAGACGAGCCGCCGGACCAGCGTCATGCCCGCGACGCCCGCCGCGAGGCAGCTCACGAGCGTGAACGCGACGTTGCCGATGGCGAGCAGCCAGGCGCGCTCCCGCAGGAGCGTGAGCGTCTCGTAGTTGAAGGTCGAGTAGGTGGTGAGCCCGCCCATGAAGCCGGTCGTGAGCGCCAAGCGCAGGTTCGGGCCGACGAGCTCGGTCGAGAGCGCGAGCTCCAGCACCACCATGAGCAGGAACGAGCCCGCGACGTTCACGATGAACGTGCCGAATGGAAACGCCGACTCGAGGGTCCGCCCCGCCCACGTCGCCACGAGATAGCGCGTGCCGCTGCCGAGCGCGCCGCCCAGGCAAACCCACGCGAGCCTCTCCATCGCGACCGACCACCTAGCGCGCTCGCCCGCGCGAAGCAACGCGGCGCGCGGCGAAGACGAGCGCGCGGTCCGGGTACGCGCTCGCTCGACGCCGGAGGCGAGCGAGCGTCACTCGACCCAAAATACGGTCCAGGCGTCCCCTCCGTCGTCGCGTCCGGCCGGCTCCCAGCGTGCGAGCAGCGCCGAGGTGCCGAGGTGCTCGCGCACCGCGTGCTTCACGGCGCCGGTGCCGTGCCCGTGGAGGACGAAGCCCGCCGGCTCACCCTCGCGAAGCATGCGGTCGATGAAGCGGTCGAGCTCGTCGAGCGCCTCGTCCACACGCTGCCCGCGCAGATCGAGGGAATTGTCGCGCGTGCGCGCCGGCACGTGGCGCCCGGCCAGCGCCAGGCTCGGTTTCTCCTCGCGCGCCAGCCGCTTCGAGGGGTTCCGCGCCGCCCCGACGACCCCTCCTTCACGCTCGAGCTCGTCCACGCGGACGATGAGCGTCAGCGCGCCCGCTTGCACGCGAACTCGACCGCGCGCTGGCGGCTCGAGCACCTCCGCGGCGAGGCCCAGGCGCGCCACGAACACCCGGGCGCCCACCGCGAGCGCGTCGGCGCTCACCGGGAGCGGATTCGAGGCGCTCGCGCGCGGCTTCGACGCGCGCGCGAGCGGGCTGCCCACCGCGACCGGGTGCGCGGCCGCGTCGAGCTCGCGCTCGGCGCGCTCGAGCTCGGCGCGGGTCGCGCCAGCATGTCGCGTGCGCTCGAGGACCGAGCGCACGATGGCGCGCGCGTGGCGGACCTCGGCGGTGAGCGCCTCCGCGTCGCGCGCGAGGCGGCGCTCCTCGTCGGCGCGAGCGCGCGCACGCTCTGCCTCGAGCTCGGCGACGAGCTCGCGCTGCCGGAGCGCGTCGGCTTCGAGCGTGCGTCGCGCCGTCTCGAGAGCCTGTCGCTCTGCCTCGAGGTGTCGCACGAGCTCCTCGCGCTCCACCGAGCGCTCCGGCAAGAGCGCGCGGGCGCGCTCGATGAGCGGCTCGGGGATGCCGAAGCGTCGCGCCACCGCGAGCGCGCTCGACGCGCCCGGCGCGCCGACGGAGAGGCGGAAGGTCGGCAGCATCCGCTCGACATCGAAGCCAACCGAGGCGTTGACGAAGCGAGCGCTCCCCGCGGATAGCTCCTTCAGCCGCTCGTAGTGCGTGGTGACGGCGACCGCTGCCCCGCGGGTGACGAGCGCCTCGAGCACCGCGGCGGCGAGCGCCGAGCCCTCTTCCGGATCGGTGCCGGCGGCGACCTCGTCGAGCAGCACGAGCGCGTGCTCGCCGGAGGCCTCCAGGATGGAGGCGAGGTTCTCGACGTGCGCGCTGAAGGTCGAGAGCGAGCGTGAGAGAGACTGGGAGTCACCGATGTCGGTGAGCACCGGCTCGAGCCACCCGATGCGAGAGCCGGGCTCGGCGGGGATGGGCAGCCCGGCGCGCGCCATCCAGGCGGCCAGCCCGAGGCTCTTCAGCGCGACCGTCTTGCCGCCCGCGTTGGGCCCGGAGATGACCAGCGCCTGCCCGCCCTCGAGCAGGAGATCGCTCGGCACCACCTCGACGCCGGTGGCGACGAGGAGCGGGTGGCGCATCCCGCGGAGCTCGGCGCCACGCCCGTCATCGGGCGCGAGCGGGAGCGCGCGCGCGTCCTCTGCGAAGCGTGCGATGGCGGAGAGCAGGTCCGCGGTGATGCACGCTTCGGCGGCGACGGCGAGGTCCTCGGCTCGAGCGGCGACAAGCGCGGTGAGCTCGGCGAGCACGCGCGCCTCCTCGCGCTCGACCGCGGCCTCCTCGACGCGGAGTCGATTGCCGAGCTCGATGAGCTCCTCGGGCTCGACGTAGAGCGTGCCGCCCGACGCGCTCGACCCGAGCACGATACCGGGCACGCGCCGGTGAGCGTCGGCGCGCACCGGGAGCACGGTGCGGCCCTCGCGCTCCGCGTAGTACGCGCCCTGCAGCACCTCGGAGTGACGCTGCGCGAGCGCGCTGGCGCGCTGAGACAGGTTGCGTCTCAGCTCGGCGACCCTCCGGCGCGCCTCGGCGAGGGCCGGCGAGGCGCGGTCGGCGACGCGGCCCTCGTCGTCGAGGTCGCGGCGGAGCCGTTCGAGGAGGGCGTCGAGCGCCGGCGCGCTGTCGAGCACCGGCGCCAGCGTCGACTCACGCGCGCGCTCGCCGCGCGCGAAGGCGCGGAGCTCGCGGGCGAGCGCCAGGACCGTGATGAGCCGGGTGAGCTCCGGGCCGGTCGCCAGCGCGCCGCGCCGCGCGCGGGCGATGAGCTCGCGCGGGTCATCGACCGCGCGCACGGGTAGTGCGTGACCTTGGGCCCTCCGCTCGAGGAGCTCTCGAAGCCGCGCCATACGCGCGCGCGCATCCCCGGGTTCGCTCGCCGGCGCGAGCGCGCGGAGCCGCGCGGCGGCCACCTCGCCAGCGGCCGCGCCCGCGACGCGGTCGAGCAGGAGCGCCCACTCGAGATCGAGCGCGGTCTTCGCGCGGCGGGGGCCGGTCACGCGCGGACGACTAGCACGGCCTGGCAGAGGAAGGTGTCGCGCGCGGGTCTCGCGGCGTCTTCCCGCGCCGGGAGCCGCGGAGTATGGTCGCGCTTCACTTCCGGGGAGAATCAATCATGAAGAACCGACTCGGCACCACCGCGCTCTCGGCTGCGCTCCTTCTCGCGGCGCTGCTCGCCTGCAAGACCAGCGACGACGACGTGAAGAAGCTCGAGACCATCCGGACCGACGCCTGCGCGTGCACCGACAAACCGTGCGCCGACCAGCAGCTCGCCGAGTTCAAGAGTCACGTGCAGAAGATCAAGAACAAGGGCGTGTCCGAGGCGCACGCCAAGCGGATCACCGAGGCGACCAAGGAGCTCACCATCTGCTTGATGCAGCAGGGGGAGAGCGTCACGGACATCCAGGCGGCGACCCAGTAGCGCCGAGCGGGTCTGGTCGGCCCGGCGCGGAACCCCCCGCCGCGAGCTCGGCGCTCGCCGAGGCGTGATAGGGTGCGTGCGGTGTCGCGCCGCCCGTCGCGCTTCCTCGAGCAGCTCCTCACGGTTCATCGCTACGGTGGGACCGGGGTCCTCACCGTGCGCGCCGAGCAGGTGACCACCTACGTCTATCTGCTGAAGGGGACGCCCGTCTTCGCCGAAGAAGGGACGCTCGGCGAGACGCTCGGGAGGCTGCTGGTCCGACGCGGGGCCCTCTCCGAGGAGCAGTACCTGGAGATCCTGGCGCGCATGACCGACAGCTTGTTCTCGAACGAGCAGCTCCGCTTCGGCGAGGTGGCGAGCTTGCTCGGCTACCTGACGCTCGAGCAGATCAACGAGGCCCTGGCGATGCAGGTCCGCGAGAAGATCGTGCACTGCATGCAGTGGGAGGACGCGGAGTGCGAGTACGTCCCGAACGTCGCCGCGCTCTCGGAGGTCGCGCGCTACCCATGTCGCGTCGACGCGGTGGTGCTCGAAGGGCTCCGCCGCTACTACGACCGGGCGCGCGTCGCCGGCGCTTGGAGCGGTGACCAGTCGCTCCGTCCGGCCCTCGGCGACGCTCCCACGGTGCTCGCGGCGCGGTATGAGGCGTCGCCCGAGGAGCGCGCGGTGTTGGAGCGCCTCGATGGCCGGAGCACGCTCGCCGAGCTCGCCGAGCTGGGGCTGGTCGCCGAACGCCTCCTCACCGCGCTCATCGTGACCGGCGGCGTGACGCTGCACGCCACCGAGGAGGAGGCTCGCCGCGCGTGCTCCGGCGCGGGCCGCGTGCGCGTCCCCGCCGGGGTCCTCGCCCGCGCGCGCCAGGAGCCTCCCGCGGCCGAGAGCGCGCCGGAGGTCGAGCCGGGGCAGAAGCCGGTGCCCGCGTCGCGGCAGGTGCCGCCAGCGACGCGCGTCGGGGAGCCGCGTATCGTCGAGGCGCCGCCGAGCCCGCAGCTGCCCGACCGCGCCGCGCGCCCGCCCTTGAACCTGCCGCGCCGCGCGCGGCCGTCCGTGCCGCCGCCGCTCGACGAGCAGCGAGATCGGCTCCGCGCCGAGCAGAGCTTTCAGAGCGGTAAGCGGAACCTCCGCGCGGGAGTACTCGGCACGGCTGCCGAGGAGCTCGCGAAGGCGGCCGAGCTGCACCCCTCGGCCATCGAGTATCAGCTCTACGCGACGTGGGCGCGGTTCCGACTGGCTCGGGATCCGAGCGCCGCCCAGGAGCTTCGCGAGCAGCTCGCGCGACTGGCGCTCGCCTGCGTGCGGCAAGATCAGAACCTGGCCTTCGCTCACTACGTCTTCGCTCGAGTCCGGCTCCTCGAGGGCGATGAGCGCTCTGCCTTGAAGAGCTTTCGCATCGCGCACAAGCTGGATCCGAACGACGTCGACGCGCTCCGTCACGTGCGCCTCCTGACCCGCCGCGCCGGCGGATGAGTCTCGGCGGCGGCGGCTACGCGCAGGCGCGGGCGGAGAGCCCCTCGATGGGCGTGCCGTCGCCGAGCCGCACCGACACGGCGACGCCGCTCCCGATCGCGTCGCGGTCGAGCGTCGCGGCCAGGATGGTGAGCGACTGCTGCGCGCGCGCTGCGCTCCGCTCGGTGGTGGTGAGCACCAGTCGCCCGCCGCCCGAGGCTCCGAGGTTCGCGAGGAGCCCGCGGACGAGCACCGCCCGCGCCGCGCTGGCCGCGGCGTCGCTCCGTCCGTTTCCGACCAGCACGATGTCCGTAATCGACCACCCGCGCGCTGCCAGTCGGGAGACGCGGCTGGCGACCTGCGTGACGAGCGAGCCGGGCTCGCCCTCGTAGTGCTGCGCGACCACCGCCATGTCGCCGCGGCCGGTCGGGGAGAGCCAGCGTGGCCAGGAACCGCCGAACTCGATGACCACCAAGGTTGCGTTGCGCATGGGTGTTCTCCTCGCCGGGCTCCTTCGGCCCCTTGCCGGCATAGGGCTCGGACGCCGGGTGGGCCAAGAAATCCCGCGGCTCGCGGCGAGCAGGTGGAGCGCGCTCGTTCAGAGCAGGCACTGCTCGAGTTGGTCGGGGTTCGACGCCTTCATGGCGCACTCGAACTGCCGGCGGGTGACCTCGCTGCTGCAGCGCGAGAAGGCCGGATCTTGGGCGGCCTTCGCGCGCGCGGTGCTCTGCAGGCGAGTCACCTCGCCGCCGCCCGCGTCCGGCCGGTCCGCCTGTACGAGCAGCTCGACGTAGTGATCGAGGAGCGCGCCGCACTCGTCCGTCGAGAGCGGCTTCTGACAGCCGGGCGCGAGCGCGGCGAGCGCGCCGCACCCGATTAGTCGAAGCAGCGCTCGACGATGTCCTTGGAGGTCTTCGCGGTCCGCACGCATTCGAGGGCCTTGTCCGTGATGCGCTTGCCGACGCAGTCCTTCATCGTGGTCTGCTTGAGGGACTCCTTGGCGCGGGAGATCTCCTCGGCGACGAGCTTGGGATCGTTCGGGTATTCTCGCTCGAGCTCGAGGCGAGCGATACGCTCGACGATCTCGTCGCAGTCCGCCTCGGTGGCAGGGTGCCCGCAGCCAGACACGCCCAGCGAGAGGAGCGCCGCGACGAGCAGGCTGTGGCGAAGTAGCGGAAGGGCGGGGCACATCGAGCGAAGCGGCGCGAGCCGTCGGGTGGTGGTCGTGGAGACCCCGGAGCCCGGCGATTCCGCGAGGACCCAGCCACTATTGCCCGAAAACTGGATGCCTGTACAGGTGATGCTAGGATTCTCCGGGATGACCCGGGCGCCAGCAAGCGCCGCCCCGCCGGCCACTCCGGAGGACCTCCTCCGCAAGGCAACCCTCGCGCGTACGGCCGGCCTCCGAGCCAAGTACGCGCAGCGCGGGCTCGCCCATCAGGGGGCGGTGGACCGCACCACGCGGGCCATGCTGCTTCGCCAACTCTACCTCTCGTACATGGAAGCGCGTCGGTTCGAGGACGCCCTCGTCATCGCGGACCAGATGGTTGTGCTCGACGTGATGCCGGACGTCGCGAGGCAGGACGCAGCGCGGGCGTGCCTCGGTCTCGGCGACCGCGACGGCGCCATCGATCACCTGCGCCTCGCCGGCCGGGTCAGCCCGCCTTCGCGCCGCGCGTTTCACCTCTGGACGCTCGGCAGCGTCCTCTGCTTGTCGGGGCGCCCGGCCGATGCGGTCGGCGCGCTCGAGCGCGCCGCGCGCTGGGGCACGGTCGATCGGCCGCTCTATCTCGCCCAGCTCGCCCTGGCGCGCCGCGCAGCCGGCGAGTCGGTCGGACGTGAAGCGCTCGAAGCGCTCCGGGAGCAACTCGCCGACGAGCCGTGCGGGCAGGGCTACGGGCAGTTCGTGCTCGGTCAACTGGCGTATGAGCTGGGAGATGATGACGCATCGCGTCAATACCTGCGCGCCTTCGTGCGCCGCGCGACGGGTGGCCGCGTGGCGCTGGCCGTCGCGCTCGACGCCGAGACGACTCACGCTCGCCGCCTGCTCTCGCGACTCCGCCGTCGTCGGGCGAAGGCGGCCGAGTGACCCGCGCGGGTCAAATGAACTCGTAGGGGGAACCCAATCGCCGATTCCGCCCTATAGAATGGGTGCGCCTCATGACACGACGCCTCGTCTCGCCCTCGCTCGTCTCAGCGCTCGTCGTGCTCTTCGCGTCGGCGACCGCGCACGCGGCCGAGCCTGACGCCTTCACGCGCGCGCTCTCCAAGGGGCCGCTCTACGCCGGCCTCGCCGCGCTCGCCGGCGGCTTGCTCGTCAGCTTGACGCCGTGCGTGTACCCGATGATCGCGGTCACGGTGAGCGTGTTCGGCGCGCGCGAGGTGAAGAGCCGCTCGCACGGCGCGCTGCTCTCTTTGGCGTTCGTGCTCGGCATCGTCGCCATGTTCGTCCCGATGGGGGTCGCGGCGGGGCTCACCGGCAGCATGTTCGGCAGCGTGCTCCAGAGCCGCTGGGTCATCCTCGGGATCAGCGCGCTCTTCATCGCCATGGCGGCGTCGATGTTCGGCGCCTTCGAGCTCGCGCTCCCCTCGGCGCTGACCAACCGCCTGGCGACCATGGGCGGGATCGGGTTCAAGGGTGCGTTCGCGCTCGGCCTCGCCTGCGGCCTCATCGCCTCGCCGTGCACCGGCCCGGTGCTCACCGGGATCCTCGCGTGGATCGCCAAGACGCAGAGCGCGGGCCTCGGCGCGCTCGCGATGGGCGCGTTCGCGCTCGGCCTCGGCGCGCCCTTCTTCGTGGTGGGCGCGTTCGCCGTGCAGCTCCCGAAGAGCGGGCGCTGGATGAACCACGTGAAGTCGGTGCTCGGCATCGTGCTCTTGGTCGTGGCGTTCTACTTCCTCAGCACGAAGTTCCCGTGGCTCACGACCTTGGCGAGCGCGACGCCCAAGTTCCTCGGGGTGACGGCGGCGCTCGTGCTCCTCGGCTTCGGGCTCGGCGCGGTGCACCGCTCCTTCGACGAGCCGGGAGCGGCGGTGAAGCTCGCGAAGGGCACCGGGGTGGCGCTCGCGAGCGTCGGCTCGTTCCTGCTGCTGGTCGGGGCCACCAAGCCGACCCGCACGCTGACCTGGGAGGCGGTGCCCGTCGAGGCGGCGCGCCAGCGAGCCGCGCGTGAACAGCGGCCGCTCCTGGTCGATTTCTCGGCTGAGTGGTGCGGCGCCTGCAAGGAGCTCGAGAAGAAGACCTTCGCGCACCCGGAGGTCGCGAGCGAGGCTGGCCGCTTCGTCGCGGTCCGCGTCGACGCGACCGACGATGATGATCCCGCGGTCGAGAGCACGCTCGAGCGGTTCTCGGTGAAGGGGCTGCCGACCGTGCTCGTATTCGACTCTTCGGGCAAGGAGGCGCTGCGCTACAACGACTTCGTCTCGCCCGACGAGTTCCTCGAGGCGATCCGCGCCGTCAACTGACGCTCGCGGCTCAGGGCTCGAAGTCGGTCGGCGGCGGCTTCGAGGGCGGCGGCTTCGAGGGCGGCGGCTTCGAGGGCGCGGGCGCTCCGCCGGCCGGTCTTGGCCGCGGCTTGGGGCGGGCCTCGGCGTCGCTCGTGGTCGGGCTCGCCTCGGCGGGCGCGGGCGCCGGATGATGCGCGAAGCTGCCGTCATCGGTGCGAACGGCCTGGGTCAACTTTCGCAGGAGTTGGTGCGCCGAGTCGCGCACCTGCTCGGCGCGTGACGTCATGAGCGGCAGGAGCACCTTGGCGTCGTCGAGGTTCTTGCGGACCTCGGCCTTCTTGCGCGGCCCGCCCAGGCGGAAGGCGTCGTCCACCTGCGTCTCGAGCGCCATCAGCTGCGCGCGGAGCTCATCGAGCTGCTTCGCGGCCTTCTTCATCGAGTGGACGACGTCGAGCTCCTTCTGGGCCGTGGTCTCCACCGCGGTGATGAACGTCCGGTCGTCACCCGTGAGCGCGGCGCCGGTCGCCTTCAGGTTGGCGGTGGGCTTGGTCTCCTCGTCTCCCTCGTCGAGCTCGAGCTCGAGCCCGACCCCGCGAGCGGCGAGCGCTTGGGCCAGCTTCTGCGCCTTCTTCGTCAGCATCGAGGTCGAGGCGTCCGGATCCGCGTCGAGCTTCGCGGCGAACGCGCGCCGGACTTCCTTCTCTCCGCTCGGCGCCTCGGCGAGCGCCACCTGCAGCGAGTAGAGCCGCTCGAAGAACTCATCGAAGGCGGGATTGCCGGACGAGTACTTCTGGCCTTGCCCGACCTTCGACGGACCCGGGCTCCCGAAGACGAAGCACCCGGGCAACCCCGCGGCGACCGAGAGCGTGGTGACGACCGCCGCGGCCGGCGAGAGAACCCGGACGGCGGCGATGATCGCGGACATCTTGGCGCGCTTCATGGACATTTCAGTAGGGCTCCCCATAGTTCATGACTCTTGCCACGGGCGACCAGAAAGAGCGACAAGCCGGCGGTCCCGCGGATCCACACGGTCCCCTGGCCGGCGTTGGTGCCGGTCGGTGACACGGTGACGGGCTTCCCGATCGGGAGCAGCGCGTCGTCGAGCGTCTGGACGCGGACGTCGTGTCGCCCCGCGGAGCCCTCCGTCCACTGCAGCAGCCAGCCGGAGCCGAGCCCCGCCGCGCTCGGCGAGATGGCCTCGCTGCCCGGTCCGCCCGGCGGGATGGCGAATGGCTTCGAGTCGCGCGGCGGCGCGCTCGCGGTCCCGAGCGCGAGCTGCACGCCCCAGTGGTCGCTCGCCGTTTCGCGGGCCGCGAACACGACCAGCACCGAGTCGGTGTTGGCGGCCACCATCGGCGTGCCACGCATCGCCGGCGCGCCGACGCGCTCGAGGTCGCGCTCGCGGCTCCCGTCCGCGCCGAGCCAGCCGACGAGCACGTCGCCCGACTGACCGCCGCGCCGGAAGGTCACCGCGTGGTCGCCCTTCGGCGTGGTGGCCACGCGGAGATCGGTGATTCTCTCTCCGGCGCCGCCGGGCCAGACGACGACCGGAGCCTTGCCGGACTCCACGCGCGCGAGCCCCTCTTCGCTCATCCCGAGCGTGAAGCGCGTCGACCCGTCCACCGCGCGCGCGCCCGTGAGCCTCGCGCCGGCGCGATGCACCGCGAAGGTGGTCTTGCCGTCGCGGCGCTCCGGCACCACGGCCTCGACGGCGGCGGCGCCCTGGTCGTCGAAAGCGCGCTCCACCGCGAGCGTGGTCGGATCGATCAAGAGCCCGACCGCCGCGCCGGTCGTGGCGGCGAAGCCGACCGCGATCCGCGAGCCATCTCCGGCGTCCGCGGCGAGCGGCGGCACGCCCTGCACGATCTCGGCGGCGAGCCGCTCGGCTGGGCGCGCGAGCGTGCAGGCTCCCCGCGACGGCGCGCCGGAGGGCGCCGCGGTCGTGGCTCGAGTCGCGGGCGCCACCGCTTCCGGGATGGGGGCGACCGTCGGGGACGACGTCTCGCGGCGCGCGACGATGAGCACGATGACGAGCGCGCCGAGCGCGCCCGCGATCGCCGCGAGGATGACGACCCAGGGCGTCTGACGATCGAGCACTGCGGGAGGGGGCGGCGCGAACGACGGCGTGGCGGGCTCTGCGAGCTGCGCCGCGGACTCGAAGGTAGGCGGCGACTCGATGGCGAGCGCCGGAAGAGTCGGCTCGGGCGGCAGCGCCGCGCTCGGCGTCGGCGAGGTGGGGGCTGGCTCCGGGGCGAGCGGCGGCGTTGCCGGTGCTGCCGGTGCGCTCGCCGCGGTCGCGAGCGGCGCGAGCGGCTCGTCGGGCATCTCGCGGATCGCGATGTCGGGGAGCGGCGTGTCGACCGCGGAGCCGCCCGCGAGCCCCGGATGAAGGAGCGGGGTCGGAGCGGCCGGGACGCGCCGTGGCGGCGGCGGCACCGCGCCCGGTGGCCGCAGCGTCGCGGTGCTCGTCAGCGCCTGCGGCTCCTCCGCGATGGTCGGCATCGGCGGCCGCATCGGCGGCGGCGGCGGTGCCACCGACGCTGCGCGTCCCATGAGCGCCGCGGCGGAGATGGCGCCGCGGCTCACGCCATGACCCACTACCGGCGGCGGAGGCGGCGTGACCTTGACCCCGCCCGAGCGCGCGGCCCCGCCGAGCAACTCGGCGCCCGCCTTGCGCGCTTGGTAGGCCGCGTATCGGTCGAGCGGCGGCGGCGGCGGCACCGTCGCGCCAGTCTGCTCGGGCGCCACCGCGGCCTCGAACTTCCCGCCAGGGATCGCCGAGGCGAGCTCACCGACTTGGCAGGCGTGGAGCCACCCGGCCCACCCGCGCTTCCAGACCAGCGCATAGAACGGTAGCGTTCCATCCGACAGCGAGGCGATGAGCTCCCACTCGTCGATGTCCTTCTGGGCGCCGTCGGTATCCGCCCACTTCCACTCGTTGGTGTCGTCGCTCACGCGCCCGTTCGCCGCTGTTTGGTCCCCGCATCTTAGCGGGTTGGGCCCGCAGCGGGGAATTCCTCCGCTAGCGGTCGTCGCCCCCTGCTCCTTCGTTCAGCCCGGCGAGCGCGACGGCCATGATCGCGGTCAGTCGCGCGCCGCTCTCGCTCAGCGCCTCCGCGCACGCGCGCGCGGTCGCGCCCGTGGTCACCACGTCATCGACGAGCACGACCCGTCGCCCCCTCAAGCGCTCGGGCGTGCGCGCCACGAACGCGCCCGACACGTTCTCGACGCGTGCGTCTGGCGCTCGGCCGGCCTGCTGCTCCGTCGCGCGTGTCCGCGCCAGCGCGAGCGGCGCGGACGCGCCACCGATGCGCCGCGCGAGCCGACCCGCGAGCAGCGCCGACTGGTTATAGCCGCGCTCGGCGAGCCGCGCGGGATGGAGCGGTACCGGCACGAGCAGCGCGCCCTCCGCGCGCCAACCGCGCGGCGTCGCCGCCTCGACGAGCGACGTGAGCGCCGGCGCGAGCTCGGCTCGCCCGCGGTACTTGAAGCGTTGGACGGCTGCGGCGAGCGCGCCGCCGTACGCCGCGCCCGCGAACACCGGCGCGCCGGCGAGCGAGCTCTCGCGCGGTCCGCCCACCGTGGCCCGACAGCTCGCGCAGAACGGCGCGCCGTCGTCGACGAGCGCGTCGCAAGCCGCGCAGCCGCGCGGCGCGAGCACGTCGAGCGCGCGCTCGAGGAGCACGCGCGCCCGGTGCGAGGCTCGAGCGAGCGGCGTCATCGGGGTCTGGTCGGTCCGGCGCGGAACCGAGTTTCGCGACGACCGCGCGGCCGCATCTCACCGTTGCGGCGCGAGCGGAGCCGGCACGGCGCCGGCCGGCTCCGCGTCTCCGCGCGTCCGCACGCGAGCGTGTCCCCGAGGCTCGCGCATCCCGGCTCCGCGCGGGCGCCGGCGCCCGCGCCTCGTGAGCTCGCGGCGGGAGCGCGCCGGCGACGGCTGGCGCTCGCGCCGCGCTCCGGCCCGCGCGTCCGCCCCGCGAGGTTCCGCGCCGGACCGGCTAGCCACCCTCCCAGAAGGTCGGCGAAACTGGAACGGGGGCCATGAGCCGCGAGGTTCCGCTCCGGATCGGCTAGCCACCCTCCGAGCAGTTCGGCGAAACTGGAACGGCGGCCGCGAGCCGCGAGGTTCCGCGCCGGACCGGCTAGCCACCCTCCGAGCAGTTCGGCGAAACTGGAACGGGGGCCATGAGCCGCGAGGTTCCGCGCCGGACGGCGAGCCGCCCTCCCAGAAGGTCGGCGAAACTGGAACGGCGGCCGCGAGCCGCGAGGTTCCGCGCCGAGCCGGCGAGGTACGCTTTGCCAGCACGGACCAGACAGGGCTGACGCCACCCGAGAAGCGGCCCGTAGCGGGCCCGTCAGCCGGCGGGAGTCGGTGAATATTTTAGTGTAATTACGGAACGCTACGTGCGATGGATGGGATCTTCCTTGATTTCACGTCAGGGCGAGCCGAACATGACGCCAGTCAAACACATGACGCCTGTCGTTGCGCCACGCATTTTCATGGTTATGGGCGCGCTCGCGGTCTCCGCGGCGCTTGGTTGCAGCAAGGGCGGCCCGGTGCCGAGCGGCGGGACGGCGAGCGGCGCCGAGCTGTTCCAGCTCTGCGCGCAGTGCCACGGCGCCCACGGCGAGGGGAGCCATGAGTTCAGCGCGCCCGCCATCGCCGGCCTCGACGAGTGGTACGTGAAGCGCCAGCTCGAGCACTTCAAGTCGGGCGTGCGCGGCGCGCACCCGGACGACGCCAACGGCCTTCGGATGCGCCCGATGGCGCTCAGCCTGCGCAACGATGTCGACCTCGCGAGCGTCGCCGCCTACACGGCGAAGCTCTCGCGCGCCAAGCAGGAGAGCACCGTGAAGGGCGACGTCGCGAACGGCCAGGCGCTCTTCGCCACCTGCAGCGCCTGTCACGGCGCGGACGGCCGCGGCAACGAGGCGATGAAGGCGCCGCCGCTCGCGAACACGAACGACTGGTACCTCCTGGCGCAGCTCGGAAAATTTCGCGCTGGTATCCGCGGGACCAACCCGGAAGACGTCGGCGGTGTGCTGATGCGTCCGATGGCGATGACCTTGCCGGACGCGCAGGCGATGAAGGACGTCATCGCCTACGCCGCGACGCTCAAGTGAGCCTAGGAGGATCCTCGACGATGGCTAACAAGATCACCGCCGACTCCCTGTCACGCTGGGTGTTCTGGCTCACCATCATCTACGTCGGGCTCTACGTCGGCTGGGTCGCGTTCGTGGTCCTGCCCGGCGCTCCGAGTCCAGCTCCCTCGAGACCCGAGATCGGTGCCCATGATTGAGAAGTATCTCCCCGCGGCGGCGAGCTACGCGAGCGACGTCGACCAGCTCATCTGGGTCATCACCCTGATGGTCGGCTTCTGGTTCATCCTCGCCGAAGGCGTGTTCTTCTGGCTCATCTTCAAGTTCCGCGCGAAGGAAGGGCGCCGCGCCCAGTACATCTCGGGCGAGAAGAAGGAAGAGACGCGCTTCATCACCTACCCGCACCTCGCGGTGCTGGTGTGCGACGTCGTCATCATCGTGATGGCGATCAACGTCTGGTCGCACATCAAGCAGTCAAGTCCCAAGCCCGATGCCGTAGTCCGCGTGATCGCGCAGCAGTGGGCGTGGAGCTTCGTCCACCCCGGGCCGGACGGGAAGCTCGACACCGACGATGACATCCGCACCGTCGACGAGCTACGCGTCGAGGTCGACAAGAACTACGAGTTCGAGCTCGAGGCCCGCGACGTGGTCCACAGCTTCAGCGTCCCCGCCTTCCGCTTGAAGCAGGACGCAGTGCCCGGCCGCGTCATCACCGGCTGGTTCAAGCCGACCAAGACCGGCACCTTCGACATCCAGTGCGCCGAGATCTGCGGCATCGGTCACGGGCTGATGCCGGCGCGCATCGTCATCGAGACCCCGGAGCAGCACGCCGCCTGGGTGGCGGCGCACGAGCAGAGTACCGTCGCACAAGCGAGCCCATGATGAGCGATCACGCATCCGCCCACGGCCATTCCGAGAGCTTCTTCATGAAGTATCTGTGGTCGACCGACCACAAGATGATCGCGAAGCAGTACCTCATCACCGGCATGTTGATGGGGCTCATCGGCGGCTATTTTGCCTATGCCTTCCGCATGCAGCTCGGCTTCCCGGGGATCAACGTCCCCGGGTACGGTCAGGTCTCGCCGGCCGAGTACAACGCGCTGGTCACGAGCCACGGCTCGGTGATGGTGTTCTGGGTCTCCATGCCCGTGCTCATCGCCGCCTTCGGCAACTACCTCATCCCGCTGATGGTCGGATGCGACGACATGGCGTTCCCTCGGTTGAACCGCCTCTCGTATCAGATCTTCCTTCTTAGCATCCTCGTCTTCTTCGCGTCGTTCTTCGCTAGCGGCGGCGCCTTCGGCGGCGCGTGGACGAGCTATCCGCCGCTCTCCGCCAAGGCGCAGTACAGCCTCACCTCGTGGGGCTCGAGCCTCTGGCTCATCGCGGTGGCGCTCGAGTTCGTCGCGTTCCTGCTCGGCGGTATCAACTTCATCGTCACCGCCATGAACTCGCGCGCTCCGGGCATGAAGATGTTCGACGTGCCGATCGTGGTGTGGATGATCATCATCGCCGCCATCGTGTTCATGGGCTCGGTCGGGCCGCTGGTGGCTGGCGCGGTGATGCTGCTCTTCGACCAGCGACTCGGGACGTCCTTCTTCGACCCCACGCGCGGTGGCGACCCCGTCCTCTGGCAGCACCTCTTCTGGTTCTTCGGTCACCCCGAGGTGTACGTCGTGCTGCTCCCGGCGGTCGGGATCGTCGCCGAGGTCATCACGGTGTTCTCGCGCAAGAAGCTCTTCGGCTACCGCACCGTGCTCTATACGGCGTTTGCCACCGGCATCCTCAGCTTCTTCGTGTGGGCGCACCACCAGTTCATCGCCGGAATCGACCCGCGGATGGCGAACGTGTTCACCGTGACGACGCTGCTCATCTCGATCCCCATCGCCGAGATGATGTTCGTCTACATCGCCACGCTCTATGGGGGCTCCATCACGCTCACCACGCCGATGCTCTGGGCGCTCGCCTTCATCGCTGAGTTCTTGATCGGCGGCGTGACCGGCATCTATCTCGGGTCGAGCGGCTCGGATCTCTACTTCCACGACACGTACTTCGTGCTCGCGCACTTCCACTACACCTTCGTGCCCATCGCCATCATCGCGACCTTCGCGGGGATCACCTTCTGGTACCCGAAGATGTTCGGCCGGATGCTCGACGAGCGGCTCGGCAAGATTCACTTCTGGGGCACGGTCATCCCCTTCAACGGCGTGTTCATCCCGCTCTTCATCGCGGGCGCGCTCGGCGATCACCGGCGCATCTACAGCTACGAGTCCTTCCCGGATCTGGCGCGGCTCCAGCCGCTCCGCGAGATCGCGACCATCTCGCTCTTGGTGATGCTCGCCTTCCAGGTGCCCTTCTTGGTGAACTTCGTGAAGAGCATGTTCTCCGGCAAGGTGGCAGGCAAGAACCCCTGGCGGTCGAACACGCTCGAGTGGACGGCCGAATCTCCGCCGCCCCACGGCAACTTCGCGGTGCTCCCGACCGTCTACCGCGGGCCCTACGAGTACAGCGTGCCGGGGCGTGAGGACGACTTCTGGCCGCAGGATCAGCCGCCGGAGCCGGGGTCGGAGCCCACCGAGCAGGACGAGTCCGCGGCGGAGCCGGGAGCGACGGCGGCGGTGGCGTCATGAGGCCGGTCGCGACCACGCGCAGCGCCACCGGCATGCCCACCGGGCGGCTCGCCGTCTGGTGGCTCATCGCCTCCGAAATCGTGATCTTCGGCGGGCTCTTGACCTCCTACGTCATGCACCGCATCGGGCATCCGGAGTTCGGGGACTACGCGGCCCATACCAACACCGCGGCCGGCGCGATAAATACGTTGGTCCTCCTCACCTCGAGCCTGGCAGCCGTGCTCGCGCATCAGGCAGCGGGGCAAGGAGACGGCAAGAAGGCTGCGCGGCTGCTCTGGTTCACGGTGCTCGGCGGAGTGTGCTTTCTCTTTATCAAGGCCTTCGAGTGGACGCATGAGATCCGCGAGGGCCTCGTCATCAGCAAGAACATGTTCTGGGCCTTTTACTATACGGCGACCGGGCTCCATGGCCTCCACGTCATCGTCGGGATGATCGCGATGATGATCATCGCTCGTGACGCGGCCAAGGGCCGGGAGCTCCAGCGGGTCGAGAACGTGGGCCTCTACTGGCACTTCGTCGACGTCGTCTGGATCTTCCTCTTCCCGCTCCTCTATATCGCCAAGTGATCGAAAAGGTGAGTCTAGGGATGTCCTCCGAGAACGACACTGAGAAAAAGTCGGACGAGAGCCACGCTCACCACCCGAGCTACGTGAAGATCTGGGCGATCCTGGTGGTGCTCCTCGGGCTGAGCGTCGCGGGCCCGCACCTCGGCATCGAGATCATCACGCTCATCACCGCCTTCGGGATCGCGGTGGTCAAGGCGTACCTGGTGGCGAAGCACTTCATGCACGTGAACCTGGAGAAGCGCTACGTCGTCTACCTGATCGCGACCTGCCTGGGCTTCATGGGCCTGCTCTACGCGGGCGTCGCGCCCGACGTGATGCGTCACAGCGGCCGGAACTGGCATAATCTCGCGGCCCAGGACGAGGTGAAGCGCGCGATCGCCGAGCACGCGCACCACCCGAAGGAGTGATGGGCGATGACCACGAGCGCGGTCGCCGGGATGGAGCGAGCGTCGGGTGAGCAGACCCGACGCCCGAACGTCGCGCCGAACGCGGTCGCGGGGATGCTCATCTTCATCGTCGCGGAGGTGATGTTCTTCGCGGCCTTCATCAGCGCATTCACCATCGACCGCGCCCAAGAGCGCGGGCCCTGGCCGCCGCCCGGTCAGCCGCGGCTCCCGATCGAGGCGACGGCCATCAATACCTTTGCGCTCCTCGCGAGCGGCGTGGCGATGTATCTCGCGGCGCGCGCTTACCGGCGCGGCCCGAGCGCGGCCCGCGCGCCGCTCCTCGCGAGCCTGGCGCTCGGCGCGTTCTTCCTCGTGTCTCAGGGGCGCGAGTGGGTCGAGCTCATCGGCCAGGGGCTCACGCTCCGCACGAGTCTGCACGGGAGCTTCTTCTATCTCATCGTCGGCGCGCACGGGCTTCACGTCCTCTCGGGGCTCGTCGCCCTCGCCCTCGCGTACGCGAGCGTGCAGCGCGGCAAGGACGCGCCCGGTCTCTTCGCGGCTGCCAAGCTCTTCTGGTACTTCGTGGTCCTCTTGTGGCCGGCGCTCTACCTGCGGGTGTACTGGTGATGAGGGCTGGGCTCGGCGCGGCGCTCGCCGCGGTCGTCTTGCTGGCGGCGCACGCCGCGCACGCCGATCAGGTCTGCGAGTCACCCGAGACGCAAGCGGCCTTCGTCAAGATGACCGCGTTCATGAGCCTCACTCCGCTCGCGCTCATCGGGGGGCTCATCGTGGCCGCCGTTCGACGGATGCGCGCGGCGGAGCGCGCGCATGAGCTGTTTGCCGCGGACGGGAGCGCGGCCCCCACGGACGAGAGATGACGCGCCCGGCGCGGCGCCGGAGCCTCGCGATCCTGGCGGTGGTCGGCGTGTGGGCGGTGCTGCTCGTCGCGGTCGCCGCGGCGCGTCGCGAGGCGCGCGTGCGCGCCGCGGCTCCGCCCGCCGCGGGGCCCCTGCCGGTCCTCTGGGAGCTTCCGGCGTTCTCGTTCCGTGATCAACACGGCGAGACGGTGTCCCGCGAGTCGCTCCGCGGTCACGTCGTCGTAGCAAACTTCATCTTCACCCGCTGCACCACGGTGTGCCCGCTCACCACCGCGAAGATGAACGTGCTTCGCCGTAGCGTGCGCCGCGAGGACGCGCGGTTCGTCTCGTTCTCGGTGGATCCTGAGTACGACACGCCGGCGCGGCTCCTCGACTACGCGCGTCGCTGGAAAGATGACACGCGCTGGCACTTGCTCAGCACCGACGCCGCGGGCCTGGACGCGGTCGCGAGCGCGATGAAGGTCACCGTGGAGAAGAGCCGCGATCCGCGGAACCCCATCATTCACACCACGCTCTTCTTCCTCGCCGATCGCGAGGGCAAGGTGCGCGGCGTCTACGACAGCGACGATGATCGCCTGCTCGAGCGGCTGGCGAGCGATGCCGAGGAGCTCGAGCGCGACGCGACCAGCGCGAGCGCGGCGGACCCCCGGCCGGAGCCGAGCGACGGCGCGAGCGCGGAGCGCCTATTCCAGTCGGCGGGGTGCGCCGGCTGCCATGACGATCGGCGCGTGGCGCCCCCGCTCGGCGGGCTTCCGGGCTCACCGGTGACGCTCGCGAGCGGCGAGACGATCATCGTCGATCGCGGCTACCTCCGGCGCTCGATCCTGGAGCCCAGGTCGGAGCGAGCCTCCGGCTTCGTCGTCACCATGCCCTCGTATCGCGGGAAGCTCACGAACGCGGAGGTGGAGCTCCTGGTCGACTACCTCGAGAGGTTGCCCGCCTCGCCGCACGCTCCGCCTCCCGGAGGGCCCGGCCGGGCGAGCCGCGCGGAGAAGACCGTAGATCCGGTGTGCGGGATGACCGTGCTCGCGAGCGAGGACGCACCGCACGCGCTCCACGACGGCAAGCGCTACACCTTCTGCAGCGACGCCTGCCGCGAGCGCTTCGTGAAGGAGCCGGCGCGCTACCTGAAGCGCTGAGCGTCCGCGAGGTTCCGCGCCGGACCGGCCTCACCCGCTCCCGGGCTCGCCCTGCGCGCGGTTCGTCGCGGAGCGCGAGGCCTCGCGGGTGAGCGCGTGCGGGGTGGGGCGCGGCGCGTCCTAGAATGTCAGGCGCGCGCCGACCGTGAAAGCGCGCGGCGCCGGCGGAGCTCCGGCAGGAGCGGGCTCGATGTGGGTGCGTGAGGCGAAGTAGAGCCCGATGCCGCCCGCGGTGAGCACCCCGCCAGCGGCGAGCATCGGCACCGCGACCTTGGTCTTGTCGAACGAGCCCGAGTCCTCCGACGCGGTACCGCTCAAGAGCACGGCCGCCCCGCCGAGCACTCCGAGGATCCCGAGCCCGAGCGCGAGCGACCCGAGGGTGCTGAGGTCCGAGGAGCCGGTCCGCACGTCGAGGCTCACCGGCTCCGCGCCGACCGAGAGGGGGAGCGCTTGCGCGGTCACGCCGTCGTCGTCGACCTCGAGCAGGTAGTCTCCCGGCGGGAGCTCGAGCGAGAGAGGCGCCACGCCGACCCGGATGAAATCGTATTCGGTCGGCGCCGGGCCGCCCGGCTTCACGCGCGCCACGTAGACCTGCACGGCCCGCGTCGTGGTGATCGTCACCAGGGTGCCGCTCCCGAGCGGGCTCCGGCTCGGGCGGTCTGGGCTCGGTCGCGCGGCTGCCGGCGGCGTCAGCGCAGGCGCGCTCGACTCCGCGGGCGTCTCGGCGAGCGCGGGCGCGGCGGCGAACAGGAGCGCGAGCGCTGCGCTCGTGGCGCGCCGGCGCGCCGTCACGCGAGCCCGAGGAGCTTGTTCATCGACAGCTCGTCGGCCGGCGTGAACGGATACTGCTCGAAATCGGCGCTCGTTACCCACTTGAACGCGTGGACGTTACGCTCGACGGGCTCGCCGCTCGAGATTCGACACTCGTAGAGATAGAGATCTACCGCGTAGTGCTCGTACGGATGCGTGACGAAGCTGATGAGCCGCCCGGGCTCGATGTCCACCCCGAGCCGGTGCTTGACCTCGCGGCGGAGCGCGTCGTCGTCCGTCTCGCGCTCCTCGACGCGACCGCCAGGAAACTCCCAGAGCAGCGGGAGGACCGCGGTCGGGCGCCGCTGCGTGATGAGGTACTGGCCGTCGCGCTCGATGACGGCTGCCACCACGCGAATGGTTAGACGTACGGACATCGGCGGGGTGCGACGCTCACGGGTCGCGTCTCCTCAGAAATCGCAGCGGAAGAGCTGCTGGCCCATGAGCAGGATGTCGTGCGGCTTGAGCGGGTGCTCGCTCGACACGCGCGCGAAGGTGCCGTTCGAGCTCCCGACGTCCGTGAGGTAGATCGCGCCGTCTTGACCGCGCGCGACGCGGCAGTGGAGGCCGGAGACGTAGCCGTCCTCGGAGAAGAGGATGTCGCCGCGCTCGCGGCCGCAGTGGACGCCGCGCTCCGGGATCGGGAACGCATTGCCGGTCGTGTCTCGGCCGATGACCAGCGCGAGTCGCCCGATGAAGCCCCTCGACGGGCTGCCGAAGCGGAGCACGCCGTCCGGCCCCGCGGGCTGCGATTTCAGCGCCTCCAGGCGAATGATCTCCTGGCCGATCCGGAACAGATCTCCGAACTCGAGCTTCCACGGCTCGTTCGGGTTGAGCTTGATGTAGACGCCGTTGAGCGAGCCCTCGTCCTTCACGAACACCTGGTTACCGCGGCGCGTGAAGGTGGCGTGGCGCGGCGACAAGTAGCTGTCGCCCGCGAAGATGGAGCCCGTGTCTCGTCCGACCGTGACCGATGGGGCGTCCGGGAGCAGTTGCGAGCCGGCCTCGCTGCCGTCCGCGCGGAGCGCGGTCAGGGTCAGGCTCGGCCCGTTCGTGCTGGCGACCGCAGCCGCGGCGGGTGCCGGCGCGGCGGGAGGAGCCGCCGAGCGGAGCGCCGCCAGGTTGTAGCCGCACGCCGCGCAGAAGCGATTGTCCGGGGTGTTCTTGTGTCCGCACTGCGGGCAGTCCACCTCGCCGCTCGCCGGAGCCGCGGCAGGAGGCGGCGCATTCGACGCCGGCCGCGGGGGGACGACGACCGGCTGCGACGAGAACACCGGCGCGGGCGCGGGGATCGGCGCGGGCGCCGGCGCGGGGATCGGCGCGGCTGGAACCGGAGCGGCCGCCGCTGCGGGCACCCCCTGGGGCGGCGTCTGTACGGAGAACGGCTTGGGCGCCGTGTCACGTGGCAGCGGAGATCCGCACTTGAGACAGAACTTGTAGTGGTCCTGGTTCTCCGAGCCGCACTTCGGATTCGTACAAGTGATCACGCGAGGCCTCCTGCGCCGACCGGACCGCGCGGGGCACCTGAACCGCCCCGCCGGATTCCAACCTCGGCAAGTGCGCGATTATCCACGCTCTCCTCCGAGGGTCAAGGCTCGCGGGCGCAGCGCGCCGCCGGCCCCGGCTCCTAGCCAGACAGCACGGCCAGCGCCTCGCGCAGCAGCTCCGGCAGCGAGGCCGTCGGGAGCTCTTTTTCCAGGGATTTCACCGCCCGCTCGGCCTCGGCCGGGCGATAGCCCATGTTCACGAGCGCGGTGACGAGCCGACCCGCGATGTCGGAGAGGGGGGGGGCGGCGCCGCCGGGTCGGTCGCTCGGTAGCTCGGGCAGCTTCTCCTTGAGCTCGAGGACGAGCCGCTCGGCGATCTTCTTGCCGATGCCCGGGACCCGCGTGAGGCGACCGACGTCGGCCGCGCGCACCGCCTGCACGAGCTCCAGGGTCGGCAGCGCCGAGAGCACGTTGATGGCCGTGCGCGGGCCGACGTTGGGCACCGTGATGAGCAGCCGAAACACGCCGCGCTCCGCCTCCGACGCGAAGCCGAAGAGCTCGAGCGCGTCTTCGCGCACGTGGGTGTGGACGGAGAAGGTGAGCCGCTCGCCGTCGCGTGGCGCCCGCGCGGTCGCGCCGAGCGGCACGGTCAGCTCGTAGCCCACGCCGCCGACGTCGAGCACGACGCGTCCGTCGAGCTGCTCGGCCGCGAGCGTCCCGGTGAGCCGCCCGATCATCGCGTCGCCTCGCGCCGTTCCACGCAGAGCGACCCTAGCAGATCGGGGCGGCTCGGGCCCCGTGCTCAATCCCTCCTGAGCATGCGCCGCAGCGTGCTAGAAGCTCCCCATGGCGCTCTCGCGCGGTCTCTGGCTCTCTGCGCTGGCGGTGACGCTGGTGGCGTGCGGCGGCTCTTCGAGCGAGACGCCGCCGCCGCTCGAGCCCGATCTCGCACGCCTCGCGCCGCCGAGCTCGCCAGGCGGTCGCGAGCCCGCCGACCCGTCCGCCGCGGAGCCCGCCGACGACGAGCTCGTGGAGGCCGCGCCCTCGACCTGGGGCAGCGGCTCGGATGGCGGCGCGCCGTCCGCTAGAACGCGCCGCTCAACGACACCCCCGTGAACCCGGAGCCGACCACCGGGCTCACCGCGGGCCGCAGGCTCGGCCGCTCGCGGACGCGCGCGCTCTTGGCGCTCGGCGCCGGCTTCGAGAGGAAGTACCAGGCGAGCCCGCCCGCACCGACGACCAGCCCGGTGACGCTGATGCCGGCCGTCACGTTGCGCAGGGTCAACGCCGCGTTGGCGTCGCTCTCGATGCCCGGGTTCGGGCATCGCTGGTTCGGGCACTGGTCCCGATAGTCCGCGACGCGCCCGCGCTCGATCAGGTAGCCGATCCCGCCGCCGAGGAACAGCGCGCCACCCGCGCCCGCGACGATGAGCGGCAAGATCGGGCGCCGCCCCGTCTCCTCCGGAGGGGGCGGGGGAGGCGGCTCGCTCGTCGGCGTGATGCTCGCCGTCGGAGGCGGCACGGCCGCCGCCTGCGCCGCGATCTGCTCGTTCAGGGTCTCTACGCGTCGCTCGATCTGGTCTCGCTGCGGCGTGCCGGGCTCGCGCGCGAGGTATGTGTTCAGCGCGACGACGGCCTGCGCCTTCTGGCCGTCGAGCTCGAAGGCGCGCGCGAGGTTGAGGAGCAGCGCGTTCGCGGTGCAGTCGCGACGCAGCGCTTCCTCCCAGTTGTCGATCGCCTTCTTGTAGTTGCCTTCGTTGAAAGAGGTCTGCCCGAGCTGGAACGCGGCCTTGGCCGTGTTTACCTCGACCTCGCTCGGCTTCGTGTTCGTGCACGCCGGGTACTGGTGGGTCGCCGGCTCCGCGGCCATGACGACCACCGGGACCGCCGCGAGGGCCAAGCCGGCCAAGCAGGAAACGAGCCGCTTTCGCATCATGCGCTCCTTCGGGATACGTCGGAGCCGGTAGCATAGTCGCTCGCCCGCTCCCATCTCAAACTCTCGACGGAGCCGGGGCTCCGAGGGCTGGTCGGCGCGGCGCGGAATCTCGCGTGGCGGCCCGCCGGTCCGCGCGCTCGCCCGGCTCCGTCCGTCAATCCGCGGGGTTCCGCGCCGGACCGGCACCCTCCAGAAACGGACGGCTTGTGCCGAGGCCGCTTCCTGGGTCATGTTTCGCGCGTGAGAGTGAGATTTCGCGCCCCCCGAGGGTACGTCGCGTGGCTGGTCGCCTCGCTGGCTCTGTCGCTCGCCGTGCCGACCGCCGTGGCGCAGTCGGGAGCGAGCAGCAAAGCAGCGGCCTCGAACAAGCTCGAGGCGATCCGCGTGCTCATGGAGAAGGGCCAAGGGCTCTACCTGGCAGGCAATTATGCGGGTGCCGCCGATGTGTTCGAGGCAGGCTACAAGGCCTACCCGTACTCGGCGTTCCTCTTCAACGCCGGCGTCTGCTACCAGAAGCTCGGCAAGAACGACCAGGCGCTCGCGCGCTTTCAGGAGTACCTGCGGGTCGATCCTACCGCTCCGGACGCGGACAAGGTGAAGCTGCGGATCGCTGCGCTCCAGGCGGCGCTCGGGGTCTCGCAGCCCCCGCCGGTGGTCGGTGACGCCGGTGACGCCGGTGCCGACGCCGAGCCGGGAGACGCCGGCGTCACGCCGCAACCGCCGCAGCCGCCGCCGGTCATCGTGCCGGACGATCAGGACGCGATGAAGTCGCTCGTGATCGTCGAGACCGAGCCGCCCGGCGCGCCGCTCGAGGTGTACGCGCGGACCGATCCGAAGGCCGCGCCCTTCAAGCTCGCCGGCGAGAACCCCGGGTGGACGGCGGTGGCGCGCACGACCGCGCCGGCGAACCTCACCCTCGCCGTCGGTCGCTACCACATCGTCGTGCAGAAGTTCCGCGACTTCAACGCGAGCGAGACGGACATCGACGTCTCTCCCGGCCACGTGCACGTGTTCAAGGCGAACCTGTCCCAGGGCGCGTTCATGGCGTTCTTGCGCGTCTCGGCCAACGTGCGCGGCGCGCATATCTACCTGGACGACAAGGCGAAGCAGCGCTCCGAGTGGGGCGTCACCCCGTTCGGCGAGCTGGTCGCGGGCGGCAAGCACACCATCCTCGTGGAGGCGCCCGGGTTCGAGCCGTTCTACCGCGAGGTCACCATGGCGCACGGCGAGCAGAAAGAGCTGAACGTCGAGATGGTGCGCGTGAAATACGGTTTCTTGGCGGTCGACTCGAACGCGCCCGAGATCGCGGTCGAGCTCGACGGGGCTGCCGTGGGTGCCTGGCGGAGCGGCGAGCCGCCGCTCAAGGCGCGCGGCTCCTCCGCCGGCAAGCACCAGCTCAAGGTCACCGCCGACGGGCGCAAGACCTACACCGCCGAGGTCTCGATCCCGGCCGGGCAGATCCTGCCGGTGCACGTCACCATGATCCCGAAGTACCCGCGCGGGACGGCGTGGACGCAGGCGGTGATCGGCGCCGCCTTCGTCGGCGCCGGCATCTACTTCGGAACCGAGTCGAACCGCATCTACGACCAGCTCGAGGCGGATCGCGCCGCGGGCGTGCTCGAACCGGACGACAGCCGTGTGACCAAGGGGCGCTGGTACTCGATCGGCGCGGACGCTGGGTTCGCCATCGGCGGCGTGCTCGGCATCATCGCCACCTACAACTTCATCCGCGATCCGCTCCCGGACTCGAGCATGAAGACGGACAAGCCGAAGGAGTTCCCCGATCCGCTCGCCAAGCGCCCGACCGCGCTCGAGTGGCGCGGAGAGCCCGGCCGGCGCATGGTCGAGCGCGTGCCCGAGCGGCGCGGGCCCGCCTTCGGCCCGCGCCTCGGCGCGGCTGGCGGCGTCTTCGGCTTCGGAGGGAGCTTCTGATGGCCCGCCGTGTCACCACGGTCGTCGCGTCGCTCGGCGCGCTCGCGCTCGTCACCGGCTGCAGCTGGAGCCGCTTCGACGACGTGTCGGAGGAGTCTCCGGTCGTGCTCTTGAAGCGCCCGGGCTCGCTCTCGTCCGGCTTCGGCTTCGGAGTGGCCGCGCTCACCGGCCCCGACGGCACCACCGAGCTCATCTCGGGCGGCCCGCCCGGGCGCCACGGAGCGGCCGTGTTCCGGCTCGGCTCCGGTGACCAGCCGCGCGTCGACGCGAGCGACACCGGCCAGTGCAAGAACGCGGAGGATCCTTGCTATCTGGCCGCGTCCTTCGCGGGGATCATCCTGTCGACCGCGCCGAGCGCGCCGGCGCAGCGCTGCTTCGTGTCGGGGATCGGCAGCTCACAGGGCAGCGGCAACGGGCTCGTCACCCGCTGCGACGACACCACCGAGTTCGTGCTCGCGGTCCCGCCCGCCGTGAAATCGCAGCTCATCGAGCCGGCCGTCGCAAATGGCGAGGCCGAGCCCTTCGTGCTCCGCTCGGACAAGGGCGCGTCTCCTGCGCTGGTCGCTGGCGCGGAGAATCAGCGCCTCGCGTGGTTCTACGCGCCGGGCTCGACCGAGCCCGTAGAGCTCGTCCCGCCCGGCGGCGGCGCCGAGACGAGCTACGGCGCGGCGGTCGTCAGCCTGCGTTCGGGCGCCGGGCGCATCTTCGCGGTGTCCGCGCCCGCCGCCGGGCACGTCTGGCTCTTCCGCAGCGCCGACGGCGCGACCGTGGAGTCTATCGGGTGTCTCGGCGGCGCCGCCGGCTTCGGCCGCGCGCTCGGCTCCGGGTTCGTCGACGCCGACGACAAGGACGAGCTCGTGATCGCCGATGAACGGAACGTCACGGTGCTCGACGGCAAGGCGCTCGCGAGCCTCGCGCCGACGAGCTCGCCCTCGTGCGGCATGGCGAGTCTGCCCGCGGGCGCGTTGGTCGCATCCTTCGGGTGCGGCGCGACGCCGGCCGTGAGCGGCTGCGACGGCTCTGGCTTCGGAGCCTCGGTCGACGTCGGCGATCTCGACGGCGACGGCGATGGTGAGATCATCGTCGGCGCGCCGCGGATGTCGGCGCGTGACGTGAGCGCGTCCGGCGCGGTGCTGATCTACGATGTCGAGGGAGACGATCGGAGCCGGCTGTCCGACGTAAAGTTCATCTCGTCGGCGGAGACGGGGGACGCGCTCGGCAGCTTCGTGGCCGCGGCGCGGGTCGGCACGCGCGACATCATCGCGGCCGGCGCGCCCGGCACCGGCAAGACCGCGCTCTTCTACTGCACCTCGCTCCTGCCGCCGGAGCAGCAGGGGGCGCGCTGCCAGTAGCGCGGCGCGCCCGCGGGAAGTCACCATGATGCTCCCCGAGCGCAAGCAGATCCTGGTCGCCGACGACGAGCCGAACCTCCGGCGCGTGCTCAGCGCGCAGCTCGTGCGCGACGGCTATGACGTCCACACCGCGGAGGACGGGGAGCAGGCGCTCGAGCTCTTGCGCGAGCACCACGTCGATCTCCTGATTACCGATCTGCGCATGCCGAAGCTCGACGGCATGGAGCTCTTGCGTCGCGCCGTCGAGCTCGACGAAGGGCTCCCGGTGGTGATGATCACGGCGCACGGCACCGTGGACAACGCCGTCGAAGCGCTCAAGACGGGCGCCTTCGACTACATCACCAAGCCGTTCGACCAGGCCGAGGTCCGCACCATCGTCAAGAAGGCGCTCACGACGCGCGCTCTCGCCGAAGCCGAAGCGACCCGCCCGGCGCCGACCCCGACCGGCGTCAGCGCGCGCTACGGAATCATCGGGCTGAGCCCGGGGATCCGCGCGATCTACGCGGTGCTCGATCGCGTGGCCGATACCCCGACCACGGTGCTCATCACCGGCGAGAGCGGTACCGGCAAGGAGCTGGTCGCGAGGGCGCTCCACGAGAACTCCTCGCGTCGCGACAAGCCCTTCATCAAGGTAAATTGCGCGGCGATCCCCAAGGATCTCATGGAGAGCGAGCTCTTCGGCTACGAGCGCGGCGCCTTCACCGGCGCGATCGGCTCGAAGCCCGGGCGCTTCGAGCTCGCGTCCGGCGGGACGCTCTTCCTCGACGAGATCGGCTCGATACCGATCGAGATGCAGGTCAAGCTGCTCCGCGCCCTGCAGGAGAGCGAGTTCGAGCGGGTCGGCGGGATCAAGACCATCCGGGTCGATGTCCGGCTCATCTCTGCGACCAACAGTGATCTGAAGAAGGAGATCGCGAGCGGCGCGTTCCGCGAGGACCTCTACTACCGACTGAACGTGGTGCCGATCCGTCTGCCATCGCTCCGCGAGCGAGCGGAGGACATCCCGCTCCTCATCGGGCACTTCATCGAGAAGTTCGACGCGCGGCTCGGAAAATCGGTGGCCGGCATCGATGGCGAAGCGGGGGCCGTGCTCGCGTCGTATCTCTGGCCCGGGAACATCCGCGAGCTCGAGAACGTCATCGAGCGCGCGGTGCTCTTCTGCGATGGGGAGCGGATCTCCGCTGCCGATCTCCCGCCGGACGTTCGGCAGCGCGCCGGCGGCTCGACCTCGGCGAGCGCCGCGCAGCCGCCTGCTCCCGAGGCGCTCGGCCCGGACGGCCTCAAGGAGCAGGTGAAGGCGGCCATGAGCCGGCTCGAGCGCGAGCTCATCGTGAAGGCCCTCGACCAGACCGGCGGCAACGTGACCCACGCCGCGCGACTCCTCAAGATCTCGCGCAAGGGTCTCCAGCTCAAGATGAAGGAGCTCGGGCTCCGTGAGCGCGACGAGCGCGTCGACTGAGCGTTCGCGTCGCGGGTCGTCGCGGCGCGCGAGCGGCCCGGCGCTCGTGCTCTCGCTCCTCATCGTGCCGGTCGCGTGTCGCTCGCGCGAGCGAGCGAACGGCGCCCCGCCCCCGTCGGCGAGCGCGGTCGGGGCGCCGCTCGGCCCTCCGGTGGCGCCGCCCGAGCCTCGCAAAGGGATGGTGTACGTCCCGGGCGGCGCGCTGGTCGCTGGGACGCCACCCAACGTGCTCCCGCGGGTCGCGGACGAGGAGATGCCGGGCGAGCAGGTCATCCTCAAAGGGTTCTACATCGACGTCTACCCGTATCCGAACGAGGAGGGCGCCATCCCGCTCACCGGGGTGACTCAGCGCGAGGCCAGCGTCTCGTGCGAAGAGGCGGGCAAGCGGCTCTGCAGCGAGCTCGAGTGGGAGCGCGCGTGCAAGGGGCCGGACAACGACACCTATGAGTACGGGAAGCGCTACGCGCCCGAGCGCTGCGGCACGGGCGCGCTCCCCAGCATGCAGCCGACCGGGCTCCGCGTCGGCTGCCAGAGCCGCTTCGGCGTTCGAGATCTCCACGGGGGCGTGTGGGAGTGGACGTCGAGCCCGTGGGGGCGCGGCTCCTCGCGCGGGCTCGCCACGCTGCGCGGCGGCAACGCCGCCGACGGCGAGCTGGTCGGGCGCTGCGCCAACGCGCTCGCCCGCCCGCCGGAGACCTCCTCACCGACCATCGGGTTTCGCTGCTGCGCGGGGCCGCCGAACGACGCGGAGGTCGTGCTCAGGATCACCCGCGGGCAGAAGCTCGAGCCGCGCGACGGCCTGCCGCGCGCGCTGTCGGCGCGGCTCATGAGCCAGTTTCCGGAGGCGGCCAAGCGCGACATCGCGAACCCCGCCGATTTCAAGCTCGAGCGCTCGTGGTACTGGCGACCGACCGGCAACGAGCGCCTGCTCGTCGCTGGCGGTTGCGCCGGGCTCGGCTCGAAGCCCGCCTGCGGCATCCTCGTCGCGCGCGAGGTGCTCGACGAGCTCGCGATCCTCGGCTGGGCCTCGAGCGGTCACTGGGCGCCGACCGTGCACCCGGACGTGGACGCCCGCGATCTCTGGCTCTTCGGCGGTGACGACCTCGGGCAGTTTCGCCGGCTGGTTCAATACCGCTCGGGTCGCCTCAGCCTTGGGGACAAAGAGCGGCGAGTGCCGAGGCCGGCGAAGAAGAAGCGTAAGAAGCGCTGAACCCTCACCGCCCGCGGCAGAGGTCGTTCACGCGGGTCACGGTCGTGCGCTCGCGCGTCGCCAGAGCGTCGACTCGCCGCCGATACTCGGTGATGTGGGTCTTCCGGGCGGGATCGGCGAGGGTGTCGGCGAGCTCGCCGAGCGCGGTGCCGGTCTCGGTGAAGATCCCCGCGAGCTCGTGGGTCGACTTGCCGAGGCGCGGCTCCGCGGGCGTGTGGCGCCCGACGCGCTCGCCGAGCGCGGTGTAGTGTCCCGCGACCTGGCGGAGGAGAGCGGGCTCGCTCCGGCGCGCCGGCGGCGCGAGCTTCGCGATCACCTCGAGCTCCGGGTTCACGATGTCGAGGAGCGCGTTGCACTCGCGGGTCCGCGTGAGTGGTTCGCAGCCGAGCAGCGGGAGCGCGAGTGAGGCGAAGACCCAGGCGTGGCGGAGCCGCATCGGGGCGGGAGCATAGCTGCTCGTCGCGGTTCGTGCCCCGTTCGCCTCGGCGATAGTACACTCGCGACGTGGAACGCACGGCTCGAAGCCAGCGTCTCGGCGCCGCCCTCGCCGCGCTCGGGCTCCTCGTGCTCGCCGCGTGTGAGCGCGCGTCGCCGCCCGACGAGCCGCCGCGCCGGGCGGCTGCGCTGCCGGCCGGCTCCGCGCCGGCGAGCGCGGCGGAGCTCGCCGCCCTGCTCGGCGACGCGGCTGCCGCGGACGGTGGCGGGCGCCTGGAGGCGGAGCGGACGGTCACCGCGCTTCGAGAGCGCGGCCTGCGCGTCCCGCCGCGGCGCGTCGCGGCCGAGCGCCTCGCGTTCAGCGGCGCGCGCCTCGCGCAGCTCGCCGCCGACGCCCTGGTGCTGCGGGACGCGAAGAGCGGCGCGGAGCTCGCGCGGCTCCCGGTGGATGCGCCGCGGAGCGTCGTCGCCAGCATCGACGGCGGCTTCATCGTGGCGGCCGAGAGCGCCGTGTACCGCCTCGACCCGAAGGCGAAAGCGCTGGCGCGGCTCCCGCGCGTCACGCTCTTCCCCGAGTCCGCGCTGTTCGCCGACCGGCGGGAGCCGAGCGCCTTCTGGGTGCTGCACACCATCGACCCCACGCTGTACCGTTATGACGTCCCGGACGGCGCCGTCCCGGCGCTGCTCGCGCCCGCTGACTTCGTGTCGCTCCCCGGATACGCCGGGGGAGCCTTTGCCGCGCTCGCGGACGGGTCGTTCGCTTACGCGACGTCGCGCGGGCTCGAGCGGGTCTTCCCGAAGGGCAAGGAGCGTGACTACGGAGCCTCGGAAGGGGGCGCCGTGGTCTGGCGCCTGCTCGCGGCGCGGCGGCAGGATCAGGTCTGGGCGATCCTCGCGGACGGGCGCGCCGAGCTCGTGGATCTCTCGGGCCCCCGGCAGCGAGTCGTGCGACGACTCGCGCTCGGCTCGACCCCGTTCGACGTGGCCTCGAGCGACGACACGCTCGCGGTGGTCCGCGTGGTGGAGGCGGCGGGCGCGCCCCGGCGCTGGCACCTCGACGTGTACGATGCCTCCGGCGAGAAGCGCCTGGAGGCTCCGCTCCCGCCCGATCCGCCCATCTCGGCCGGCGATGACTGGGTGCGCCGGGTGACGAGCGATCGCTCGGTCGTCCTCGCGCCGAAGGCGACCGAGGTCGCGGTCGGAGGCCCGGGCTCCCTGGCGCTCTGGGACGTGAAGACCGGACGCGCTATCCTTCCGTCTCGGTGAACGTCATGAGCCTTGGATCGTCGAAGAGCTTGCCCGAAGCTGGCGATGCCGGAGAGGATGTCTCGTCGTGACTGCTCGACCTCGGCTCACCTGGCGTCGTCGCGCGGCCCTCTGCGGGGCCGCGCTCGGTGCGACCCTGGTCGGGCCACCGCCGGCCGCGGCCGACCCCTCGCCGGAGGCGACCGCGCTCGCCGGCCGTGCCAAGAAGCAGGACGACCGCCCGGTGGCCTCGTACATCGGCTTCCGGCGGCTCTCGGACGGTAGCGCGCGCGTGTTCGTCCAGCTCACCGGGAAGCCGGCCACCATCACCAAGCGAGCGGCCGGCAACCGGCTCACGTACACCCTCGGCGAGGTGCGCGTGTCGCTCCGCAACAACCGAAATCCGCTCCTCGCGCTCGATTTCGACTCGCAGGTGGTGAGCGCGCAGCTCGTGGCGGTCGGCAAGGACGTGAACCTCGTCATCGACCTCCGCAGCCCGGTCACCGCGACCGAGAAGCTCGAGCCGCTCGGCGCGGGTGCCAACTTCGTGGTCGACGTGCCGAGGCCGGCCAAGTAGCCGCGGCGTCGGGCTGCGTCGGGCCGCGGAGGCGCCTCGCGGCGCCGGCCGCGCCGGACCGGCGCCCGGGCCCGAGCCCCGGTCGCGCGAGCTTCACTCGCGCCCCCGGGCGCTCGGGCGAAGCCTGGGTCATCCACCCGGAACTTGGCCGTTTTCCCCGGGGCTGACCATGTTCGAGAGCCGAGCATGGAGGCAGAGCCCAGCCGATGACGTCGCCGCGACTCGAACCGGAGCTCGCCGAGCTCCGAGCAACCGCCGAAGCGCTCTCGAAGAGCCGAAGCGAGCGCGTCTCGAGCGCGCACCTCTTGGCGGCGATCGCCGCGCGCCCGGGCCCCGCGGCGGATCTCCTCGCGGAGCGGAAGCTCGGCGAGGAGGTGCTGCTCCGCGCGGCGCGTGTCGCGAGCGAGGAGCTCCCCGATCCGCTCCGCCACGCGCAGCAACGGGCGCGGGAGATCGCCGGGCGGATGAACGCGCCCGAGGTCGGCGCGCTGCACCTGCTCATCGCGCTGCTCGTCGAGCGGAACGGCGCCGCGCACCGCGCGCTCGATCAGTGCGGCGTCGACGTAGCGCGTCTCCGCGCGGCGGCGATGAGCTTCGCGCTCGGCGCCATCGGCCGGCGCCGCGTGGTTCGACGCGACGCCCCGGTCGAGCGCGAGCAGAGGGCCTCGGCTGCCCCGCGGCGCGCACCCTCGGGCGTCACCATCCCGCTCTTTCCGCCTCCCGCGCCGGAGCAGCTCCGCGTGCGCGGGCGCGGACCGTCGCGTGCCGAGCCGGTCGCGCCCGCGACTCCCGCGACTCCCGCGTCGACTCCGCCGGTTGCGGCGCCGCCTCCGCGCGCGCAGCCAGAGGCGCGAGAGGCGCCCGCGCCCCGATGCGCGCCGGTTCGGGCAGGAGGAGGTGGGGTCGGTTCGGCGCGGAAACGCGGACGGCAGGTCGCCATCGACGTCGCGCGCTTCGAGCTCGACCCCCGGAAGTTTCCCGCGCTCTCCTCGCTCGGCAAGAACCTCACGCTCGCTGCGGCGCGCGGCGAGCTCGATCCGGTGGTGGGGCGCGAGGCCGAGATCGAGCAGACGCTCGACGTGCTCGCCAAGCGACAGGGGAACAGCCCCTGTCTGGTGGGACCGAGCGGGGTCGGCAAGACCAGCGTGGTGCGCGGGCTCGCGCAGCGCATCGCCGAGCAGAGGGACGTGGTCTCGCTCGACGATCGGATCATCATCGAGCTCCCGGTGCCCGAGCTCATCGCGGGGACCGGCGTGCGCGGCGCGCTCGCCGAGCGCGCCATCGCGAT
This sequence comes from Polyangiaceae bacterium, assembly GCA_035063585.1. Taxonomy (GTDB): domain Bacteria; phylum Myxococcota_A; class Polyangia; order Polyangiales; family Polyangiaceae; genus JAPSGB01. The sequence continues at coordinate 37,483 of JAPSGB010000022.1, forward strand.
TCGTCGCGAGGTCGAGGCGACGCGCGGGCGCGTGGTGCTCTTCTTCGACGAGCTCCACCAGCTCTTCGCCGGCGACGCGGCCGACGAGCTGACCGGTGAGCTGAAGCTCGCGCTCGCGCGCGGTGAGCTCCCGTGCATCGGCGCGACGACCAGCGAGGAGTACCGGCGCGTCATCGAGGCCGACGCCGCGCTCGCGCGGCGCTTCTCGGTGGTCGAGGTGGAGGAACCGGGGCGCGAGGACGCATTCCTGATCCTGTCGGCGCTCGCGCCACGCCTCGGCGCGCATCACGCGGTCGAGTTCGAGGAAGAGGCGCTGGCGCTCGCCGTGGCCTGGTCGGTCCGGTACCTCCCCGGGCGTGCGCTCCCCGACAAGGCGATGAACGTCGTCGATCTCGCCGGCGCGCGGGCGCGCCGCCGCGGAAAATCGAGCGTGACACCGGAGGGCGTGGCAGAGGTGATCGCCGAGCAGGCGGACATGCCGATCGAGCGCCTGCTCGAGACCGATGGCAGCCGGATGCTCCGGCTCGAAGAGATCCTCGCCGAGCGCGTGGTCGGGCACGAGGCGGAGATCGCGCGCATCGCGCGCATCTTGCGGCGGAACGCGGCCGGGCTCGGCGCACGGCGTCCGATCGGCACCTTCCTCCTCCTCGGCCCGACCGGGGTCGGCAAGACGGAGACGGCCAAGGCCATCGCGGAGGTGCTCTTCCACAGCGAGACCGCCATGACGCGGCTCGATCTCTCGGAGTTCAGCGAGGCGCATGCGGTCGCCCGACTCATCGGCGCGCCCCCCGGCTACATCGGCCACGACGCGGGCGGACAGCTCACCGAGGCGGTGCGCCGTCGCCCGTACCAGGTGATCCTGCTCGACGAGATCGAGAAGGCGCACCCCGAGGTGCTGGTCACCTTCCTCGGCGTGTTCGACGAGGGACGGCTCACCGACGGGCGCGGCCGAACCGTGGATTTCACCAACACCGTGATCCTGCTCACCTCGAACCTCGGCGCCGAAGAGACCGGCGCGGCGCCGCGCCGCCGCGTCGGGTTCGGCGCGGACGCGGGGCATGCGCGCGCCGAGCTCGAGACGCGCGTCGTCGCCGCCGCGCGCGCGGCGCTGCCGCCCGAGCTCTACAACCGGATCGACGAGGTGCTCGCCTTCGCGCCGCTCGAGCGCGCCGACGTTCGCGAGATCGCGCGACGGCTGCTCGCCGCGATGGGCCAGCGGCTCTCGGCCGAGCGCGGGGTGCGCCTCGACGCAGGCGAGGACGTCATCGATTTCCTGCTCGACGCGGGCGGCTTCGACCAGACCCTCGGCGCGCGCCCGATGAAGCGCACCCTGGCGCGGCTGGTCGAGGCGCCGCTCGCGGAGCGGATCCTGCGCGGCGAGCTCCATCGTGGGACGGTGGCGCTCCTCGGGATCGAGGACGGCACGCTCACCGTCGACCTGCTCGACGCGGCCGAGCCCGCCGCGGAGTGAGCGAGCTTCGCGCGGTCGGCTGACTCGCGCGGCCCGGAGGGTGTAAGACTCGGGTGACCCGCGAGTCGGGCCCCACTCGCACCCGAGGCGGTATCATGAGCTATCGAAAGGATCTCTCCGAGGCCATCGGGCATACCCCCCTCATCCGGCTCCGCCGGGTGAGCGACGCCACCGGCTGCGAGCTGCTCGGCAAGGCCGAGTTCATGAACCCGGGCGGCTCGATCAAGGATCGCACCGCGCTCGGGCTCCTGAACGACGCCGAGGCGAAGGGGCTCGTGCGCCCGGGGACCATCCTCGTCGAAGGCACGGCCGGCAACACCGGCATCGGGCTCGCCCTGCTCGGCGCGAGCCGCGGGCACCGCTCGATCATCGTGATGCCGAGCTCGCAGAGCCCCGAGAAGATCGACGCGCTCCGGCTCACCGGCGCCGAGGTGCGGCTGGTTCCGCCGGCGAAGGCCGCCGATCCGAACCATTACGTGAACCGGGCGCGCGCGCTCGCCGAGGAGCTCAACCAGAAGGAGCCCGGCAGCGCGTGGTTCGCCGATCAGTTCGACAACCTCGCCAACCGCGCCATCCACGAGGCGCTCACCGGCCCCGAGCTCTGGGACGACCTCGGCGGGCGCATCGACGGCTTCGTGTGCTCGGCCGGGACGGGCGGGAGCCTCGCGGGGATTTCGCGCGCGCTCAAGGCGAGAGACTCCAAGGTCGTGACTGCGCTCGCCGATCCGGACGGCTCCGCGCTGGCGAGCTACGTGAACCACGGCGCGCTCGAGGCGCACGGCAGCTCCTTCACGGAGGGGATCGGTGTGAGCCGCGTCACCGCGAATTTCGATGGCGCGCCGCTCGACCGAGCCTGGTCGATCGCGGACACCGAGTCGGTGCCGCTCCTGCACGAGCTGCTCTTCTTCGAGGGGCTCTGCCTCGGCGGCTCGAGCGGTGTGAACGTCGCAGGCGCGGTGCGGCTCGCGCGTGAGCTCGGCCCCGGGCACACCATCGTGACGCTCCTCTGTGACTCGGGGACGCGCTACAAGAACAAGCTCTTTAGCCCCGCGTTCTTGCGTGAGAAGGGCGTCCCCGTGCCTGCGTGGCTCGACCGCGCGGTCCCCGGCTGAGCTCGCGTCAACGGCGCGCCGCGATCACGCTCCCGAGCAGCTCCGGGTCGTCGGTCATGATCCCGTGCACCCGCAGCGCGAGGAGGCGCGTCATCTCGGCCTCGTCGTTCACCGTCCAGGCGTGGATGCGGAGCCGCTTGCGCTTGGCGAGGGCCATCACCTCCGTCTTCACCATCGCGGCGGGCGGCTGCACGAGGCGAGTGGGCGGATGGTAGTCGGCCTCGGTGTCCGCGCTCACCATGCTGAGCTCGAGCATCTCGGCCATGGCCATGCCGGTGAGGATGTCCGGCCGCTTCTCGCGGACCTCGTGCACGACGTCGTCGGCGAACGAGACCACCACCACGTGATCCGTCGCGCCGGTCTCGTCGAGGACGCGGATGACATCATCGACGATGTTCGGCGTCGTCTGCTTGATCTCGATGCTCCACCAGCGCCCGCGCGCGGACTCGAGCGCCTCGCGGAGCGTGGGGACCTGGACCCCGGCGCCGCGATACGGATGGGTCGCTCCGCCGTCGGGTGAGAAGTGGTACCCGGCGTCGAGCTTGCGAAGCTCGGCGAGGCTGAAATCGTGGATCTTGCCGGTGCCGTCGGTCGTGCGATCGACCGTGTCGTCGTGCATGAGGACGAGCTCACCGTCCGAGGTCGAGTGGACGTCGCACTCGAGCACCTGAGCGCCGACCGCGAGCGCGTTCTCGAAGGCGAGCAGCGTCTCCTCGGGGCGGAGCAGGCCGCCCCCGCGGTGCGCGATGACGAGCGGCGCGTCGCAGAGCAGGCGGTTCTCGCACCCGTCGGAGTCGCCGTCCTCGCCGCCGCAGCCGGCGAGCGCCAGCGTCGCGAGCACCCAGAAGAGCTTCGAACGCAGCATCGCGCGAGGATAGCATCACCCCGCGGCGTGGTCGCGCTGGGCCGGCGTCACTCGTAGACCTTCTCGTCGACCGCGGTCGCCTGGGCGGCATCGCCCTCCGTGTCGCGGGTCGCCTGGGCGGCGCGCGCCTCGCGCGCCTCGCGGTACCACTCGCTCGCGGTGATGACCGCCATCACCTCGCTCGTGCCCGTCCAGATCGAGGCGAGGCGCAGATCGCGAACGATGCGCTCGATGGGGAAGACGTTCGTGTAGCCGATGCCGCCCATCACCTGCATCGCGTGGTCGGCGGCCTTCTGACAGGACTCGGTCACGAACTTCTTCGTCTCCGAGACCAGCCGCCGGATCCGGTTCGGGGGCGCTCCGCGGTCGACCGCGAGCGCGGTCGAGTAGACGAGCGCGCGCGAAGCGTCGAGGAGCGTCGCGGCCTCGGCGATTTGAAAGCTCACCCCTTGAAAGCGGTTGATCGGCTGCCCGAAGGCCTTTCGCTTCGTGGTGTAGGTCGTCGCGACCTCGAGCGCGGGACGCGCGGCGCCTACCGTCATCGCCGCGGTGCCGAGCCGCTCGGGGATCATCATGGTGTTGAAGACGTCGTAGCCGCCGTGCAGCCGTCCGAGCAGGTTCTCCTTCGGGACCTTCACGTCGTGGAACACCACCCGGCTCGCGCCCCCGCCGCGGCACCCCATGAGCCCGTAGAGGTAGCTCGTCTCGACGCCGGGGGAGCGATCGACGATGAAGCACGAGATCGCCTCGTGCGGTTTGGCGTCGGGGTCGGTGCGCGCGTAGACGAGGAAATAGTCGGCTGCGGTGCCGCCCACGATGAAGCGCTTCTGGCCGTTCAGGAGGAAGTGGTCACCTCGATCCTCGGCGCGGGTGCTGGTGGCGAAGAAATCCGAGCCGCCGCGCGGCTCGGTGAGGCACTCGGCGGCGAAGAGCTCGCCGCGGAGCAGCGGTTTCACGTACTTTTCGCGCTGCGCGTCCGTCCCGTGGAGCACGATGGCGTCGCAGACGAGCTCGGCCCCGACCCCGAACACGCACGCGAAGATGTAGCCGAGCACGCCGACCTCTTCCATCACCATCGCGGTCGTCACCCAGTCGAACCCGCGGCCGCCCCAGCGCGGATCGTAGCGCACGCCGAGGAGGTGCTTGCGCCCCGCTTCGCGCAGGAGGTCGCGCGGGAAGTCGACGCGGTCGGCGTCCATGTCGAGGATGAGCTCGCGCGGCACCGACTTCACGAGCGCGCGCACTTCGTCGCGGAGCGCGAGCTGCCGCGCGTCGAGGAGATGATCGAACATGCCCGCATGATACGCGCCAGCCGGCGCGCTCCGGAACCGACGAGCGTCAGCCGCGAGGGCCGGCGGCCGCGCGGCCGACCGGACCGAGCGCGCCCACGTGGCTTCGGCGGTGGGGCTTCATCGTCACGGCGAAGCGTACGCGGTGAACGATCTCTCGAAGAGCACGCGGGTTCGATACAGGCTCACGGGCGCGAGGATGCGCTCGAGGGTGGACCACGAGAAGCACTCGGCCTGACGCTCGTGATCTTGGCTCGCGAGCTCCTGGGCTCTCGCCCGGCCGAGGACCTTCGACAGGGAGTCGAAGAGCTCTCCTTTGAACGGGTGGACGCCCTTCGCGCGGTTCTGCCGGTTATGGAGCGCGTGCCCGAGCTCGTGGAGCGCGACGTGCGCGAGGTAGCCGATGAGCGTGTCTCGCTGCGCCGAGAGCGGGAAGCTGCGCGGAAGCTCCTCCCACAGGTCACGGTAGAGCTCGTCGTACTGCTCCATCTTCCAGTCGTCGAGGGTGATGAGGTCGAAGTGTTCGTCACCCTCGAAGCCCGCCTGGCAACGCCCGATGTCCGGGAAGCGCGAGCGCTCCACCCCGCTCAGGACGATCGCGACGCCCGGGATCCCCTGGTCGAGCCCGACCCAGCGGAGCGCCTCGATCCAGTAGCGGGTGAGCTTGGTTCGCGCGAGCGTGTGCACCGTACCGCACCAGGGCAGCACCTGGGTGGTGGTGAGCCCGAGCTCGTTCTCGTCCAGGAGCTCGCCTGGATCGTCGCTGAGCGACGGCGGCCGTCGCGCGGGGGCTCGCCGCTTCGGCGTCTTCGTCGCCCCGCGCTTCCTCGCCACCCTCCCCGGCGCTTCCTTGGCCATTTGCCAGCCATAGACCTCGGCGCCCCGCCGCGCAACCCTCGGGCGGACATTGTTTGTCTGGCATCGCGCCGGCGCCGCCGGCCGCGCCGGACCGAAATCCAGGCTCCTCGGAGGTGAAGCGCCAGCGGCGCGCCCGCGGAGCTCTGACAAGCAATGTCAGCTCTGGGCGCGAGCGAGGATGGTCGGCCCGTCGCGGCCGGCGGCGCGGCCCGCTTGGGTGGGCTCAGCGGCGGCGGCGGCGCAAGAGCGCGACCGCGCCGAGCGCGAGGAGCGCGAGCGCCGAGCGCGGAGCGCCCTCGTCGGTCGAGCCCGCGGTCCGGCATCCGCAGCCGCTCGAGTCCGCGTAGGGAGCGGCGCCGTTCGGCGCGCCCGCCGCGCCGGCGCTGCCGCCGTCCGCTTCCGGCTCGGGGTCGGGCTCGGCGAGGTTCTCTCCCTTGCCATAGCCGGAGACCTTGAACTCTTGCACGGGCGAGTCTGGATCGTTGCTGGTGACGGTGATGGTCGCCTCTTGCTTGCCCTTCGTGGTCGGCTTGAAGCGAACGCTGAGGTTGAAGCTGTCGCCCGGGTCGATCATGGTCGACGCGACGCCTACCGTGAACTGCGGGTCGTCACTCGTGAACTCGAGCGTCGCGGCCATCTCGCCGGTGTTGTCGATGGTGACGCTCTTGTCCTTCCGATCGCCGCCCTCGACCTGCCCGAAATCGACCAGGCTCCCCGGCGCGAACACGTTCGGGAGCGGCAGGTGGACGACGCGGTTCGGGAAGGTCACCGGGATCGGCGGACCGGAGATGGGGACCGCGAGACCTACGTTGATGGGGAAGCTCAGGGTGATCGGGAACCCGGCCACCGAGCTGATGTTGATGACGGGGCGGAAATCGAGCGTGCCTTCATAGGCGATCTCGCCGAGCGTCTGCGCGGTGAATTCGAGGTAGTCCTGATCCACCATCGGGAACTGGGTGGTCCCGTCCGGCTGGGAGATGGGACCGGTGCTGCCCGCGATTTTCACCTGCTTCGTGGTGTAGGTGAACTCGATGTCGGTGGTGGCGTTGAAGCTGAAGCTGCCCTCGAGCACATCGTTGAAGCCGCCCGAGCCGACCAGCTTGCCGAGTTGCTCGAAGGTGATGCTAAAGAGCTGCGAGTTCGCGAGATCGGTGCCCTTCACCCGGGCCGTCGCGCCGGCGAACCCCCACGGGTTGAACTTGGTGCTACCCATCGCGACGTAGTCGAAGTGCGACTGGATGGGCAGGAGCGGCAGGAGCTTCGAGGCGTCGATGTGGATCTCGCCTTTGAAGATGCTGCCCGCGTCGAGGTAGAGCCCGAAATCCGGCGTGATGGTGTGGGTGATGCTGAAGGTGCCGTCCTTCTGCAGGTCCTGCTCGAGCTGGACCACGAACGCGGAGGTGTCGGGCCAGCTCGCGCTCATCACCGAGCCCTTCGGCATCTCCACCTTCCAGATCGACTGCTCGTTCAGCGGGTCGAGCGCGACCTGGAGGTCTATTTGCACTTTCTTGTCGCAGTGGCCGTCCGACGTCATGGGGTCGCACTTCGGGACCCAGCCGGTGTCGATGCCGATCGGCAGGCGCTGGTTCGAGGAGGTGTTGTTCTTCTCGATGGTCGCGCTCGAGCAGTAGAGCGTGCTCGGATCGCAGGGGCCGCTCGGCGCGCCGCCGTCGGCGTCCTGGGCGAGCGCGCCGGCGGTGGTGACGAGCGCGCCGGTGGCGACGAGTAGCGAGAGCGCGGTGCGCAACGGACGGGACGAGACGAGGTGGGACATTTTCGCGAGTTCTCCCAGTCGAGGGTCAAGCGTGGCGGCGCGAGCCGCGAGTCCGCCGGCGCGCCGTGAAGAGCGCGACGCCGGTCAAGGCGATGAGCGAGCCGCCGAGGGGCGCTCCGTCGTGTGCGACGGCGCGGCAGCCGCAGCCCGCGGGATCGCCCGACAGAGCGGCGAGCCCGTCGCCCGCGTCGTCGAGCGGAGCGCCCGCGTCCTCCTCGTCCGTCGGGTAGTCGGGCGAATCCTCCTCGACCCCGGTGCCGCGCAGAGTGACCTCGATGAAGCGGTTGTCCGGGTCGTTGGTGATGAGGGTCAGCTTGGTCTTGAAGGCGCCGAGCTGCTTCGGTGTGAAGCGGACGTCGATCGTCTCGGTGCTCCCCGGATCGATGGTCATCGATGGGCTCAGCAACTTGAAGGCGTCGGTGGTGGTCGCGTCGATGAAGCCGGTGGCGAGCGCGGTGGCCTCGCCGATGTCCGAGAGCGAGACCGACTTCTTCTTGCCGCCGCCGATGGGGACCGCGCCGAAATCGATGATGTCATCCGCCAGCGGAGGAATGTCCGGGAGCGGTACGTGCACCGTGAGCGGGTCGAACACGAACGCCTGGTCGCCGAGCGGGACCGTGATCGGAAAATCGAAGATCGGGAGATCGAGGCGATATCCGAGCGCCTCGACGAAGAAGGACGGGATGAGGTGGAGCGCGCCGTCGTAGTGCACCTTGCCCTCGGGCCAGACGTCGTATTCTACGAATCCGCCGCCGGCGAACGCGCGCGTCACCTTGCCGCCCTCGGTGGTGATGGGTGTCTCGTTGGCGCCGGCCGGCGCGATCATCATGCGCTCGGTGGTGTACGTGGCTCGGAGCTCGCCCTTCACGTTGAGCGCGATGCCGCCCTTGCTGATCTGGCTCGGGATCCCGACCAGGCCGAGCAGGTTCACGTCGAAGAGCTTGAGCGACTGGGTGAACGCGCTCGCGCTCGCGCCGTTCGGGGCGAACGCCCACGGATCGAAGAGCGTGCCGCCCTTCAGGTGGAAATCCACCTGCGGCACGTAGGGAATGTCCCCCGTCCAGGTGATGTGGATGCCGAGGATCTTGGTGTCGATGCGCGCCTTCGCGCCGACCTCGAGCCCGTAGTCGAAGCCGAGGAAGGCGTTCCGCCCCGGGAGCACCGAGAGCGTCATGGGGTCGGGCCACTCGGTCACGAACTGCCCGTTCAGCCGCACCGTCGTGTCCGCGGGCACCTTCACGTAGAAGCGGACCTGGAGATCGCTCCCGCTCGGGATCCAGTCGGTGTCCCAGTCGAAGGCGACGGGAAGCTGGATGGTCTTCTCGTACGCGATGGGAGCGAGCGTGCAGCGGAGCTCCGGATCCGCGCAGTAGTCGGCGATGATCGCGCCGGGCGTCACGGTCGGCCCGCCGTCGGCGCCGGCGTCCTGCGCGAGCGCGGACGGAGCCGCCGCGAACGTCGCCGCCAACAGGCCCCACCCGAGAAGTTTCATCGGCGTCGACACCTCATGCCACCAAGCCCTCGGGAAAGTAGCACACCTCGGGCAGGTTAGGCAGCGAGCGAGCGCGCGGCGTCGCTCCGGCGCGCGCGTCGCGCTAAGCTCGCGCAAGAACCGCATGCGCTCCCCGCGCGGGCTCGGCCCGCTCACGCTGTCCCTGCTCTCCGTGCTGGTCGGGTGCGGCGGCACCGACGACTCGGCCGGCCGGCGCACCTTCGCGTACCCCCGCGACGACGAGCTCCGGTTGAACCAGCTCCAGCTCGTAGCGACCCACAACAGCTATCACGTCGCGCCCGAGGGGATTACGAACCCGGCGTGGGCCTACACGCACGCACCTCTCGACGCCCAGCTCTCCGCCGACGGAGTGCGCGGGGTCGAGCTCGACATTCACTACGACGCGGAGCAGCGGCGCTTCGAGGTCTACCACCTGGCGATGCTCGACGAGGGCACGCGCTGCCGTCTCTTCATCGACTGCCTCCGGGTGCTCCGGCGCTGGTCCGACGCGCACCCGGCGCACCACACGCTCTTCGTGCATCTCGAGCCGAAGAGCTTCCCGCCGCCCGAGGCTCCGGAGCCGTGGTTCGACGCGCTGGAGGGCGAGATCACCGCGGTGTGGCCGCGGGGCCGGCTCGTGACCCCGGATGACGTGCGCGGCGACGCCGCGACTCTGCGCGACGCGGTGCGCGAGCGAGGCTGGCCGACGCTCGGCGAGACGCGCGGCAAGCTCCTCTTTTACGTGGATAACGACACGGCGTTCCGCGACGCCTACACCCGCGGCGGCGAGGACGTGCGCGGTCGCCTCCTGTTCAGCGACTCCTCGCCGTCCGATCCGTTCGCCGCGATCCGTATCCTGAACGATCCGACGGGGGACGCGCAGCAGATCGCGGACGCGGTCGACCAGAACCTCATCGTCCGCACGCGCATCGACAGCGAGGGCTCGCCGCTTCCCGCCGGCGACGCCGCGACGGTCGAGCGCGTGACGTCGACCGGAGCGCAGCTCGTGACCACGGATTTCCCCTCCGCGGACGACGGCGGGAACGGCTACGTCTTTGCGCTGCCCGGCGGCACGCCGTCGCGCTGCAATCCGCGCACGGCGCCGGCGGACTGCCGCTCCGAGGACATCGAGGACCCCGCTCAGCTCTGATTCCGCGCCGGACCGACCCCCGAGGCCCTCCGGCCCGGACCGAGGCTCAGCGCGGCGGAGCCTCGAGCGCGCGACGGTACCGCTCGCGCCGTGGCGGGTCGCGCAGGATGTCGTAGGCCTCGTCGAGGATCTCGCGGATGGTGTCGACCTGCTCGCGGAGGTCGGCGGTCTTCGCGGTGAGGATGCGGCTCGGCTCGAACGCGCGGCGGAGCTCGAGGTAGGCGCGCTTGATGTCGTAGCTGGTCGCGCCGCGCGCGACGCCGAGGATCGCGAAGTAGTCGCCCTCGTCGACCAGCGCGCCGCGGGCCGCGATGCGCGCGCGGAGCGCCTCCTCGTCGAGCTCGTCGAACGGCGCGCGCTCGCCGGTCGCCTCGCGCTCGTCGCCGGCGGGCTCGAGCGCGGAGAGCACGCCGAGCTCGGTGAGCGCGTAGAGCACCGTCGCGAAATCGGCGGAGGGCGCGCGCTCGATCAGCTCGCGCACGGTCGCGCCGTGCGAGCGGCTCGCGAGCGTCGCCTCGACGTCCGGGAGCGCCGTCTCGGGCAGCAGCGCAGCGGCTGGGCCGGCGTCGATGCGCGCGCGCTCGCCGCCGAGGCGACGGAGCGCGTCGCCGGGCGGCACCGCGCGGCGCACCACCTCGAGCAGCACCTCCGCGCCGGTCGCGCCGCCGAACACGGCGGGCTCGGCCTGGAGGCGCGCCGGGACGTCCGTTTCGGTGCTCGCGGCGCCGCGCGTCATGCCGATGACGCGGGCGAGCAGCCACTCGGCGTGCCCGCGCAGCACCGGCCAGAGCTCGTCTTGCTGCAGGTGGCCGTGCGCGATGAGGGCCGCGCCGGCGTGCCGCCCGAACTGCGCGATCTTGCGCCCGAGCTGGCTCGCGACCTCAGGGGTAATGGCGCCTCGCTCGCGGAGGAAGGCGACCAGTGACTCGTCTTCGAGTCCGGACGCGACCGTGACGAAGTCTCCGTCGCGCATCACCGCGCGGCGGATCCCCGACTCGTCTTCGAGCACCAGCGCGCCCGTGTAGCGCGCGCGCACCACGCGAGCGAGCGCGCGCAGGGCGTCGCCGGCAGCGAGCGCCGACGGGATCTCGAGCGGGGCGCGCGGCGCCTCACGCGGTGTTGGCCGCGGAGGCGCGGTCACCCGCTCCGCGAGCCCCACCGCGCTCGGCTGCGTCGCGCGAGGCACGGGCGCCGCGACGGGAGGTCGCGTGGAGGCCTCGGCGGCTGGGGCAGGTGCGGGCGCGACGGAGGGGGGCGCGTCCGCCATGGTGCCGCCCGCGTGACTCGCGCTCGGCGGCGCCCACGATGGCGGCCTCGGCGGGCGCGCCGGAACCGCCGGGGGCGTGACCGGGGGCTCGGTCATCGGCTGCGCGGGCGGCTCGACCGCGACGAGGTCGGAGCCGCCGTGCGTGCCGGGCTCGACTACCGAGCCGGGCTCGCTGTCGTCGTCGTCGTCTTCGTCGCTGGACAGCGGCTCGTCGAGCGCGGCGAGCACGTCGGCGGGCAGCACCGCCTCGACCTCGTCGGCCGGCGCAAGACGCTCCGGCGCCGACGGTGACGCGAGCGGGAGGGCCGAGCCCGACGCCACGCGCTGCTCGGCGCGGGCGAGCAGTCGCTCGAGGTCGGGGCTCATGCTCGACTGCGGGATCGAGCGGACCAGCCGCGCGCGCGGTGCGTCCGGTTCCATGCCGAAGCCGAGCGGGACCGCCGGGGGGAGGCCCGAGCGTACCGAGTCCGGTGCCTCCGACGGGGGCGCGCTCAAGAGCGCGTGGTCCATGGACGCGCGGCTCGGCGGCGGCGACGAGAGCCGCCGCGGCGGGTTGCTCGAGGCGGCCCGCTGCGACCCGCTCGCGGGCTGTAGGAACGACGGCCGGAGCGAGGGCGTCGACGAGACCCCGCGCCCGAGCGTGCGCCCCGGAATAGACGGGCTGCCGATGAGCGCCTCGACTTTTCGCAGGAGCGCGTAGGTGTCGACGGGCCGCACGAAGAACCCGCTGCCCTCATGGAACACCGCGTCCGCGCGATCCTCGAGCACGCCGCCTGGCTGCCCGATGAAGATGAGGTCGACGCCGCTCGCGCCGGGCACCTCGCGGAGGCTGCCCACCACGCCGAGCGCATCGGGCGCGTCGACGTCGCACAGGATGAGCGATGGACGCTGGACCGTCACGCGGCTCGCGAGCAGCGAGAGCGGCACGTCGACCACGACGTAGCCGCGCGCTCGCAGCGCGGTCGTGAGGCGCTCGGCCTCCGCCGAGGCGTCGCTCACGAAGATGAGTGGCTCGGAGGAAGCTGGCGCACCGCTTCCGGGGGACTCCGACAGCACGGGGTCGCAGCTTAGCCTGGCCCGGCCGCGCGACCCAAGCTCCCGCCGATTCCGGGGCCCTACTTTGGCGGAGGGGCCTTCTTGCCGGCGAGCGCGGCGGCGATGGCCGCCCCGGCGCGCGGCCACCACGGGGCTGACACGACCGCCACCGTGATGAAGACCACCATGAAGATTTCGCCCTGGCCGGGAGCGAGCGTCACGGCTCCCCCATAGCACTTTCGAGCCCCGGCCGCGCGCGCCCAGGCTACCCTCGGCCTCCGAGGCGAGCTCATGGACACCGTGATCGGCCTCGGAGCGAACCAGGGCGACCGCGCGGGGACGCTCCGGCGCGCCGCCCGCGAGGTCGCGAAGCTCGGTGCGCTCACCGCCGCGTCGAGCCTGTACGAGACGGCGCCGATCGGGCCGCCCCAGCCGGATTTCCTGAACGCCGCCATCCGCCTCGCGACGTCGCTCGAGCCGGAGCGGCTCCTCTCCGCGCTCCTCGACATCGAGCGCACGCTCGGCCGCGTTCGCCGCGAGCGCTGGGGCCCGCGCGTCATCGATCTCGACGTGCTCTGGGCCGAGGTCGGCGCGTACCGCGCGCCCGGTCTCGAGCTCCCGCACCCTCGGCTCACCGAGCGCGCCTTCGCGCTCGTCCCGCTCCTCGAGGTCGGCCCGGAGCTCACCGAGCCGCGCTCCGGCGCTCGCTACGCGGAGCTCGCCGCGCGCCTCCCGGTCGCCGGGCTTCGGCGGGTCGTTGGAACCGAGGCGGGGGCCTGGATGGCCTGAGGGTCGCCGGTGATCCTCGACGTGCGGAGCATGCCTCGCGGGGGATACCGAGCCTCCGGGGCGCGGCGGAGCTCGACCACGTCGCATGACGGAGCGTGCGCCGAGGCGCGTCCCCGCCTCGGCGCCGTCGAGCGCGGACATCGTCCGGCGTGGGTCCGGCTACATGCCGGCGGCGGCCGCGCCGACGTGCGCGCCAAACGTGCTGTCCTGCGCCGTCGGGGCGTTGATGGTCTGTGACTTCGCGCCGCTGAGCCCACCGGCGGCGCCGTACAAGAGCACGGCCTGCTTCATCCCACTGAAGGGATCGTAGAGTCCGGCGAGCACGTCCTGAAATCCGTCCCCGTCCACGTCGCCTGCCCCGACGAGGCCGTAGGTGAATGGCGTCACGGGCGCGAGAGGCGGCACCGACCCCGATGGGGTGCTCGCGAGGCCCGTCGCGCCTCCCGCGTAGTAGTCGAGCGGCTGAGGCGCGGCCCCGTCGTTCCCCCACGACGCCGCGTCGGCGAAGCCATCGCCATTCACATCCGAGGTCGCGCAGACCGGGGAGCTGATGGTCCGGGCAAAGCCCATGGTCGTCGTCGGCGTGGTCGCGATTCCCGCCGCGCTGCCCGCGTAGACGAAGATGAGCTTCTCCCCGGCATTGCCGCCAGACGCGCTGTACGCGAGCAGGTCGGTGTATCCATCCCCGTTCACGTCGGCTCCGACCACCGACTGCCCGGTTCTGAAGTTTCCAGCGAGCGATAGCTTGATGGGAGTCGTGACGATGCCCTGGGCGCTGCCCATGTAGACGGCGGTCTCCATCCCTGTGGCGGCCGACCCGACAGCGATGTCGGCGTAGCCGTCGCCGTTGACGTCGCCGATCCCGGCCGTCTTCATCACCGTCTGCGCCCAGCTCGCCGGGAAGCCGCCGGCGAGCACGACCGGCTTGGGATCGAGCCCACTCGACGTCCCGTAATAGAGGTACGTCTTGGCGACGTTTCCGGTACCGACGAGGACGTCGGCGTACCCGTCACCGTTGACGTCACCCGCCGCCGCGGTCGCGCCGCCGAAGAAGCTGCAGGCGGTGCCGCAGCACGAGGCGTTCGGGTCGGGGCCCTCGAGCGTGACGGCAGCGGTGGACGCCAGCCCGGAGGGACCTCCGAGGTAGAGGTAGGCTTGATCGGTCGTGTACCCTTGACTCGCGCCGGAACACATCCCGTACGAGCCCCAGGTGCCCACGATGGCGTCGGCGTACCCATCGCCGTTGACATCGCCCGCGCCCGAGAGCGCCCAGCCGAACCCGGACGCCTTGCTCGACGGAGGAGTCAGGGTGCTGGCCGGGCTGGTCGCGATGCCGCCCGAGCCGCCGCGATAGTAATAGACGTGACCGCTCCCGAGCGTGCTCTGACCATGCGCGGCGACCATGACGTCAGCGTACCCGTCACCGTCCGCGTCGAGCTGAGTGCCCCACGAGCTGTCGACGGTGGAGTTTCTCGGCCCGACAGTGAACTGCCACGTCGCGCTGGGCTGGCAACCGGCTCCATCCGCGGCCAGCCGCTCGAGCCTCCAGTAGACGACGCCGGGGCTCAGATCCTTCGTCAGCTTGACACTCGAGCCGACCGCGTCGAGCTGAGTGATCGTCGACGTGCAGGCGCGATCGCGACAGACCGTGACGCGGGCTCCGGTCGCTCCGGGCGGGAGCGCCCAGCGGAGCGTCGGCTTCCAGCTCGTCACGCGCCCGGTGGAGGTGGGGGCCAGGGGGCGCGGCGGGGGTCTTGCGGTGTCGCACGGCCCGGCGTCGGGGATGTCGGCGTCGGGGACGCCGGTCTCGGGCGCGTCGGTGCCCCCGTCGGTGCCGCCGTCGACGGAGCACCCCTCGTCGATCTTGCCGTCGCAGTCGTTGTCGAGGGCATCACCGCACGTCTCCTCCGTCGGCCCCACCGCGCCGCTGCAGGTTGCCCAGGTGCCATCCGAGCCGCACTCCTGCGAGCCGGCCTTGCACTGGCCCACACCTGCGAGGTCCGTCATGCACGCGCGTGATTCGCCGGCCGTGCACGAACACCCTTCGTCGACTGCCCCGTCACAGTCGTCGTCGATTTCGTTGCAAAGCTCCGTGGTGGGCAGCACGTCTCCTTCGCACACGCTCCCCCACGCTCCGAACTCCCCGCTTTGGCTGCACCAGATCGTGCCGTCCGAGCACGCGCCGACACGACGCGCCGCCGGAGGTCCGCGAAAGCACGCTTCACTCGTGCCGGGTAGACAGACGCAGCCCTCGTCCACCACCCCGTTGCCGTTCAGGTCGAGCCCCTCGCCGCACGTTCCGTCCGGCCCTGGCCGGAAGCCCGAGCCCCCTCCGCCTCTATTATCGCCGACGTTGCTGGAGTCGGCGCAGGCCGCGGCGATGCCTAGCCCCGTCAAGAGCGCGGTCATGCCGAGGAGATGTGCGGTCGGATTCGATGCCATGGGTTCTTCAGGGCCTTTCTGGACTTGGCGTGTTCGACGCCTCCTCCGGCCAGCTATGACGTGGAGCCGCTGTCTTTCTGAAATCGCGCGAACGAATTCGTGACGGCCGGGCTCTCAGTCCGCCCCTCCGCTGTCCCCGATCAACACCTTGAGCTTGTTGCGGTGCGCGGTGTCGGGGTTCGTCTGGAGAAGCTGCTCGGAGGCCTCGGCCGCTTCGCGGTCCCGGCCGGTCCGCTTGAGGGCCTCCACCATGAGCACCTCGCGCTCCTGCACGAGCATCCCGTTCGGATATCGGCGAGCGTGCTCTTCGCAGAGCATCAACGCCTTTTTCGGATTGGTGTGTACGAGCATCTGCGCGCGACCGATGAGCTGCGTCTCGGAAGGACCGCTGTCACCGCCCTCGGCGGTGCTCGGCGCGCCAGTCACCACGGGCCTCGCTGACTGCGTGGTGGCGACGGCCGGCGAGCCGGCCTTCGGTGCGCCGCGCGTCTCCACGGGCACGCTATCGCTAGGCTCGGGCATCGAGGCGGGCGAGGCCGACACAGCCGCGGGGCCCGTCCCCGTCGGTGGATTGCTCGAGGAGCGATGCGCCGCGACATACCATCCGACACCGGCGAGGCTCGCGCCGGCGACCACCACTCCGATGGCCCTGCCGAGCGCCGACCCCGAAGCGCGGCCTGCCGAACGGAGCGGCTCGAGGCCTTCGCCGCTCTTGGCATGGCCGGCTGGACTGGGCGACCCGCCGCCGCCCAGGCTGGCTCGCAGCCGAACCAGGGCGTCTTCGCTCGGGCCTCGCGCGCGGAGGTCCGACGCTGCCTGCCGCGCCGCTGCAGGGAGGCTGGGTTCGATGGGAGACGGGCTGGAATCATGCTTCATCTCGAACCTCCTCGGGCTCTGCGTCCGCGAACGCTGCCGCTACCTTGCCTTTGGCCACCTTGACTCGGCTGTACGCGGTCTGCAGCGGGCATTCCATCGCGTCGGCGACCTCTTGCAAGGACAGCTGCTCGACCTCGCGCAGCACGAAGGCGAGCCGTTGATCTTCGTGCATCGCCTCCAAGACCGCCTGCAGACGCGCGAGATTTTCTCGCCGCTCCAAGGTGATGTGCTGGTCGGGGGGCGTCTCGACGGTGGGGAGCTCGCCGGTGAGCTGCTCCCGCCGGGTGTGCGCCTTGCGGCGCGACGCGGCGGCGACGCGCCGAGCGATGCCGTAGAGCCACGACCTCATCGGGGTCGCCGCGGTGATCTGCGGCAGCTTGCGCGCAACGACGACGAACACCTCTTGGGTGGCGTCTTCGACGTCGGCTCCGCGTAGGCCATGGTGCTCGAGCACCCGCCAGACGAACGACACATGCTGCTCGAACAACTCCTCGACGCGAGGCGCTGCGTTCGCGGGGGAGTGCATACGCTTCATAAAGAAATGCTCGGTGCCCCGAAGTTTTCTGATCTGCGCCTCACCTTGCGTAACCGAGGGTCAAGAGCAGCCGGCCAACTACGCGAGATGACGAATAAAGCGGTGACGGGTCGCCCCGCTCATCGGTGAACTCCCAGCGCTGGGCCACGAGCGGTGTGCCGAGCTGGGCGCCGACCCCCGCCCACCATGGCCCGACGAGCCGCAGTCGAGCTTCGGCGCCACCCCAGGCTCGAGCGTGGGTCGCCACGGCGTCGCTGTCGTGCATGAACCGGGAGCCGGCCAGGTACAGGCGGCCGGCCTCGGCGCCCAGGCAGTAGGCGGTATGAACGTCGGTCGCGTGTCGCCACACCGCGCACGCCGAAGCACCGACGCCCCATCCGGTGACGAAGACCCGCCCGGGCCCGAGGGTCGCCGTCTTCGGCGCGAAGAATACGCCGTCCGCGCGCAGCATCGACCAACCTCGCGTCAGCTCGATTCCGGCCAGCGCCAGCCAGGTCGCGCCGGGCAGAGCGCCGGCGTCCACCCCTCCACCCACGCGTGTGCCCAACTGCCAGCGCGGCGTGGTTGGCTCCGAGGGCGCTGCCGCGGGACGAGGGGCGGGGCGGGGAGGCGGGGGCTTCGGCGCCGGCGGCGGGAGCGCGGGGACGTGCAGCCTCGAGACGCGCTGCTGGTAGTCGATCATCAGCGCCACCGACAGCGGGACCGCTTCGTCCAGCGTCCTGCAGGTCGGGTCGCGGCTCTCCAGCTCGCGCTTGCCGACGAGCGTGCCGTCGGCCTTACGCAGCGTGATCCGCGCGACGCGCGCTCCCCGCTCGTTCACCACCCCCCCGTCGAGCTGGAGATCGTAAGCGTCTTGCACGAACGCTGGTCGCTGGAGCCTCACCTCGACGCCGCGAGCGAGCGCTGCCTCATCGAGGCAGTCGGCGACGCTGGTGTCGTTGCGCCAGTGAAGCCGTACGCGGATGGGACGCGCGTCCTCGGCGAGCGCCATCGCCGGCCACGACAGGCTGGCCCAGGCCGCGAGCGCCACCATCAACCATCGCAGCTGAGGCGTGGGTGTCCTCGTCGGCTCCGCGAACATCGCGCGGAGTATAGCGGCCCTGGCTCGAGCGCCAGCCAGCTCGACGAGCAGGTAAACGGCGTGTGTCCCGGAGCGACGTGCCCCTTGGAGACTTCGCCGGCGACGCGCGCCTTGCTTGCGGGTATCGCCGGTTCGCGCCGCGAACCGGCGCGTGGTCGACGAACCGCGCGCGCCGACGTGCTCGGGCGATGCGGAGTCCGCGCGGCACGAGCCACGGGCTTCGCCGCGGCGTCTACGGAGCGTGGCAGCGCACGTCGGGGCGAGCGCGCCCTCGTTGACGCGAGAGGCGGGGGCTCGTAGCCTTCGACTGATCCGGCGACGGCGGTCGTCCTTCAGGGGGTATCTTCGATGAAGCGCGCGAGCTGGCTGACCGTCGTCTTGGTCTCGGGAGCGTCGTTCGTCGCCTGCGGAGGGTCGGATGATGCTTCGCCGGGCGAGCACGCGAGCGATGCATCGGCCGGGGACGCCGGGCACGACGCCGTCGCGTCCGACGGGGGCGCGACCGGCGGCGCTGGTGGTGCGGCCGGAGGAGCGGGGTCTGGCGGCGCGGGAGCGGGGTCTGGCGGCGGGGCGACGGATGGCGGCGCCGACGCGACGGCCGACGGACCGAAGCCGGACTGCTCGACCGCAGCCGACTGCCCTCCGCCCGCCGACTGTTTCGGCGCGGCCTCGTGCGTGAACGCCGAGTGCGTCTACGTGCCGCTCGTGCGCGGCGCGACCTGCGGAAGCGCCGCCGACAAGTGCCACACGCGGACCTGCGACGGCGCCGGGACGTGCCAGTCGGAGCCCGTCGTCTGCACCGCGCCGCCCGCGACCGCGGTCCCGGTGACTTGCCCCGCCGGGACCACCTTCAAGGCCGCGCTCGGCGGCGCGTGCAACACGACGTGCGACGCCGCGAGCGGCTGCGTCTACGGCACGGTCGATGTCCCGTGCCCCGATCCCGGCGCCGTGCTTCCTCAGAAGTGGGCTTACCAAGCGAAGCTGAGGAGCTACTTGAAGGCGCAGTCCCAGGCGTCGTTCGACGTGCCAGCCCCGAGCTTCACCTTCGATCCGAACGCGGCAAGCTCGGATGACGACCTCTACCGACTCTGGATCGGCGCGCACTACGACACGGAGACCGGCAACCTACCGGCCGCGTGGTTACTCACCCAGGTGCCCTCGTCGAGCTTCGTCCTCACCGCGATGGAGTCGACGACGCCGCCGAAGGTCGCGGCCGGCGCCAACGCCGCCTCCGAGGTCGTCGGCGCGCTCTTCTACGGGGACTGGAGCTACGCGGGCAACCCGTACCGTGGCGCGCCGGGGGTGCTCCGCCGCATCTTCGCGATGACCGCAGCCGATCTGATGCTGATGGACGCTGCGCTCGCTGGTAGCGTCAACGTCGACGACGCGAGCGGCGCGCTCCCGAGCTACGGCTACGTCGGCGCGCGGATCAAGGACGAAGCGAGCATCGACGCCTGCGTCCGGGCCGCGTACTTGGTCGGCTTGCGCCGCATCTTCGACGGGTTCGAGCCCAAGAACGTCGGCAATGGCAACGGCGACATGCTCATCGCGCAGGCGGCCGGGTACGCCTTGATGGCCGAGGCGCTCGGCGACGCCCCGACCCGCGCTCGCGCGGCGGCCAAGGCCACCGCTCAGATCGACGCCATCTGCGATCCGGCTGGCTTTTGTACGCACCAGGGCGGCGGCTACGATCCCTTCTACGAGGGCTGGACGCAGAACCACGTCTCGGTCGCCGCGAAGGTGTCCGGCTGGCCCGCCACGGTGGCGTTCGCCCAGGCCGTGCACGCCGCCCGCGCGTACACGTCGTTGCCGCAGCCGGAGCAGGTGGGCGACCCGTGGGCGCTCGCCGAGCCCTGCCTCGGTCCGTCGGAGTTCTCGCCTGCGACGCCCTGGGGCGCGTGCGAGTTCGGCGGCGACTACCCCTACGGCCGAGACGCCCTCACCGCCGACCTCGACGACGACGCGCTCTACCTCGTCGCGGGCGGCCAGCCCGGCACTCCCGCCTTCCCGAGCGTCGCCACGATGAAGGCCGACCTCGCCAGCTCACGCGGCGTCACGCGCGCGTGGGGGTTCGCCTCGGGCGGAACCGACGAGCTGTCCAAGTGGTCGATACGGCACTACGCGCGCGGCCTCTCGGGTGGGCTCCTCTACTACACGCCGGGCACCTACGCCGCGCGCGCGGCGAAGCTGAGCGTGAACCCCGAGCTCGCCAAGCTGCCCGTGCTCCGCGCTGCTGACTATGTGAAGGCGCTCGGGGCGACCGATGCGACGCATGCGCCTCAGCTGCTCGTCGCCAAGTTCGGCGGCGCCGACCCTTACTCGCTCGTCCTCCACACCGGCTTCATCGATACCCAGTACGCCGGCGCCGGGACCGGCGGCGGGCAGCTCGCCGCGTTCTGGGGCAAAGAGCAGGGCGCGGCGCTCCTCGGGTGGAACATCGGACGCAACTACACCTTCGGGCAGTCGAGCCCGGTCGAGTGGCTCGACTGGTCCAACTGGACGAAGTGGACCGCGCACGTCGTGAGCGGCCGCTCCGGCACGAAGATCTTCAGCTCCGGTCGCCTGCACGCGCCGACCGCTTCCTATGACCTCGGCACGCCCGGGGTCGCGGTCGTGACGGTGTCGGGTGATCTGCAGAACCCACCCGCGGCAGAGTCGGCGCTCTCCGGCCACGTGCTCTACTCGCGTACCTTCCATGTGAGCGCGGCCGGGGTCACGGTGGACACGAGCGTCGCCCCCTCGGGGGCCGCGCCCGCGATCGACGAGCTCTACGAGACGTTTCCGATCTTCATGCGTTTTGCTGGCGAGCAGCAGTCTGCGTCGATGATCACCTTCCGCGTTCGGGGGGCGGGCGCGTTCGCCGCCGCGCCGGCCCTGGGCACCGAGCGAGCGGACGTGGACGCGGTCCGCATCACCCGCTACGGCCGCACCGTGGAGCTCGTCTTCTCGAGCGGTCATCCGATGAAGCTGGTCGCGGCCGACACGCCGCTCCCGTCGAACCTCGCCTCGCTCGGCTACACGAGCCAAGTCCTGCTCGTGAACCTGGGCGCGAGCGGCGGCCCGCTGACGCCCGTGAGCACGCACTACACCGTGCGGTACTTGTGATGCATGGCTAGCGCGCTCGGCGCGCTAGCTGCGCGCGCCCGGCCGTGCTTCACTGGGGAGATGAGCGTACTTCGCGTCACCTTGGTGTTCGCGCTCTCCGCGCTCTCCGGCTGCGGCGGAAACACCACGTCGGGCGGCGGCGCCGGGGGCACCAGCGGGGCCGCTGGCACCGGGAGCACCAGCGGGGGAGGCGGCAGCGGGGGAGGCGGCGCCCGCGCGTGCACGACGGACCAGGACTGCCCGGACCACGGCGTGTGCGGTTACCCGAGCGCCGCCGCCTGCGTCGCGAAGGGGACCTGCTTCCCAGCGCCCGGGGCCGTCTGCGAGGCGTTCTCGCCGGGCTGCGCGTGCGACGGCTCCACGATCAACATGATCTGCACGGGGCTCCCCGAGGGATATGTGTCGAGCCCGCTCGCGTACGCCGGCCCGTGCGAGGACGCGGACGCAGGCTGCACGTCCGGGAGCTGTCTATCCACGACGCCATGCACGTGGGACACGGACTGCGCGGCTCTCGGCTCGACGTGCGACCCTTGCGCGAAGCGGTGCGGTTGCGCCAGCACCGCGAGTACGTTCGCCTGCGGCAGCGAGCTGTCGTGCGATTCGGCGACGCAGTACTGCAGCATCGCGTCCGGCGGCCCCTGCTGCAATCCGCCCAGGTACTCCTGCGAGCCGGTCCCGGCCGCCTGTAAGAACGACGTGACGTGCGGCTGCATCGAGGCCGAGGTCGGCGCGCAAGAATGCTCGGACTCCGGCCGCGGGGTGACCGTACATTTTCTCTATCCATGAGCGGCGCGCCGACGCGGTGAGCGGTCCTGGTTCATCGCGGCTCGAGTGGCGCTCGCCGGCTCGCGCCGCCGGCCGCGTCGGACCGGCGAGGCGGCCGGGGCTACGGCCCCCGGCGCATGAACCGGCGGCGGCCGGCCGGGGACGGCGATCCCCGCCGGTTCTCGCCGAGGTCCGGCCGGAAGGGCGCCCGAGATCGCGCGAGCTCCCCGTGGTGCTCGCGCCCGAGCGGTGCCGCGCGCGTCGACGCACGGCGTCGTACGGCTAGACACCCCTCGCCCAAGGTGGTACGAGCGCGCGCGCCGCTGCCCTCGGGTGCCCGGGATTCGTCCCGAAGCGGTCGGCGCGCTCCTCTCCATCGCACGCCCGGCTCTCTTCTAGGTGACCCATGCTGACCACCGGATTTTGCGCCACGACCGCCACGAGCTCGCCGCTGCTCGCGATGGCCGGCGGCGGCGTGAACATCGACTTCGACCGCACCTTCTTGGTGCAGATGGTCCTCTTCATCACGCTGGTGGTGGTGCTGAAGCCGCTGCTCTTCGATCCCATCTTGAAGGTGTTCGAGCTGCGCGAGGAGCGCACCGACGGCGCGCGTAAGTCCGCGCGCGAGATGCAGGAGAAGGCCGGCGAGCTCCTCCAGCGCTACGAGCGCGAGATCGAGCGAGTGAACCAGGTCGCGGCCGTGGAGCGCGAGAAGCTCCGCACCGAGACCGCCAAGCTCGAGGCCGAGATCCTCGCCGAGGCGCGCGAGGCCACGGGGAAGATCATCGAGGAGGGTCGGGCGAAGATCGACAAGGAGGTGAGCTCGATTCGCTTCGACCTCGGGCGTCAGTCGGAGCGCGTCGCGCGCGAGCTCGCCGTGCGGGTGCTCGGCCGGGAGGTGCAGTGATGCGTCGCGTCGCCCCGCGCGTCGTGCGCTCGCTCTTCGCGCTCGCCGTGATCTTCGCCTTCGCCGCGCCCGTGCTCGCCGCCGAGGGTGGGGGCGAGCACGCCGCGAGCGGCGAGCATCACGAGGGGATCAACTGGTACTACGGGATGCTCGCCGAGTCGGCGGACGTGACCGAGCCGAACCTGCTCTTTCGCCCGAAGGGGATGGCGGCGCCGGTCGGCGCGATGCTGCTGAACTCCGGCATCCTCATCTTCGGCGTGATCTACCTGGCACGGAAGCCGCTCGCCGACGCGCTCCGCAAGCGGCGCCAGTCGATCATGCACGGCATCGAGGACGCGGCGCGCATGAAGGACGAGGCTGCGGCGCGGCTCGCGGAGTTCGAGAAGAAGCTCCAGCACCTCGACGACGACATCGAGCGCGTGAAGCGCGAGATGCGCGAGGCCGGCGAGACGGAGCGAGCCCGGATCCTCGCCGACGCGAAGGAGCGGCGCGCACGAATGGAGCGCGACGCGCGCGCCCTCATCGAGCAGGAGCTCAAGGCAGCCCGCGAGTTGCTGCTCGCCGAGACGGTGCGCGGCGCGGTGAAGACCGCCGAGGAGCTGCTCACCAAGCAGATCGTGGCGGCCGACCAGCAGCGGCTCGCCGACGAGTACTTGGCGTCACTGAAGACCGTCCAGCTCGGCGGTCCGGGAGGCAAAGCGTGAAACCGTCGTCCGTGGTCGCCGAGCGCTACGCGCGCGCCATCTTCGAGCTCGCCATCGAGCAGAACCAACTGAAGCCGATCACCGAGCAGATCGGGGCCATCGCCGAGGTCTACGGAGCGAGCCGCGATCTCCGCGCGGTGCTCGACAACCCCCTGGTCACCGAGGACAAGCGCGAGGCCCTGCTCGTCGAGCTGGGCAAGCGGCTCGGGCTCGGCGAGACGGCGCTGAACGCGCTCCGCCTCATCGCGCGGCGCCGCCGGCTCGGCTCGCTCGCCATGATCGCGGCCCGGCTCGGCACCCTCGCCGACGAGCGCGCGGGCATCGTGCGTGCCACCGTGTCGAGCGCGGCGCCCCTCTCCGAGGCGTTCTACCAGAAGCTCGCCGCCGAGCTCGAGCGCGCCACCTCCCGCAAGATCGTGCTCCAGAAAGAGGTCGATCCCTCGCTCATCGCTGGTGTCGTCACGCGCATCGGCGACAACACCATCGACGGAAGCGTCAAGGGCCGGCTCGCCACCCTCGAACGCCAGCTCCTTTCAGCCTGACTGGCTCCCCTACGAGAGAAAGCAACATGCAGATCAGCGCCGACGAGATCTCCCAGATCATCAAGAAGCAGATCCAGAATTTCGACCGCGCCGCGCACGTCACCGAGACGGGGACGGTGCTCACCAGCGGTGACGGCATCGCGCGCGTCTACGGCCTCGAGGGCGCCATGGCCGGCGAGCTCGTGGAGTTCCCGGGCGACCTGTTCGGCCTGGTGCTGAACCTCGAGCAGGAGAGCGTCGGCGTCGCGGTCCTCGGCGACGCGACCGGCGTGAAGGAAGGCGACACCGTGAAGCGCACCGGGCGCATCGCGGACGTGCCGGTGGGCGACGCGGTCATCGGCCGCGTGGTCAACGCGCTCGGGCAGCCGGTCGACGGCAAGGGCCCCATCGACAGCAAGGAGCGCCGCCGCATCGAGATCAAGGCGCCCGGTATCATCGCGCGCCAGCCGGTGAAGGAGCCCATGCAGACGGGCCTCAAGGCCATCGACTCGATGATCCCGATCGGCCGCGGCCAGCGCGAGCTCATCATCGGCGACCGCCAGACGGGCAAGACGGCGATCGCCGTCGATACCATCATCAACCAGAAGGGAAATGGCGTCGTCTGCGTGTACGTCGCCATCGGGCAGAAGGCCTCGACCATCGCCCAGGTGGTCGAGAAGCTCCGCCAGCACGGCGCGATGGACTACACCATCGTGGTCGCCGCCACCGCCGACGAGACCGCGCCGCTCCAGTACCTCGCGCCCTACGCGGGGGTCACCATGGGCGAGTTCTTCCGCGACACCGGTCGCCACGCGCTCTGCATTTACGACGATCTCTCGAAGCAGGCGGTCGCTTACCGCCAGATGTCGCTCTTGCTCCGCCGCCCGCCGGGCCGCGAGGCGTACCCGGGCGACGTCTTCTACGTCCACTCCCGTCTGCTCGAGCGCGCCGCCAAGATGGCAGAGCGCTGGTACGTCGTGAAGGCGGGCACCCAGGTGCCGCGCGGCGACGAGGCGTTCCGCGGCGTCGACGGCAAGGTGCACCTCGGCCAGGATGGCAAGCACGACGCCAAGAAGTCGCTCGAGTCCCGAGACGACAAGGCCGAGCTCGAGCTCGCGATGGACCCCTTCTCGGGCGGCTCGCTCACCGCGCTTCCCATCATCGAGACGCAGGCCGGCGACGTGTCGGCCTACATCCCGACCAACGTGATCTCGATCACCGATGGGCAGATCTTCCTCGAGGGCGATCTCTTCTACTCGGGCGTCCGCCCCGCCATCAACGTCGGCATCTCGGTGAGCCGCGTCGGCGGCAACGCTCAGATCAAGGCGATGAAGAAGATCTCGGGAACGCTGCGCCTCGACCTCGCACAGTTCCGTGAGATGGCGGCGTTCGCGCAGTTCGCGAGCGACCTCGACGCGGCGACGCGCGCTCAGCTCGAGCGCGGCCAGCGGCTCACCGAGCTGCTGAAGCAAGGTCAGTACGTGCCCTTGCCGGTCGAGAAGCAGGTCGTCATCATCTACGCCGGCACCCAGGGCTTCGCGGACAAGCTCCCGGTCTCCGCGCTCCGGCAGTACGAGGCGGAGCTCTATCGTCACATCGACGAGAAGCACGCCGACCTCTGGGCCTCGATCCGCGACAAGCGCGAGCTCACCGACGACATCAAGTCGAAGCTCGACGGGATCCTGAGGAAGTTCACCGACGGTTTCGTCGCGGACAAGGGCTGAGCCTTGGCGAACCTCAAGGCCATTCGCAAGCGGATCTCCAGCGTCAAGTCGACGCAGAAGATCACGCGCGCGATGAAGATGGTCGCGGGCGCTCGGCTGAACCGCGCGCAGCAGCGCATCACCGCGCTCCGCCCCTACGCGGTAGACACCGCCAAGGTGCTCGCCACGGTGGTCGCGGCCTCACCCGCGCAGGGGTCGTCCGAGGGCGCGCTCGACGACGCGGGCGCGCATCCGCTGCTCGCCGAGCGCGAGGAGAAGAACGTCCTCCTCTTGGTCGTCACCAGCGATCGCGGGCTCTGCGGCGCCTTCAACACCAACATCAACAAGGCGGCCGAGCGACTCTGGCGCGAGAAGGAAGCCGAGGGGAAGGTCGTCCAGCTCGCGACCATCGGCCGCAAGGGCCGCGACTACTTTCGCCGCCGGAACGCGCCCATATTTCACGTGTTCTCCGAGGTGTGGGACGACCTCGGGATGGACAAGGCGCGGCTCGTCGCGCGCGCCATCTTGAAGCCGTTCTTGGCTCGCGAGATCGACGCGATCTACGTCGTTTACAACGAGTTCAAGAGCGCAATGAGCCAGCGCGTGGTGGCCGAGCCGCTCCTGCCCGTCGAACGCGCGATGGCCGCCACCGAGCAAGCATCGGGGGAGGAGCGCTCGCCGCTCACCGACCCGAACCAGGCGACTCCGCTCGAGTTCGTCTTCGAGCCGAGCAAGGACGCGCTCTTCGAGCGGCTCGTCCCGATGTACATCGAGATCACCATCCTCCGCGCGCTCTACGAGTCGATGGCCTCCGAGCTCGGCGCCCGCATGACCGCGATGGATTCCGCCACCAAGAACGCATCGGACATGATCGAGCGGCTCACCCTCGTTTACAACCGCGCGCGCCAGGCGGCGATCACCACCGAGCTCATGGAGATCATCGGAGGCGCCGAGGCGCTCTCCGAGTAGCCGCCCTACTCGTCATGGCCAAGAAGCCCTCGCGCCAGTCCCGGAAGCACCAGCGGGAGCGGAGCGTCCGGGCGAGAGCGCACGGGTTGCCCGCCAAGGAGCTGGCCCCGCCGCCGTCGAAGCCGGCGAAGGCGCAAGCTTCCGGGGTGAGGGTCGGTGCGGCGCGGAACCGAGCGCGGCCCGCCCACGCGGACGCGGAGGATTCGCCCCGCTCGAGCGACGCGCCGGCCGGGCGCTCCCGGTCGCTCGGCGCGAAGCTTCGCGCGCTCCCGGTGGGAGTGAAGCTCGCGTTCGGCGCGGCCGTGCTGCTCGCGATCGTCGCGGCGGTCGCGAACCTCCGTGAGATGAGCGGGCCGCCCGCGCCGGCGGCGAGCGCAGCGCCGGCGATCGCGTCCGAGTTGCCCACCGACGTCCCGGCGGAGCTGCCGCTCCCCGCGATGCCGTCGCCCGAGCCGGCGCCGGAAGCGGTCCCCGCGCCCGCCGCGTCGCCCGCGCCGCCGAGCGCGCCGGTGCCTGCCGCGGAGCCCGCGCCGCCGGCACCACAGGGCGAGCCGGTCCCGCGGCCATCCGCCGCGCCGCCGCCCGCAGCGCCCAAGCCGCCCGCGCCGCCCAAGCCCGCGCCGCCCAAGCCTGCGCCGACCGAGCCCCCGACGAGCATGACCGGCGCGGCGCCGCCGAAGCCCGCGCTGCCGGCGACCTCACCGCCGCCGGCCGAGCCGCTCCGACCCGCGGCGCCGAAGCCGCCCGCGCCTCCGCCGGCGCAGCCGGACAACCCGTACTGAGCCGAGCGCGCTCACGCTTACACGCGCGAGCGCCCCTCCGGCCACGCCGCGCCGATGGCGGCGCGCCAGCGCGCTCAGGTCAGGCGTGCGACTCTTGCTCTTCCGTCTCTTCGAGGTGGAGCGCGCCGTCGTCGAGCGCCGGAGGCGCGGCGGACGCGGTGAGCGCGCGCTGGCGCTTCTTCTTGCGCGGGGGCGGCTCGTCGGCGTTCGAAATACCTGCCTTGAAGGCGCGGATCCCCTTGCCGAGGTCGCCGCCGAGCGACGCGAGCTTCTGCGGCCCGAAGAAGATCAAGACGACCACCAGCACGACCAGGATGTGGACCAGGCTGAACTCACCCATGGGTACGCGCCGAGGCTAGCACTACTCGACGACGCGCGTGAGCCGACGCGCTCCGGCCTCGCACCGCGCCGCCGGCCGCGCCGGACCGGCAGGCCCCGGGGGAGCTGGCGGGGGCTCGCGGTCGTGTTATGGGCCCGCCGAGAGGAGACCGTCATGCGTGCTTCCGCTCTCGCGTTGCGTTTTGCAATGTTCGCGTCGTGGCTCGTGCTTCAGTCGGGCTGCAAGGGTGAGGGCGGAGCCGGCGCGGCGCCGACCGAGTCCGCGGCGTCGAGCGCGTCGGCTGCGGCGTCGGCGAGCCCGCTCGCGGCGCTCGCGGCGGACGCCTCCGCGCCGCTCACGGTCGAGGCGCTCGACGCGGCGCTGGTCGCGCTCGCGAGCTGTACGGTGGACGACCGCAGGATCGAGCAGCGCTGTCCCGCCTATCAGAGCTTCGTCGAGGCGCGTCGTCATCCGCCCGCCGAGCGCGATCCCGGCGCGATGTTCGCGAAGATCGGCGCGAACCACCTCGCGGACCCTTCGCCCGCGGTGCGGCTCGCCGCGGTCGAGCTCATCGGAGCGCGCGCAGACCCCACGACGCTCGCGCGCGTGATCGCGGCCGCGCGGAAGGAGCAGACGCAGGGCGTAAAGCTCGCGATGCTCCGCGTGGTTGGCCAGCGGCCGAACGCGTCGCCGGAGGTGTCGAAGCTGCTCCTCGAGCTCGCGAACGCGCCCGAGCCGCTCGTGCGGATGGAAGCGATGGGCTACCTGCTGGCGCCCGCGATGAGCGGCGCGGCGAGCGCGTTCGAGGTGGTCCTCGACAAGGTGGACCATGATCCGTCGCTCGAGGTGCGAAAATACCTCTGCACGCGGCTCTACCGGAGCGGGGACGAGCGCGCGATGGGCGTGTTCGAGAAGTACCTGAAGGACGCAGCCGCGCCCCCCGAGCTCCATGACGGCTGCCTGCGCGGCCTCTTCAGCGCGTGGACGGGCTACCCCGCTCCCGAGAAGCCGCTCGAGCGCGCTTACGCGCTGACGCTCGCGATGCTCCGCGCGACGCCGCGCTCCGCCACGCGCCCGCCGTGGTCGGCGCTCTCCCTGCTCCGCGCGGCGCGCACCGACTTCCCGCCCACCGATCGCGCGAGCTCCGCGTGGTACGAGAAGGTGAAGGGCTGGTACCGTCCGCGCGCGCTCGTCAGCGCGCTCGCCGCGGTCGCGACCGACAAGCGCGCGCACTCGCTCGCGCGCATGAGCGCGCTCGACGTGATGAAGGCGCTCGGCGCGACTCCCGCGGACTTCAAGGCTGTGCTCGCGAAGTACGCGCGTGCCGAGGGCGATGACTTGAGGGTCAAGCACCGCGCGGAGCTGCTCGCGCGTCCCTCCAAGTCGCGGGCGCCGGCGGCGCGTCCGCTCGCCCGGCCGCCGCAGCGCGGCGCGCCGCCGCGCTGAGCGTCGCGGAGGGGCTCAGTCGATCCACGCGCGCGCGTTGTCGAACATCCGCATCCAGGGCGCGTCCTCGGCGAGCTCGCGCGGCCGCCAGGACCACTGGAGCGCGCGGAACACGCGCTCCGGGTGCGGCATGAGGATGGTGGCGCGGCCATCCTCGCTGGTGAGCGCGGTGACGCCGCCGGGCGATCCGTTCGGGTTGCTCGGGTAGCGCTCGGTGGCCACGCCGTGAGCGTCGACGAAGCGCGCCGCCACCACGCCGGGCTCGCCGCCGGCCTCGACGCGACCCTCGCCGTGCGCGACCGCGATGGGCAAGATAGCGCCCGCCATCTCGCTGAAGAAGATGCTTGGCGACTCCTCGAGCCGCACCAGGGCGACCCGCGCCTCGAACTGCTCGGAGCGATTTCTCAGGAACCTCGGCCAGCGCGCGGCGCCGGGGATCAGCTCCTTCAGCTGCGAGAGCATCTGGCAGCCGTTGCAGACGCCGAGCGTGAAGGTGTCGGCGCGGTGGAAGAAGCGCTCGAAGGCGTCGCGAGCGCGCGCATGATAGAGGATCGACTTCGCCCAGCCGCCGCCCGCGCCGAGCACGTCGCCGTAGGAGAAGCCGCCGCACGCGACCAGCCCGCGGAACCCCTCGAGCTCGACCGTGCCTGCGAGCAGCTCGCTCATGTGCACGTCGACGGCGTCGAAGCCCGCGCGCTCGAAGGCGGCGGCCATCTCGAGTTGCCCGTTGACGCCCTGCTCGCGGAGCACCGCGACCCGCGGGCGCTCGGCGCCGGCGCGGCGCGCCGCGCTGGCGCGCTCGTCGAAGACGAACGGCGCATGATAGCCGAGCCCGGGCGCGTCGCGCTCGACGCGGCTCGCCTGTTCTTCGTCGGCGCACGTCGCGTCGTCGCGGAGCGCCTGCATCCGATGCGTGGTCTCGCTCCAGATGGCGCGTAGCTCGTGGCGCTCCGCATCGAGGAGCGTGCGCCCGCCGCGCCGGATGACGACGCGCGCGCCCGCCGTCGGGCGCCCGAGCCGGTGCGCGTGCGCGCCGAACGCCGCCCGCACGGCCTCGGCGTCCTCCGCGCGCACCTCGAGCACCGCGCCGAGCTCCTCCGCGAAGAGCACCGCCGCGTCCTCGCCGGGCAGCGCACCGAGCTCGACGTCGAACCCGGTGCCGCCCGCAAAGGCCATCTCGAGGAGCGTCACCGCGAGCCCGCCGTCCGAGCGATCGTGGTAGGCGAGGATGCGCGCGCGCTCGGCGGCGAGCGTGCGGAAGAAGTCGGCGAACAGGGCCGGGTCGTCGAGGTCGGGGGGGACCGCGCCGATCTCTCCGTACACCTGCGCGAGCGCGCTCCCGCCGAGCCGGCACTTCCCCGCGCCGAGATCGACCAGAATCAATTCGGTATCTCCGCCCTCGAGGGCCGGGGTGAGCGCGCCGCGCACGTCTTCGATGGGCGCGACCGCGGTGACCACGAGCGAGAGCGGCGCGACCACGCTCTCCTCGCCCCACACCGTCTTCATGCTGAGCGAGTCTTTCCCTACCGGGATCGCGACGCCGAGCGCGGGGCAGAGCTCGGCGCCGACCGCGCGGACGGCGTCGTAGAGCTTGGCGTCTTCGCCGGGGTGTCCTGCGGCCGCCATCCAGTTCGCGCTGAGCTTCACGTCGCCGAGCGCGCGGACGGGCGCGCTCGCGAGGTTGGTGAGCGCCTCGCCGACCGCCATCCGCGCCGATGCGGCTGCGTCGAGGATGGCGAGCGGCGCGCGCTCGCCCATCGCCATCGCCTCGCCGGCGTGGCCGCGGAAGCTCGCTGCGGTGACCGCCGCGTCCGCGACCGGCACCTGATGGCGCCCCACCATCTGGTCGCGTACCACGAGCCCGGTCACGCTACGATCGCCGATCGTGACGAGGAACGTCTTGTCGGCGACGGTGGGCAGGCGGAGCACGCGCTCGAGCGCCTCGCGGAGGTCGAGCCGGGAGGCATCGAACGGCTCGAACGCGACCGGCTCATGCCTCGCGTCGCGCTGCATGCGCGGCGGCTTACCGAGCAGGACCTCGAGCGGGAGCTCGATGGGGCGGTCGCCGAGGTGCGCGTCATCCATCAACAGAACCTGCGCGCTCGTCGCGTGGCCGAGCACCGCGTACGGGCAACGTTCGCGGCGCGCGATGGCCTCGAACGCCGCGAGCCGCTCGCTCGGGATGGCGAGCACGTAGCGCTCCTGCGCCTCGTTGCACCAGAGCTCGAGCGGCGAGAGCCCGGGCTCGTCGCTCGGCACGCGCCGGAGCTCGAGCCGCGCGCCGCGCCCCCCGCCGTGCACGAGCTCGGGCACCGCGTTCGAGAGGCCGCCGGCGCCGACGTCGTGGATGCTCGCGAGCGGGCTGTTCTCGCCGAGCGCCCAGCAGGCGTCGATGACCTCTTGACAGCGCCGCTGCATCTCGGCGTTGTCGCGCTGCACGGAGGCGAAATCGAGCTCGGCCGCGCTCTGGCCGCTCGCCACGCTGCTCGCCGCGCCGCCCCCGAGCCCGATGAGCATCGCCGGACCGCCGAGCACCACGATGGCCGCGCCCTCCGGCACCGGCGCTTTCTCGACGTGCTCCGCGCGAATGTTGGCGATGCCGCCGGCGATCATGATGGGCTTGTGATAGCCGCGCACCTCGCGGCCGCGCGGGCCGGGGACCTCGAGCTCGAAGGTGCGGAAGGTGCCGGTGAGCGCTGGACGCCCGAACTCGTTGTTGAAGGCGGCGCCGCCGATGGGCCCCTCGAGCATGATGTCGAGCGCGCTCGCGATGCGCTCGGGTTTCCGCGCCGCGCGCTCCCACGGGCGGATGGCGCCGGGGAGCCGCAGGTTCGAAACCGAGAACCCGACCAGCCCCGCCTTCGGCTTGGCGCCGCGCCCGGTCGCGCCCTCGTCCCGGATCTCGCCACCCGAGCCGGTCGCGGCGCCCGGCGCCGGCGCGATCGCGGTCGGGTGGTTGTGCGTCTCGACCTTCATCGCGACGTGGATCGGTTCCGTGTGAAACTCATAGCGGCGGGTCTTGGGGTTCGGGAAGAAGCGCGCGCCCGTAGTTCCCTCGATGACGGCCGCGTTGTCGTGATAGGCCGAGAGCACGCCGGCCGGGCTCGCCTCGGTGCTCGCGCGGATCAGCGAGAACAGCGAGCGCGCCTGCGGCGTGCCGTCGAGCGTGAAGCTCGCGTTGAAGATCTTGTGCCGGCAGTGCTCGCTGTTCGCCTGCGCGAACATCATGAGCTCGACGTCGGTCGGATCGCGCCCAAGCGCGCCGAACGCTTCCATGAGGTAGTCGATTTCGTCTGGCGCCAGCGCGAGCCCGAGGGTCTGGTTGGCTTGGGTCAGCGCGTCGCGGCCGGCGGCGCGGAGCGGGATCCTGGTGAGCGGCCGAGGCGCGGCGCGCTCGAAGAGCGCGCGAGCCGCCTCGGGCGCATCGAGCACGCTCTCGGTCATTCGATCATGGAGCGCGGCGCGGAGCGCGGCCTCGTCGCGGACTGCGCCCGCCACGCACCAGTCGACCCCGCGCTCGAGCCGGCGCACCTTCTCGAGCCCTGAGTTTCGCGCGATGTCGGTCGCCTTGCTCGACCAGGGGGAGCGCGTGCCGAGCCGCGGCACTACGATGAAGCGGTGCCGCTCGCCGGGCGACGGGGTGGCGCCGGGCGAGCCGGCGAGGGGAGGCGTCGCGGCATAGTCGAGCAGGTGGGCGAGGACGGCGCGCTCGCTCGCCGAGAGCTCGCCATCGGTGTCGGCGAAGTGCACGAAGCGCGCGGCTGCGCTGGTGACGCCCAGCTCGAGCTCGCGGAGCGTCGCGACGCGCCGTGAGAGCCCCGCGCGCGACAGCGCCTCTCCGCCCGGTAGGATCAGCATGACCTCGAGGATGGCGCACCGAGGCACATCGTAAAATCTAATAATTACTGATTAGAAGCATAAGTAATTCCATTGTATGGCACATTCGGCGCGCGCGCGACGTCCGCCCGCTTCGCCGTCCGCTAGCCCCGCGACTCCCGCCGCCAGCGACCGTGGGCCTGCGGGCTCGCCCGCGCGGCCTCGGCCGGCGCGCGAGCTGACCTCCCGGCTCGCCCGCCGCGCCATGAAGCGTAACGTAATTCGTGTCTTATGCGGTTGGCACGCCTCCGCGCCGCGGGCCCGTCGTCTCGGCTGGTTTCGCGCCGCACCGACATGTCCCTACATATGGTATGAGGCGCGCCCATGAAGAACGTCAGCTTGGCTTCGGCGGCGCTCGGCGCCGCGCTCGTCTCTCTGCTCCCGTCGGCGGCCCACGCGCAGAGCTGCGACCCGCCGCGGATCCTGTTCGTGATGGACGCCTCGTCGTCGATGCTGCAACAGATCTCGAGCGGCAGCGGCACCGTTACCAAGTGGAAAGCGGTGGAGGACGCGGTGCAGGCGGTCTTCGCGCGGTACACGGGCGCGGCGCAGTACGGGCTGATGACCTTCCCGGGGCCGACCGGGCAGTGCTCGACCGGCACCGTGCGCGTGGACGTCGGCGCGGGCCGCGAGGCGGACATCGAGTCCGCGATCGGCTCGCTCACCATCCCCGCGAACAACCAGACGCCGGCCGGGCAGAGCCTGGTGGCGGCCTCGCAGTACCCCGGCATCACCGAGGCGGGGCGGAAGAACTACGTCGTCTTCATGACCGATGGCTGGCAGTTCTGCGACATCCCGGGCTCAAGCGGCGCGCCGCGCTGCGCGACCAGCGCGGACTGCTCGCTGATGGGCGTATCGAGCTGCCCCACCTGCAACTCGTGCCAGTCCGGCACGAGCGATCCGAATTGCGCCGGATACAACGCGGACGGCTGCTACTGCGTGCGCGAGTGGCCCGTGCTCGGCGTCCAGGAGCTCACCAAGACGGCGGTCCCGACTTACGTGGTGGGTTTCGGCGCCGCGACCGACGCGCGCACGCTGAACCGCGCGGCCTACGCCGGCGGCACGCCGCTCCCCGGATGCGACAAGGACAGCACCTCGCCGAGCTGCTACTTGCAAGCGACCTCGCCGTCGGAGCTCACCGACGCGCTCTCGGCGATCGTGCAGGCCGTCGTGAGCGAGTCGTGCTCGGGCGCGTGCGGCATCGAGGGCACGCGCACCTGCACCGCGTCGGGGTGGTCCGCGTGCGACGCGCCGAGCACCACCGCGTGCCACACGGCGTGCGGCGACGGAGTAAAGGAGTGCGCTGGCGGCGTGCTCGGTCCGTGCTCGGTGACCTGCGGTGCAGGTGGCGCTGGTGGCGCGGCCGGCTCCGCAGGCGCGGCCGGCTCCGCAGGCGCGGCCGGTTCGGCGGGGACCGCCGCGGCGGCTGGCACGGCCGGCACCGCGGGCTCGGGCGCGACCGCCGGGGCGGGTGGTGGCTCGGCGGCGACGGGCGGCGCGGCGGCGACGGGCGGCGCGAGCGCCGGCACCGGGGGAGCGTCCGGCGGCGGTGCGCTCGGCGACGGCGGCCCCGAGGTGGACTCGGGTACCGCCGCGACCGGCGGCCACGGCAACGCCGAGAGCGGCGACGATGGCTCGTGCGGGTGTCGGGTCGGCGCGGAATCTCGCGTGCCGGGCGGCGCAGGCGCGCTCGGCTTTGCGCTCCTCGGCCTCGCGGGGCTCGCGCGCCGGCGTCGCTGAGCCCCGCGCTCGGCGAGCGCTAGAAATAGTAGCGCGCGTTCAGCGCGCCGCCGATCCCGAAGGCGAGGTTCACCCCGTCGTCGTCGAGCACGTGCAGCACGGGCACGCCCTCCACGTTGAGATCGATCGAGGCCTTGTTGAAGGTGAGCCCGAGCCCGACCGGGAGCTCGGCGCCGAGCCCGAAGCCGCCGTTGCCGAGGTAGAGGTTCGCACCGGGGCCGAAGAACCACACGAGATCCGTCGAGCTCCACGAGTGGAGCTTCGAGGGCCAAAATAGGTAATCGACTCGGCCGCCGAAGCCGACGTGGGCGTCGCCGTGGCCGCCGGAGTCGCGCAGGTAGAGGACGGGATCGAGCTGGAGCGACGAGCCCGAGCTCAAGAAATAGTTCATGCTGACGCCGAGGCCGGGGTAGCCGACCACGGCGCCGAGGCCGAACTTCCCGCTCTGGTGCGGATCGTCGGCCTGAGCGCTCGAGGGGGCCAGCCAGGCGGCGGCGCAGGCGAGGGCCGCGACGGCGAGCTTGCAGGTTCGTTGGGTGACGGGGGTCATCGTGGATCTCTCGGTTAGGGTTAGAGCCCCGCGCTCTCTGCGCGAGGTAAGAGGGCGGTCTCGGCGCGCGGCGCTCCGTTGGCGCCCAGGCCGAGATCGCCGGACTCGGCGCTCCATAAGGCCCGGTCGGCGGACCGGTAGCCCTACCGCTTCGGGCCGAGCTTCGCCCAAGCGAAGGCGTACTCGTCGGCGAGCTTCTCGACGGACGCCTTGACGAGGTCGGCGCCGCCGTGGCCGGCGTGCTTCTCGATGCGGAGCAGCACCTCGCCGCCGGTCGAGGCGTCCTGCAGCGCCGCCACGAATTTCCGCGCGTGCATCGGATCGACGCGGTCGTCGCTGTCGGCCGAGAGCATGAGCAGCGGCGGATAGTTGGTGCCCCGGACGACGTGGTGATACGGCGAATAGGCGTAGAGCGCGCGGAAATCCTCGGCGTCGTCCGCCGAGCCATACTCCTCGGTCCAGGTCTTCCCCGAGCCGAACCGGTGGTAGCGGAGCATGTCGAGCAACGGCACCCCGCAGAGCGCCGCGCCGAAGAGGTCCGGGCGCTGGGTGACCGCCGCGCCGACCAGGAGCCCGCCGTTCGAGGCGCCGCGCGCCGCGAGGTGAGCCGGCGCCGTCCAACCGAGCCGGGTGAGCGACTCGGCGGCGGCGATGAAGTCGTCGAACACGTTCTGCTTCTTCCGGCGCATCCCCGCGCGATGCCACTCCTCGCCGTACTCGCTCCCGCCGCGCAGGTTCGCGATGACGTACACGCCGCCCTGCTCGAGCCACGGATAAATCGACGACGAGAAGCTCGGCGTCTCGGCGACCTGAAAGCCGCCGTATCCGTAGAGGATGGTCGGGTTGGCGCCGTCGCGCTTCGCCTCCTTCGCGTGGATGACGAACATCGGGACGCTCGTCCCGTCCTTCGAGCGGAACTTGACCTGCTCGGCGACGAAGCGTGCCGGGGTGATGGGGAGCTTCGTCTCGTAGAAGACGCTCTGCGCGCCCGTCTTTACCGACGTCTCGAAGATGATGGGCGGCTCGGTGAAGGACTCGTAGGCGAAGTAGGCGAGGTCGTCGTCGGGATCGCCCACGAGCGACGAGGCGGTGCCGAGCCCGGGCAGCGCCACCTCGCGAATCAGCTTGCCATCGAGGTCGCGGAGCTCGAGCCGCGAGACGACGTCCACCAGGTACTTTAGCGAGAGCTTGCCGCCGACCAGGGTGACCGACTCGAGCGTCGCGTCCGGGCGCGCGGGCACGAGCTCCTTCCAGTCTTCACGGGCCGGGTGGCTCGGCTCCACGCGGAGCACGCGGAAGGTCGGTGCGCCCGCGTTGGTGAACAGGATGAAGCGATCCCGATGGGCGATGACCGAGAAGCTCCCGTCCTTCGCGTCGGTGAGCCGCTTCCACGCGCGCTTCGCGGGAGGCTCGCGGAGATCCTGGAAGAAGATGTCCGTGCCGCTCCAGCCGTGCTCGACGTATGCGAAGAGCCAGCGCCCGCTCTTGTCGAGCGCGGGATAGAGGAACGTGCTCGCGTCGCGGGTCGGCTCGCGCACGGTCACGTCCTGCTGCGGAGCCTCGCCCAGACGGTGACGCCGGAGCTCGGCGTAACCCGGCCGGTCGGCGACCGAGACGGCGCCCACCGGCGGCACCCAGGTGTAGTAGAACGCGTCGCTCTTCGCGCTCCAGCGCGGATAGGCGTATTTCGCGCCCTCGATGACGTCGATGGTCGACTCCGCGCCGGTGCCGACGTCGCGCACGTGGAGCGTGGCCTCGTCCGAGTTGTTGGCGCGCACACCATACGCGACCTTCTTGCCGTCCCAGGAGACGCTCCAGCTACCGAGCGACCGCGAGCCGTCGGTCGACCAGGTGTTCGGATCGAGGAGCACGCGCTCTCGCCCCGTCTTCCCCTCGCGAACGTACACGATCCATTTCTCGCTCTTCGGCGGGCGGCGCATGAAGAAGAAGCGCGACCCGAAGCGCCGCGGGGTCCCCATGGCCTCGGCGTAGAAGAGCTCGGCGAGCCGCGTTCGGAACCCGTCGCGCCCCGGGAGCCGCGCGAGCCGCTCCCGCGCGAAGGCGTCCTCTGCCGCCATCCACGCGCGGACCTCGGGGCTCTTCTCGTCCTCGAGCCAGCGGTACGGATCGCTGACGGTCACGCCGTGGAGCGTCTCCCGCACGTCGTCGCGGCGCGTCGCGGGGTAGCCGTAGTCGGGTCGCGCGGGCGCAGCCGCGGCGGGCGTCGCCTGCGCGGGCGGCGGCGCGGCGCGCGTCCCCGTGGGGTGCGTGGCGGGCGTCGCGCCGCGGTCGGGCCCGCAGGCGACGAGCGCGAGGCCGACGAGCATCGCGGAGCGAGAGCGGACCATGGCGGGACGATACTACGCCGCCCCCCGCGCCTCAGCGCGCGTACGGGAACATCGTCTGCGCCGCCTGCACGACCATGCCGCGCGGGACGCTCCCGGTCTCGTCCACCGGGTAGTTGTCGCTCTGGATCCCCACCGAGCGGATCGCGGTCACGTCCACCTGGCCGCGCACCCGATACTTGATGGAGGGGCTCGCCACCGTCTCGGCGAGGAGCGGCATCACGAGCGGCCACGGAATGACGACCGGCGCTTCGACGATGGTGGTGCCGTCGCCCGGGAGCCACTGGTTCGGGCTGTACGCGACGGGCGGGAGCGCCCAGCGCCCCTGCACCACGCTCTCCACCCGCACGTTGCGGATCTGGACGTCGAAGCCGTTCGGGTTGTTCACCCGCAGGTAGACGGTCATCACGATCCCGCTCGGCCCGACCTGGCTCACCTGCGCGTGAGCGAGCTCCATGGTCGGCTTGTGCACGCATCCGGCGCCGAGCGTCGCGAGGACGAGCGCGGCGGCGAGGGCGCCGAGCGCGCGCGAGAGCGCGCCGCGCGAGCGGATCGGTTCACCTCGGCCGCTCCCGCGAGCGGCCCTCGGCTCGGCGCGCCCTCGCGCCGCGCGGTTCCGCGCCGGACCGACCACCCTCCCGCGGGTCATTCTTTGCCCGGCGGCGCTTCGGTGAGCTCGATGCGGAGCCAGGCTCGCCGCTTCGTCCGGCCGGCGAGGCCCGCCGCGACGTCGAGGATGAACCCCTGAAATCCGTACTTCTTCCGGATGGCTGCGTGGGCGCGCGCGACCTCGCGCGCGTCTTCGATGAGCGAGCAGCGCGCCTCGTACCAGGGGCCGTGGACGACGCCGCGCACCGAGCAGCCGGCGACGCGCCCGCGCGGGTCGCGCCGGATGCGCGCGACCTTGTACGAGCGGCCCTCGCTGAAGACGACGAGCCCGCCATCGAGCGGCGCAGCCCAGACGGGCGTCTTTACGCCGCTCCCATCCTTGCGGAAGGTCTCGAGGCTCACGTAGCGCTCTCGGTCGAGCGGCGTCCCGTCCATGAGAGGAGTCATCGGGCGGGGCCGGGCGCGCGGCAAGCGAGAAAGGGCGAAAGGGAGAAAGGGCGAAAGGGCGAAGAAGAAACTTCCAGATTCGGGAGGCAATGGGTGATATCTTCGCCGGCCATGCGGGGTACTCTCACGGGTTCGGTGATCGTCGTCGCCGGCGCGCTGCTCGCGTGCCGCGCCAAGCTCGATGGCAACATCACGGTGGACGGGAAGAGCTTCGAGGCGGACGCCTGTCGCTCCGGGGAGGCGTTCCTCCCCAAGTTCTCCGGGGTCGATTTCACCAACAAGAGCAATGACCGCCTGCGCTTCCAGGTGCTCGACACCGGCGAGCTGCAGGTGGCGCTGTTCCCGGGCGGCGCGGAGACGGGGCCGGTCATCGGCGTCGGGTGCGGCACGCTCACCATGAAGCGGCAGAACAGCAAGGTGAACGACATCGAGAACATCGAGGGCACCATCAGCGCGACTTGTTCGGGCAACGGCCACGAGGTGAAGGCCACCGTCAACTTCAAGAACTGCCACTGACGGAGGCAGGTGCCGCCCCGCGGCGCATAAGTAGTGCTAATGGATTATCCATGAATTCATTGGCGAAAGCAGGGAGAGCTCTGCCCCCGAGCCCGCTCTCGAGCGAGCGTCTCCGCGTATTCGTGGTGGTCGTGCGCCGCGGCGGGTTCTCGGCGGCGGCGCGCGCGCTCGGCGTCACGCAGCCGTCGGTGAGCCAGTCGGTGGCGCAGCTCGAGCGCGAGCTCGGCGCCGCGCTCCTGGTCCGTGAGGGGCGCGCGGTTCACCTCACCGAGGCCGGGAGGCTCTTCTTACCGCTCGCCGAGCGCGTGCTCGACGAAGGCGAGGCGGCGCGCGCGGCGCTCGCCGAGCTCGGCGAGCTCGAGACGGGGCGGCTGGTGGTCGGCACCACGGACACCTTCGCGCTCTACCTCCTGCCCGCGGCGCTGCGCGCGTTCCGCGAGCGCTACCCCGGCGTCGAGCTCCGGCTCGATACCGCGCCGTCGCCCGCCATCGCGGCGCGCGTCGCCTCGCGCGAGGTCGACGTCGGCGTGGTGTCGTTGCCGCTCGCGGGCGGCGAGGCCCACGGGCTCGAGAGCGTGCGGCTCGCCGCGCTCACCGACGTGGTGGTCGCGCCGCCCGCGCACCCGCTCGCGTCTCGCCGCCGCGTGCGGCTCGACGCGCTCGCCGGCGAGCCGCTCATCTTGCTCGATCGCACCACGGCCACCCGCGCGCACCTCGAGGCCGGGTTCGCGACCCTCCCCGAGGCGCCGCGGGTCGTGATGGAGACGAACAGCGTCGAGGTGCAAAAAAAGCTGGTCGAGCTCGGCTTCGGGCTCGCCATCTTGCCGTCGCTCGCGGTCGCGCACGAGGTCCGCGCGCGCCGGCTCGTCGCGGTGCCGCTCGAGCGCCAAGGCTCGGGGCGTCACGCAGGGCTAGTATGGGCCGGCGCGAAGCCGCGCGGCCCGGCTTCGCGCGCGTTCATCGAGCTCGCTCGCGCGACGCACGCGGAGCGCTGCGACTGACGCGGCGCGGGTCAGGGCGCGGCGGGCTTCGGTAGCCAGAGCTCGACCGCGCGCGCCGCCGGCTCGCCGGGGCCCGAGCTCGGATCGAGCCAGCCCGAGGTGTAGTCCACCACCGCGCGCGCCCGGCCGGCGGCCGCGAGCGGGTCGTCATCCGCCGCGTAGTCGAACGGGATGGCGCGCAGGGTGAGGTTACCGTCCCCCTGGTCCCAGAGCTCGAACATCCGCGCCTGACCCGGGAAATCCGCGAGCGAGTCCGTCTCGATCTCCCAGTACGTGTGGCCGCTCGTCGGGTGCACCGCGGTCACCGTGTAGACGTGGGTGTGCGCCGCGAGGTGCGCGAGCACGTTCGGGTAGCTGCCGAGCAGCTCGTGCCAGTCGTCGGTGGTGAGGGTATTTTCCTGCTTCTTGCCGCCGAAACCGCTGCCGTCCGTGAACGAGCGCGCGGGGTGGTGCGAGGTGACGATCACCCATTTGCCGTCCGCCTGCGCCTGCTCGAGCGCCGGCTTGATGAAGCCGTCCACGTCCTCCTGGCGGATCATGCCGTCGGCCGAGCCGGTATCCGGCGTCGTGTCGAGCACGACGAAGCGGAGCGGGCTCGAGGGCGCGTCGAAGGTGTAGAAGGCCGCACCGTAGCTCACCGTCGCGTCGTCGAGCCCGTGACCGTCCGCGTCGCCCGCGACCTTCGCGACCAGCTCGGCGCGGCTCAGCGGCTTGCGGCGCGGATCCGGGATCACCTCGCCGCTGACGATCGGGCCGCCCGGCTGGGACCAATCCCGCGTGCCGCCCGACGCCTGAGCGCCGACGTACACCTCCACCTTCGGCGCAGTCGGGAAGTTACCTTGGTTCAGGACGTCGTGGTTTCCGCTGACCCACTTCCACGGCACGTCGAGGCCCTCGGAGGCGAGCGGATCCTTCGGGTCGTTGTTGGCGCCCCGGACGGGGTCGTCGTCGGCGCCCGAGTCGCACTCGACCGAGCTCGTACCGTTCAGGATGGCGAGGAACCAATCGTTCTCGTTGTCTTGCGCGTTGTCGGCGTTGTCGCCGCCGAGCAAGACGAAGTCGAGCGGGAACTGTCGGCCTACCGCGTTGATGGTCCGCACGGCGGCGCGGAGCACGTAGCACTCGTAGGCCTCCTGCGGGCGGAACGCGCCGGCGGTGGCGCCGGCGGCGTCGAAGTTCGCGAGCCGCGCCGGTGATTCGTCGTCGGCGAGCTGCGTGTCGGCGAGGTGCACCCAGCGGGTGAGGAGCGTCGCGCTCGGGTTCGCCGCGGGTGGCGCCGTGCCGTCGAGCGTCGCGCCGTGGATCGTCTCGGCCGGGCCCTTCACCAAGTCGCCGTAGCCGTCGGCGAGGAGCTGCTCGAGTGAGTCGGGATCCTTGGGCACCAGCTCGGTCGGCTGGCTCGGCCGCTCCTTCACGGGCTGGAGCGTCCCGTCGGTGACGAACGAGGCCGACGCGAGCGGCTTCAAGCGCTTCGGGCCGCTCGAGCCGCCGCCGTCGTCGTCGCTCGACGAGCAGGCGACCGCGCCGGAGAGCGAGAGGAGCGCCGCGAGGAAGTAGTGGCCGACACCGATTCGGACGAGAGACATGCCCCGGAGGATACCCGCGCCCGCCCCGCCCCGGTAGGTAGCTCGCCAT
Organism: Polyangiaceae bacterium; assembly: GCA_035063585.1. Taxonomy (GTDB): domain Bacteria; phylum Myxococcota_A; class Polyangia; order Polyangiales; family Polyangiaceae; genus JAPSGB01. The sequence continues at coordinate 79,459 of JAPSGB010000022.1, forward strand.
TTCGAGCCACAAACGCGCACTCGCGCACCCGCGCAGCGGCGGGGGGAGCAGTTGCGAAGCAAGCTGCGGGGGGCGAAGGCCCCCCACAAGACCAATCCCACGCCGCACCTCACGTCGCTCCGACACGGCCGGCCGCCCGTCAGGTCATCGGGTCACCCGCCGCTCCAGCGCGCCGATATTCCCGACCGACGCTCCACGAATCCGGCTAGCATCGCGCCGTGGAGCGGGTGAGAGGAAGCTCCGCGGCGCGGTGCCGCCGGCGAGCGTCCTTTCCGAGGTTATGGGGCGACCGGCCTCGCAGGAGTAGCAGCGATGAATGTTCGGGGACGATGGCTGGCGGTGATCGGTGGGCTCGGGATGCTGGCGGCGGCCGGCGGCTGTTCCGGGTCGTCGGATGAAGGGGGCACGCCGAGCAGCGGCGGCAGCGCGGGGGTAGGCGCGACCGGCGGTGGAGGAGGGACAGGTGGCCAGGGCGGTGCGGCCGGCGCCGCGGGGAGCAGCGGCGCGGGGTCGTGCACGCCGGGGGCGAAGCAGTGCGTCGGGAGCACGCCGCGGACGTGCTCGTCGAGCGGGGCGTGGGAGAGCGGGAGCGCGTGCGCCGATCAAGCGTGCGTGGACGGCGCGTGCATCGGCGTGTGCTCACCGGACGCGGTGCGGTGCTCGGGCGACGTGGCGCAGAAGTGTGACGTGGGCGGCCAGTGGGTGACGACGGTCGCGTGCACGAACCAGGCGTGCGTGAACGGCGCGTGCACGGGGTCGTGCACGCCGGGGGCGAAGCAGTGCTCGGGGAGCACGCCGCAGACGTGCTCGTCGAGCGGGGCGTGGGAGAGCGGGAGCGCGTGCGCGAACCAGGCGTGCGTGAACGGCGAGTGCACGGGGTCGTGCGCGCCGGGGGCGAAGCAGTGCGCGGGCAACATGCCGCAGACGTGCTCGTCGAGCGGGACGTGGGAGAGCGGGAGCGCGTGCGCGGGAGCGACACCGACCTGCTATGCCGGCGCGTGCGTCAGTCAGCCGAGCTGCGCGGACCCCGGCCAGGGGCGGACGGACTGCGGCTCGGGCGGCAACGAGAGCTGCTGCACCTCGCGACTGGTGAAGGGCGGGACATTCTACCGGGGCTACACCGAGCCCCCGGGGTCGACCGGCTACAAGACCAAGGACTACCCGGCGACGGTGGCTGATTTCCGGCTGGACGAGTACGAAGTGACGGTGGGGCGTTTCCGGAAGTTCGTGGAGGCGTGGGTTGACGGGTGGCGTCCGGTGGCGGGAGCAGGCAAGCACACGCACTTGAACGGCGGTTTGGGCCTCGTGAACGGCGGCGCTGGCGGCGGTAATGAACCGGGCTGGGACGCGAGCTGGTCGAGTGAGCTCGCGCAGTCGACCGTCGACTGGGACACGAACCTCGCCTGCTATTCGGGCTATGAGACCTGGACGCCGTCAGCCGGCGGGAACGAGAATCGTCCCATCAACTGCGCGAGCTGGTACGAGCTTCAAGCGTTCTGCATTTGGGACGGCGGGTTCTTGCCGAGCGAGACGGAGTGGCACTACGCGGCGTCGGGCGGGAGTGAGCAGCGGAAGTACCCCTGGGGGAACACCGACCCCGGTGCGAACGCGG
>JAPSGB010000023.1:0-80804 GCA_035063585.1 Polyangiaceae bacterium
TGGGGCCGGGCGTGGCCGCGCGGGCGAGCGCGCGCCGGCGCGGCCGGCTCGAGCGGAAGCTCGCCCGGCCGAAGCGCTGAGGGCACGCGGGCTCGGCGCCGCCGCGCGATGCGTGCTCCGCCGGCGGGCGGATCTGCTAAACGAGCCTCCGGCCCATGTCTTACGATCACCTCGCCGTCGAGCCGCGCTGGCAAGAGTATTGGAGCGCCCACCGGACCTTCCAGGCCTCGCGCCGCCCCGGCAGACCCAAACTCTACGTGCTCGACATGTTCCCGTACCCGTCGGGGTCGGGGCTCCACGTCGGGCACCCCGAGGGGTACACGGCGACGGACATCATCGCGCGTTACCAGCGCATGCGCGGCTTCGACGTGCTCCACCCGATGGGATGGGACGCCTTCGGGCTCCCGGCCGAGCAGCACGCGATCACCACGGGCACCCACCCGGCGGTGACGACGCGCGAGAACATCGCGGTCTTCAAGCGCCAGCTCATGATGCTCGGTTTCGCCTACGACTGGTCGCGCGAGGTGAACACGACCGATCCCGGATACTTCAAGTGGACGCAATGGATCTTCCTCAAGCTGTTCGAGCGAGGGCTGGCGTTTCAGGCGGAAATTCCCGTCAATTGGTGCCCCGAGCTCGGCACGGTGCTCGCCAACGAGGAGGTCATCGACGGGCGGAGCGAGCGCGGCGGATTTCCCGTGGTTCGTCAGCCGCTCCGGCAGTGGCAGCTCCGGATCACCGCGTACGCGGACCGACTCGAGCAGGATCTCGACTCGCTCGACTGGCCCGAGACGAAGCAGAAGCAGCGCGACTGGATCGGGCGGAGCGAGGGCGCCGAGGTGGATTTCCCGCTGGTCGGCCGTGACGACGCGCTGCGGGTGTTCACCACGCGGCCCGACACGCTCTACGGCGCGACCTACATGGTGATCGCGCCCGATCACCCGCTCACGCTCGAGATCACCGCGCCCGCGGAGCGCGCTCGGGTCGAGGCCTATGCCGAGGCCGCCCAGCGCAAGAGCGACATGGAGCGGACCGCGCTGAACAAGGCGAAGACCGGCGTCTACACCGGCGCTCACGCGCGAAACCCGCTGAGCGGCGCGAACTTGCCGATTTACACAGCCGACTACGTGCTCGGGGCCTACGGCACGGGCGCCATCATGGCGGTGCCCGCGCACGACGAGCGCGACTTCGAGTTCGCGAGGCAGTTCGATATCCCGATCATCGAGGTGGTGAGCCCGGACGGCGCGCTCCACGACCGACTCGAGGCGCCCTTCACCGGAGACGGCGTCGCGGTGCGCTCGGGGCTCTTCGACGGACAGCGGACGCCCGAGATGAAGCAGAACGTCATCGACTACCTCGAGGAGCGCGGGATCGGGCGGCGCCGCGTGAACACCAAGCTCCGCGACTGGGTCTTCTCGCGGCAGCGCTACTGGGGCGAGCCGATCCCGATCTATTTCCCCGTGGAGACGAGCGGCGATCCGAGGCGCGGCGATCCTTACACCATCGACTACGCGTCGCCCATTCCGGTAGACGAGCGCGAGCTGCCGCTACTCTTGCCGGAGCTCGAGGACTACCAGCCGGGTGATCCCGCCGGCCCGCTCGCGAGGGCGCGCGACTGGCGGTTCTTCGAGAAGGAAGGCAAGTGGTACGCGCGCGAGACCAACACCATGCCGCAGTGGGCGGGCTCGTGCTGGTACTACCTCCGCTACCTCGACCCCCACAACGACGAGCGTATCTTCAGCGAGCAGGCCTACGACGACTGGATGCCGGTCGATCTCTACATGGGCGGCTCCGAGCACGCGGTGCTCCACCTCCTCTACGCGCGCTTCTGGCACAAGGTGCTCTACGACCTCGGCGTCGTGAAGCACCCCGAGCCGTTCACGAAGCTCGTGCACCAGGGGATGATCCTCGGCATGGTCTACCGCTACTACGCGGTCGACGGCGGCGGCGCGCTCGACGGCGACGATCCGCGCGTCGTCCACGATCGCGAGGCGGGGACGTACACGTTCGAGGGCAGAGCGGTCGAGCCCTGCTTCGTGCTCGAAGCGGACGTCGCCACGCGGGAGGGCGTGCCGGTGCATCGCGAGCACGGCGTGAAGCTCGCCCCGCTCGCCGAGAAGATGAGCAAGAGCCGCGGCAACGTGGTGAACCCCGACGACGTGGTGCGTGAGTTCGGCGCCGACAGTCTGCGCGTCTACGAGATGTTCATGGGGCCGCTCGAGCAGGTGAAGCCCTGGCAGACGAGCGGGCTCCAGGGAGTCCGGCGCTTCCTCGACCGCGTGCACAAGGTGGCGACCGGCCCGCTCGCGGACGGGCCGATGGACGACGAGACCGACAAGCTCGTGCACCGCACCGTGAAGAAGGTCGGAGAGGACATCGAGGCGCTCCGCTTCAACACCGCGGTGAGCGCCATGATGATCCTCGTGAACCGCCTCGGCGGCCTCGACCGGGCGCCCCGCGCGGCCGTCGAGCGGCTGGTGCTCTGCCTGTCGCCGTTCGCGCCGCACCTCGCCGAGGAGCTCTGGGCCGGGCTCGGGCACCCGCCGAGCATCGCGGACGTCGAGTGGCCGAGCTTCGACCTCGCGCGCTGCGAGGACGACGTCGTGGAGCTCGCGGTGCAAGTGAACGGCAAGGTCCGCGGCCGAGTGCGGCTCGCCAAGGACGCCGCGGAGGGCGCCGCGCGCGAGGCGGCGCTCGCCGACGCAGCGGTCGCAAAGGCTGTCGACGGCCGCGCGGTGAAGCAGCTCGTCTACGTACCTGGACGGATCATCAACCTGATCGTCGGCTGAGCGCTAGACACCCGCGCGGGTGTGGGAAAGCTGTTGTTTCCCGTGAAACCGCGCCGGACCGAGCGGCCGGGTGCGCCGTGCGATCGCGGCGGCGAGCGGAAGGCCGGGCCCGTCCCGGTCGGGTGTGTTACGGTCGCGGCGCATGCTCACGGTCGGTTGTGCCGGGTTCGCGGTCCCGGCGACGCGCTACTTCAAGGAGCACCTCTTTGTCGAGGTCCAGGAGACACACCTGGCGGTCCCCGGCCCGGGCACGCTGCGCCGCTGGCGTCGCGAGGCCCCCGAGGGGTTCGAGTTCGCGCTGCTCGCCCCCCGCGAGATCGGCCAGGAGGGCTTCCGCGCCGGAAAGGTGATCGAGACCGCCCTGAAGACGCTCCACGAGGTCGCCGCCGAGCTCGACGCGCGCACGGCCGTGTTCGTCGCCCCGCCGGATTTCAGCGCGTCGCGCGCGAACCGCGCCGCGCTCCGCGAGTTCCTGAAGAGCGTGAGCTCGGAGTTCGCGCGGGTGGTGTTCGAGGTCGAGTCGCCGTGGGCGCCCGACGACGCCGACGCCCTCGCCGAGGAGACGGGCACGCTCGCCTCGCGCGATCCCCTGCGCCACGGCCTCTCCGCGCGCGCGACCGCGTATTATCGCCTGCCCGGCCCGGCGGGGCACAAGTCGCGCTACGAGGATCCGGCCATCGAGCGCCTCGCCGAGATCGCCGCGAGCGCGCCGGAGCAGGACGCCATCTACGTGTTCACGAACGTGGACATGTTCGCGGACGCCAAGCGCTTCAAGAAGTCGATGGGCGCCTAGCCGGCGCGCTTCGACTCGAGCGGGGAGGGGGAGCGGGGGCTGGCGGTCCGTCGCGGCCGGCGTCGCGGACGGCCACCGGCTCGGGCGCGCAAAAAAAGCCATCGGCGGGCGCCCCTCGATGAGGGGGCCCGCCGGTGAGCTCTCGACGACCAGCGAGGCTTACTGCTGGAAGCACTCGGCGCGGCAGTTCGTCGCGACCGTCTCGTCGTTCATGCAGCTGATGAGCTCGTTGGTGGTGTCGGCGATCACCCCGCTCGCGTCCTTGGCGCACTGGCCGGCGCAGGTGGCCAGCGCCGCGTCGTCGGCGACGCCGCCGTCGGAGACCAGGTTGAAGATGCAGTCCTGGATGCAGGGGAGCTCGGTCGCGCAGTCATCGGTGCACTTCTTCCACTGCTCGCAGCAGTTGGTCTGCACGCAGGTATCGCAGGTGCTGTTGGTCGGATCGGTCGGGTTGCACTCGGCCGAGCTGCCGCCGGTGCCGCCCGTGCTGCTGCCAGCCGTGCCGCCCGTGCTGTTGCCGGCCGTGCCGCCCGTGCCGGAGCCGGCCGTGCCGCCCGTGTTGCCGGTGTTGCCCGTGTTCCCGCTGCCCGCGCCGCCGTCGGTGTTGCCGTCGGTCGTCGTCACGGTGCAGCCCGCGACCACGAGCGAAGCCGCGAAGCCCAAAGCTGCCATCATCGCCCAAGCATTCTTCTTCATTTTGTACTTCTCCCTATTCCTTGTGCCCCGTTCAGACGACGAAGGCTCGATCATCGACCCGAGCGTGCCGTGAGCGGCGCTCGGTGGCCGCGCGATCGAGGCACCGCGGTGCCTCTTCCAGACGGCCCCCGGAGCGAGGACCAGCCCGGCAATTTCTCATACGAGAGACGGTTCGTCAATTTCCCCTGCTTTCCCTGCTCAGAGGAGCCGGGCGAAACAGAGGCTCACCGCGAGATGGACGGGGCTCGGGCGGCAGATATTCGCGCCGCGCTCGACGGAGCGCGGGGTTTCGCGCCGGACCGGCAACCATCCCCCACGAGCCTCCGGGGTGAGCCGTGCAAAAAATGCGCGCCACGTCAGCCGTGCGCGCTTGCGCGCTCGTGTACGCATGTTATTCACTGTAGCGAATATTTTGCGCCTTGGCAGGTCGGGGCGGCCGGCGCCGGAAGAAGGCCCCCGCGAAGCTCGCCGCGGCAACTAGCCACCAGGGCCCGTCGCCCCAGAGCTCGTACGGGGTGCGCGCTCGGAGCCAGGCGATCTCGTGCGCGAGCGCGGCCTCCTGGAAGGTGGGCGTGTGGGCGACGACTCGCCCCACCGGATCGATGAAGGCGCTCACGCCGCTGTTGGTCGAGCGGACGAAGTAGCGTCGGTGCTCGACCGCGCGGAAGCTCGCGAGGGCGAGGTGGATCCAGGGCTCGGTGGTGTCGCCGAACCAGGCGTCGTTGGTGATGTTGACGAGCAGGGACGGATCCCCGGTGCGGACGATCTGGTTGACGAAGGACGGGCTGATGTCCTCGTAGCAAATGAACGTGCCGACCTCGTGGCCGGCCACCTCGAGCGGGGCGAAGCTGGTCCCGGGGGTGAATTTCCCGGAGTTCGGCGACCACTCGTAGAGCTTCGGGAACACCCCGCCGAAGGGCAGGTATTCGCCGAAGGCGAGCAGGAACTGCTTGTCGTACCGGCCGACGATGCGCCCGCTGGCGTCGCTCGCGAGCGCCGAGTTGAAGAGCACGTAGCGCCGGGCGTCGCTCACCTCGCGCACGATGACCCCGCCGAAGATGGCGGGGACGCCCAGGCGCCTGGTGAAGGTGAGGGGATAGACGAGCGGGACCTCTGCCTCGTCGACCGCGCTCATCACGCTCGTCTCGCTCCAGACGACCAGATCGAGCTTGCCGTCCTCCTCGAGCTCGCGGGTGAGCGCGACGTGGCGGCGTAGCCCCTCCGACTTCTGGCTGCGCTTGCCGAGCAGGCTCATGTTGGCCTGCACCAGCCCGACGCGCGCCTTCGGTGCCGCGCGGACGGCGGCGTCGACCATCGGGATCCGGACCGCCCCGTAGAGCGCGGCGAGCGCCGGGACCGCGGCGAGCCCGCCCGCCACCTTCCAGCGGAGCCGGCGCTTCTCGAGGCGCGCGAGCGCGAGCTCGGCGACCGCGAGGTTCGCCGCGACCAGCACCAGCGCGACCGCGATCGGCCCGCCGAGCTCGGCGACCTGGATGAGCGCGGGGACTTGGTGGACGGTCGCGCCGTAGTACCAGGGAAAGAGCAGCGGGAAGGTGAGCTCGCTCGCCGCGAAGGCGAGCGCGAACACCGGTCCGGGGGGCCAGCCGCGGAGCTCGGCGCGCGCCGAGAGCCAGCCGAGCAGCCCGATCCGGCCCGCCTGGTAGCCGCAGAGCAAGGCCATGAAGACGAGGCACAGCGGCCACGGGAAGCCGCTGAACGTCTGGAGCATCTCCATCAGCCAGTAGAAGCCGAACATCGTCATCGTGAAGCCGGCGAGCCAGCCGAGCGCGGTCGCGCGCCGGGCGCGCTGCCCGCGGAGCGCGACGATGAGCGGCGCGAGCGCCACGAAGGCGAGCGGCCAGAGATCGATGCCGGGGAAGGCGAGGAAGTAGAGCAGCCCGGAGAGGAACGCGAGCGGGTACGCCGCGCGTGCGCCGAGCAGGGGATGGGTGCGGTCGCGGAGCGCGTCCGCCGCGCGGTCCTCCGCCTCGACGGGCGGGGCGGCCGCGTCGTCGGGCGGACTCTCGGGCTCGCTCGCGTCGCTCACGGGGCTCTCGCGCGCGAACTTTTCGCGGCGCACGGGCGCCGTCAAGCGGGAAGCCGCTCGCGCGTGCCGCGCTACCCTGGCGAGCGCCGCGGCGTCTTACGGCTTGCGAGGGCCGCCGCGAACGGGAAGACTCGGGCGGGCCCGATGGCGCGCGTGCTTCACATCGAGGACGATCCCGCCAACCGCCTGCTGGTGCGAAAGCTCCTCACGCCCGCCGGCTTTCAGGTGATCGACGCGGCCGACGGGCTCGAGGGGGTCCGCAAGGCGCTCACCGAGCACCCGGATCTGGTGCTGGTGGACATCGCGATCCCGGGGCTCGACGGCTACGAGGTGACGCTGCGCCTGCGCGCCGAGCCGGCGCTCCGCGACGTGCCCATCGTGGCGATCACCGCCGAGGGGCGCCGCGAGACGAGCCTCGCGGTCGGCGCGGACGGCTTCCTGCAGAAGCCCATCGACGCCCGCTCGTTCGCGAACACCGTGCGCGGCTATCTCGGGGGGCGGCGCGAGCAGGTCTCGGTCGACGAGACGGGCGCGCAGCTCCGCTCGCAGAGCCAGCGCATCGTCGGGCACCTCGAGGAGACCATCGCGGAGCTGACCGCGGCCAACGTGCGGCTCGTGGAGCTCGATCAGGCGCGCAAGGAGTTTTACCGGAACGTGTCGCACGAGCTCGCGACCCCGATGACGCCGATCGTCGGCTACGTGAAGCTGCTCCGCGACGGCGAGCTCGGGCCGCTCTCACCGGCTCAAGAGAAGGCGCTCCGCGCGGTCGACGAGTGCGTTGGTCGGCTCCGCGGGCTCATCGACAACCTGCTCGACGTGACCGGCACCGAGACCGGTCGCATGCGCTTCGCGCACCGCGACTATGACCTCACCGAGGTCGCGCGGCGCGGGCTCGCCCGCTGCGCGGACCGCCTGGCGGAGCGACGGATCCGGCTCATTTCCGAGCTCCCCGGCGACGGGCTCCCGGCCTTCGGCGATCCCGCGCGCCTCGGGCGCGCCCTCGACCAGCTGCTCGACAACGCCGCGAAATTCACGCCGGAGGGCGGTACGGTCGGCCTGCGCGCGCGCGCGCTCGCCGGCGGTCAGCTCGAGCTGTGCGTCGCCGACAGCGGCCCGGGCGTGCCGCCGAGCCAGCTCGGGCGGCTGTTCGAGCCGTTCGTCCAGGCCGACGGCTCTCCGACGCGCTCGGTGGGCGGCGCAGGGGTCGGGCTCGCCATCGCGCGCGGCATCGCGCGGGGGCACGGCGGCGACGCGCGAGTGGTGTCCCCCGCCGACGAGCTCATCGGGGGCGAGCGCCTCTCCGGCTCGGCGTTCTATCTCGTGTTCGCAGCGCGCGCGCCCGAGAGCCACTCGTGAGCGGGCCGCGCGTCTACCTCGACTGGAACGCGACCACGCCGCCCCTGCCCGAGGTGTGCGCCGCGATGCGCGCCGCGCTCGAGGCGTGCTGGGCGAACCCGTCGAGCATCCATGCCGACGGGCGCCGCGCCCGCGCCGTGATCGAGGACACCCGCGAGGCGCTCGCCGCCCTCATCGAGGCGCACCCGCGCGACGTCCTCTTTACCAGCGGAGGCACCGAGGCGAACAACCTCGCGCTCCACGACGCTCTCGGGCTCGCGCTCTCGCGCCTCGAGCACCCGTCGATCATCCGCGTGGCCGAGCGCTTGGCCGCCGAGGGGAGGCCGGTAGTTTGGCTGCCCGTCGCGGAATCGGGGATGATCGAGCTCGACGCGTGGCCAGAGCTCCTCGGTGGGCTCCCGCCCGGCTCGCGCGTCGCGCTCATGGCCGCCAACCACGAGACCGGGGTAATCCAGCCCATCGCCCGCGCGGCGGCGCTGGCGCACGCCGCCGGGCTGCGGCTCCACGTGGACGCCGTGCAGGCGCTCGGCAAGCTGCCGGCCTCGAGCTGGCAGGGCGCCGACACGGTGTCGGTCGCGGCCCACAAGCTCCGCGGGCCGAAGGGGATCGGCGCGCTCGCCTGGCGCGGCCCGCCGGCGCCCCGGCCCCTGCTCGTCGGCGGCGCGCAGGAGCGCGGGCTCCGACCGGGCACGCTCGATCCGATCGCCGCCGCGGGGTTCGGCGCGGCCGCCGCGCGCGCGAAGGACGGCCCCGCGCGCTACGCCGCGCTCGAGCCGCTCCGCGCGCGCCTCGCGGGCGCGCTCGCCGAGCACGGCGAGGAGAACGGCGCGGCGCCGCGCCTGCCGCACGTGGCGAGCTTCTCGTTTCCTGGCTGGCGCGGCGACGAGCTGGTCGCCGCGCTCGATCTGCTCGGCGTGTCGGTGTCGAGCGGGAGCGCGTGCAGCGCCGGCACGAGCGAGGCCTCGCCGGTCATCCGCGCCATGCTCGGCGAAGAGCGCGCGCGCTCCGCGGTTCGAGCGAGCCTCGGCGACGCCACCACCGCGAGCGAGGTCGAGCGCGCGATCCACGCGTTTCGTCGCGCACTTACGCGCCGTTCTTCGAGTAGCTGAGGGAGCGCGTGAAGCGCGCGGGCAGAGTCGATCCGCCGCTTGATCTTCGCGGGCGTAACCCCGCGAAACCACGACGGCTTGGCCGCGAGGTTCCGCGCCGGACCGACCTTCCATTCAATGGAATCGCGGGGGCGCCACGCGTGACGGGTGTTCAGGGCCCGGCGACACCTCTAGAAAGTACCTTCGAGAGTTGATTCTAACCAGCTGAGTTCACTCGCTGTTTCGCTGCCTCATAGAGCGCGATCCCGGCCGCCACCGAGGCGTTCAGCGACTGCACTCGGCCCGGCGGGACGAGGTGCGCGAGGACGCCGCACGCGCGGCGCACGGAGCGGTGCATCCCGGTGTGCTCGCTGCCGATGACGAGCACCGTCGGGCCCCGGAGATCGAGCGAGGCGAGCGCGAGCGGCGCCGCGGGGTCGAGCCCAACGACCGTCGCGCCGGCCTCGGCCGCCTCCTCGAGCGCGGCAGGCAGCGAAGGCACTCGGCATAGCGTCGCGTGCTCGATCGCGCCCGCCGACGCGCGACCGGTCGCGGCGCCGAGCGGCGCGGAGGCGTGCTCGCCCCAGAGGATGGGGGCGCCGGCGAGCGCCACCGCGCTCCGAACGACCGCGCCGAAGTTCTGCGGATCCTGGATCCCGTCGAGGGCGAGCGCGAGGAGACCGGGCCAAGCGAGCACCTCGCCGACCGGCGTGAGCGCGAGCGGCGGTCCCCAGGCGAGCGCGCCTTGGTGCTCGACCGAGCCGGCCAGCCGATCGAGCTCGCGGCGGGGCAGGCGCTCCAAGCGGGCGACGCCCTGATCGCGCGCAAAGCGCACGAGCGCCTCGAGGCGAGGCGTGTCGCGCGCTTCGACCGCGACGCGGTCGAGCGCGGCCGGGCGGGCGCGGATGGCCTCGCGCACGGCCTGCATCCCGGCGATGAGCCGCTCAGCGCGCGGCTCGGTCATCCAGCGCCTCGGCGATCTCGCTCACCAGCGCCTGCGCGGCCACGGCGGGCTCGGCGGCGTCGCGGATCGGGCGCCCCACGACCAAGAGACTCGAGCCGGCGCGGATCGCGCCTCCGGGCGAACCGGTGCGCTTCTGATCGCCCGCGCTCGCCCCGCTCGGGCGGATACCGGGCGTCACCAGCACGGGCTCCGGGCCGAGCGCCTCGCGGAGCGCGCCCACCTCGGCGGCGGAGCAGACGAGCCCCGGGATGCCTGCGCCGCGCGCGAGCCGCGCCAGCCGGAGCGCCTGCTCGGCGGGGGAGCCGCTCACGCCGGTGGCGGCGAGATCGGCGGCGTCGAGCGAGGTGAGCACCGTCACGGCGAGCAGCACGAGCCCGGTGCCCTCGCGCTCGGCTCGCCCGGCGGCGGCCTCGAGCATCCGCGGGCCGCCCGCCGCGTGGAGCGTGAGGTAGCGGGCGCCGAGCCCGCACGCGGAGGCGACCGCGCGCTCGACCGTCTCGGGGATGTCGTGGAGCTTCAGATCGAGGAAGACCTCGCAGCCGAGCTGCTCGCCGAGCGCGACGGCCGGGGCGCCCTCGCGGACGAACAGCTCGAGCCCGACCTTGAGCACCCCCGCGTGCTCGCGCACGCGGCTCGCCCCCGTGCGCGCCTCGGCGAGCGACGGGTAGTCGAGCGCGAACGCCAGCCGACGCCTCGCGGTCGCGAGCGAGCTCGTCATCAGAGGCAGGAGCAGAGCGGATCGCCGGGCGGGCAGTTGCAGGGCTTCGCGCCGCCGCCGGCTGGCTTCGCACCTCCGGTGCGGACCGCGCCGATGGCGCTCGAGGCGGCCTCCTTGGCCTTCTTCGCTGCGGCGAGCTCGGCCTCGATCTTGGCGCGCTCGGCCTCGTCCTTCGCGCTGTCGAGCTGCTTCTTGAGCTCGTCTTCGCGCCTCTGCTTCTCTTCGTATTCCTTGGTGAGCTTGCTGAGCCGCTCTTCCGTCTCGCGCTGCTGGGCCTGCAGGGCCGCGGCCTTGCGGTCCGCTTCGTCGGCGGACTTCTTCCAGAGCATGCCGCCCGTGACGCCGCCGATGATGAGCACTCCCGCGATGATCCCCACCGTGATCTGCAGGCGCTTCTTGTGTTTGTCCTGGGTGAGCGAGGCGAGCTGCTGCTCGTGGGCCTGCTGAGAGGCGAGCGCCTCCATCCGAGCGCGGTGCTCGGCCTCGGCCTTGGCCTTCTCGACCTCACCCTGGCGGATCGCTTCGAGCCGCGCTTCCTCCTCGCGGCGGCGCTGCTCTTCCATGCGGCGCTGCTCTTCGGCGTCGCGCAGCCTGCGCTCTTCGGCGTCGCGCGCGGCGCGATCCGCGGCGGCCTTCGCTTCCAACTCCGCGCGAGCGGCGTCCTCGCGCTTCTGCTCCTCTTCCTTGATGCGATCCTCTTCCAGGTTCATGAGCTCCTTGAGCGAGAAGAGGACGGAGCTTTCTTTCTGTTCGGCCATGGGCGAGATCCTGCTGGGCTGTGAGGCGGTGCTGAGCGGGTTCCGGGGAGCTTGGCTTGCCGGTAACGCGGCGCTTATCAACTCGGAGACGAGCCCGTCAACGGGTTCGGGCGAGATAATGTAGTCCAATTTCGCTTCTCGTCCCAAGACGAAGCGCACTTACTAGGACCCGGCGCCGCGCGGCCGCTTGGATGGGGCGCGGCGCTCACGCTGGAGCGAGGAAGGGCGCCGACCGAAGAGCGGGCTTGCGCGGGGCGCCCTCCGCCGGTGTAGAGTCGCGCCATGCCGGTGGACGTCTGCGCACACATCACGGGTACGGTCTGGAAGATCGAGGTTCGGGAGGGAGACGAGGTGGAGGAAGAGCAGACCGTGGTCATCCTCGAGTCCATGAAGATGGAAATGCCGGTGGAGGCACCGGAGGCCGGCCGGGTGGCGAAGATCGCCGTGACCGAGGGGCAGGCCGTCGAGGAAGGGGACGTCCTGGTCGTCCTCGAGTAGAGGCTCCCGCGCCGGACGGGATGGCGCTATCATCGAGCCTACGGCGGACGATGCGAAGAATTCAGGCCCTCTACGTTCGAGCGGCGCTCGCCGGTGCCGTCTTCGTCGCGGCCGCCGTCGGGGGCTCGTCGTGCGGCGGCCCGCAGAGCGCGGGTGAAGCCGGCGCGCAGTGCTTCCGCGCGGATGACTGCGCTCCGGGGCTCGTGTGCGTGGCGCACCAGTGCACGAGCGATCTCTCCGGCATCCTTTCGGATGGGCCCCCCGGTCCGCCGCCGGACGGCAGCGCTGGGGCGGCCGGAGGTGACGCGAGCGCCGGTGGAGCCGCCGGAGCGAGCGGCGCCGGCGGCGGCTCGGGAGGGAGCGGCGGGACGGGTGGGACCGGCGGCTCGGGCGGGACCGGGGGCAGCGGCGGCGGCTCGGGAGGGACCGGCGGCGGTTCGGGCGGGACCGGCGGCTCGGGCGGAACCGGCGGAACCGGGGGAACCGGCGGCGGCTCGGGCGGGACCGGCGGCTCGGGCGGGACCGGCGGCTCGGGAGGGACCGGCGGCTCGGGAGGGACCGGCGGCTCGAGCGGCAGCGCCGGGACCGGCGGCGGCTCGGCGGGCTCGAGCAGTGGCGGCAGCGCGGGAGCGCTGCCCGACGCCAGCGCGGATTGACGGCTCTCGGCGCTACTCGCGCCAGAAGAGCTTCCACGGGTTGTGCTTCAGGTCGCGGAGCATCTCCTGCAGATCGTCGTACACCGACTCGTCCATGAGGAGCGCCCCGACCGTCCCCTTGCCGCGCTTTACATGCGCCACGACCGCCTGGGCGTCCGCGGTGGCGAGCCGCGCGCGGCCGGTGATGTCGCTCACGTCGCCGGTGATCTTGCGATAGCGTGCGAGTTGCTCCTCGGAGGAGAGCGCTCCGGTGATCTTCTTGGTGTCGCCGAGCACGCCTCGCGCGTCCGCGAGCACCGGCCCGAGTTGCTGATCGGCGGTCGAGGTCAGGTGATCGACGTTGTTGATGATGTGAGTGATTTTCGGGTTGTTGACGTAGCGCTCGCGGGCGTCCTTGACCGTCTCGTTGGTCGTGACCGTGAGCACGCGGACGTTCTCGACGATCTCGTCGAGCTTCTGGCCGTTGTTCTTGAAGAAATCCCCGCTCCCCTTGAGCGTGTCGTGTAGCCCCTGGAACGTCTCCTCGATCTTCTGATCGTTTTTCGTGATGGATTCGTACGCGCGGTGCAAGAGCTCGTAGCTCTCACTGAGGAGCAGATCGAGCCGGGGCGGGCTGATCCCCTGGACGCGGAAGCCGTCGGGCACGAGCGGCTGATCGTGGGAACCGGGCTCGATCGCGAGGAACATCTCACCGAGGACGCCCTGGCTGGTGACGTAGAACCGCGCGTTCTGGTGGATGGCGTTCGCGTAGCGCTTCTCGATCTTCGCCACCACCCGGATCGGCGGCTCGGGCTCCTTCGTCTTCGGATCGAGCTCGCCTCCCCGGAACTGCATCTCGGCGACGCGCCCGACCTTCACGCCGGCGATCCGCACCGGCGCTCCCGACTGCAGGCTGCCGGGATTGTCGAAATCGACGTAGACGGTGTAGGTCGGCTGGAAGCTGAGCCCGCCCATGACGACGATGAACGCGCCGAGCAGGCCGAGCGCGACCAGGATCAGGATGCCGACCTTGACCTCGATGGATCGCTGGCTCATGTGGGTCCTCAGGCCTCCATCGGGCCGGTGGCCCGTCCGTTGATGAACTGCTGGATGACGCCGTCTTCGGAGGCGCGGAACTCGGCCGGCACTCCAAGGAGCTTCACCGCTCCTTTGTACAGCATCACGATGCGGTCCGCGATTGTGAAGATCGACACGAGATCGTGCGAGACGACGATGCTGGTCACGCCGATGGTGTCGCTGAGCTCGCGGATCAGGCGGTCGACGCGCCGCGCGCTGACCGGGTCGAGGCTCGTGGTGGGCTCGTCGAAGAGGACGTAGCGCGGGTCGAGGGTGAGCGCTCGAGCGATGGCCACCCGCTTCCTCATCCCGTCCCCGAGCTCGGCCGGGAACCGCTCGGCGAACTCCTGCATGCGCACCTGCTCCAGCCGCCGGCGAGCCTCATCGAGCGCATCGGCGGCGCCGAGCCCCTTGTGCTTGCGGAGGGGGAGGGCGACGTTCTCGGCGCAGGTCATCGAGTCGAACAGCGTGGAGTGCTGGAAGACCATCGCGCACTTCTTTCGGACCGGGTACATCCGCCGCTCGTCGAACCGGCTGATTTCCTCGCCGTCCAGCCAGATTTCGCCGTCGTCCGGGTAGAGCAGGCCGATGAGGTGCTTGATGAGCACGCTCTTGCCGACGCCCGAGGCGCCGATGATGAAGAAGACCTCGCCGTCCAGCACGTCGAAGCTCACGCCCTGGAGCACGTGCTTCGTCCCGAAGGATTTCTTCACATTGCGAAACGAGATCATGGACGCCCGCGGCCACCGAGCATGGCAGCATTGGCGCGGCATTTCGAGCCCTGTCGGCGCGCTCCAGCCGATTGCCGGCGGGCGCCGCGCGCGCCCCGGCTCCCCGGCGCTCTAGAGGGGCCCCTCGGGCTCGCCGTGGACGAACTGCTTCACGAACGGGTCTCGAGAGGCGCGGGCTTCCTCGGTGGTGCCGTCGAAGATCAGCCGACCGCGGTACATCATGCCGACCCGATCGGTGACCGTCAGCAGGCGGTCGAGATCGCTCGAGACCATGATGACCGTCGCGCCGACCGCCCGCTGCTCGTCGCGAAGGAGATCGAAGATCTTCTGGCTCGTCACCGGATCGAGCCCGGCCGCCGGCTCGTCGTAAAAGACGATGGGCGCCCGAGCGACCGTCGCTCGCGCGACGCCCACGCGTTTCTTCTGACCTCCGGAGAGCCCGGCGGGGAGCCGCTGCTCGAAGCCGGGGAGGCTCACCACGCTCAGCCGATCGGCGACCCGCGCCCGGATCTCGTCCTCCGGCAGGTCGTAGAGCCGTCGGAGCGGGAAGGCGATGTTGTCCTCGACCGTCATGAAGTCGAAGAGCGCGTTGTTCTGAAACAGCATCCCGATCTGCTTTCTGAACTCTTGGAGCTCGAGATCGGTCATGGCGAACAGATCCCGGCCGCCGATGACGACCCGGCCCCGATCGGGTCGGATGAGCCCGGTCAGGATCTTCAAGAGGACGCTCTTGCCAGCCGCGCCCGGACCGATGAGCCCGTAGAGGCAGCCCTCCGGCACCTCGAGATCGACGCCGCGAAGGACCGGTCGCCCGAACGTCTTCGAGATACCCTCGACGCGGATCAACGGGGATCCTGCGGAGCGGAGGCGGCTTGCAGCTCCTCGAGCTGGAGCCGCGCCCGGCGGAAGCGCGACCACAGCAGCAGGAGCGCGCCGAGCAGCACCACGTTGAGGAGGGCAGCGGCGCCGACGATGACGCGTAGCGGTGTCATCGAGGAGCGCGTGATGGTGACCGGGCCGATTCGGGCGAGCTCGTGCCCGCGCGGGCGAGCCACCGGCGCGACCGCCGTGAGGACGACGGATACGCGCTCCGGCTCGAGGCCGGCCACCGCGCCGGCCACCAGCCGCGCGACCTCGCTCGCCGCGATGGGCGGCGTTGCGCCGCGATGCCGGATGAGGACCGAGGCGGTGGGTGGCGTGGGCTTCGCGCCGTCGCCGAAGGTGTCCTCGAGCGGAACCGCGAGGTGCACGCGCACCGACAGGACCCCGTCGAGCGTGCCGAGCGAGCGCTCGAGCTCGCCCGCCTTGCCGGTCACCAGCTTGGCGTGCTCGGCCGTCCGACTCGGCACGATCGAGCCCTGCCCCAAGGCCTCGAGCACGCCCGGCGTGGCGGGCGGCGGGAGGTTCTCGTCGGTGAGCACCGACACCGCCGCGGAGGCGTCGTCGCGCGCCACGGTGACGCGCCACTTGCCCTCGCTCGCGGGGTCGGCCTCCTTCTGCGCGGCGACCCCTCGCTCCTCGAGGGCGGCCATCACTCGGTTCGAGTCGGCCTCGTCGAGGTTCGTGGCGATGGGGACCGAGCATCCCCCGAGCAGCGCGGCCGCAAGAAGCGTTACGGCGAACCTCCTCCCCATCTCGCCGTCCTCACTCCCCGGCGAAGGTGGTGCGGGTCACGTCGAGGTTCGGCCGGCTGGGGAAGCTCATGCCGCGGACGCGGCTCGCGACGCAGGACGCGACGCCCGGGCTGCTCGGCTTGGTCACCACCGAAACGCCCACCGCACGACCGTTCTGCACCGCGGCGCAGATCGAGACCGTCATGTTGTCGGGAACGCCGCAGCTGTTCAGATAGCTGCCGTTGTTCAAGACCGCGCCGTACTGCCCCGCGGTGAGGTCGGCTTGCTTCTTTGCGCCGCCGCCCATGTCGTACTCGTCGCCCTTGTACGCGGCGATGGCCCCTTCGCAGCTCATGCCGCCCGCGAGGATGGGGATCCCGCCCGAGTGGCTGACCACGCCGCCGCGGCCGCCCCCGCTCTTCTTCGCGTTTGCGGGCAGCTTGACGCCACCGTCGATGTCGATGTCGATGTTGGTCTCCGACTGCACCGCGACGCGGTCGCTGCGGGTGCCGCGCTTCACGAGGAACCAGGTGGCGGCGAGCGCCAGCACTGCGCCGACGGCGATCACGCCGAACAGCGCCTTGCTCCGCGTGCTCTTGCGCTCCTCGACCACGACCCGCTCGATGGCCTCCTTCTCGGCCTTGATGTCGCGGTTCAAGCGGGCCTGTTCGGCGAACGGCGCGAACTCCTCCCAGTCGCGGATCACGCGCTCGTCTTGGCTGAAGTTGTCGCGGAGGACGTCGGCCTCGACGAAGCCGTGGGTGGCGATCTGCTGCAGGAGCTCCACCGCGCTGAACGGCCCGTGATCCATGCCGTCCTTCACGACCACGAAGCGCGGCCGCGGGTCGGACTCCAGGCGGTGCTTGAGCGCGGCGAGCTCCGAGGTCGCGTCGGGTGCCGCGGGCGCCGCCGGCGCCTGCCGGACCATCACGTCATAGGGGCCGAGCGCGGCCGGCGCGGCCGGCGGCAGCATGCTCATCGAGACGTCGACCTCGAAGTCGGCGCCCCGGTCGAGGCGCGACTCATCGGCCTCCGGCGGCGGGATGCTCCCTTCCGGAGCGAGGTGGTGCATCGCCTGGGCGAGCGCGCTGAGATCGTCCGGGCGATGGGCGGGGTCGGCGACCAGCGCCTTCACGAGCACCGCCTCGAGCGCCGGGGGCAGCGTGGGCACGACCTCGGTGGGGCGCCGCATGCCCGGGCCGACCGAGAGGCCGGTGACGAGCTCGTACAGCATCGCTCCGACCGCGTAGACGCTGGCCCGCGCGTTGCCGGAGCCGCCCGCGCGCTCTTCGGGCGCGAGACACGCCTTGTCGCGCGGCAGCACCGGGGGCTGGCTCGAGAGTCCCGGCGCGATGCTGTAGTGCCCGAGGTCGTCCAGCGCGATGGACGAGGGGTGGAGCAGCAGCGACTCGCCGGCCGCGTGCCGATCGGCCGCCTCGACGCAGATCGGGACGATGATGCCGATCGCTTGCCGCAGCGTGAACGGCTTGCCGGTCGCGCGCAGCTCCTCGATCTTGGCTCGGAGCGTGCCGGGGAGCACGGCGGCGCCGACCGGCAGCGGGGTACCCATGGAAGACATTGCCGGGCGCGGATACTAGAACACCGCGGCGGCTTCGGCTACAGCGAGAGCGCGCGAGCGAGCGTCACGGCCACATCAGAGCGGTGTCTCGTCGTCGCGACTCCCGCCGTTCCACGGCTCGCGACGCTTCGTATAGGTGCCGCCGACGAACTTGCCGAGCACCGGCGCGATGTTCGGGGCGATGTCCTCGTCCCACTCGCCGCCGTCGATGTAGTCGATCGGCCGATCGTCGGCGTCGAGGAGCGCGAACCCCGGATACCGATCGAGCGGCATCCGCAGCCGTCCGAGCTCCAGCGCGAAATCTCGCGCGTTCAGCCGCACGAGCCGCACTCCGGCGAGCGCCCGCTGGAGCGCCGGATCGGGGAGCGAGACGGCGACCCCGTTGCACGGACGGCACCGCTCGACCACGAGCCAGAGGAGCAGCTTCTCGCCCGCCTTCTGAGCGAGGCTGCGCTGCTCGTCGAGCGCGGCGCGCAGGGAGCGCACGTCGGGGCCCAAATCGACCAGCGTCAGCGCGCCGACCTGGCTCACCACGACGCCGTCGTCGCGCGACGCGGCGCCCGCGCCGGCCGCCGGCGCCGCCCGAGCGCGAGCCGATGGCGTGGCGGCCGGCGGCGCGAGCAGTGGCGCCGGCGAGGCGTACGTCGGAGGCGGGGGCTTGGGTCGCGCGGCGTAGGCGATGAGCGCCGCGAGCCCCGCGACGCAGGCGGCCACGTTCACGAGGCCGAGCGCGATGCCGCCGTTGGCGAGGCCGCGGCCGGTCTGTCGTCCGTTCGAGCGGGAAATTTCTCCCCTCGCCAGCACACCGAGCGCGACCCCGAGCAGGCCGCCCACACCGACCAGGCACACGAACCCAAGGCTCGCGAGCGCCAGCGACCACACCGCCGCGCGGTTGGTCCGCGGCGCCTCGGCTGCGTAAGGGTCCAGGAGTGGGCCGTCCACCACGCCGCGAGTATAGCGCCGGCCCTCCGCCGCGCAGCCGTCGTCAGAACCCGATCCCCACGGTGGCTACCACGAGCAGCCACGGAGCGCCGTCGGTCGCGCTCGCGCCGCGGATCGCCGGCACCGTGCCGATGACGTCCAATCCCGCGCGCGCGTCGGCGTCGCGGATCGGGAGCACGTACTCGAGCGTGCCGCGTAGCGTCCCGACCCCGATGGTCGAGGCGGCGTGCTCGCCGGCGGCGTCGAGCGCGTCGACCCGCGCCACCGCCGCGCCCGCGCCCAGGATCGGGTGCAGGCGGTGTCCCGCGCCGAAGTCGAGCCACAGCTCGCCGCCATACTGCTGCAGTCCGCGATCCGCGCCGACCCGGACCCAGACGCCGCTCAGCCGAACCCCCGCGGCTCGCTGGCCGATGTCGAACGCCGCGTAGAGGCCCCCGTCGGGCTCGTGGCTCGAGATCCGGAGCGTCGGCCCGGTGTGGATGCGCACGCTCGAGCGCGGCGTCCAGCCCTCGGGTGCTTCCTCCCGCGCCAGTTCGGCCTCTCGCTGACCGTCGTAGCCCGGGCGCGCGATGCTCGGCCCGTCCGGCGGCTCGGCGAAGCCATGTGCGCTGGCCGCGCCGGCGACCCCGGTGATGGCGAGAAGCGTGAGCGTGCTGGCGATGGTCTTCATGGTTGCCTCCAAGCGGTCTCCCTCGGAAACGCAGGACGGCTGGCGTCCCTTACGCCCGGTGGCTCGAGCTGGCGGCACCACCCCCTTGGGTCCCGGCGGCTCGGGTGTCGGTGCGGCGCGCAGCCACCCGGCTCGGACCCTCGCCCCGCGTCGCGCTCCCCGCGCCGTCGGCGCCGCCGCGAGCGGAGTCGGAGGCGGCCGCGCGCGACCTCGAAAATCGAGCTAACCCCGCGTTGCGGCTTAGAGATGGCGCGTGTTAGCGTCGCCGGCGAGATGGATCCCCGCGAGATGGACGCGCTGGTTCAGCGCTTGGTCCAAAATCCGCACGACCAAGAAGCGATCACCTACGCGCACCACGCGGGACAGAGCGATCCCCGCTCGTACGCGATGCTGCTCGAGAAGGTGGGAACCGCGACCAGCGATCCCGCCTTCGCCAGCCACTGGCTGACCGAGGCCGCGAACGTATGGTCGACCACGCTCGGCGACGCGCACCGCGCGGCCCGCGCGCTCATGATCGCCATCGATCGCGATCCGACGCAGGCGACACCCGCCGAGCGGCTCGCCGAGCTCTACCGCGAGAAGGGTGACAGCCGAGCGCTCGTGGCCCTGCTCGAGCGGCGCGCCAAGGCGCTCGCGCCGCTCGCCGAGCAGGATCCGCAGATGCGCGCGCACGTCGCCGGGATCCACGAGGAGCTCGGCCGGCTGTGGGCCGAGCCACCGCTCTCGCAGCCGAAGAAGGCCATCGACAACTATCGGCGCGCGGTCGAGTTCGAGCCGAGCAGCCAATACGCGATCTACGCGGCGCGGGAGCTCTACAAGGCCGCCGGCCAATGGCTGGACGCCATCCCGTACTTCGCGTTGGAGCAGGCGCTGGTCTCGGATCCGGAGCGGCGCGTCGCGCTCTACCAAGACGAGGCCGAGGTGCGACGGAGCGCCGGGGATCTCTCCGGCGCGACCGAGGCGCTCCGCATCGCCCGCTCGATCGAGGGCGGCGCGGATCCCGGCCTGAAGCAACTCGTCGCCAGCTTCGTGCTCGAGCGCGCGCAGGCCGGTGAGCCGCTAGGCGCTCCCGAGCGAGCCGAGGCCGCGCAGCTCTTCGTGGAGCTCGCCGAGGAGTACCAAGGAGAGCACGGCTACTCGTACTCGAGCTGCGCGCTCGACCTCGAGCCCGGCAATGATCGCGCCGTGCAGCTCGCCATGTACTATGGGGCGCAGCTCGGCCGCGACGCCGAGCTCGCGCCCCGCGCCGCCGCGTACCTGGCAGCGAACCCGGACGGGCCGCTCGCGGGTGAGGCGCGCGCGCTGGCGGGGCAAGCGAGCCCGCCCGCCGCGGCGCGCGCGGCGAGCCTGGCGGAGGAAGACTCGGCGCCCGACGCGTCGGCGCCCTTCGCCGCCGCGCCCAACCCGGATCGCGTGCGCGCGCTCCTCGACTCGGCGGACGAGCTGATCCGCAAGGGTAAGAAGGGCGAGGCGGCGGCCAAATATCAGGAGGTGGTGAGCCTCGAGCCGGCCAACCACGAGGCGGTCGGCTTTCTGGAAGGCCACCTCCGCCAGACCCGCAAGTACGCCGAGCTCCGCGACATGCTGCTCGGCGCGACCCGCGTCCCCGGCGTCGACGGTGAGGCGCGCAAGGGCTGGCTGCGCGAGATCGCCGGGCTCTGCGAGACGCAGCTCCGCGACCTCGAGACCGCCATTTCTGCGTGGAAACAGCTCGCCGCGCTCGACCGCAGCGACGATGGGCCGCGCACCCAGCTCCGCCGCTTGCTCGAGCGTGCCGGGCAGTGGGACGATCTCGCCACGCTGCTCGAGCAGGAAGCGGAGCAGACCACCGACGTCGAGGCGCGCATAGCGCTCGAGAAGAACCTGGCGAAGCTCCACGAGCAGAAGCGGAAGGACCCGGTCGCGACCGGTGAGGCGTGGGCACGCATCGCCGGTCTCACGCCCGATGACGAGGCCGCGCTCACCACCGCGATTCGTCATTTCGAGAAGGGTCAGCGCCCCGATCTCGCCGCGCAAGCCATCGCCGACAACGTCGGCACCATCTCGGACGAGCGGGCGCGCGCGCACCTCTACAAGAAGCTCGGCGAGCTCCGCGAGGCGTCCGGCGAGACGCTCGCGGCCGGCGAGGCCTACGCCGAGGGCGCGGGCGTGAGCAAGGACCCGAGCCTCTGGGAGGCAGCCGAGCGGTGCTTCGTCCAGGCCGAGTCCTGGGATCAGGCCGCGACCGCCATCGACGAGCGCGCCAAGCTGGGTAGCCGCCCGAAGGAGCAGGCCGGGCTCTACGCCACCGAGGCGACGTACCTCACCCGAGCCGGCGACGAGTCGAGCGCGGTCCTGCGACTCGAGCAAGCCACCGACCTCGATCCGTCGAGCGACGAGTTCGCCGGGACGCTGGAGGAGCGCTACGCGAGCGCGGGGCGAAGTGACGACCTCGCCGCCTATCTCCTGCGCCGCGCCGAGAAGCTCCAAGACAAGACGGCGCGGGTCGCGCTTCGGAAGCGCGCCGCGGTCATCCAGCGGGACGCGCTCAGCGACCCGGAGATGGCCCGCGAGAGCCTCCTGCTCGTGCTCAACGACGGCGACGACGTGGAGGCGCTCACTCTGCTCGCCGACGACGCCGACGCGCGGGGCGAGGCGAGCGAGGCGGTCGATTATCTCCATCGGCTCGGCAAGGCGGTGAGCGGCGCCGAGAAGCTCGAGATCGTGATGCGCGAGGCCGCCCTCGTCGCCGAGCGCCTCGACGATGCCGAGGGCGCCATCGAACGATACGAGCTCGTGCTCCGCGAGCTCGATCCGAAATCGGAGGCAGCGCTCACGGCCATCGTGGAGCTCCACGACAAGCGCGGCGACGCGCGCGCGACCGCCGAGGCGCTCGAGCGTCACCTCGGCATCGCCGAAGACACGGCCGTCAAGCTCGACCTCGCACAGCGGCTCGCGGGGCTGTATGAAGGGCCCCTCGACGACCAGCGGGCGGCGATCCGCGCGCTCGACATCGTGCGCGAGCTCGACGCCGAGGATTTCGACGCGCTCCAGCGCCTCGCGGAGCTCGCGGAGGCGGTGGAGGACTGGCCGCGCGTCGCGTCGCACCTGGCGGCGCTCATCGAGGTAGAGGGTGATGACGCCGAGGTGAGCCGCATGACGCGGCGGCTCGCCGAGATCCTCCACGAGAAGGTCGGCAAGGGCGACGAGGCGCTCGCTGCGCTCCTCGGGGTGGCCGATGGCGGCGATGAAGAGAGCCGGCAAGCGTACGTGAAGCTCGGTGATGAGCTCGGCTGGAAGGGGATCGTCGCGACCAAGCTGGTCGAGTGGTACCTCGAGGCGCCGATTGGCCCGGCACGCAACGAGTCGCTCCGCGGCGCGTTCGAGCGGTTCGTGGAGGTCGGCCGCGACGCGGACGCGGCCAATGTCGCCAAGGAGCTCGCGCGCACGCGCGGCGCCGACGCCGAGCTGGCCCAGCGGCTCGAGGAGCTCGCCATCAAGCTGAAGGACGTCGACGCGCTCGGCGTCGCGCACGATCTGATGATCGATGGCTTGAGCGGCCCCCCGCGCGCGGAGGAGCTGGTGCGTCAGGCGGAGGTGCTGCTCGAAGCGGGCGTCGACCCGGAGGAGGCGATCCAGCACGGGGAGCAGGCGCTCACGAGCGTCGCGCCGGAGGAGGTCGAGCCGCTCCTCGCGCGGATCGCCAAGATCGCGCAGACGCCGGGCCACGTCATCGACCTCTACGAGCGGCAGGTCACCCGTTGCAAGGCGCCGAATGACCGCCTCCGCGCGCTGGCACGCGCGGCGGAGATCGCCGCCGAGCACGGCGCGCTCGACCGGGCGCGTGGGTTCTTCGATCTGGCGCTCGGCGGCGGAGTGCAGGACGAGACGCTCTCCGCGCTCGAGGAGGTCGCGCGCGAGGGGGACACGGCGAGCGGTGGGACCAGGCTCCGCGCGACCCTCGCCGAGGCGCTGGCCGCCGGTGGGCAGGGCTCCCGAGACGGAGGCCGGACCCGGAGCGCGCTCCTGCGCCGCGCCGCGCGCATCGCGTTCAGCGATCTGGGCGACGCGGACCGGGCGTTCCGCTGGCTCGGGGATGCGCTGGTCACTCACGTCGACGACGAGGGCCTCGACGCGCTCGAGGCGTTCGCGCTCGAGGTCGGCGATCCGCGTCGTATCGAGGCGGTGCTCGATCGCGCGCTCGAGGAGGTGTTCGACGGCCCGCTGGTGCGCAAGCTCTTGGCGCGTCGAGCCAGCACGCGCCGGGACCGCCTCGACGACAAACTCGGCGCGGCAGGCGACCTGAAGCGGCTCCACGATCTGTCTCCCTCGGACACGGACGTCATGGACCAGCTCTCCCGGCTCTACACCGAGCTCGAGGACTGGCGGGGGATGGTCCAGCTCTACGAAGATCAAATCCTCCGCGGCAAGGATCAGGCTGCCCGCGCGGAGCTGGCGCGTAAGGTCGCGCGGCTCTGGGAGGAGAAGCTCTTCGACGCGCGCGAGGCGGCCGACGCCTGGCGCCGCGTGCTCCGAATGAAGGCGGGCGATCCCGAAGCGACCGAGGGGCTCGAGCGCGCCAAGGCGGACATGCTGAAGCCCCGCAGCGAGCGCCCGGCGCCACCCGCCGCGCGCTCGGCGCCGCCGCCCGCCCGTAGCTCGACGCCGCCGCCCGCCCCGAAACCCGAGCCCGATCCCGAGCCGGCCCCGGCCGAGCTCGCGCCTGCCGAGCCCGAGCCGGGCGCGCTCCCGGCCGAGCCCGGCTCGGCGCGCGCCGCGGAGGGAGCCACCACCACGACCGAGCGAACCGCTCCGCCCGCGCCGCCCGAGCATCACGCCGATGACGAGCGCACGGTGACCGAGGTGGCGCTCACACCCGACGCCGGGGCCGCGCAAGACGACGACGAGGATGAGGACGTGCCGACCGTGCCGCCGCCGCCGGAGGCCGCGGAGGCGACGCACGAGTCGCCGGCCAGCGCGTCCGAGGCCGCGCTACCGTCGTCACCGCCGCCGAGGAGCGTGCCACCGCCGCCGCCGTCGCGCGCGAGCGGCCGCCCGCCGCCGCGGAGCGCTCCGCCGCCTCCCTCGTCCCACGAGGCCGTGCCTGTCGAGGACGACGCCGAGGACGTCGACGAGGACGAGCTCGTGGTCGATGACGCCGAGCTCCTCGACGACTGAGCAGCTCACTCGCCGAAGCTGAGGAGCCCGGCGGAAGTGTCGAGCACCGCCCTCAGCCCGAGCGGGAGCGGCTCGTTCCACGCGCCGTGTCCGAAGTGGAGCCCGGCGGCGACCGGGACGCCGAGCTCGGCGAGCCGCTCGCGGAGCGCGGCCTCGGCGGAGACCTCGAACGGGCCCGACGGACAGCTCGTGAAATCTCCGACCACGACGGCCGCGACGCGATCGAGGTGCCCGCCGACCATGAGCGAGGTGAGCATGCGGTCGAGGCGATAGGAGCTCTCCGTCACGTCCTCGAGCGCGAGCACGCCGCCCTCCGGCAAGAACAGCCGGCCCGCCGCGGCGCAGGCGGCCAGCATCGCCAAGTTTCCGCCGCAGAGCGTCCCGGTGGCGCGCCCGCTCGCCCACGTCTCGAGCCCGTCGTGGCGTCGCGCGCGGGTCGGATGCTCGAGGGCCGCGAGCCAGCGCGAGCGCGCCGCCGCGTCGCCACGCCCGAGCCCGGCGGCGTTGTGCGCGTGCAGCGAGGCGACGCCGTGGCGAGCCGCCTCGACGTGGAGCACCGTGACGTCCGAGAAACCCACCAGCCACCGAGGCGCCGAGTGGAGCGCCGAGAAGTCCACCTGGTGGGCGATGCGGCCGAGCCCGTAGCCGCCGCGCGCCGCGATGACCGCGGCGACCCCCGGCGCGCGGAGCGCGCGCTCGAGTTCGGCGCGCCGGCGCCCGTCGGTGCCCGCCAGGTACCCGCTACGGCTGAACAGGCCGGGCTCGAACTCGACGCGGTACCGCTCGGCGAGCCAGCCCACGCCTCGCATGAGCAGCGTTCGGTCGAAGGGGCCGGAGGGGGCCACGACCCGGACACGGTCGCCGGGTCGGAGCGGCGGGGGCACGAGCACGCGGACATCGTCTCGGGCGCGGGCGACCGGCGTCAAGGCCTGCCGATTTCGGCTCGGGCTGATAGAGTCGCGGGCGTGGACCGGAGGCGCGCGCTCGCACGACTGACCGACGTCGCGGCAAGGGACGTCATCCCGCTCGGGCAGCGGTTCGCCGCCGGGCTCCGTCGCTCCGCCGACGAGCTCACCCTCCGGCTGGTCGGTCCCGATTTCGACGATCGGGTGCAGCAGCTCCGCGAGCGGTATCTCGTCGCCGGCGGCGATCCGTTCGGGCTCGATCCGGACACCGCGAAATACGCCATCTTGGTGTGCGCGTTCTTCCATCGGATGTGGTTCCGCACCGAGGTCCACGACATCGAGCACGTCCCGCCGGGCCGAGTGCTCCTCATCGCGAACCACTCGGGGCAGGTGCCCATCGACGGCGCCATCATCGGCTCGGCGATGTTCCTCGACGCCGAGCCCCCGCGGATGATCCGCGCGATGGTCGAGAAATGGGCGCTCACCCTACCGTTCGTCGGTACCTTCTTCAACCGGGTCGGGCAGGTGGTCGGCGTTCCGGAGAACGCGCGCCGCCTGCTCGAGAACGACGAGATGCTGCTCGTCTTCCCCGAGGGGACGCGCGGCATCAACAAACCGTTCAACCGGCGCTACCAGCTCGAGGAGTTCGGGCTCGGCTTCATGCGGCTCGCCATCGAGACCGGGACGCCGATCGTCCCGGTGGCCGTCATCGGCGCCGAGGAGCAGTACGTCAACCTCGGCAACGTCGAGTGGCTCGCGCGCACGCTCGGGATGCCGTCCTTCCCGGTGATGCCGCAGCTCGCGGTGCCGGGCGGGCAGCTGCCGCTGCCCACGAAGTATCGGCTCTACTTCGCCGAGCCCATGAGGTTCGACGGCGATCCCGACGATGACGACGCGGTGCTCGAAGAGAAGGTGTGGCTCGTCAAGCAGACCATCCAAAGCATGCTGAACCGCGGGCTCAAGGCGCGAAAGGGGATCTTCTTCTGATGTCCTCGGGGTCTTCGGCTCCGCCCGCGGGCGAGCGACGGGGGCCGTCGTCGCGGCGCCGCGAAGCGCGTCGCTCGACCGACCTGTCGATCGCCGACGCCGCGCGTCGCATCGAGGCGGGTTCGGTGGTCGTCACCGGCATCGTCGGGCGGCTCGGCCGGCGGCTCGCGCGCCAGCTCCACCGCGAGCGCGCCGTGATCGGCGTCGATCGGCGTGAGTTCCCCGATCGCCCGAAGGACATCGAGCATTTCCCCATCGACATCCGCCGGAAGAAGGCCCGCGACATCTTCCGGCGCCCGGACGTCGGCGCGCTGGTGCACCTCGGGGTGTTCCACAACCCGCGCGGAAATAGCGAAGAGCACCACAGCTGGAACGTGCTCGGTTTCCAGAAGCTGCTCGAGTACGTGCGCGATTTCGACGTGCCGAAGTTGGTCCTCGTGTCGAGCGCGAACGTGTACGGCCCGCGCCCGGACAACCCGCAGTTCTTGAGCGAGGACGCGCCGCTGCTCGGCGCTGGCGCCTTCAGCGACATCCGCGATCTGGTCACCCTCGACATGCTCGCGCAGTCCTTCTTCTGGAAGTATCCGCGCACCGAGACGGTGATCCTGCGCCCGACACACATCCTCGGGACGGTGCGGAACGCGCCGAGCAACTACCTCCGGATGCAGGTCGTGCCGACCTTGATGGGTTTCGATCCGATGATCCAGGCGGTACACCAAGACGATCTGGTGGAGGCGATCCGCCTGGCTCTCCGGCCCGGGATCCGTGGGATCTTCAACATCGGCGGCCCGCCGCCGGTGCCGCTCTCGCAGGCGCTGCGGCTCCTCGGGCGGGCCGCGCTCCCGATGCCGCACGCGGTGGCGAAGGTCGCCATCGAGCGGCTCTGGCGCTGGCGCATGACCTCCTTTCCCGCGCCGGAGCTCGACTACATCCGCTACGTTTGCATGGTGGATGACTCACGCGCGCGCCACGTGCTCGGTTACTCGCCGCGCTTCGACCTCGAGGCCACGCTGAAGGCGGTCGACGAGGAGCGGTGGGTATGAAGCGGTCGTCGCTCACGCTACTCGCGGCGGTCGTGGTCGCGTGCTCGCCCGGCAAGGGCGAAGCGCCGCCACCGGCCGCGAGCGCCCGGGTGGTGCCCGCGCCGCCGAACGCGCTCGGCGCTCAGGCCGCGAGCCGCACCGATCCGTCGGTGATGGTCGGGGGCTCGGCCGGCGCGGCCGGGGGCGGCGCCGAGGGCGACCCGCTCGCGCCGCCGGCCGCGCCGGCCGAGCCATCGGCAGACGCCGGGGTGCCGCTGTGAAGCGAGGCCGCTTCGTCTGGCTCGCGCTCGCCGCTTGGGCGCTGGCGGGCTGCCCGGCGCATCGCGCGCCGCCCGCGGGGCCGCCGCCCGAGTACGAGCAGCCGGTGCTCCCGCCATGGGAGGCGGCCGCGCCGCCCGCGGACCCGCTCGACGAGGCGGACGAGCCGTCCGAGGACGACGCCGCCGCGCCGCCCTCCGCCGGCGCCGCGGACGCGGCCGCTCCCGTCGAAGGCGGGAGCGAAGGGGGAGGGGATGCCGGTGCGGCGCGGGAGCCGCGCGGGGTGACTCCCGGCGCGTGACGTCGCGCGCCCGCGGCGGTGGCGGCCGCCGCCGGCGGCCAGCGTTCGCGCGCCACCGCTCTCGGGAATCTGGCTCGAAACCGCGCGGCACGCCGCCTGCATACCGCTCGGGAGGAGCTATACTGGAGGTCACGAGCCGTGGAACCCACCCGCTTGACGGTCACCATCCTGCGACAGATCCGCGACGGCGTGTCGGACGTGAGCGCGCGGCTCGACCAGACCAACGCGCGGCTCGACCAGACCAACACGCGGCTCGACCAGACCAACGCGCGGCTCGAGTCGATGCACGAGGAGTTGGCGCGTCGCATCGTCGAGTCGGAGCTTCGCACCGCGACCGCGCTCACCGAGCTCAGCGGCTCGGTCCGCGAGATGACCGCCACGCTACGGTCCGCGAGCGAGCTTCGGCCGCGGGTCGACCGCTGCGAGGGTGACGTCGCCGAGCTGCGCCACCGCGTCGAGCGGCTAGAGTCGGCGCGCTGAGCCCTCCGCCGCCCGCCACGCCTCCGCGCGGGCGCCTCGAACCGCGCGCGCTGGCCGCCAGGCCCCGCGTGATCTAGGCTCGCGAGCGTTGTCACCCCGCGAGCAGGCACCTCCGACGAGGCCCGAGACTTGAGCGACGTTCGTGAGCTCGCCGTTCGCGGTAAGCGCGCGGCGCGCGCCCTCGCCAAGCTCGGGAGCCGGCAGAAGGACGACGCGCTCCGCGCCCTCGGGCTCGCGCTGCGCGAGAGCGTGTCGCACGTCGTCGAGGCGAATCATGAGGATCTCGCCCGCGCGCGTGAGGCCGGTCTCGGCCGCGCGATGCTCGAGCGGCTCACCCTCGACGCCGCGCAGCTCGAGCGAGTCGCGCTCGCCGTCGAGCACGTGATGGGGCTCGAGGATCCGGTCGGCGCGCGGCGCGAGATGCGCCGCCTCCCGAACGGGCTCCTCGTGGGCAAGGAGCGCGTCCCGCTCGGGCTCATCGCGATGATTTACGAGTCGCGCCCCGGGGTCACCGTGGACGCCGCTTCGCTCGCGATCAAGAGCGGCAACGCGGTGCTCTTGCGCGGCGGCAAGGAGGCGTCCGCCACCAACGCGGTGCTCGGTGAGATTCTCGCCGAGGCGCTCGCGGAGGCGGGGCTCCCGCCGGAGGCCGCTCAGATCGTGCCGGCCACCGATCGCGAGGGCATCCGTGAGCTCCTCGGGCTGAGCGGGCTCGTGGATCTGGCGATCCCGCGGGGAGGCGAGGGGCTCATCCGGTTCGTCGCCGAGCACGCGCGGGTACCGGTCATCAAGCACTACAAGGGTGTCTGTCACCTCTACCTCGACGAGGGCTGCGAGCCGAGCATGGCGATCGCCCTCGCCGTGAATGGCAAGGCGCAGCGCCCGGGCGTGTGCAACGCGCTCGAGTGCCTGCTCGTGAACGCCAAGGACGCGAGCGGGCTCCTGCCGCGGGTGGCCGACGCGCTCCTCGCGGCGGGTGTCGAGCTGCGCGGCTGTCCGCGCACGCTCGAGCTCGTGCCACGCGCGAAGCCCGCCGCCGCGGAGGACTGGGGGGCGGAGTTCCTCGATTTGGTGCTCGCGGTTCGGGTGGTCGAGGATCTCGACGCCGCGCTCGAGCACGTCGAGCGCTACGGCTCGCACCACAGTGAGGCGATCTGCACACCGAGCCACCAGCACGCCCAGCGCTGGCTCGCCGAGGTCGACGCGAGCTGCGTGCTCGTGAACGCCTCGACGCGCTTCAACGACGGCGGGGAGCTCGGGCTGGGCGCCGAGATCGGCATCTCCACCGACAAGCTTCACGCGTACGGCCCCATGGGGCTCGAGAGCCTCACCAGCGAGAAGTGGATCGTGCTCGGTGATGGTCAAACCCGAAGCTAGAGTCACCCGTGAAACTGAAGAAGCCGAAGCGTCCTACCCCGAGCTCGTCGCGCCCTGGCGCGGTCCGCCTCACGCGCCCCGACACCGCCCGCGCGCAAGCCATCGCGCTCGAGGCCGCTCGAGCCGGGCTCGACAAGAAGGCCGGCGGAGTCGAGATCATCGACGTCACCGGCAAGGTCGACTACGCCGACTACCTGGTGGTCATGACCGGCCAGAGCGATCGGCACGTCGCCGCCATCGCCGACTCGGTCGAGGCCGAGCTGGCCAAGTCCGGCACGCGCGCCATCTCGACCGAGGGGCTGCCGGTCGCCGAGTGGGTGCTCATCGATTTCGTCGACGTGGTCGTGCACGTCTTCGTCGAGGAGCTGCGGAGCCTCTACGATCTGGACGGGCTGTGGATGGACGCGCGCCGGATCCCGGTGCCTGACGACGCGCCCGGCGGCGGGTGAGGCTCGTCGTCGTCGCGGTGGGTCGCATCCGCGAGCGCGCGCTCCGCGCGGTCGCGGACGACTACCTCGGGCGCGTCCGTCGCTACGCGCGCGCGGAGGAGGTCGAGGTCAAGGACGCCGCGGCGCTCGCGCGGAGCGTGCCCTCGGAGGCGCTGCTCGTCGCGCTCGAGGTCGACGGCGAGCGCCCCTCGAGCACCGCGCTCGCCCGCTCGCTCGAACGCTGGACGACGCGAGGAAAGGGCCTGGTCGCGTTCGTCATCGGCGGCGCGGAGGGGCTGCCCGGCGAGCTGTCGGCGCGCGCCGACGCGCGGCTCAGCCTCTCCAGCCTGACGCTTCCGCACCGACTCGCTCGCATCATCCTCTACGAGCAGCTCTACCGCGCCTTCACCATCCTGCGCGGGGAGCCCTACGCGCGCGAAGATTAGGATGATGGCCGAGCGGCGAGCGTGCGGTCATTGGACCAGCGCCGACCGCCCGGCCCCGCCGATGAACCCGCGCGCCGCGGGCGCGCTCGCGGCCCGCGCCGCCGGCCGCGGGCGGACCGGCACCCCTCAGGCCGGCTTGCGCTTCTTGCCGAAGAGGTACGCGATTCCGATGCTCAGCCCGTAGAGCAGGCAGAGCGGGATGGCGAGCATGAACTGGCTCGTGATGTCGGGCGGAGTGAGGATGGCGGCGACCGTGAACGCGATGACGATGAAGTAACGCGCGAACTTGATGAGGTGCGTGTGGTTCACGACGCCGGCGACCGACAAGAAGAACACTACGATGGGGAGCTCGAAGACCGAGCCGAAGGCGAGCAGCATCTGGGTCACGAGCTCGATGTAGTCTCCGATCATCACCGTCGGCATGACCTGGAAATCCGTGCTTCCGCCCACCGGGCCGCTGAAGCCGAGGAGGTAGCGGAACGCGACTGGGAACGCGAAGCGCCAGCCGAACCACCCGCCG
This sequence comes from Polyangiaceae bacterium, assembly GCA_035063585.1. Classification (GTDB taxonomy): domain Bacteria; phylum Myxococcota_A; class Polyangia; order Polyangiales; family Polyangiaceae; genus JAPSGB01. The sequence goes on from JAPSGB010000023.1 coordinate 30,857, forward strand.
ACCGCGAAGAGCGCGCATGAGGACACCACGAACGGCATCGCGTAGCGCCGCTCGCGGGAGTAGAGGCCCGGCGCGATGAAGGCCCAGAGTTGGTAGAGGATGACCGGCAGCGAGAACACGAACCCGGCGAGCAGCGCGAGCTTCACGTAGGCGATGAAGAGCGAGGCGGGCGCCGGGAAATGGAGCGCCGCCTTGCCGCCGACCTGGGCCTCCGTCCACGCCTCGATGAACGGCGCCGTGAGCCAGAGCAAGAGCTGTTCGCGGAAGAGCCAGGCGAGCCCGGTCCCCACGCCGAACGCGAGCATGGCCTTGATGATGCGAAAGCGGAGCTCCTCGAGGTGCTCCCAGAAGGTCATCGTCCCGGCCTCGAGCTCGTCGCTCATGCGCTCTCTTCACCCTCGCGCAGGTCGTCGACGAGGTCGTCGGCGATGGCGCCGTAGCTGTCGGGCCCCTCGGGGGGATACTCGCGGAAGCGGTCGAGGTCGTAGACCTCGCGGTAAGGGTCGGCGTCCTCCTCCTCGTAGGCGCGCCGCTCGCGCCCCATCGCGATGTCGCCGCGGAGCAAGCTGCGAAACTCGGTGATGCCGCCGTCGAGCCCCTCCTGGCGGAGCAGCTCGTCGATGCCCGTCTGGGCGCGCACCTGGCTCGTGAGGGTGCGGAGCTTGCGGAGGAAACGACCCGCGGTAAGGAGCATCGCGGGCAGCTTCTGCGGGCCTACCACGATGAGCAGGACCAGCGCGATCACCGTGATCTCGGTGAACGAGATGCCGAACACGGCGAGACGCTAGCTCGCTCGATAGTGGCGCGCAATCGCCGCGCGAGGGGGCGTCAGGGCGACAGCCAGACCGGGTTCGTGAACGCGAAGGGGTAGACGCCGGGCGCGAACACGTTCTCGAGCGGCTTCTTCCCGCGCGCGAGCACCACCACGAAGGTCGACCCGGAGAAGGTGAGCTCGAAGGTGGTGTCGAGGCGGACCACCTCGCGCGAGGGCGGCACCGCGAAGAAGCGGACGCGGCGCCCCTCACCACCGAGCAGGACCTCGACCTCGCTCACGTCGATCCAGGGGGCGGCGCGGATCCGCAGGTGGACCGGGACCCGGGGCCCGCGCCCGGAGATCGCCTCGCCGGGGCCGGCGCCGCCGGCCTCGAGGTCGATGATCGGACCGCTCGTGACGGTGACTCGCCCGGCCCGGATCGCGGCGACCACCGCCGCGGGATCGGCGTTGACGTCATCGGCGTCGCTCGCGGCATCCCCCCAGCGGATTAGGTTACGCGGGACGCCCGGATCGAGAAAAAAGAGCTTGTGCGAGTCGCTGTTGCCGGTCGCCGTGTAGCGGCGGCCCTGGCCGAGCAGGTGCAGCCAGTCGAAGAGCACCTTTCGGATCCTCGGCACGCTCACTTGATCGAGCCCGTTGAAGATCTCGATGGCGTCGAAGCTCGGGTCGTACTCGTCCGAGGAGCTGGCTGGAACGCGGCCGGTCGCCGGATCGAGCTTGTAGAAATGGAAGTAGCCGAGGTCGGCCATGCGCGGGTGGTTTGCGGTGAGGAGCCCGCGCGGGTTTGCCGCCCGCGCCTCGGCGAACATGCGCTTCGGGGTGGTGTCCGTGAAACCGATGCGGGCGCCCGGCTCGAGCGGGAAGTATCCGAAGTGTCCGAAGCGACGCCCCACCGGGCTGAGCTCGGTGCCGCGGAGGGTGAGGACGTGGCTCGCGAGCTCCCCCTTGCACTCGAGCGCGCGGACGGTCGGCGCCAGATCGGTCACGGTGAAGTGGTCGGTCGCCACCGCGAGCTCGACGCCCTCGGCGGCGACCGAGAGCACGCGCGCCGCGTGCGCGATGTCGGCGTCCACGCTCGCGGCCTGGTGAAGGTGGAGATCGCCCGAGATCCACCCCGGAGTCTCGATGACCCGCGGGAGCGTGCCCTCCACGCGCGCGACGGCCCCCGCCGCGATGTCGACCGTCCACCGCGCCGCGTCGCGCTCGATGCCGGCGGTCGCCATCACCGAGTAGCGCCCCGGCGGCAGCGCGCGCGCGAAGCGCCCGGTGCCGCTCCACACGAAGCGGCCCGCGCCGTCGGTGCCACCGTCGCTCCCGAAATCGGGGGTGCGGGTGCCCGCGAGGCCCGCGAGCGAGAGCTTGGCGGCGAGCGGCTTGCCCGCCTCGTCGCGGACCGTCACCTCGAGCGTCCCGGTCGCGCTCGACGGCTTCGCGGGCGACTCGGCGATAGGGGAGTAGGCGAGGCTGCGCGTCACCACGAGGCTCTCGCCGGGGCCGAGGCTGCCGGTCGCGTAGGTCGTGTAGATCGCCGGGGCGAGGCCGTGCTGCAGCGTCGTGAACTTCAGGCTCATCGGGTCACGCGTCGAGAGCACCAGATCTCCGCCGGCCCCCTTGCGGCCAATCCAGCGCGCGCGCCCGCTGAAGTTCTCTCCGGCGCGCCCCACGCCGCCGACGTAGTAGCTCACGTTGCCCCACTTCACCGCGTCTCCCACGCCGATCGCCGAGAGGCGTCCGCCGTCCTTGTGGCGGAGGGTGGTCGTGATGTCGATGCGCGGTGCGGTCGCGTCGAGCGCGTAGCGCGTGACGATCTCGAGCCGCCCGGCGCCGAGGCCGAGCGTCGAGGTCGCCTCGACGGCCCCGTCCGCGTCTCGCACCGTCTCGGCGACCACGTTGTACATCGCGCCGGCCGTGGTCACGATCGGGTGGAGCTGCCAGAGGCCGTCGATGAAGGTGTGGTCGCCGAGCTGCGGCGCGCTCGGCAAGACCGGCGGAACCGGCCAGAAGTCGAGCAGCCAGCCGTCGCTCCGGCGCACCACGCCGACCGCCGACGGGTTCGCGAAGGCGAAATCGCCGGGCTCGCCGGTGACGCGCAGCCTGCCCGCGAGGAGCGCGGCGTCGGCCGGGAACGGCGCGCTCGTCCCCGGGGCGCTGGGCTCGCTCGGCGCGCTGGCCGCGGTCGCCGCCGCGAGGAGCGCGAGCGCGCCACGAGTCTTCCAACGCATCATCCCGGCGCTATCTGCACCCGTGGACCCCGGCTCGCAAGTAGGACTAACCTGGGCACCGATGCGGCTCGGGACGACGGCGATGGCGGCGCTCGCGCTCGCCGCGGTGGCCCCGGTCGCCGCCGCCTCTCCGGCGGACCTCTTCGGCTTCGGCCCCGAGAGCCAGTCGATGGGGGGCACCGGGGCGGCGGTCGGACGGGGCTTCGGCGCCGCGTACGGCAACCCGGCGCTCCTCTCGCGCTCGCGCTCGCGTGAGCTGTCGCTCGGCTATCAGCTCGCGCGCTTCTCGCTCCGCGCCGACGGCCCGCGCGCGCCGGGCCCGCTCGGCGTCGAGGGGCTCAGCGGGACGTACATCGGCGCGGTCCTGCCCATCCCCTTCGGCGGCGTGCTCGAGCATCGGCTGGTCGCGGGCCTCGGCGCCTTCACCCCGCGCTCGCTCATCGCGCGGGCGCGGCTCCTCTACCCGGAGCGGCCGCAGTTCCCGGTGCTCGCGGATCGCGCGCAGACGCTCGAGTTCACCATGGGCCTCGGCGCCGATCTCGGTCATGGCGTCCGGGTCGGCGCGGGCGCGCGCGCGCTGGCCGAGCTGGTCGGCACGGTCGTCGTTCGCACCGACACCTCGGGGCGCGTGGGCACCGTGGTCGACGATCAGCTGGTCGCCACCTACGCGCCGGTGGTGGGCGTAGCCGCCGAGCTCGGTCGCGGCTGGGAGGCAGGGCTCACCTGGCGCGGCGCGCTGTCGGCGGAGTTCCAAGTGCTGGTCGAGGTGCACGATCTCGGGCAGCTCGTGATACCGGATCTCCACATCGACGGCGTCGCGCAGTACGATCCGAGTGAGCTGCAGGCCGAGGTCGGCAAGCGTCTCGGGCCGGTCCTGCTCGCCGCCGGGGCGACCTACAAGCGCTGGTCGTCGTTTCCCGGTTGGACGCGTCCCACGGTGGAGTGCCCGCCGTCGCGCCCCGACTGCCTCGCGCTCCGGACGGCGCCGGTTGGCTTCCACGACACGGTCGTCCCGCGTCTCGGCGCGGAGCTCACGCTCCCGCTCGCGCGCTCGTCGGAGGCGCACCTGCGCGGCGGCTGGTTCTTCGAGCCGAGCCCCGTGCCGGAGCAGACCGGCGCTTCCAACTATTTCGACGACGCTCGGCACGCGTTCACGATCGGCTACGGCGTCACGCTCGTCGAGCCCTTGCCGCCGGTGTCGGTGGACGCCTTCTTCCAAGAGCACCTCCTCGTCTCGCGCACCCACCAGAAGGGAGCGGGCGTCGATCCCGCGAACCCGGGCGCCCCCGCCGTGAAGAGCTCGGGATCCGTGCAGAACTTCGGGGTGGTCCTGGGGGTGAGGTTTTGATGGGGTGCCGGTCCGGCGCGGTCCCGGCGTTGACGCTCGCGGCGGTCGCCCTGCTCACCGCGAGCGCGCGCGCGAACCCCGCCGACACGTTCGGGCTCGGCTCGCGCTCGACCGCGATGGGCGGCGCGGTGAGCGCGAGCGTCACGGACTTCTCGGCGAACTACTATAACCCCTCCGGGCTCGCGCTCGCCCGCGGCACCGACCTCTCGGTAGGCTACCTGGCGGTGGAGCAGCACCTCTCGATGAACGGAGAGGACAGCCGCGTCGATCCGGTGCACGGCGTGGTGGGCGGCGCGGTCGCCCGCGGCGACGTGCTCGGGATGCCCTTCGCGTTCGGGCTCGCCACGCACTTGCCGAACGATCGCCTCTCGCGCGCGCGGACCGTGCGGCTCGATCAGCCGCGCTTCATCCTCTACGACAACCGGCCGCAGCTCCTCTACCTGTCGACCAACCTGGCGTTTCGTCCGGCGCCCTGGCTCGCCATCGGCGGCGGCGTGACCTTCCTCGCCGCGACCCGCGGGTCGTTCAACATCACCGGCACCGCGGTGCTCCCCGATAGTCTCGGACGCCGCTCCGAGTACGACTCGCAGCTCCGGCACGAGGTCGACGCCGATCTCACGGCGGTGCGCTACCCCGAGGCCGGCGTCACCGTGAGGCCGGCGGACTGGCTCGCGCTGGCGCTCGTCTACCGTGGCCAGGCGCGCGTGAACCTCGAGATTTCCGCGCTGCTCGACGGCGACGTGGACGCCGGGCTCCTCACCGTGCCTGCCACCTATACCCTGGTGAGCCGCACCGTGAACATCTTCGTCCCGCAGCAGGCCGTGCTCGGCGCGAGCGTGCACCCGCTCGAGGAGCTCGAGATCGGGCTCGATCTCACCTGGGTGGATTGGTCGAGCTATGAGAGCCCGGTGAGCCGCACCGCGACCGAGCTCGACGTGCCGCTCACGAGCCTGCTCCCGCCGCCCACCAAGCCCTCGCCCGAGATCGAGCCGGGGTTCCTCGGCCGCATCGTCCCGCGGCTCGGCGTCGAGTATCGCTGGAGGGTGGCGGCGGCCTTCGAGCTCCCGCTGCGCGCTGGCTACGTCTACGAGCGGTCGCCCGTGCCGGAGCAGCGCGGCCAGACGAACTTCGTCGACCTGGATCGACACCTGCTCTCGCTCGGCGCCGGGGTGGTGTGGAAGGAGCCGGGTGAGGTGCTCCCGGGCGATCTCCGCCTCGACGCGCACGTCATGTACGGGATCCTGCCGACGCGCGTGACGCTGAAAGACAGTCCGGCGGATTTCACGGGTGACTATCGCGCGAGCGGCGACATGCTCGGGCTGGGCGCCACGCTCTCGGTGGGGTTTCGATGAGGTGCGCGCGGCTGCTCGGCGCCCTCCTCCTCGCGCTCGGCGCGGCCCGCTGCGCCACGCTCGCCACCGGCGCCGGCGATGATGACGCGCCGCGACCGACGGCGAGCGCCGGGCCATTTCGGGAGGCTCGGCCGGAGGAGCTCGGCTCCACGAGCGCGCTCCCCGCGCCCTACCTCCTGCGAAAGGAGAATCGCCGCTTTCGAGAGGCGAGCGCGCTCCCGCTCGACGACCGGCCGCTCGGCGAGACCGCGCTCTACGTGGTCGCGGAGGACGCCGCCGGGAACCCGGGCGGCATCTACCGCTTCGTGGCGCCCGACGCCCGGCGCTTCTCGGCCTCGCCGGAGTCGCCCGTGCTGACGGCGGAGGCGGCGTGGGAGGGCGCCAGCATCGGGGAGCCCGAGGCTCACCGGGTGGGCGACGAGATTTTCGTGTACTACTCCGGACGAGACGGGATCGGGCTCGCGCGCTCGCGCGACGGCGTCTCCTTCACGCGCGAGCCCTCGCCCGTGCTCGGCGCGGCGGGCGGCGGCGCGTGGGAGGCCGGCGCGGCGCCCGCGAGTCCGGCGCTGCTCGAGGTCGGCCCGGACGACTACCGGCTCTTCTACGCCGCCGGCGGCCGCATCGGCGAGGCGCGCTCGCGCGACGGCGTGCGGTTCGACCGAGTCAGCGACGCGCCCGCGCTCGAGCCGGCGGGCGGCGGCGGAGGCGACGAGCCGCCCTTCGACAGCGAGTCGGTCGCGGAGCCCTCCGCGGTGCTCATGCGCTCCGCCGAGGGGCGGCTCATCACTCGGCTCTACTACGCGGGGCGCGGACCCGGCGGCAAGCGCGCCATCGGCATGGCCGCGCGCTTCGGCACGGACGGCGCGTTCACGCGCGCGCTCGCGCCGGTGTTCGCGGCGACGCGCGACGCGCGCTCCCCCTCGGTGGTGATTCGCCCGGGCGTCTCGCTCCTCTACCTGACGGAGAATAGCGGCGCGACCGGGAGCGCGCTCTACCCGGCGATCGCCCTCGGCGTGGCTCCGGGGAACGTAGCCCTCGCCGCGCCTTAGAGGCAGAGGCGGCCGCGGCGCGAATGGCTCCCGCGCGAGCGGCGGCGCTAGGAGCGCGGGGCGCTTCACGGTAGACTGGCCCGCAAGATGGGGTTTCTCCTCGGGTTCCTCTTCATCGCGCCCTTCGTTTTTCTCTATTTCCTGATCATCAAGGGCGTCGACCGCTACGAGCCCGAGCCGTTCTGGCTGCTGACGGTCGCCTTCTTCTGGGGCGCGATGGGCTCGACGCTGTTTGCCATCATCGGCAATGAGGTGGGGCAAGCGGCGCTCGGCGCGGCGCTCGGCGCCGGCAACCCTATGGTCGACGCGTCCACCGCGACCTTCGTGGCGCCGGTCGTCGAGGAGAGCACCAAGGGGTTCGGCCTGCTCCTGCTCTGGGCTGCCTCGGCCTTCTGGCTGAAGGAGATCGACGGGCCGCTCGACGGCGCGATCTACGGGGGGGTCATCGGCCTCGGCTTCACGCTGACCGAGGACATCCTCTACACCTCGAGCGCACTGGCGCAGGGGGGTGGGGCCGCGTTCGGTTTCACCTTCGTCTTACGCACGATCTTTGGCGGGCTTGGGCACGCCACCTTCACGGCCATGACCGGGATCGGCATCGGGGTCGCCATCGAGTCGAGGAACCCGCTGCTCAAGCTCATCGCGCCCATCGGCGGCTGGATGAGTGGGGTAGGGCTCCACTTCCTGCACAATTTCCTGGTCACCTTCTACGGCGGCGCAGGCCTCTTCATGAAGTTCGCGGTGTTCTGGTCCTTCGACGTGGCCTTCTTCATCGTGCTCTTCGTGCTCGTCTGGCGGGACCGGACCATCGTGCTGCGCCAGCTCGCCGGCGAGGTCGGGCAGCTCCTGCACCCGGCCGAGTACAAGCTGACGACCAGCTCGAACATGTTCATCCCGTTCTGGAACTGGTCGAAGCTGCGAGTGAGCGCGCGCGGCTACGGCTTGGCTCGCAAGAAGCAGCTCGCGCTCATCGACCTCGCGTTCGTGAAGGCGCGGCGTGAGCGCGGAGAGGGGGGCTCCATCCTCGATGGTCGCGAGCAGAAGCTGCGCTACGAGGTCGCGGTCGCCAATCAGCAGGGCGTCTTCATCGGCGCGCGCTGAGCGCCGTCGCGCGCCGGACGGCGGCGCGCGCCGAACGTCAGCACGCGCCGAACGTCAGCGCGGGCTCGGCGAGCGGTTCCGCGCCGGGCCGACCTCACCCGAAGAGCGCGCGCGGAGCCGGGCCCGCGGGCTCTTCAGCGCGCGAGGTTGCGCGCGATGACCACGCGCTGGATCTGGCTCGTCCCCTCGTAGATTTGGAGCACCTTCGCGTCGCGCATCAGCTTCTCGACGGGGTACTCCTTGACGTAGCCGTTTCCGCCGAACACCTGCACCGCGTCGAGCGCGCTCTGCATGGCGCTGTCGGCGCCGAAGGCCTTGGCGAACGCGCTCACCATCGGATCGCGCACGCCGCTGTCGAGGTTCCAGGCGGCCTTCTGATAGAGGAGCCGAGTCGCCTCGGTGCGGATGGCCATCTCCGAGATCATCGCCGCGACCAGCTGGTGCTCGATGATGGGGACGCCGAACGCGGTGCGCTCCTTCGCGTAGGCGAGGCTCTCGTCGAGGCAGCGCTGCATGAGCCCGGTGGCCATCGCGCCGATGTCGGGGCGCGTCTGGTTGAACGTCTCCATGGCGAGCTTGAAGCCGTGACCTTCGGCGGCGAGCAGGTTCTCCTTCGAGACCTTCACCTCTTCGAAATGGACCACGGCGGTGTCGCTCGCGCGCTGGCCGAGCTTGTCCTCGTGCTTGCCGACCTTGAGCCCGGGGGTGTCGCGCTCGACGATGAAGGCGGCGATGCCTTTGTGCTTCTTGGCGGTGTCGGCGGTGGCGAAGACGACGTAGAAGCTCGCCAGGCTCGCGTTCGTGATCCAGGATTTCTGCCCGGTGATGACGTAGTCGTCGCCGTGCTTCTCGAAACGGGTCTTCATCGCCGCGACGTCGCTGCCGCCGCTCGGCTCGGTGGTCGCGTAGCTCGCGAAGATGGGCTCGGCGGTGAGCCGGCCGAGGTATTTCTTCTTCTGCTCCTCGCTTCCACCGAGCTTGATCGGGGTGAGCGCGAGGCTGTTGGCGAGCATGCTGGTCTGGATGCCGGTGCAGCCGTAGGCGAGCTGCTCGGTGAGCAGCGCGTTCTCGAGCTCTCCCATGCCTGCGCCGCCGTACTCTACGGGGACGGTGGCATTTACCAGGCCGATCGCGTGGGCGGCCTCGAAGACCTCGCGCGGGAAGCGACTCTCGCGGTCGCACTCCGCGGCGACCGGGATGATGCGCTCGCGGGCGAACCGGCGCGCCGTCTCGACCAGGGCCTTCTGCTCCTCCGAGATATTGAAATCGAGCATCGTCTACTCCTTTGCACGGTCTCTCAGCCGCTTGAGCTCGCTTCGCACCGCGCGGGCGCCGAGAGCGTAGCCCAGCGCGAGCCCGATCAGGAACACTCCCGGGATGAAGAGGAGGTGCCCCTCGGTCATGGCGCTTCGGGCGGAGCGGCGCGCTCGGCCCGGGCGAGCGCCTGCTCGAGGTCGGCGAGCCGCGCGGCGAGCCGGCTTTGACGGCGCCAGCCGAGGAGCACGAACCCGAAGACGAGCGCCCACATGATGAGATACGCGGTGAGGAGCAGCCCCTCGGCGCTCACCGTGTCGGTGCCGCCCTCGACCGGCCGAAAGTCCGCGGTGCGGCCCGCCGGGCTCGTGGTGAACGCGAGGTGGGTGGTCATGGTCAGAGTCCCTCGGTGATGCCGGCGGCGGCCGCGCGCTCCTCGGCGCGATCCACGCGGGCGGAGAGGAGCGCGAGCCTAGCGCGCAGCGCGAGCAAGACGATGGCGAGCAAGGTGAACGCGAGAAACCCGATGCCGAGTGCGGTCCCCATCCGCGGATCGGCGAGCCCGCCGCCGCCCTTCGTGATCACGACCGGGTGGTTGCCGCCCCATTTCTGGACCGAGTAGTGGATGATGGGCAGGTTCACCGTGCCGAGCACGCCGAGCGCTGCGGCGAATTTTCGCTCCGCGTCGCCGTCGCCGGCGAAGGCGCGCAGGACCACCACCGCGACGTATACGAGCACGCTGAGCAGCGACGTCGTGAGGCGCGGATCCCAGGTCCAGTACACGCCCCAGGCCTTGCGGGCCCAGAGCGGGCCGCTCACGAGCACGAGGAGCCCGAACACGACCGCGCACTCGGCTCCCGCGCGCGCCCAGGCGTTTCGCCGATCGGTCGCGCCGACGAGATAGGCGGCGCTCGCGAGCATGCAGACCACGCCCGACAGGTACATCGCGTAGGCGGCGGGGACGTGAAAGTAGAAGATCTTCTGCGCGAGCCCGCCGGTGGCGAGCTGCGCCTCCGGGGTCACGTAGAGAATGTAGTAAATGAGGACCCCGATGGTCGCGGCGGCGGCTCCCAGCACGGCGTGGAAGGCGAGCGAGGCGCGCTGCATGGCGACCGCGAACCTAGCCTCGGCCAGAGCTCAAATCCACCCTCAGACGTCACAGGTCGACAGCGCGAGCAGGGCGGCGAGCCTCGCGCGGACCACCCCGAACTCCTTGATCGCGAGGTCGAGCTCGGCCTCGCGGAGCCGCTTGGCCGCGTCTACCAGGTCGAAGCTCGTCCCCGCGCCGTTCATGAAGGCGAGCTTGGAGAGCCGGGCGTTCTCGGCAGCGAGCTCGCGGGATTTCCGGCTGACGGTCAGGGTCGCCTCGGCGACCGTCACCGCGCGCTCGGCCTGGGCGACCTGCACGGTCGCCTGCCGGCGCGTCTCCCCGAGCTGTTGGCGAGCGATCCTGAGCGAGCCCTGGCTCATCGCGCGCTGGCCGTAGCGGAGGCCGCCATCGTAGAGCTGCCAGCTCAAGACCCCCCCGATCGACCAGGCGAGGTGGCGGCCGTTCGGGTTGGCTCGCTCGTACGACTGATAGCCGAGGTCCGAGACCAGATCGACGGTGGGCAGGTATTGCCAGTCGACGCTATCCACGTTCCGTTCGGCGACCTCGACCTCCGCCTTGGCGGCCCTCACGTCCGGCCGGCTCTCCACGTTCGGATCGGCGTGGCAGACCCGGGCGGCGTCGCCCGCGAGCGAATCGAGCGTGATCGATGGGCTCACGCCGTAGGGCTCGTCCGAGCCCATCGCGAGCCCGAGCGCCTCGCGCGTCTGGCGAACGCTCTCGGTCGCGGACACGATCTGCGCGCGCGCCAGCGCCACCTCCTGCTCGGCGCGCAGCACGTCGATCGCGGTCGCGGCGCCGAGACGCGCGCGGCCCTGGGTAAGATCCAAGGTCGAGAGCGCTGCGCCGAGCGAGACGCGGCTCACCTCGGCGAGCCGCTCGGCGGTCACGGCGGTCACGATGGCGTCCGCCACCTGCGCGAGCACGAGTCGCTCGGTCTCCTTGACGTCGAGCTCGGCCGCGCGGCGCGCGCGCTTGGCGCTCCCGGTGTCGTACCAGGCCTGCGGCGCGAACAGTGGGACGCTGAGATCGAGGTTCGCCGACCAGGTCGTCAGCGGGTTGGGGATGGTCCCCTGGGTGAGCCCGCTCGCCCCGAAATAGAAGCCCTCGCCGGTGATGAGGTGGCGATTGACGCGCCCGGTCCCGGTGAGCCTGGGCAGCGCGCGCGCCAGCGCCTGGCGTTCCTGCGCGGTCGCCTGCTCGACCTTCGCCTGCGCGAGCTGGAGCGACGAGGCTCGCGCGCGGATCATCCCGAGCGCGTCGCGCCACGAGCCCAGCGTGTGCGCGGGCGCCGGCGGCGCGGCGAGCATCGGATCGTCGATCTCGGGCAGCTTCGGCTCGGCGGGCGCGTCGGTGGGCGGCGCGGCGGCGCCAGGCGCCCCAGCCGGCGCGGCCGGCGCGGCCGGCTGGGCGAGCGCGGGCGTCGCGGTGAACAGGAGCAGGGCGGAGACGACCGGGAGTCGAGTCATGACGACTCTCGATAGTTTCCCGTTCGCGCCGCGCAAAGGGGGAGCGCGCGGAAAACGCCCGAGAGTGCGGATTCAGCGCCCCTCGGAGCGCCGCTGGTCGTCCCCTGTTCCCCGCTCGGTTTCCGCTTCGCGGGCCGGCGGCTCAGCCGACCAGCCGGAAAGCAAGGACTCGAGCCGCTCCTCGTCGCCGTCGAGCGCGCGCGCGAGCACCCGCCGCGCCTCGTCGGCGCGCCCGCATCGGGCCAAGGCGTGGGCGTATGAAGCCGCGACCTCCGGTTGGTCTGGGAGCCCGCGGTACGCGCGCGCCAAGTAACCGAGGGCCGCGTCCGGCGTCTCGAACGCGACGTCGAGCAGGTGCCCGAGGTTGTGCGCCGTGGACGCGCAGTCGGGGGCGAGGTGGAGCGCTCGCCGCTGCGCGCGGAGCGCGAGCCGGAGGTGCCCGAGCGCGGTATAGGCGAGCCCGAGGATCCCCCACGCGCGGCCATCGTCTGGTGACTCGGCGATGACCCGGCGCGCGAGCCGGGCCGCCCGCCAGGGCGCGCGCGGCACCAGCGCCTCGGCGAGGTGACGGGTCGCGACGAGCGCGAGGGCGGAGCGCGCGTCGGCGACCCGGAGCACCCGCTCGAGCATCGGCACGAGATCGCGCGCGCCGAGCCCGCGCATGCGAGCCCACTCCGCGTCACGGAGCAGCGACTCGGCGTTCTCGGCGCGCTTTCGCTTCATGAGCCTCTCGAGCGTGTAGCATCTCTCGCCCGAGCGCGCAGGCGGGGACGGCCGTCCGAGAGGCGCGTGAGCGCGTGCGGCTCAGGCTCGCCCGCGCGCCTCTTCGGCCAGCGCCTGGCGTCCGGCGATGGTCGCGCCGTTCAGCGCCTCGATGGCGCGCGCGAGCATGTCGCGTCGCACGCCGACGAAGGAATGTCGGAAGCGAACATTGACGTAGCGGGTGGCGTCCGGCTGGATACCGTGCTCCTCGAGCAGCGCCTCGAAGTCCCGGGTGTCGGCGCCGTCCTTGCGACCGATGTTGACGAACACCTCGGCGTCGTCGGCTCCGGCTCGGCGAGGCTCGGGGGTGGTGCTCGCGCCGGCCGCGTCGGCCCGAGGTTCCGGCGCCGCCTCCGCGCGCTCGCCGCGTGAGCGGCGCGAACGGCGCGGCCGCCCCGCATCGGCCGTCGGCTCCGCGCGCGGCTCGACGGACTCGGCGCGCGGCTCGACGGACTCGGCGCGCGGCTCGACGGACTCGGCGCGCGGCTCGACGGACTCGGCGCGCGGCTCGACGGACTTGGCGCGCGGCTCGACGGACTCGGCGCGCGGCTCGACGGACTTGGCGCGCGGCTCCGGTGTGGCGGTCGCCGGAGCGCGCCGCTCGGCTGCGCGCGGCGCGGCCGCGCGCGGCGCGGACTTGGCTCGGCGTGCGGCGGTCGCCTCCTCGGCAGCCTCGGGGCGTGCGCCGAGGTGGTCGCGCAGCAGGCCAGCCACGATCGACTCCGCGCGTTCGTGGGTGAGCAGGCGCCGCGCGAGCGCCAGGTCGTCGGCGTGGAGCGCGCGAGCCGCGAACATGCCGGCGAAGAGGTTCACGAGATCGGTCTCGGCGCGAGTCTGCAGATCGCGCGCGCTCGGGAGTTGCTTCTCGATCGGGGTGATCTTGTAGGTGAGCCGGAGCAGGTACAGGTTTCCGAGATCGGACGGCTCGAGCATGGTGATGGCCGTGCCCGTGCGCCCGGCGCGGCCGGTTCGCCCGGTGCGATGGACGTAATTCTCCATCGAGTCCGGGAAATCGAAGTTGATGACGTGGGTGAGGTGCGAGATGTCGATCCCGCGGGCCGCGACGTCGGTCGCGACCAGGAAGCGCACCTCGCCGCTGCGCGTGGCGGTCATCACCTTCTCGCGGTCATTTTGCGCGAGATCCGCGTTGAGCCAGTCGGCCGCGTAGCCCTGCTGCTGCAGGGCGGCGGCGACCCGCTTGGTGTCGTCGCGCGTGTTGCAAAATACGATCGCGCTCTCCGGGTTCTCGAGATCGATCACCTGAAGGAAGTCGGCGAGCTTGTCGGCGAGGCTCAGATACACGAAGTGATCGATCTCGAGCGCGCCCACGTGATCGCCGCTCAGCGTGATGAAGTCGGGCGATTTCAGCCGCGTCTCGGCCATGCGCACGATGTCGGGCGGGAGCGTCGCCGAGAAGAGTAGGGTCTGCCGCGCGTCGGGCAGGAACGCCATGATGTCGTTGATCTGCGGCAAGAACCCCATGCTCAGCATCTCGTCGCTCTCGTCGAGGACGAAGACGCGGATCGACTCCGCGGAGAGCGTCCCGCGGCGGAGGTGGTCGAGCACTCGCCCGGGCGTTCCGACGACGACCTGGGCGCCCTCCTCGATTTGCTGGATCTGGCGGGGCATCGGCGCGCCGCCATAGACGGCCACCACGCTGACGCCGCGATGGCGCCCGAGCGACTCCACCTCGCGGGTCACCTGGAGGGCGAGTTCTCGGGTCGGGCAGAGCACCAGGGCCTGCACCGCGGCCACCGCGCGCTTCACCAGCCCGTCGACGAGCGGCATGCCGAACGCCGCGGTCTTGCCGGTGCCCGTCCGTGCCTGGACGACCAGATCGCGACCGCGCTGGGCGGGCTCGAAGACCTCTCGCTGAACGGGGGTGGGGTGGGTATAGCCGAGCTCGTCGATGGCCTGGCGCAGCTCGGGCGAGAGCGGGAGCACATCGAAGGTCGGAGGCGGGGCGGTGTCAGCGGGTGTTTCGAGCATCGAGCCGGCGCGAGCCTAGTGCGTTTGAGCACCCTCGGCCAGGCTCGAGCGCGCCACGAGCGAGCTTTTTTCGGCCAGATTTCCCGGGCTCACCGGGCCGCGGCCGGCGCGCGCCCGAGCTCCTCGAGCAGCCCCCGAGCGCGCTCGCGCCGCTCGGCGAGCCCGCCCGCCTCGTAGCGCACCGCGTGCTCTTCCGCGTAACGGAGCTGATCGGCGGTTCGGAGCGCCGCTCCGGCCCACGCATCCCCGCGGCAGCGAGCGTCGAGGGCCGGCCGGGCCGACCACTCTGGCTCGAGCGCGGCGCGGAAGCGCGTGAGCGCGTCGCGCTCGCCCGCGGGGCCGCGCGCGGCGGCCGCCCGCGCGCGTTCGACCGAGCCGAGGAGCGCCGCGACGCCGCCCCGACAGTCGAGGGTGGTCGGCTCGACCTCGGGCGCCCAAACCTGCACCAGCACCTCGGTGGCGCTGACCGCCGTAAACGTGGTCATGATGAGCCCGAACACCGCAATTCCGGCCCTTCGTCCGAGCTTCTCGGCGCGACCAGGACCCGCGGACGGCGCTTCCGGCATGAAATGCCGCATACTGCCCGAGCCCGCGCGTGACAAGCGACCCGGGCTCGGTCCCGCGCTGCGAGGTCCGGTCGTCCCGGTCGTCCGGCTCGCCGATAGTGCTTCCAACTTTCCCCGAAAGTTGCGAAACCGGGGGCCGGTCATGGCCCTCCGAGTCGAAGACGCCGTCGCGACCCTGACCCGCTCGGCGGACGCGCAGGCGGTGGATCCGACCCTCCAGCACCGGCTCGCGGCGGTCCAAGCGCTGCTCGCGAGCGATCTGCGCTGGGTGGAGGCGGCGCTCGACCAGGCGGCGTCCGAGGGTCCGGCGCCGGCCACCGACGCCGCGCGCCACCTGGTGTCGCGCGGCGGGAAGCGGGTTCGTCCGATGGCGTTGCTCCTCAGCGCGGCGTGCTTCGGCCCCATCCCCGCCGCGGCGCGCGAGCTCGCGGTGGTCTGCGAGTTGGTCCACTCGGCGACCCTGCTCCACGACGACGTGATCGACGACGGCGACGAGCGCCGGGGCGCGCCGACCGCGCGCCGCATCTGGGGAAACGGCATCAGCGTGCTCTCGGGCGATCTGCTGCTCGTGCACTCCCTCTCCCGCACGCTCGCGCACGCGCCCGCGCTGATGCCGGACCTCATCGAGACGCTCACCCGGCTCGTCGAGGGCGAGATCCTCCAGATGCGCGGGCGAACCGAGCTGGACGTGAGCCTCGAGACCTACGAACGGGTGCTCCGCGGCAAGACCGCCTCGCTCTTCGGGTGGGCGACGCGCGCCGGGGCGCAGGTCTCGGGCGCAGGCGCCGAGGCCGCGCGGCGCCTCTTCGAGTTCGGGGAGGCGCTTGGCATGGCGTTCCAGCTCGTCGATGACGTCATCGACTACTCGGGAGAGCGGAGCGGCAAGCCGCTCTTCGCGGATCTCAGCGAGGGGAAGCTCACCCTGCCGTTGGTGCTGGCGGTCGAGGAGCGCCCCGAGCTGCTCGGCCCGCTCGCGCGAATCCACGCGGGCGATCTCGAGCCCGTCGCGGAGGTGGCGGCGGCCGTGCTCGAGAGCGGCGCGTGCGACGAGGTGCGTCGTCGCGCCGGAGAGCACACGGCTCGCGCGATCGCTGCGCTCGAGGCGGTGCCCGGAGGCTCCGCGCGCGAGCTGCTCGCGGGGGTCGCGCGCGGGCTAGCGGAGCGAGCCTCGTAGCGCGGCGAGCGCCGCGCTCGAGGTCGGCCGCGCCGCGCGTCCACCGCGCCGCCCCGGCAATCCCTCCTCGCGGCGCTCAGTTCAAGACGCGGTCGGCGGGGCGAGCCGGGGGCGGCTCGATGAAGGTCGCGATGACCTCGCGTTCGAGCGCGGTCTTGAGCTCCGCCTCGACGAGCTCGACCGCGCCCGCGACGCGCTCGATGTTGCGCTGGTAGACGATGATGCGCGCTTTCGGATCCTCCCCGGACTCCGGGGCGACGCCGTCGAGGAGCACGAGCGCGCGCGGATCGACCCCGTCGACCACCACCTCGACGCCCGGGACGTCGGAGACGTAGAGCTCCTCTTCGCGTAGGTGTGCCCGAAACCGCTCGTCGAGCGCCGCAATCGCGCGACGAGCGGCCATCTCGAACGTCTCGCGGGTGAGTGTCCACGGCGGCACCGGCACGGTGAGGTCGAGCTCGCGAGCGCGGAGGAAGGCGACGGTGGCGCCGGCGGCGTCGCCGCGCTCATCGCGCACGAGCCCGAGGTAGTAAGCGGCCTCGGGGTTCTCCGGGTTGTGGCGCGAGGCGTCCTCGATGAGCGGTGCGGCCCGCTCCACGTCGCCGACCTCGTAGTAGGCGCGCCCGACCAGGAACAGGTGGTTCGGGTTCTCGAAGGGTCCGCGCGGAAACGAGCGCGCGAGGAGCTTGGCCTGCTCGAGCTCGTTCTTGCCGATCAGCGCGTCGAACTTGAGGAGCAGCGCGTCGACCAGCTCGTCGTCGTTCTCCGCCAGGTCGAGCGCCTGGTCGCACATGTCGATGGCGCCGTCGAAATCGCCGAGCGGGTGGATGTAGACCTCCGCCGCGTTGAGCATCGCCTCGAGGTAGGTGTCGTCGAGCGCGATCGCCTGGCGGTAATGCTCGACCGCCTCCTCGAACTCACCTTGGAGCGCGCAGACGTAGCCGAGGAGATTATAGGCCTCGGGCGACTGGCTATCGAGCTCGAGCGCGCGCCGGGCCGACACCTCGGCCCCGGCCGAGTCGCCGCGCTGCACGAGGTCCCAGCCGCGATCGAGGTGAGCCGAGAATTGATCCATGGCGTCCGCTCAGATGGCCCCGAAGCGGTCATGCGTCAAGCCGACTCCTCAGTCGTGAACGACGATGCGTGAGCCTGGATGCTCGGTGGTCGACCAGATCCCGTGCCATCCACGAGGCAGCCTCGGATCGGTGAACAGGAACACCCATTTCGCGTCGAGCGGCGCGAGGTTCACGCAGCCGTGACTCATCTGTACGCCGAAGTTCTGGTGCCAGAACGCCGCGTGAATCGCGTATGAGCCCTGGTAGTACTGGACGAACGGGACGTCTTCGATGCTGTACGGGAGATCTCCGGCGGCGGTGCCGTCGCCGTCCATGGTGGTCGTGATGTGCTTCTCACGGATCCGCCACTGCCCGGTCGGTGTGCTGTGATCCTTGTCCTTGATGGTGCTCTTCTTGCCGCTCGAGACGAGCGTCGCGTAGACCGGCGTGGTGCCCTCGTAGGCCACCAGCGTCTGCTGGGTCAGGTTCACGTCGACCCAGCGCTCGGCGGGCGTGAGATCGGTGGGCGGCGCGCTCGGGCGAGCGATGCGGACCTGGGCGTTCTTGATCCAGGTGCCCTCGGTCGTCTCGCTGTAAGTGTTACCGGCGATCTGCGCTTCGCGCCCGGTGAGCGGGATCGCGACGAAGCGCTCGACGGCCTTGGCCGGCTTGATGCGCTGGTCGGCGTCGATCGTGTAGGTGGGCGCCGTCTTGCGGCCGCCGTAGACCCACGCCACCGGGAGCTTCACCTCGCTCCCGAGCTCGACACCTTGGAACTTGAAGCCGGCCGTCTGCCAGAAGCGATCGGCCGGCGTGACCAGTCCCTTGGTCGTCTTGTACCAGGTGCGGCCGTTCCACGAGAAGGTCTTGTCGATGGCGACGTAGAAGCCGGCGACCATGCGCTTTGCCATGACGTCGTCGCCCTCGGCCGCGAGGTCGCCGAGCTTCAGCTTGTGCAGGCCGTCCTTGCCTTCCTTCTGCCACCACGGCTCGTCGGCCTGAGGATCCCCGGCGTCGCTCGCGGTCGTGAGCACGCCAGCGTCGGCGAGCGCGCGCTCGACGCTCTGCCGGCCCGGCGTGCCGCCGTCGCCGGCCGTGGTCGAGGACGCCTCGACCACCGCGTCCCCGCTCTCGGCCGCCTCGCGGTCTCGGCGCTCCTGGGCCTCGCGCTCCTTCTTCTCCTTGGCTTGCTTCGCGCTCGGGAGGTAGGGCTCGTAGGTGTTCATCTGCTCGCGCGACGGCACCGACTTGTAGAGCGGCGTGCCGTTCTTCGCGTTCCGCGCGTAGCGATAGGGTAGGACGTCGCTCAGATCGGGCTGGCGGATCGCGAACCTTACCTGCGGGTGGTTCAGGTCGGTCGTCCCCTGGTTGCCGCAGACGTAGCCGCCGTCGACGAGGTGATACCACCCGCCGCTGCAGCTCTCGGTGGAGACGGGCGTCGCCTCCACCGGGACGCGCCCGCCGTTGCGGATGTAGCCGAGCTTGCCGGCCTTGTCGAACCTCGGCTGGGCGTAGACCGCCGCCGCGATGCTGGTCACCGCGAACATCGGCCCGGTGTAGGGGGCGTCGGGCGCGCCCGCGTCGAGCTCCGCCGCCGGAGCCGCGCTCGACGCCGCCGGCGCCGCGCTCGCGAGCTCCCTCGGCAGGGTCGGGCTGCCGGCCGGCGACGGGCGCGCGTGGACACTCGCGCTGGCGGGCGCGGTCGCGTGTTCTCCCGCGCCCGGCGGCGCCTGACGGCCACACCCGACGCCGAAGGCGAGCGACGTCGCCGAGGTGAGCACCGCGACGCGGATGATGAACGAAGTCGGACGAGTGGAGGTCATGTCGCAGAGAGGGGGCGCTCCGGTACTATCGCCGCGCTGGGCGAGCGAGCCACTTCTCGGCAGATCGGGCGCTTGGGCTCGCGAGCCGCCGGGAGTGGGGCCCGGGCCTGTTCTGGCGCAATCCGCTGGGAATGCCAGTCCACGATGCGAGCCGCGTGCCAACCGGCTCGCCGGCGCCCGCCGCGGCGTCGAGCGTGAGCTAAGCTCGACGCCGTGGGCTTTCGTACGCAGTGGCGTGGTCAGCGGGACACCGCCGCGTGGCGACGGCTCGGCAAGCTCCTCGGGCTGTCGCTCGTGCTGCATCTCCCGCTCACGCCGCTCGGCGCGCTCGCCGGCCTCCTCGGGCTCATCACCCGCGGGCCTGCCGAGGCGCTGCCGGTGGAGCCGGTAGATTCGATCCCCATCGACCTCATCGAGGAGTCCGGTGAGAGCCCGGCCGGGAAGCCGCCGAGCGAGCCCGAGCGCGGACCCGCGCCGGCCCCGTCGGAGCCTGAGCCCGACCCCTTCGCCGGCCTCGACGACGAGCCCGATGAGGACGCGCTCGCGCTCGTCGACTCGCCGAAGCCCGAGGAGCCGCGCGCGCCGGCTCGCGCCGCGGACGCCGGCGCGCCCGACGCGAGCGACGCCGCCGCGCCGGACGCCGCCCCGCCCGACGCGAGCGACGCCGCGGCGAGCGTGGCCGCGGCGAGCGACGGCGGGCACGCCGAAGCGGGCGCCGGACGCGGCATCGGTGATCCGGTGGCGCTGAGCGGCGCGGCGGGCCGGGTCGTCGACGGCAACGCCAACGTGCGACTCATCGTGTTCACCGACCGCATCCGCGACACCGAGCTCGGCGACAAGGTCGGCGCGCTGCTCGCTTCGGCGAACCAGTGGTACGACTTCTTCGGACCGAGCGGGCTCGATCCGGTGAAGGACTTCGACCGCATCCTCATCGCCGGGCCGCAGCTCCGCGACTCGTCGGCGGTGGTCGCGGTGCTCCGCTACAATACCTCCGAGGCGAAGATCCGCGCGGCGCTCGCGGCGCTGGTCGCGCGTGACGAGGGGGGCCGCTGGCTCGACGCGGGCGTCCCGGCGGCCCAGGCGAAGGCGGATCGCGCCGAGCGGGTCTTCGCGCTGCCCGCGCCGCACCTGGTCGTGGTGGCGCCGCCGAGCGCCGCGGCAGCAGCGCTCGCGCTGCCGCGTTCGACGCGCTTTCCCGCGGCGAAGGGGGGCGAGGTGCTCACCGCGTTCGTCCGTACGCCGTGGCGCGCGTTCCTCGGCATCCCCTTCGACATCCCGAAGACGATCGCCTGGGTGCGGCTCTCCATCGCTCCCTCGCCGGGCGGCGGCGCGGTGGCCACCCTCGACGCCGAGGACGCCACGCCCGAGGACGCGCGGCGCAACGCCGCCGCGCTCTCGCGCGCCATCAACGCGGTCACCCAGGTCAACGTGCTGTTCATCCGCCAGCGCTTCATCGAGCCGGTGTCGCTCGAGGCCGACGGCCGTCACATCCGCGGCGTGATTACGGCGACACCGTCACAGCTCCGCGATCTGGTCGGGATGGTCGCCGGGCTCGCGCGCGAACTCGGGACGGCGCGCGGCATCCGCGACGCCGGGTCCCCGAGCGTGGCGCCGCCGCCGGCCGACGCGGAGCCGCCGCGCGACGCGGGCGCCACGCGCGCCGACGCCGGTCCGAGGCGTGATGCCAGCGACGCGAGCGAGGGCAGCGCGCCCATGCGGAGCGCGGCCGACGCTGCGCCCGCGACCGACTGAGCTCAGCTTACGGCCGGCGGCTTCAAGCGCGCGAGCAGCGCGTCGGCGCGAGCTGGCTCGAGGCCGCCGATGGCGAGCGTCCGGCCCTTGCGCGGCACGACGACGAGGCGGCAGCGCCCCCGCGCCGCGTCGGCGAGCGTGGCGAGCGCAAAATCTACCACCAGGCCGAGCGCGATCACGCCCGCCGCGAGCCCGAGCAGCGGGCCCGAGCCGGCGCGCACGCCGTCGACGAACAGCCCCACCCCGAGGAAGCTGCCGAGCGTGAGCGCGAGGAGCCCGGCGTAGAGCCCGAGCCCGGAGAAGCGCACCTCGCGGGTCGCGCGCGCCAGGTTGTCGAAGGGGACGCGCGTCTCGCGGTCGCGGAGCACTCGCCCGAGCAGCTCGGTGCGATGCGCGAGACGCAGCCCATCGCCGTCGAGGGTCACCTCCGCCGGGCGCCGATAGCCGAGCGCGAAGCGCCCCACGAGCCGCCCGAGCGCGGCCAGCGCGAGCAGCCCCGTGCCCGCGAGGAGGACGGTGGCGAGCGGGCCGCGTGGCGCGCGCGCGAGCTCGCCGCTCAGGCGATCGCCGCCCTCGCGGCGCTCCGCGCCGAGCATCGCGCGCACCAGGCGGCTCTCGGTCTTTGCCGCCGTCTCTGCCGCGAGCGCGCGCGCGACCTGCGACCCGCTCGCGCCGAGCGCGGCCGCCGCCGTGAGCGCCTCGGCCGCGCCGAAGTCGGGCGCCGCGCTGCTCGGCGCCGCGGCGATCCGCGCCACCTCCCGCCAGATCGGCTCGGCGCGCGGGCCGAGCGCCGCGTCGAGCGGGCCGAGCGCGTCGACCCGAGTGTGCGCGCCGAGCCAGACCAGGCGCGCCGCCGCGGTGTCCGTCGAGTCCGCCGCCGCGCCGAGCGCGACCAGCCCGGCGAGCAGCGCGAGCTCGGCTGCGCTTCGCGGGCCCTCCGCGAGCACCACCGCGAGATCCCCGAACGGGGTCGCGCCCTCGCCCGGCGCGAGCTCGCCCGCCGCGCTCGCGGAGCCCCCAGCGCCAAAACCGCCCTCGCGCCCGGCCACCGCCGCCGCGGCCGCCCGCCAGGCGAGCTCCGCGAGCCGCGGGCAGGTGGAGAGCCCGGTGAGTCCGGCGATGAGGTCACCCGAGGACGGCATCATCTCGACTCGCACGCCTTATCCGAACGCCGCGCCGACCGCCAGCCATTCGCGGATGGTCGGGAAATGACGAGCGGTCCTGCGCGCGCCGGCGGCGAGGCCCGGGGGTGGGGAGGGGTGCCGGTCCGCCGCGGCCGGCGGCGCGTCCCGCCGGCCGACAACTTGGCCCGCGCGCGCCCGACCGGTTAGCGACGAGAGCGCGCGCGCCCCCTGCGCGAGGCAGAGCCCAGAGGAAACCCAACGCGATGTCCAGCCCGACCTCGAACGCCGAGATGCTCGAAAACCTCCGCGCGATGCTCCGCGACGTGTTCCGCCTGCGGACCGAGGGGGTTGCCTACGCGCGGCTCGCCCGCGCGCACGGCTACGTCGACGGCTACATGCGCGTCCTGCTCGAGGCCGGCATCGCCGACAAGCGTCAGCTCCTCGCCATCGTCGCCGAGGAGCGCACGACGGTCGACGGCCCCGCGACGATTGCGCTCGAGCAGGACGCGACCGCGGCCGCCTGAGCGCGCGGCCCGCTCGCCGCGCGCTCGAGCGCCGTGGCGCCTCACGGCGCGACGAGGATGACGTCGCCTGCGGTGAGCGGCTTGCCCTTGCGCCACCACGTGCTCACCTGGGTCGCGCCGTTCAGCTGGACGATGTGGCTGAACGCGCCGGCGAACCCGTCGACGGTGAGCGTCCGCGCGTTCCACGTGTGAGCGCCGCCCGCCGCCGCGGGGGAGCCCACCGCGTAGCGGAGCAGACCGTTGGTCGCGTCCTGGTAGGCGACGTGCACCTCGCCGCCGCTGGTCACGAACAGCGAGGAGTCGTCACCGACCACCGCCTGGCCGTCCGGCGTCTCTCCGGAGTCCACCACCTCCGGAGCGGTCGGCGTGGTGCCGCCGGTGACCTTCATGTAGAGGAGCGCCTCGGTGAAGCCGTCGGCGTAGGTGATGTGCCAATCGCCACCCGCGTCGATGAAGAGGCTCGCGCCAATCCCCTTGTCGCCGGTGTCGATGGGCTTGCCCTCGGCGTCGGTGCCCTGCCCGTCGAGGATGGCCGGCGGCTGCCAGGCGCCGCCCACCTGCTGCGCGGACATCAGGTTGCCGTGGATCCGGTCGTAGTAGACCAGGGCGAGCCCGGAGGCTCCTCGGGCGATCGAGAGGTAGAGGCCGCTCGCCTCGGGGTAGTCCTCGAGGTTGGTCGAGCCGATGACGTCGACGCACTTCGCGGCGCCCGTGCCGTCATCCATGCACTTCGTGCCGCTCGCGCAGCTCGGATCGCAGCCGGAGATCGGCGCCGCGCACTTCTGCGTGTCTGCGCGGCAGCTCTCGCCCGAGTTGCAGAGGTAGTCGCGGCACGGGGTGTTCGGCGTCACGGTCGCGTCCTCGAAGCTCCAGTCGCTCGCCGCGGCCGGTGAGGCCGAGGACGCGGTCGCGATGCGGACGCCGCTCTGCGCGCCGCCTTGACCATCTTGCGTGATGGCGAGGTACGCGATGAGCGGCTTGCCCTCGGAGACGATGAGCTTCGCGTAGCGCCCGAGGTCGGCGTGAGCCTGCTTCTGCACCGTGTGCACCGCCCACGCCGAGCCATCGTACGAGGCGAACTTGAGCGCGCGGTTGGTGGCGTCGTAGTAGGCGACCATCGGGTTGCCGGCCGCGTCGAGCTGGAGGCTGGTCCAGAGTCCGACGTCGTCGCCCGGGTCGGTGAGCCCCTGCCGGAAGCCCTTCGGATCGTAGAAGTTCGGGTCCGGAGGCCCCCCGGAGCTCCCGGGCTCGGCGTCGGGATCGATCGGTGGGAGCCCGTCCACGGTCACCCAGTCGACCTTGGTGCCGTCCCACTTGCCGACCACCAAGTCGCCGAACAAGGACGGCGCCGGCTCTTCACCTTCGACCTGCGTGTAGCCGATGTCGTCGTAGCCCGAGATCCACACGGTGCCGTCGCTCGCCACCCCGACCGAGGAGTAGGCGCCGACCAGCCCCGGGGTGATCGTCTCGCACGTCTCGAGCCCTGGGCACTGTCCCGAGGTCGAGCCGCCGCCCCCGCCCGAGGACGGGTTGCCGCTCTCGGCATCGCTGCCGCACGAGCAGCCCGACCACGACGCGGCCACCGCCATGAGCGCGAGCGTCCCGGTGGCGCGGAGCGTGTTCACGCCGCGGCGCGCGGCGGTCGCGCGAAAGGGCTGCTCGCGGCGGCCTCCCCGGCGCCGCATACGGGCCATGAGGCCGAGTCCGAGCAGCACGCCGACCGTCAGCGGCAGCCGAGTCCCGCTCGCGTCGCCACCGGGCACGCGGCATCCGCACGAGCTCGCGTCGCCGAGCGACGCGTCGGTGCGCCCGCGGACCAGCGCCTGGGTCGCGGTGCCGAGGTTGCCCTCCTCGTCCGTCGCCTCGACCGTGATGCGCGCCGCGTCGCCGACCTCGATGGTGTCGAGCGCGCTCGCTTGGCGCCAATCGGTGAAGCTTGCGCCGTCGAGC
Source organism: Polyangiaceae bacterium (assembly GCA_035063585.1). Lineage (GTDB taxonomy): Bacteria > Myxococcota_A > Polyangia > Polyangiales > Polyangiaceae > JAPSGB01. The sequence goes on from JAPSGB010000023.1 coordinate 55,254, forward strand.
GACCAGCGCACGCGAGTGCGCTCCGCCGGCGAGACCACGTCGAAGATCTTCGCCTTCACTCGCCCATCGCGGACCACGCTCCCGAGCGCGATCTCCGGCGCCGACTTGTCGATGATGAGATCGATGACGGCCGGCGCGCGATCCATGGTGCCCGGCTGACCCGCCACGCGCGAGCGGACCTCGAGCTTGTGGTGCGCCTGGAGGGAGAGGAGCGGCGAGCTCACCGTGACGTTACGGTTGGTCGTCCACGGGTGCCAGAAGCCGCCGTCCAGACGGTACTGGAACTCGATCGTGCGGGCGCCGTTGTCGAGCTGGCTCGACAGGCGGAGCTCGACCTTCGGCAGGTTGTCACGGGTGATGGTCGGCAGGACCAGCCCGGCCGGGTCGATCTCCTTGCCGCTCACCGTGGCCTCGGTCCGGCTGATCCAGAGCGGCTGGGGGCCCGCGACGCCGAACGCGGCGAAGATGCCGAGGAAGCCGTCCGAGCCCTTGTCGAGCCTGCGGAGCCCGGGGCTGCCCTCGCCGGGCACGGAGGGCGGGATGTTCAGGGTGAGGCCCGTCGAGGCGAGCTGCTCGTTCAGATCGATGGGGTCGATGGCGCCGCCGAGCGCCGAGCCCACCGCTCCCGAGATGATCCCCGCGAGCGCCTCGGCCGCCTGCTTCTCGTCCTCGCGCAGGAGCGGCGCGTTCGAGAGGAGCGGGTTATTCACCTGGAGCTTGTCGATGACCGGTGCGAGCCCCGCGTCGGTCACGTCCAGGTTGACCGGGACGACGAGGTCGAAGCTGGCGGAGAACGCCCGGATGTACCGGTCGCTGCTGAACACGTAGAAATCGATGATGAACTTATTCAGCCCGAGCTTGAGCAGGGGATCGGTCTCGATGTCGGTGCCGTTGCCGACCTGGAGGGTGGGCGGCTCCTGCGGCCGGATGACGAGCGAGAGCGGCTGCGGCTTCTGCTGGCGGCCGAGATCCTTCAGGGAGGGGATGAGGAGGCTCACCGTGTTCGAGCTGAGCAGGCTGCCGAGCGTGCTCGAGCCGATGCCGAGGCAGAGCGCGCCGCTGTTGTAGGCGCTCGCGAGGGCGTAGTTCATGTACCGCTCGCTCACCGCGATGCCGACGTGCGGGCCGTCGCCCGTCCAGCGTGAGACCGAGTTCTCGGTGAGCTCGTTCGGGATCGGGATCCCGGTCGGGAGCGTGACGTTCGCGATGGGCACGCAGGTGGTGATGGGATCCGGCTCTGCGCCGCCCAGCATCCCGAGCGTCATGCCGTTGTTCACCGGGTTGAGATCGCCCCAGCGCTGACCGGAGCCGTCGTCGCGCTGGCCCTCACCGCCGAGCGCGGCCAAGAAGTCGAGGCCGCCCTTCGTGCCGGGGGAGACGCTCGCGAGCATCTGCCCGAGATCGACCTTGCCGTCGGTGCCGAGCGCCATGCCGACGCACTCCGCGCTGCTCGGGCACTGGCCGTTGCCGTCCGGCGTGCAGTAGCGGCAGGTGCCGTCGGAGTCCGGATAGGTGCCGGCCGGGCACGAGACGCCCGCCGCGGGATCGGCCTGGGTGCAGAGCTGCTCGTCGATCGTGTCGGTGAGCGTGTCCGTCAGCGGGCCCATGATCTGCCCGGCGAGAATTCCTGACAGGCTACCCAGGATGGTGTCGTCGAGTCCCGTACCGCAGGCCGCGAAGGAATTGGTGAGTGCGTCCTTGCTGATATCTACTTTGTTGACCTTGAGCTTCGAATACCCGCGGCGGGAGCCGTGTCCCGGATCCGTGTCGGTCTCGATGGACACGTCCACGTCCACGGGAATGTCGGCGTAGTCACGCGCCCCGCAGTCCTTGTTCTTGACGAGCGCGATTTCAGAGCTCAACCAAAACAGAGCACCAGTCCCTTTGACCGGGAGACTTCGCAGGCGAACGGCGAGGGTTCCGCGGACGGTGAGGTTGTGCGGCGCCGCCGTCGCGAGGGTCAGCTTCGCCCGGCTCAGGTCAGCCTCGACGATGCAGCTCGGCGGGTTCGCGCCTGGCTTGGGCCCATCCGGACAGATAGTGACCTTACCCACCGTGACGTTCTGACTCGAAGACGGAACCTCGAAGGTCAACGCCCCAGCGCCCCCTCCACCCATCAAGTTCCCGGCGATGGGCCCGAGGTTCTGGCTGATGAACTGGAGCCCGCTCTGCGTGACTCGCACGCTCGAGGAGTTCTCTACGCGCTTGTCCATCGGGAAGCCGCCCGGGATCGGGGTGATCCCGCAGCCTCCGCAGCTCGTGCAGCTGCCGGCGCAGCCACCGAAGACGATGAGCATCGAAAGAAAGAGCAAGTGCCTGAGCCAGCGCGGCATGGATGTCTCCCGGTTGGGCACGGCCTCTCGGCCGTTCACGGCGCGCGCCTCGGCGCGTCGCTTTCGCACGGTCTCGGCCACAGCGCCGAGTAGCCTCAGCTTAGCTCAGATTTCGCCCGAATCGGCCGGAATTCGGGCCGCGCGCGCGTTCCGGTGCGCGGCTGTACGCTCGTCGCCTACACCGGGCGCGCGCGAGGGCGAGCGCGCCCGCCCGGCTTCGCGCCGGACCGGCCACCCATCCCAGCGTTCACGCCGGACGCGCGCCGCTCAGCCACCGCACTTCTTCGCGCTGGAGTCGTACTTGCCGTCGATCTTGATCGCGCTCGCCGCGAACTTGGTCTCGAGGTGGTAGGCGTCCTGGCAGCCGCCGGCGCTGTTCGTGGCCGCGCACCAGTCGCCGGTGGGCAGCCCGCCCTTCGCGGCGTAGCCGTCCGAAGTCTTGCAGGTGCCGTCGGTGCCCTTCCAGTTCTTCACGTCGCCGCTGAGGAGCACGCAGAGCGAGTAGCCGAGGCTCGTGATCATGACCGTGTCGGACTCCGCCACGGTCACGTACGCGCTATACTGGCCGCCGTTCGTCCAGGCAAACTCACCCTGGGGCGGCACGCAGGAGAGGGATGGGCTCAGCGTCTTGCCGTCGAACGCGCCGATGCAGTTGTTGCTCTCCGAGAGCGTCGCCTCGAGGCTGACCTCGTGCAGCGGCAGGAGCACGTACTGGTCGAGCTTGTCCTCGAGGTAGATGGGGAGGACGAGATCCGGCTTCGGCGGAGTCGCCTTGCTGCCCGCGTCGAAGATGGCGGTGAACTTGCCGCCGTCTTCGGTGTAGGAGGTGCTGGTCGGGCCGATCTCGATCTTCGAGTCCGGATCGGTGAATTCCGCGTAGCAGGTGCCGCCCGCGGCCGGCCCGATGAGCGCCTGCGGGACGCCTCCGCCGACCGTGAGCGTCTTCGTCGCGGTGTCGAGCTCGAACAGCGTGTTGAACTGGGCGTCGCCGTTCTGGAAGCAGGTGGGCTCGGCGAGCGTGGTCTTCTTGGTGATGATGGCGTCCTGCATGAAGGGCGACGAGAGCACCGCGGGCGCGGAGAGCTCGAGCTGGCTCATGCGGAACTGGAGCTTGGTCGCGCCCGTGTTGTCCGCCTTGGCGAGGCAGGCCGCGCCGGGACCGCTCGCGCCCTCCGGGCCGTAGCACTCCGCCGCGGTCGGCACGCAGTCGGTGAGCCCGCCACCGCCGCCGCCGCTGCCGCCGCCATCGCCGCCGTCATCGCTGCTGCATCCGAGTGGGGCGAGCGCCATGCTGGCGGTGAGAGCGAACGCAAGGAAACGAGTCATCGTCGGGCTCCTGGTAGGACGCCCCGAGGCGGGGCAGAGGATCCTTACTTGCTTTCTCGGCGGGAGCCAACCGCCGTCTCGGGAGCCTCGGGGGCTCGGCTCGGCGCGAAACCGGGCCGGGGCGGTCGCTCGGCTAGCCGAACGCGACCAGCGTGCGGAGCTCGTCGAGCCGGCCGCCGATGGCGCTCGACTCGAGCGTGGTGAGCCGCCGCGTCCCGACGTCCTCCACGCAGAACGACGCCACCGCCGCGGCGGTCATGAGGGCGCGCCGCAGGGTCGACCGGGCGAGGTTGCCCTCGGCGGCGAGGTAGCCCATGAGCGCGCCGGCGAAGGTGTCGCCCGCGCCGGTCGGATCGATCTCGACCTCGAGCGGGTAGGCCGGCGCGAAGAACACCCCGTGCTCGTCGAAGAGGAGCGCGCCGTACTCGCCTCGCTTCACGACCAGCCGCTTCGGCCCCATCCCGAGCACGCTCGCCGCGGCGCGTCGCACGTTGTGATCGCCGGCGAGCTGGCGGAGCTCCTCGTCGTTGATGACCAGCGTGTCGATGCGGGCGAGGAGCCGCTCGAGCGCCGGCCGCTCGCCCTCGATCCAGAAATTCATGGTGTCGGCGGCGACCAGACGCGGTCGCTCGATCTGCTCGAGCACCTCGAGCTGCAGCGCCGGGTGGATGTTGCCGAGCAGCACGAACTCGCTGTCGCGGTATTCGCTCGGCAAGACCGGGCGAAAATCCCCGAACACGTTGAGCTGGGTGTCGAGCGTGGTCCGGCTCGCGAGGTTCTCGGAGTAGCGACCCGCCCAGCGGAACGTCCGCCCGCTCGCCCGCTCGACGCCGCTCACGTCGACCCCGCGGGTGCTGAGCGCCTCGAGCGTCGCCTCGGGGAAGTCCGCGCCGACCACCGCCACGATCCGCGCGGGCGCGAACAGGGTCGTGGAGAGCGAGGCGTAGGTGGCCGAGCCGCCGACCACGTTCTCGTGCGCGCCGCTCGGCAGCTCGAGATCGTCGAAGGCCATCGAGCCGACGATGAGGACCGGCGAGGGGTGCGTGTTCGGTGAGGTCATGGGTGATTTCGTCGTGGGCGGGCGTCGAGGAGCCAGGCGAGCCGCGCGCGCGCCTCGGCGTCCATCGAGTCGTGGGGGGTGATGAGGGCGTCGTCGAGCGCCGAGCTCGCCGGGCTCGCGATGGGGTCGGGCAGCGCGCCCGCGAGCTCGGCGACGATGCGCCTCGCGAGCGCGGCGTTGGCGCGGAGGACGGCGAGCACGGCGTCGACCGTGACCGCCTGCTCCGTCGCGTGCCAGGCGTCGTAGTCGGTGGGGAGCGCGATGGTGGCGTAGGGGAGCTCGGCCTCGCGCGCGAGCTTGGCCTCGGGCATGGCCGTCATGCCGATCACCGAGGCGCCCCAGCTCCGATAGAGGTGGCTCTCGGCGCGCGTGGAGAACTGCGGCCCTTCCATGCAGACGTAGGTGCCTCCGGCGTGCGCCGTCGCGCCGGCGCGTCGCGCGGCGGCGAGGGCCGCGCGCGCGAGCTTGGCGCACACGGGCTCGGCGAAGCCGACGTGCGCCACCAGCCCCTCCTCGAAGAAGCTGGAGACGCGGCGGCGGGTGAGGTCGATGTACTGATCGACGATGACCACGCTCCCGGGCAGGATGTCATCCTTCATCGAGCCGACCGCCGAGAGGCTCACCACCTGCTCGGCGCCGAGGCGTTTCAGCGCGCAGATGTTGGCGCGGTAGTTTACCCCGTGCGGCGGGAGCCGGTGACCTCGGCCGTGGCGAGGCAGAAAGAGGAGCGTCGTCTCCCCCAGGCGCCCGCGGATGAGCGCGTCGCTCGGAGCGCCGTAGGGAGTCTCTGCGCGGAGCTCTTCGACCTCGGTGAGCCCCGGGATATCGTAGATCCCGCTGCCGCCGATGACTCCGAGGACGCGCGTCATAGGACGGCTCGCCTAACACGCGAGGGCCGCCAGGATCAACTCGGGCTCACCCGCCCGCAGGGTTCGGCCCACCCGCGCGCAGGAGCCGCTCGGCGGCGCTCGCCATCCGCGCCCGCCGGCACTCCTCAGCGCGGAAGATCGAGACGAGCTGCACGGTGGCGGTCTCGACGTCGTCGTTGACGAGCACGTAATCGAACTCGCCATAATGGCCGATTTCCTCGCGCGCGCCGCGGAATCGCCGCTGCACGGTCGACTCGTCGTCGCTCGCGCGCCCGCGGAGCCGCTCGAGCAGCACCTCGAGGGTGGGCGGGAGGATGAAGACCGCGACCGCGCTCGGCTCGACGCTCTTGATCTGCCGCGCGCCCTGGTGGTCGATGTCGAAGATGATGCCGCGCGCGCCCGCCGCGCGGTCGATCTCGGCGCGGCTCGTCCCGTAGAGGTTACCGTGGACCTCCGCCCACTCGAGGAACCCATCGGACTCCACCAGCCGGCGAAATCCGGCCGCGTCCACGAAGTGATATTCGCGGCCGTCGCGCTCTCCCGCGCGAGGCGCGCGCGTCGTGTGAGACACGCTGAAGCGAAGCTCGGGGATCGCCTCGCGAAGTCGACCGGTGAGGGTCGTCTTGCCTGCCCCGGACGGCGAGGAGACGATGAAGAGGAGGGGGGCGCTACTCGACATTTTGGACCTGCTCCCGCATGCGCTCGATCTCCGCCTTCATCTCCACGACGAGGTGGGCGAGCGCCGCGTCCTGACTCTTGGCGCCGATGGTGTTCGTCTCGCGCGCCACCTCTTGCAAGAGAAAATCGAGCTGCCGTCCGACCGCGGCGTCCGAGCCGATGAGCGATGCGAGCTGCTCGAAGTGGCTGCCGAGCCGCACCAGCTCCTCGGTGACGTCGCTGCGATCGGCGAGCAGCGCGAGCTCGACCTCGAGCCGACCGCGCTCGAGCTCGAGGGTACGATCCGCGAGCAAGCGCTCGAGCCGCTCGCGGAGCCGGCCGAGCGCAGCCTCTGCGAGTCCGCGGGTCCCGCCTTGGAGCCTCGCGCGGAGCTCGCGGAGCGCGACGAGGCGCTCTTCGAGCTCGCGGGCGAGCGCTGCGCCCTCCGCCACGCGCATCGAGTCGAGGGTGGAGAGTGCCCGGTCGAGCGCGAGGCCGAGCGCGCGCTCGGCGCCGGCCTGATCCAAGGGCGAGCGCGGGCGATAGAGATCCGGCAGCGAGCTCAGCACGGTGACGGGGAGGGGAGTGCCGGGCGCGAGCTCGTCGCGGAGCCGGGCGAGCTCGTGATACGCGCTCCTCGCGCGGGCGACGTCCAGCTCGGCCGCCGAGAGCGCGGCGCCGTCCAGGCGGACCCCGATGTCGTAGCGACCGCGCGACAGGCGCGCGCGCGCGAGCTGCTCGACGAGCGCCGCGTGATCGGAGAGCTCCGGCGGCATGCGGACGCGGACGTCGAGGTAGCGGTGATTGAGCGAGCGGACTTCGAGCGAGAGTCGGCCCGAGCCGAGCTCCGCCGCGCCGGCGCCGAACCCGGTCATGCTCCTCACGACGCGCCCCGCGCTCCGCCGAGCCGCCGGAGAAACTCCGCGGTCGGAGCGAGGCCTGCCCGCCAGGTGACCCGAGGCTCGTAGCCGATGAGCTCGCGCGCTCGGGAGATGTCCGCCGACGAGTGCAGGATGTCACCCCTACGGGGCGGCTCGGAGCGGACCTCCGGGCGCTTGCCGAGGAGCTCACCGATGGCTCCGATGAGCTCGCTTAGCACCACCGTGCTTCCGGACGCGACGTTGACGAGCTCCCCGGTCAGGCGGCGCGGGGTCGCGGCGGCGAGGAGGTTCGCGTGGACCACGTTGTCGACGAAGCAAAAATCCCGCGTCTGCGTGCCGTCTCCGAACACCGTGAGCGGGGCGCCTGCGAGCGCCGCCGAGAGGAAGCGCGGGATGGCCGCGGCGTAGGCGCCGTCCGGGCGCTGCCCGGGGCCGAAGATGTTGAAGTAGCGGAGCCCGATGGTCTCGAGTCCGTACAAGCTCGAGAACACCGACAGGTAGTGCTCGCCCGCGAGCTTCGAGACCGCGTAGGGTGACAGCGGTCTCGGCGTCATGGACTCGCGCTTCGGCTGCTCGGGCGCATCTCCGTAGACCGCCGAGGAGGCCGCGAATACGACGCGGCGAGCGCCCGCGCGTCGCGCGGCCTCGAGCACGAGCACCGTGCCGCCGACGTTCACCGCGTCGGCCCGCACCGGCTCTTCGATGCTGAGCGGGACGGAGCCGATGGCGGCGTGATGAAACACCACCTCGATGCCGGACATCGCGCGCTCCAGCACCTGCGCGTCGCAGATGCTCCCCAGCATGAGCTCGACGTTCTCGGCGCCCGCCGCCTCCCTGAGGTTCTCGGCGTGGCCGAAGGAGAGGTCGTCGAGCACGCGCACGCGCTCGCCGGTGCGGCCGAGCGCCAGCGCCAGGTTCGACCCGATGAAGCCCGCGCCGCCAGTGACCAGGTAGCGGGTCATGGGCGAGGCTCAGAGCCCCTTTCTACGCTTGAGGTCCTCCATCATCCGCTTGTACTCGACCTCCCACATGCTCGTGCCTTCCTTCACGTGCTTCAGCTGCCCGCGCACCTCGGCTTGGAGCTCCGCCTCCGCCGATGCCTGCTTGCGGAGCGGCTCGCGCAGCTTGCGCCGGAGCACGACATCCTCCGCGAACACCTCGTCCACGTTGTTCGAGTGCATCAGCATCTCGAGGAGCTGGTCGAGCAGGTAGTCGATGGCGTCGTCGCCCAGCTTGATGCCGCGCTCATCGGCGACCAGCCGCTTCATCTTCCCGAGCTCGGTCGACGGCAGCCCCCGCTGCGCCACGAGATCGCGGGCCTTGTCCGCGATCTCCTGTTCGTCGCGCGCGTACTGGCTGAGCACCGCCTCGATGTCGGCCTGGACCTCCCTCGGCGCTTCACATTCGATGTCGTGGTCGGCGATGATGGCGTTCAGCATCTCGCGCGCGAGCTGCGGGATCTTGGCGCTGTGGAGGCGCATGGTGGGCGAGTCCTACCGTCTCATCGCCCGTGCCGCATTCAATTTCGGCTCCGGCGCGACGCCGGCTGGTCGCTCCCCGGACCAGGTCAGCGCGAGCGCGACCGGCGCGAACCCAAGCGGAGCCGTCGAAATACGGCCTCTCGCTGGCGCAGCTTGTACGCCTCGTGGCTCGCGTCCCCGATCTCGTTCCGGGCGTCGCTCTCCGCGTCTAACAGTTGGAATTCGCAGAGCACATAGACGATCGGCCCGAGGCTCTCCGCGCCCGTCGGGACCAGCTCCATGAGATGGGCGGGGACCCGGATGGGCACGTCCGTCACGAAGTGGATGACGCGGTAGGTCGCGGCGCTGAAGCGGTTGTCCCCGGGGCTGAGCGCGTCGTCCTCCTCGCCCTGGAAGCCCCCGACCAGCCCCCGGAGGTGCGGGTGCGCCTCGCAGTAGCTCCGGAAGTGGAAGATGGTGTTCGCGCTCTCGCCGGCGACCACGTAATTGAAGGGGAAGAGCCGCTCGGTGAGGTACGCGAGCACCGGCAGGATGTCGTCCCGGGTCCGCGTCACGATCCGGAAGCGGAGCTTGTCGTAGAGCGCGGTGGCGGTCGCCTCCGGCTTCGAGAGGAGCTTCGTGTAGGTCGAGTCGAGGTTCTTCCGGCCACCGATGAATTCGGTGATGGGGAAGCCCTCGCTCAGCATGGCCCCGACCACCCGGTAGACCTTCTCCTCGACGAGGTGGAAGAGATCGCGGTCGCTGACCGGCAGCCGGAACAGCAACTCTCGGCTCGTCAGGTGGTTGATGATCTGGACCGCCTTCAGGATGGTGCAGGCGCAGAGCTGCCGGTGCCCTTTGCCCGACGCCATCAGCAGGAGCTCGGCCAGCGACGCGCGTTCGACCGGCTTCGGGATCGCGAAGGCGAAATTTCGCCTCAGGTACGCGATGGACTCGCGCTTCACGTGCTCCATGAAGGCGCGGTCGGCGGGACTCGCCGGATCGAGCTCGTGGTTCTCGAGGAACCCGCGGACCTCGTCGGGAGAGCTGAAGTTCAGCCGGTGCCAGTCGACCACCGAACCGCCGCGGAGCACCAGCCGGAGCGCCTCGACGTCGTGGAGGGTGAGCTCGTCGATCGGGCGGAGCCGGGGCACGAAGCGAGCCCGCGCCGACGGGGGCCGGGTGGACCCGGGAGCGTCGTGGTCCGAGGACGTCAGTGGCCGGGGTGGGTTGACGAGGCGTCGCTCGCGGCGGGCTTACCGAGCGAGAGCGTGCCGAAAAAGATGCCGAGCGTGATGCCGAGGACGGCGAGCTGCGCGCCGAGGGTGCCGCTCGCGACCAGGAGCGCGACGGGGATTAGGAAGGCCAGATACCAGACGTTTGGCTTCATCGGCTTCTCCAGGCGGCGGAATCTCGGGATCAGGAGCCGAAGCTCGGGCTCCGGTTCGATCGTGCGCCGCTCGTGAGTGAGCTGCGCCTACACAGTATTCTAATGTATTACGATGTAGGCAAGAGTGCCACACCGCGAAGCGATGGCCAAGAGTTAGCGGGGCTCGCCGCGGCGCACAAGCCCAGATCCGCTCGGGCAGTTATTTATGTGGGTGCGTGTCGCGGGCGCCCGCACCGGTCGCGTCCGGCTCCGGGGGCGTCTGTCAAGCTCGCGGTTTCGCAGCAACTTTGTTAGCCTAGCGCGCGTGAGGCGGTCGCGGCGTCGGGCGGTCTTCCTGCTGTGGGCTGGGGTCGGGGCGGTGCTCTCGGCTGCGTGCGGCGACAACGGCGTGCTCCCGACCACGGTCGATCCCGGGCAGGACTTCGAGTTCCCGGACGTCGTCTATGACGCCGACTACTTCTACTGCAAGGTCGAGCCGGCGCTCTTCGGGCTGAAGTGCGGCGGGGGAGATCCCGCGGCCGGCGACGCGACCGGAGGCTGCCACAGCAGCGTGACGAGCTACCGCCTCATCGAGTACTCGCCGCTCGTGGGCGACTCCTGCGCGAACGATCACCCGACCATCTCCCCCCCCGCCGCCGCCGAGAAGAACTATCAGTCATCGCAGGCCAAGATGTCGCGCACCGCAGAGAGCGCGCCGTTGCTCGTCCAGCCGAGCGGCAGGGCGGCCCACCCTCGCGTGGTCGTGAACCCGAAGTCGGGCAACGCGCAGACGGCGCAGCTCTCGAAGGATTTCATCGCCGCGGTCACCGAGTGGGCGAACACGAGCCGATGAGAACCGCGGCTCTCATCGTGGCGCTGCTCCTCTCGTCCGCCGCACGCCCGGCGCTCGGCGACGAGGACACCGACGTCTTCGCGCGCGTCGTGGTCCCCGAGACGGAGCTCCGCTCCGGGCCGAGCGTTTCGGGGCGGGTCATCTACCGGGCCAAGCGCGGCGAGGCGTTTCTCGTGGATGGGCGTGAGGGGTCCGGATTCTGGCTCCGCGTGACGCTCCCCGACGGGCGGACCGCCTACGTGCTCGGCGACACCGTCGAGGCGCTCGAGGCGGGGCCCGACTCGGCCGAGAGCGCGGTCAAGCCCGGGGTGTTCGCGCCGCCGGCGCTCGAGGAGGCGCACGCGGGCTTCACGCTGTCCGGCGGGGTCTTCGATCGCGACGGCTACCTCGAATTCGACCCGGCGTTCGTGCTGGCTCCGGCCATCAGCCTCGAGCCCTACGTCGGCCTGGCGCTCCAGCCCGACGGACGCAGGCTCGTCTACGGCGCGGGCGGCACGCTCAACTTGATCCACGACTGGGCCGTGTCCCCCTTCGTGCACCTCGGCGCGGGCGGTGTGCATGACATGCCGAGCGCCGAGTTCTTCCCGACCTCACGGGACTTCTTCCACGTCCGCGCCGGCGGCGGCCTGCTCGTGTCGCTCCGGTGGCGCATCCTCGTCCGGCTGCAGGCGATGAACACCGTGATCTTCACCGAGGACTCGTTCCGCAACGCCCAGAGCTTCACGGGCGGCATCGGGACCTACTTCTAGGAGGCGCGATCATGAGCCGAACCCCCTTCGTCGTCTCGCTGGTCATCGTGGCGCTCGCGTCGCTCACGACCGGCTGCGTCACCGTGCGCCCCGAGCAGCGCGCGGTCCTCGCGGATCCCGTCATGCAGTTCTCGAGCGACGACAGTCACGACGACGTCCTCGCCCACGTGCTCGAGAACCGCGAGGGCTCGTTCGGCGGCGGCTCGGTCAAGGGCGGGGGCTGCGGCTGCAACTGATGAGCGCCCGGACCTGCCTCCAGTCGCCCCGCGCGCGCGCCGGGCTCGCGGCGGTCGCGTTCGCGCTGCTCGCGCCGGCCCGGCCCGCCCGCGCGCAGACCGCCACCGCGAAGCTCGGCAGCACGGTGTTCTACGAGCCTTCGCGGACCAGCAAGATGACCGTGCTCTCGCCCTCCGCGGACGTGTCCGTGTCGCCGTGGACGTTCCTCTCCGTCGACGCGGGCTACTCGGCGGACATCGTCACTGGCGCGAGCGAGGCCGTGAAGGCCGGTCCCATCACCTCGGTGGATGTCGTCTCCTCGGCGACCCACCTCTCCGACTTCCGCCACATCGTCCACGGTGGGTTCACCATCACGCGCGAGAGCACGCACCTCGGCGCGTCATATTCGTACGGGACCGAGCACGACTACCGCTCGAACGCGATTACGGTCACGGCGGGCACCGATTTCCTGCAGAAGAACACCCAGATCGAGCTCTCCTACGGGCACGGCTTCGACTCGGTGTGCAACTCCGCCTACTCGCCCACGCTGGCCGCCGTCTATCGCCCGCGCCTCGACAGCTCCGCCGGGTGTTTCAACGGCGCCGAGAACCGCCAGACCATGCCGCTCGCGCTCGACAACTCGCAGGTCGCGTGGTCGCAGAGCTGGACGCCGGTGCTCGCCACGCAGCTCTCGCTCACCGGCGCCGTCCAGCACGGCTTCCTCGGGAACCCTTACCGCGCGGTGGTCATCGGCGCGGGCGGGCAGGAAGCGCAGGAGCACCACCCGGACAACCGCGCCCGCGGCGCCGTCTCGCTCGCGCTCAAGTACTATGTGCGCCCCCTCGAGACGGCGTTCACGCTGAGCGCCCGCGGCTATCGCGACACTTGGGACGTGGTGGGGCAGACCTACGAGCTCGACGCCGAGCACTACGTCCTCCCGTGGATGCGCGTCCTGGTCCGCGGCCGCTACTACACGCAGACCGGTGCGCTCTTCTGGAGCGACGACTACACCGGAGGTGAGCCCAAGTACGGCCCGCGCGGGCAATACTGGACGGGCGATCGCGAGCTCTCGCCGCTCTGGAACTTCCTGGTCGGCGGGAGGCTCCTCATGAGCTGGGAGGGGCGCACGGACGCCCGCCTCGCGGGGGCGCTGCTCGGCTTCGACGCGAGCGTGAGCGCCGACCTCATGAAGACGTATCTCGACGAGTTCACCTGGGGCGGCAAGCACGCCGACGACACCCTCGCGCTCATCGCCGGCGTCAGCCTCGGCGGCGTGTTCTAGCGCGCCGCCGCGCTCACGAGCCGGGAGTGGGGGGAGAGGGGGAGGTCGGCTCGGCGCGGAACCGCGCGGGCAGCGCGGCGAGCGAGCGTAACGCATACCTCGAGCGTGCTAGGAACGCTCCGGAGTGGGTCGCGCGGTTCCGCGCCGGACCGCCAAGACCGAGCGGCGGGCTCAGTCGCCGTTCGAGCTGCCGCGGAGCCCGTGCTTGCGGGCGAGATCGTAGAGGTGCTTGCGGTCCATCTTCGCCTCGCGCGCGGCGGCGCTCACGTTGCCGCCGTGTCGATCGAGCAGCCACCCGACGTAGCGCCGCTCGAAGTCCGCTTCGAACTCCGCGCGCGTCTCGCGGTAGCTCGCGCCGGGCTGGAACCCGAGCCTCGCGTCGGGGCTCGCGCTCGGCGACACCGGCAGATCGATGAGGCGCGCCTCGCCGTCGCCGCTCGCGGCGGCGAGGTAGATGGCGCGGTCGAGGACGTTGCGGAGCTCGCGCACGTTGCCCGGCCAGTCGTGCGCGGCGAGCGCGGCGAGCGTATCGCGTCCGAGCGTGAGGCCGCGCGCGGACGGATCACGCGCGCGGGCGGCGGCGAGGAAATGCCCGATGAGCGCCGGGATGTCCTCGCGCCGCGCGCGGAGCGGCGGCACCGTGACTGGGACCACGGCCAGCCGGAAGTAGAGATCCTCGCGGAACTTCCCGCGCTCGACCTCCTCGCGGAGGTTCCGCTTGGTAGCGGCGACGATGCGCGCGCCGGCCTCGAGCGTGCGGTTGCCGCCGACCCGCCGGTACTGCCCCGACTCGAGCACGCGCAGGAGCTTCGGCTGTACATCGAGGGGGAGCTCGCCGACCTCGTCGAGGAACACGGTCCCGCGCCCGGCGAGCTCGAACGCGCCCAGGCGCTGGGCGATCGCGCCGGTGAACGCGCCGCGCTCGTGCCCGAAGAGCTCGCTCTCGATGAGGTTATAGCTGACGGCGCCGCAGTCCACGACCACGAACGGCTGCGCGCGCCGCGGGCTCTCCTGATGGATGGAGCGGGCGATGACGTCCTTGCCGGTGCCCGTCTCGCCCTCGAGCAGCACCACCGCGTCGGTCGGCGCGATGCGCTCGAGCACCCCGAAGATGCTCCGCATGGCGAGGCTCGTACCGAGCGTCTCGCCGAAGCGGGTGGCCTCGGAGGGGAGGAGCCCGGCGCGGTCGAGCTCGCTCCGGAGCAGCACCTCGACGTCGCCGATGACGAGCCGGGCGCCGGGCTCGAGGGTCGCCTCGCGGATGGCCGTGTCGCCCACTCGCGTCTGGTTGGTCGAGTCGAGATCGCGGACGCGGATTCCGCCGGCGTGGCGCTCGAGCTCGCAGTGATGTCGTGAGACGGTGTCGTCCGGAAGCACGAGGTCGTTGTCGGGCGCTTTTCCGATCCGCACACGGTCGCGCATCTCGAGGCGCTGGCCGCGCGCCTGGCCGCTCACGACGACGAGCACGAGCGCCTCGGGGGCTGCGGCCTCTGCGCGCGCGGCGCGCGTCACGGCCTCAGGGACTCGCGGGTCCATCACCGGTCGAGCTCCAGGGACGTGAAGCGGCGAGCTCCTTCATCGCGCGACACCATCGTCGAGCAGCACGGTGGCGGGCTCGCCGGCGAGGCGGACGCGCCGCTCGAAGTGGGTGCGGGAGGCAGAGGTCGCGGGCGCGTCGGCATCGCGCGGCAGCGTACCTTGGGGCGGCCGGCTTGTCTCGGCGCGCTCGACATCGATGGTGAGGAGGTACTCGCCGTTCGGCGCGGAGAGCGGGTGCCGCACCAGGCGGGGGGCGGGGGAGGCGAAACGCAGCGTGACGCCGCCGATGGGCTCGTGGTCGCCCGCGCGCGTCCAGGTGGCGTCGATGCGCCGAACGTCGGCGTGCGCGTCGTCGAGCTTCAAGAGCAGCGCCTGGTCCCGCGGCACCGCCGGGAGCGCTACGGCGAGCACCGCGGCGATGCCGCCGAGCAAGACGAACCGCGCGCTGCGCCGGCCGCGCTGGGGCCGGACCGGCGCGGTCATCGCGGCTCCAGGTTCGGGAGCGAACGTGAAGGGTGGGGGGACGGCGCGCGCGCGGACGGCGCGGACGGCGCGCGCGCGGACGGCGCGGACGGCGCGGACGGCGCGGACGCCGCGGACGGCGCGGGCGCGTCGGACATCATTCGGACCAGGCGTACGAGTCCGGCGAGGGTCGCGGCAGGCAGCTCGAACGCCGGCATCTTGCCGCGCCCGGCGCGGATCGAGGCCGCGATGGCCTGGTCGCCGGTCGCGGCTTGCCAGGCAGGATCGGAGAGATCGCGGGTGCCGACCATGGGCCCCTCGGGGCCGTCGCCGCGCCCGAGGGTGCCGTGGCAGCGGGTGCAGCGCTGCTGCCAGGTCGCGAGCACGACCTCGTCGACGCCGAGCGAGCGCGCAATCTCGCTCATCGCCGTGTTCGCCGGGCGCGTCGGCGCGGCTTGCCCGGGCGGCGGCTCGTCGGGTTGGTCGTGATCGGAGGCGCGCCATTCGCGCAGATCCGAGGGCGTGCCCTGGCAGCCGAAAGCGATCAGAGAGGCGAGCAGGAGCGCTACCGGGGGTCGCACGGTGCCCCTCCATAGCGCAGAGTGCCGCTCACCACCAAAGCGCACGCGGCCAGAAACGCCGCGAGCCGGCGCGACCCCGCAGGATCGGCCGGCTCCAGGCGTCCGCTCGAGAGCGGCTCCGACTACTCGCCGAAGACCGTGCCGCCGCCCTTCGGGTCCATCCCGAGGTACTTCTTGCCGCTCAGCATCGCGATGTGGAACTCGGTGCGGCGGTTCTGGGCACGCCCATCCTCCGTCGAGTTGTTCGCGATGGGCTTGGAGTCGCCGAAGCCGACCGCGAGCAGCCGCTCCTTCGCGATACCGTGCTCGACGAGCCAGTTCTTGATGGTGAGCGCCCGGTCGCCCGAGAGCTTCAGGTTATCCGCCTGCTTGCCCACGTTGTCCGTGTGCCCTTCGATCCGAAGCTGGGTAATGTTCGGGTTCTCGTCGAGGAACTGCTTCAGCTGCCCGAGCACGACGTCGCTCCCCGAGCCCTCCTTGAGGGTCGCTTTGCCGGTGTCGAACACGATGTTGCCCGGCAGCTTGATGCTGTCGCCGCTGCGGATGACCCCGCTCGTCTTCGGGGGCTCGGTGGTCGGGGGCGGCGTGGTCGGAGCCGGCGCCGTCGTGGTCGGAGCCGGCGTCGGCGCGGGCGCCGGGGGCGGGCTCTCCGCCTGGCCGCCCAGCTTGCCCTCGCCGTGGAAGGTGCAGCCCGCGACCGCGGGGAGCGCCAGGGACAGACCGAGAAGACTCACATAAAAAGCAGACTTTCGAACCATTTTCCGCATCCTCCTACTTGGCAAACCAGGGCGGGCGTGAAGTGTGCGTAACCCGAAGACCGGTGAGGCCTAGCTCAAGCGCCAGGCTCCGCGCAAGCCCGGCCTGCCCGATCCGGTCGCTCGCGGCACCCAAACATAGACGAACGCCCTCGCAAACATCTTCACCCGAATGCACGGGATCTCGAGTCGCAAGGGCGTTGTCTCGTCTGGGGGCTACGGGCCGCTGCCTACAGCCCCCATTTTTCTCAGTTGGCGCTCGCGCAGGGGTCTTCCTTCGGCTCGGCCGGCGGCGCGATCGGGCCCAGCTTGACCGCCGCGGCGTCGAAGCCGAGGCCGATGCTGATGCCGTTGCAGGTCTTCTCGGCATCCCCGTTCGACCCGTCGTTCATGATGTCGCTGCCCTGCCGGATGTTCTGAGCGATGCTCTCGAACGTCGAGCCGGAGCAGAGGGACTCGTCGAACGAGCCGGCCACCTTGCCGAGCTCGGTGATGAGCTGCTCGGTGTCGAGGACACCCGCGATGGTGCCGTTCGTCGCCGCGGCGCTCGCGCCCGTGCCGGTGACGTCCATGCTGATGACCGCGCTCTTGATGTCGAGCGTCAGGCTGAAGCCCGACACGGACAGCGACAGCGAGACGGTGCCCTTCGTGCCCGAGAGCCAGGTGCCACCCGCGACGAAGCTGGTGGGGAACTTGACCTTCGAGGTGGTGATGTCGGACGGGTCGCTCAGGAGCTCCGGGAAGACCGGCCACTCGTCGGTGCCGTCGAACTTCGCCGGCGTGCCCAGCTTGGCTCCACCGTAGAGCGCCGCCGTGATCCCGTTCTGGTTCGGCTTGGACGCCGGATCCTCGAGGTTGTCGAGGTTGAGGATGATGGTGAAGTCGCCGGCCGCGATCGAGTCATTCACGCTCGCCGCGGCGTCCGGGGCGAGCGAAGTGATGATCGTCAAGAGGTTGGCGCCGAACGAGTTGTCGATGCCGCCTTCGCCGTCCGGCTTCACGTTGCTCGGGTTCGCGCCGGTAACCAACTTGCAGTGGTTCTTGTCGGTCTTCGCCGAGATGAGGCCGTCGATGTTGTAGCCGAACTTCTTCCACGCGGTCGGGCTCGCGTTGCCGTCGCGGTCGGTGTCGCCGAGGAAGAGCTTGCTGATCGCGAGCGTGGTCGGCTCGGTGCCGGCGGCGGTCGGCGCGCTGGTGTCGGGCGCCTTCGGCACGATGCAGGCGCTAGGGTCCGATTCGCACGTCTTGCCCTCGGTCGTCGGCCCGGAGCCACCGGTGCCGCTCGAGCCGCCTGAGCCGCTCGGGGTGCCGCTGTCGTCGCTGCTGCTGCTGCAGCCGATCGTCGCCGCTACGCCAAAGCCAAGACCAATCGCCAAGATCCCAAGATTCCTACGAAGCATGCGTGCCTCCCTGGCAGGGTACGATCCCCGATGAGGCGCGCTGGCGCTCCGGGGGAACTGGATGGAACCAGCCCGTCGCCGATGACCATTCCGCGGCTCGGGGCACGCGTATCCTAGCTGATACGCCGGTCGTGGCAAGCGAGATCCGACCGGCCGAGCGGTTCTTTCACGCCTCGGCGCGCGCGCCGGCGAGGCGGGCCGCCTCGCCGGCGAAATCTGATAACACGTTAGCGCGCCCGTCTCGTCTTCGTCCCGCCGTCCTGCGATGCCCGCCGAGTTCGTCCATCTCCACACGCACACGCAGTTCTCCTTCCTGACGAGCACGGTCAAGGTCGCCGAGCTCGCGCCGCGGGTGAAGGAGCTCGGGATGCGCGCCGTCGCCATCACCGACCACACCAACATGTTCGGTGCGATCCGCCACTACAAGGCGTGCAAGGCGGTGGGCATCCAGCCCATCATCGGCTGCGAGCTCAACATCGCGCGCGCGCCGGGGCGCGCCGAGACCGAACACCTCGTCCTCCTGGCCGCGACCAGCGAGGGCTACAAGAACCTCATCCGGATCGTGAGCCAGGCCTACACCGAGCCGGCCGGCGAGGGCGCGCCGAGCGTGCTGCTCGAGCGCCTCGACGAGGGGAGCCGGGGGCTCGTCGCGCTCACCGGTTGCCTCGGCGGCGTGGTCGCGCAGCGCATCCTCGAGTCGGGCCCGGAGGCGGGCGAGCGGCGGCTCGCGGAGCTTCGCGATCGCTTCGAGCCGGGGCACCTGTTCGTGGAGCTGCAGGACCACGGGCTCCCCGAGCAGCCGGTCGTCAACGATCTGCTCGTGCGGGCCGCCGGGCGCCTCGAGCTCCCAGTGGTCGCCAGCAACGACGTGCACTTCATGCGGAGCGAGGACGGCGAGGCCCAGCTCTACCTCGACTGCATCCGGCTCGGTCGGTCGCACGCCGAGGCCCGGGAGGCGCACCACGGCAGCTTCGAGATGTACGTGAAGAGCGCCGAGGAGATGGCGCGCGTCTTCAGCGATCGTCCCGAGGCGCTCACCAACACGCTCCGCGTGGCCGAGATGTGCTCGGGCCTCGAGCTCGCGCTCGATCATCCGATGCTGCCGCATTTCCCGGTGCCGGGCGGCTACGACACGAACGGCTATTTCCGGCACGTCGCGGAGACCGGCCTCGAGCGCCGCCTCGCCGAGCTCCGCGCGCTCGGCAAGAGCTTCGACGAGTCGGCCTATCGCGCGCGGCTCGCGCGCGAGCTCGAGGTCATCGTCGAGATGCAGTATCCCGGATACTTCCTCATCGTTTGGGATTTCATCCGCGAGGCGAAGAGCCGCGGGATCCCGGTCGGACCGGGCCGCGGCTCGGGTGCGGGCTCGATCGTGGCGTGGTCGATGGGGATCACCGAGCTCGATCCCATCCCTTATAACCTCCTCTTCGAGCGCTTCCTGAACCCCGAGCGCGTCTCGATGCCGGATTTCGACGTCGACTTCTGCATGTCCCGCCGAGAGGAGGTCATCGGCTACGTCGCCGAGAAGTACGGTAAGGAGAGCGTGGGGCAGATCGCCACCTATCAGAACCTCAAGGCGCGCAGCGTGCTCAAGGACGTGGCGCGCACCATGGGTATGCCCGCCCCCGAGGCGCAGCGCATCGCCAGCATGGTGCCCGATCTCGGCCAGGGCAAGACGGCGACCATCGAGCAGGCGCTCGAGACCGAGCCGAAGCTGAAGAGCCTGTTCGAGGGCGACGAGCGCGTGCGCGAGCTCATCACCCAGGGCGAGCGCCTCGAGGGGCTGACGCGCCACGCCGGCATGCACGCCGCGGGCGTCGTGATCAGTGACGGCCCGCTCTGGAACCACGTGCCGTGCTTCACGAGCGATGGGTCGATCGTGACCCAGTACGACAAGGACGACGTCGAGGCCGCGGGGCTCGTCAAGTTCGATTTCCTCGGACTGAAGACCCTCACCGTCATCGACATCGCCGAGCGCTTGGTGAACGCGCGCCCCGATCGCGCCGGGGCCCCGCTCTCGCTCGGCAAGGTGTCGCTCGAGGACCGCGAGACGTACGCGCTCATCGCGTCCGGGGAGACCACCGGCGTCTTTCAGCTCGAGTCGAGCGGGATGCAGCAGCTCCTCCGGGGCCTCAAGCCGGACTGCTTCGAGGACGTGATCGCCGCGGTCGCGCTCTATCGGCCGGGGCCGCTCGGCACCGGCATGATCGATGAGTTCATCGGCGCGAAGCATGGGCGCAAGCCCGTCCGCAAGCTGCACCCCTTGGTCGACGGCGACCTCGCGCCCACCTACGGTGTGCCCGTCTACCAAGAGCAGGTGATGCAGATCGGTCAGCACCTGGCCGGGTACTCGCTCGGCCGCGCCGACCTCTTGCGGCGCGCGATGGGCAAGAAGAAGGCCGAGGCGATGGACAAGGAGCAGTCCGGCTTCGTCGAGGGTGCGGTGAAGAACGGCGTCAGCGCCGAGCAGGCGCTCGCGATCTTCGAAGAGGTGCGCGGGTTCGCCGAGTACGGCTTCAACAAGAGCCACTCGGCCGCCTACGCGCTCGTCACTTATCAGACCGCGTACTTGAAGGCGCACTACCCCGCGGAGTTCTTTGCGGCGCTCATGACCGCCGACAAGGACAAGATCGAGAAGGTGGTGCGGATCATCGCCGAGGCGCGCGCGTGGGGCGTCTCGGTGCTCCCGCCCGATGTCAACATGAGCCAGCTCGATTTCAGCGTCGTCTACGCTCGCCCCATGGGTGATGGTCCGGCGCGGGGCCCAGGGCGACTGCGAGATCGCTGCGCGCCGCAGATCCGCTTCGGACTCGGCGCGGTGCGCGGCGTGGGCGAGAGCGCGCTCGAGACGGTGTTCGCGGCGCGCGCCGAGGGCGGCCCGTTTCGCGATCTGCTCGATTTCGCAGGGCGCGTGGACGCGCGGCGCCTAAATCGCGGTGTGCTCGAGGCGCTCGTGCAGTGCGGCGCGTTCGATTCCACGCTCGACCCGATCGGGATCAGCCGCGCGCGAGCCTACGCGGCGGTCGACCGCGCGCTCGAGCGCGCCCGGAGCGCGAGCCGAGATCGCGAGCGCGGACAGACCACGCTCTTCGGTCTCTTCGAAGCGGCGCGTGAGGTTGGACCGGCGACCGAGGCGCCGCCGCTCGAGGACTACCCGCCCGCGCTGTCGTGGGACCGGCACGAGCGCCTGCGAAGAGAGAAGGCCGCGCTCGGCTGCTATGTCTCCGGTCACCCGCTCCTGCGCTACGGCGGCAAGCTCGCGCGGCTGGGCGCGGTGGCGGCCGACAAGCTCTCGGAAGAGAAGCCGTGGGCCGTGGTGTCGGTCGCGGGCATGGTCGAGGGCTATCAGGAGCGGATCTTCCGCGGGAGCGGGGGCAAGGCGGCGTTCTTCGAGGTCGAGGACATGAGCGGCCGCGTCAAGGCCAAGCTGCGCGGCGAGCGCATCGACACCTACGCGCACTTGCTGACCAGCGGCGAGGGGGTCCTCGTGAGCGGCAAGGTCTGCTTCCCGGATACCTCGGAGCGCGACGAAGAGGCCGAGCCGACGCTGCTCGTCGACGGCGTCGAGCCGCTGGCGGACGCCGTGCTCAAGTCGACCCGCGCGGTCTCGATCCGCCTGGATGCGGCGGCGGCGCAGCGCTCGGCGCTCGAGGCGCTCCGCGAGCTCCTCGCGGGTTCACCGGGCTCCTGCCCGGTCGAGCTGGTGCTCGCGCTACCCGGCGGCGCCGAGGCGGTGCTGGCCCTCGACGGCACGCGGGTCACGCCGAACGACGCGGTGCTCGCGGGCCTCGAGCGGCTGTTCGGCGAGACGGTCGCCGAGCTCCGCTGAGCCCGCGCGACGCGCCGCCGGCCGCGCCGGCCCGACCCCACCCGAGGCCGCCGAAAGAACAGAAGCCCCCGGCGGCATGCGCTATCCTGCGGCGGGATGGACGACAGGCAAGCGGAGCTCGTCCGCATCGACGCGCAAGGGCAGGCGCATCCCATCGGGCGTGTGGCGAGCCAACGGCTCCGAGCGCGGGCCGGTGAGTATCGGATCTTGCCGGCGCCGCAGCACGTGATCCTCATGCGCTACACGGGCGCCGATGGGCGTCGCGACGACGAAGATGGCGCGGTGGTGCGGCTGGCCGGCGAGATCACCGCGCCGGGCGTCATGTGCGACATCCTCGCGCTCATCGCGCAGAGCGGCTGGCGCGGTGAGCTCGCGGTGCTCGACGGCGAGCGCGCGCGCACGGTCTTCTTCGACCAGGGCAACGTGGTGGGTGCGGCGTCGAACGTCGAGGACGAGCGGCTCGGCGCGGTGCTCTACCGCTACGGCGCGCTCGACGAGGCGGCGCTCGCGCGCGTCGTAGCGGAGGTGCGGGAGGGGAGGCGCTTCGGCGAGGCCGCCGTCGAGCTCGGTCTGCTCACGCAGGAGCGGATTTACGAGTACATCGGCAAGCAGATCGCGGAGATCGTGTTTGCGACGCTCACGGTCGGCGACGGGAGCTTCTTCTTCCTCGATGGCTTCGACGAGGGGCGGCTCGTGTCCCGCCACACGCTCGGCGCGAGCCTCCTCTTGATGGACGGCGTGACCCGGCTCGACGAGGTGCGGTACTTCCGCGAGAAGATCCCGTCCTTCGAGCACATCCCCGCGCGCGTCGAGGGGCACGCCCCGCCCGCCGACGAGTTCGTGGAGACGTGGATGGCGATCGACGGCAAGCGCACGGTGGAGGAGCTCGGGCGGGTCACCGGTGCGGGCGAGTTCGAGACCGCGAAGGCCGTCTACGCGCTCATCCAGTCGAAGCACGTCGTGATCCATCCGCCGCGCATGACGGGCGGCCCCGCCGGCGTGGTCGCGGTGGCGAACGAGGTGTTGCGCGCGGTCTTTCGTCACGCCGACGCGGTCGGGCGCGGCGACGAGGTGCGCTCGAGCCTCTCGTCGTTCGCGGTGGGGGCCGGGGTGTATGATCTCCTGTTCCGCGGCGCCGGACCCGACCCCTCGGGCGCGCTCGATGCGGAGGTCGTCGCGAGGAACCTCGCCGTGGTCGCCGGCACCGAGGACCCCGAGAACGAGCTCAAGCAGATGCTGAGCGAGTACTCGGGCTTCGCGCTCTTCAGCGCGGGCGCGGTGCTCGGACCGGAGCGCGAGGGGGTCCTCAAGCGAGAGGTCGCGGCGGTCATGAGCCGGCTCCGGCCGCAGGCTTGAGGAGGGCTGTTGCGCCGAAGCCACATGAACGCACGGTCACGCGGGCGAGCTTACGGGGCCCGGGGAGCGACCCGTTCTCGTGGTGTTCGGGTCGCAGCGCGCTCGGCACCGAGCTTGCAGAGCGAGCGCGCATGACTCGAAGCCGCTCCCTCGTCGCGCTCCTCCTCGTCTCGCTCGCCGCAGCGAGCCTCTCCGGCTGTCTCGTGAGCCGCGCGCGGGCGACCGGTCCGAGCGCGGTCGACGACGACGTCGATCAGCAAGGGTGGGCGAGCACGCGGACCGAGGGTACGGGCGATGACTCGCCGGGCTTCTACGGAGCGCACGCGTCCCCGTCCCCGCAGGTGCGCGCGCCCGCCACGGCGCGGCCCGGGCACACCCCGTACGCGCCCGGGAGCAGGTGACCGAGGTTGATTGGGGTTCGAGGGTCGGTGCGGCGCGAGGGCTCGGGTTCGCCCGACTCCGGCGAAGGAAACGGTGGTGTCGAGCCGGGCTCCGGAGTAAAGACGGCCCTGCGCCGAGCCGGGCCCTGCTGTCCGGGCTCGCGCGGACCGGGCCGATAGCTCAGTCGGTTAGAGCAGCGGATTTTTAATCCGACGGTCCAGGGTTCGAATCCCTGTCGGCCCACCGCATCCCCGGGCCCGCGCGCGCGGGCTCGTACGGGGTCCGGGTTGCGCGAGCGGCGCCGGCAAGTAACGCTTGGTAGCGGGACTGGCTCGTGCTAAGGCGAGGCCGTCGCCGAGGAGGCTTTGGTAATCATGATGAGAATTCTGCCCTGGATGAGTTTGGGTCTGATCGCTGCGGCGGTCGGTAGCGTAACGTTTGCGTGCAGCAGCGATGACGGCGGCAACGGCGGTAAGGCCGGAAGCGGCGGCGGGATCATCGAAGGCGGCACCACCGGCGGCGCGGGTGGCGCCTCGGGCTCGTCCGGGACGGGCGGCGGCGGCAACACCTCGCGGCTCGGTCGCGCCTGCACGGCGGACGCCGAGTGCGGCGCCGGGCTGACCTGTATCACCTCGAACGCGACCTCGCTCGATGGCCAGGGGGCCCCGAAGGGCTACTGCACGGCGTCGTGCACCTCGAACGCCGACTGCGACGCGCTGTCGCCCGGCGCGGGCTGCGTCGGCAACGCCGACGGACAGACGGCGTACTGCTACCAAAGCTGCACGTGGGGCTCGGCCGCGGGCGGGGGGCTCGACCCGAACAAGTGCTTCGGGCGTCAAGAGGTCGCCTGCGGCGGGTACTTCACGAACCCCGAGGCCGGCACCAGCACGCCGGACGTCTTCCTCTGCTCGCCCACCTGCAACGCAGACTCGGATTGCGGCGGCGGGCTCTTCTGCGACAACGGCACGGGCCACTGCGCGACGGCGAAGCCGACGGGTTTGCCGATGGGCGCGGCCTGCAACCCGCAGGACGCGAACGATCCCTGCGCCGGCTTCTGCATCCGCTACAGCGACGCGCAGGACAAGGGCATCTGCTCCGGCGTCTGCACGATCGGGACGCTTGGCCTGACGGGCGCTTGCGGCTCGGACCCGACCCCGAACTCGAAGCAGACCGCAAGCTGTTTCTTCGCCCAGAGCCAATCGGAAGGCGCCGGGGACCTCGGGTTCTGCGCCAACTCCTGCGACTGTAACTCCGACTGCGTCGAAGGCTTTGTCTGCGACCCGTGGGACACCTCGAACCAGAACGAAGCGGCCATCAAGACCTTCACGAAGATGGCCGGACTTTGCGTGTCGGATCGTGATCCGGAAGGCGGCGTCGTCGTGGGCATCCCCGACTGCTCGGCGGGCGGCGCCGGCGGCGCTGGTGGCTCGTCCGGCGCTGGTGGCTCGTCCGGCGCGGCTGGCTCGTCCGGCGCTGGTGGCTCGTCCGGCGCGGCTGGCTCGTCCGGCGCGGCTGGCTCGTCCGGCGCGGCTGGCTCGTCCGGCGCGGCTGGCTCGTCCGGCGCGGCTGGCTCGTCCGGTGCCGGCGGCACCGGCGGCACGCCCTGACCCGCTGCAAGTAGCGACGAATGACGCCCGTCCAGCCTCCTCGGCTGGGCGGGCGTCTTCGTATTTCTCGCGCGGCCCCGCTAGCTGTCGGCGCTCACGCCGCTCAGCCGGCCGTCTAGCGCGCGTCCTGGCAGACTCCGCTCGTCAGCGTCCCGGTCGATTGGCACGTCGCGCCCTTGGGTTCCGGGCACACCATCGCGGGGCACATCACGTCTAGTCCGCATTTCATCTTCGTCCACGACTCTCGGAGCCTGGTGAGCTCGTCGACCGCGCGCGAGTTCGCCGGGTTGATGAAGGTCGGGCAGGGGCACGCGAGCTCGTCGTCGACCTTGACCGTGCACTGGATGGCCTTGAGGCTCGGGTTGCAAGCGCGCGCCTCCCGGAGCGCGCCGTCATACGCCTTGCGGAGGTCCGCGCAGGTGGTCCCCGAACCGCCGCCGGTGCCGCCACTGCCGCCGCTGCCGCCGCTGCCCGACGAGCCCGCGCTGCCCGACGAGCCCGCGCTGCCCGACGAGCCCGCGCTGCCCGACGAGCCCGCGCTGCCCGACGAGCCCGCGCTGCCCGACGAGCCCGCGCTGCCCGACGA
>JAPSGB010000024.1:0-77584 GCA_035063585.1 Polyangiaceae bacterium
ACAACATCGAGCGGCGGCATTCGTACCTTGGCTACGTCAACCCGATCGAGTTCGAATTGCGTTCCACAACGGCACAGGCTGGTACATAATCATGCTGTCCACGGAACCGGGGGAACTTCACGTGCCGAGCCGCGGCACTACGATGAAGCGGTGCCGCTCGCCTGAGCTCAGCCGGGTGCCAGCTTGCAGCTTCATGGGGCCAGCGGCAGCGTGACTCTTGCAGGGTCATGGGGCCACCCGCCCCCCGTGCCAACATCGCGTGAGACACCAGCCCCCTCGAGTTCAGTGTGCCGACCACCGCGGGGCGAGGGAGTCTCAGGACCATGCCGAAACCAGCCAGAGGGCCGACCCAGGTCGTGTCCACGCTCAACAACGATCGGCGGCAGCGCCCGAGGTTCACCGCGGAGCAGAAGCTCCGCATCCCGCACGAGGCCGAGCGGTGCACGACGCGCGGCGACGTCGGCGAGCTCTTGCGGCGCGAGGGCATCTACGGCTCGCACCTCTCTGCGTGGCGTTCCCCGCGTGACCGGCTCGGCGTCGCCGGTCTCGAGGGCGTACCGCGAGGCCCGAAGGTGCGGACGGAAAAGAGAGACAAACTCATCGAGCAGCTCGAGCGCAAGAACGCGAAGCTGGAGAACGAGCTCGGCATCGCCCACGGGCTGATCGACCTCCAGAGAAAAGCGCACGAGATTCTCGGGATCGCGCTGCCGAGAATCGAGGATGCGACCGAGGACGACTCGTCGCGCTCGTCCGGCAGCGCGAACCGGAGGTCCCGATGAACGCCGCGTGCGAGGCGGTCGGGCTGGTCCGGGCGACGGCGTACCGACGCATGGCACCGCCACCGAACGAGCCCCGGCCCCCCGCCGAGCGAGCGGCTCCGGCGCGGAAGATCCCGGAGCCGGACCGGGAGGAGATACTCGCGGTACTCGACTCCGAGAGATTCATCGACCAGCCGCCGCGCGAGGTCTACGGGACCCTGCTGAGCGAGGGGACGTTCCTGTGCTCGGTCCGGACCATGTACCGGCTGCTGGCCGAGCGTGGACCGGTCAAGGAGCGACGCGCCCACCGGGAGCCCACGAACCACCCCGTTCCACGCCTCGTCGCATCCGCGCCGAACCACGTCTGGTCCTAGGACATCTCGAAGCTGCCCACGCTCACGACCGGCGTGTTCCTGAACCTCTACGTCGTGCTCGACATCTTCAGCCGGTACGTCGTGGCCTGGATGGTCGCGGCTCACGAGAACAGCGCCCTCACCAAGCAGCTCTTCATGGAGGCGATCGCACGCTACGGGATCGAGCCCGGTCAGCTCATCGTCCACCAGGACCGAGGCGCTCCCATGACCCGCCACGGCTTCGCTGTTCCTCGCTCATCGCGTGTCTGTGCACGTCGGTTCTTGATCACGCGTGATCCGGCGACGCAATCCCGTCGTGCAAGTGCTCGATTTGATCCAGCTTCTCGCTCGCCCGAACTAGGGACACCCCCTAGTCTTCGGCCCCGCTGCGTCGGCCTCGGCGTCCGCCCCCGAAGCCGAAGCCGAGCTCGCCCTCGTCGCGCATCGTCTGGTACTGCTGGAGCTGCGCCGGATCGAGCACCTCTGCGAGCGCTCGGTCGGCGTCTTCTCGCGCCTTCTTGCGTTGCTCGCGGAAGCTCGCGTAGCCGCCATCGCCCGGCGACGGTGACGGACGCGTCATCATCTTCTCGAGGATCGCCGTCATGCGCTCGCGCTGAGCCTGGGTGAGCTGCGCCTTGGCCGCGAAGGTGTCGGTGGTGCGCTGCGCCATCTGATGGCGCCGCTCGGCGCGCTCGGCCTCCCGCTCGGCCTCCCGCTCCGCGTCGAGCTCACCGATCACGCCGCGGACGGTGTTCTCGAGGTGCTGCTGGTCCTGCGCGCCGCCATCCGTCGGCACGTCCCCCGCGAGCGCCGCGCCGTACGCCGCGAGCGCGCGGCGGCCGCTCCCTTGCCGCTCGAGGAGCGCGAGCCGCCGCTCGAGGCCGTCGACGCGCGTCGCGAGCTCGTCGTCGTCGGCCTCCTTCGGCGGCTCTGCGGCGGCGCGGGGGTTTGCCGGCCTCGCCGAGGTCCGGCCGACGATGAGCCCGCCGACGACTCCGCCGACCAGCCCCGAAGCGACCACCGCGATGAAGAGGGTCGGGCGACTCATGACGAGAGCATGCCGCGAGGCGGCCCGGCGTGAAATCCTGGCGCTTCGCCGAGGCCCGCCGGGAGAGCGGCGCGGCCCGGAAAATGCGGTAGAGTCCCGCAAAATGTCAGGGAAGCTGCGCTCGTTCGACGGAATCTCCCCGAGGCTGGGCGACGGCGTGTTCATCGCGGACGGCGCCTTCGTGATCGGCGACGTCGAGCTCGCCGACGGAGTGAGCGTCTGGTACGGCGCGGTGCTGCGCGGCGACGTCGGCTCGATCCGCATCGGCGCTCGCTCGAACGTGCAGGATCTCGCCTGCATCCACATGACCACCGGGGTGTCGAACACCATCATCGGAGAGGACGTCACGGTGGGCCACGGCGCCATCATCCACGGCGGGCTCATCGGTGACCGCGCCCTCATCGGCATGGGCGCCGTCATCCTCGACAACGCCGAGATCGGCGAGGCGTGCCTCATCGCGGCCGGGACGGTGGTCCCGCCACGCGTGAAGATCCCGCCGCGCTCGCTGGTGCGCGGGCAACCCGGGCGGGTGATTCGCGCGGTGACCGACGAGGAGGCGCGGCTCGGCGTCGAGGGCGCGCGGCACTACCTCGAGCTCGCGCGGCAGCACCGCGACTGAGCGCGCCGCCGGCCGCGCCGGGCCGGCAGCCTGCGGGCTCGGGCGGGGAGCGTCTGCGCTCGGCCGGCGCCGGGGGGTGGCGACCGCGAAGGGGCTCGACTAGAGTGGGTCGTCATGCTCGCGAGTCGCTGGGTCGGGACCGGGATGGCGGCGACCGGCGCGGGATCGCTCGGGATGGGCCGCCGAGCTCTGGCGCGCGCGTGATGCGGTCGATCGAGACGCTCATCGTGGGCGCGGGCGTCACCGGGCTCGCCGCCGCCGGCGCGCTCGGCGAGCAGGCGGACTACCTCGTCCTCGAGGCGGACGCCGAGCCCGGCGGCTACTGCAAGACCGTGAAGCAAGCGGGCTTCACCTGGGACTATTCGGGGCATTTCTTCCACTTCAAGCGCCCGGAGATCGAGGCTTGGCTCCGCGCGCGCATGCCTGGTCAGCGGATCCTGCGCGTCGAGAAGCGATCGTTCATCGACTTCGCCGGCCGGCTCATCGATTTCCCTTTCCAGAAGAACATCCATCAGCTCCCGCAGCCCGACTTCATCGACTGCCTGGTGGATCTCTTCGAGGCGAGCGAGGCGCCGCCGAGCGAGCCCGCCGGCAGCTTCAAGGAGATGCTCCTCGAGCGCTTTGGGCGAGGGATCTGCGAGCGGTTCCTCTTCCCATACAACGAGAAGCTCTACGCCTGCGATCTCGGCGCGCTCGACGTCGGTGCCATGGGGCGCTTCTTCCCACACGCGGATCTGAGGGCCATCGTCCGCAACATGCGCTCGCCCGACAACGCGAGCTATAACCAGACCTTCACGTATCCCGAGGGCGGGGCCGTCGAGTACGTGAAGGCGCTCGCGAGCGCGGTGCCGCCCGAGCGCGTCGCCCTCGCCGAGCCGCTCCTCGCGCTCGACCTCGAACGGCGCGTGGCGCGCACCGCGACGCGTGAGCTCCGCTACGAGCGCGTGCTCTCGAGCGCGCCGTTCGACCGGCTGCTTCGCCTCGCCGGTCTCGAGCCGGAGCCGGGGGTGTTCTCGTACAACAAGGTGCTCGTCTTCAACCTCGGCTTCGACCGCAAGGGGCGGGCGGGGGTGCACTGGATCTACTACCCGGACCCTTCGCTCATATTTTATCGAGTTGGCTATTATGACAACATCTTCGAGGGTGAGCGTCTGAGCATCTACGTGGAAATCGGGCTCTCTGCCGGCGCTCGGGTGGATGTCGAGGCGGCGCGGAACCGAGTGCTCACGGACCTGCGGCGCGCCGGGGTGATCGACCAGCACCAGCTCGTGAGCTGGCACTCGGTGGTGCTCGACCCCGCTTACGTCCACATCACCGAGCGGAGCCTCGCCGAGCACGCGCGCCTCTCGGAGCGACTGCGCGCCGACGGCGTCTACAGCATCGGACGCTACGGCGGCTGGACGTACTGCTCCATCGAGGACGACATCGTCGAGGCGCGCGCGCTGGTCGCGAGCTTCTCGAGCTGAGGCGCGCCGCTTGGGCGGGGCCGAGCTCACCCGAGCTCGGGGCTCAGCGCCGGGAGGGGGGCGGCCCGTGCGCCTTTACGTGGACCGCGCGGCGCGACGGCAGGGCGTCGGGCGCGTCTTCCGCGCTGCGCTTCGAGCGCTGCCAAATCGAGCGCTCTTCTCGGAGCAGCCGGTCGACGAGGGTGTCGGGCGAGAGCTTGTCGAGCTCGCCGCTCGTGGCGGAGGCGTCGAGCATGGTGATGAGCGCGGTCATCGCGATGCGTAGGTGCGCCTCGTTGTCGAAGGAATCTCGCACCGTCTGCGCGCGCTGCGCCTTGGTCCGCCGCGTCTTCATGTGCTCGTACATGAGCGCCATGGAGCGCAAGATCGCGAGCGACAGATACTCGCTGTTCGGTGGGAGGCGGCCGATCCGGCCGAGCAGCTCGGTGACGTCCTGCCGGATCCGAGCCGCGCGCGGCTCGGCGGGCGGGGGCTCGGTGCGGCGGGCGAGCTCGAGCGGCGTCTCCTCGGCCGCGCTGACGCCCGGGCTCGTGAGATCCTCCTCGAGCAGATCGTCCGAGTCGACCTCCTCCGGCTCGGTGTCGAGGGGCGCGCGGGGCGGGAGCGCCTCGGCCAGCGGCCGGTGAGGGCTCGCGCTCGGACGGGGAGCGACGCTCGGGCGCGGTGCGCTCGCGGTGCGCGGCGCGGGCGCGAGCTTCGGCCCAGGGCGCGACGCGGGCGCGGGAGCTGGCTTCGGCGCAGGTCGCGGTGAGACAGCCTCGGGCACGGGCGCAGGGCGCGGGTTCGGGGTGCTCGCGAGCGAGGGCCGCCGAACCTCCGGCGGCGCGACCCGCGGCGCGGGCGCGGCGTGCGCGTGGGCCGCCGGCGGCGCGGGCGGAGCCGACGACGCGCCGCGCGCGGGGCGCGGCGTCAGGCGCGCAGGCCTCGGCACGGTGGCGAGCTCGGCGCGCTCGAGGGCGAGGCCGAGCACGAGTCGAGCCCAGCGGCGCGGGGGCGGCTCACCGTCGCCGAGCCCGGCCACGCCCGCGAGTTCGAGCAAGCGCGCCTCGTCGAGCGCCTTGCCCTTGCGCGCGGACTCCACGGCGTAAGCGAACGCCTCGCGGAGCCGCTCGGCGCCGAGGCCCGAGGCGAGCTCGCGCGGAGGGAGCCCCGAGGCGAGCTCGCCCGGGCGCAGCAACCCCTCGGCGAGGGCCGCGTCGACCACCAGCTTGACGCGGGCCGCCGCCCTCCGCGTGTCGTCGCGCCCCTCGCGTTCGAGCCAATCACCCGCGGTCGCGAAGCTCCAGAGCTCGCTCGGATCGAGGTGTCGAACCAGCAGCGGGACGGGGACGAGTTCGAGCATCGCGTCGGGGGTCGTCACGCCCTCGTCGAGCGCGAGCTCGAGATCCTCGATCGCGGCCCGAAGCGATTTTCGCGCCGCGATCCGGTGGTGGACCCGCGCCGCCTGCACCAGGAGCTTCACGCGCAAGCCGACCTCGGGCGCGAGCGCCGAGACGAGGGCGCTCGGCGGAAACCACTCGAGAAACTCGCTTGCCGTGCGATGACCGGAGGACAGCGCGTCGGCCAGCACCCGACCGACGAAGCGGTCGCGCCCGGGCTCGAGTTCCGATAGCGGCGCGGTCGGCTCGGCGGCGGGCTTGTTCATCGATGCTCCCGGTGGGGTGGAGGGCAGCATAGCGTCAGGGGGCCGGGCGAGGGGAGGCTTCTCGTCGGGCGCTCGCGAGGAGCCTCGACCCTGCCTCAGCCGATCTTGAGCCGCCGGACGCTCACCACCTCGGCCAGCTCGTCGGGCGCCTGCGCCGCGCGGGGCGCGAGCGTGCCGCGGATCTCGAGCGGGAGGTGGACCCAGAAGGTCGTCCCGACCTCGGGCTTGCTCATCACCTCGACGCGACCGCCGATGCGGGCGAGCAGCGGCACCGCGACCGAGAGCCCGACGTCCCACCCCTCCGCGCCCGGCTGGGGCGGCTGCCCCGAGGTGCTGCGCTGCAAGATCTGGGTGAGCTTGGTCTCGTCGAACCCGGCCCCCGTGTCCGAGAGCTTGATGGTGAGAAACCCGGGCGTCCCTTCGAGCTCGACCACGATGCTGCCGCGCTCGGTGCGCGTGCACGCGTTGGACATCAGGCTGTCGAGCACGCGATCGAGGAGCACGCGATCGCAGACGATGAGCTCGGGAGCATCACGCGAGGCGAGGACGCTCGTGTCGAGCCCTCGCCCGACCACCAGGGCGCCAAGCCTCGCGCGGAGCTGCTCGGTGAGACCCGGGACGAAGATCGCCTCGGGCGCGAGCCTCATGTGTTCGCTCCCGATCGCGGCCAGGCTCTTCAGCTCCCCGAGGAGCTGCTCCATCCGCTCGACGCCAGCGTCGAGGTCGTCGAGGATTTCGCTGCCCTCCGCGCCCTGCACCGCGCCGATCTCGCGCAGGTAGGAGAGGTTCATCTTGATGACCGCGAGCGGGCTGCGAAGATCGTGCGAGAAGCCGCGAATCGAGCCCTCCCACCGGCTCCTGAGGGCCTCGATGCCTCGGCTGAGGCGCTCGCGGGCGTCGGCTACGTCGAGCTCGCGCTCCTCGAGTCGGTGAATCCACTCGTGCTGGCGCTGGGTGAGCTCGAGGATCTCGCGCCGCGTGGTCGCGTCGGTGCGCGCCATCTCGAGGTAGTCGTGGCTGAGCTCGCGCGCCGTCACCGCGTTCAGCCGCATGGCCCGCGCGAGCTCGAGGAGGAGCGCGAGGCCGCCGCCTCCGAGGATCAGCGTCACGGCGACGAACCAGTCGTTCGTCCCGAGCGCCCGCGCGGCGAGCGCGAGCGCGCTCCCGACCGCGAGCCCGAACACCACCGGGAGCCAGCGCCTCCGCTCGTAGACCCGCAGGCGATAGACGCAGGCGTCGCCGCCGCGCGCCATGCAGGCGAGCTCCTCGAGTTGCGCCGGCGGCAGGCTCCACATCACCGGGAGCTGCTTCAGTCGCGCCTGGCGCGACAGGCACATGAGCCGGCTCTCCGCCTTTTCGCTCGTGTAGCGGACCACCACGGCCCCCGCGCGGTCGCGCTGGGTCGAGGCCGCGCCGATGCTGCTGTGCAGCCGCACGTGGCGCGCGCCGAGCTCGTAGGCCTCACGCGGGCCGAGCGCCGCGAGGAGCAGCCGCAACGGCCCGCGCCGAGGGTCGACGCCATACGCGCAGGCCGCCTCGAACTCCTCGTCGCTGCGGAGGTGGCTCCGCGCGGCCGCGAGGAGCCGCTCGAAGTCCGCGTGCGACACCCAGGCGCTCGCGGCGCTCAGGGACGCCGGGGCGAGGCCCGTGCTCGCCGCGAGCGCGTCGAGGATCTCCGCGCCGCGGTGGGCGACCAGGTAGTCGAGCAGAGGGCTCGCTAGCTTGAGGCTGAGATCGGCGCTCGGCATGGGTTCGAGCTCGGGCAATGGTGAGAGCGTCTCCGATCGCTGTCCGGGAGTCTACGCGAGGCGCCCCGAGGGCGCCCCGCCGACGATGCGGTTTCGGCCGCCGTCCTTCGCGGCGTAGAGGCGCCGGTCGGCGAGCGCCGAGAGCTCCACCGCGGCGCCCGCCGGCGTTCGCGTGGAGAGCTCGCTCAGGGTCGCGCACCCGCCGCTCAAGGTGACGGGGATCGGTCGGCCGTCGAAGCTCGCGGGGAGCGCCCCCACGCTCGCGCGGATCCGCTCGGCCACCCGTGCGGTGTCGCTCGCGTCGGTTGCGCGGAGCAAGACGACGAACTCCTCGCCGCCGTAGCGCGCGAAGACGTCCTCGCCCCGGAGCTGCGCCGCGGCGACGCGCGCGACGTGGCGGAGCACCGCGTCGCCGGCGGCATGGCCGTGCGAGTCGTTGATTCGCTTGAAGTGATCGAGGTCGAAGAGCACCATGCCGAGCTCGAGGCCATGACGCGCGGCGTAGGCGAGCTCCGCGCGGAGCCGCTCGTCGAAGTGACGGCGGTTGTAGGCGCCGGTCAGCGCGTCGCGGGTGCTCGACTCGTGGAGCTGGCGGAGCAGCTTCTCGTGGAGGCGATCGGTGGCGGTGTAGCGAAAGCTGGCGTGCGAGCCGAGCTGGACGACGTCCCCGTTGGCGAGCACGGCGCGGGTGATCCGCCGGCCGCGAAGCCAGGTCCCGTTGCTCGAGGCGAGATCTTCGATGGCGTGCGCGTTCCCGAGCCAGGTGACGCGCGCGTGGAAGCGGCTGATCCCGCCGTCCTCGAGCCTGAGCGCGTTGTCCTGGTGCCGCCCGATCGTATAGGTGTGGGCCCCGAGCGGATAGAGCCGCCCGGCGTCGATGCCATCCATCCGCAGCAGGACGATCCGCTCGCGGAGCGAGACGGGCTCGGGCGGCGCGCTCACTTGCGTGATGCGCGCGTCATCTTCGGCATCTTCGTCGAGCTCGGTGACCACCGGTTCGGCCGGCGGCCGAACCGCGGGGAGGCTCTGGTTGGTGATCGCGCGCGCGGCGCGTTCCCCGGGACTCGGGGGAAGGAGGGCGTCACGCCCGGAGTGGGCGGGCGCGGCGCTCGGAGCACTGCGGCGGGAGGCCGGGTTCGAGCTCGTCATGCCACTTCACCACCTCACGTCGGGGAATGGCCGCTCGGGCTTGGCGAACAGGTATCCTTGAAGGAGATCACATCCGAGCTCGACCAGGGTGTCGCGCTCCGCCGTCGTCTCCACGCCCTCGGCGACCACCAGGATGTTCATGTCGTGGCACAGGCTGGTCATCGATCGGACCACCTTTCGCAGCGTCGCGCTCGAGTCGATGCCGCGCACCAGCGTCATGTCCAGCTTCACGACCTCGGGCTCGAGCTGCGCGAAGCTGGTGAGGCCGGAGTAGCCGGCGCCGAGGTCGTCGATGGCGATGCGGAAGCCCATCTCGCGGAGGCGCCGGATGCGCGGGCGGACGTCGCCGACCTCGTCGAGCGCGGCGCGCTCGGTGATCTCGAGCACGACGCGGTCGGCGAGCCGCGACAGAGGGGACGCGTCCGAGGTGAGCGTCGGGTCGAGGAGATCGCGCACGTGGAGGTTGACGAAGAGCGCCCCGGCCGCCGCGGACTCGAGCATGGGGTTCGCCGCGCGCGCCCGAACCGAGCGGCCGAGCTCCTCCAGGCGTGCGAGGCGGCTCGCCGCGTCGAGCACGGCCCCCGGGTGTGGCAGACTGGGCTCGTTCGAGCGCATGAGGGCCTCGAAGCCGTAGACGACGTGGCGGCGCGGCTCGACGATCGGCTGGTACGCCATCCAGAGCGTCTCGAGGGCGCGCTCGAAGCTGACCTCGAGCCCGACGCGGTCCCCGGGTCCGGCCGACTCGGTCCCGAGGAGCGCGGCCGCGCGCGCCTTCATGCGCGCCATCCGGTGGAAACGGACGGCTTGCTCGAGCACCGCGGAGAAGGCCTCGATGGCGACCGGCTTGCTGAGATATCGATACGCGCCGTACTCGACCGCGTGCGCCGCGGTGTCCACCGTGGGCTCTCCGGTGAGGATCACCACGGGGACGACCAGATCGATGTCTCGCAGCCGGCGGAGGAACTCGATGCCGCTCATCCCCGGCATCGCGATGTCGCTGACCACCACGTCGAATTGCTCGCTCGCGAGCAAGGCGATCGCGTCCGCCCCGCACGAAGCGGTCTTCGGCGCGAAGCCCGCGAGCTTGAGGTGACGCTCGAGCGCCCGCAGGAACGCTTCGTCATCATCGACCAGGAGCACCGTCCCTACGCTGGGCGGCGCCGAGAACGTCCCGGAGTCATCATCGAGACCGTTGACCTCGCGCGCAGCGCCCGCGGCGAGCATCGAGGGTGAAGCGACGTCAGTCGGCATCGCGCGACTCCGCGCACATGAGCTCCACGTACTGGCGGATCTCCGCGCGAGTCTCCGGGGCGAGCTCGGCGAATTCGAAGCCGGTCGCGTGGTTGGCGCGCACGGCTCGGCTCCAGCGCGCGGTGGCGCGGACGTCGCGGATCCGGCCGCTCACCGGTAGCGCGAGGCGAATCGTCGCCGAATCGCCGGCGGGCACGCCGTCCGGGCCGACGAACTGGAGCCCGCCCTCCGAGATCTCCTCGATCCTGCCGTCGATCTGGGCTCCCGACGAGAGCGCGACGCGGGCGAGCGCGACGTAGGGCGCCCGGGGGTGCTGGCGGCGGTACTGCCCTGGCTCGGGCGTCGCCTTGGCGAGCGGCGAGTCGGCGAGCGTCGATTTCGGCGGTTCGCCCCTCGGGAGGGTCGCGCTTCGCCCAAATAAGTCGATATAGTGCTCGGGATCGCTCGGGAGCGCCTCGAGCGCGGTCCTGAACTCGGTGAGATTCTGAAAGCGGTCCACCGGAGCGCGCTGCAGGGCCCGCAGGATGAGCTGCGCGAGCGCTGCCGGCACGCCCTCGCGCAGCGTCTCGAGCGGCGGTGGCGCGGAGGTGGAGAGCTTCATCAAGACGTCGGCGTAGTTGCCCTCGAAGGGGACTCTCCCGGTCAGGCACTCGTAGAGGGTGACCCCGAGCCCGTAGACGTCCACCCGGTGATCGCAGTCGGAGGACAGGAGGAGCGACTCCGGGGCCATGTACTCGGGAGTCCCGAGCAGGGTGTTCTCGCGGGTGAGCTTCACCGTCGGCATGCCCGCTCGGTCGAGCTTGGCGATGCCGAAGTCGAGCAGGGTGACCGGTGAGCCGGGGCCCGCCCCGATGAACACGTTGGCGGGCTTCACGTCGCGATGGACGACGCCGTGCGCGTGACAGCGCTCGAGCGCCCGAGCCAGCGCGAGCCCGATCTTCAGGGTGTCGGGTACGCTGAGCTGGCCGCGCGCCGCCACCAGCCCGTCGAGCGCGCGGCCATCGAGCGCGCGGCAGGCGATGAACTGGAGCTCCTCGTGCTCTCCCGCGTCGAGCAGCTCGACGATGCCCGGGCCCCGGACCCGCGCGAGCGCCTCGACCTCGCTCGCGAAGCGCGCGCGGCGCTCGGCGCCCTCGTGGAGCACCTTGAGCGCCACCGGGAGCGCGGTGTAGGCGTGACTGGCGAGGAAGACGTCCGAGCCGCCGCCGCTCGCGAGCAGGCGCTGGATCGAGTAGCGATCGATCCGACTTCGCGAGATCCGGGTGCGGGTGCTCGATTCGATGGAATCCCGGTCCGCGCGATCGTCCGAGGCGGGGCTCTGCATGACTGACCTCCCTATTGACTGACTCGGCTCGTGTGCAGGAATCAGGCCGCGTCGAGCGCGCCCGTGGTTCACGAGATCTCGCGGCGAGAGGCTTGCCTCACGCGGGCGTGAGAGGTCATAGTGACCTTTCGGTACGCCGTGGAGAGGGAACCAGCGGTCAGTAGAACCCCGAGCGGGCGCTTCGGGGCCGTCTACCTCGTGGAGGACGAGGCCCTCGAGCGCCGCGCGGTGAGTCGAGCGCTCGGGGTCGCGGGGTTCGCGGTTCGCGAGTTCGCGGGTGCCGAGGCGGTCATGGCCGCGCTCGCCGAGGATCCGGACGCCGCGGACGTGCTGGTCACGGACGTCATGATGCCGGGCATGACGGGCCTCGAGCTGCTCGCCGAATCGCGCGCGCGATTTCGCGACGTCCCGGTCGTCTTGATGACCGGGCAGGCCACCGTGACCGCCGCGGTCGAGGCGATACGAAATGGCGCCTACGACTACCTGGTCAAGCCGGTCGACCCGAGAAACACCCTGATCCCGGCGGTCCAACGCGCCGTCGAGCACCGGCGCTTGACCCTGCGCAATCGCTTCCTCGAGGGCCAGCTCGAGGCGTCGAGGCGGGTGCAGGGCCTGGTGGGCGACTCGGCAGCCATGCGCCAGGTGAACGCGCACGTGTCCGCCGTGGCCCCGTCGGACGTGACCGTGCTCATCCTCGGCGAGAGCGGCACCGGCAAGGAGCTGGTCGCGCGCGCGGTGCATCAACAGAGCGCCCGCAGCGGCCGCCCTTTCGTCGACATCAATTGCGCCGCGCTGACCGACTCGCTCCTCGAGAGCGAGCTCTTCGGTCACGTGAAGGGTGCGTTCACGGGGGCCGCCGGCGCGCATCGCGGCCTGTTCGAGACCGCCTCGACCGGGACGCTCTTCCTCGATGAGGTCGGCGAGCTCGCGCTCGCGACGCAGGCACGGCTCTTGCGGGTGCTGCAGGAGGGCGTCGTGCGACCGGTGGGCTCGAGCGAGTCGCGGCGGATCGACGTCCGCGTCATCGCCGCGACCAACCGTGACCTCGCAAGCGACGTGCAGAGCGGGCGTTTCCGCGAGGATCTGTACTATCGGCTCAACGTGTTCAGCATCGAGCTGCCCCCGCTCCGAGCGCGCCGCGAAGACATCCCCGCGCTGCTCGAGCACTTCCTGAACCAACACGGCGCGCGGCTCGGCCGGGGCAAGCCGCACGTCGAGCCGGCCGCGCTCGAGGCGCTCATGGGCTACGCTTGGCCGGGTAACGTGCGGGAGCTCGAGAACGCCGTGGAGCGCGCCCTGGTGCTCTGTCGAGGCGAGGCGATCGGGCCCGAGCTCCTGCCGGCGATCATGCGCGCGCACGCCGCCCCGCCGGTCGCGGTCGCTGCGCCGGTGAGGGTGCGTCCGCTCGCCGACGCCCGCGACGACTTCATGCGCCGCTACCTCGCACAGGTGATGCGGGCCGCGGGCGGCAACGCGGCCGAGGCGGCGCGTCTCTCCGGCATGGATCCTTCCAATTTTCGACGCCTGCTCAAGCGGGTCCACGAAGGCGGCGACGACGACGCGAGCCCCTGACGCGCGGCTCAGCCGCCGCCCACGAAGTGCACGAGCTCGAGCTCGTCGCCCGCGGCGAGGAGCGTGGTCGAGTGCTCGGCGCGCGGCACGACCTCGCGGTTCCGCTCCACCGCGACCGGACCTCCGCCGAGGCCGAGCGCCTCGATGAGCCCGCGCACCGTGGTGCCGTCGGGGAGCTCGCGCGCTTCTCCGTTCACCGTGATGGTCACGCCGGGAAGCCTACCCGGTCTTTCGGGCGGCGGCAGGCTCGCGCCGCAGGGGGGCGCCAAGTGTTCGGGTTTGTTATTGGTTCCGGCGCGGAACCGCGGCCGTCGGCGCGCTCGGCGCCGGCCCGCTCCGCGCGCCGGGCGGTCCCGCGCCGGACCGACCATCCCCCGAGCAAGTACCTGAACGGAAGGCCGGGGGCCCGAGCGGCGTTGACGCGAGTGAGGACCGAGTTTTGCCGCCGCAGGTGGAAGCCCGGTAGCATCGAGTCGTGCGTCGCGATGGGATCCTTCTTTCGAGCGTGTCTCTCGGCGTCGCCGCGGTGACGGCCGTCGCGACCTGGCAGTACCACCGGTGGCTGCCGAGCGGGCGAGCACTGCCGGGGACCATCGTCGCGGGGCGAGTCGCGCCCGCCGGCGCCGGGCTCGGCGAGCTCCTCGAGGCGCGGCGCGAGCGCCTCCTCGACCGCGAGGCGTACCTCACCCTGGAGGATGGCTCGAACATCCGGGTGAGCTTCGGGGAGCTGGGCGTCGAGCTCGACGTCGCGCGGACCATGGCGAGCGCCCTCGCCCGCGCCGAGTCAGGCTCGCTCGGCGCGCGGCTGCGCCGCGCGTGGGTCGCCCGCGCCGGCGGCGAGGAGATCGAGGCGGTGTGGGCGCTCGACGCGAGCCGAGCGCGAGCGACCCTGAAGCTCATCGCGCCGCGGGTCTACCGCGACCCCGTCGACGCGCGGCTCGATCTCGATCGACGCGAGCGCATCGAGGACGTCCCGGGACGTGAGCTCGACGTGGAGGGCACGCTCGAGAACCTCGCGCGGGCCGGCCGCGAAGAGACCGCCCTCATCGCCGTCGCGACGCGCGCGGTGCCCGCGCAGGTGACCTCGGCGATGATCGCGGCGATCGACGTGTCGCAGGTGCTCGCCAGCTACGAGAGCGATTTCTCGCGCCACAGCGAGGGCCGTGACCGCAACATCGCGGTGGCGGCGCATTACCTCGACGGCACCGTGCTCGCGCCGGGGCAGACCATGAGCTTCAACCAGGTGGTGGGGCCGCGCAAGCTCGAGCGCGGGTTCACCTGGGCGCCGGTGATCGTCGACGACGAGCTCGAGAGCGGCGTGGGAGGCGGGACCTGTCAGGTGTCCTCGACCCTGCACGCGGCCGCGCTCTACGGCGGGCTTCAGATCGTCTCGCGGCGGAGCCACAGCCGGCCGAGCGGCTACGTGCCGCTCGGGCTCGACGCGACCGTCGTGTATCCCGAGGTCGACCTCAAGCTGCGAAACCCCTACGACTCGCCGCTCATCATCCACGCCTTCGTGCCGCGCAAGCAGATCCTCCGCGTGGAGCTGCTCGGCCGACCGGAGCTCGGGAAGGTGAGCTACACCTACGGCGTCGCGCGCACCCACGACTTCTACCGGCGCGTGACCACCAAATCATGGCTCGGCAGCCGCATCCTCAAGCGGCAGCGCGGACACAAGGGCTACGACGTGTTCAGCGTGGTTCGCTACGAGCTCACCGATGGCACGACCCGGACGGTCAACTACCCGAGCAAGTACTTCCCGGTCCCCGAGGTGTTCTGGGTCGGCCCCGCGTTCGATCCGTTCGCTCTGCCCGACATGCCGGCGGGAGCCGAGGACGTCGTGGTGGACGGCAAGCGCGTAGGCGACTCGACCGCCGCGCTCTCGGCGCCCGGCGACCAGCGAGGTGGCTGAGCCGCGCGCGCCGGCAGCCGGCGCTTCACTTGCTCCTCGCGAGGTTCGCGCTAGAGCGGGAGCCGTGACGGGTCGCTGCGCGGTAGCGGCGGCAGCGCTCATCTTGGTGCTGCCGAGCTGCAAATCGAAGGGCAAATCCCCGGCCCCCTCCGCCTCGGCCTCGGCCGAGCGCGCGAGCGCGGCGCCGCTCTCGAGCCTGGTGGTGGACCACGGCGAGCTCGACACGCGCGCGCCCGAGGACGCGCCGATGCTCGCCGCGACCGTGATCGCGGCGACGGTCTACAAGCTGCCGAACGTCGACTCGCGAAAGCTCGGCTACGTGCGCCTCGGCGGCACCGTGCGCCGTGACCGTGAGCCGGTGAAGGGCGCGGGCTGCAAGGGGAGCTTCTACCACGTCTACCCGATGGGCTTCATGTGCACGGACGAGGCGACCATCGATCTCGAGTCGCCGATCGTGCGTGCGGCGAGCGTCCGCGCCGATCTGTCGAAGCCGATGCCGTATCACTACGGCTTCGTGCGCGCGACCGCGCCCCAGTATCTCCGCGTCCCGACCAAGGCGGAGCAGGAGCGGAGCGAGTTCCAGCTCGAGGAGCACATCGCTTGGTATGCCGAGCACAAGGCGGAGGTGCAGCGCGTCGAGCTCGGCGCCAACGACGTCCCGCTCGACGCGCGCGGGCTCGCGGCGCCGGGCCTCGCGGCGCCCGCCGGGTTCAAGCCGAGCACCGAGCTCAGCCTGAACCAGCTCTTCGGCGGTCGCACCCCGGACGACCCGATCCCGTGGTGGCTCGAGGGGGGGCGCAAGATCGCGAACGTGAGTGGCTTCAACGTCCCCGAGTACGCGGTGTTCGCCGATCGCGTCCGGCGCAAGACCGGGCTCTCCTTCGTCGGCGCCTTCGACACCGAGGAGGGCGGGCTCGAGCGGCGCTTCGGGATAACGGTGGACCTTCGCCTCATCCCGATCAGCAAGGTGAAGCCGGACTCGGCCTCTCCATTTCACGGGGTCGAGCTCTCGCCGGCGGTCCCCATGCCGTTCTGCTGGGTGATCAAGAGCGACGTCACCACCTGGAAGCTCATCCGCGGCAAGGACCAGGCGAGGGCAGCCGAGGCGGTGCCGAAGCGCGCCATCGTCCCGCTCTCGGGCAAGGCCAGGATCAAGGCGGGCAAGCGCTTCTACCAGACGCTCAAGGACAAGACGCGCTGGCTGCAGGCGGACGACATCGGCATCGTCGCGCGCCCCGAGACCATGCCCGCGGTGGCGGCCAAGGGGGAGAAGTGGATAGATCTCTCGCTCCGCCAGCAGACACTCGTGCTCTACGAGGGAACCCGCCCGTGGTACGCGACCCTGGTGTCGACCGGGCGCGACCGGCTGGGGGATCCGAAGACGCAGCTCGCGACGCCGCAGGGCACCTTCCAGCTGAAGAGCAAGCACATCGCGGCGGTCATGGACTCCAACGAGAACTCGACGGTGGCGGGCGGGACGCGCGCGGGGTCGTCTCGCCGCCTGAGCGCAGACGATCACGCGACGACCGCACGGCTCCTCGAGGCCGAGAAGAAGGGTGTGAAGCTCGACTCCGACGATCAGCGCCGCCTCGCCAACATCAAGAAGGGCCGCCCCCCCGAGTATGGCGTGACCCAGCGCCGCGGCTCGGTGAACTTCGAGCTGCGCGACGTCCCGTGGATCCAGTACTTCGCGGCCGGGTACGCGCTCCACGGCGCGTACTGGCACGACGTGTTCGGGCTCCCGCGCAGCCACGGCTGCATCAACCTCGCGCCGATCGACGCGCGGCTCGTCTTCCAGTGGACCGATCCCCCGGTGCCAGGCGGCTGGCACGGCGTGAACATCGGGACGGACATGGGCGAGGGGACCACGATCGTCATCCACGAGTAGCCGCCGCGCGGCGCGGCGTCCTCGGCGCCGCGTGCTAGAACGCCGCCGATGGGCGTCCTGCGCTTCCGCCTCTTCGGCTTTCCGGTGGAGATCCAGCCGGGGTTCTGGCTCCTCGCCGCGTTCCTCGGCATGGACATCGCGAAATCGGTGCCCG
The DNA here is from genome assembly GCA_035063585.1 of Polyangiaceae bacterium. Classification (GTDB taxonomy): domain Bacteria; phylum Myxococcota_A; class Polyangia; order Polyangiales; family Polyangiaceae; genus JAPSGB01. The sequence continues at coordinate 16,888 of JAPSGB010000024.1, forward strand.
AGTTCGCGGTGTGGGTGACCATCGTGCTCGCGAGCTTCCTCGGTCACGAGCTCGGTCACGCGATAGTCGCCCGTCGCTTCGGGCAAGCGCCCCGGATCGCGCTCTACATGATGGGTGGGGTGACCGCGTGGAGCCCGACCCGAGAGCTCGGCCGCGGCCGGCGCATCCTGGTGACGCTCGCCGGGCCGTTCGCAGGGTTCCTGCTCGCCGCGGTCGCAGGCGCGGGCGTGCTCGCGGTAAGTCACCTCGGGATCGACTCCCGGCTCGCGGCCTTCGCGCTCCGCTGGACGCTCCTCGCGAACCTGTTCTGGAGCACCTTGAACCTCGCTCCCGTGCTGCCGTTCGACGGCGGGCAGGTGATGGCCGCCGCGCTCGGGCCGAAGCGGGTGAAGCTCGCCGCGTCCCTCTCGCTGGTGTTCGGGCTCGGGCTGGCGGCGATCCTGTGGGCGCGTTACGGCTCGGTGTTCGGCGCGGCGGTGTTCGCCTTCGGCGCGGTGTCGAGCTACCTGGCGATGCAGCGCACCCAGGCGCCCGCGCCGCCGCCGCCCGAAGTGCTCGAGAGCGTGCTCGCGCAGGCGCGCGGGGCGCTCGACGCGGGCCAGCACGCACAGGCCGCCGCGATGGCGCGCGCGGTGCTCGCGGCCACCGCCGACGCGGCGATCGCCCACCGCGCCGGCGAGCTCATCGTGTGGGCTGCGCTGGGCAGCGGAGACGTGGCTGCGGCGCGCGCCGCGCTCGGCGACGCGCGCGCGCCGGTCGATCCGCTGCTCGAGGGCGCCGTGCGAGAAGCCGACGGCGAGCTCGAGCGCGCGATCGGCGTCCTCGCCCGCGCGCACGACGCGGGGGACGCCCGCCCGGAGCTCGGCGCGCTGCTCGTGAAGGTGCTGCTCGCGCGCAAGAGCTTCGAAGAGGCCGGGCGGGTCGCGCTCAAGCTGGTGGGGCAGGTCCCGGAGGGTGAGCTCCGCGAGGTAGCGGCGCAGGCGCTCGCGGGCGGCGCGCCGCGGCGCGCCGCGCGGCTCTGGGAGGCGCTGTTCGAGCGCGAGCGCCAGGCAGGGGACGCCTGGGACGCCGCTCGCGCGTTCAGCCGCGCGGGTGAGCCTGAGCGCGCCATCGAGGCGCTGGCGAGCGCGATCGGCGGAGGCGCGCCCGCCGACCGCGTCCGCGAGGACCCCGATCTCTCGAGGCTCGCTCACGATCCGCGCTTCGAGCACGCGCTGCGCGGCGACGCCCTCGGCTGAGCCTTTGGCGGCTCGCCGGCGCATCGAGCGGCCGGCGCTTCACTCGGCGGCTCGGTACGCTTGGTGCATCGGGTCCGAGCATGACGCCCTCGCCGGCGAGTAAGTTGCGCACTCCACCCCAGCCGGCGCACCATGAGGCGCATGTGGGGAAACGTAGGATGAGTCGCTCGACCGCTGCGGCATTTCTCGGCAGTTTCGCGGTCCTCGCGGTGGTCGCCGTGAGCCTCGAGGCCGGTAAGCGGCCGAGCACGCGGGTCGCCGCGGGCGGCGCGGAGCGCGCGCCTGCGGTGGCGGCGCCCGCCGAGCCCGACCGTCACACCGCCGTATCGCCAGCGTCCGGCGTAACGAGCGTCGAGGAGCCAGCGCCGGGCTACGACACGGCGATCAGCCCCGCGCCCCCCCCGGGCGCGGCCCCGGCGACCGGCTCCACCTGCCCGAAGGACATGGTGCTCGTCGAGGGCGAGTACTGCACCGAGGTCCGCCAGGACTGCAAGACCTGGCTCGACGACTCGAAGCTGCCCTTCGCGCGCTGCGCCGTGTACGAGCAGCCGTCGCGCTGCGTCGGCAAGCGCGTGCCCCTCCGCTACTGCATCGACGCCCGCGAGTACACGCGGCCCGGCGAGAGCCGCCCCATGAATTACTCGAGTTTCGTCACCAGCTCGAAGACCTGCAAGGAGCTCGGGAAACGCATCTGCACCGAGAGCGAGTGGAACTTCGCCTGCGAAGGCGAGGAGATGCGACCGTACCCTTACGGCTTCGAGCGCGAGCCGAAGTGTAACCAGGATCAGCCGGATCTCTACGAGACGAACCGCCGGCGACAGGTCTTGAAGGATCTGCGCCAGCCCTCGGGCTCGAACCCGGAGTGCAAGAGCCCGTTCGGCGTCTACGACATGGTCGGCAACATGGACGAGCCGGTCCTGCGCGAGGAGGCCCGCTACGCGACGCCGTTCCGCAACGGCCTGAAGGGCGGCTGGTGGCTGAGCGGTCGCAACCGTTGTCGCCCCGCCACCACCGCGCACGACGACTACTACAGCGACATCCAGGTGGGCGTTCGCTGCTGCGCCGATCTTCCCGGCTCGCCCTCGGGCGCCTCGGGCTGAGCGCCCCGCGAGCCGAGCGTCACGCCTGGGCCGAGCCGAGGAGCCGAGGCGGGTTCGGCGCGGCCGGCGGCGCGGGCGGGCGCGCGGCTTCGGAGCCGGCGCGGCCGCGGCGTCGCTGCTCACCGCCGCGCGGAGCGACGCACCTCACGGCCGCGGCCCGCTCCGCTCGACTCGCGCGTCGCGCAGCGCAAGCTCATGGAACACCTCGGATGATAATTCGTAACAAGTGGAACTGACTCGTCATTTTCATGGTGCGACATTTTCTGCAGCGACTTGCAGGGGCGCAAAGTTCGCGTGGCCGGCGGTTTTGACTTGCGCGGAGCCGGGTTCCCCAGAAAAGTCGCGTGGTGCGTGCCGTCCGTGCAGCCGCTTACGCGGTGGTGAGTATATCCCTGCTCACCGCTTGCGGCAGAGCCACCGGGTCGAGCGCGGCGCCCGCGCCGGCAGCAGAGCCCACGGTCACGCTGGCGGCCGCCCCGGCCGCGGCCCTCGTGAACGTCGCATCGACCGCGCTCGTGGAGGAGGCGCCGGCGGCGCCGAGCGCCTGCCCCGACGGCATGCTCTTGGTCGAGGGCGACTACTGCCCGAACGTGCAACTGAACTGCCGGCGCTACCTGGACGCGCCGGGCGGTCGGTTCTCGGAATTCCGCTGCGCGGAGTATGCCCCCAGCACCTGCCGCTCGAAGGAGCGGGTCCATAAGCGCTTCTGCATCGACCAGTACGAGTACCGCGCGTCCGGGAGCACGCTCCCCGAGAACCACCAGAGCTGGACCATGGCGGACAAGACCTGCCGCGGGCTCGGCAAGCGCACCTGCTGGGAGAGCGAGTACAATTTCGCGTGCGAGGGCGAGGAGCTCCGCCCCTATCCCTACGGGTTCGACCGCGACGCGACCGCCTGCAACGCCGACCACACGGACGTGGTGGACGCGACGGGCAAGCTCAAGGACATGCGCGCGGCGCCGGGCGAGTACCCGCGCTGCGCGAGCCCCTTCGGGGTGATGGACCTCGCCGGCAACCTGGAGGAGTTCGTCAGCATCGACGGCTCCACGCCGGTGCGGCCGGCGATGAAGGGCGCCTACTGGCAGCCGAGCCGGAACTTCTGCCGCGCCGCCCAGACGGCGCACGACCGCTACTACAACGGCACCGAGACGGGCTTCAGGTGCTGCTCGGATCCGGCCGACGCGCGCGCCGACTGAGCGATCGGCGCGCCCGGGCGCTCAGGGGTACGCGCCCGGCTCCGCGAGGGCCGTGCGCTCGTCGAGCCCGAGCATGAGGTTCATGTTCTGGAGCGCCTGACCCGCGCCTCCCTTCACGAGGTTGTCGAGCGCCGAGAAGCAGGTGACGAGCCGCGTGTCGCCGTCCGCCGGGCCGAGCACGAAGCCGATCTCCGCGTAGTTCGAGCCGGCGACCGCCACCACCTCGGGCAGGCGCGCCTTCGGGAACCGGACGAAGGGCTCGCCGTCGGCGAGCGCGTGGAACGCGACCCCGAGCTCCTCCTCCGTCGTTCGCGCGGGCACTCGCGCGAAGGAGGTCGCGAAGATGCCGCGCGTGAGCGGCGCGCTCACCGGCACGAACGAGAGCTCGAGCCCTACCGCGCCAGCGGCGTTCAGGGTGTCCTCGATTTCGGGCGCGTGCTGGTGCGAGAGCGGGCGGTAGGCGCGAAGGTTATGGGCGCGCGTCGGGTGATGGGTGGTCACGGTCGGCGTCACGCCGGCGCCGCTCGAGCCCGTGATGCCCACCGTCTCCACGCGGCCCCGGAGCAGCCCCGCCCGCGCGAGCGGCAAGAGACCGAGCTCGATGGTGGTGGCGAAGCAACCCGGCGAGGCGAGGTAGCGAGCGCCGCGGATCCGCTCGCGGTTGAGCTCGGGCAACCCGTAGACGAACCGCTCGAGCAGATCCGGGCGCGGGTGCTTGCCGCCGTAGAACTGCTCGTAGGCGCTCGAGCGCTTGAGGCGAAATGCGCCGCTCATGTCGATGATGCGCGTCTCGCCGTCGAGCACCGCCTGGACCAGCTCCGCGCTCGCCTGGTGCGGGAGCCCCATGAGCACCACGTCGACGCCCGCGGCCGCGCGCTCGGGCGGCAGGTTCTCGAAGGTGAGCTCGGTGAGCCCCTCGAGGTGAGGGTGCGCCGCCGCGAGCGGCTCTCCCACGTGATCTGCGGCGCAGACGCGCACCAGCTCGACGTCCGGATGAAAGAGCAGCCGACGGACGAGCTCGGCACCCGCGAACCCCGAGCCCCCGACCACCGCTGCGGTAAAACGCTTCACGCCGTGTCTTCTAATACCCGCGACTCACGGCGCAACCGCTCCCGGCCGCCGGCCGCGCCGGACCGACGCAGCCTCGCGGACGGCGCGGGCTCAGTTCGCCTCTTCGCCCGAGAGACGGATCGGGATCCAGAGCGTGCGCATCTTCACGAGATCGCCGCGGCGCGTGTAGCCGGCGAGGCCGTAGAGCACGTTCCACCAGTGCCCGTCGGGCGTCTCGCCGTACGAGAAGACGGGGAAGACGTGCACCTCCCAGTCGAGCCCGCCCTTCACCTTCTTCTCGCGATAATAGACGTTGCCGACGAGCTGGTTCACGCTGCGCCGATCGCTGAAGCGCCAGAACACCGGGAAGCCGACCGTCGCGCGCTCCTCGCGGCCCACGAAGTCCCAGAAGAAGGGCGCCACCACGGTGTGCGACTGATAGCCGTTCCGGCCGAGGTAGACGATGGGGTGGATGTTGGTCTGCCAGCCGCGCAGATCGGTGGTGTGCTGGAAGAACGGGGTGATGAAGGTCGTCTCGCTGATGCCGTAGCGCTCGAAATGCCCCCAGAAGGGGAAGAACGCCTGGTTCGACTCGCGCGGGCTGGTGCGCGAGTAGAGGAACGGGAAGAGGAGCTTCTGATCGAGCCCGATGTCGGGATCACGGTAGTGCCAGTAAAAGGGCGTGATCATGTCGAGCTCGGTGCGACCGCGGTAGCGCGCGTAGCCCCAGGTCACGAAGGAGCGCTCGCCGTGCTCGCCGCGCGCCATGAGGAAGAGCGGGTTCGCGAAGAGCCAGGAGTCGTCCTTGTAGCCGTAATGGAAGAGCGGGAAGACGGTCGTGTGGCGCTCGTTCTTGCCCCAGACGCTCCAGTAGATGGGCATCACGTGGAGCATGTCGCGCTTCTGCGTGTGCCCGCGGTACACCGGGCCCCACACGTTCGTGTACGAGAGATCGCGGTCGTCGTAGCGGTAGTAGTGGAGGAGCGGCGGGATGAGCTCGTATTTCGTCTGCTCGTTCTGCCCGTAGAAGTAGAAGGGCGCGACGCCGAGATCGATGTCCTCCGCGGTGCGCGCGTCGCAGCGTGAGCCGCCCTTCCACGAGCAGAACGCCGGGCCGACGAGGTTGAAGCCGCCCGCCGCGTCCGTGCGCGTGTACGTGAGGAGCGGCGGGATCAGCGTGTAGCCGCCGTCCTTGCGCTTCCCCGTGAAGTAGAGCGGCGCGAGCCAGTTGTCGTGCTCGCCGGGCGCGACGCGGTTCACGAGCGGGCCGACGATGGTGGTGCGGGTTTCTTCGGCCGGGTTCCTGAGGTTCCAGAAGAGCGGGAAGAGGACGTCGTCGGCGTGGGTCGGGCTCCGCCGGTTGTAATAGAGCCCGCCGAAGAGCGAGGCGCGGTCCGTCTGGGTCGGATCCGAGAGCGCCGGCATCTGCCGCTCGGCCCAGACCGGGAACGCGATGCGCAGGCGATAGCGGCCGCTCGTCTCCTCGTAATACGGGCCGTAGAAGCGGCGCACGGTGCTCGCGGCGCGCCCCTGCGCCTCGTCGTCCGGGGAGACGTCGGTGCCGATGCGCTTGCGCGTGTGCTCGTCGATCGCGGTCGGATCGGCGGGGAGCGAGGGCTCGTTCCCGGCCGGCACCACGCTCTCGCCGGCACCGGAGGCGGCGTGGAGCTCGGGCGCGCCGGGCGGCGGTTTGCCTCCGCCCGAGCTCCCGCCCCCGGTGGGCGGCGAGGGCTCGATGGGCTGCACGCCCGGGCCGAGCGGGTCCTGCGCGAGGGCAGGCGCCGCGAGCGCGAGGAGCGCGAGCACCGCCGCGACTCCGCCGAAGATTCGGGCGCGGCGCTTCAAGCGGCGCCCTCGCGCTGCGGCGCGAGCCGCGCCCGCACCGCCTCGGCCACGCTGGCGCGTGGGAGGTCGTCCTCGGTGCGCTCCACCAGATCCTTCACCTTTACCACCTCGCGGCCGAGCTCGTCGTCACCGAGCACCAGCGCCAGGCGCGCGCCCATGGCGTCGGCGCGGCGCAGCATGCTCTTCATCGAGTTGCCGCGCCCGTCGAGCTCGGCGCGCACGCCGAGCCGGCGGAGCTCGCGCGCGAGCCGGAGCGCCTCCCGGATCGCCGGCTCGCCGATGGGAGCAAGGTACGCGAGCGCGGGCGCTCGAGCGGGCGCCTCCGGCATCGCGAGCAAGAGCCGCTCGAGCCCCATGGCAAAGCCGATGGCCGGCACCGGCGGGCCGCCGAGCTCGGCGATCATGGCGTCGTAGCGCCCGCCGCCCGCGATGGTGTTTTGCGCGCCGAGGCTGCCCGCGGTGGTCCGGATCTCGAAGAGGGTCCGCGTGTAGTAGTCGAGCCCGCGCACGAGCGCGGCCTCGACCCGATACGGGGTGCCGAGCGCGTCGAGGGCTCGGAGCAGCGCCTCCCAGTGCGCGCGGTCGGCGTCGTCGAGCGAGTCGATCGCGGCCGGCGCGCCCCGGGCTGCCTCCTGGTCCCGAGGATCCTTCGAATCGAGGATGCGGAGCGGGTTTACCTCGAGTCGGGCGCGGGCGTGCTCGCTCAGCGCGCCCGCGCGCGGGCGGAGGTACTCGAGCAGCGCCGCGCGATATCGCGCGCGTGACGCCGGGCCGCCGAGCGAGCCGACGCACACCTCGAGCTCGCCGATGCCGAGCTCGCCGAAGAGGCCGCACAGCATGTCGATGAGCTCGGCGTCGCAGCTCGGCCCAGGATCACCGAAGATCTCGCAGCCCGCCTGGTGAAACTGCCGATAGCGCCCGCGCTGCGGCCGCTCGGCGCGAAACATCGGGCCGAGGTAGTAGAAGCGGCTCACCGGCTCGCGGCTCTGCACCTTCGCCTCGACGTAGGCTCGCGCGACGCCGGCGGTGCCCTCGGGCCGCAACGTCAGCGACTCGTCGTGCCGGGAGAAGGTGAACATCTCCTTCTCGACCACGTCGGTCGTGTCGCCGAGCGAGCGAACGAACAGCTCGGTCGGCTCGAGGACCGGGGTGCGGATCTCGGAGTAACCGTGGAGCTCCGCCGTGCGCCGAAAGCCGTCCTCCAGGCGATGCCAGCGCCCGACCTCGTCGGGGAGGATGTCGTTCATCCCCTTCACACGGCGAAACTGCATGACTTTCCCGAGGTGGCTGGTGGCGGGGCGGCGTCCCCGGGGCGAGTGGAGCGGGCCTGAGGTCCGGTGCGCCGGACCGGGCCCGGGACGCGCCGTCCGGCTTATGCTCGGAGCGGGAGGTCGGGTCAAGCACGGAGCGCGGCAGATCGCCCCGCGCGCCTCCCGGCTTAATGGTAGATGCGCGCGGGTCGCATGCGCGCGGCTGGAATCGACCTGGGGAAGGTTCGCGTGGGCCTCGCCGTCGCCGACGAGCTCGGGCTCATGGCCCACCCGCGCCCCTTCCTCGACGGTCGCGATCCGGGCCGCGCGGTCGGCGAGCTGGCCCGGCTGGCCGTCGAGGAGCGTATCGAGCTCTTCGTGGTGGGGTTGCCGCGCACGCTCTCCGGCGCCGAAGGTCCGCCGGCGCGCCGGGCCCGGCGCTTCGCGGAGCGCCTCGCTGCGCGCACCGGGCTCCCGGTGGAGCTCCTCGACGAGCGGCTGACGACCCGCGAGGCGCACGCGCGTCTTCGCGAGCAGGGCCTCGACCAGCGCGCCGCCCGCGAACGAGTGGACAGCGCCGCGGCGGCGGTCCTGCTCCAGTCCTGGCTCGATGGCCGGAGGGCTGTCGAGCCGTGACCGCCAAGCATGAGCCGGCTCGCCCGAGCGGGGCCCGGCGGCGGTCGCCCCGGCCGGCGCGCGCGCCGCGCCGGAGCGGCGCGCGGCGTCCGCGGCGGCCGCGGCGGCGGCTCCTCGTCATCGCCGCCCTCGCGGTCGCGCCGCTGGCGCTCGCCCTCGCGGGGCTCCTCGTCTGGGCGGTCCTGCCCGGACCGAAGACCGGCCGCCGGCTCGCGTTCGAGTTGCCCGCCGACGCCGACCGCTCGGCGCTGGCAGCGCGCCTCGCCGAGGCGGGCGCGATCGCGAGCCCGCGGCTCTTCTCGGCGTACCTCGCGCTGCTCCGCTCCGAGCCGCCGCTCGAGATCGGCCCCCACCTGCTCGACGATGGCCTCTCCCCGCGCGATCTCGTGCGGTACCTCGCGCGGCTGCCGGCCCGCCCCCGCGCGCGGGTGACCATCCCCGAGGGCTGGAATCGCCTCCAGATCGGCGCGCGGCTCGAGCAGTCGGGGGTCTGCGCCGCGAGCGAGTTCCAGCGGGCTGCCACCGACCCGGCGCTCCTCGCGCACCTGTCGATCCGCGGGGACAGCGCCGAGGGGTACCTCTTCCCCGCCACCTACGACCTCTACCACGACGCGCGCGCCGAGGACGTCATCACCGCGATGGTGCAGCAGGCCCGAAAACACCTCGTGCGCCTCGACGCGAAGCATGCGGGCGCCCTCGGGCGCTACGTCGCGACCCGCGGCTGGGGCGAGCGCGCGGTGCTCACGATGGCGTCCATCGTGGAGCGGGAGGCGCGCCACGCCGACGAGATGCCCATCATCGCCAGCGTCTACCTGAATCGCCTCGACTCGCCCGAGTTCCGCCCCGCGCGCACCCTCATGGCCGACCCGACCGCTGGATACGGCTGCGCCATCGAGCCCGCGCTCGCGCGGAGCTGCGCGGGCTACGCGGGGGTCATCACGCCGGCCATGCTGCGCGACGCGACCAACCGCTACAACACCTACAAGCACCCGGGGCTGCCGCCAGGTCCCATCGCGAACCCGGGCGAGGACGCCATCGCGGCGGTGCTCACGCCCGCCGAGACGGACTACCTCTTCTTCGTCGCGACCGGCGGCGGGCGTCACACCTTCAGCCGCACGATGGACGAGCACCAGGCCGCCATCGACGGCGCGCGGCGCGGCAAGTAGCCGGGGAGGCTGGCCGGCGATGGGGTCGTCGGCCTCGCGCGACGGGGCCTCGCGCGCGGCGCGGCAAGCAGCGGCGGAGGCTGGCCGGTCCGGCGCGGCCGGCGGCGTGGCGCGGTGGCGGCGCGGTCCGGCGGCGTGGCGCGCCGCGCGGTCCGGCGGCGCGGCGTGGCGCGGTGGCGGCGCGAAATGGGCGCGCGCGCCAAGCCGCTTTTCGTCGCCGGCGTCCGGCGCTATGCCGGACCGCATGGACGCCTATGAAGCAGCGGTAAAGACCATCCAGTTTCTCTCGGTCGACGGCGTGGAGCGGGCCAAGAGCGGTCACCCGGGCACGCCCATGGCGCTCGCCGGCATCACGGTGGACATCTTCACACGCCACCTCCGCTACGATCCCGCGGACCCAGCCTGGCCGAACCGCGACCGGTTCGTGCTCTCCTGCGGCCATGCGTCGATGCTGCTCTACTCGACGCTCCACCTCGCCGGTTATGAGCTCTCGCTCGAGGATCTGAAGCAATTCCGGCAGTGGGGCTCTCGGACACCGGGGCACCCGGAGGTGCACCACACGCCGGGCGTCGAGACCACCACCGGGCCGCTCGGGCAGGGCGTCGGCAACGCGGTCGGCTTGGCGCTGGCCGGGAAGCTCGCGCAGGCGCGCCTGGCGAGCGACGACGCCGCCCTGCTCGACTATCGCGTGTTCGGGCTCTGCTCCGACGGCGACTTGATGGAAGGCGTGAGCGCCGAGGCGTCGAGCGTGGCGGGACACCTCGGCCTCGACAACCTCGTGATGGTCTACGACGACAACCACATCACCATCGACGGCCGCACCGAGATAAGCTTCACCGAGGACGTCGGCAAGCGCTACGAGGCGTACGGGTGGTACGTGCAGCACGTCGACGGGCACTCGCCCGACGAGGTCCGCGCCGCGCTCGACCGGGCGGTCGCCGAGCCGAAGCGGCCGAGCCTCATCGTCGCCCGTACCCACATCGCCATCGGCTCGCCGAACAAGCAAGACACCTCCGCGGCCCACGGCGCGCCGCTCGGCGCCGCCGAGATCGAGCTCACCAAGAAGGCCGCAGGTTGGCCGCTCGAGCCCTTCTACGTAGCCGACGAAGCGCGCGCGCTCTTCGACGCGCGGCGCCAGGAGAACCAGGCCGTCCACGCCGCCTGGAACGAGCAGCGCGCCGCGCTCACCGGCGAGCGCAAGGCGCGGCTCGACACGCTCCTCGCGCGCGCCGTCCCGGCGGATCTGTTCGCGAAGCTGGTGGCGGCCGCCGAGCCCGGCAAGAAGGACGCGACCCGCTCGCTCGCGGCGGCGCTCGAGCAGGTCGTGGCGCGCGAGGTGCCGGCGTTCCTCGGCGGCGCGGCCGATCTCGCGGAGTCGACCAAGACCACGATCAAGGGCGGCGGCGAGGTGCAGCGCGGCGAGTACGCAGGCCGCAACCTCCACTTCGGTATCCGCGAGCACGGCATGGGCGCGATCCTGAACGGGCTCGCCCTGAGCGGGTTCTTCATCCCGTTCGGTTCGACCTTCCTCATCTTCAGCGACTACATGCGCCCGAGCGTGCGACTAGCGGCGCTCATGGGCGAGCAGGTGCTCTTCGTCTACACGCACGACTCGGTGTTCCTCGGCGAGGACGGCCCGACGCACCAGGCGATCGAGCAGCTCGCCTCCCTCCGACTCATCCCGAACCTCGACGTGGTGCGTCCGGCCGACTCGCTCGAGTGCGCGGCGGCCTGGGCCCACGCTCTCGCGCGCCGAGACGGCCCCACGGCCTTCGCGTTGTCACGTCAGGCGCTGCCGCCGCTCGAGCGCGGCGCGGGCTTCGACCCGCGCGACCTGCTGAAGGGCGCGTACATCGTCGCGGACGCGAGCGATCCGGAGCTCGTGCTCATCGCGACCGGCAGCGAGGTGCACGTCGCGGTCGAGGCGCAGCGCCTCCTCGCCGCGCAGGGCAGGCGAGTGCGCGTGGTGAGCGCGTGGTGCTGGGAGGCGTTCTCGCGGCTCCCCGAGGCGGAGCGTGACGCCATCCTCGGCCGCGGCCTCCGGCGAGCGACGCTCGAGGCCGGACGCACCGCGACCTGGGCGGGCGTCGCCGGCGCGCGCGGGATCACCATCGGGATCGATCGCTTCGGCGCCTCCGCGCCTGCCGAGCGCATCGCCGACGAGTTCGGCATCACCGCGGCGAAGGTCCGCGACCGCATCCTCGCCGAGCTCTAATTCGTTTGCGCGCCCGCGCGGGGAGGGTGATAGTCGGAAGCGAGGCGGCGATGACTCTCCCGATGGTGCTCGTTCCGCACCCGCACGTGCGCGTCGATTCGAATGTGCTCGGCGGGAGTCCCTACGTCGCCGGGTCGCGCGTGCTCGTGCGCCGCCTCTTCGCGTTCTATCGGCGCGGCGTGCCGATCGAGCAGCTCCGCAAGAACTTCCCGCAGCTCCGGCCGGCGGCGCTCTTCGATGCGCTAGCGTTCGCGCTCGACAATCCCGAGGTGATGGACGCGGACCTCGCCAGCGAACGGGAGATCCTGGCTCGGCTCCACCGGCGAGCGCCCGGCAAGCCTCAGGGCCCGGAGCAAATCGAACTGCCGTTCGCCCGCGCGACCGGCTCGGGCGCTCGAGGCTGAGCGGCGCTCGCGTCCGGAGGGGCTCCGGGGGGCGCGCGAGGCGCGGTCCCCCCGCGAGGACGGCCGCATGGGGCTTCGGGGTGCCGCGTTCCGGGTCCCCCGTGCAAAATTCCTTTACAGCGACCAAGAATCGAGCGAGAAGCGGCGCGCGAGCCGGTCCCCAGGCGGTCGGCGAGGCGGTCGGAGCACGCGAGAATCATCAAAGTGGTTTGATTAGAGGGCGTAGGTGGCTCGTCGATTTGGTGCCCCGGTGGGGTTCCCAAGGCGGCGCGCCGGGTGTAGCGTGCACCGCCGACGCGCCCGGGATTGGGCTTGAGGAGGTATTTCAAGATGGTCGCGAATCGTTGGCGAAAGATGTCTGGTCCGGTGCTCGGCGTGGTCGCACTCACCGCGGTGCCGATGTTGGTCGATTGCGGCGGGCTGCCGAAGCTGCCGGGCGTGCCGGGTCTGCCGGGGAGCAACTGCCCCGACATGGCTGACGTGAGCGCGATCGCGAGCTTCGATTGGCAGAAGGAGTTCAAGCTCGACGCCGAGGTCTCCGGCAAGCTCAAGGGCGGCCTCAGCGCCGCGGCCGAGCTCAAGGGGCTGGCGCTCCAGATCGACGGCGAGCTGAAGACCGCCTGCAACAAGCTGTCGTCGGATCTCGGCGGTTCGACCGGCGAGGACGGCGCCACGGCCTGCAAGGCGGCCATGAGCGCGATGGGCGCCATCAAGGCGAAGATGGGCGCGTCGGCGAAGATCAGCCTCGCTCTCAAGCCTCCGGTCTGCTCGGTGTCGATCGACGCCGCGGCCGAGTGCGCCGGGAGCTGCGACGCCAGCGTCTCGGGCGGCAAGGCCGAGGTGAAGTGCGAGGGCGGTGAGATTTCGGGCGAGTGCGGCGCGAGCTGCGAGGGCTCGTGTAACATCGAGGCGGGCGGCAAGTGTGAAGGCACCTGCAACGGCGCCTGCGACGCCGGCTTCTCGGGCACTTGCAGCGGCACCTGCGACGGCAAGTGCGACGGCAAGGACGCCAAGGGCGAGTGCAAGGGCAAGTGCGAGGGCAAGTGCGACGTGAGCGGTGGCGGCACCTGCTCCGGTAGCTGCAAGGGCGAGTGCAAGCTCAAGGCGGCGGCCGAGTGCAAGGGCACCTGCTCGGGCAAGTGCTCGGTGGAGATGAAGGCCCCGCAGTGCTCCGGCACGGTGGAGCCCCCGAAGGTGAGCGCCGAGTGCAAGGCCAACTGCGACGCGAAGCTCAACGCCCAGGCGTCTTGCACGCCGGCCAGCGTGTCGCTGAACATCACCGGCGCGGCGGATGCGTCGGCGGCGGCCACGTACAAGGCGGCCCTCGAGGCCAACCTGCCGGCGATCCTCAAGGTCGCGATCGGCATGAAGGACAAGGTCGAGGGCGTCGCGGCGAGCGTCTCCGCGGTGGTCGATGGCCTGCAGGGCACCGTGAAGGGCGCCGTGTCGGGCGGCCCGGCGCTCGCGGCGGGCCTGACGGCCTGCGTCGCGGCTCCCTTCAAGGGCGCCTTCGACGCGGCGGCCAGCATCAAGGCCAACGTGAACGTCTCGGTCGACGTCAAGGCGAGCGCCTCGGCGAGCGGCAGCGCGGGCGGCAAGGCCGGCTGAGCGAGTCCGACGTGAACGCGCATTGGGCGCGGTGCTCCGCCAGGAGCCCGCGCCCGATGTGTTTTTGTCGGCGACCCGCCGTGGCCGCGCCGGCGCGAACGTCAGGGACGCTCGCCGAGCGCGTCGAGGAACGCCTGGTGCTCCGCCAGCGGGAACGCCTCGGCCAGCAGCGCCACCTCGGCCACGGGCCGTGGCGGCGCGGAGCGACGCGCTGCGAGGCAGCGGCGAAGCGCCTCCTCGCAGCGCGCGCGAAAGGCTGGGTCCAGCGCGGCCTCGGACACCAGCGCCGCGTGCGCCGCTTCGGCGAGCGCGGCGTCGCTGCACACGAGCAAGGCGTCACATCCGGCGCGAATCGCTCGCACCGCGGCCTCACCGGGGCCGAGCCCGGCGAGCGCCTTCATCTCGAGATCATCGCTGAAGAGCACGCCCCGGAAGCCGAGCTCGTCGCGGAGCAGCTCGGTGCAGATCCGGTGGCTGAGGGTCGCGGGGAGCTCGGGCTCGAGCGCCGGGTACACGACGTGCGCGCTCATCAGGGCAGCCACGCCGGCCTCGATGGCGGCGCGGAACGGCGGGAGCTCGACCGCGCGGAGCGAGGCCTCGTCTCGGGTGACCGCGGGCAGCTCGAGGTGGCTGTCGGCGGCGGTGTCGCCGTGCCCCGGGAAGTGCTTGCCGCAGCCGAGCACGCCCTGTCGGCGTAGCCCTTCGACGAAGGCCGGCGCGAGCCGCGCCACTTCCTCGGGGTCCCGACTGAAGGCGCGATCACCGATGATCGGGTTCTTGGGGTTGTTGTCGACGTCGAGGACGGGCGCAAAATCGAGGTTGAAGCCGAGCGCGCGAAGCCCGCGCCCGATGAGCTCGCCCGCGCGTGCGACGAGCGCCCGGTCGCCGCGCTCACCGAGCTGCCGCATGGGTGGGAGCGCGAGCGCGGGGGACGGCAGGCGGCGCACGCGCCCCCCTTCCTCGTCCACGCCGACGAAGAGCGGGAGCTCGGCGGGTGCGGCCCGAGTCGCCGCCGAGCAGAGCTGGTGCGCGACCTCGAGGCTCGGCAGGTTACGCTTGAAGAGGATCACGCCGCCGCGAACGCCGCGCCGGAGCGCGTCCTCGAGCTCGGTCGGGAGCTCGGTGCCAGGGAAGCCCACGACCAGGAGCTGACCGCAGAGTTGCTCGAGCTCGAGAGCCTCGTTCATCGCCCGTCAGGATAGCCTGCGCCGGGTACGGCTGAACAGCGGCGCTCAGCTCTGCCGGGAGAGAGCGCGCGCTGGGTCGGTGCGGGCCGCGCGCCGGGCCGGACCGAGCGCCCCGAGGAGGGCGAAACCGGCAGCGAAGGCCACCGCGAGCACCCACAGCCAGAGCGGGAACGCGAAGAAGCTCTTTGGTTTGAACGGAAAATCCGGGAGATCGACCGCCGCGCGAGAGTCCGCGACGAGGGCGAGGAGCCGCGCGGCGAGGGCGCCCGCCGCGCCCGCGACCCCGCCGAGCGTCGCGGCGAGCGCGAGCATCCAGGCGCGCATGTCGCCAGCGCTCGCGCCGAGCGCGCGGTAGAGGCCGATCTCCCGCTCGCGCTCGGCGACCACGACCCGCAGCGTGTGCGTGATGTTGAGCGCGGCGACCAGGAGGATCACCGCGGCGACCAGCATGAGCAGGGCGAGCACGCTCGAGATGAGCACGCTCACGTCGCGAGCGCGGGTATCGTGGGGCACGAGGCCGAGGCGGTCGGCCGCGGCGATGACGTCGCTCGCGTCGCTCGCGCTGCTCACCCGTACCACTACGCTGGAGTATCGGGAGGCCGCCGCAGGCCCCGCGTACTCGGCGTTCCAGCGCTGGACCACCGCGAGGGGTAGGGTGACGCCGAGGTCGATGGCCTTCGGCGAGATCCCGACGACGCGGACGCGGGCCTCGCGCTGCTCGCCGTGCCGCGCCACTCCGAGCAGGGAGTTACCGAGACCCATGGTGAAGATCACGCCGCTGGCGCGCTCCACCAGTGAGCCGGCGATGGGCGGGAGCCCGTGCGCCGGCGCGATGGCATGATCGAAGAGCTCGACGAGATAGCGGCTGACCAGCGCAGGCACCGGGTCGCTGCATCGGCCCACGGCCTCACCGCTCGGCTTCTCGCAGTACTGGGGGGCGGGGCACTCGGCCACCGTGCGGCAGCTTGGGCCCGGGCGCTCGAGCGGATCCCGGAAGCGCTCTCTGAGCGCTCCGTCGAGCAGGGCGGGCGCGATCCCGTCGCCCACCATCTCGTGGGTCCCGATTTCGTGGCCGAGCAGCTCCTTTCCTCCGCGCGCGGTGGAGGGGAAGCGAAAGCGCAGCTTCGGATAGACCTCGGCGACCCCCGGGAGCCGCCTGAGCTCGTCGACCGTCGCGGCCTCGATGCCCGCCGGCTCGGGCGCGTCCCCGAAGAGCGAGAGGAGCCCCGTCGAGCTCCGTACCGGCTCGAGCTCGACCTGATCGATGGGGAAGACGTCTCCGAGCAGCACCCGCCGCGCCCCGAGCCCGAGCGCGAGGAAGAACACCATGGCCGCGATGCCGACCGCGATGCCAAAGCCTGCCGTGATGAGCGGGCCGCGCACGCGACCGAGCTCCCGCCGCACCATGCGCGCGAGCTGGGCCGTCTTCACGAGGAGCCGCTCCCGGACCCGAGCACGCCGTCGGTCATGAGGAAGCTCCGGTCGGCGATACGCTCGAGACGCTCCTCGTGCGTGACGATGACCAGCGTCGTGCCGAGCTCGCGATGAAGCTCGCCGAAGAGATCGATGATCTGCTCGCCGGTCGCGCGGTCGAGGTTGCCGGTCGGCTCGTCGCAGAGAAGGAGCGCCGGCTCGCGGATGAGCGCGCGCGCGATGGCGACACGCTGCCGCTGCCCCCCCGAGAGCTCGCCGGGGCGGGCGTCGGCGCGCTCGGCGAGCCCGACGCGCGCGAGCGCGACGCGGGCGCGCGCGTCGATGGTGTCCGGAGCGGACGGGCGCGCGGCGAACAGGTTGGGCGCGGTGACGTTCTCGAGCACGGTGAGCTCGGGCAGGAGGTGAAAGGCCTGAAATACGAACCCAATCCGCTCTCCGCGCAGGCGCGACAGCGCGCGATCGTCGAGCGCGGCGAGGTCGTGGTCGAAGACGCGGACGCTGCCGGTGTAGCCGCGATCGAGCCCTCCCAACATCGCGAGCAGCGTGCTCTTGCCCGAGCCGCTCGGACCGACCACCAGCACGACCTCGCCCGAGCGGACCTCGAACGAGGCGCGGTCCACCGCCCGGCGCGCGTCGGGGCCGGAACCGAACGCGCGGGTCGCGTCTCGCACCTCGATGACGGACGGCTCGGTCACGCTCCGCCGCCCAGATCGCGGCGCGCTGCGTCGGCCAGGTCGCCCACGATGGCCTCGAGCAGGGCGCGGTCCGGACCCTCCACCATCAGTCGGAGCTTGGGCTCGGTGCCGCTCCACCGCACGAGCACCCGGCCGCTCGAACCGAGCTTGCTCTCGACGTCCTTGATGTGGCGGGTGAGCGCCGGCATCGCCTCGATCGGGCGCCGGTCGGGGAGCCGCACGCTCGTGAGCACCTGCGGCACCCGCTGCATCACGCGCGCCAGCTCGCTGAGCGGCTTCTCCTCCGCGACCATGATCGCCAGCGCCTGGAGCGCCGCCACCATGCCATCGCCGGTGGTCGCGTGCTCGAGGAAGATGAGGTGCCCGGACTGCTCGCCGCCGAAGTTATAGCCGCCACGGCGCATCGCTTCGACCACGTAGCGATCGCCGACCGCGGCGCGGATCAGCCGGCCACCGAGCTCAGCGAGCGCGTGCTCGAGCCCCATGTTGCTCATCACGGTGGCGACCACCGTCTTCTTGGCGAGTCGCCGCTCGACGATGAGCTGCCGCGCGCAGAGGGCCATGAGGGCGTCGCCGTCGACCACCTCCCCGCGCTCGTCGGCGATGATCACGCGATCGGCGTCTCCGTCGAGCGCGATCCCGAGGTGCGCGCGGCGCCTGAGCACCTCCTTCGCCATGTGGTCCGGGTGCAGCGCCCCGCAGCCCTTGTTGATGTTCACGCCGTTCGGCCGGACGCCGAGCGCAAACACCTCCGCCCCGAGCTCGGCGAGCACGGCCGGGGCGACCCGGTAGGCCGCCCCGTGCGCGGCGTCGATCACGACGCGGAGCCCGTTCAGCGTGAGCTCACGCGGGAAGGTAGCCTTGGCGTAGACGATGTAGCGTCCGCCGGCGTCGTCGAGCCGCTCCGCGCGCCCGACGCGCGCGCCCGTCGCGCTCCGAGCCTCGAGGCGCGCGTCGTCGAGCAACGCCTCGATGGCGGCCTCCTCGTCGTCCGGCAGCTTGAAGCCGTCCGGGCCGAAGATCTTGATGCCGTTGTCCGCGAAGGGGTTATGGCTCGCGCTGATGACCACGCCCGCGTCGGCGCGCATGGTCTGCGTGAGGTTGGCGACGGCGGGAGTCGGGATCGGCCCGGACAAGAGCACCCGACCGCCCATGGCGCAGATCCCCGACGCGAGCGCGGTCTCGAGCATGTAGCCGGAGAGCCGCGTGTCCTTGCCGATCACGATCCGCGGGGCGCGCGCGCCGCCCCGCCGGGCCACCAGCGCCACCGCGCGGCCGAGCCGCACCGCGAGCTCGGGCGTCATGGGCGGGACGTTCGCCCGCCCGCGGATGCCGTCGGTGCCGAAGAGGAGCCGCTCAGCCACGTCGTTGGTCGCCTTTCAGTCTCGGAAGTTCTCGAACGACAAATCGAGCTCGAGCGACTCCGCCGCGCGGAGCAGCGCGATGACCGCCTGGAGTTCGTCGCGCTGCTTGCCGGTGATCCGCACCGCGTCGCCTTGGATCGACGCCTGGACCTTGAGCTTCGAGTCCTTCACGAGCTTCACGAGCGCCCGCGCCTTGTCGGTCTCGATCCCTTCCTTGACGAGCACGCGCAGGCGCACCGAGCCGCGGGGCCCGGGCTCGGGGTCCTTGATCTCCAGATGCTTCAAGCTGACTTTCCGCCGGATGAGCTTCTGCTCGAGGACGTCGAGCGCGGCGCGGGCTCGGTCCTCGGCGTTCGCCGAGATGACGATGCCCTCGTCCGTCTTCTCGAGCGACGCGTCGGTCCCCTTGAAGTCGTAGCGCTGCGCGACCTCGCGCTGGGCTTGGTCGAGCGCGTTCGACACCTCCGCCTGGTTCACCTTGGAGACGACGTCGAAAGATGGCACGGGTGAGCCTCCGTCTAGAGCGCGATGGGGGGGTCGGTCTCGAGCCCGAGCAGGAGCGCTCGCGCCGCGCCGACCAGAAACGACGAGCCGGTCACCACCACCAGGCCGCGCGAGCCGACCACGGCGCGCGCCCGCTCGAGGGCGCCGGCGATGCTCGTGGCCACCTCGCCCTCGAATTCGGCCGCCATGAGCTCCGGGGGGACCGCGTTCGCGACGGGCGGGGCCACGAAGACGCGGTGCGCGGCGGCCTGCTCCAGGCGCCTCAGCATCGGACGCCAGCTCTTGGTGTCGATCGCGCCGAAGACGAGCGCGACGTCTCGTCGCGACTCGATCTCGCCGATCACGCTCGGATCGATGACGCGCGACAGGGCCACGGCCCCGTCGGGGTTGTGGGCGCAGTCGAGCAGGGTGAGCTCCTCGCCGCTGCGGTGGAGCAGCTCGTTGCGCCCGGGCCACGACGTGCGTTCGATGCCTTCCGCCATGGCCTCCGGCTCGAGGCCGAGCTCTCGCCCGATGGTCACGGCGACCGCGAGGTTCGAGCCGAACATCGTGACCCGAGGGTAGGCGAGCGGCGCGCCCGCGATGGGCTCGGCGCTCCCGAGCGGCACGAGCCGCGCGCCGACCTCCTCGCAGCGCGCCTCGACGACCCGTTGCGCGTCCGGGTGCAGCTTGCCGGCGACGACGGCGGAGCCAGGCTTGATGATGCCGGCCTTCTCGACCGCGATCTCGGCGAGCGTCCCTCCGAGCTCCGCCATGTGGTCGAACGCGACGCGCGTGATCGCCGCGACCCGCGGGGACGGCACGACGTTGGTGGCGTCGAGCCGTCCGCCGAGGCCGACCTCGAGCACCGCGAGCTCCACCTTCGCCTCGCGAAACGCGAGGAAGGCGGCCAGGGTCGCCACCTCGAAGAAGGTGAGCTCCGGGCCTCGGTCCATCACCTGGTTCAGGAACTCGACGAGCGGCTCGCTTGCGAGCGGGGCGCCGTCGAGCTGGATCCGCTCGGCGAAGCGCGTGAGGTGAGGGGAGGTGTAGAGCCCGACTCGGCGACCCGCCGCCCGCGCCATCGACGCGACGCTCGCCGAGACGGTGCCCTTGCCGTTGGTGCCGGCGACGTGCACGACCTCGAAGGCCCGCTCCGGGTTGCCGAAGGCGTCGCAGACGGCCTGCACGCGCGCGAGCCCGAGACGACGGCCCCTCGTGCGGAGCGCGTAGAGGCGTTCGAGGGTCCCCGCGAGGTCCCTCACCGGGTCGGCCCCGAGAGATGCGCGAGGAGCCGCCCGAGCATCGCCTTCATCTCGGTGCGCGGGACGATGGCATCGACCATGCCGTGCTCGAGCAGGAACTCCGAGCGCTGGAAGCCCTCCGGCAGCGTGGTTCGCAGCGTGCTCTCGATGACGCGTGGCCCGGCGAACCCGATGAGCGCGTTCGGCTCGGCCAGGTTCACGTCTCCGAGCAGGGCAGAGCTCGCGGCGACGCCGCCGGTGGTCGGGTGCAGGCAGACGCTGATGAACGGCCGCCGCACGCTCCGGAAGCGGGAGAGCGCCGCGACCGTCTTGGCCATCTGCATGAGGCTCAAGATGCCCTCCTGCATCCGCGCGCCTCCGGAGGCCTGGAGCAGCACGACCGGCAGCGCCTCGCTGGTGGCGCGCTCGAACATGCGGGTGATGCGCTCGCCTACCACCGAGCCCATGCTGCCGCCCATGAACGAGAACACGAAGCAGCCGAAGGCGACCGGCCGACCATCGATGCGCCCGCGGCCGACCTCGATGGCCTCGCTCCGGCGGGTGACCTTTCGCGCCCGCTCGAGCCGCTCCTTGTAGCTCTTGCCGTCGAAGAACGAGAGCGGATCATCCGGGCGAATGTGCTCGTCCCACGGCTCGAGCGCCGCGCCGTCGAGCAGCAGCGTCTTCCAGCCGTCGGTGTCGAGCACGTGGTGGTAGCCGCAATCCGGGCAGATCTGCCAGCACTCGGCGAGCCGCTCCGCCGTGTGCACGGCGCCGCAGCCGGAGCACTTCCGGAACACACCCTTACCGACCGTGCGCTTCTCGCCGGGCTGAACCTGAGCCGGGGTCTTGGCGGGCAACATCGCGGGTAAACCTTCGAACCGACAGAGCTTTGGGAGCTCCACCGAGCCTTGCTCGCGCGAGCGTGTAACAGCCGCGACCTGCGCGCAACGGGGAGCGCGAACTTGCCCCACGCGGCGCCGAGCGGTTACCCCGATCCTCCATGCCGTCCCGCCCGATCAGCAGCCGCTTCGCCGTCGCGCTCCTGCTCGCGGCGGCGACCGCCTCAGCCGCAGGTCCGCCGCCAGAGCGACCGGCCAGCCGGCCAATGGCTGGGTTTGTCGGCCCGGCGCGGGACCGGCCCGTGTCGGGGCCGCGCCGGACCGGCACTCCCTCCCGAGCGTCCGCGAAGCCGCCGCGTCGCGAGCCCCCGCTGCCGCCCGAGAGCGTGGGCGCACCGACCGCGGGGGGCAGGCCCAGGACCACGCGGCCGAAAGACCTGCAGCGGCCTCCCGAGAGCGTCGGCTCACCGACCGCGGGGCGGCTCGTCGGCGGGGCCGAGCTCCAGGCCGGGCCCCACCTGCGGCTCGCGCGCCCCGGGGAGACGCACTGGGGGCTTCCGCCGCTCGTCCGCCTGCTCGAGCGCGCCGCGCGGCGCGTCGCGGCCCGCTTCGAGGGCGCGACGCTGCTGGTCGGGGATCTCTCGCGTCCGAAGGGCGGCAACCTGGGCGGGCACCGCTCGCACACGAGCGGGCGCGACGCCGACGTCGGGTTCTATTTCGTCGACGCCGAGGGTCGCTCGGCCACGCTCGGTCGCTATCATCACGTCCGCCCCGACGGCAGCGTGGAGGGCGCGCCCGAGCTCCGCTTCGACGACGCCCGCAACTGGACGCTCGTGGAGGCGTGGGTCACCGACCCGAGGGCTCGCGTGCAGCACATCTTCGTCTCCGCGCCGCTGCGGGCGCGGCTCCTCTCCCACGCGCGGAGAGTGGGCGCCTATCTGCCGGTGCGGCAGCGCGCCGCGCTCGCCATGAAGCAGCCGCGTCACGCGCTGCCGCACGACAACCACTTCCATGTTCGAATCGCCTGCCCGAGCGGAGGCGAAGGCCGCTGCGTCGGTGAGCCCACACCTCGGCGTGCCGCGCGACGAGACGACGTGCGCGGCGCGCCCGCGCCGCGGCGGGGCGGCAGCCGGCGCGCGCCGCCGAGGGCTCACGAGGTCACGCCGGGGCGCTGAGCGGCGCGCGCTGGGCCTCGCCACGGCGCTTGTCGCGAGGCGCGAGAGAGGGGAGACTCGCGACCATCATGGCGGAAGCATCGGCCCAGACGCTGTTCGGAACCGGTGAGCTGCACGCTCCGCTGATCGGCCGCGACGCCGAGATGGCAACGCTGAAGAAGGCCTCGGACGCCTCGCGGGCCAACGACGAGACCCGCATCGTCTCCTTCCTCGGCGGCGGTGGGCTCGGCAAGAGCCGAATCATCTCGGAGTACCTGAGCGAGCTCCGCAGCGCCGGCGGGCGCATGCCGCGGGTCTATCGCGGCAGCGCGCGAGCGCTCCCGCAGAGCTACGGCGTGTTCGCGCGGCTCATGCGCTCGCGCTTCGGGCTGGTCGAGGGGATGGATCCGGACGCCGCCAAGGCCCAGGTGCGCGCCCAGGTCGCCAAGGTCCTCGACGATCGCAAGGTCGGCGACGTGTGCTTCTTCCTGGGGCAGCTCATGGACCTCTCGTTCCAGGAGAGCCCGCTCACTCGAGCGGTGATCGATGATCCGTCCCAGGCGCGGCTCTTGAGGCGCGCCATCATGAAGAGCTTCATCGAGAGCGACGCGTCTCGAGGGCCGGTGTGCCTGGTGTTCGAGGATCTGCACCTCGCCGATGACGACTCGCTCGAGCTCCTGCGCTATCTCATGCAGCAGCTGAGCGGCCCGCTGCTCCTGCTCGTCTCCGCGAGGCCCGAGCTCCTCGCGCGGCAGGAGGACTGGGCGGAGATCGGCCGCGGGCGCCACGACGTGCTGCAGCTTCGGCCGCTCGGCGAGGCCGCCGCGGAGCAGATCATCCGGGCGCTGCTCGCGCCCTGTCAAGGAGGCCCCCCGGACGCTCTGGTGGAGGCGGCGGTCGCGATGGCCGGTGGTAGCCCGGGGCTCCTCGAGCAGATGGTGCGGATCTTCCATGACGCCGGCGTGCTCGAGGAGGAGGGCGCGCTCGCCCGCGAGCCGCTCTGGAAGGTCGATCTCGACAAGCTCGCGAGCGCGCGCCTCCCGATGACGGTGGATGACGCGGTGACGGCGCGCATCGGCGCGCTCTCCGCGGAGGAGCGCCGGGTGCTCGAGCACGCCGGGGCCATGGGCAGCGTGTTCTGGCTCGGCGGGCTGGTCGCGCTCGCGCGGATGGATCGCGCCGCCCCCGAGCTCTGGTCGCGTCGTGACACGCGCGACGTCAACGAGCTCACCGAGTTGCTCGGCGCGCTCGTGGAGCGCGACTACGTGCTCAAGATGCCCGACTCGACCCTCAGCGACGAGACGGAGTACGTCTTCAAGCACAACCTCGAGCGCGAGAAGGTGACGACGCTGATGAGCGCCGTGACGACGCGCCGCTATCATCAGACGATCGCCGACTGGCTCAGCCAGAAGGAAGGGACCAGCTCGCAGGAGGAGTACGCGGCCATGTTCGCGCTGCACCTCGAGCGCGCCGGCGCACTGACCCGCGCGGGCGCGGTCTACCTCGACGCCGCGGATCTCGCGCGCGCCGGCTACGCGGCCAAGAAGGCCAACGAGTACTACGCGCGGGGCCTCGAGCTCCTCGGCGACGCCGACGCGCGGCGCCGCATCGACGCCCTGCACAACCATGGCGACGTGCTCCTCCTGCTCGGCAAGACGGACGAGGGGCTCGCGGCCTTCCGCGAGATGCTCGCGCTCGCCTGGCGGCTCGGCTTGCACGCCAAGGGCGGCGCCGCCCACAACCGCATCGGCAGACTCTATCGGGACACGGGAGCCCTCGGCGACGCCGAGCGGCACTTGCAGACCGCGCTCGAGCTCTTCGAGGCGGTGGGGGACGAGCGCGGGGTAGCCTCCTGCCACGACGACGTGGGCAAGCTCCTCTGGACTCGCGGAGACTACGACCGCGCGCTCGACGAGCTGAAGACCGCGCTCGAGATGCGCAAGAAGCTCGGCGATCGCCGCTCGATCGCGCTCAGCTTGAACAACATCGGGCTGGTGTGGGGCGACCACGGCCGCACCGCCAAGGCGGGCGAGGCGTTCGAGGCGAGCCTCGCCATCCGGCGTGAGATCAACGACCCGCTCGGCGTGGTGCAGAGCCTGAACAACCTCGGGCAGCTCGCCGAGAACCAAGGAGACGCCACCCGCGCCCTCGCGCTCTTTCGCGAGAGCTATGAGGTGGCCAAGGAGATCGGCGAGCGGAACCGGATCGCGGTCGTGCTCACCAACATGGGTGAGGCCCACTATCTGCTCGGCGACAGCGGCGAGGCGATCCGAATCCTCAAGGAGGCCGAGGAGCTCTGTGACGAGCTCGGCGATCGCCTCCAGCTCGCCGAGGCAAAGCGCGGGCTCGCCAAGGCGTATCTCCTTCAGAAGGACCTCCGTAAGGCCCGCGAGAGCATCAAGCAGGCGGTCGACCTGTTCGGACAGATTCGCAGCCGCGCGCACCTGGCGGTGGCGCTCAGGACCCTCGGCGAGATCACCGGCGCGGGCGCCTGGGGCAAGGGTCACGAGGGCAAGGCGGTCGACTACTTCATGCGCAGCATCGCAATCTGTAAGGAAATCGGCAACGAGCTCGAGGTGGCCAAGAGCTACCGCGCCTTCGCGGAGTACGTCACGGCGTCCGAGCACTACACCGGTAACGCCGACATCCAGCGCGAGGCCAACAAGCTCGGTGAGATGGCCGACGAGATCTTCGAGCGGCACCGCAAGGCGCTCACGGCCGGCGGCTGAAGGCGGCCGATGGCGCCGGGCCCGACCTGGGCTATTAGCGGAGAGCGTCTCTCATGGTGACGGGCTCGGTAGACAGACTGAGGCGGACCTTCGTTCGCAGCATCGTGGTGATGGGTGCGGTCGCCATCCTGGCCTTCCTGACGGAGTTCTACCTGGAGTGGGACCACGCCGGCCGCCCCGGCGTGCGCGAGCTCTCCTGGGCCGGGGACAACCACGCGAAGCTGGTCGATTCCTTGAGCCCGATCGCGCGCGCCTACAACAACATCCTCGCCATGCTGATGGCGACCGTCGGCCTGGCGGTGCCGCTCACGGCCACCATGCACACGCCGAAGCTCATCGAGCTCTTCGCCCGGGATCGCATCAACCGGATCGTCCTCACGTTGATGGCGTTCGGAGCGGCCAACACGCTCTGGGTCATGTACATGGTGGGGCCCGGGTTTGCGCCGATGTGGGCGTATCGGATCGCCGTCTACAGCGTGCTCCTCGGCTGGATAGTGGTCGTTCCCTACTTCATGTACGTGGTGAAATTCCTCGACCCTTCCACCATCGTCGAGCGCCTGATGAAGGAGGCCGTCGCGCTGGTCGACCGCGCCGCCGAGGGCCGGGGGAGGCCGAGCCTGCTGAGAGACGCGGTCGAGGAGCGCGTCTTCCAGATCGGCACCGTGATCATCAAGTCGCTCGATCGTGCGGACCGGGAGGTCACCCGCGAGGGGATCTGGGCGCTCAGGAACATCCTATTTCGCTACGGGGAGGCCAAGAGCAAGATGGGGGACGACTGGTTCGCCATCGACCGCGCCGACTACATCGGCGTCTCGAGCGCGGCGCTCGAGATGCTGGCGGAGAAGCGGACCTTCTTCGAGACTCAGGTGCTCGGCCAGCTATTTCTCTCCTACCAGGCGGCGCTCGCCAAGGCACCGGACGCCATCAGCGCGATCGGCAAGGCGAACCGGATGGTGGCCAGGAACGCGGCCGCCAACGGCGACGGGCACGTGGTGTCGCTCTGCTTTCGCTTCATGAACAGCTTCATTCGCGAGGCGCTCAAGCGTAACGACACCCGCGCCGTCTACGACGTCTTCTATCAGTATCGAGAGCTCGCCGACGACATCTCGGCGAACCAAGACGCCGCCCTCGAGATCGGGCGCTACCTGCTCCACTACGCCGCCATCGCCGAGCGCAAGGGGGATGATTTCGTCCCTCAGCTCGCCGTGTTCGATCTCGCGCACGTGACCGAGCGCGCTCACCAGGCCGGCAACCCTCGCGCGGGCGAGCTGCTCGACCTCTTGGCCGAGGTCTCGAACCTCACCCGAGGTGCGCTCGATCCGATGAAGTTGAAGGCGAAGCTGGTGCTCGCGGCCTACTTCGTGAAGCATGGGCGAGCCGGGGAGACGAGCCGGCTCGCGCGCGCGTTCGAGGGGGTGCCGCGTGTCGAGATCGAGCGCGCCGCGGCAGAGCTCCTGAGCGTCGGAAAGCGCGCCTACTGGGAGATCACCGATCGTCAGGTAAACATCGAGTGGACGCCCCCGGAAGACCGGGGCTACATCACGAAGTTCGTCGAGAGCCTCCCGTGAGCCCCCCAGCCGTCGCCCCGCTGAAGTCGCGCCTCTCGGCGGTCGCCGAGCAGCTCGACCGGCAGTTTCTCGGAAAGAGCGAGGTCATCCGGCTCCTGCTCATCGCGATCGTCGCCCGGGAGCACGCCGTGCTCATCGGCCCGCCGGGGACGGCCAAGAGCGCGCTCCTCCGCACGCTCGCCGAGCTCATCGACGCGCGCTACTTCGAGTATCTGCTCACGCGCTTCACCGAGCCGAACGAGATCTTCGGCCCGGTCGACATCGCCGCCTTCCGAGACGGCACCTACCGACGTCGCACCGCCGGTATGCTCCCGGAGGCCGAGGTGGTGTTCCTCGACGAGGTCTTCAAGAGCAACAGCGCGATCCTGAACGCGCTGCTCGGCCTGCTGAACGAGCGGCGGTACGCCTCGGGCGGGCAGGTGCTCGAGTGCCCGCTCATCAGCGCCTTCGGCGCTTCGAACGAGATCCCGACCGACGAGAACCTGTCGGCGCTGTTCGATCGCTTCCTCCTCAGGATCCGCTCGGACAACCTCGACGCTTACCACTTCGGCGAGCTCCTCTCGCTCGGCATCGACCACGAGGTGAAGAAGCTCCGCCGGATTCGCCCTAGCCCGCTCGTGAGCGCGCGGGAGCTCGACGCCATGACCGAGGAGCTCGCCCGACGGCTCGAGTTCACGAGTGACTTCCTCTCGGCTTATAAGGGCGTAATCTTTCAGATCCGCGCCGAGGGCGTGAGCGTGAGCGATCGACGGGTGGTGAAGATGCTGAAGCTCTTCGCGGCGAGCGCCTATCTCGACGGCCGAACCCAGGCCGATCCGAGTGACCTTTTCGTCCTCAAGCACATCTGGAACAGCGAAGATCAGGCGCCGCTCCTCGAGGGGATCGTCGAGCCCATCCTCGAGGCGTTCCATCGCGACCACCCCGGGCGGCGGCGAGTGGGCGCGGTCGGGGTCGGGGTGCCGGCCCTGGCAGCCGAAATCGATCGGATCCGGCAGATCCTCACCGGCGCGGCGCCGCCGAGTGATCTGCAGCTCTTCAGCCAGCTAAAGGCGCTCGGGGAGCTCAAGACGGCGCTGGCGACGCTCGCCGACCCGGAGGCCCGCACGCTCGAGCAGCGGGTGGCAGAGCTCCTCGATGCGGCCCTCAAGAGCGGCAGGTTCGCGCAGCCATGAAGCTCCGGGTGAAGCGCGTCGGGCCGGTGGAGGTACCGCTGCCGGCTTACGCGAGCGAACTCGCGGCGGGGCTCGATCTCTCGGCGGCGCTCGAAGCGGCGGTGCTCATCGAGCCCGGCGCGCGGCGGCTCATCCCCACCGGCCTCATCCTCGAGCTCCCGCCCGGGTTCGAGGGACAGGTGCGCCCGCGCTCCGGGCTCGCGCTCCGCGCCGGCATCACCGTCCTCAATTCGCCGGGGACCATCGACGCCGACTTCCGCGGCGAGGTCGCGGTCGTGCTCGTGAATCTGGGCGCCGAGCCATTCCGAGTGGAGCCCCTCGCGCGGATCGCGCAGCTCGTGGTGGCGCCGGTCCTGCGCGTCGAGGTCGAGGTCGCCGACACGCTCGGCGACACGAAGCGCGGGGCCGGGGGCTACGGCTCGACGGGCGCGTGAGCGGCTCCCGTCAGCTCGCGGAGGAAGGTCACGAGCTCGCCGAGCACCGCGCCCTTGTCGTAGTCGCGGGTCACGATGTGCCGCGAGCGCGGCATGATGACGACGCGCCGGCGCGACGAGCCGAGCAGGGCCATGACCCGTCGAGCGTTACTCGCCGGGCACACCCGGTCCTTCGCGCCGTGGATCACCAGCGCCGGGGCCCGAATGCGGCCGAGCTCTTCGCGCACGCGCTCGCCCGCGCGGAGGACCTCGAGGGCCGCGTGCAGCGGCTGCGCGTCGTAGGTGAGGTGGGTGGCGCTCGCCTCCGGATCGGCGAGATCGGCGCCCGCCTTGGGGATCCAGAAATCGGGCGCGTGGAGCGCGCGGAGCGCGCGGAGCGGCAGGCTCGGCCAGGGCCGCGCGAGCCAGACCGCGTTTGCGAGCATGACCAGGCCGCGGACGCGAGGGCCTTCGGTGGCCGCGAGGTGCGCCGCGAGGAGCGAGCCCATCGAGAGCCCGGCGACCACCACTGGCCCGCTCGCCGCGAGCTGCTCGAAGGCCGCCCGCGCCGCGGCGACCCAGTCCTCCCAGGTCGTGCGGGCGAGATCCCGGACGTGGGTCCCGTGGCCGGGCAAGAGCGGAGCCGCCGCGCGGAGCCCGAGCTCGCGCGCCGCCTCGATGACCAGCTCGACCTCGAGCGGGGTGCCGCCGAAGCCGTGGAGCGCAAGCACCGGGGGCGCGGCGCCGTCGAGCGCGAGCGCCCGGGCGGTCCCGGGGCCGACCAGCGAACCTCGCGCCATCAACCCTCGCCGCGCTTGATCCCGTAGGCGCGGATCTTCTTGTGGAGGTTGGTGCGCTCGACTCCGAGCACCACGCTCGCCTTCGAGATGTTCCACTCGAAGGCGCGCAGCGTGTCGATGATGTAGCTGCGCTCAGCGGCCTCGCGATAGTCCCGGAGCGTCAGGCGCTCGCCGTTCGCGCCGACCTGCGGCGGGGGAGGGGTCGCGCCGGAGGCTCCGCCGCTCGCGCGCTCCGCGTCGAGCTCGTCCTCGAAGGGGCTCTCATGGGGATCCTCGGGCAGATCCGCGATGGTGATGACGTCGCTCGAGAGGATGGCAGCGCGCTCGACCACGTTCTTGAGCTCGCGCACATTGCCCGGCCAGCGGCGTCGCGCGAGCGCCTCGAGCACGGCGGGGTCCATCTTCTTCGGCTTGAGCCCGTTGTCCTTGCAGAAGCCGTCCGTGAACGAGCGCGCGAGGAGCGCGATGTCTTCCTTGCGCTCACGCAGGGCCGGGACCGCGATGGGGAAGACGTCGAGTCGGAAGAACAGATCCTCGCGAAACAGCCCGGCGGCGACCGCCTTCGAGAGCTCCTTGTTGGTCGCCGCGAGCACGCGCACGTCGACGTGGATGACGTGCTCGGAGCCGACCCGCACCACCTCACCGTTTTGCAGCGCGCGGAGCACCTTGGCCTGCGCCGCGAGATCCATGTCGCCGATCTCGTCGAGGAAGAGCGTGCCGCCGTGGGCCTGCTCGAAGAACCCGCGCTTCTTGGCGAGTGCGCCGGTAAACGAGCCCTTCTCATGCCCGAAGAGCTCGCTCTCGATGAGCTCGCGCGGGATGGCTGCGCAGTTGACCTTGATGAAGGGGGCGTCCTTGCGCGGGCTCAGCCGATGGATGGCGCGGCTCACGAGCTCCTTGCCGGTGCCGCTCTCGCCGGTGATGAGCACGCTCGCCTTGGTCGGGGCGACCTTGTCGATCTCCTGGAAGAGCCGCTGCATGGCGGGGCTCGTCCCGATCATCTCGTAGCGCGCCTCGAGCTCCCCGCGCATCTGCTCCACGGTTCGCGAGAGGCGCGCGGTGCGGATCGAATTTCGCACGCTGACCAGCACGCGCTCGCGGCTGAGGGGCTTCTCGAAGAAGTCGGAGGCGCCGAGCTTGATCGCGTTCACTGCGTCGTGCACGGTCGCGTGTCCGCTGATGACCACCACCGGCAGGTCGGCGTGGCTCTCGTCGGCGCGCAGCTGCGCCAGCGCCTCGAGCCCGCTCAGGCCAGGCAGCTTGAGGTCGAAGATGGCGAGATCGACCGGCTCGCCCGAGCTCGACAGGATGCTGAGCGCATCCTCCGCGCTGCCCGCCTCGAGCACGCGGTAGCCCTCGCCGCTCAGCACCATCTCGAGGGTCCGCCGGATGTTCTTCTCGTCGTCCACCACGAGCACGGTGGGGCTGACGGTGGCAAGCTCGGCGGGCTCTCCCTCGGGCGCAGGCATGACCGGGAGCGTAGGATGCGCTCTCGGCGGAAGGAAGAGGCAGCCCGCGCTCCCGCGCCCGCTGGCCGCGTCAGTTCGACTGCTCGGCGCGGTCGAGCCGCCCGAGGAAGTTGCGCGCCGGCACCACGAAGGCGCTCTCCGGATAGCGAGCGATGACGGACTCGAGCACCGCGCGGGCATCCGCGGGCTGCTTCATCTTCAGGTACGTCTCGCCGAGCAGCACGAGCGCCTCCGGTTCGAGCCCCGAGTGCGCGTAGCTCCGGAGCGCGTACTGGCAGCGGGCGACCGCGGCCGGGAAGTTGTCCCGGCCCAGGTAGAACCGCGCGACGTAGAGCTCGTGTCTCGCGAGGACACCGGTCACGACCTCGAGCATGTAGCCGAGCTCTCGGGTCTTGTCGTACCCGGGGTAGTCGCCGAGGAACGCCTGGATGGTCGAGTAGGCCTCGTGCACGGTGGCGAGATCGCGCTCTTCGAGCGGGGGCAGGAGCAGGGACTCACCGCTCTGCTCGTACAGCGACTTCACCACGCGATAGCGCGCGTAGGGCACCTCGGCGTCGTTCGGGTAATCGTGGACGAAGCCCTTGTAGCCGGTGATGGCCTCGACGTATTTTTCCTGATGAAACGCGATGTCCGCCACGCGCAGATCGGCGAGCCGCGCGTAGCGGCTGTAGCCATACTTCCGCTTGACGTCCTCGAAGAGCTGGGTGGCGGTCTCCCAGTCGTGGTCGTAGAACGCGTCGAGCGCCTCGTCGTAGGCCCGCTTGGCGTCCTCCGCGTACTCGAGCGGGTTCTGGGCGCGCGGCGGCGCGGCGCAGCCGATCACCGGCGCCGCGAAGGCGAGGCCCAGAGCGAGAACCAGGACCGAGCGCATGACCGGGTGACGGGTTAGCCAAATTCTCAGAGCCGGGCAAGCGGAGCTTGATCGGCGGAAGGCCTGGGGTAAGAAGTGGCCATGCCGGAACGGGTGCCGATGACCCCCCGCGGGGCGGAGAAGCTCAAGGAGGAGCTCGCGCGCCTCAAGGAGGAGCGCCCCAAGATCTCGCGGGAGATCGGGGTCGCCCGCGAGCACGGGGATCTCAGCGAGAACGCCGAGTACCACGCGGCCAAGGAGCGCCAGGGCATGGTCGAGGCTCGCATCAAGGACCTCGAGGACAAGCTCAGCCGCTCCGAGGTCATCGATCCGCGCCGGCTCTCCGGCTCCCGAGTGAGGTTCGGCGCCACGGTCACGCTCCTCAACCTCGACACCGACGAGGAGGCGACCTACCAGATCGTGGGCGCCGACGAGGCCGACATCGACAGCGGCAGCATCAGCGTCTCCGCCCCGCTCGCTCACGCGCTCATCGGGAAGGAAGCGGGCGACGAGATCAGCATCACGCTCCCCGCCGGGAAGCGCCGCTACGAGATCTCGGACGTCGTCTTCCGCTGAGGGAGGAGGGAAGGTGGCGGGTCCGGCGCGATGCAGGGCGCGGGCCGCCGGCGCGCTCGCGAGCGGGATCCTCGCGGCCTGGGCCGTGGTCGCGGCGGAGCTCGCGGTGGTGGCGCTGCTCGAGCGTCGGCGCCTGGCGAGCGTGTGGGAGCTCCAGTACGGCGCGCTGTGGCTCGCCCCCGCGGCCTTGGTCGCGGCGGCTGGGCTCGGCGCGCTCGGCGCCGGGCTCGCCGGCCTCGCCGCGCGCGGCCGAGCGCGGCTCCCGCGCGCGGCGCTCGCGGGCCTCGTCGGGCTCGCGGGCGCGGTCGCCGCGTGGAGCGTGGGGGGAGGGCGGCACCTCGCGTCGTTCGCGGCGCGGGGCGGCTTCGCCCTCGGCGTCGCGCTCGGGAGCGGCGCGCTCGCCTGGTGGTCGGCGCCGCGGTTGGCGCGGGCCATCGCGGCGCGCCCGCTCGTGGTCGCGCTCGGCGCGGCCGCGCTCGTGGTCGCGCTCGAGCTCGTGAACCAGCTCATCCTGGTGCGGCTCTACCCGGCGTTTCACCTCGCGCTCGCCGCCGCCGCGCTCGCGCTCGCGCCGCTCGGCGCGCGGGCGCTCACCGCTCGCGCGCGACCGACCGCTCGCGCGCCGCTCGCGCTCGCCGCGCTCGTCGCCCTGATCGCCGGGCTCGCGCTCGCCGCGCGCCCAGCCGCCGCGCGGCTCTCCTGGTTCGACAACTTCCGCCTCCTGCTGCTCGAGCGCGCGCCGCTGCTCGCCCAGGCGGTGCGCCTGTCGGCGCTCCTCGCGCCACCGCCTCCGCTCGAGGAAGCGGCTTGCGCGAACGAGGCGTGCGGCGCCGAGCCCGCGGCGGCAAGTCACGCGCTCGATCTGCGCGGCCGCGATCTCCTGCTCGTCACCGTCGACGCGCTGCGCGCCGACCACGTGGGCGCGTACGGCTATGCGCGTCCGACCACACCGAACCTCGACGCGCTGGCGAAGCAGGGCGCACGCTTCGAGGCCGCGTACTGCCCGACGCCGCACACGTCGTACTCGCTCACCTCGCTCATGACCGGGAAGTACCTGCGCCCGCTCCTCCGGCAGGGCGCCGGGGAGGACTCGGACACCTGGGCGTCCTTGCTCCGCACCTACGGGTACCGCACGGCGGCGTTCTATCCACCGGCGGTGTTCTTCATCGATCCGGACCGCTTCACGCGCTTCGAGCAGGGCGGGCTCGGGTTCGAGTATCGCAAGGTCGAGTTCGCGGAGGGCGAGCGGCGGAGCGAGCAGCTTCGGCGCTACCTCGCCGGAGAGCCCGCGACCCAGCGCGTATTCGCCTGGGTGCACCTCTTCGCGCCCCACGAGCCGTACGAGGCTCACCCCAACCACCAGTTCGGCGATCGCGACGTCGATCGCTACGACTCCGAGATCGCCTTCGCCGACCAGACGCTCGGCGAGCTCGTCCGGACCTTCCGCGAGCAGCGCCCGGACGCGGTCGTCATCGTCACCGCGGACCACGGCGAGGAGTTCGGCGAGCATGGCGGGCACTATCACGGCACCTCGGTCTACGAAGAGCAGGTGCGGGTCCCGCTCGTGATCTCGGCCCCCGGCGCCATCGCGCCGGGCCGGCACATCCCCGAGGTCGTGCAGACCATCGATCTGCTGCCGACCGTGCTCGGCGCGCTCGATATCCCACGGCCGCCGCGGATCCGCGGGCGGGATCTCGGCGACCTGCTCGCCGGTGAGCGAGCGCCCGGCGAGGGGCTCGCCTTCGCGGAGACCGACGAGCAGGAGCTCCTCGCCAAGGGGCGGCTTCGCCTGATTTGCCAGCGCCAGATCGGCGCCTGCCAGCTCTTCGACCTCGCCGACGATCCGGCGGCGCAGCGGGACCGCTCGCGCGATGAGAGCGCGCGGTTCGACGAGCTGCGCCGCGGGCTCCGCGACCTCGCCGCGTCGCACGGTCGGTTCGAAGAGCGAGGCCTGCGCGCAGAGGGGAAGGGCTGGCCGCCGGCGCTCCTCCGGGGGCTCGCCGGCGATGGCGACGCCGCCGAGGAGCTCGCGCCGCTGCTCGACGACGCGGACGTGACCATCCGGCGGAAGGCGGCCGAAGTGCTCTTTCAGCTTCACCGCAAGGAGACCGCGCCCGCGCTCCGCCTGGCGCTCGCGCGCGATGAGGACGATGAGGTCCGGCGCTGGGCCGCGCTCGCGCTCACGCGCCTCGGAGAGGGCGCGCCGCTCGTGTTCGAGCTCGTGCGGTCCGAGGAGCCGACCTGGCGCCGGCTCGCCGCGCTCGCGCTCGGCGAGGTGGGGGACGGGCGCGGGGAGGCGACGCTGGTCGCCTGGTGGAAGGACCGCCCGGCGCGGGACTACCAGCGCTCCCGCGAGCTGCTCGCCGCCTTCGCCGCCATCCGCGCGAAGGACGCGGTCTGGCCGCTCGTGGAGTCGCTCGACGACGTGCGGCTCCGCCCCTACATCGCGACCACGCTCGCGGCGATCGGCGAGGACGTGGCGCGAGCGCCGCTCGCCAAGGCCCTCGCGCGGGAGCGGTACCAGGGGGCGCGGGTGGTCCTCATGAACGCGCTGGTCGAGCTCGGCGCCGGCGCCGAGCTGGCTGCGCCCCTCGTGCGCTGGCTCGGCGTCCCGGATCCTCTGCCCGGTGCCCTGGGAGCCGCGCTCGAGGCCGGGATCCTCGAGCAGGTGGGTGGCCCGGACGCGCGGGATCTCGTGCGGCTCCGCAAGCACGCGGGCGAGGGGGTTGCGCTCGGCCTGTTCATCCCGCGCGGGGGTAACGGGCGAGGGATCCGCGCGATCCTTCGCGCCCGGGCGCCGCTCGGGCCCGGCCAAGTGCACGTCGGGCTGCCCGCGAATGGGGTCAGGTATGACTCGAAGGGTAATCCGATAAAGACTCGAAATTTACCGAGAATCGACCCTGACAAATCACTCGATGTGAGCCTCCGGCAGTCGCCGGACCTGGTCGAGGTGACCGCGCTCGTCCCGCCCGCGCTCGGGCTCAGGGCAGGGCGCGCGGTGCGGCTCGTGGTGTACGCCGATCACGCGGTGGAGCTCGAGGCGCTCGCGCTCGTGCCGCTCGCCGACGAGCTCCCGCCACCGGCACCGAAGCCGTGGCGGCCGGCCGCGGCAGACGCCGGGGCGGACGCGAGCGACGAGGAACCGTGAAACGCCCGGGAACCCGTCTCGAGATCTCGCGGACAGTGGTATAGAGGCGCCGGTGACAGCCGACGACGACGACCAGGGCACTCGCCGCTCACGCAGAGCGCGGCGGCGCGAGGAGCAGGCGAGCGAGAACGCCGAATCGGCGGCGACCGAGGCCGAAGAGCGCGACGGCGAGGCCGAAGAGCGCGGCGGCGAGGCCGAAGAGCGCGACGGCGAGGCCGAAGAGCGCGACGGCGAGGCCGAAGCGGCGGCAGAGCCTGCGCGCGCGGCGCCGGCGCCTGCTCGGAAGCCGCGGAAGCAGCCGCGGGGCGCGCGCGCTGACGAGGAGCTCGAGCCGTCGCGCATTCGCGATCGCAACCAGCGCGTTCGCGCTCGGGCGGCCGCGCGGCGCCGCGCCGCCGAAGACGCGCGGTCGGCGGGCGTCGCGGGCCCCGGCGGTATCATGGGGGACACCGGCCTCGCGCGCGGCGCGTCGACGGTGTCCGACTGGGCCAAGAAGCACTTCAACGTCATCCAGTGGGTGCTGGTCGCCGCGCTGGTCGGGCTGGTCGCCTGGCGGGTCACCGCGTACCGCAACACGAAGCAGCTCGAGAAAGGGTCGGCCGAGCTCCTCGACGGCGTGATCGACGAGAACGGCCGGGTCGGCGCCGAGACGCTGCCGCCCGGCGAGGAGGAGTTCGACCCTCGCAAGGCGTTCGCGACCGACGCGGAGCGGCTGGCCGCGGCGGAGCAGTCTTATCGCGCCGCCGCCGCCGGGCGCTCCGGCGCGGGCACCACGATCCTCGCGCGGCTCGGGCTGGCCGGCGTCTTGTACGACCAGGGCAAGTACGAGGAGGCGCGGGCCGCGTACGAGGCGGTCAAGAACAGTGCGCTCAGCCAGTACGACCAGGACGTGCGCGGTCGCTCCATCGAGGGGATCGGGATGAGCCTCGAGGCGAAGGGGCAGGTCGACGCGGCCGCCAAGACCTATCACGAGCTCGAGAACTCGGATCTCCCGGCGTTTTCCGCGCTCGGGCTCTATCACCAGGCGCGCCTAGCGCTCGCCAAGGGCGACAAGGACCGCGCCAAGCAGCTGGTCGAGGGAGCGCAGAAGAAGCTCAAGGCCGGCCGCGACGCGGACCCGTCCTCGGGTTACCTGGTGCAGGCGACCACCGCGCTCCTCCGACAGATCGATCCGAGCTCGGTGCCGCCGCCGGGCAACTACACGGAGGAGGATCTCAGCCAGCTCAAGGCTCAGCTCATGCAGGATCCGAGCAGGCTCCAAGACCTCCTGCGCCAGCTCGGCAAGGACGGCCCTGCCGGGGGCTTGCCCGCGCCGCCGCCGATGCCTGCGCCGGTGGGGTCCGCTCCGTGAGTCGAGCCGCGCGCTCGCTCGGGTCCCTCGCAGCGCTGCTCGTCGCGGCGTCGGCGTGCGAGTCGATCCGCTCGGGAGCAAACCCCGAGCTGCCGACCTGGGCGCACCGCCCGAGCTGGGCGATGAGCCTCACGTTCTCGCGCCCACTGGTCGCCGACAGCCGCGTCGAAGGCGAGCCGTATCAGCGCGGCCAGCCGGAGATCGATCCGGTCGGGCACCGCGTCTTCGTCGGCTCGAGCGATCACGGGCTCTACGCGCTCAGCGCGGTCGACGGCGCGACGCTCTGGCGCTTCGAGACGCTCGGCTTCGTGCAGTGCGCGCCGCTCTACGACGAGCGCGAGGACGCGGTGTACTTCGGCAGCAACGACGGCGCGCTCTACAAGGTCCGCGCCCGGGACGGCGCGCTCGTCTGGCGCTTCATGAGCAACGCGGAGTTCTCCCGCCGCCCGGTGCTCTCCGGAGGCCGGCTCTACGCCGTGAACGCGAACGACACCCTGGTGGCGCTCGACCCCGCGACCGGAAAGCTCGTCTGGAGCCAGCACCGCACGCCGGCGATGGGGATGGAGATCGCCGGCTACGCGGGGCCGCTCGTGTGGCGCGGCCGCGTCTACGCGGGCTTCAGCGACGGCACCGTCACCGCCTTCGACGCCCGCACCGGCGACGAGGTCTGGCAGCCCGTGGATCTCTCCGCCGAGGCCGAGCAGACGCTCGGCAACGTGCCGGACTACCTCGACTCCGACACCACGCCCGTGGCGGACACGCTCGAGCAGGGGCCGGCCGTGTTCGTGGGCAGCTACGCGGGCGGAGTGTTCGCGCTCGACGCCGACACCGGGACGCAACTCTGGTCGAACCCGGCCGTCGCTGGGGTCACCGAGCTGGTGCTCTGGCAGCAGCCGGCGCACGCGCCACGCGGCGGTGACGGCCCGGACTTGCCCGCGCGCAAGCTCCTGCTCGCGGCGAGCGGCACGACCGGCCTGTGGGCGCTCGAGCCCGAGACGGGCCGCGAAGCGTGGCGCAAGGAGCTGCCTTCGGGCGGCGTGTCCGCGCCGGTCGCCATCGCGGGCGCGCTCCTGGTCGCCAACTCGCGGCTCGGGCTCTTCCTGATGTCTCCGCTCGATGGGGGCCTCATCGACGGAGTGGACACCGGCGATGGCGTCTCGATGACGCCCGCGGTCCGCGGGAGGCGCGCGTTCGTGATGACCAACGGCGGGCGGCTCCTCGGGCTCGTCGTGAGCCCGCCATAGCGCGGCGGCGCGCCGGGCCGGGCGCCACTCCGCGCGTCATCCGCGCCGGTCAGCCACTTCGTCGTCGCGCCCGAGGCGCGGTCGGACGTCCAGGAATTACGCCGGATCGCCCCAGCCATTAGATCGCATAAGATACATTATGTAAACTTACGAAGCAGACCACAGGCTGCTGCCGGTCCGGCGCGGCCGGCGCCACGCGGCGTCCACCAGGCGCTCCGGCGCCCACCAGGCGCTCCGGTGTGCTCCCCTGGGCACGGCTCGCGCGCTCGCCGCAGCCCCGCGTCGAGCGCGCGCCGCCGGCGTCCGTGACGCTCGCGGCGCGCGGCCATGGCGAACCTGTCCGGTGGCCGCACTCGCGGCGCGCGGCCATGGCGAACCTGCCCGGAGACCGCGCTCGCGGCGCGCCGGCCACGCGGCGAACCTGCCCGGAGGCCGCGCTCGCGGCGCGCGGCTCAGAGCACGAACTGGTCGCCGAGCCCGGTGACGGTCAGGTTCACGCCCTTGAGGCGCGCGCACTCCTGCTCGACCTCGCTCTGGTACACAGGCTTGATGTGATAAAGAAGCGTCGGCAAATCCTGGGGCTTGCCGAACTTCTGGAGGTCCTTCTGCAGGGTGCGGGGCGTGTGGTGCCCGCTCGTGGTCGCCAGCTTCTGCTCTCGGTTCGGGAAGCTGACCTCCAGGAGGAGCGCCTTCAGCCGCTCCTCCTCCCGGAGCCGCTCCCATAAGCGGTCGGTCGGCCCGGTGTCGCCGCTGTACGCGAGCGACGCATCGGGCCCGCGCACGATGAAGCCGAGGCTCTCGATGGTGTGGTTCACCGGGATCGCCTCGACCACGTAGTCGCCGATGGCGCGCGGCCGCTCCGGCTTGAGCTCGACGAAGCGGACCGTCGGGCGCGCCTTGGTGGGGATGACCGTGAAATCCGGCCAGATGAGGTTATTGAAGAAGTGCTTCTTGAGCGCTCGGAGGGTCGCCGCGCCGGCCGCCACGATCAGGGGTTCGCAGTCGGCCTGACAGCGGTTGTCGGCGATGGTGGCGAGATCGCGGATGTGGTCGAGATGCGCGTGGCTGATGACGCAGGCCTGGAGCTGGAACTGCGATTTCAGATCGAGCCCGCTCGTGAGCGAGCCTGCGTCGAGCGTGAGCTTCTCGTCGATGACGAACGCGCTCGTCCGGTGACGCGGCGTCTCCCCTCCGTGGCAGCCGATGACTCTCAGTTCCATGAACGCTTGGAGCCTGCTCGAACACGAAAACGAGCGAACCTGGCAGCGCGCTGGCTCGGAGCCACGGGCCCAGCCATGCAACCACCTTCGTACTCCATCTCGCGCGTTCGCGCTCCGCAAAAAGCGTATCGCACGACGTCAAGCCGGCGAGCGCCGTCCCCGCCCCGCCCTCGCCCCCCGTCTTGGGCGCCGGCGGGCCGCGCTCAGTCCATCGAGAAGTCGTCCATGCCGCCCATGCCGCCCATGCCGCCCATGCCGCCCATGCCGCCCATGCCGCCCATGCCGCCCATGCCGCCCATGCCGCCCATGCCGCCCATGCCGCCGCCGGCCGGCATGGCGGGCTCGGGCCTCGGGCGCTCCACGATGGCGCACTCGGTGGTGAGCATCAGGCCAGCGATGCTCGCGGCGTTCCGCACCGCGTAGCGGACGACCTTGACCGGGTCGATGACGCCGGCGCTCACGAGGTCGTCGTAGCGACCGGTGGCCGCGTCGAAGCCGAAGGCCCCCTTCCCGGCGCGGACCTTCTCGGCCACCACGCGCGGCTCCAGGCCGGCGTTGCTCGCGATCTGGAGGAGCGGCGCCTCGACGGCGCGGGCGAGGAGGTTCGCGCCGGCCAGCTCGTCGGCGGTCAGGCCGGTGAGCGACTTCACCGCGGCGCCGGCGCGGAGGAGCGCGACGCCGCCGCCCGGGACGTAGCCCTCGGCGACCGCGGCGCGAGTCGCCGCGAGCGCGTCCTCGACGCGCGCCTTTCGCTCCTTCATCTCCGGCTCGGTGTGAGCGCCCACGCGCAGCACCGCGACCCCGCCGGCGAGCTTCGCGAGCCGCTCCTCGAGCTTCTCGCGATCATAGTCGCTGGTCGTCTCGGCGATCTGCCGGCGGATGAGCTCGATGCGCCCCTTGATGGCCGCCTTGCCCCCCTTGCCACCGACC
Source organism: Polyangiaceae bacterium (assembly GCA_035063585.1). GTDB lineage: Bacteria > Myxococcota_A > Polyangia > Polyangiales > Polyangiaceae > JAPSGB01. Next base: position 56,469 of record JAPSGB010000024.1, read on the forward strand.
ACGGTGGTGTTGTCCTTGTCGAGGGTGACGTGGGCCGCGCGGCCGAGATCCTCGAGCTTGATCGAGTCGAGCGAGCGGCCGAGATCCTCCATGAACGCCGTCGCGCCGGTGAGCGTCGCGAGATCCTTCAGCATCTCCTTGCGGCGATCGCCGTAGCCCGGCGCCTTGGCTGCCGCGATGTGGAGCACGCCGCGGAGCTTGTTCACGACCAGCGTCGCCAGCGCCTCCGCCTCCACGTCCTCCGCGATGATGACGAGCGCGGCGCCCTTCTTGTTGACGGCCTCGAGGATGTTCACGAGGTCAGCCATCGCGCTGATCTTCTTGTCCGTCACCAAGAGGTAGGGCTCTTCGAGCTCGACCGTCATCTTCTTCTGGTCGGTGACGAAGTACGGCGACAGGTAGCCGCGGTCGAACTGCATCCCCTCGACGATGTCGACCTCGGTCGTGGTGCCCTTGGCTTCCTCGACGGTGATCACGCCGTCGCGGGTCACCTTCTCCATCGCGTCGGCGATCATGTCGCCGATCTCGCGGTCGCCGTTGGCGCTCACGGTGGCGATGCGGCGGATGTCGTCACCATCCTTCGCTTTCTTGGCCTGCTTCTTCAGGTCTTCCACGATGACCTCGAGCGCGCGGTCGATGCCTCGCTTGAGGCTCATGACCGGCACGCCGGCCTCGACGAGCCGGAGCCCCTGACCGAAGATCGCCTGCGCGAGGACGGTGGCCGTGGTGGTCCCGTCGCCGGTGTCGTCATTCGTGCGCGAGGCGACCTCGCGGACCAGCTGGGCCCCGAGGTTCTCGAGCTTCGGGCCGAGCTCGACCTCCTTGGCCACCGTGACGCCGTCCTTCGTGACGAGCGGAGCGCCCCAGCTCTTCTCGATGCCGACGTTGCGCCCGCCGGGGCCGAGCGTCACCTTGACGACGTCCGCGAGCGCGTCCACCCCGCGCTGAATGCTCTTGCGCGCTTGGCGCTGGAAGGCGATCTGCTTGCTGCTCATCCGATCCTCCTGCCCGGTCTGTCACCGGCGGGCCGGAACTTAAGCGATTCGCCGCTGGGATCAAGCCCGCCTCGGGCGAAATCGGCGCGAAGCGCTTGCATCGAGACGATTTTGCGGATAGGGAAGCGGGCCCCGTCGGTCGGAAGCCGGCGGCCCCCCTCGATTGGGGGATCGTCTAACGGCAGGACGCAAGATTCTGGTTCTTGTTATCTAGGTTCGAATCCTGGTCCCCCAGCCCACCGCCGCCCCGCACCAGAGGGGGCGGCACTGGCCCCATCGTCTAGCGGTTAGGACATCGGCCTCTCACGCCGGTAACCCGGGTTCGAGTCCCGGTGGGGTCGCAACGACGAGCGCGCTCGCGAGGGCGCGCTCTGATCACTCCCCCGCCCCCGCGGGTCGCGGGAGCTCGAGGAGCACGGGCGGCGCGTCGGCCGGCTCGGGGACGAGCTGCCAGGGCTTTGCGCCGTGCGGAGCGCGCTCCCGAAGGAGCCACTCGTAGACCTCCCTCGCCCAGCCGATCCGGGCGTTCATGGTCGGGTGGATGTGATCGCCGACCCGCGGCAGGTCGCCCACCAGGCGGGTCGTGTCGAGGAAGCGGCACGGGCGCGCGCTGTCGTGGATCACCTGCATCAGCTCGCCCTTCGCGCCCTTCCAGAGCGGCGCGCCGATCCACACGCAAGGCCGGTCGCCGATCTCGCGCACGATCCGCTCGATGAGCGGCGCGCGCTGGCTGGGGTCGGGCACCATGAGCTCGTTCGCGCCGAGCGACACGAGCACGAGATCGGGGTTCGACTGCGCGAGCGCGAGCCTGAGGTCGCCGCCCCACGCCCACTGCGGGATGAAGCTCGCCGTCTTGAACTTCAGCACGCCGCGCACGCCGGCCGCCTTGAAGAGCTTGTCGAGCTCGATGCCGAGCGCGCCGGCCATCGAGTCGCCGATGTGGAGCACGGTCGTCCCGGCCGGCGCGGGCGGCGGGGCGGGGTCCGAAGCGGGCGCGGGCGGCGGGGCGGGGTCCGAAGCGGGCGCGGGCGGCGGGGCGGGGTCCGAAGCGGGCGCGGGCGCGGACTCCCTAGGGCTGGGGGGTCGGTCCGGCGCGGGCTCGGCGTGGGCCGCCTCGGCAGCTTCGCTCGCCGCGCGCGCGTCGAGCGGCGCTGCCGGCGCGGGGCTCGGCGCGGCGGCGCGCGCCGGTTGCGAGGGCGGCGCGACGCCGCACGCGACGAGGAGCGGCGCGGCGAGCGCGAGCGCACGCTCGAGCCGACGGCGGGGCACGGCACGTCTCTTCACGTGGTGGGTTCTTACCCCGCCAGGCCGAGCCGCGCGAGCCCGCACGAGCCCGCACGAGCGGCGCGTGAGCCGCTGCCAAGCCTACTCCCGGGGGGAAAGGTCCGCCGAGACCCCTCCCCCACGTGGGGTCACTCCGCGGGCCTCAGGGACAGCACGTCGAATTCCATCCCACCCCCACGTCGCGATTCTTGCACCCGGCCCGGCCGCTCACCAGGTTTCGCGCGGCGTGGGTGCCCCCGGCGTAGGAGTACGCGTGCGGGCGGCCGGGGTAGTACTTCTGGCAGTCCGCGTCGAAGCCGGGCGCGCGCGCGCTCGAGACGCCGGAGAGGTCGACGCCGGGCAGCGCGCCCGCGACGTCCACGTCGAGCACGCAGCCGTGGCCCGGCGCTTCGTGCTGCGCCTTCGGGCAGCGGGGCGCGTCCTTCGACGCGCAGCGAACGCCGTTCCACGCCTCCCCCGCCGGGCAGTCCGCGCGGACGACTCCGAGCTCGCAGCGTGAGCCGTCTCCGGTGCGGCCGAACGGGCACTCGGTGCTCGGCAACGTGAGCGCGCAGCGCATCCCGAGATGAGAGCCCCACTCGCGCGGGCGGAAGCGGTTTCGGAGCTTCGTGCTCATCCACTTGTCGAAGCGCCGGCTCCAGCTCCCCCCGCGGTACACCCGGGTGAGCCCGTGGACGGGCGGCCACGGATAGGTGCCGAACCAATCGCCCGTCCACTCCCAGACGTTGCCGGTCATGTCGTAGAGGCCGAACGCGCCGGGCGCGTAGGAGCGCACCTTGCAAGAGCCGCCCGGGTGCTTCCAGCAGGTCCGGCCATCGGGCGCTTCGTTCCCCCAGGAAAAGTTGCGGTACTCTGCGCCTCCGCGCGCTGCGTACTCCCACTCGACCTCGGTCGGTAGCCGCGCTCCGCGCCACCCGCAGTAGCCCGCGGCGTCGCTGAAATCGACGCAATTGACCGGGTGCTCGCCGCGCTCCGGGTAGCGCGCGTTGCAGAAGCGGCGGGTGTCGCGCGCGGGCGTGCACCGCTTCGCCGCCACGCAGGCGGCGTAGGCTGCGACGGTGACCTCGGTCTCGTCGAGGCAGAACGACGCGACCTCGGTCTCGAAGCGCGGGCTCTCCTCGCTCGCCCCCACGCCCGCCGCGGAGCCGACCCGGAACGCGCCCCCCGGGATCGACCGCATTCCCGCCGGGCAGGTCGCCGGCGCAGCGGCCCGCGCTCCGGTGGGCGCCGCCGAGGACGTCGCCGGCGCAGCCGACAGCGCTCCGGCGGGCGCCGCCGAGGAGGTCGCGGGCGCCGCCGACGGCGCGCTCGTCGCCGGGGACGCGCGCTCCTGGTCGGCGCCTCGCGCGCACCCCGCGAGGCTCCCCGCGACGCCGGCCGCGCCGCACCAGCCAATCAGCCGGAGAACCAGGGCGAGGCTCGGGCGGGTCATCACGTCTCGAAAAGCATCGCCGCTTACGACTAGGATGCGCGCGTGGCAAGGTCGAACGCGGGATCATGAGCGCGGGGCTCCGGCTCGAGGGCCTCCACCGGCGGCACCCGGGCGCCGAGCGCGCGGCGGTCGACGCGCTCGAGCTCGAGGTAAGTGAGGGTGAGGTCGTGTGCCTGGTCGGGCCGAGCGGGTGCGGCAAGAGCAGCACGCTCCGGCTCGTGGCGGGGCTCGATCTGCCGGACGCGGGGCGAGTCCTCATCGACGGCGCGGACGTCACCCGACTGCCGCCGCAGGAGCGCGACGTCGCCATGGTGTTCCAGGGGTTCGCGCTCTACCCGCACATGAAAGTAAAGCAGATACTTGAATTTCCGCTCGAGATGCGACGGGTACCGAAGCGCGAGCGAGCGCGCGCGGTCGGCGAGGCCGCCGAGCTGCTCGGCATCACGCGGCTGCTCGAGCGGCGCCCCGGGCAGCTCTCGGGCGGCGAGCAGCAGCGGGTCGCGATGGGGCGCGCCATCGTGCGGCGTCCGAAGGTGTTCCTCTTCGACGAGCCGCTCTCGAACCTCGACGCCGCGCTCCGCGCCGAGCTGCGCGTCGAGCTCGGCAAGCTGCTCGCCCGACTCGGCCGCGCCGCCGTCTACGTCACCCACGACCAGGTCGAGGCGATGACGCTCGGCCACCGGATCGCGGTGATGCGCGCCGGCAAGCTCGAACAGTGCGACACGCCGCGGCGGATCTACGAGGCCCCTGCCTCCACCTTCGTCGCCTCCTTCTTCGGCGCGCCGCCCATGAACCTGCTCGGCCTCGAGCGCGACGGGGCGCTCGCTCGCGCCGCCGGGCTCGCCCTCCCCGCGCCCCCGGGCGGCGGCGCGCGGCTGGTCCTCGGCGTGCGGCCCGAGCACGTCCGCGTCGAGGGGCACGCGCCGCCCGGTGTCGCCGAGCGCGCCGACGCCGCCGCGGTGCGCGCGCGCGTCACCGCCGTGGAGCAGCTCGGCAGCGAGACGCACGTGGAGCTCGACGCCGCCGGGCAGCGGCTCCGCGCGCGGCTCGCTGGCTTCGACGCCCCCGCGCTCGGCGGAGAGGTCACCGCGCGCTTCGACGTCGAGCGCGTCGTGTGGTTCGACGGCGAGACGGAGCGCGCGCTGTGAGGCGGCGGGCGCTGCTCGCCGGGCTCGGGGCGCTCGCGTTCGGCGGCTGTCGCGACCCCGGCGCGGCGCCGCCCGGTCGCGTGGCGACCTCGCTCTGGTTCTCGTACGGCGGGAGGAACCGAGAGGTCCTCGAGGCGCTGGTCGCGCGGTTCAATCGCGTGAGCGAGCGCTTCTTCGTGCACGCCGTCTACCAGGGCGACTACTTCGAGGGGCTCGCCAAGCTCCGCACGGCGATCGCCGCGGGGGCGGCGCCGAGCCTGAGCCACGTGATCGGCGAGGTGGTGCCGTACCTCGCCGAGGCCGGCGTGCTCGAGCCGCTCGGCGACTACCCCGGTGCGCGCGAGCTCACGCACGAGCTGGTGCCCGAGCTCGGTCAGTCGGGCTCGTGGCAGGGCGGCGCCGGGCGCCCGCTCGTGGCGCTGCCGTTCAACCGCTCCACGCCCATCGCGTACCTGAACGGCGAGGTCTTCCGCGCCGCCGGCCGCGCCGCCCCGACCACCTGGCGCGAGCTCAGGGAGACCGCGCGGGCGCTCACGAGCGAGGGCCGCTTCGGGTTCGGTTGCCCCATCGACTGGTGGTTCTGGGTCGCGCTGGTCGGGCAAGCCGGGGGGCGTATCGTGGAGCCGAGCGGCGAGCTCTCGCTCGGCGGCGCGGCCGGCGCGGAGGCCATCGAGCTCTGGCAGACGCTCGTGCACGTCGATCGCAGCATGAAGCCGCCGCCCGGCCGTGACTATAACGCTTGGGAGGCCACCAACCAGGATTTCCTCGCCGGGCGCACCCGGATGATCTGGACCAGCACGGCGTTCCTGAAATACCTGGAGGACAACGCGAGCTTCCCGGTGGTAGCGGCGCCGCTGCCCGCGCGAGAGCAGCGCGCGGTGCCGACCGGCGGGACGCACTGGGTCATCATGAAGAGCGCGCCCGCGCGCGAGAAGCAGGCCGCGTGGGCGTTCCTCCGCTTCATGCACGAGCCCGCGCAGGTCATCGAGTGGGCGACCCGGACGGGTTACCTGCCGGTCACGCGGGGCGCCATCGCCGAGCTCGAGCGGCGCGGCTACTACCGCGCGCACCCGAACGACCGCGTGGCGCTCGACCAGCTCGCCTGGGCGATGCCGTGGCCCTGGTCGGCGGAGCTCTTCCGGGTGGAGCGCGAGATCGTGCAGCCCGGGCTCGAGCACGCCGTGCTCGCGCGAGGGGACGCCCGCCAGGTGATCGCGGACGGCGCGCGCGCCGCGCGGGAGGCGGACTAGCCGATGCGGCCGCGACGCGCGCTCGATCCGGCGTTCATGCTCGCGCCGACCGGCGTCATCCTCGCGCTCTTCTTCTTCTGGCCGCTGCTCGTGGCGGCGTGGCAGAGCCTGTTCGCGTGGGATCTGCTCACCCCGCCGCGCTGGGTCGGGCTCGCGAACTACCGCGGGCTCCTCGGGAGCGGTGAGCTCGTCGCGATCATATTTCGTACGCTGATATTCAGCGTGCTAACGGTTGCCGGCTCGATGGGGCTCGGGCTCGGGCTCGCCCTCGCGCTGAACCGCCCCGGGCGACTCGCCGGGTTCGCGCGCGGGAGCGTGTTCTCGGCGTACGTCGTGAGCTGGGTGAGCGTCGCGCTCTTGTTCCTGTGGCTGCTCGACGCCGACGCCGGCGCCCTCACCCGCGCGGTCGCCGCGACCGGGCTTCATCCACCCAATTGGCTCGGCGATCCGCGGGTGGCGCTCTACACGCTCGCCGGCGTCACCATCTGGAAGATCGCCGGCTACGCGATGGTGCTCTTCATCGCCGGGCTGCAAGACATCCCCGCGGCGCTCTACGAGGCGGCGTCGCTCGACGGCGCGGGGCGCTTCGCGCGCTTTCGGCACGTCACCTGGCCGCTGCTGCGGCCCACCGCGGCCTTCGTCGGCACCACCAGCCTGATCCTCTCGTTCCAGGTGTTCGACGTGGTCCGCGTGATGACCCAGGGGGGGCCGGTGCGCTCGACCACGGTGTTCGTGTACGCGATCTACGAGCAGATCTTCATGAACCTCCGGGTCGGCCGCGCGAGCGCGGAGGTGGTGGTGTTCTTCGTGCTCCTCTGCGCGCTCACCCTGCTCCAGCTCTGGGCCTGGCGAAAGCGAGGTGAGGCGTGAAGCTCCGGCGCGCGCTCGGCGCCGCCGCGCTCCTCGCGGTCGCGCTCGTGTGGCTCCTGCCCTACCTCTGGATGCTGCTCACCAGCATGAAGACGCTGCCCGAGATCGTGCGCGCGCCGACCGCGCCGCTGCCCTCCGGGCTGCACCTCGAGGCCTATCGCGAGGTCATGCGGAGCATGCCGCTCGCGCGCTACTTCTGGAACACGACGGTGATGGCGGTCGGCATCGCGCTCCTGCAGATGGCGACCGCGCTCCCCGCCGGCTACGCGCTCGCCAAGCTCCGCTTCCGCGGGCGGGCGCTCGCCTTCGGGATGGTGGTGGCGACCTTGCTCATCCCGGCGCAGGTGCGCTTCGTGCCGGTGTTCTCGATGCTCGCGCGCGCCGGGCTCACCAACACCATGAGCGCGCTCATCCTCCCGTTCGGGGTGAGCGCGTTCGGCGTCTTCCTCGTGCGCCAGGCGCTCATGAGCGTCCCCGACTCGCTCATCGAGGCCGCGCGGATGGACGGCGCGAGTGAGCTTCGCATCATCTACCGGCTGCTCGCGCCGCTACTCGCCCCCACCCTCGCGGCGCTCTTCCTCTTCAGCTTCGTGTTCCACTGGAACGACTACTTCTGGCCGCTCGTGATGACCACCGACGAGCGCGTCCGCACCCTGCCGCTCGGCATCGCGCTGCTGCGCGAGCAGGGCACCGGCGTGCGCTGGCACATCGTGATGGCCGGCAACGTGCTCCTCAGCCTGCCCGCGCTCGCGGTCTTCGCGCTGGCGCAGAAGCACCTGCTGCGCGCGGTGGTGTCGCGCGCCGGGTGAGCGCGCGGCCTCAGCAGACCTGCTTCATCCAGCCGTGACGGTCTGGCGCGAGCCCGTGCTGGACCTCGAGCAACCGCTGGCGGAGCGCCAGCGCGACCGGGCCGGACTCGTTGCCGGTGATGGTCCAGTCTCCGTGGCGGCTCTTCACGTAGCCGATGGGCGTGATGACCGCGGCCGTCCCGCAGGCGAAGGCCTCGGTCATGCGACCGCTCGCGATCGCGTCGCCCCACTCCTCCACCGAGAAGAGACGCTCCTCGGTGTCGTAGCCGAGATCCCGCGCGAGCACGAGCAGGCTCTCGCGGGTGACGCCCGGGAGCAGCGTGCCGGTGAGCTTCGGGGTGATGATGCGCGATTTTCCGTGCTCGCTCAGCACGAACATGATGTTCATGCCGCCCATCTCCTCCACGTACTTGTGCTCGCAGGCGTCCGTCCACACGACCTGGTCGCAGCCCTGCTCGAGCGCCTGCGCCTGCGCGATGAGGCTGGCCGCGTAGTTCCCGGCGCATTTCGCGGCGCCGGTGCCCCCGGGCGCGGCGCGCGAGTAGTCCTCGCTGATCCAGACCGTGACCGGCCGTAGCCCCTTCGCGAAGTACGCCCCGGACGGCGAGGCGAGGATCATGAAGAGGTAGTTCTTGGCGGGCTTCACCCCGAGCGCGGCGTCCGTCGAGATCATGAACGGGCGCAGGTAGAGGCTCTCCTCGAGCTTGCTCGGGACCCAGTCCCGCTCCTGGCGGATGAGCGCCTCGCCCGCGGCGAGGAAGAGCTCGTCGGGGACCTGGGGCATCGCCAGGCGCTCGGCCGAGCGCGCGAAGCGCCGGGCGTTCTCCCGCGACCGGAACGTCGCGACTCCGCCGCCCGGCTGACCGTAGGCCTTGTACCCCTCGAAGATGGCCTGGCCGTAGTGCAGGACGCTCGCGGCCGGATCGAGCGTGATGGGCGCGCGCTCCACGAGCACGCCGCGCTGCCAGGCGCCGTCCCTGAACTCGACCCGGATCATGTGCTCGGTGAACACGCGGCCGAACCCTGGCTCCCGCATCTTCTCGGCGCGCGCGGCGGCGCTCATCGGGTGGGCCAGCGGGCGGAGCTCGATTAGCGGATCGGACATGGCTCTCACCACCCCATGTTGCACGTTCGATCCGCGCCGACAACCCCTCGATTGCCGGCCCGTTCGCCGAGCGGGAGCTGGTCGGAGCGGCGCGGAATCCGCACGATTTCGACGCAGAGCGTCAGCGCGGCGGCGCTTCGTGCGTCGCGCAGCCGAGCGCGATGTCGATCGCGGCCTCGCCGTTCGTGCTCTTCACCTCCGTGCACGAGCTCGGGCAGAGGACGACCTTGGTCGGCGCGGCGTCGTTGTCGTAGTACCAGCCCTCTTGGCCCTTGCACGCGGCCAAGTCCGTGACGTGCGAGATGTAGCTCTGCTGACCGCCGGTCGGCGTAAAGAGCACGTTCACCTGGTTCGGATCGATCTCGGCCCCGCCGCTCGGCTTCGGCAAGATGAACTCGCAGCCGAGCGCCTTGCCCTTGATGGCCATCATCGCGTCGAGGAACTGCTGCCCGGCGGACGCGGCGTCCACGACGATGGCCGTGCCGGTGCCGCCGGCCGCCGCGATGGCGTCGAGCGCGGTGATGTTGCCGATCCCGATGGCCCAGGTGTCGACCGACGGCGTCGCGTTGTGACCGGCGGCAGCCACCGCGGCGATGTGATCGACGTTCTCGTCGCAACCGGAGGGCTCACCGTCGGTGGCGAGCACCACGATGACCTTGTGGTCGGGGTGCTGCGCCGCGTACGCCGTGGTCGCCTGGAGCGCGCTCTGGAGCGCCGGCATCATCGGCGTGCCACCGTTCGGCGAGGTCCCGTCGATGGCGGTGACGAGCGCGCTCCGCGCGCCGGGGAGCAGCGAGATCGGGACCTTCGGCGGGAGATAGCCGTTCGGATCGCAGCCTTCGTTGGGATCCGGGAAGCAGTTGGTCGGCCCGAACGGCACGCAGCCCGCGGGGCACGGCGGCTTGAAGAACGGGCAGTTCACGTTGGGCGGGTTCAAGGGGAAGAACTGCAGCCCGACGCCGATGCCGTCCGTCGCGGGGCTCGTGCTCACGAAGTCCTTGAGCGCCTGCGTGACGGCCGTCCAGCGCTCGCCCTGCATCGACCCCGAGCGGTCGAGCATGATGTACATGTCGAGCGGGCTCTGCTTGCCGTCGTTGTGGCTGAGCGCGCAGGCGTCGCCGACCGGGCCGCCGCCGCCCGAGCCGAGCGCGCCGAAGCCGCCCGAGCCGGTGGAGCCGCCGCCGGTGCCCGTCCATCCTCCGCCGCCGGTGCCCGAAGCCGCGCCGCTGCCGCCGCCCGCGGCGCTCCCGCTGCCGCCGCCGCCGCCGATGCGGTTGTCGCCACCCGTCCCGCTGCACGCCGCGAGGACCAACGCCGCCGCGCCGCCGGCGCCGAGGAGCCCGCGAAGCCTCCGCCCGAAGCACACCATGCCGGGCATGGTAGCGCGCGGTCGCGCGATTACCACCGCGAACGACGCTGGCGAAACGCTAAAGTCGCAGCTTTACCTACAACGTGCGCGCTAGGGCGCGATGCCGCAGCGGGCGGCGAGCGCGGCGCCGCCCGCGCGGCGCGCGGGCGTGAGCCCCGGCGCCTGGCGCCAGCGCGCGTAGGCCGCGCGCGCCGCCGGGAGCGCTCCCATCGCGCAGCCGACCACGAACCGCGTGCGGAGCGCCTCGCGCGCGACGCGCGGCTCGGCGAGCGGGCGCGCGAGCGCGAGGTCGAGGTGCCGCGCCGCCTCGGCCCAGCGCCCCCGGTTATAGAAATTTCTTCCGAGGAGATAATCCGCGGTGCCGTCGCCCGGCGCCGCGCTCGACCACGCCTCGAGCCGCGCGGCCGCCTCCGCCCAGTCCGACCCGAGCCGGGGCTCACCGACCAGCAACGCGACGATCGCCGCGCGCGCCTCCTCGAGCGGCGCCTCGACCGCGAGCCGTTTGACGTCCAGGGTGCGGAGCGCGTCCTCGTCGACGAGCGCCGGCCGCGCGGCGTCGTAGGCGGCGAGCGCGGCCGGCGCTCGACCTTGCGAGAGCTCGAGATCTCCGAGCGCCTGCTCGGCCACCGCGCGCAGCAGCCGCCCGAGCGCAGGATCGGCGATGAGCGCGTCGTAGCGACGCCGCGCGAGCGTCGCGTCTCCCGAGCGCAGCGCGCAGGTGGCGAGCCCGAGCCGCGCGCCGAAGTCGTGCGGGTCGAGCGCGAGGAGCTCGCGGTAGTCGTCGGCGGCGCCGGTCACGTCGAGCGCGCCGAGCGCCGCGCCTGCGCGCCCCGCGAGGCGGTCGATGGCGTGCGGGCAGCGCCGCCCAAAGACCGCGGGCCGCTCGAAGCGCGCCCGCGCCGCCACCCGGGCCGCCTCGCTCACCGTTACCGTCGCGAGCGAGGCGTGCCACTCGGCCTCGAGCGCCGCGAGCGGCTTCGGCAAGCTCCCGTCGCCGTACCAGCGCCGGAGCGCCTCCGCGCCATAGACGTCGTGGAACCACGCCACGAAGGCGCCCGCGACCGTGTACGCGGTCGCGGAATTCTCCCCGAGGAAGCTCAGGCGAAATACCCGCTCGAGCGGCGGGAGGAGGCCGAGCTCCTGCATGGTCTTCGCCCACTCGGTGAGGCCGAGCTCGGCGTCCTCGGGCGGCGCGGCCGCGGTCGCCAGGCCCTCGATCCGCCCGGGATCCGGCAAGAGCCCGCCGAGCGGCCCCGAGACGCGCAGCGGTCCGGCCCCGAAGCTGCCCGCGAGCACGTGCGCGAGCTCGTGGCCGAGCACCGGGTGCGGGTAGAGCGCGGCTTGCAGGTAGACCTCACGGCGCCACGGCTTGGCGATGTACGTGTCACTCGCGCCCATGAGCCAGCCCTTCTCGGCCGAGGACGCGAACAGGAACACGCGCACCCGCTCGGGGCCGCGCGCGCCGAGCCACCGCTCGAGGGCCGCCACGTGACCGTCGCAATCGCGACCGAGCAGCTCCGCGTCGCGCAGGAGGACGGCGCGCGAGTAGATGACGTCGCAGCGCGCCGAGTGGAGCTCGCGGCCGAGCGCGCGCTCGATCGAGTGGGTCGTGGACCAGTGCCCGAGCGCCGGGCCGGCGAGCGAGTGCGCGAGGCTCGCCGCGACGGCGAGCGCCCCCGTCACCGTGGTCGCGCGCCGGACCGGCATCCCCCAGCAGACTCGCCCGGCCGGGTCGCGGGTGAGGTGACCGGCGAGCGCCGCGAGCGCGATGAGCGTGAACAGGGTGCCCACGCGGTAGCTGAGCAGCCTCGGAACGGCGTCGACGACCGTGTCGTAGAGGGTGCCCGCGAAGTAGCCGAAGAACGGGTCGAAGGCGAACACCATCGGGCTCGACCAGAACCGCCAGAGGCTCACGAGCACCCCGCCGAGCGGCGCGGCGAGCGCGAGCCCGACCGCCCAGCGTCGCGGAGCGCGCCGGCGCTCGGCGGCGAGCCCGGCGAGCGCGCCGACCGCGCCGCCGAGCACCGCCCCCGCGCCGGGCCCGAGCGCGAAGAGCGCGGTGCCCTCGAGCGGCTCGCAGAAGCCGGCGCGGAGCCCGTGGAGCCACGTCGACGCGAGCCCGGCGAGCGCGAGGAGCGCGCCCGCACCGGCGCCGCGCGCGACCGCGTCGATGGGCGCCTCCCGGCGCCGGAGCGCGCCGAGCGCCGCGACCACCGCGGAGGCGGCGGGCAAGAGCAGCCCGGCGGCGAGCGCCGCCTCGTAGCCCGGCCCCCCGAAGAGCGGCAGGAAGCCGACCGCGCCGAGCGCGAGCGCGGCGCCGAGCGCGACGGCGTGCTCTCCTCGAAGCCGCGACACGGCTCAGGCCGGCGTGGGCGCGCCCGGGCGCATCAGAGGTGCGCCCGCGTCGAGGCCGACGGATCCGAGTCCTCCTCGGCGGCGGCGCTCGGCTCGCGCGGCGGCGCGAGGACGAGCGGCAAGAGCTCGTCGAGGCGCGAGATGAGATGCACCCGGAGCTCGCGCTTCACCTCGTCGGGCACCTCGTCGAGATCGCGCGCGTTGCGCGCCGGCAGGACCACCTCCTTGATGCCGGCGCGGTGCGCGGCGAGGATCTTGTCCTTTACGCCGCTGACCGGGAGGATCGCCCCGCGGAGGGTGAGCTCACCGGTCATGGCGACGTCCGCCCGCGCGGGGGCGCCGAGCAGGAGCGACACCACGCTCACGAACATCGCGACGCCCGCGCTCGCCGCGTCTCGCGCGATGCCCGCTCGCGGGACGTGCAGGTGCAGATCGATGCGCCGCAGCCACTCCGGCTCGAGCCCGAGGCGCTCGGCGTGCGAGCGGACGAACGAGAGCGCGGTCGCCGCGGACTCCTTCATCACGCTCCGCAGGCTACCGGTCACGATGAGCTCGCCCTTGCCGGGCATGCGGCTGGTCTCGACCAAGAGGAGATCCCCGCCGGCCGAGGTGAGCGCGAGCCCCGTCGCCACGCCCGGCTGGAGCTCGCGCTCGGCGACCTCCGGCTCCTGACGGTGGATACCGAGCACCTCCTCGACGTGCGCCGCGTCGACCACCACGCCCTCCACCCGCTTGCCGTCGGCGATGCGCACGGTCGCGTCGCGACAAATCGCGGCGATCTCGCGCTCGAGCCCGCGGACCCCGGCCTCGCGGGTGTAGTAGTCGATGATCGTCTCGTAGCCCGGCCGCGAGAACTCGAGCGCGTTCGGCGTGAGCGCGTGCTCCCTGAGCTGCTTCGGGGCGAGGAACTTCGCGGCGATCTCGAGCTTCTCGCTGCGGGTATAGCCGGGCACCTCGATGATTTCCATGCGATCGCGGAGCGCCTCGGGGATGTTGCCGCGATAGTTGGCGGTGGCGAGGAAGGTCACCTCGGAGAGGTCGAACGGTAGATCGATGTAGTGGTCGACGAAGGTGTCGTTCTGCTCCGGATCGAGCACCTCGAGCAGCGCCGCGGCCGGATCGCCGCGCACGTCGGCGCCCATCTTGTCGACCTCGTCGAGGACCAGCACGGGGTTGCGGGTGCCGACCTTCTTGAGCGCCTGGATGATGCGACCGGGCAGCGCGCCGACGTAGGTCCGGCGATGTCCGCGGATCTCCGCCTCGTCCCGCACGCCGCCGAGCGCGATGCGCGCGTAGCGCCGCCCCATGGCCCGGGCGATGGAGCGCCCGAGGCTCGTCTTGCCGACCCCGGGCGGGCCGACGAAGAGCAAGATCGGACCTTTCTTGTCACGCCTGAGCTGCCGGATGGCGCTGTACTCGACGATGCGCCGCTTCACCCGCTCGAGGCCGTGGTGATCCTCCTCGAGGCAGCGGCGCACCTCGCGCACGTCGAAGCGATCCGGGGTGGTGCGCGACCAAGGGAGGTCCGCGAGCCACTCGACGTAGGTGCGGGTGACCTGGAATTCTGCCGACTGGGGCTGCATGCCGCCGAGCCGCGCGAGCTGTTTGCGGGCGACCCGCTCGGCCTCGGGCGGGAGCTCCGCGCGGGCGACGCGGTCGCGGAGCTGCTCGAGCTCGTCGTCGTCGCTGCTCTCGCCGAGCTCCTCGCGGATGGTGCGGATCTGCTGGCGGAGCACGTAGTCGCGCTGCGAGCGGCTCAGCTCGCCGGCGACCTCGGTCGAGATCGCGTCCTTGACCCGCAGGATCTCGAGCTGGCGCTCGACCATGGCGAGCACCAGCTCGACGCGAGGTCTCACCTCGAAGGCGTCGAGGACCTGCTGGCGCAGCGCGACGCTCGCCTGCTCCTCGGGGAAATTCGAGGCGATGAGATCGGCGAGCGGCCCCGGCTCGCGGACGTTGTCGAGGATGCCCGGCGTCTCCTTGGGGAGGTTCGGCATGAGCGCGAGCACCTGGCGGGTGCGCTCCCGCAGGCGCTCGGCGAGCTCCACGGTCGCCTCGTCGACCGGCGCGTCCTCCGTCGCGCGGACGATCCGGGCGCGCATGAACGGCTCGAGGCCGAGCGGGGCCTCGATGCGGAAGCGACCGAGCCCGTTCAAGACCACGCTGTAGCTCGAGGCGCCGTTCCGGATCACGCGCACCACCCGCGCCACCGTGCCGACCGCGTGGAGATCGGCGAAGGTCGGCTCGACCGTCTCGGTGTTCTGCTGCGCGACCACGCCGACCAGCGCGCCCTCGCTACCGGCCAGCTCCTCGACCAGCCGCACGCTCCTCGGACGCCCGACGTTGATGGGCACCACCGACGCCGGGAAGAGCACCGAATTGCGGAGAGGAAGGATCGGAAGTTCTTCCGGCGCGCCGGCGGTCTTCCCAGTGACCATGCCGGGACAGTAGTCCAGACGGAAGCCGCGTCCAGCCGAGAGCGCGCGGTCGCTCCCCCGCCCGGCCTGTGGTACGTCACCGGCCCGTGTCGCCTCGCGGACTCCGCCCGGCCCTCGCCGGCACGCTCCTCGGCCTCGCCGCCCTCGCCGGCTGCTCGGGGGCGCCGCCCGCCAAGGGCCCGAGCGACGTCCTCGCGGACTACGCCCGCGCGCTCGAGGAGGGCCGCACCGCCGACGCCTACGCGCTGCTCAGCGACGAGGCGCGGCGGAGCCTCCCCTTCGAGGCGTTCGCGCGCATGACGCGCGAGAGCCCGGAGGACGCGAAGGCCATCGCCGCGGCGCTCCGGCGCCCGAGCGGCGCGCCGCTGGTGACCGCGACCGTGACGGCGGCCGACGGTCAGACGCTCACCCTCGTCTACGAGGGCGACCGCTGGCGCATCGCGCCGTCCGCCATCGACCTCTACGGCCAAGCGAGCCCCGAGCAGGCGGTGCGGGCCTTCGTGCGCGCCTTCGAGAACCGCCGCTGGGACGTCCTCATGCGCTTCGTCCCGGACGCGAAACGCGAGGGCCTCGACGCGGCCCGGCTCCAGAAGGCGTGGGACGGCGAACAGAAGGACGAGATGCAGAAGCTGGTCCAGGCGCTCGCCGCCGCGCTGCCCACCGCAAAGTTCGAGCACCTCGGGGACCGCGCCACCATGGCCTACGGGGCGGGCGGCACCGTGGAGTTGGTCCGAGAGGGCGGCGTCTGGAAGCTCGAGGAGCTGCACTGATGGGGCGCTCCGCGAGACTCGAGCGCGCGACCCGGGAGACGCGCATCGAGGTCGAGCTCGACCTCGACGGCACGGGGCGCGCGAGCATCGAGACCCCCCTGCCCTTTCTCTCGCACATGCTGGAACAAATCGCGCGCCACGGGCTCGTCGATCTCACGGTTCGCGCCGAGGGAGACGTCGAGATCGACGGTCACCACACCACCGAGGACACCGCGATCGTGCTCGGTCAGGCGGTGGCCGCCGCGCTCGGCGATCGCGCCGGCATCCGCCGCTACGGCGCGGCCACGCTGCCGATGGACGAGGCCCTCGCCACCGTCGCGCTCGACCTCTCGGGGCGCGCGTTCTTCGTCTGGCGCGTCCCGCTGCCGAAGGCGCGCCTCGGCACCTTCGACACCGAGCTCGCCGAGGTGTTCTTCGAAGCCTTCGCGCGGTCCGCCCAGGCGAACCTGCACGTCCGGCTGCTCGAGGGCGAGAACCTCCACCACATCATCGAGGTCTGCTTCAAGGGGTTCGCGCGCGCGCTCCGGCAGGCGGTGGAGCTCGACCCACGCTCGCCCGGCATCCCGTCGACCAAGGGCGTGCTCACCTGAAGCGGAGCGGGCGATGCGGGTCGTCATCCTCGACGTCGGGCTCGGCAACCTCCGCTCGGTAGAGCGCGCGCTCGAGGCGGCCGCGCGCGAGCGCGCGCTCGAGGCGACGGTGCTCCGCAGCGCGGAGCCGAGCGTGCTCGCGAGCGCGGATCGGCTGGTGGTGCCCGGGCAAGGCGGGTTCCGCGACGGCGCGCGCGCCCTCGCCGGCGACCGCGCCCGGGCGCTCACGACCGCCATCGAGCGCGGCACGCCCTACCTCGGGATCTGCCTCGGTCTGCAGCTGCTCTTCGAGGCGAGCAGCGAGGCCCCGGGCGAACGCGGTCTCGGCGTGCTGCGGGGCCGCGTGGAGCGGCTCGTGGGCGGGCCGGGCGTCAAGATCCCGCACATGGGCTGGAACCAGCTCGAGCCGAGGAGCGGCGGACACCCGTTGCTCGACGCGGCCGGCGGCGAGGGCGCCTGGGTGATGTTCGCGCACTCGTACCACGCGGTGCCCGCCGAGCCCGGGCTGACGCGCGCCGTCGCGCGCCACGGGGGACAGCTCGTGACCGCGGCCATCGCGCGGGACCATCTCTTCGCGACGCAGTTTCATCCCGAGAAGAGCCAGCGCGCCGGGCTCGCGCTGCTCGGGGCGTTCCTCGGGGGCGCGCCGATTCCGCGCCGCACCGGCAACCCCTGACCGCCGCCCGCGGGCGCCAAGGCCAGCGGGGCCCGCGAGAAGCTGCTAGGAAGCGCGCCGATGGAACTCATCGCCTCGATCGATCTGCTCGGCGGCAAGGTGGTGCGGCTCCGCCAGGGCCGCTACGACGACGTCACCGTGTACCACGACGACGCGGTCGCCCTGGCGGCGAGCTGGGCGGGTCGCGCGCGGCGCCTGCACGTGGTCGATCTCGAGGGCGCGCGTGACGGCGGCGCCGCGCAGCACGAGCTCGCGCTCCGAGTCGCGCGCGCGTTCGGCGGGGAGACGCAGGTGGGCGGCGGGATCCGGAGCCTCGAGCGGGTGCGCGCCTGGCTCGAGGCGGGCGCCGATCGGGTGGTGCTCGGGACCGCGGCCATCCGTGAGCCCGAGCTCGTCCGCGCGGCCGCGCGCGACTTCCCGGGGCGCGTGGTGCTCGCCGTCGACGCGCGCGACGGCCTGGTCGCGACCGACGGCTGGCGGGAGCAATCGACCGCGCGCGCGAGCGACGTGGTGCGCGGGTTCGCCGAGCTGCCGCTCGCGGGCGTGCTCTACACCGACATCGCCCGCGACGGCACGGAGGCCGGCCCCAACGTGGCCGAGACCGCGCGGCTCGCCCGCGAGTGCGGCGTCCCGATCATCGCGAGCGGCGGGGTCGGCACCCTCGAGCACCTGCGCGCGCTCGCGGCCGCGAGCGGGATCGCCGGCGCCATCGTCGGCCGGGCCCTGCACGAGCGGCGCTTCTCGCTCGAAGAGGCCCGCGCCGCGGCCGGCGCGGAGTAAGCTCGGGGGCGATGGCCGAGCTCGACCCTCCGGTGCCCGTGAGCCGGCGCTCCGCGCCGAGCTCGGAGCCGGCGCCCTCGAGCACCTTCGACGGGGAGGACTTCCTCTTCCACCTCTATCGTGGCAGCGAGCTCCTGCAGGACGACTGCGTGAGCGAGGCCAAGGAAGAGCTCGAGCGCGCGCTCGCCATGCAGCCCCGCGACGTCGAGGGTCAGGGCCTGCTCGGCGTGGTGTACTTTCGGCTCGGGCTCTATCCGCGCGCCATCCAGATCTTCGAGGAGCTGGCGCGCTCGTGCCCGAGCGAGATCACGCCCAAGGTGAACCTCGCGCTCTCGTACCTGAAGACCGGCCAGCTCGCCCAGTCGCGCGAGCTGCTCGAGGAGGTGATCCGCATCGAGCCGGCTCACAAGCGCGCCTGGGGCTACCTCGGGCTCGTGTTCGAGCGGCTGGGCGACCGCGCGAAGGCTCAGGCCTCGTTCGAGCGCGCCGGGCAGGAGCAGATGGCGCGGCGCATGGCGGCGCCGCTCGCGGACGAGAGCTCGCCGGCCTCGCTCATCGAGGAGCCGCCCCACGAGCGCGCGCTGGTCCGCGAGGCGGCCGCGGACGCGGCCCTCGCGCTCGAACGGGGCGCGGACGCCTTCACCGCGGCCACCGACGCCAGCGGCGCGGACGACGAGGCGTCCCCTCCGTCGCGCGCCTCCCGCTGGCGCGCCCTCGAGCCCGGCGCGACGGGCGCGCCGCCCCCGCGCGCGCCGGTGCTGCCGCTCTTGTCGCTCGCGAGCGGTGCGCCCGAGTCGAGCGGTCCGGCGCGCGGGCCCGGCGCGCTCGCGCCGGCGGCGCTCCTTCGCGAGCAGCGCGTGAGCGCGGGCGCGGCGGGCGCCGCGCTGCTCGCCGACTCGACCAGCGTCGCGCTGCGCGTGGAGTCCGCGGTGGTGGTTCGGCCGGCGGCGCTCCGCGCGCTCGGGCCCGCGCGCGAGCCGTTCGCGAGCGGACCGGCCATGCGCCGCAGCCGCGGCCGCGAGCTCGACGAACCGCTCGGCGGCGCGAGCGCGCCCTTCACGCGCCTCGAGGGTGCGGGCCTGGTCGTGCTCGGCGTGACCGA
The DNA here is from genome assembly GCA_035063585.1 of Polyangiaceae bacterium. Classification (GTDB taxonomy): domain Bacteria; phylum Myxococcota_A; class Polyangia; order Polyangiales; family Polyangiaceae; genus JAPSGB01. The sequence continues at coordinate 75,442 of JAPSGB010000024.1, forward strand.
CGCGGGCGGCCGGGCGTGGCTCGTGCGCCTCGTCGACGAGCTCTTCTATCTGCGCGAGGAGCGCCTGCTCGGCTTCGAGGGCACGCTCCGCTACGAGAGCGGCCGCTTGCCCTCGGCGGACGGCGAGGCGGCGGCCGTCCTGCAGCTCGGCGGGCCGGGCGTGGTCGCGTTCGAGGCGCGCCGGCTCGCCTCGCTCGAGGTCGGCAGGAGCGCGCCGCTCACGGTGCGCGGCCGCGAGGTGGTCGGTTGGCTCGGCCGGCTCCTGCCGCAGCCGCTCGCGGTGGCGGACGCACCCGGCGGCGCGAGCGGGCTCGTGAGCTTCAGCGGCGACGGCGCGATTCTCCTCGACGGCTGACGCTGCGCGGTTGCCGGGCGGCGCCTCCGGGTCCAGGATGCCGGGCGAAGTGGCCGCCCCACGCCTTCGTCCGCCGCGTTTCCGGCTACGCCGTCGCAAGCGCGCGCCCGTCGATCGCGCCGCGCGCGTCGAGCGGCGACGCTCGCTCGCCGACGACGCGCTGAACCTCCCGAACCTCCTCACCATGGGCCGGATGGCGATCATCCCGGTGGTGCTGTGGCTCCTCTCGAGCGGCGCGCCGAAGGACTGCACGCTCGCCGCGCTCGTCTACTCGGCCGCGGCCATCACCGATTTACTCGACGGCTGGCTCGCGCGCCGCATGGGCGTAGTCAGCGTGCTCGGAAAATTCCTCGACCCGCTCGCCGACAAGCTCCTCGTGATGGCCTCGCTCGTCTGGATGGTGCCGATGGGGCGGATCCCGGCGTGGGCGGTGGTGCTCCTGCTCGCCCGCGAGATCTCAATCACGGCGCTCCGCTCCATCGCGAGCAGCGAGGGCGTGGTCATCGCCGCCGGCGGCGGCGGAAAGAGCAAGACGGCCCTGCAGATGGTCGGGATCCTCTGCCTGATCCTCGGCTACCCCTACCACCTCGACCTCGGCGTCATCGATCTCGGCATGGTCGATCTCGTGATCGCCGGGCGCTGGCTCGTGTACGTGTCGCTCGTGTTCTCGCTCACGAGCGCGTTCCAGTACATCGGGCTCTTCGCGGAGGCGGTCGAGGCCAAGGACCGCCGCGGCAAGAGCGCGTGAGCCGGCGTTCTCCCGGAGGATCTTGCCGGTCCGGCGCGGCCGGCGGCGCGCCCGCGCCGTGAGCGGTGGACACGCGCGCCCCGGCCCTGCTAACACTTCCGACGGAAATGGCCCATTTCACCCGCAAGCGCCTGCGTCTCGCCTTCACCATCCCCGCGTTCGCGCTCCTCTTGGCGACCAGCTGCGGGCTTCAGGGCGAGGGTGAGCGCTGCGACAGCAACGGCAGCGGAGATGGCGACTGCGGCGGCGCCCTGCTCTGCGTGAAGGCGATCGAGCTGCGGGATCGCAGCGTCGATCGCTGCTGCCCGCCGGCGAACGAGGCGCCGAGCGACAGCCGCTGCACCCGCTCGACGGGCGGCGGCTCCGGCGGCACGGGCGGCGGCGCGGGCTCGAGCAGCGGCGGCTCCGCGGGCTCGAGTAGCGGCGGCTCCGCGGGCTCGACGGGCGGGACGAGCGGCGGCGCGGGCTCGAGCAGCGGCGGCTCCGCGGGCTCGACGGGCGGGACGAGCGGCGGCGCGGGCTCGAGCGGCTCCGCGGGCTCGAGCGGCTCCGCGGGCTCGAGCGGCGCCGGCGGCAATCCGTGAGCGAGGTGAACGTGAGCATGCTCCGGCGCGCCTGGCTCCCTGCCCTCATGATCGCCGCGGCGTGTCTCGCGCCCTTCGGGTGCAGCTCGAGCGCCGTCGAGGGCGAGGGCTGCGACCGCGGCAACGGCAACGCCGATTGCGAGTCGGGCCTCGTGTGCGTCGGCCCGCTCGATGTGGCGGCGCACCGCGCGATCTGCTGCCCGGCCGAGCTCTGGCGCCGAACCAGCGGCGCGTGCGCCGCGCCGAGCGCCGGATGGACGCCCGATCCGTCGGTGGACGCGGCGACCAGCAGCGGCGGGAGCAGCGGAACCGCCGGGGCGTCGGGCAGCGCCGGGGCGTCGGGAAGCGCCGGAGCGTCGGGAAGCGCCGGAGCGTCGGGAAGCGCCGGAGCGTCGGGAAGCGCCGGAGCGTCGGGAAGCGCCGGAGCGTCGGGAAGCGCCGGAGCGTCGGGAAGCG
>JAPSGB010000025.1:0-74392 GCA_035063585.1 Polyangiaceae bacterium
ACATGCACGAAGAAGACCGCGAGTTGCTCCTTCCGGCGTTCGACGAAGTGATCCGCGAGCATGAGTTCTTCCGCGAGGTTTACGGTGTCATCTAGCCTACGAAATGAGGGGATGGCTCAGCCGTCACGCCGGCCAAGAAACCGGAGCCCGCGCTACCCGTCGAACCCAGCGCTCGCCCTGATCGCGAACCCGCGCTTCCGCGTGATCGTCTCCAGTACGTGCAACGCGTCCTCCTCTTCGCTGTGCGCGCCGTACGTATGCGCCAGCGCGAGCGCGTGCGGCGCCACCTGCAACACCGACGCACAGTGCATCGGGTCGGCCTACTGCCGCGCGAGCGACTCGAGCTGTCAGCCGGACCAGTCGAACGGCAAGGCGTGCACGGCCGACTCGCAGTGCACGAGCGGGCACTGCGCCGACGGGGTCTGCTGCGATCAGGCGTGCGGTGGGCTCTGCCAGGCCTGCACGGCGGCGCTCAAGGGGGCGGGCAACGACGGCGTGTGCGGGAGCGTGGCGGCGGCGTCCGACCCGAAGAATCAGTGCCCCGACGACGGCGCGACGAGCTGCCAGCGCAACGGTATGTGTAACGGCGCCGGGGCCTGCTCGCTGTATGCAAACAACACGGCGTGCGGGGAGACCACCTGCTCGGCGGGGACGCAGAAGGGTTACACGTGCGACGGGCTCGGCACGTGTAAGGCGTCGTCGAGCTCGGAGTGCAGCCCGTACGTGTGCGGCGCGAAGGCGTGTGCGACGAGCTGCGCCGACGACGCGGGCTGCGTAGTGGGGTCGTATTGCCGCGCGGCGGATGCGACGTGCCAGCCGGATCAGGCGCCTGGCGCGGCGTGCAGCTCGAGCTCGCAGTGCGCGTCGGGCAACTGCGTCGACGGCGTGTGCTGCGATGCGCCGTGCTCGGGCGCGTGCCAGGCCTGCGCGGCGAGCAAGACCGGCGGGACCGACGGCGTCTGCGCCGCGGTGAAGTCGGCGACCGATCCGGACGAGGAGTGCCCTGACGAGGGGGCGAACTCCTGCAAGCGCGACGGGCTGTGCGACGGCATTGGCGCCTGCCGGCTCTACGCGAGCGGCACGGCGTGCGGGACGACGACCTGCGCGTCGGGGACGCAGACGGGCTACGCGTGCAACGGCACCGGCTCGTGTCTCTCCGCGCAGACGAGCTCCTGCTCGCCGTACACGTGCAACGGCGGCTCGTGCGGCGTCTCGTGCGCGGACGATTCGAACTGCGTGGCGAGCGCGTTCTGCGACGGGACGAGCCACTGTACGACGGACCAGGACAACGGCGCGGCCTGTACCGGCGCCTCGCAGTGCAAGTCGGGCTTCTGCGTCGACGGCGTCTGCTGCGCGCAGGCGTGCGGTGGGGCCTGCATGGCGTGCAGCGCGGCGAAGACGGGGGGCGCCGATGGCACGTGCGCAGCGGTGACGAAGGGGATCGATCCGGACAACGACTGCGCCGCCGATACGCCGAACACCTGCAAGCAGGACGGCGAGTGCAACGGCGCCGGCGCATGCGAGCTGTACCAGCTCGGCGTGCAGTGCGGCGCCGGGGTGTGCACGGGCGCGACGTTGACGGGGCAGCAGTGCGACGGCTTCGGGGTCTGCGCGAGCGGGCTGACCTCGAGCTGTCCGAACCTCTACACCTGCCAGGGGAACGCGTGCGGCAACTCGTGCGCGGATGACGCGGGCTGCGTCGCGACGGCGTATTGCGCGGGAGGGACGTGCGCGCCGCGCGGCGCAGCAGGGGCCGCGTGCAGCGCGGCGAACCAGTGCGCGACGGGGTTCTGCGTCGAGGGGGTGTGCTGCGATACCGCGTGCAACGGGACGTGCCAGGCGTGCACGGCTGCGACCAAGGCGTCCGGTGACGGCGACGGAACGTGCGGCGCCGCGAAGGTGGGGCTCGACCCGCACGACGACTGCCCGGACGACGGCGTGGCGAGCTGCCAGCGGGACGGCGCGTGCGACGGCGCGGGGGCGTGCCGCGTCTATGCGAGCGGCGTGGAGTGCCTGGCTGCGGACTGCGCCGGCAACGTGCCGACGACGCATGCGTGCAACGGGACCGGAACGTGCGTGGCGAAGGGGGCCGTCGACTGCAAGCCGAACGTGTGCACGGAGGGGGCCTGCGCGACGGCGTGTGCGACGGACGACGAGTGCGCGAGCGGCGCGTGGTGCGACGGGGGGTTCTGCAAGACGAAGGGGAAGAACGGCGACGCCTGCGCGGTGAAGGAGGCGTGTGCGAGCAACCTCTGCGTCGATGGCTACTGCTGCAATTCTGCCTGTCAGGGCCAGTGCTCTGCGTGCGATGCGCCGGGCACCGAGGGGACCTGTACGCCGATTGTCGGCAGGCCTCACGGAGCTCGCGCGGCGTGCGCGGCCGGTACGGCGGAGAACGTGTGCGCGACGGCGCAGTGCGATGGGACGAACGGGACGTCGTGCACGGGGTATGTCGGGTCGGACCAGACGTGTCGGGCGGCTAGCTGCGCGGACGGGGTCGAGACCCAACCGGAGCACTGCGACGGGAAGGGGTCTTGCCCGCCAGTTCGTCAGGCGAAGTGTGAGCCGTACGTCTGCGCCGGCGAGACGTGCGGCAAGGCGCCGTGCGCGAGCGACAAGGACTGCTCGGCGAAGTTCCGCTGCGACCCGTCGAAGCACGACTGCATCCCGCGTGACACGACGACGTGCAGCACCACGGACGAGCACACGCAGAACAACCCCGACGGGACGACGACCGATTGCGCGCCGTACCGCTGCATCGGCAACGCGTGCAAGACCGACTGCAACTCGATCGACGACTGCGCGTCCCCGAACGTGTGTGACGGCACGAGCAAGTGCGTCGCGCCGACGAGCGACGTCGCGGCGGACGAGGAGGGAGGGTGCGGCTGCCGCGTGGCGGGGGAGCGTCGGGGTGAGCGTGGTGGGCGCGGCGCTGTGGTGCTCGCTGCGCTCGTGGCGCTCGCGTGGATGCGAAGGCGGTGGGCGGTGAGGAGCACGTTGAACCGAGCGCGGTGAGGCGCGCCTACGGCTGCGGCGAGGGTGACGACCCGCGCTTGCGACAGGCTCCTTCTTGCCCCTCGCCTAGCGGCATTCTGGCCCATCGTGGCCGGCGGCGAGTGGCGATCACGACGGTGGTGAGCAGCACGAGGCCTTCACGCGCGGGGATGTCGATAGGTCGAGGCGTGTTGCCGAGTTCCACAGTCCGGACGCGCTTGCTGAGCTGCTCGACATGGATTTCGAGGAGGCGGCCGAGCGTGCCCTCGCCCTCCCTCGTGACCACCCTCGTCTTCGCCCATCTCAGAAGGACGCCAACACCGCCGTCGAGCAGGCGGTGGCCGACCGGAAGCCGGACCTGCTCGTGGCGATGGCCACCGGGACCAGCAAGACCTTCACGCTGATGAGCCAGGCGTACAGGGTCATGAAGGCGGGAATCGCCAAGCGCATCCTGTTTCTGGTCGATCGGCGAGCCCGAGCAGCACAGGCAGCGCGGGACACCGCTGCCTCGGCCGCCCGTGGACGACCCGCTCTGCGCAGGACTACCCTCGGCGGTGGTGGCGGTCGTGCAGCAACCTCTGGACCGCGGGAGCGGCGTTCATCTGGGCCACGCGCCGTCGATCGATCCTTGCCACGACAGAGTCCTTGAGGCTCAAGCGGCGGTGGTCCGCCGCGACCTGTCGATCCTCGAGGGGATCGTCCTCGACCACGTCTCGGACGGCGTCTACACGCTCGCCGCGGCCCCGCTCAGGATCGTGGGCTCCGATGCCTCGCCGGTTCGAGCGGTCCTCCTCACCCATTCGGAAGCAAAGCCATGACCGTGCTCTCGTGCCCCGCCTGCCACACGCCGTTCGCCCCGGGCAACGTGAACCTCGAGCTCGGGATCGCCTCGTGCCTGACCTGCGGGAGCGTGCGGGAAATCGGCGCGCGCCGAGGAGCGTTGCAGCGCGGCGGCCGGTCCTCCGCGGACGCCACCGGCCTTACGGTCTCGGACGACGCCCCCTCGCCGATGGTGCGCTGGTCGTGGCGCGGCTGGCAGGTCCTGTTCCTGCTCGTGTGGTGCGTCATATGGAACAGCATCCTGTTTCAGACCGTAGGAACCGTGGTCGCGGAGGGCGCGATCCAGGTGCTGGCATTCGCCTCGATCCACATCGCGGTGGGCGTGGGGATGACGTACTTCCTCGTCGCCTCGATGTTCAACTCGACGACGGTGTCGGTCGACGCGGAGGAGGTCTCGGTCCGGCACGGACCCCTCCCGTGGTGGGGCGGCCGGATCCTAGCGCGCGCGCAGATCCGGCAATTTTACGTGATCGAGGTCCGGGGCTCCAAGGGACGCCGCACCTACGATGTGATGACGGAGCTGGACCGGGGTGACCGGACGAAGCTGGTCGGCGGCCTCACCCAGGGCCGCGCTCGGTTCCTGGAGGACTGGCTCGAGAGGCACACCGGGATCGCCGATCAGCCGGTAGACGGCGAGCATCCTTTCTGAAGCGCCCTCGCGCCCCGCTCCCCCACCCGTGCGCCCCCGCTGTGATCCTTCCCGTCCGTGTCGGTGGGCACGCCGTACGGAGGCTCGACGGCCATAGTGGTGACGCTGTCGTCGGTGCTGCTCGCCGACGTGTGATCTAACAGCGCCTGCGCCGGTGGCTGCGATGTGCGCAGCTTGGGGAGCTGCACGCCCATGGACGGCGGCAGCCCCGGCGCGGACTGTTGCCCACCAGGTGAAGGTCGCGTGGAGGTGGTGTTCGCGCTCCACCAACGCCAGCTCGATCGCTTCGGTGGCGGCACCCGCATGTTCGACTCGAGGTCGAACACGAAGCTGGGGGCCACCAACGCCAGCTCGATCGCTTCGGTGGCGGCACGGGCCGGCGTGATCGTGGCCTCCTCGAGTCGGCGATCGCGCAACCGCACGCGTCGTTCGGCGGCACGTTCGCGCACGATGGCCTGTTCGCGATGGCAGCGGCGCACCGGTTCCACCTCGTCTCGAACCATCCCTTCGTCGACGGCAACGAGCGCGCGGGGTCGCTCGCCGCGCAGGTCTTCCTCGATATGAACGGCGTGACTCTCGAGCACGACTCCGAGGCGCTCTACGCGCTGGCGGTGGGCGTTGCGGAGGGGCGTATCGACAAGCCCGCCGTCGCCGCCGAGCTCGAGCGCATCGCGCAGTCCAAGCCGGCAAGGTAGCCGCTCTCGGGTGGCGAGAGATCGTCACTGGCGCGTCTCAGTCCTCGCGCCGAGCCCGCGCTTGCTCCACGAGATGCCGACGCTGCCCCTCGTTCCGGTCCCCGTCACCGCGATATCGTCACGGCCTGGGGCGCCGATCCGACCTCCCGGACATCCGCGCAGACGACCGCCGCTCGGCGCGCTGCGCGGTCTACACCCGGCAGTCGGTCAGGCGCCCGGGCGACGACTCCGCCGTCACGTGTGGTCGGGCCAGGCGGGGGAGGTTCACTCTCGCCGGCGCGACCTGACCGGTCGCCGACGAAGACGAAGCCCTCCGGGCGACGCGCGGTGCGCGTCGTACTACGCCCGGAGCGTCCCAGCTGCCATGGCGGAGGCGGCGCGGCAAACCCGCTTCGAGCATGCTCTCCGTGGGCTCGCTCTGCCGAACGGTTACGGTTCGGTCGCATTCTCCGGCCATCTGGGTAGCCCACCGCAGCTTCATCTACCCCGACGCCTGATCGACACTCACGCCCTGTGACTTGGGTGCGTCACGCCTTGATCACGTTCCGCTGCTCGCCCCGGTAGACGCCGCGGCAGTCGATGACGAGCGGCGCGTGCTCCTTCACCGCACGGAAGTCGATGCTAGCGTGGTCGGTGACGATGATCACCGCGTCTCGGCTGGCCAGGAGCTCGGGGGTGAGCGCCACCGAGCTCATCTTCGGGTGAGCGGGCCACGAGCGCGTCTCCGGCAGCTCCGCGACATGGGGGTCATGGTACGAGAGCTCGGCGCCAAGCGCGACGAGCGCTCTCGCGATGGGGAACGCCGGGCTCTCGCGCGTGTCTCCGACGTCGCGCTTGTAGGCCACGCCGAGGATGAGAATGCGCGCGCCGCGGACGAGCGTGCCTCGAGCGTCGAGCGCGCTCTCCACCTTCTTCACCACGCGTGACGGCATGTCCCGGTTGATCTCTCCAGCGAGCTCGATGAACCGGGTCTCGAGCCCGTTCTCGCGCGCTTTCCAGGAGAGGTAGAACGGGTCGAGCGGGATGCAGTGTCCGCCCCAGCCCGGGCCCGGATCGAAGCGCATGAACCCGAACGGCTTGGTGCTCGCCGCGTCGAGCACCTCCCAGATGTCGATGCCCATCGGCTCGAAGACGACCTTCAGCTCGTTCATGAGCGCGATGTTCACGGCGCGAAACACATTCTCGGTGAGCTTGGTCGCCTCGGCGGTCGCCGCGTTCGATACCCTCACGACGGCCGAGATCACCTGTGAGTAGAGCCGCTCGGCGAGCTCGGCGGCGTCCGTGTCGACGCCGCCCACCACCTTCGGGATGTTCGAGGTGTGAAAGCGGGGGTTTCCAGGATCCTCGCGCTCGGGAGAATAGGCGAGAAAGAAGTCGCGCCCGGAGGTGAGGCCCGACTCCTCGAGGAGCTGCCGCACCATCGTGTCGGTCGTGCCCGGATACGTCGTGGACTCGAGCACCACGAGCTGCCCGGGCCGAAGCGTGCGCGCGATCGCGCGAGTGGTCTCCGTCACATAGGAGAGGTCCGGCTCCCGCGCCTCGGTGAGCGGCGTCGGAACGCAGATCATGATGGCGTCGCATTCGCCGAGGCGGGAAAACTCCGTGGTCGCGCGAGCGCTCATCTTCTCAACGGCAGCGCACACGCGCGCGCTCGGGATGTGACCGATGTAGGAGCGCCCATCATCGAGCGCGGCGACCTTGCGCGGATCCACGTCGAAGCCGAGCGCCACGAACCCGGACTCGGCGAACGCCAGCCAGAGCGGCAGCCCGATATAGCCGAGCCCGATGACCCCGACGGTCGCGTCGTGTCGCGCGAGCTTGTCGAGCAGCGTCTCTTTATGGCTCATGGCTCTCGCTCGGGTGGGCTCGCTGGACGTCGAGCGTAGTCGAGCCCTCGGCGCCTGCGTGTCGACGCGAGTAGGCGAAGACCTGCGAGCGACCTCATCGACTCGAGCCGGAAGCGCGCCGCCTCGCGATCATCGTGCGGGTTGAGCCGAAGCTTGCCCGCAAGTCTTGCGCCGGTCGCCTCGGGCGATACGAGACCTGCGCCATCGGCGCGGATTTTACGCCGCGCGGAGCGAGCATTCACCTCAAATGTGAGCGTGGCACATGGGTTGCTGGTGCGCCGACCATGGCTTCGGCTCCGCTACCGCGTGCGCTCACCTTCGCCGTCGTGCTCGTGGGCCTCGCGGTCGCCCGCCTGTCGGCAGCGGCGCCGACCCTGCCCGATCTCGTCGTCACCGGGCTCACGCTCAGCCACTCCAAGGTCGCGCCCGACTCCCAGGTCGGGGTGACGCTGACCGTCGCGAACCGCGGTCGCGCAGCCGCGCCGCCGTTTCGCATCGCAATCTATCAGAGCGACGCCCGGGTCATGCCCGCCCGCGGAAACGTGACGCGAGTCGGCGTGGCCTACGCCGCGCTCGGGCTCGCTGCCGGAAAGAGCGCGACCTACACGGCCGCGGCGCGCATCCTGCCCTGCGACGACTGCAAGCCGGGGAACCTCTACGCGTACGCGGACGCCTGGGGTACGGTGCCTGAGAGCGCCGAGGACAACAACTTCCGCTCCTCCCCGATCGAGGTCGACTCGACCTATCGCCCGAACCTCCGCGTCGAGGGCGTGGCCGTCACTCCCGATCGTGGCGCGAGCGGGCGCGTCATCGAGGTCTCCGCGGTCGTAAGGAACACCGCGCCCACGCTCGCGTACGGTCCCTTCCAGCTCGGCGTCTACTGCGCCGACGTCACCGAGCCGCGCCGCCCGGTCCGCATGCTCGCCTCGTGGCGACAGGACGCGCTCGCCGGGGGCTCGAGCCTGAACGTCCTCCGCAAGATCTCGGTCGACCCCACCTGCCCGGTTCGAGGTCAGCAAGCTGCCTTCGGGATCATCGTCGATCCGGGGGATGCGGTCTCCGAGCTCCACGAGCACGACAACGCCGACGCGGTCCCGTACTGGGTGCTCGCGGCACCCGACCTCACGCCCGGTCAGATCGCGGTGAGCCAGCGCGAGGGGCCACCCGGCGCCCGCGTCTTCGTCTCCTACCGGGTGGAGAACCGCGGGAAATCACCGGCCGCGCCGTTCAAGGTCGGCGTGTATCTCTCGAGGGACGCCGAGATCGGTGAAAAGGACACGCTCGCCGACGTGTTCGAGGTGGAGGGGCTCGGCGCCGAGACCAACACCGGCACCATCAACCAGGAGGTGCGAATCCCCAAGCTACCGAGCGGGGTTTTCTGGCTCGGCGTCCTCGTCGACACCGAACACCGGAACGGTGAGCTCCGCAAGTGGAACAACCTCCGCGCCACGCCCTTCGAGGTACGCAGGGTGAACTTGACCGACAAGTACTTCATCGTCGACCGGGCGGCGGCGGCCCCGGGGGACGCGCTCGAGATCTCCTTCGGGATGAGGAACACCGGCGCGGACACCGCCGGCCCCTTCGACGTGAGCTTCTATTACTCGCACGATCCACGCTGGGATCCCGACGATCGCAAGCTCGCCTCGGTGAGCTACGTGAAGCTCGGCAAGGGCACCGAGCCGGGAGAGCACAAGCTCCGCGTCCGTATTCCGGAGGACGGCGAGGCGGGCTATCGCTACCTCATCATGGTGAGCGACCACGGTGACCGCGTGGCGGAGACCGACGAATTCGACAACATCGCGCTCCGCCCCATTCACCTCGAGCGCCGTTGAAGCTCGGTCTGCCGTCGCGTCGACCGAGTCGCGTGGCCTCCCCGCCGCTCGGGCCGCGCGGCTCCCGCGCCGGACCGACACCCGCCCTCGACCTCACTTCGTGTCGAAGAGGTCGTCGAAGGCGCGGTCGAACTCGTCATCGTCTCCTACCGCGCGCGAGGGAGCTGGTGCCGGGGCGCCCGCGGGCTCGAGCGCCGCGATGCGATCCTTGACGTCTCGGAAGCCGGGGTCGCGCCGCGCGATCTTGCGGAAGTAGTAGAGCGCTTCATCGCGACTCTCCTTCATCTCGTAGACGACGCCGAGATCGTAATAGAGGCTCATTTCTTGGTCGATCGTCTTCTGATCCGCCGCGAGCCCGCGCTTGTAAGCGTCGGCCGCTCGCTCGAGCTCGCCACGCTCGAGGTGGATCATGCCGATCATCGCGAAGCACATGCACTCGCGCGCCGGGTCACGGCCGGCGAGCTCGAATTCGCCGATGGCGTCGGTGAGGAGCCCCATCTCCTTGTAGGCCACGCCGAGATCGTAGTGAGTCGCCGTGTCCGTCTCGGACACCTGCGCGCGCACGCCCTCCTTGAACTTGGCGAACACCTGATCGACGTCCACCTCTTGATTCACGTTGGCGAAACCCGCGGCCTCGGGCTCGAGGGAGCCGACCTCGATGCCATCGAGCGCGTCGAGGGAAGCGGCGATGTCGAACGCGTGATCCGCCTCGGCCGGCGCAGAGTCAGCGCCGAGCTGAGAGCGCTCGATGGTGCGGCTCGCGCCCGCGTCCGCGGCCGCCGCTTCGATCTCGCGCAGCCGCTCGACGATGAGCGGGTGGTTCGGGGTGCGTGAGAGCTGATCGACGAGGATGGTCTTGGCGTCGTCGTAGAGGCCACGCGAGGTGAAGAACTCCGCCTCCTCGAGCGCCTCCTCGATGGCTTCCATCGATTCGCTCGAGATGCTGCTCGGGGGTGCGGGCGCCGCCGCCGATTCCGGCTCGTCGAAGTCGAGGCCGTCCGGCGCATCGAAGGCCGGGAGCGGCTCGACCACGTCCGGCTCGTCGAAGGTCACCGCCTCGTCGTCGAAGCTGCCGAGCTCGGACGCCGCGGGCTCCGCGTCGTAGCCGACGGGCGGGCCGTAGGCGGCGACCGCGTCGTAGCCAGCGTGCGGGTCGAGGCCGGCCATCAAATCATCGCCATGGTCGACGCCGAGCGGGAAGCTCGGGAGCGGCGCCTCCACGCCGAACGGGTCGTCGATCTGCGTGGAGGAGAACGGATCGTCCGCCAGCGACACCGGCGGCGGGTGCTGGCTCGCGAACGCTCGGGATGGCCGGACCTCCTCGAGGTCGTACGAGGGCAGCGGCTCGTTCGGATCGTACGGCGGCTCGTCGAGCCCCGCGAACGACTGCGACGAGGCCGGCGCGTAGCCTGCGCCAGGCACGATCCCGCCGCCGATCTGCTGGAGCATCTCGAGCGCGACCGGGTGATCCGGTTCGCGGTCGAGGACGTCGTAGAGCAGCATCTCGGCGCGTTCGGCGTCGCCTTGCTCGAGGTAGATCGCCGCGAGCGTTATCGACTCGCCGATGGCGCCGTCGTGATCGCCCGCTTCGGCGAGCACCTCGCGGAGCTTCTCGCGAATCTCCACCGAACGGGGATCGATCTCGAGCGCGACGGAGAGCACCTCGACCGCCTTCGAGTAGAGCTTGAGCTTGCGGTACGCCTCGCAGTCGAGGACCGCCTGCCGCGCGTGCGCGCGCGAGTCGAACGAGCCCGGGCCCTGGAGCTCCTCGACCGCCTCGACGCCGTCTGCGACCACCACGACGTCCGGGCTGCTCGCCTGCAGGTAGCGCGCGGGTGAGGTCACCGCGGGCGCCTGCCACGCAGGCGCGGGCTCGTCGTCGATGATCTCGACCTCGTCGTCTATGACGTGGGCGGAGCTCTCCGGCGCGAGCGAGGCTGGCCTCGGCGCCGGCTGCTGCCCGGCGCGCATCGAGCGGACGCCCTCGTCGTCTGGAGCAATCGCCCCGAGGTGCTCGAGGAGCTGCGCGTAGAGCTCGGTCTTGCCCGCTTCGCGGGCCACGCGCGCCATCTCCTTGTAGACCTCGAGCGATTTCGACTCCTGGCCGATCAGGGTGAACGTCTGCGCCAGCAGGCCGAGGGTCTCGAGGTTGCGGGGGTCCGCCTGGAAGCAGATCTGGAGCTTCGAGAGCGCCTGCAGGCCGTCTTCCCGCGTGCCCCGCTCGAGGTAGAGCTCCGCCGCGCTCCGCGCGTAGCGTGGGTCCTGACGAAAATGAAGGATGCGCTCGACGACCTTGAGCGCGTCGTCCCGACGCCCGAGCTTCAGGAGCAGCTCGGCTGCCGCCCAGAAGGACTCCACCGCCGGGTCGAGCTCCTGGACGCGACAGCAGGCCTCCGCCAGGCGAAGATGCGGGAGCGGGTTGGTCGCGTCGAGCGCGACCATCTTCCTGAACACTTCGATGGCTTCGCGATCCTGACCGGCGCGCTGGAAGCGCGTCGCGACCTCGTCGTAGGCGGACAGCGCGTCGCTGGTCAGGCCGAGCTGCGTGTAGATCTCCGCGAGCTTCGGGACGATGTGGGCGTAGCGCTCGGCGAGGTTCGGCGCGTGCTTGCGGATGAGCTCGCGGATCTGCTTGTAGACGGCGATCGCCTTCAGCGCGAAGCCCTGGCTCGCGTAGTACTGGCCGACGCGGTCATACGTCGCGATGGCCTCCGGGTAGGCCTCGATGCGCGCCTGCAGATCGCCGATTTTCAGCAAGGTCCGCGCGTCATTCGCGTCTTGCTGGACGATCTTCTGATATTCCTCGATTGCCTTGTCGTAGCGCTTCTTGTCTACGAACTTCTGCGCGGCCTGGAGGATCTTCTCGCGTTCGCTCGCCACGTCTGGTCCAGTCTCCTTCGCGAGCGGCGTCGATTCCACCGCGAAGCGCCAAAACATAAGGGATAACGGGGGATTTCGTCAAGGAGACGTGGCCGAATGCCGGGGAATTCACCCGGAAATCGCGCGCCTCCGCAGCGCCCGGACGCGCGTTTCCGGCGCGCCGGGTGGTTCCGCGCCGGCACGACAAAAAGAACGCGGGCTAGCTCGTGCGCCCGCCTCCCGGCGGCGGCGGGCACGAGCGGCGCTTGCTCTCCTCTCGGGGCGGCTACAGATTCGCCCCGATGAGCCGGAGTGAGAGCTACAGCGCGCCGTTCGCACCCGGCGGGCCCGCGGGGATCGACGCGGACGTGTGTCAAAGACTGCTCGCGCTCGCGCTCGGGCAGGGAGGTGACTACGCCGATCTCTTCTTCGAGTATCGGGCCGGCGGCGGGCTCTCGTTCGAGGAGGGCTTCACTCGCAGCGCCTCGCGCGGCGTGGCGATGGGGCTCGGCGTCCGCGTGCAGCGCGGGGACGCGACCGGGTACGCGCACGTGGAGGACCTGACTTGGGAGGCGATGGCGCGCGCGGCGGAGACGGCCGCGCGCATCGCGAGCGGCGGGAGACCGGTGCCGCCGGTGCGGCTCGAGCCCATGGTGTTGCCGAGTCGCTACGAGCTCGACGTGCCGTCCATCGACGTGCCCGGGGTCGACAAGCGCGCGCTGCTCGAGCGCGCGAGCCGCGCCGCGCTCGCCTTCGATCCGCGCATCGTCAAGGTCGAGGCGAGCTTCGCCGAGGAGATCCGCGAGATCTTGGTGGCGACCAGCGACGGCCGCATCGCCTACGACGTGCAGCCCCTGATGCGCTTCGGAGTCCGCGCGATCGCGGAGCAGAGTGGCCGGCGCGAGTCGGGGCGGAGCGGCGGAGGCGGGCGCATGACGCTCGGCTACTTCGATGCAAGGAGCCCGGAGCACCACGCCGAGATCGCCGCCCGGCAAGCCCTGGTCCTCCTCGACGCGCGTCGAGCGCCGGCGGGCCAGATGGAAGTCGTGCTCGCGCCCGGAGACAGCGGGATCCTGCTCCACGAAGCGGTCGGCCACGGCCTCGAGGCGGACTTCAACCGCAAGGGGACCAGCAACTACTCGGGGCGCGTCGGCGAGCCGGTCGCGAGCGAGCTCTGCACGGTGGTCGACGATCCGACGCTCCTCCAGAGCCGCGGCAGCATCAACGTGGACGACGAGGGGCTCGAGCCGCGACGGAGCGTGCTCATCGAGGGAGGTACGCTCCGCGGGTACATGCAAGACCGCCTCTCGGCTCGACACTTCAAGGCCTCGCCCACCGGTAATGGGCGTCGCGAGAGCTACGCCGCGGTGCCCATGCCCCGCATGACCAACACCGTGCTCCTCGCTGGCCCGCATGACCCGGAGGAGATCGTGCGGAGCGTGAAGCGCGGCATTTTCGCGCAGACCTTCGGCGGCGGGCAGGTGGACATCTCGAACGGAGATTTCGTCTTCTCGCTCACCGAGAGCTACCTCATCGAAGATGGCCGCATCACCGCGCCGCTCAAGGGCGTGAACCTGATCGGGAACGGCCCAGAGACCTTGCGCCACGTCTCCATGCTGGGAAATGACGTGGCGATCTCCGACGGCATCTGGACCTGCGGCAAGGACGGTCAGAGCGTCCCGGTCGGGGTCGGCTGTCCGACCATCAAGCTCGAGCAAATAACGGTCGGTGGCACCGAGATCGGCTAGCCCGCCCGGGCCTCGCGCTTTCGTCGCCGTCATCGGTCACGCGCCGGAGCTCGAGCGCGACGAGGGCGCGGCGGCGACGCTCCGCCAGCTCGGCGCGACGGTGAGAACCCTCGATTTGTGGGACGATCCGCTGACGCTCCTTCACAACCACGAGTCGTCCGGCGCGCGCCCGCGGGCGCTGCTCTTCGAGGCGCTCGACCGGCCGGATCTCGCCGCGGCCGCGCTTCGCGTGGTGCGTCGCGAGCGCGCCTTCGACGACGTCGGCGCGCTCATCGCGGTCACCGTTGGCCAAGTCGCGCGTGTCGAGCCCTCGACCGGCTTCGATGACTTCGTGCTCTGCCCGTACCTGCCCGAGGAGCTCTACGCGCGCATCCGCGCGCTCGAGTGGCGGCGCAGCGAGTTCGCCACCGAGGAGCGCCAGAAGGTGGGCGCGCTGGTGATCGATCGAGCCGGGCGCGAGGTCACCCTCGATGGGCGGCCCGTTCCGCTGACGGCCAAGGAGTACGCGCTCCTCGCGTACCTCGTGGAGCGGCGCGGCCGGGTGCTCGACCGAGAGCACCTGCTCGCGCACGTGTGGGGCGATCGCTACGATGGCGGCCCGCGCACGGTCGACATCCACGTCCGGCGGCTCCGCGCCAAGCTCGGCGATGCGCTGCCCATCGAGACGCTCCGCGGCGCGGGCTACAAGCTCCGCGCGCCGTCGGAGTGAGGCTGGTAGAATGAAGGAGTGATCGTCGTATCCATCGGGTGTCCGAGCGGCGTCGGGCCAGAGGTGAGCGTCGCGGCGGCGGCCAAGCTCCGCGGCGTAACCACGATCTTGGTCGGTGAGGAGCGGACCATCCTCGCCGCCGCCGAGCTTCGCGGCGTCTCGAGGCGACGCTTCGCGCGCTTCGACGGGCTCAGGCGCACCGATCGCATCCTCATCCACGATCCGGGGATCGCGCTCACCGAGCGACAGCGCGCGCCAGGTCGCCCGACCGCGCGCGCCGGCGCGGCGGAGCTCGCCTGGATCGACGCGGGCTTCGAGCTCGCGCGCGGCGTCCGCGCCGCGCTGGTCACCGGGCCCGTGAGCAAGGCGATCATTGCCCGCTCGGGCGCACCCGGCGGCGCGCGCTTCCGCGGGCACACCGAGCACCTTCGCGCTCGCGACGGTGCCAGAGAGAGCGTGATGTGCTTCGTCGCGCCGAAGCTCGCGACCAGCCTGGTCACCACGCACCTCCCCCTCGCGCGGGTGCCGCGCGCGCTCGACGCGCGCGGCGTCGCGAGCGCCACCGTCTGGCTCGCGCGGCTGCTCACCCGGCTCGGCAAATCGTCCCCGCGCCTCGCGGTCGCCTCGCTGAACCCGCACGCCGGCGAGAGCGAGCTCCTCGGCAAGGAGGAGCATCACGCAATCCTGCCCGGCATCCGCGCCGCGCGCCGCACGCTCGGCCGCCGCGCGCGGATCGCGGGCCCGGTCGGCGCCGAGACGGCGTATCGCCTCGCCTACGCCGGCATCTACGACGGCGTGGTCGCCATGTACCACGATCAGGCGACCATCCCCATGAAGCTCGTGGCCTTCGGAGAGGCGGTCAACGTCACGATGGGCCTCAGCGTGCCGCGTACCAGCGTCGATCACGGCACGGCGTACGACATCGCCTGGCGAGGCGAGGCCGACCCCCGCGGCATGCTCGAGGCGATGCAGCTCGGCGAGCGGTTGTGCGCGCGCGACTGAGCCACCGCCCCGTCGAGCGCGCGCTCGACCGGCTCGCGGGACTCCTCCCCGCGGCCACCCACGAGGAACGGCTCGCCGCAGTCCTCGCGGCGGCGGTACGCGCGGAGGCTGCGCGGCGCGGGCTCACGCCGCGGGGAGGGCGGCTGCTGACGGCCGCCGCTCGCGTCGAGCTGCCCGAGGCGAGCGCGCTCCTCGGCGAAGGTCGCGAGCCACTCGAGGCCATAGCGCGAGCCTACGAGGGAGGGCTGGTCGGTCCGGCGCGGAAACGGCGCGGCTCGTACTTCACTCCCGCGCCGCTGGCGGACGCCGTCGTCGAGCGCGCGCTCGGAGGCCGAGCGGCCGCGCGGAGCGACCGCGCGTTTCGCGTGTGTGATCCCGCGCTCGGTGCCGGCGCGTTCCTGCTCGCCGCGGCCCGCTTGCTCGCGAGCAGTCGGTCGCGCACTCGGGTGCTTCGTGAGTGCTTGTTCGGTGTGGACCGCGAGCCGCTCGCGGTGGCCGTCACCGAAGCGCTGCTCTGGCTCTGGGCAGCCGACGACAGCCTCACCCTCGACGACGCAGGCGGCAACCTGCGCGTCGGTGACGCGCTCACGGGGGCCCGCTGGCTCGGCGGGCCCGCGCCGCAAGCGTCGCTCGCGTTCGCGACGCTGCCCGAGCCTGGCGAGGCGGTCGCGCTCGACTGGCGCGGCGAGTTCTCCGGCGTCTTCGCGACGGGCGGCTTCGACGCGCTGGTCGGCAATCCGCCCTGGGTCGCCTTCGCCGGGCGCGCCGCCGCTCCGCTCGCGCCCGAGCTCCGCGCGCACTTCGTCGCGACCTACGCGGCGATGCGCGGCTACCCTACGCTGCACGCGCTGTTCGTCGAGCGCGCGACCGAGCTCGCTCCCGGCGGCATCATCGCGCTCCTCCTTCCGAGCCCGCTCGCCGATCTCGACGGTTACCGCGCGGTGCGCCGCGTGCTGACCACGCGGCACGTCGTGCGCGAGCCGTTGCTCGAGTTTGGCGAGGATGCGTTTCAGGCGGTGGTGCAGCCGTGCTTCGCGCTCATCGCGGACGCCGCTCGGGATGCGCGCGCCGATGACCGCCCGTGGCGGCTCGCCGAGCGACAGCGGGCCGCCGGCGCCGCCGAGGAGCTCAGCGTCCCCGAGGTGCT
This sequence comes from Polyangiaceae bacterium, assembly GCA_035063585.1. Classification (GTDB taxonomy): domain Bacteria; phylum Myxococcota_A; class Polyangia; order Polyangiales; family Polyangiaceae; genus JAPSGB01. Next base: position 16,323 of record JAPSGB010000025.1, read on the forward strand.
CACCCGCCTCGCCCGCGCTCCCTGCTTTCCGCGTGAGCTGTTTCGCGAGATGGGCTTTCAGACGTCACGGGTCGTGAGCGAACGGCTGCTTCGCCGAGCGCCCGAGCCCGACGCGGCGCACCGCTACCCGCTCCTCGAGGGGCGAGACGTCCACGAGTTCAAGGAGGGGCCACCGCGGCTCTTCCTCAGCGAGGCTCACCCGCTCCTCCGCGCGAGCGGATGTCGTCTCCGCCCGCGCGCCGACTACGAGCAGGTCCGCTTCGTCGTGCGCCAGACGGCGCGGTTCCCGATCGCCGCGCTCCACGGCGGGCTACCGTTTCGCAACACGCTGCTCGCTGGCCTCGCGGTCGACGAGCTCCCCGCCGAGCTGGTGGTCGCGCTCCTGAACAGCTCGCTCTACCGGGCGCTCCACGTCGCGTTCCGCCGCGACGCGCGGCAAGCAGCGTTCCCTCAGGTCAAGGTGGCTCATCTGCGCGCCCTCCCTCTGCCCCCGCTCGACCCCGTCCGGCGCGGGCAGCTCGTCGAGCTCAGCCGCCGCGCGACTCGCGCGGGCCTCGACGCCGCCCTGCGCGCCGCGCTCGACGCCGCGGCGTTCGAGCTCTTCCAGGTGAGCCGGGCGGATCGCGAGGCGGTGCTCGCCTTCCTCTCCGCGCAGGCGCCCGCGGGCGGCTCCGGTCTGCGGAGCGGCTCGAGGCGAGCCCGTTCGGTGGAGCCGAGGGGGATCGAACCCCTGACCTCATGACTGCCAGTCATGCGCTCTCCCAGCTGAGCTACGGCCCCGAAGCTGTCGGGGATGGGGCCCCGACGAGGGACGCGGAGACTTGCACATCGCCCGCCACTTGGCGAGGGGGGCGTCGGTTTTTTGTTCGCGCTTCGGCCCCTCCGAGCTTACTCGGGCTGTCCGGCCGCCGGGGCCGGAGCGGCAGCCGCGCTGGCGGCCTCCGCGGCCGAAGGCGCCGCCGCCGGAGCGGCGCTCCGCCGGAGCTCGTCCGCCGTCTTCCCGGCCGGGCGGGTGGCCACATAGTAGATGACCGCGAAGAGCCCGAGCGCGAGCCCGACGAGCGTGAGCCACTGGGGCGTGTGCGGCTCGTCCGGCAGGAGCTCGGTGCTGGGGTCGGCGGAATCGCCTGGGTCGCTCATGGAGCGGGCTATTATCATGGATTGGGTTCGGCGCCTGCCCCCGCCCACGGAGCGGCTAGTTGGGCGCTCGCCCGCGCGCTACCCTCGCGAGTCCGGATCGGCCCATGTCAGCTCTCGATTTCGGCATCGTCGCCAACTCCGAGCGCACCGAGCTAGCTCTCGGGCAATTCTGCCGCTCCCTCTCACTGGCGAGCGGGGTAGAGCTTCGACCTTGTGTCGTCTCGTCCTATGAGGCGCTCTCTCAGGCGCTGCTCATGGGCGACATTCAGCTCGGTTGGACCGCGCCGCTGCTCGCGGTGGGCCTCGAGGATCGCGGCGCAGCGATCCCGCTGGTCGTGGTCGTTCGCGGGGTTCGGGCCGGCTATCACTCCGCGCTCTTCGTCCGCTCGGACAGCCCGCATCGCCGCCTGGAGGAGCTCGACGGGCTCACCGCGGCGTGGGTCTCGCGCCAGAGCGCTTCGGGTTACTTCGTCCCGCGCTGGCACCTCGCCTCGCTCGGCGTCGACGTTCAGCGCGCATTTCGTCGCGAGATCTTCTGCGCCAGTCACGAAGAGGTGGTCGAGGCCGTCGCGAGCGGCAGCGCGGACATCGGCGCGACCCACGTCGGACTCGAGCCGCTCGGCGGTGAGCTCGCTAGCGCGCCCTGGATCGATCTCGGGATGACGCCCGGCTCGATGCGCGTGCTCCTCTTGGTCGGACCCATTCCGGGGGATCTCATCGTGGCGAGCCCGGCGGTTCCGGTCGCTGAGCGCCAGCGGCTCACCGCCGCGCTCCTCGGATTTCGCGACGACCACGACGCGCTCGCGCTCGCGCTCTTCCAGGCCACTCGCTTCGAGCCGGCCCCCGAGGACCACCTGGCGCTCCTGCGGCGGCTCGCTCGGTTCGCCGCGTCGTGAGCGGCGTCGCCGGGTGGCGGTCGTCGCCGGCGACCGCCGAGAGCTTGACCCCTCATGCACGCGGGCCCTAACCTGCGCTGGCGCGCACCGCGGGAGCGCGGGCGATTCGATGGCTACACAGCAGCAACGCTACCGGGTCCTCGAGAAGATCGCCTCTGGCGGCATGGCCGAGGTCTTCCGCGCGGAGAGCGCGGGGCTCGAGGGGTTCAAGAAGACGGTCGCCATCAAGCGCGTTCTTCCGCACCTCTCGCAGAAGAAGCAGTTCATGGGGATGTTCCTGGACGAGGCGCGCCTCTCCGCGCACCTCTCCCATTCGAACTGCGTGCAGGTCTTCGACGTCGGCGTTGGCGACGACACCTACTTCATCGTGATGGAGTTCGTGGACGGCGCCGACCTCAAGGCGGTCATCGAGCAGCGCAAGAAGCTCGGTGCGCCGTTCCCGCTCGAGGAGGCGTGCCTCATCTGCGTTCGTATTTGCGAGGGGCTCGCATACGCCCACGAGCTACGAGACTCAAAGGGGCAGAGCCTCCGCATCGTCCATCGCGACATGTCGCCGCCGAACGTCCTCATCACGCGCTACGGCGAGGTGAAGATCGTAGATTTCGGTCTCGCGAAGGCCAATAGCCAGCTCGAACACAGCGAGCCCGGCATCATCAAGGGGAAGTTCAGCTACCTCTCGCCGGAGGCCGCGCTCGGTCAGCCGGTGGACGCCCGAACCGACATCTTCGCCGTGGGCATCATCCTCTGGGAGCTCCTGGCCGGCCGTCGCCTCTTCATGGGTGAGAGCGACCTCGAGACGGTCCGGCAGGTCCAGGCCGCGCGGATTCCGCCGCTTCACCAGTTCAACCGGGAGGTGCCGCCCGAGATCGATCAGCTCCTCGCGCGGGCACTCGCGAGGGAGCCCGACGCGCGATATCAGTCCGCGCGGGATCTCGGCGCGGATCTCAATGATCTGCTCTTTCGGCTCCGGCGACCCGTCTCGTCGTTCGACATCGCGAAGCTCCTCGAGTCCGTCCTCGCGGACCGCGACACGAGCCGGCGGCGCAAGGCGGAGAAGGGCTCCATCATCGGCTCGCTCATCGAGGAGGCGCTCTTCCAGTTCAGCTCGCTCGAGAGCGAGGGCGACAGCCAGCCCTCGGGCGGAGACGCGCCGCTGAATCTCGGCTCGTTTGGCGGCAAGGATTGGTCTTCCGACCTCGGGCTCGGCCTCACCAGCCAGCGGCGCCCGACCGACCAGCAGTACGAGCTCGGCTCGCTCGCCTCGCTCGAGGATGACGCGCCCATCGCGCGGCAGGGGGCCGAGCCGGCGTCGCCGGTCCAAGCTCCGCCGGCCGCCGGCGGCGCGCTCCCCAACGCTCCGCTGCCTGCCCCCGCACCGGAGCGCTCGGGCGTCGGCTTCGGTACGATCCTGCTCCTCCTGCTCCTCGTCCTCGTCGGGGCCGCGGCCGGCGCCTATTACGCCGGGCTCATCCCGAAGGGGCTCCTCCCCTTCTAGCGGCCTTACCCGGCGTTCCGTTCGGGGGGGCGGCTGCGAGTCCCGGCACGACCACTCGCGCCCCGGCGGCGTTCGGGTGCGTGCCAAGACGCACCCGCCGGCGAGGACTTGGCTCGGGCCGCGAGAAACCGCGACCCTTGCGGCGGACCGCCGCACGAGCCCGTGGCCGTCCGCCGTGCCCCCCGTCAGTCGCCGTCGTCCGCGTCGTCGTCGTCGTCCGCGTCGTCGTCGTCCGCGTCGTCGTCGTCCGCGTCGTCGTCGTCCGCGTCGTCGTCCGCGTCGTCGTCGTCCGCGTCGTCGCTGAGCTCGTCCTCATCCTGAGCGTTGTCGCCGAGCTTCTGCCCGTCGTGCGCCTCGGCGTCCGAGTCGCTCTTCTCCGCGCGCATCCGCTCGTTCGCGATCCGCTGGAGCACCTGAGGCTTGGGAGCGAGCATCAAGACCATGGTGCGGCCGTCCATCTGCGGGCGCTGCTCGACGTTCGCGATGTCCTCCGTCTGAGCGACGATGATGTCGAGCTGCCTCTTGGCGACCTCTGGGTGGGTGATCTCGCGGCCGCGGAAGCGAACCGTGAGCTTGACCTTGTTCCCGCTCTCCATGAACCGGCGCGCCGCGCGGACCTTGACCGCGATGTCATGGTCGTCGGTCTTCGGCCGGAGCTTGAGCTCCTTGATCTCGACCACGCTCTGCTTCTTCTTGGCGTCGCGCTGCTTCTTCTTCTCCTCGTACTTGTACTTTCCGAAGTCGAGGATCTTGCAGACCGGCGGAGAGGCCTTCGGGTTCACCTCGACCAGGTCGAGCCCCCGCGTCTGCGCCTCGCGCAGCGCCTCCTCGGTGGCGAGGACTCCGAGGTTGGTCCCGTCCTCCATCACGACGCGTACCTCGGGTACGCGGATCCTGTGGTTGACGCGCACCTGCGGTACGCGCGGGTCCCGACTGAAACGTCTCCCCATTGCCATGCGTGTGTCTTCTCTCTCCTTCCCCGGCGCGCCAGTGTCCCTGGAGCCGGCTGGTTACTTCTTGTCGGCCCGGCGCGGAGCCTTGCTCTCCGCGACCAGCCGCTCGGAAAATTGCTCGATCGTCATCGAGCCGAGGTCGCCCTCTTCACGCCCGCGCGGTGACACCGTGCCCTCCGCGGCCTCTTGTTCGCCGATGACGACGATGTACGGCACGCGCGAGTTTCTCGCGTTGCGGATCTTGGCGCCGAGCTTGTCGGGCCCGGCGTCGAGCCCGATCCGGAGCCCGCTCCCCGTGAGCGCTGCGCGGACCTTCTCGGCGTAGTCGGCCTGCTTCTCGCTGACCGTGACCAGCGTGGCCTGCTCGGGCGCCAGCCACACCGGGAATTTGCCGGCGACGTGCTCGATGTACATCCCGAAGAAGCGCTCGATGCTACCGAGGATCGCTCGGTGCAGCATCACTGGGCGATGCCCCGCGCCGTCCGCGCCGACGTACTCGAGCCCGAAGCGCTCCGGCATGTTGTAGTCGACCTGGATGGTCCCGAGCTGCCAGCTCCGGCCGAGCGCGTCCACCACGTGGAATTCGAGCTTGGGCCCGTAGAACGCGCCCTCACCGGGCAGCTTCTCGAAGGGGAGTCCGGAGTCCACCAGCACGCGCTCGAGCGCGTGCTCGGAGTCGTCCCACTGCGCGTCGGAGCCGATGCGCTTCTCGGGGCGCAGCGCGAGCTTGACCGAGACGTCATTGAAGCCAAACGCCGCGTAGACCTCGAAGAGCAGCTGATTGAACGAGCGGATTTCCTCGACCATCTGCTCGGGGGTGCAGAAGATGTGCGCGTCGTCCTGGCAGAAGGTGCGCACGCGGGCGAGCCCGTGCACGACGCCGCCGCGCTCGTAGCGGTGCAGTCTCCCGAAGTCCGCGATGCGCCAGGGCAGCTCGCGATAGCTCCGCCGCCGCTGCCCGAAGATGAGGCAGTGGCTCGGGCAGTTCATCGGCTTCTGCGCCAGAGGCTCGAGCTGGCTCGGATCGAAGCCGCCCTTCGCGGCCTCACCGGTCGGTTCCGCGCCGGACCAACCAGCGGCATCCAGCATGTCTGCGGTGACTGGGAGGTACATGTTCTCCCAGTAATTGGCGAGGTGACCGCTGGTCGCGAAGAGCCGCTTGTCGAAGAGCTGCGGCGTGATGACCTCTTCGTAGCCGTACTCCACGTATAGGTCGCGGACGTACCCGACCAGGCGACCATAGATGGCCGCGCCGCGCGGCAAGAAGAACGGCATGGCCGGCGCGTACTCGTGGAACATGAAGAGCTCGAGCTCCTTGCCGAGCTTGCGATGATCACGCGCGCGCGCCTCCTCGAGCATCTTCAGGTGGCGCTCGAGCGCCTCCTCGGTCGGGAAGGCCGTCCCGTAGATGCGCTGGAGCATCGGGTTCTTCTCGTCGCCGCGCCAGTAGGCGCCAGCGACGCTCGTGAGCTTCACGACCCCGAGAAACTTGGTGGAGGGGACGTGCGGCCCTTCGCAGAGGTCCACCCACGTCGTCTCCGGATGGTCCAGGTTACCGTGGCGATAAATCGAGATCGCTTCTCCCTCGGGGATCGACGCCAGGATCTCGAGCTTGTACTTCTCACCCATCCTCTCGAAGAGGGCGGCGGCATCGTTGCGCGAGAGCTCTTGGCGGTAGAAGGGGTAGCCGGCCTTGATGATCCGGCGCATCTCCTTCTCGATGCGCGCGAGGTCCTTGTCGGTGAAGGGCCCCTCGGGCCGGTCGAAGTCGTAGTAGAAGCCAGCGTCGATCGCGGGCCCGATGGTGACCTGTGTCCCCGGGAACAGGCGCTGGACGGCGTCGGCCATCACGTGCGCGGCCGAGTGGCGGAGCACCGGCAGCGCCGCCGGCTCTTGCCAGCGGATGGGGGTGAGCTCCGCCGCCGGATCCACCGGCGTGTGGAGATCGCCCACCCAGGAGCCCACACGGACGGCGACCACGTCGTCCGACCAGAGACCGCGCTCGACGAGGAGCTCGCGCGGCGAGCGTCGCCCCGAAGCCATCATGGCGTCACGAAATCACGACGCGAGGGCTCGGGCAACCAGCGAAGGGCCACGCTCGAGCGAGCGGAGTAGGCGCGATTGGGATTGAACCAACGACCCCTACCGTGTCAAGGTAGTGCTCTACCACTGAGCTACGCGCCTGTGGACCGGCGGGGCCGAATCCAACGTGGATCTGTCTCTCGTCAAGATGCAGGGGCCGATTCACTACATCTAGCCCCGAGGCGTGTCAAGGCGGGTCTGGGCGCTACTTCCGCGGCCCCGGACGACGGCTTGCGCGGCCCCGGGAAAGTCGCTATAGGCCGGCCCTTCTCCGGAGCACACCCCTTGTTTTCGGCGCCCCTCGCATTCCAGGCCGTTCCCCCGGCGCCCGGCCGCAATAGCGCCCCCGGCGCTGCTCCGGCGGGCGTCGCCCACGCCGCCCAGCCGGCGCCCGGCGCGGCCGCGGAGCACGCAGCCGAGCCGGCGCCCTCGATGGGCGGCCTCGGCGCGATGTTGCCGCTCCTCCTGCTCATCCCGTTCGTCTTTCTGCTCTTCTGGTCGTCTCGCTCGCAGCAGAAAAAGCAGCAGCAGGCGATCGCCGGCTTGAAGAAGGGCGATCGCGTGCTCACCAACGGGGGCTTCGCAGGCAAGCTGGTCGAGCTGGGTGATCGCTTCGCCAAGGTCGAGCTCGCGCCCGGGGTCAAGGTGGACGTGCTCAAGAGCAGTCTGCTCGGGAAGGACTCGGCGGAGACCGCCGAGTCGGCCGAGAAGAAGAAGTAGTGGCCGCGAGCCGCCCGAGGAGCCAGTGACGAACACCGTTCTCCAGTACGTTTTCGCGGGCATCGCCGTGCTCTTCGCGGCGTGGGGCTACGTGAGCCGCAGTCGTCGCGCCGCGCTCTGGTTCGGGGTGGTGACCGCCGCGTCCGCCGCGATCGCCGCGCGCTACGATGGCTTTTGGCCGCTCGCGAGCTTCGCCATCTTGACGCTCTGGGCGTTCATCGTCGCCACCGGTTTCTTGGACTTCGGCTGGCGCATGCGCCTCGGCTTGGTGACGAGCATCGGTCTGTTCGCGTTTCTCGCGCTCTGGCCGTCCGTGTACAACATGTCGGCGGGCAAGGTCCCGTGCCCGGCCTACATTCGCGATCATGTGAGCTTCCGTCTGGTGGCGGGCCTCGATCTGCGAGGGGGCCTCCGGCTCGTCTATACCGTCGACGTCGACGAGGCGATCAAGGACAAGCGCGACCGCTACTACGAGGACATGCGGTCGTCGCTCGCGAAGATCTACGGGCTCTACAGCGGCGAAGATCGGCCGAGCGAAGACGTCTACAAGAAGCTCCGCACGATCGTGGACATCGAGGCCCCGCGCCGCCCCGCCAACGTCATCAAGCTCCATGTTCGCGACGGTGCGGATCCGGCCAAGATCGACGCGCGCTTCCTCGAGCAGTTCGCGGGCGACCTCAGCTACTCGCGTCGGGACGCGCGAGATCTCGAGTTCACCATCAAGGCGAGCTCCGAGACGCAGCTCCGCGAGCGCGCGGTGGAACAGGCCAAGGACATCATCCTGCGCCGCGTCGACGAGCTCGGCCTCCGCGAGGCGAACGTCTCCACTCGTGACGAGGACGTGATCATCGAGGTGCCGGGCTCGGACGAGAAGAGCTTCCAGCGCATCCGCGAGATCATCAGCCAGACGGCCAAGCTCGAGTTCAAGCTGCTCGACGACGACGACGACTTCTTCGGACCGATCGAGCGGAAGACCGAGGGCCAGGCGTTGCCGGAAGGCATCGAGTTCCGCAAAGAGAACGCTCCGGTCGGCCTCGACGATGGTGGTGACGCCAAGACGCACGAGACCACTTACGCCTTCATTCAGAAGAAGAAGGACGAGACCTCGCAGCAGGCGCTCGCGCGGCTGAAGGAGTGGGTCGGGCAGTTCGAGCTGCCGCCGGATCGCGAGCTCGGCTACCAGATCGTCTACCGGACGAACCCGGACAGCCTCAAGCAGAGCGAAGACGGGTGGCGCACGTACCTCCTCCGCTCGCACGCGGACATCACCGGTGACATGATCACCGACGCCTCCGCGCAGCCGGATCAGTCGGGCGGCGGCTTCGGCGGCTGGTACGTCGCGCTCACGTTCACCGACCAGGGCGGTAACATCTTCGAGCGGATCACCGGCGCGAACATCAAGCGCCGCTTCGCGATCATCCTCGACAACAAGGTCGAGAGCGCGCCGGTCATCCAGACCAAGATCCCCGGTGGCCACGCCCAGATCACCATGGGCGCGTCCGATCCCGAGATCCAACTCGAGGACGCCCGCAAGCTCGAGCTCGTGCTGCGTTCGGGCGCGCTGCCCGCGCCCATCTCGCCTTCGAACGAGCAACGGATCGGCCCGTCCCTCGGTCGGGACTCGATCAAGCTCGGGGTTCAGGGCGCGATCGGCGGCGGGCTCATCGTGCTCGTCCTCATGGTGATTTACTACCGCCGAGCGGGGCTCATCGCCGACCTCTCGGTGACCATGAACCTGTTCTTGCAGCTCGCGATCCTGGCCTCGTTCGGCGCGTCCATGACCCTACCCGGCATCGCTGGGTTGTCGCTCACCATCGGCATGAGCGTGGACGCCAACGTGCTCATCAACGAACGAATACGTGATGAATTACGATTGGGTAAATCGCCGCGAGCGGCCGTCGAGATCGGGTTCGGCCGCGCGCTCAGCGCGATCGTCGACGGACAGCTCACCACGCTGATCTCGGGGGTCATCCTGGCTCAGTACGGCACGGGCCCCATCAAGGGGTTCGCGGTGACGCTCATCGTCGGCGTACTCTGCAGTATCTTCACCGGCGTGGTGGTGAGCCGGCTGTGGTTCGACCTCTGGGTTCGCGGCTTCGGCCGCCTCGAGAAGCTGGACGTGGGCTGAGCCATGGAGCTGTTTCCGGTCGGAAGAGTCTTCGATTTCATGGGGAAGCGGCGATATTTCATCGCCCTGAGCCTGATCATCGTCGCAGGTTCGCTCGTGTCCCTCGTCTGGCCTGGCCCGAAGCTCGGCACGGACTTCCGCGGCGGAACCGAGATCGAGGTGGCGTTCACCCAGCCGACCAACTCGGGGGACGTCCGCAAAGCCGTCATCGCGTCCGGCTTCGCCCAGCCGGACGTGGTCAAGGTCGACGACGCGAGCAACCCGTACCGCTACCTCATCCGCGTGCAAGAGGTCTCGACCATCGACGAGGCGAAGCAGGCGGAGATCGAGCGCGCGCTCTGCTTCGGCGAAGATTTGCCCGCGGCGGAGTGCTCGGCCGAGCACGCTGCGACCGAGGTCAAGTTCAGCCCCGGCGGCGACAAGGTGAGCGTCCGCTTTGGCGGCGCGCCGGATCTCGCCTGGGTGCGGCAGCGGATCGGTAAGGTCTCAGGGATCACGCTTCGCGCCGGCGAAAATGACATCTCCGTGCAGAGCTCGCGCGAAAACCGCGTGGAGATCGCGCTGCAGAGCCGCGGCGATCAACTCATGGACGGGCTGCGCCAGCGCCTCGGCCCGGAGCGCGTGCCGGCGAGCGCGCTGCGCGTCGAGTGGATCGGCCCCAAGGCGGGCGCTCAGCTCCGAAACTCCGCCTTCGTGAGCGTCCTACTCTCCATCGTCTTCATCGGGGCGTACATCGCCTTCCGCTTCGATCTCCGCTTCGCTCCGGGCGCCGTGCTCAGCCTGCTGCATGATGCGATTGGCCTCATCGGCGTCTGGATCTTGCTCGGCAAGGAGATAAACCTCGCGACCATCGCGTCGGTGCTCACCGTGGTCGGGTATTCCATCAACGACACGGTCATCGTCTATGATCGCGTTCGAGAGAATCTCGGGAAGATGCGCGCGGCGTCCTTCGACACGCTCATCAACACGAGCTTGAGCGAGATGCTGAGCCGGACGGTCCTCACCTCGGGCACCACGGTGATGAGCCTCCTCGCCTTCTTCCTCTGGGGCACCGGCGCGCTCAAGGATTTCGCGCTGAGCCTCATCATCGGTATCGTGCTCGGGACGTACTCGTCGATCTATGTCTCTTTGCCCATCACCGAGTGGTTCGACAAACACCTCTTCGCGAAGCGGGCCGCGAAGAAGCCGCGGCGCGCGGCCGCCAAACGAGCCTCGGCCAGCACCTGAGCGGTAGCGCGGCCGGCGCCGGCCTGCCGGTCGCCGAGCACGATCGTACCGCGCAACTCGGTTCCGCGCCGAGCCGACATTCCGTGCTACTCGGAGGAGCGAGATGACCGGCGAAGGAGCGGCAGCAGGCTGGGTCGCGACGCTCCCCGGCGCGCCGGGCGCCGAGGCTCGCGCGTTTGCCGCCGAGCTTCGCACCTCGATCACGGTCGCGGAGGTGCTGCTGCGCCGCGGGCTCACCGAGCCAGCAGAGGTCCGCCGCTTCTTCGCGCCGAAGCTGGCGGAGCTGACGCCGCCGGACGAGATGGCCGGGCGCGCGGAGGCGGCGGAGCGGCTCGCGCGCGCGGTCGAGACTGGCGAGCGGGTGTGCGTGTTCGGTGACTACGACTGCGACGGCATCACCGCCGCCGCGATCCTGACCGGCATGCTGCGCTCGCTCGGCGGCGAGGCCACGCCGCTCCTCGCGAGTCGCTTCGGGGGCGGCTACGGCGTCACGGCCGAGGCCGTGGAGCGTATCCTCGGGACGGGCGCGACCTTGCTCGTCACCTGCGACTGCGGCTCGTCCGATCATGCCTCGCTCCGGGAGGTGCGCGCGCGAGGGGTCGACGTCATCGTCATCGATCATCACGTGGTGCCGGACGAGCCGCTGCCCGCGCTCGCCTTCTTGAACCCGCACCGCCCCGAGTGCGGGTTTCCTTACAAGGGGCTCGCGTCGTGCGGCTTGGTGCTGTCGGTCGGTGCTGCGCTGCGCGCAAAGCTCGGTCGCGCGCTCGACCTGAAGTCGTGGCTCGACTTGGTCGCGCTCGGCACCATCGCGGACGTCGCGCCGCTCGACGGCGACAACCGCGCCCTGGTGCGCGCCGGGCTCGGGGTGCTCGCCGAGGCGCGCCGTCCGGGAGTGCGCGCGCTCATCGAGCTCGCCAAGCTCGACGCCGGTCGGGCGCTCACCGCGGAGGACGTCGCGTTCCGCCTCGCGCCACGGATCAATGCGCCCGGACGCATGGGCTCACCCGATCTCGCGCTCGCCCTCCTGCTCGCCGGCTCGGACGTCGAGGCGCGCGGGCTCGCGGCGCGGATCGAGCAGCTCTCGGTGGAGCGCAAGACGGAGCAAGAGCGACTCATCGCCGAGGCCGAGGCTGAAATCGAGCGTGAAGGGTGGGGAAGCGAGCGCGCGATCGTGGTCGGTCACCACGGCTGGAATCACGGGCTCGTCGGGATCGTCGCCGGAAGGCTCGCCGACCGCTACCGGAAGCCGGTGGCGGTGGTCGGCTTCGAAGGCGAGCGCGGACGCGGCTCGGTGCGTGCGCCGGCTGGCTCGCGCCTGGTCGACGTCCTCTCGAGCGTGTCGGACGTCCTGGTTCGGTACGGTGGTCATCAGGCCGCGGCCGGCTTCGAGGTGGAGACCGGGCGCTTCGCCGAGCTTCGCACGCGCTTCGCCGAGAGCGTCGAGAAGTGGTCGATGGGCTCGCCTTCGTCGAGCGCCTCCTCGCTCGGCGAGGTGACCCGGCTATGTCCGGAGGACGAGCTCACGCGGGTGGTCGAGGATCTCGAGCGGCTCGAACCCTGCGGGGAGGGGAACCCCGCGCCGCGGATCGCTCTCGAGGCGTCGCTGGTGTCTGCGCGTGCGGTCAAGGGCGGCCACCTGAAGCTCGACCTCGCGGTGAGCGGCGGGCAGCGGCTCTCTGGCTTCGGGCCCTCGATGGGTGAGCGCGCCGAGTCGCTCGGCGGTCGCGTGCTGGTGGTCGGTCGCCTTGCGTGGAATGCCTGGCGCGGGGGTCGCTCGGTGGAAATCCGCGTCGACGCGATAGATGGGTAGTATCCTCCGCTCGATATGAGCGCGGAGCCTCTCATCGCCTTTCGCGGGGTAAAAAAGCGGTTTGGCTCCAAGGTCGTCTATCGCGATCTCGACCTCGACATCTACCGCGGTGAGGTCCTCACCATCGTGGGCGGCTCCGGCGTCGGGAAGAGCGTGATGCTAAAGATGCTGATTGGGCTGCTCCGCCCCGACGCCGGGTCGATCGTGTTCGACGGTCGTGAGGTCACGACCATGGGTGAAGACGACCTCTCGCGAGTGCGCCAGCGGATCGCCATGCTCTTTCAGAGCGGCGCCCTCTTCGACTCGCTGAGCGTGGGTGAGAACGTCGCTTATGGCCTCGAGGAGCACTCGGGCAACCAGATGAGCCGGAAGGACATCGCGGAGCGGGTGGCGTGGGCGCTCGGGCTGGTCGACCTCCCGGGGATCGAGGAGATGCGTCCGTCCGATCTCTCGGGCGGGATGCGTAAGCGCGTCGGGCTCGCGCGAGCCATCGCGGTGCAGCCCGAGGTGCTGCTCTACGACGAGCCGACCACCGGCCTCGACCCGATCAACACCGCGCGCGTGAACCACCTCATCATCGGGCTCCAGCAGAAACTCAGCATCACCAGCGTGGTCGTCACCCACGACATGAAGAGCGCGTTCACTATCAGTGACCGCCTCGCCATGGTGCACGGCGGCGTGATCATCAGCCAGGGAGAGGTCGAGAAGTTCCGTTCGGCGGACGATCCCCGCGTAGCGGACTTCATCGAAGGGCGCGCGCCGGTGAAGGAGAGCGTCGAGGCGCTCCTGAACGGCTGAGCCTGCCGCGGAGGGGTGGTGTCGGTTCGGCGCGGGCCAGGGCCGGGATGCCGGGCGTCGCGGTGGGCTCGGGGGCCGGGTGGCGTCCTCGCCCGCATCGCGCGAGCCGAGCCCACACGGCGCGGGCCGGCGCGGGCAAAGTGAGGTAAAACGGAGGCTCCTTCATGGCGACCTCTCGCGACGTCAAGGTCGGATTCTTCGTGCTGCTCGGCTTGGTGGTGAGCGGCCTCGTCATCTTCATGATCGGCGATGAGCGCCGCATGTTCCAGTCGAAGGTCGAGTATCAGGCGGTCTTCAAGAACGTGCAGGGGTTGAAGCGCGGCTCACCGGTGCGAATGGGCGGGGTCGACGTCGGGACGGTGAGCCAGGTCGGCTACGGGAAGGACGCCAACGATCCGAACCTCTACGTCACCTTCAGCATGGTCGAGGAGGACGCGCGGCGTCTCCGCGCCGACAGCGTGGCCGAGATTGGCGACAAGGGCCTGCTCGGAGACAAGATGATCGTGATCTCGCCGGGCTCGCCTGGCAAGCCGAGGCTCCCGGCGGGCGGCACCGTCCCGAGCAAGGAAGCCGACGACCTGTCGTCGATGATGTCCAAGGTCACTAACATTGGCAGCTCGGCCGAGCGCGTGATGGGGAACCTCGAGAAGACGACCGGGACGCTCGCGGACAAGGATTTCAATGACGGCGTCCGCTCGAGCGTGCGCTCGCTCAGCAGCGTGCTCGACACGCTCGACACCGGGCAAGGCTATATCCCGCGTCTCCTCCGCGACGACAAAGAGGCGGACCGCCTCTCTCACACGATCCAGAGCCTCGACCGCGCGACCGCCGAGCTCGATCGAACTTTGACCGGCATCAACGCCATCGTGGCGCGCGTGCAGCACGGACCGGGCTTCGCGCACGAGGTCATCTACGGCGAGAGCGGCTCGGCCACCCTCGCGCACTTCGGCGATGCGGCCGAAGAGCTCGCTCTCACGCTGCGCGGTGTCCGCGAGGGTAACGGCGTGGCCCGGAGCCTCATCTACGGCGACGATCAGTCGCAGCAAATCATGGGCAACCTGAACGCGGTGAGCCGAGATCTTCGTATCGTCATGGCGGACGTGCGCGCCGGCAAGGGCACCGTCGGCGCGCTCCTCGTGGATCCGTCGGTGTACGAGGACATCAAGGTTCTGCTCGGCAACGTCCAGCGAAACCAGGTCTTGCGCTCGCTGGTCCGCTACTCGATTCGGCGTGACGAGAAGCCGGGTGCCGGGGTCCACGACGCCACGCCGCCGCCCGGCGGCGGGAGCGCGTCCGCGCCCGGCGCCCAGCCCTGACTCGCGCCGGACCGACCAACCCGGCAGCCTACACCAACGCTACCAACGCTCGCGGGGGCCGCGTGATTCCGCGGCCCATTCGCTACCATGGTCTCTCACCTTTCTTGACGACGAAGTCCGGCGAACTCGAAGCTTACGTCCTATACTGGCCGAGATGAAGGCACTGGAGCGCCTCGGTCGGGCACTCGTGGTTCTCGGGCTGTTCGCCCTGGCGTCGTTCTTCGCGCTGCGCTTCGGGACGGGTGGGCTGTGGCGCGGTCTCGAGGCGGCGCAGGCGGTCGCGGGCCCGGGCTCGCCCCGCGCTCCTTATGACCTCACGCAACTCACCGCGGTCAACGAGACGCTGAAGACGATTCAGCAGAAGTACGTCGACCCGTCGCGCGTGAAGCCGCGGCAGATGTTCCTCTCGGCGCTGAACCAGGTCCAGAAGGAGGTCGCCCAGGTCATCGTGCTCCACGCGCCGAAGGCGCCCACCGTGACGGTGCGGGTCGACACCGAGGAGAAATCCTTCCGAGTCGACAACGTGCAGGGGCCGTGGGACGTCGCGGCGCGGCTCCGTGAGGTGTTCGCGTTCCTTCAGGCGAACCTGAAGGGCACCGAGGTCGACCTGAGAGACGTCGAGTACGCCGCCTGCAACGGCATGCTGAAGACGCTCGACCCGCACAGCGTGTTCATGAGCCCGGACGCTTACCGCGAGATGAACCTCTCCACCTCCGGCCAGTTCGGCGGGCTCGGAATCGTCATCTCGATTCGCGATCAGCAGCTCACCATCATACGGCCCATGCCGGACACACCGGCCGGACGCGCCAGCCTCAAGCGGCTCGATCGAATCACGAAGATCAACAATGAGTCGACGCTCAACATGCCGCTCGACGACGCGGTCAAGCGGCTCCGCGGCGCGCCCGGCAGCAAGGTGACCATCTGGGTCCACCGTGACGCGCAGGGCGGCTGGGCGGGCTCGCGGCCCTTCGAGCTCACCCGCGAGGAGATCCACGTGAAGAGCGTGGACAGTCGCACGCTCACGCCCGGCATCGGCTACGTGCGTATCAAGCAGTTCCAGAGCAGCACCGCGGAGGAGCTCGGCGCGGCGCTCGCCGCGCTCCACAAGAGCGAGCGCCCACTCAAGGGGCTCGTCCTCGATTTGCGCGACAACCCGGGCGGCTTGCTCGATCAGGCGGCAAAAGTCGCCGACACCTTCATCGACCAGGGGGTCATCGTCTCGACGGTAGGCGCCTCCGAGGGCCGCGACGTCAAGATGGCCAAGGCGCCGGGCACGGAGCCGGACTACCCGATGGTCGTGCTCGCCAACGGCTCATCGGCGAGCGCGAGCGAGATCGTCGCCGGCGCGCTCAAGAACCACGACCGCGCCGTCGTGGTCGGGCAAACGACGTTCGGGAAAGGCTCGGTCCAGCTCGTCTTCCCGCGGGTCACTCCAGACGGCGCCGCGCTCAAGCTCACCATCGCGCAGTATCTCACGCCTGGGGACGTCTCGATTCAAGGCGTGGGCGTCCCGCCGGACATCGAGCTCGATCCGATGACGGCCGATACGCTCGAGATGGATATGTTCCGAAGCGAGCACCCGCTCCGCGAGCGCGACCTGTCGAAGAGCTTGTCTTATGGTGGCAAGCACAACACGGACACGCCGTTCTTCCGACTTCGCTACAACATGCCCGAGAAGGAGCGCGAGGAGCTCCGCGAGCTCGGCAGCGAGGTCGACGACGAGTTCCGGATGGATTTCCCGATCAGGTTCGCGCGTGATCTGGTCGCGAAGCTCACTCCCGGGAAGCGACAGGACGAGGTTCGCCAGGCGAAGCCCTTCCTCGACAGCGAGCAAGACGGGCAGGTCCGCTCGATCGCCGGCGATCTCTCGAAGCTCGGCATCGACTGGAGCGCGCCGCCCGCGGGAGCCGAAGGCGGGCCCGCCGCGAGTGATTACGAGGTCAAGGTCGAGACCGATCGCAAGAACGACACGGTGGTCGCCGGTGAGCCGATGACCTTGAAGGTTACCATCAAGAACAAAGGCGCGAAGCCCATCTACCAGATGCGCGCGACGACCAAGAGCGACGGCAACTACTTCGACGAGAAGGAGCTGGTCTTTGGCAAGATCGGGCCGGGCGAGTCGAAGAGCGCCACGGCGCCGCTCGGCTGGTGCGAGGTCGACGGGCGCAAGCCGGGCTCCACGACGCCGGTGGCCGAGGACGCGAAGCGCGTATGCCGCATCCCGCTTGCGGCCGTCACCCGCCAGGACGTGGTGAAGGTGCGGTTCAGTGGCGAGGGGGGCGAGGCGCCGCCCGAGGTCGAGCTGCGCCCCACCGTCCAGAGCCTCCCGAGGCCCTCGTTCGCTTATACCTACCAGTTGGTCGACGATCACCCGGGCAACGGAGACGGCGCCCTCAGCCGCGGCGAGGGCGCGACGCTCTACCTGACGGTCAAGAACGTCGGCACCGGGCGCTCCTATGAGACGCAGGCGAACTTGCGCAACGTCACTGGCGACGGGCTCTTGCTCCGAAATGGTCGCTTCGACGTCCCCAGCATGAACCCGGGCGACGTCCGTCAGGTCGCGTTCACCTTCGACGTTCTCGACGCGCTGCAGGACAACTTCGTGAAGCTGGAGATGAGCGTCGCCGATCGCGATCTGCGGGTGATCGCGGCAGAGAAGCTCAGCTTCCCGGTCACGCGCGGCGGGGTGTTCGTGAACCCCGCGTCCGGGCGGGTGATCGCCGAGGCCGGCGCGCCGGTGCGTGGCGAGCCGCTCGCGAGCGCGCGGGTCGTCGGTGAGCTGTCGAAGGCTGGCGTGTTCGAGCGGCTCGGCACCTTCGGCTCGTTTACCAAGGTTCGGCTCGATGGTCAGCGCTTCGGCTTCGTGGAGACCACGACCGTGAAGGACTCGCAGGCGCCCGCGAAGGGCTCGTTCTCGCCGCTGCTCACCCGCTCGCCTCCGCTCGTGGAGGTAAAGCCCGCGGCGCTCGCGACCCGCGAGGACCACATCCGCATCGAGGGGACCGCGACCGACAATGACCGCGTGCTCGACGGCTACGCGTTCGTGGGCGCGCACAAGGTATTTTACCAGTCGAACCGCAAGGGGAAGAGCTCGACGAACATGCCCTTCGCCTTCGACGCCAAGCTCGAGCCCGGGGTCAACGTGATCACGGTGATCGCGCGCGAGAGCGAGGATACCCAGACGAGCTATACGCTGGTGGTGCGTCGGGACGGCCCGAAGGGCGAGGCGCTCGCCACACCGAAGGGCGCGCTCTTCGGTGAGGACTGGGAATTTGGCAGCGACGACGAATAGGTGAAAACGGGGATGGTCCGCCTTCACATCAACGTCGATCACGTCGCGACCGTGCGGAACGCGCGCGGCACCCGTTACCCGGATCCGGTGCTCGCGGCCGGCCTCGCCGAGCTCGCCGGCGCGGACGGGATCACCGCGCACCTCCGGGAGGATCGCCGGCACATCACCGACGATGACCTCTCACGGCTCCGCGCCAGCGTCACCACGCTCCTCAACCTCGAGATGGCGGCGACCGACGAGATGCTCGCGATCGCCGAGCGGGTTCGCCCGGACGTCATCACGCTGGTCCCCGAGCGACGCGAAGAGCGCACCACCGAGGGCGGGCTGGACGTCGCTGCGACGCGCGACAAGATCGCCAGGGCCGCCGAGACCTGCGCGCGGGTCGGCATCAAGCTGAGCCTCTTCATCGCCCCGAACGATGCGGAAATCGAGCTCGCGCGCGAGCTCGGCGCACGGCAGGTGGAGCTTCACACCGGCGAGTACTGCGAGGCCTCCGGAGAGGAGCGGTGGCTCGAGCTCCGGCGGCTCCGTGCCGGCGCGGCGCTCGCCGCGAGCCTCAACCTCGACGTCGCCGCCGGGCACGGGCTCACTCGCGCAAACGTCGGCGACATCGTGGCGATCCCCGCGGTCGCTGAGCTGAACATCGGCCACGCGGTGATCGCGGACGCCGTGATGATGGGGCTCGCCGAGGCCGTCCGCGGGTTCCGGGGCGCGCTCGAACGCGGGCTCCGCGCGCGGGGGTGAGCGGTGATCGTCGGGCTCGGGATCGACGTCGCCGCCATCGACCGCTTCGAGCGCGCGCTCGAGCGTCACGGTTCGCGCTTCGCCGAGCGCATCCTGACGCCGCGTGAGCGTGACGAGCTCGCTGACCGCGCCGCCGATCGCGCGGCGGCCCTGGCGGGGCGATTTGCCGCCAAGGAGGCCCTCAGCAAGGCGCTCGGCGCGCCGCGCGACGTCTGGTGGCAAGACGTGGAGATTCGCCGCGGTCCCCTCGGCGTACCCACCTTGCACCTGCTCGGCGCGGCCATCCCGCACGCGCGCCGCCTGGGTGTCACGCGCAGTCTGGTGTCCATCACTCACGACGGCGGTGTCGCCGCGGCGGTGGTCGTCCTCGAGGGAGAGCCGTCGTGATCCCGGTCCTGTCGCGAGAGCAGATGCGGGCGTTCGATCGCCACGCGATGCTCGAGTGTCGGGTGCCGAGCGTGGTGCTGATGGAAAACGCAGGGCGAGGCGCCGCCGACCTCATCGCGCGCGAGACGCCGCCCGGGCCCATCGTGGTCATGTGCGGCGCGGGAAACAACGGCGGGGACGGCTTCGTCGTCGCGCGGCGCCTCCGCACCCTCGGTCGGGATGCGCGCGTGCTGCTCGCGGTGGACTCCGCGAGGCTCACCGGCGACGCGCTCGTGAATTTTCACGCCTGGCGCGGCATCGGCGGGGAGACGCTCGAGCTCCGAGCCGGAGAGGAAGCGAGGCTCGAGGATTGCCTGGCTGGCGCGGCCGGCGTCGCGGACGGCCTGCTCGGCACCGGGCTCGATCGGGACGTCACCGGTTGGTTTCGCGAGCTCATCCTCCGTATCAACGCCGCGTCTGCGTTCCGAGCCGCGCTCGACCTCCCGTCGGGGCTCCACGCGGACACCGGCGCGGTCCTCGGCGCTGCGGTGCGCGCACACCTCACGGTGACGTTCGCGCACCCGAAGCTCGGGCTCTACACCACGAGCGGCGCCGAGCACGCCGGGCGCGTCGAGGTCGTGGACATCGGCGTGCCCGGCACCAGGATGGAAGCGTGCGCCGCGTATCTGAGCGAGCGCGCCGACGTGGCGCACGCGGTCGTCGCGCGCCCGGTGTCCGCGCACAAGTCCTCCGCGGGACGCGTGCTCGCCATCGCTGGCTCGGCGGGCAAGACGGGCGCTGCGCTCCTGGTCGCGCGGGGCGCGCTGCGCGCGGGAGCCGGGCTGGTCACCATCGCCACCTTCCCCGAGGTGCAGGGCGCGGTGGAGGCGCGCGCGCTCGAGGAGATGACCGCGAGGATCGATCCGGTGAGCGTCGAGGCCTCTCTCGACGCGCTCCTCGAGGGGACCCATTCAGTCGCCATCGGGCCCGGGCTCGGGCTCGACGAGCGCGCGCGGCGCGTGACCGAGCACGTGGTGCTCCGGTGGGATGGCGTGAAGGTCGTCGACGCCGACGCGCTCACCCACTTCGCCGGTCGAGCCGGCGAGCTCGCGGGCGCCGCTGGGCGGCTCATCCTCACCCCTCACTCGGCGGAGCTCGGGCGGCTCCTCGATCGCTCGGCCGCAGAGGTCGAGGCGGATCGCTTCGGAGCGCTCGCGCGCGCGGTGGAGCTCACCCGGGCGGTGGTCCTGCTCAAGGGGCCGCGGACGCTGGTGGGCGCGCCCGGGAGGCTCCCGGTGGTGAACGCTACCGGTGTGCCTGCGCTCGCCACCGGCGGCGCCGGCGACGTGCTCTCCGGGATGATCGCCGCGCTCGCGGTTCACGCGGAGCCGTTTGCGGCGGCGTGGTCCGGCGCGTACCTCCACGGTCGCGCCGGCGAGCGGTGGGGGAGCGTGACGCGAGCGGATCGCGGACTCGTCGCTCATGAGCTCGCCGACGCGCTCCCCGCGTGTCTTGGCGAGCTTCGCGCCTGACCGGATCGCGTCCGCGCGCCGCTCCGTCACTCGCGTGAGGCCGGGGCTGCCAGTTTGACACGCGGGGTGCGGCTCGCGGGACGCGCGAGAGCGGAGAACGCGGCAGTTTTCCCGCAATATGCCCTTGGCACATGGCTTGCGAGAGGGCTTGGTCGGAGGACATTCCGAGATGACCCTGGCGATGGCACGAACCGCGGAGAACCCTCGAACCGCACGCTCCCTGCGTGATGATCTCGACCTGGTGCTTCCGAGCCTGCGCGCCCGCGCGCTCAAGCTCTCGAAGAACCCTGTGGAGGCCGACGACTTGGTGCAAGATGCCGTCGAGCGCGCGCTGCGCTTCGAGGCGAGCTTCGAGCCGGGCACCAACCTGCGCGCGTGGTTGCAGCAGATCCTCTACAGCGTCTTCATCACGCGCTGCCGGCGCTCGCGGCGTGAGCGCCGCGCGCTCGACACGCTGTTGCGCGATCCGTGTGAGTGGACCCACCAGGATGGCGCTCCTCCCATGCAGGCGCTCTCCCGTCGGCTGAGCGGCGTTCTCGACGCTCTCCCGCCGCGCTTTGCCGAGGTCGTGCGGCTGGTGGACCTCGAGGGGCGCGCCTACAAGGACGCGGCCGCAGCGCTGTCGGTTCCGGTCGGGACGGTGATGAGCCGCCTGTTCCGCGGCCGGCGGCTGCTCGCGGCTGCCCTCACCGGCCCGGAGCGAGGCTCGCTCGCGCTCGAGTCTCGACTGCCGGAAGCCGCGTAAGGCCGGGCGCCTCGCTACAGGCGCTCGACGGACCCGGCGATCACCCGGCGTAGCGCGCCGCCCGCGTCTGCGACCAGGAGCGCGCCGTCCGCGTCGATTCCCCGCGCGAGCCCCGCGACGCCATCGACGCGCACTCGAGCGCCGGCGAGTGCGTCGTGCAGGGTGAGCTCCCGATGGAGCGGCGCGAGCCCGTGCTCCTCGAAGAGCGCGAGCCGCTCCTCGAGGGCGGCGAGGACGTCGAGCAAGAGCGTCTCGCGTCCGAGATCGCGCGCTCCGGAGAGCGCGAGCGACGTGGCGATCCCCGCGAGGTCGGCAGGGAACTCCTGGAGCGCGACGTTCAGTCCCACCCCAACCACGAGCGCGGCGAGCCTGTGGCCGGAGAGCTGGCTCTCGACCAGCACTCCTGCCAGCTTGCGCCCGTCGACGAGGACGTCATTCGGCCACTTGAGCTCGACCGGTGTGGTGAGCCGGCGGGCGACGGCGGCGCGCACCGCGAGCCCCACCACCAGCGGAACCGCGCTCACTCGGCCGAGCGGCACGCTCGGGCGCACGATCACGGAGAAGGTGAGGTTCACGCCCGGAGGTGACGCCCATGCGCGCCCGCGCCGCCCGCGCCCGTTCGCCTGAGCCTCGGCGACGAAGGTCGCGCCGTGCGGCGCGCCCGCGCGCGCGGCGGCGAGCGCGTCGTCGTTGGTGGAGCCGGTCACCTCGACGACGCTGAGCGGCGCGCCAAGGCTGAGGCCGCGCTCGCTCGCCAGCGCTGCGAAGCGGTTCGCGTCGAAGCTGGTCATGCGTCCGAGTCGGCGCGAGGCCTCCAGCGACAGGAGAACTCGTGATAGCGCCCGCCGGTGCTCATGCACTCCGTCTCGTGGCCGCCCGGAAGCACGCGGACGCCAATCGCGTCCATCGCTGCGATCATCCATCCTTCCATGAGGCGGCAGTGTGCCGGGTCCATCTCCGGAAACTCGTTGACCCGGAGGATGGTCCGATCGGGAGCGGTGTCGACGGCTTCCATGTAGCCGGCGTCCTCGTAGTACATGCCCCAGATCGGCGTGCAGCCGCGGATCATCATCTCGGGATCCGGACGCACCTTGTAGACGTGAAAGATCGTCTCGAGATCGGAGCGTGCGGCGACCTCACCCAGCTTGGCCGCGTAGGCGAGATCCCCCGCGCCGAGTTGGCGGTCCGCGCTCCGCAAGACGCCGACGAACGCCTCGTATGGGTAGAGCCCGAGCCCATCGATGCGTGTCTCGAAGGTCGCCCGCGCCGCGTCTCCGGCGCCGTTCACCACCCGGGTGAGCATTTCCTCGCCGTGGTTCCGACGCAGGAAGCGCGCGGTCCCGAGAAACGCCATGCCTCGCACCCTCGCCATCGGTCCGCGCCTATCCCAGCCGCTCGATGTCGAGGGCGATGTCGGCGGCGGGCGCCGAGTGGGTCAACGCACCGACACTGATGACGTCGATTCCAGCCGCGGCCAAGGCCGGGATCCGCTCGAGCGTGACCCCGCCCGAGGCTTCGATGATCGCTCGGCCCCGGGCGCGGCGCACGGCTTCCTCGATGCTCGCGAGGTCGAAGTTGTCGAGCATGACGATGTCCGCCCCGACTCGAAGCGCCTCGTCGAGCGCGTCGAGCGACTCCACCTCGACCTCGACGCGACAGGTGTGCGGCGCGCGGCTCCGGGCGCGCTCGACCGCTGCGGAGATCCCGCCGGCGGCCTCGATGTGGTTGTCCTTGATGAGCACCGCCGAGCCCAGGGTGTCCCGGTGGTTGTTCGCGCCACCCACCCGCACCGCGTACCGCTCGAGCGCGCGTAGCCCCGGGGTGGTCTTGCGGGTGTCTGCGATGCGCGTCCGTGAGCCGGGCGGCAAGCGCGCGACGTAGTCCGCCGCGCGTGTCGAGATCCCGCTCAGGCGCTGAGCGAAGTTGAGCGCGGTGCGCTCCGCCATGAGGATCGAACGCGCCGAACCCTCGACGCTCCAGAGCTCGTCGTCGCGGCTCGCGCGCGCACCCTCTTTCAGGTGACGTTCCACGCGGAGGCCTGGATCCACGCGATAGAAGCAGCGCGCGAACACGTCGCCGCCGCACACGACCAGCGGGCTCCGCGCGACCGCGCGCCCGATGGCGCGCGTGTCCGGAGCTACGATCGCCTCCGTGGTGAGGTCGCCCCCCTCGAGATCCTCGGCGAGCGCGCGGTCGACGAGGACGTCGAGCTGATAGCTCGGAAACATCGCGGCCGACGCTAGCCCCGCCGCGCGCGTCGCGCAAAGCTACCGGCGTGGAGATGGCTTGGGCTCCGGGCCCGGCGCAAAATCACGGTCTCGCGCCGGGCCGGCATCCCCGGCCCGCACCCGGCTAGTTGCCGAGCCCGTAGCTTCGCACGAGCCACGTCGCGAACAGGTTCGACATCGCGTGCAGCAGCAGCGGCGCGCCGATCCCTCGGGTGCGGACCCGCAGCCACCCGAAGACGAGCGCCGGGAAGAACACCGCGAGGCGGTTCGCGTTCACCTCGGTGGCGAGGTGACCGAGCGCGAAGATGGCGCTCGCCGCCAGGAGCCCGGGGCCGAGGTCGGCGCCGAGGATACGGCGCCGCGCGGCCCAGGCATCGTCGAGCGCGGTCTGGAGGTAGCCGCGATAGAAGGCCTCCTCGGGGAGCGCGATGACGAGGAGCTGCCCCATCACCTCGTCTCCGAGCGCTGGGAACGGGGCCGGCGCGAACTCGTGCGGTGGCTTCCACCAGAGGACCCAGCCGAGCCAGAACGGCGGGAAGAGCACGGCTGCCACCCCGAGCGCCCAGCCGAGGGCGACGAGCGAGTCGCGCGCCATCCGTCTGGGCTCGAGCGGCACCGGGTCGAGCAGGCCGCCGAGCGACAGCCCGAAGTGCGCGCTGTCGCCGGGGACGTCGCGGCGGAGCGCGACGAGCCACGTCACCGCGAGGAACCCGAGGCCGACGCCGGTGGCGGCGGAGCTGTCCGGAAGACCGTAAGACAGCCCCGCGACGAGGAGGGTGGCGGCCGCGGCTACCAGGAGCGGATGGCGCCGCGTCGCGGCCGGCGTCGGGTCCGTCATTTCACCGGCGCCGTGCTGCGCTCCCTGGCAGGTGCAGCGAGCCCGAAGTTTTCTGCCCGGGTTGTGATGCGCGCCGAGCTCGAGCCTGTGATCTCCCCGCGGCCGGGCTCATGCGGTAGTGTTCGCCGGGCTCGTCGAAGGAGCCTCTGCGCCACCTGCGCACCACCGCTCGCGTCGAGATCCGACGCTGGAGGATTCATGCTCGAACCGAACCCGCACCGCGTACCGTCCGCCCGCCCCGTCGCGCCGCCGCCCATCGGTCGCGTCGACCTCGCGAAGTGGCCGCCGGACGACGACGACGCGCCCGCTGCGCCGCCGCCCGCCGGCGGTGGGGCGCCGAGCGGCGGGTCGTTCGATCCCGGCGACGGCAACTTCAAGAAGGGTCGCTTCAACCCGCTCACCATCTTGGTCGGCGTGCTGGCGCTGGTGGGGCTCGTCGTGTTCGTCACGATTGGGCTCAAGAAGGACGCCGAGAAGCTTACGGTACCGGAGGCCGAGGCGCGCAAGAAAGCGATCTTCATGCTCCCGAAGGCCGAGCAGGCGCCGGAGTGGCGAAAGTGGTCGACGACGGCTCAGAGCGACGAGCTTCGCATGGAAGCGCTGAAGCAGCTCGCCTGGGCGAAGGATCCGGCAGGTGTCGACGCCGCCATCGCTGCGCTCAAGGAGCCATCCGATCCGCTCCGCGCCATGGCCGCTACGGCGCTCGCCGAGTACGGCTCTCCGCTCGCCGACAAGGCGAAGGACGCGCTGCTCGAGACGCTCAAGCAGGCGGGCCCGGGCTCGAAGCCGCAGGTCGCTTGGGCGTTGGTCGTGCTCGGCGACGGGCGCGCCCTCGACGAGGTCATGAAGCTCTACCGTATCGGGCACCTGTCCAAGGTGCAGCGTCTGGGCGGCGGCGTGGCGTTCGA
Source organism: Polyangiaceae bacterium (assembly GCA_035063585.1). GTDB lineage: Bacteria > Myxococcota_A > Polyangia > Polyangiales > Polyangiaceae > JAPSGB01. The sequence continues at coordinate 41,544 of JAPSGB010000025.1, forward strand.
TCCCGAGAAGCTCGTGAAGCTCGCTGGAATCGACAAGCTCGCGACCATGGCCGGCGACTCGAGCGACGCCGTGCGACAGCTCGTCGCGACGGTGCTCTCGCGCGTCGCGGACCCGAAGTACACGGACGTGCTCATCAAGCTGGTGAAGGACTCCGACCAGGAGGTCGCCCGCCAGGCGGCTCCGGGCCTCGGTAAGATCGGCGACGAGCGGGCGCGCCAGCCGCTCATCGATCAGCTCAGGACCGCCGACAAGGACAGCCGGAACAAGTACCTCGAGGCGCTACGCGACGGCATCGGCACCAGCGGACTGGTGCTCGCGCTCGATGCCAACGACGACAAAGACGAGAAGATCGCCTGGTATCAGACCAAGCAGATCTTCGATCTCGTCCGCAAGCTCGCCGACCCGCGCGGCGGCGACGCGTTGCTTCGCTACATCGCGACCAAGCCGAACATCCACTGGGAGACGGAGGCTGCCATCGCGATGGCGGAGGTCGGCGACGAGCGCGCAGTGCCCTATCTCGCCAAGCGGCTCCGGATGAACCCCCTCAAGGTCTACAGCGATCAGCATGACTGGGAGATGGAGCTCAAGCGGGACGACAACGAGCGCGTGGTGTCGGCGCGCATGATCGCGGATCTTGCCGTACTCCACCCGGACAAGCGCGAGCAGATCGCCACTCAGGCCGAGGACGCGGTCATGTTCTGGATCCACGACATGCCCTCTCCGCACGCCAACGGCCTTCGCGCGCTCGCGGCCATGGGCTCGACCAAGGACATCGATCAGCTCCGCAAGTGGTCGAACCCGAGCTCGCCGCTCCCGAAGCAGGGCCAGCAGCCGCCCATGCCCGAGGAGTGGGTCATCGCGCAGAGCGCGCTCCGCTACGTCGGGTGGCTCAAGGACGAGCCGTCGTGGAAGGTGCTCGAAAAATCGCTGACGCGCCGCGAACCGGACCTCGACGTCACCATGGACGGCCTCATGCAGGGCGGCGTCGCCATCCTCGGCATGACGCTCCGCGCGATCGGCGTCGGCGCCTCTGACGGGTTCGCCGAGTGGGGTGACGAGAAGGCCTTCAAGCCGCTGATGAAATACATCGACGAGCCGAAGGAGAACGAGCAGTCGCGGATGGAGGCCTGCCAGGCGGTCGCCTGGGTCGCGAACAAGGACGACATGCTCGAGGTCGCCAAGAAGATCGCGGAGTACAAGAAGGAGGACAAGGCCGATCAGTTCCGCCGGGCCTGCCTACTCGAGACCATCATCACCAAGCCGGTCAGCGGCATCTCGGGCGCGCTCATCGGCATGCTGACGCCCGAGTCGTCCCTCGAGACGCGCCACCAGGTCGCGCGCGCCATCGGCAAGGCCGGGCTCGACCCCGAGGTCGAGGGCAAGCTCTTCGAGATGCTCAAGAACGAGACGCTCATGAACGACGCCGCGCTGGCGCTCATCCTCGGCGGCTCGCCGGACGTGGCGGCGCGCGCCGTCGCGATGTACGCCGACAAGGACAAGGCCGCTCTCGAAGAGCTCGGCGACCTCTGGTACCGGAGCTTCGGCTACTGGTCGACCGACGATCTCGAGCAGGGGAGGCTGTTCCGCTGGGTCGACAACGCGGTCGCCATCAGCCACGTCTCCATCAAGCAGACGCCCCAGGAGTGGGCCAACGTCCTCCTGATGAAGCAGTTCGACAACCTCATCTTCGACAACGGGCCCCACTCGTTCACCCGCGTCGTGCTCCGTTATCGCCTCTGGCAGATGGCGAAGGGCGAGGACAAGGAGAAGCGTGAGGGAGCGGTCCGCACGCTCCGCTTCATGAAGGAGCAAGGCGTGCTGCTGGCGCTCCGCGACGAGCCCGGCGAGACGGGCAAGCTCGCGAGCGCCGCCTATCACGACATCCTCTACCCGAAGCTCGTCACCGGGGTGAACATTCCGGAGGACGACCCGAGCAAGCAGTGACGGGTGGTCGCCGCGCGCCGCGATGGTGGATGAGCGCCGCCGTCGCGGCGCTCATCGCGGCCTGCGGCACCCGCCACGAGCGGCCAGCGCGCCGCCCCGGCACCCTCGACCCTCGCATCACGGTGCCCGCGGGCGTCATGATCGAGCGCGCGTGCACTCCGACGGGCCCGGAGCTCTGCTTCAACGCGACCGACGACAATTGCAACGGCCTCATCGACGAGGGCTGCGGGGTAGCGACCGGGCTCGTCCAAGTCATCATCGCGTGGGATCAGCCGTCGGCTGACGTCGACCTGAACGTGACCGACCCGAACGGCGAGCTCGTCGAGGTCGGGCGCGCGACCAAGAGCGGGCTCGCCAAGGATCGAGACTGCCCCGGTCGCCAGAACGAATGCCAAGGGCAGAACCAGGAGAACGTGGTCCTCGAGCAGGGTGACTTGACGCGGGGCAAGTACCAGGTGCGCGTGCGGCTCGAGAGCCTCGGGAGTGAGAGCCCGCCGATCCGCGTGCGTTTGGGCGCTCGACTTGGCCCGAAGACCTACGCCATCACGCTCGAGCTCACGAAGGTGGAAGACGAGCGAGACATCGACCTCGTGCTTTGAATGCGAGGTGCGCGACGGCGGGGAGTCTGCTTATCTGGGCGGTGAGTGTCAGCGGTTCTCGGAAAGGTGACGAGCGCGCGGGATGCGCCGCGCGGGCCGGATGCGACGTACCAGGTGACGGTGCCGGCGGAGTGGCTGCTCGAAGGCGCGACGATCGAGGTCGAGCTGCCGCGGAACCTGACCTGCGCCGCGTGTGAGGGCGGGGGATGCGACTCGTGCGAGCGTTCCGGCGCGCTCTCGTTGCGGGAGCGCAAGGCCACGCCGGAGAGCGTGCGCGTCGCGCTCCCGCGCGGCGCGGAGCCCGCAGAAGCGAGCGGCGCCATGCGGGCGCTCGTGCTCCGGATCCCAGAGCACGGAGGCGCCGCGAGCCCCGGCTCGGGACTGCCGCGCGGTTGCTTGCTCCTCGCGGTGACCCCCGGCGCGGCTCCGGCCTCGGGAGTGAGACGCGTGGAGCCCGAGCCGCCGCTCCCGGAGCAGGTGGCCGCCGGCTCGGCGACGACGCGAGCGCTCGCGCCGCGGCTCGTCATGATCCTGATCATCGCCGCGTTGCTCGTGCTCGCCGCTTGGCTAGCGCTTCGCGCCGCGTATTCAGGGTGAGCCTAGCCTGGGAGAGTGACCGCCGAGTGGTCACGGGTTGACGCGCGGCGCCATGAAACCCTAAGTAGCTTCCAGCGTCCCGGCTGGGGTCGGGCGCCCGAGGACTCATGAACCCGCTTGCGATGGCTCTCATCATCATCGGTTTCCTGGCGATGTTCGCCTGGAGCGCGAGGAACCGCTGGGGGTTGCTGAAGGTGGGCAGCCCGCCTCACGAGAGTCGCTGGGCCGAGGTCGGGCAGCGCCTGAAGGGCCTCCTCTACTACGCCTTCTATCAGAAGAAGCTCCGCTACTACTTCACGGCAGGGCTCGCCCACAACCTCATCTTCTTCGGGTTCGTCGTCCTCCTCTTGAACACGTTGATCCTCTGGGGTCGCGGGTTCTATCCACCCTTCGACTTCTGGATCTTCGGACCGCAGCCGGTCGCCGGGATCCCGCTCGGCCACATCTACGAGTTCATCAAGGAGGTGTTCCTGGTGCTCGTGCTCGTGGGCGTGGCAATCTTCGTCTACTACCGGGTGATCCGGCCGCAGAAGCGCATGGCGCTCGGCTGGGAGGGTCTGGTCATCCTCGGGATCATCGCCTCGATGATGCTGGGCGATCTGCTGTACGTCGGCGCCGCCACGGTGCTGAACGTCGATTTCGCCTCGACCTGCGCGGCGGCGGGCGCGCCCGGCTGGTGTGCCAGCGCGGCTCCCGTGGTCGCGCCGTTCGGCGCGCCGGTGCAGGAAATCGCGTGGCAAGCCTGGCCGACGCCGGGAAGCTCGGTGTTCGCCATCGCGCTCGTGGGCTCGGCCCCGAGCACGCTCATCGCGCTCGCTCACCTCGGCTTCTGGGTGCACGCGAGCCTCGTGCTCGTCTTCCTGAACGTCCTACCGTACTCGAAGCACTTCCACATCATCACCGTCATGCCGAACGTGTTCATGACGGACCTCACGCCGAAGGGGCGTCTCCGCCCCATCGCTCCCAGCACCGAGGCCCTGATGGCCATGGTGGAGAAGGCGACCGAGAACGAGGACGTCCTCGCCGCGCCCATCGGCTACGCGCGGATCGAGCACTTCACCTGGAAGGACATCCTCGATTTCTACACCTGCACCGAGTGCGGCCGCTGCACGGACAACTGCCCGGCGGCTCAGACCGGGAAGATGCTGAGCCCGAAGCACTTCACTCTCGATCTCCGCGACCACCTCTACTCGCGTCAGGATGAGTTCCTCGCCATCGGAGACGCGCTGCCGCGCACCACGCTCGCCGACCTCGCGGCCAAGGTCGAGGTCGAGGGAGCAGCCGAGGCGACCGACGCGCCGAAGGCCGAGAGCGTCACCTATAAGCCGGTCGACTTGGTCCCGAACGTGATCCACCCAGACGTGCTCTGGGCCTGCACCACCTGCGGCGCTTGCGAAGAGCAGTGCCCGGTGAACATCACTTACGTCGACAAGATCGTGCAGATGCGCCGCAACCTCACGGTCATCAAGGGTGAGTTCCCGGCAGAGCTGAACAAGCCGTTCGAGGGCATGGAAACCAACGGCAACCCCTGGAACCTGTCGCGCATGGACCGCGCGAACTGGGCCGATGGGCTCGACATTCCCACCGCCGCCGACAACCCCAAGGCGGAGGTCCTCTACTGGGTCGGGTGCGCGGCGAGCTACGACGACCGCGCGAAGAAGATCGCGCGCGCCACCGCGAGCTTGCTCAAGCAGGCGGGCATCGACTTCGCGATCCTCGCCGGCGAGGAGACCTGCACCGGGGACCCGGCGCGCCGCGCCGGCAATGAGTATCTATTCAGCATGCTGGCGGAGACGAACGTCGCGACGCTGAACGGTTACCAGGAGCAAGGCGGGCTCAAGACCATCCTCACGACCTGTCCTCACTGCTTCAACACCATCAAGAACGAGTACCCCGACTTCGGCGGGAAGTTCGAGGTCGTTCATCACACCGACTACTTGATGGGGCTCGTGGCGACGCGGAAGCTCACACCGAAGCACCCGGTCAAGGCGCGGGTCGTCTATCACGACTCCTGCTACCTCGGGCGGCACAACGGGATCTACGAGTCGCCACGAGAGCTCTTGAAGGCCATCCCGGGCGTGGAATTGGTCGAGGTCGACTACTGGACCAAGAAGAAGGCCATGTGCTGCGGCGCCGGCGGCGCGCAGATGTGGATGGAAGAGCAGAACAAGGACCGAGTGAACGTGAAGCGGACGCTTCAGCTCCTCGACACGGGTGCCCAGACCATCGCCAGCGCGTGCCCGTTCTGCATGACCATGCTCACCGATGGTATCAAGGCGCAGTCCAAGGATGACGACGTGAAGAACCTGGACATCGTCGAGATGCTCGCAGTCGCCTGCGGCGCGGAGGAGAGCGGCGCCGGCGCGGCTTCGGCCGCGGCAAACTAGCCATTTTCACGCGAGCGGCGGCGCGCGGAGCCCTCGTGCGGCGCCGCTCGGCGAGTGCGCGTGGCTCGCCCGGCGGGTATACTCCGTCGAGATGCCCGTCTCGCGTGAGCTCACCGCGCCGCCGGCCGCGACGGACCAGCCAACCTCGGCGGCCCCGGAGCGCGTCTACGAGTGCGATCACTGCGGCAAGCATTTCTCCGGGGCACCGGGCGGCTCGGGGCTGCTCCTCTGGACGCGGGGCGATGAGGTTCGCTACGAGGAGCCGCCGCTCTGCGAGGAGTGCGCGGAGCAGATCACGGTCGGCGCGCTCATCAAGTGGTCGAGCGAAGACGGCGACGAAGAAGGGTGAGGCGCGCGCTAGTGGAGCTCGAGATCCTCGGGCTCCCGCAAGGGCGGTCGCCGCTCGAGGAGCTCACGTGCGGTCGCGCGGACGACCAGCGCGGTGTCGACGCTGTCGAGCGTGAGCCGGAGCTCGACGCGCGTGCAGAGCTGAAGCAAGGGGACCGCCATGTCGTTCGGCGAGCCGGGGTTCAGCACCACCGCCATTCGCACACGGGTGCGGGTCAGCCAGCGTGGCGTCTGGCCGAGCTCTCGCAGCACGACTAGCCGAGCCGGCCGCCGCGCGACCATCCGGACCACGTCTTCCTCGGTGAGGAGCGGGTTGTCGAGGAGCTGGCGAATGACCAGCGGGTGAGGATCCGCGAGGAGCTTCTCGAACGCGCGGCGGTGCGGACGGCGAGCCAGGCTCCGCCGCTCCCCGACCGTGAGCTCACGACCGACGCCGTAGTCGGGCACCGGAGGCTCGTCGGGCGGTCGGAGCTCCGCCGCGCTCGGTGGCCCTCGCCGGAGGAGGCGTTCGAGGCTCAAGAGGTGACGCCCCGCCGCTTCCTCGCGGAGGCGCGCCACGCGCTCGGTGTCACCGAGGGACACCACCAGCAGCGCGAGCGCGGCGACGACCTCGCGGGCGCTGGGCACCATCCGCTCGCTCTCCTCGCAGAGCTCGTCGAGCAGCGGAGCCGCGCGCTCCGGGTCTTGCGCGCGGAGCCAGTCATCGAGCCAGGCGAGGCGCAGCGAGAGCTCGGGGAGCCCGAGCAACACCCGCTTCATCTGAGACGATCCTGCCCGCGCCATGTCCCGCCGTACTTCGAGCGAGAGTAACCCGATGCGGCCGTCCTGACGATCCAGGCTAGACTCGGCGGGTGGTGACCGCGCTCATCGAGCAGCTCTCCGGGGCCTGGCGCCGGGTCGTCGGGCCCGCGTCTCGGTCCGCGGCGCTCGCCCTCGTGCTCGCGGTCCTGCTCGGGGGCGCGCACCTGGCCCGCCTCGGCACCGACGCGGCGCGCGCGGTGGTCGGCGTGGGGCTGGCGCTCTCGGTCGGCGTGGTGCTGCTGCGCTCCTGGCTCGAGCGGCGCGCGTGGAGGAGCGCTCGGCGCACCATCCATCGCGTGCTCGTCTCGGCCGACCCGGCGCTCGGCAGGAAGGCGCTCCGGGCGCTGTCGTTGGCCGAGCGGACCGCGCATGATTCGAGCGCGGGCTCCGCGGAGCTCGCCGCGCTCCACCTCGAGCGGCTGATGGCGAGCGTGTCGGTGGAGCGCGTGTCGCGCGCGGCCACCCGCCGTGCCTCACGGTATCGCGTGATCGGGTATGCGCTCATCGGGGCGGCGTTCGTGGCGCTGCTCGTGAGCCCTGCGCGCGTCGTCGAGGGGCTCGACGTCCTCGTCGCGCGACACGGCCGCGCGCCGCTCCACCTGGCGTGGCTCGACGCGCCGCAGATCACCGCAAAGCTCCCCGCGTACCTTCGCGCGGGCGGCGATCGACTGCTCTCGCCGGGCGAGCCGGTGGAGCTCCCGATCGGAACCCAGCTGGTGTTCCGCGGCGTCCCCCTCCGACCTGGACGCGCGCTTCGACTCCACGCCGGTGAGCGCGAGGTGCCCTTCGTCGCCGATGGCGCGGGCGCGGTGGTCGCGCGTTGGACGGTGATGAGCGACGTACGCCTGCGCGTGGTCGCGCGCTTCGGGAACACGCTCATCGAGGAGGCCGAGTCCCTCGAGGTCCGAGCCGTCACCGACCGAGCGCCGCTGGTGGAGCTCGAGAGCGCGCCGCGAACCATGAAGCTCGCCGAGCTCGATCGCTTGGAGCTCCGCTACGACGCCTCGGATGATCACGGGCTTCGCCAAATCGATCTCGTGCTTCGCTCGGGCGGCTCCGAGGACCGTCGCACCTTGTCACGGCTCGACGGTGAGGTGGAGAGCGACGCTGGCGGCGCAGTGCTCCAGCCCGACGACCCCTTCTTGCGGCGCATGTTCCTGCCGGTCGTGGTGACCGTCGAGGCGCTCGACAACGATCCTGTCGCAGGCTCGAAGTGGGGCAAGAGCGACGCCATCACCATCGTGCCCCCCGCCGTCGGCGAACCCGAGGCGAGGAGATTTGCGGCGCTCCTCGGGCTGCGCGACGAGCTCACCGACTTGCTCGCGCGCGAGCTCGATGGGAGCGCGCCGCGCGACCATCTCGCGCGATCCCAGGCCATCCCCGCTCGGGTCAGCGACGTCGTCGACGCGAGCTACGGAGGTCTGTCGGTGCCGAGCGGCCTCTCCGCGTTCCTGCTCGGGCAGGCGCGGGCGCTGGCGCGGCCGCTCCGGCCCGGGGAATCTCTGGTACGCAAGACGGAGGACGTGCTCTTGGCGTTCGACGTCGCGCTCCGCACCGTCGGGGCGAACGATGCGCGCGCGGTGGCGCGACGCCTCGCCGACGTGGCCGAAGAGGCCGCCGAGGGTGCGAAGCTCGCGCGGGAGTCAGAGCGACAGGCGCTCGGGCTCGCGCGCGTCGACGTCGCGCTCGACGCTCTCGCGAAGGGGGCGCGCGAGCTCCGCCGTCTCGATGCGCTAGGGCGCGATCTCGGTAGCGTTGCCGCGGCGGATCTCGGGCGCGCGCGCTCCGCGCGGGCGCGCTCGGACATGACGCACACCGAGCTCGCGGCCCGCCACCTCGCGGCGCGCCTCCGGCGTCCCGAGCCCTCGTTCGGCAGCGCCCGCACCGGCGGCGTGGAGTCGGGGGCCGGCAGCAGCCGAGCCTCCGGTGGTAAGGCGTCCCAAGCCGCGGACCACTTCGACCAGCTCGCCTCCGAGCTGCAGGAGCTCGTCCGCGACCACGCGACCGAGCTGGGCTCGGTCGAGCGATCGCTATCGGAAGCCGAGCAGAGCGTCGACATGGAGGCGCTGCGTGAGGAAGCCCGGCGGCACGCCGAGGCCGTGCGCGGCGCGCTCCGTGCGCTGCCCTTGCCCGGCTCCGAGCCCGGGACGGCGCGCGCGGCCGCTGCGCTGGGCCGTGAGCACGCCGGCGCGATGGCCGAGTCACTGGAGCGCTTGTCGTTCGCCGACGCGGTGAACGATGGCCGCGATGCGCTGGCGGCGCTCTCCGACGCCGAGAAGAAGGCCGCCGAGAACCCGAACGGAGCTGCGCTCGATCGGAGCGCGCTGCTCGAGGCTCGCCAGCGCCTGGGAGCCGAGCTCTCGTGGGCGGAGCAGCAGCTCACCCAGCTGAAGCAGCAGGCCCAGGCTCGCTCGCGTGGCGCGCTCGAGAAGTCGAGTCGAGCCGAGCAGGGGATCGCGCGGCGCGCCGGGAATCTGGCGGACCGTGGCAAGAACGCCGAGACGGCGCTGCCGGAGGACGCCATCGGCGCGCTCGAGCGCGCGGCGGGCATCATGCGCGAGGCGAGCCGCGAGCTCGCCAATGGTCGCGGAGATCGTGGGCTCGAGCTCCAGCGGCAGGCGCAGCGCCTCCTCGAGCAAGCCAGCAACGGGAAGACGACCGACTCGAACGGCCAGGACGACGGCCGAGCGCGCTCGCAGCGAAATGACCCGAGCGAGGACGGTGGTGAGGGCGGGAAGAGCCTGCGGATGGGCGGCGAGGTCCCGCACCCCGGCGACGGGCGGAGCGCGGAGGATTTCCGGCGCCGCGTGCTCCAGGGTCTGGGCAAGGCGGGCAGCGAGCGGCTCTCACCGGCCGTGAAGCGCTACGCGGAGGGGCTCCTCCAATGATCGTTAGTCGCGCGCTCGCCGGGCTCGCCATCATGCTCTGCGCGCTGATGTCCTCGAGCGCCAGGGCCGGGCTCGGGGAGCCGAGCCTACAGGAGATCGACGACGCCATCACGGAGCTCGACGTCCAGCGAGCTCGCGAGCTCATCGACCGGGTGACGACGGAGTCTCCCGGGCTCGCCCTCTTGCGAGCACGGTTGGCGAATTACCTGGGTGACTGCGACACGGTGGCCGCGATCTTGTCGTCGCCGGAGCTCGCCGCCGCGGACACGACGGGTCTCGGGGACGTCGGCCGGCGCTGCGCCGGGGTGATCGCTGGCGCTACCGTGATCGAGGACGCCGGGAGCGGGATCCGCCTAGTGCTACAGGACGACGCGGACCGGGTCCTGGTTCCCTTCGTGACCGACGTCGTGGTTCGCGCGCGAGCGCATGTCGAGCACGATCTCGGGGTGCGCTTCCCGCGCCCGCTCAGGATCGTGATGGTGCGCGATCTGTTCTCGCTGTCGGCCGTCTCCGGGCTCCCGCTAGCCGCCGCCGAGACGACCGGCACGGTGGCGGTGGCTCGCTGGGGACGGGTGACCATCATCTCTCCGCGAGCCACCGCGCTCGGCTATCCGTGGGAGGACACCATGGCGCACGAGCTGACGCACCTCGCGCTCTCGCGCGCGACACGGGACTTCGCGCCGCTCTGGCTCCAAGAAGGTGTCGCCAAGCGTGAGGAGACGCGCTGGCGGGCTCCCCGGCCCTTCGATCGCACCCCCGACCCCACCGAGACGGCCCGCGCTGCCATGCTCAGCGGGCGCTCGGTCGGCATAGACAAGCTCGGGCCTTCGATCGCGATGCTGCCGACGCCCGAGGCAGCCTCGATTGCGTTCGCGGAGGTCGCGAGCTTCGTGTCGTATTGGATCGAGCAGAACGGCGCGCCGGCGTTCCAGCTCCTTCTCGACGATCTCAAGGGGCTCGGCTCGCACGACGCCGACGGCGCGATGCGGAGCGTCACTGGATTTCCGCTCACCTACTGGGTGGCGCGCTGGCGGGCCGCGCTGATGGCGGTCCCGCCGGAGGCGCGCCCGGGGGAGCCGCCGACGAGAGCCCGTGGCTCGACTCCAGCGCGGGCCAAGCCGGACGAGCTCGCGCGGCAGGTGCGTCTGGGCGATCTGCTCCAAGCGCGCGGGTATTCGGCGGCGGCCTCGCTCGAGCTCGCGCCGGCCCTGGCGCAAGCCGGCTCGGAGGCCGCGATCCGCTGGCGTGCTGCGAAGGCGGAGCTGGGCGCCGGTCGAATCGAGGAGGCGCGGCGGCGGCTCGGGACGGTCGCCGATGTCGACGCGGTGGTCGGGCCCTGGTTCGCGTTGAGCGGTCGGTTGGACCGCACGGCGGGCGCTGGCGAGGCTGCGGAGCAGGCGTTCCGCCTTGGAATTAGCGCGGATCCGCTCTCCGAAGAGGTGGCCTGCGAGGGGTCCTGGGCTCCGCGCTCGCCGGGCGCGATAGGCGCCCCGCCGCCCACCGTTCCCAAGGATCCAGCCCGTCGCGCGCTCTGCGAAGCGGTCCGCGCTTCGTCGCGAGATTGACCCGGGTGTAGGGTCCGCCTACCATCCTGACTGCAAACCCGCGACAATCTTGAGACTTCCGGTGAGTGTTGCCACCTACGCCGCAGCCCAGCTCCTGCGGGTGCTGCCTCGGACCCGCATCAGCCAGATGGTGGGGCGGCTCTGCGATCAGCCGCTCTCTCCCGCGGCGTCACGCCTCGTCACGCGGGTCTACTCGCGGATCTATGAGGTCGACCTGACCGACGCCGCGCGTATCGACGGCGGCGCCGCCTACGCGAGCTTCGACGCCTTCTTCACGCGTGCGCTGCGGCCTGGCGCGCGGGTGACCAGCTCCGACCCGCTGACGAGCCCCGCGGATGGCGTGCTCGAGTCGACCGGCGTGATCGACGAGGCGAGCTGGCTCACCGTGAAGGGGAAGCCCTATGACGTGGGCGAGCTCATCGGCGACCCAGTCGATGCGGCCCGCTTCGCCGGAGGTGAGTACGCGGTCGTCTATCTCTCTCCGCGCGACTATCACCGCGTCCACGCGCCGGTCGACGGTGTGATCGGGACGATTCGAGGTATTCCGGGCGATCTCTACCCGGTCAACGCCATCGGAGAGCGGCACGTGCCGCGCCTTTTCGCGCGTAATAGCCGCGTCGCGATCTGTATCGACACGAGAGAGTACGGGCGAGTGATCGTGGTGATGGTCGGCGCGATGATCGTTGGACGCATCAGCGTCCCGATGCTCCCTGGCCCAGCAGTTCCGCCCGGCGTCCACGATATCGAGCCGCCCCGCCCGGTGAAGCGCGGCGATGAGATTGGCACCTTCCACCTGGGCTCTACCGCGGTCGTGCTGGTCGAGCGGGGCCTCACGATACGACGTCCTCTCGGCGCCGTTCGCTTCGGACAAACATTGAGCCCCTCATGACTGACGACGAGCACGACAACCGCCCTTTCGAAGACGATCCCGTCGAGGCGGCGAGCTCGCTCGATGACGAGGCTCCGCCCGAGATCCCGGATCTCTCTTCATCGCCACGAATGAGCGAAGCGGAGGTAGAACCGGTCGAGCCCGAGCCGGTCGAGCCCGAGTCCGTCGAGCCCGAGTCCGTCGAGCCCGAGCCCGTCTCGAGTCGCTCTCGAGCGGTTCCTCCCCCGAAGCCGTCGACCCGCCGTGGTCGCCTCGACACGATCCCTCAGACGCCGGTTGCGCGGTCGGCCGCGCCCCCGCGACCCGACGCGGAGGTCGAGGGATTTCCGTCGGCGGATGCGCTCCGTCCGCCGCCTCCGCCCTCGATGCGACCGCCGCTACGGTCGCAGCCTCCGGAGCTCGTCGAAGTCTCATCGCCACCGCGCCAGATCTCCGCGCCGCCGCGTCCGGTCTCCGAGCCGCCGCGTCCGGTCTCGGTGCCTCCGCCGCGTCCGGTCTCCGAGCCGCCGCGTCCGGTCTCCGCGCCGCCGCGTCCGATCTCCGAGCCGCCGCGCCCGATCTCCGAGCCGCCGCGCCCGGTCTCCGAGCCCCCCGATACCGGGCTGGCCGCGGCTCCCGTCGATGCGGCGCCAGCCGCTCGGGCGGACTCGGTGCCACCCGCTTCGGACGGAGCGCGGGCGGGTCGAGCCAAGATGATCACCATCCCCGACGACAGCGTGCCGGGGGCGGTGCCCGAGCCGCAGCGGCCCCAATCCTCAGCGGTCATGGCGATGCGGGTCATCACCATCCGCAAGAGCGTCGATGAGGCGCCGCCGGAGTTCGACGTCGAGTTCCCCGCCGAGCAGGGCGACGAGGCGGCCTCGATACTGGAGTCGACCGAGGAGCTCTCGGATGACGACGTCGCGCCGGATTCCGGCGGCGCACCGTCCGCGGGCGAGCCCAAGCGCTCCGCGCCGGCGGCTCCGCCTCCTCCTCCAAAGCGCTCCGCGCGCGCCCAGGCAGATGACAAGCCGAGCCCACCCTCGCTCGCCGACTCACGTAGGCCGCAGCGGCGACCCTGGTGGGAGGAGATCTTCAGCGAAGATTTCGTCCGCGCCAGCTACCGCATCCCGGATGCGGTGATCGCGCGCGAGGTCGACTTCATCGAGGAGTCGCTCGGCGTCGCTCCGGGCGGTGTGGTGCTGGATCTCGGCTGTGGCGATGGTCACCATGCGGTCGAGCTGGCGAGCCGCGGCTACGGGGTCGTCGGCTACGATCTGTCGCTCTACCAGCTCGCGCTCGCCGCCGACGTCGCGCAGGACCGCGGGCAGAAGATCAATTTCCTCCAGGGCGACATGCGAGAGATGGCCTTCGAAGAGATGTTCGATGGCATCTTCTGCTGGAACACGACCTTCGGGTACTTCGAAGAGGAGAAGAACTTCGCTGTCGCGCAGCGCGTGTTCAAGGCGTTGAAGCCGGGCGGGATGTTCCTCATCGATGTCGTCAACCGCGATTTCGTGGCCGCCGATCAACCGAATCAGCTCTGGTACGAGGGAGATGCGTGCGTCTGTATGGACGACATGAGCGTCGACTTCATCACCAGCCGACTGCGAGTGAAGCGCACCCTGATCCTCGATGACGGACGCTCGCGAGAGTGCTCGTATTCGGTGCGGCTCTACGCGCTCCACGAGCTCGGCAAGGTCTTGCACGACGTTGGTTTCCGCGTGACCGAAGCGAGCGGCAGCCCCATGACCCCGGGGGTCTTCTTCGGGAACTGCTCGCCGCGGATCATCATCCTCGCGCAGCGTCCGTGAGCTCGGGTGGCTCGGCGGCGCGGCCGGCGACCGGTGAGGGCGCGCCGCTCTCGGCTACTTGCAGGTGACGCGCGCGTGCCCCGCGTCGGGCTCGCACGAGCACCCGGAGCCGAGGCGACCCGCGAGACACGCGCAGGAGGCCTCCGCCGCGCACTCAGGCAGCCACGCGCACCCGGCGCCGCCCGGGGCGCTCTCGTCACAGTAAAACCCCGCCGGGCACAGCCCGCGACCGCAGCGAAAGCAGGTCTCGTCCCGGCAGAGCTCGGCCGTGGGTTCCCGTGACGCCTCATCCTCACCGCGCGGCTCACCCGGCTCGCCGGCGCTCACCGGTTCGCCGGCGCTGCCCGCCGCGGTGTTCGGCGATGCGCCCGTCGCGCTGCCGCAGGACGCCAGCGCGAGCCACGAGCCGGCGACGATCCATGAAGCGAACCTCGACAAGCGCAGCACGGCTACCCAGACATATACGCCTCCGGCGACGCGGAGTACAAGGTCCGTGTGGACGTCCCGAGCGCGCTCTCAGCCTCGATCCCGGGGCTCCTCGTCAGCGACGGCACGCCTGATCGCGTGGCGTACTCTCGCGATCTCTGGCCGCGGCGGCTCATCGACGTTCGCGCGGGTCGCGTCGCTGAGCATCGCCCCGCGTGCATCGCGTGGCCGACGACCACCGCGGAGGTAGCGGCCCTGGTCCGCTTCGCCGCGTCCGAGGGAGCGCCGCTGGTTCCCTTCGGAGCCGGCAGCGGCGTCTGCGGCGCGATTCAGCCCGACGAACGGACCATCGTACTCGACCTCAAGCGGATGCGCGACCACTCGATCGAGCGCGACGCAGGGCTACTCGACGTGGGCCCCGGAGCGATGGGGATCACGCTCGAGCAAGCGCTGCTTCGCGAGGGGTACACGACCGGTCACTATCCCTCGAGCATCCTCTGCTCGACGGTGGGCGGGTGGATCGCCGCGCGCGGCGCCGGGCAGTGCTCGGGTCGATACGGGAAGATCGAGGACATGGTGGTCTCCGTCGAGTGCGTGCTCGGGTCCGGGGAGACTATCGAACTCCGCCGCCGTCGCAGCGCTCCCGACCTCGTGCCCTTGATGATCGGGAGCGAGGGGACCATGGGAGTCATCACGCGCGCCAAGCTCCGGCTCCATCGCGCGCCGACCAGTCGCGCATTCAGCTCCTTCTCCTTCAAGAACATTGCGGACGGCTGGGCAGCGCTGCGGCTCGTCTATCAACACGGTCTGCGCCCCGCGGTGTCGCGGCTCTACGATCCCATCGATTCGGTGCTGATGCGCGAGGGCTCGGTGAAGCCTGAGCGCAAGGGGGGGGCCCGCGGACCGGACGCGAGCTCACGGCTCGGGGCCGTCCTCCGTTCCGCGCTCCGCGTGCCGGCAGCTCTGAACGCGGCCATCGAGGCGACCGAGGGCAACCTGCTCGGCGGAAGCACGCTGGTCCTCGTCTTCGAGGGCGACTCGGACGAGACGTACGCCGATCGGGAGCGCGCGAGCGCGCTCTGCGGCGAGGCGGGGGGCGTAACGCTCGGCGAGGGACCGGCGCGCACCTGGTTCGAGCACCGCTACAGCGTCAGCTATCGGCAGTCTCCGGTGTTCCGCCTCGGCGCCTTCAGCGACACGATGGAGGTTGCCGCGCCCTGGTCTCGGCTCGGCACGCTCTATGATGACGTGCGTCGCGCGCTCGGGGAGCACGTGCTCGTAATGGCGCACCTCAGCCACGCCTATCCGGACGGCTGCAGCATCTACTTCACGTTCTCGGGCGTCGGCCGTGACGACGCCGACGCGGCCGCGCTCTACGAGCGAGCTTGGCGCGCCGCGCTCGGCGCCGCCATCGGCGCGGGGGGCACGCTGTCGCATCATCACGGGGTTGGGCGCAGCAAGGCGCCGCGTCTCGGCGAGGAGCTCGGCCACGGCGTCGAGATCATTCGCCGCATCCTCGCCGCCTGCGATCCCGCCGGCGTCATGAACCCCGGGAACCTCACCCCCCGCCGAGACGAGCCCTGCGCCCCCCCGAGCCCGCCGGCGCTCGCCGCGCTCGACGAGACGTCGCTGCTCGCCACGGCCGCCGGCGAAGAGCGCCTCTCGGAGCTTCGTGCGAGGCTCGCGCGTTCCGGGTTGACGCTTCCGCTCGCGTACGAGCCCGATGGCGCGCAGACCGTCGCGGGCTGGATCGCGGCCGGCCTCCCGGGCTCGCGAGACACTTGGGAGGACCCGGTCGGACACGCGCTCGCGGGGCTCGACGCGCGCCTCGCGGACGGCGCGGCGCTCGCGGTGCGCCCCGCGCCGCGGCGCGCGGTCGGCCCCGACTTACTCGCCTTGTTCACCGGAGCCGGCGAGCGGGTCGGCGTCGTCGAGCGAGCCACGCTCCAGGTGGAGCGAGCGGGCACGCCGAGTCCGCGGGCCCTCCGATTCGACGCAGAGCGCGAGCCGCCGCTCTCGGAGGGCGAGCAGCGCCTCTGGGAGCGCATCGCCGGTGCCGTCACGCGTCCGGCGTGAGGCGTCCGCGATCCATCAGCTCGAGGCCGCTGGTGAGTCGCTCGAGGGCCCCCTCGACGCGTCGCCGGTCCTCGTCGTCGAGGGGGCCGGCTCCGGCGCGATGGAGCGCGTAGCGGAGCGCTGCGGCCTCGATCGGTGAGAAGGCGGCGGCGCGCTCGTAGGCGAGCTCGGGGACGCGATAGCGCAAGAGGAGCGAGCCATCGAGGCGCACTTGCTCTCCAACCACCTCGGCGCGCGGCCGATGCTGCCCTGCGAGCTGTCGAACTACGGTGCGGACGCGCCCGGCTCGCCGGCGCACCTGTCGCAGTCGAGCCTGCTCGAACAGCTTGAAGTGGCGATTCCTCGACCACACCTCGGGTGCGATGACCAGCGCGCACAGCAGAGCCTCCGGATCGATGGCCGGTGCGCCCGTCACGTCGCGCTCTCCAGGCGAGCCGCCTGGTGCCACGCGACGAGCGCGTCGACGACCTCCTCGAGATCGCCGCCGACGATCGCGTCGAGGCGATGGAGGGTGAGGCCGATCCGGTGATCGGTCAGCCGATTTTGCGGATAATTGTAGGTCCGGATCTTCTCCGAGCGATCCCCGGCCTTCACCATGTCCCGACGCTCGTCGCGCACCGCTTCCGCGCGGCGCTGCTCTTCGATGTCGAGCAGCCGGCTTCGCAGGATCTTGAGCGCCTTGGCCTTGTTCTTGAGCTGGCTGCGCTCGTCTTGGCATTTCACGATCATTCCGGTCGGCAAGTGCGTGATCTGAACCGCGCTGTTGGTGGTGTTCACGCCCTGTCCGCCGGGGCCGCCCGAAGCGGCGATGTCGATGCGGAGGTCCTTGTCGTCGATGTGCACGTCGACCTCGTCGGCCTCCGGCAAGACCGCGACCGTCGCGGTAGAGGTGTGGATGCGTCCCTGCGCCTCGGTGGCCGGCACGCGCTGCACCCGGTGCACTCCGCCTTCGTATCGCAAGCTCGAATAGACCCGCTCTCCGCTCACGAGCGCCACGACCTCCTTGAATCCGCCGGCTGACGCCTCGCTCTGGTTCAGAATCTCGACGCGCCAGCCCTTCCCCTCGGCGTAGCGCGTGTACATGCGGAAGAGATCGGCGGCGAACAGCGCGGCCTCCTCGCCGCCCGTGCCCGCGCGGATCTCGAGCAGCGTGTTCCTGTCGTCGTTCGGATCGCGAGGGAGGAGCAGGAGCTGAAGCTCGCGCTCGAGCTCGGCGAGCCGTGCCTCGAGGCTCGGGAGCTCCTCGCGCGCGAGCGGTCCGAGGTCCGGATCGCCGAGCGCCTCGCGGTCGTCCGCGATTTGCTTGTCGACCGAGCGATACTCCTGGAACGCCTCGATGACCGGGAGGAGCTGCGCGCGCTCGCGGTTCAAGCGCGTCAATCGCTCGCGGTCACCGAGCACCGCCGGCTCGCACATGAGCTGGTCGATCTCTTCGTTACGGCGCGCGAGCGTCTGGAGCTTCTCGATCGGGATCATCCGCTCACATGGCTGCGGTCAGCGCTCGCTGCAGCGTGGCGTAGCTGTCGAAGGTGCGGTCCTCATCGTTCGCTTGGTCACCGAGCGCCGACTCGGCCTCGACCGCCACTGCGAGCGCGGCGAGCGCGATCTCGAGCTGCGCGTCGTCCGGTTCGATGGTGGTGATCTTCTGCACCAAAAACCCGGGCCAGAGCAGCGCCCTCAGTGGGCCGCGCGTGCAATAGCGCGCGAATACCCGCTGAATCTCGAAGGTGACCGCGGCGATGAGCGGGAGGAAGGGGAGCTTCAAGACGAAGAAGGCCACGTTGTCCCCGAGCTTGCCGAGCCCGAGCTGCGGCAGGAGCGGGCCGATGCCGGTGAACACGAGGATGCTGACCAGCGCGACCATCACGAGGAAGGTGGTTCCGCACCGTGGGTGTAGCGTGGTCATCGGGCGCGCGTTCTCGACGGTGAGCGGCCTGCCGGACTCGTAAGCGTAAATCGACTTGTGCTCGGCGCCGTGATACTGAAACACGCGGTAAATCTCGGGCAATCGTCGGATGAGGAGCATGTAACCGACGATGATGACGAGCTTGCCGGCGCCGGTGAGGAGCTGAAACCCGGGGCTCCTCACGTCGTAGCCGAGATCGAACACTCGGCTCGTGCCGGCCGCGAACGCCTGCGGGAGCGCGACGAACAAGAGGAGCGCGAACCCGATGGAGAGTGCGGTGAAGAGCCGCTTCTTCACGTCGCCCTTCGATGCTCGTGGGGAGCCGAGGGGCTCGTCAGGCTCGGCGACGAGGAGCGCGAGGATTGGGAGCGTCAGCGCCGTCAGGATGCCCGGCCCCTTCGCCTTCTCGGCCGCCTCTGCTTCCTCCAGATCCTGCTCGAAGATGTCGGCCGAGAAGCGCAGCGCGCTGCTGCCGAGCTTGAGCGCCTCGACCAGCGTGACGATGCCGCGGACCAGCGGCCAAGCCTTCACGCCCTTGCGGGTGTCAGCCATCGCTCGCTCGCGCACCACGAGCTCGCCGTTCTTGCGGCGGACCACCGCCGTGAACGCGCGAGGCGAGCGCATCATCACGCCTTCGATGAGCGCCTGCCCGCCGATGTACGGTCGCGACACGCCATCGGGGCCGGTGACGTTCGGCTGATTCGACATACGGCCCAATATAGCTCGCGACCCGCGCTTCGTAAGCGCGCCCCCGGACTACTTCTGGACGTTCGCGTACTTGCGGCGGAACCGGTCGATCCGGCCCTGCGTGTCCATCAGGCGCTGCTTGCCCGTGTAGAACGGGTGACACGCGCCGCATACGTCGACGACGAGCTCCTTGGAGGTGGAGCGGGTCTGGAACGAGTTGCCGCAAGCGCAGGTCACGGTGAGGACCTCGTACGCGGGGTGGATGCCGTCTTTCATGGTGCTGGGCTCCCGAGATGGGCCGCGGAACCTAGCGCCTTCGCTCCGGCCCCGCAAGACGCTCCCCGTCTCGGGGCGCAGAGGAGGGCGCCTTCGGCGTCACCTCGCACGATGTGATTCATACATGGTTACCGAACGTTACGGCGATAGGGAGCGCTCTCGCCGGGAACTTGACGTTACGTCAGTTGTGGCTCATAGCTCAGGGGCCATGAGTGACCGCCCCACGCGAAGGGAGGCCATGAAGCGCCTCGCCGCCACGGGGGCCGTGCTTGGCGGCGCGGCCGTGGTCGCCAAGCTCCACTTCGATCGCGGGGGCTTCGATTTGTCGAAGCCCGCCGGCGAGCGCCAGGTACGTGACTTCCAGGTCACTCGCGCGCCGGGCCAGCCCGCCATGGCGATCGCGAAGAGCTCTACGGATCCGGCGGAGCTCGTGAAGCGCGCGGTGGACGGGCTCGGCGGGATTGGGCGCTTCATCTCCCGTGGCGACATCGTCGCGATCAAGCCGAACATCGGCTGGGACCGCGTGCCCGCTCAGGCCGCCAACACCAACCCGGAGGTCGTGGCCGCCATGGTGCGGCTCTGCTTCGAGGCCGGCGCGTCTCGGGTGGTCGTCACGGACTCCTCCTGCAACGAGGCGAACCGCTGCTTTCAGCGCTCAGGGATCTGGCGCGCCGCGCACGCCCTCGGGGCCACCGTCATCTTGCCCGCCGAGCATCGCTTCCGCACCATGCGGATGAAGGGGGACGTGCTCGACGAGTGGCCGATTTACACGCCGCTCGTGAACGCCGACAAGGTCATCAACATGCCGGTGGCCAAGCACCACAACCTCGCGAAATTCACGGCCGCCATGAAAAATTGGTACGGCGTGCTCGGCGGGCGGAGAAATCGTCTGCACCAGAACATCGATCGGTCGGTCGCGGATCTCGCCACCTTCATGCGCCCGACCTTGACCGTGATGGACGCAACCCGCGTGCTGCTCCGTAACGGCCCGCAGGGCGGCAACATCGACGACACGCGCGTGATGAACCAGGTCGTCGCCAGCATCGATCAGGTCGCGACCGACGCCTACGGCTGCACGCTCATCGGTGAGAAGCCGGAGCGCCTTCGGTTCCTCGAGCTCGGGCAAGAGCGCGGCATCGGCACCATGGATTGGCAGTCACTCCCGCACGTGGAGGTTTAGGAGTTGTACGAGCGCGCGCTCGACGGCTTCGTCACGACGGCGCCGCCCGGCGCGGGCCTGCGCTTTGTCATTGCTGCCCGAGCGGGGCGACCGATGGGCGCGCGCGCGAGCTCAATCACGGCCTACCATCGAGCCGAGCGAAGCTCGCTTCAGCTGTCGCACGCGGAGGGCACCGGCTAGATGCGCGAACACCACGAGACGGTAGAACCGGGACTCCCCACGCCGATTCGGTGGCTCGGGACGCCCGGGCTGGTCGAGCCGCTCGATCGTGCGCGCCTCCACGTCGCGACGCCGGAAGCGCTCGGGCCGCGCGGTTCCGCGCCGGCCCAAACACCCTCTCACCCGAGGCCCGGGCGCGCTCACGGCTGGCAGAGCCCTGCGAGAACGCTCGGGAGCACCGGCGCCGGCTGGGCGATCTCCGGCAGGCCCTCGATCGCTCGAGCCGGCGGGGGTGGGTGTCGGAGCGGCGCGGAACCGCGCTCCTCGGGCACGTGCGGCTGCGGCGCGAGCTCGAGCGGCGTGGGTCAGACAGCGGCGGCGAGCGCCTCCGCCGCGGCGGCGAGCGAGGTGAGCGAGCCGAAGGCGCCCGCGCCGCCCGCGGCCGCGCCACCGGCGAAGCCAGCGAAGCCGAAGAAGAAGCGCCCCGGCTCCGGGATCCCGGCGCGACGCATCATCCGCGCGCTCGTGTGGGTGCGGCGCGTCTCGCAAGCGACGTTCATCGGGCTGTTTCTCTATCTGCTCTTCCAGACCGCGTTCCGAGGCACGTTCAGCGCTTCGGCGGACACTCCGGTGCGGCTGCCGCTGCCCGTCGAGGGCTTCCTGCTCGCGGACCCGTTCGTCGCGACGATGACGCTGCTCAGCACCCACACCATCTACCGTGGGCTCGCGTGGTCGCTGGTCATCATCGCGCTCACGGTGGTGTTCGGGCGGGTGTTCTGCGGCTGGATTTGCCCGTTCGGCACGCTTCATCACTTCGTCAGCTGGATCTTCCCGAGCCGCTACATCAAGGGTAATCGCCGGGTCGAGTCGAACAAGACGAAATGGTGGCAGGTCGGGAAGTACTACATGATGTGGGGCTTTCTCGCCGCGGCCGCGGCGGGGAGCGCCATCGGCGGGCTCTTCGATCCCATCTGCGTCGCGGTGCGCACCATCGGCATCGGTGTCTTGCCGGCGCTCCAGTACATCGGCGTTCGCGGCTCGGACGCCATCGCCGACACCAACGTGCGCGCGCTCCAGACCGCCGCCGACGGCGCGCAGGACTTCCTCGCGCGCACGGTGTGGACCTCGTATCAGTACTACTACCACCAGACGTGGTTCATCGTCTTTCTGCTCCTCGCGACGCTCTTCATGAACCGCTTCATCCCGCGGTTCTGGTGCCGAGTGCTCTGTCCGCTCGGCGCGTTCCTCGGAACCATCTCGCGGTTCGCGCTCTTCGGAATGGAGAAGGACCACTCGAAGTGCACGGACTGCAACCTGTGCTTGGTGGACTGCCAGGGCGGCGACAGCCCGCAGGGCGGCGTGAAGCACCAGGCCTCCGAGTGTCACATGTGCCTCAACTGCGAGGTCGCGTGCCCGGAGGACGTCATCAAGTTCCGCTTCCTGCCGAACCGCCGGAGCCGCGTAGAGAAGCCGAGCCTCGAGCGCCGCACCGTGCTCGCCACGGCCGCCGCCGGCGCCGTCGCGATCCCCGTGATGCGCATCGCGAACTGGCCGGACAAGGGCTATAACCCGAAGGTCATCCGTCCGCCGGGAGCGGTCGAGGAGCGCGAGTTCCTGGACCGCTGCATCCGGTGCGCGGAGTGTATGAAGGTTTGCCCGAACAACGCGCTGCACCCCGCGTTCTTCGAGGCCGGCGTCGAGGGGATGTGGACGCCGATCCTGATCCCGCGCATCGGCTACTGCGAGTTCTCCTGCGTACTCTGCGGCCAGGTATGCCCCACCGGCGCCATCCAAAAGATCACCGAGAAGGAGAAGATGGGGATCGGCCAGAAGCCGATCAGCCTCGGCACCGCGATGTACGATCGCGGCCGGTGCCTGCCCTGGGCGATGGCGACGCCGTGCATCGTCTGCGAAGAGTTCTGTCCGACCTCGCCGAAGGCCATCTGGCCGGACGAGGTCGAGGTCCCGAAGCGTGACAGCGTGCCCGGGCCGAACGGGGAGCACCCCAAGATGCTGACCATCAAGGTCCAGCAACCGCACGTCGATCCGTCGCTCTGCGTCGGCTGCGGGGCCTGCGAGAAGGTCTGTCCGATCGTGGATCAGCCGGCGGTCTACGTGACCAGCGCCGGCGAGACCCGCTCGAAGACCAACGTCATCTTGCTCGAGAACACGAGCTACAACCAGACCTCGTAGCGGGACGACCGTTCAGGCATAGGGCACGCTGGTCGGAGCTGTGCCACTTGGCCGTCGCTCCCCCATGGCACAATCCGCCTGGCTCGGCAGGTAACCCGCCCTGCCAGCAACGTCGCGGCGCAAGATGAGGTTGGCGCGAGGTTTGCTTTACCGCGGCTGGGAGGCCACATGCTCGGGGTTCAAGTTCGCAGGTTCGCCAGGGTCGTCCTCGTGGGCGCACTCTTGGCGCTAGGGGGGTTGGGGACCGGCTGCGGGCGCGCCTCGCTCCCCATCGATCCCGTTGACGAGGGGGGATTCGGCATCTGTGGCGATGGTGCCTGCACCATCGGTGAGTCCCAGGAGAGTTGCCCCGACGACTGCACCGGCTCTTGCGGCAATGGGACCTGTAACCTCGGCGAAGACGCCAAGAGCTGTCCGGCAGACTGCGCGCCGGTGTGCGGGAATGGGAGATGTGAGACCGGAGAGACGCCGGACAACTGCTCGCGAGATTGCTCCACGTCGAGCTGCGGGAACGGCGCCTGCGAGCCCGGCGAGAGCGCCGAGAGCTGCCCCAACGACTGCCAGACGTCCCGCTGCGGCGATGGCGTGTGCAGCGGTGACGAGAGCCCGCAGAGCTGCCCTCAGGACTGCCGGACCGAGCCGGGCTATTGCGGCGACGGCTACTGCGGTCCCGGCGAGGATCAATACAGCTGCCCGAACGACTGCGGCTATCCGAGCTCCTGCGGCGACGGGTACTGCGGGCCAGGTGAGGATCAATACAGCTGCCCGAGCGACTGCGGCTATCCGAGCTCCTGCGGCGACGGCTACTGCGGTCCCGGTGAGAACCAGTACAACTGCCCGCAGGACTGCGAGCCCAAGCCGGGCTACTGCGGCGACGGGACGTGCGGTCCCGGTGAGAACCAGTACAACTGCCCGCAGGACTGCGAGCCCAAGCCGGGCTACTGCGGCGACGGGACGTGCGGTCCCGGCGAGGACCAGTACAACTGCCCTTACGACTGCGGGTACTACGGGTACTGCGGCGACGGGATGTGCGGTCCCGGCGAGAACCAGTACAACTGCCCGCAGGACTGCGGGTACTACGGGTACTGCGGCGACGGGATGTGCGGTCCCGGCGAGAACCAGTACAACTGCCCGCAGGACTGCGGATACTACGGATACTGCGGCGACGGGATGTGCGGTCCCGGCGAGAACCAGTACAACTGCCCGCAGGACTGCGGATACTACGGGTACTGCGGCGACGGGATGTGCGGTCCCGGCGAGAACCAGTACAACTGCCCGAGCGACTGCGGGTACTACGGGTACTGCGGCGACGGGATGTGCGGTCCCGGCGAGAACCAGTACAGCTGCCCTTACGACTGCGGGTACTACGGGTACTGCGGCGACGGGACGTGCGGTCCCGGCGAGAACCAGTACAGCTGCCCTTACGACTGCGGGTACTACGGGTACTGCGGCGACGGGACGTGCGGTCCCGGCGAGAGCCAGTACACCTGCCCGAGCGACTGCGGGTACTACGGGTACTGCGGCGACGGAGTCTGTCAGGGAGGCGAGTATCAGACGTGCCCGTGGGACTGCTACGGCTGGGACGGTGGCAGCGGCGGTGCCGGCGGGGGTGGGGGCGAGCCTCCCGCGCCGCCGCCGTCCGCCGACGGCGGAGCGAGCCCGCCGTCACCCGGGCGCTGAGCCGCGAGGACCGAGGGCGGCCGGGGCCCGGCCGGGCCGGAAATGACTCGGCCCGGATCTTGGCCCGGGCCGGGCCGTTCCCGCCGTGTGCGGGCCTGCCGAGGAGAGCGCCCGGTGCGGGGGCCCGATCCTCTGCTTGCATCGTGGGAGAAGCCTTGGATAACTCGCGGAGATGACCGGACCCGCCGACGCACCGCGAGCATCCGTGGCTCGACTCGCCGAGTGGCTGGTCGAGAAGGGGCGACCCGATGACGCGGTAGCGATGCTCGCCGCATGGGCGGCGAGCGGGCCGAGTGACAGCGACGGTCAACAGCTCCTCGCCGAAGCGCTTCGCATCGACCCGGCCGCGCGCGTCGCGCAGCAAGCCTTCGAGCGAATGGAAGGCATGGCCGGCGAGCACCCTGAGCTCGACGCCGCCATCGCGCGCTTTGGCGCAGAGGAGCTCGCGCGGCTCGAAGCCGAGATGCGCCGCCCGAGCTTTCGGCGCGCGCAGATGGGCTTCAACAACAACATCAAGTTTCGCGAGCAGGTCTTCCACGTGCAGACGGAGGACTCGGGGCTCGATCAGCCGCACATCATCACTCACCTCTTCGCGGACGGTGGGCGCATCATCAAGAGCCACAAGCGCTCGTACGCCGGGGAGGTCGCGCGAGCAGACGTCGCGGAGTACGTGCGCTCGCTCATGAAGGCGCAGCACCTCGAGATGGTGATGGCGCTGCGCGAGGGCCGCTTCGACGCCGTGCTCGAAGGCCGCGAGATCGGCGGAATCGAGCTCCTCACCGAGCCGCCCAAGCTCGACAACATCAAGCGGCTCGCGAGCAAGAAGGAGCAGCGCGCCGAGGCGGCGGCTCCGGCGATCGCGGCCGCGGGAGCGTCGCTGCCGCCGGCCGTTCCGGCCGCGCCCGCGGCCGCGAGCGAGCCGGCCGGTCGAGCGCAGGCGCGAGTCTATTTCACGCTGCACGTGCTCCGGAGCCTGGCCGGAGGCCCCGAGCGGTATGACGCGACCGAGGTCGAGGCCGTCATCGGCTCGAGCGGCGTGGTGGCGCTGCCCGGTGAAAAATTCTGCCACGCGAGCGAGGCGCGGCTCGAGTGGAAAGATGCTCGCCTGTGGCTCCAGGACTTGGAGGGGGGCAACGGCGTCTTCTTGCGTATCCGGACGCCCGTCGAGCTCGAGCTCGGCGACGAGTTCGTGGTGGGCGACCAGCTCCTTCGCATCGAGAAGAACCCCATCGCGGACGACGGACCCGACCCGGCTCCGACCTACTTCTACTCGTCGCCGAAGTGGCCGTCGTCGTTCCGCGTGGCGCAGCTCTTCGAAGGAGGAGCGCCCGGAGCGACCATCATCGCGCGGGGCAACACGCTCCAGATCGGCTCCGCGATCGGCGATCTCCTGTTCCCCGATGACCCGCTCGTGGCGGAGCAGCACTGCGTCGTCGAAGAGCAGGCTGGCTCGGTGGTGCTCACCGACCTCACCTCACGCACCGGCGTGTTCGTTCGCATCCGTGGGACCCAAGAGCTGGCTCACGGCGATGAGCTTCTGGTCGGGCGCACCCGGCTGGTGGTCGACACCTCGGCGGCTCCAGCGTGACCGGCGCTCACGCCTCGCGCCGGACCGACGAAGACACGCGAAGCTAGCCTCGTCTCGAGGGTCTGGAAGGGCGCGCGGGACCGCGCCGGACCGACAAAAATAAGAACGGCCGGGTAGAGCGCGCGCTGCACGCTCTGCCCGGCCGCAAGCCTCACTTCGCCGTGTCGGGAGCCGCCGGCGCGGGGGCCTCGGCGCCAGGAGCCGAGTCAGCCGCCGGAGCCTCGGGGGCCTCCGGCGCGTCAACCGCGGGGGCCTCGGGGGCCGCGGGGGCCTCGGGGGCCGCGGGGGCCTCGGGAGCCTCGGCAGCCGGGGCCGAGCCGCCGCAGGCGACAGCCAGGGCGCAGAGGGGAACAGCGAGACCGAGCGCGAAGAACTTGCGAATGCTCATTTGGGGGAACCTCCTACAACCGAGCCAAACTGAGCGGCCCGGACCAACAGACAGACGCCCGTGCCCGCGAAATCGGCTCACGAAAAAGTAATTCATGAAAGGTGAATAGTTACAGGTATTTATGGTTGGTGCTGGGCCCGGCTCGGCCGGCGACCGGGTCGGCGCCGAGCTTTTTTCGGGGTCGAGTTCCAGGTTCGGCTGGGGGGCTGAGCCAAAATGCTCTCATGCTGCGTCCATCCGAGTGAGCATGCCCGCTGCGTCGCGACAGGGTCGCCTCCGCCTGGTCGGGGGGACGTCGAGCGCTCGCTCCGAGAGCGAGCGCTTCGGCGCGCGCGCCGAGCTCGACGACGGGCAACTCGCGGCGCTGGCGCGAGACGGGGACTCCCTCGCCTTCGAGGCGCTCTATCGGCGCCACGCGACGTTCGCCATCAACCTTGCGGTCCGCATCCAAGGCAACGCCACGGACGTGGAGGACGTCGTCCACGACGCCTTCTTGCGGGCGCACCAGAGGCTCGCCGAGCTGCGCGACCCGGCAGCGTTTCGCTCGTGGCTCGGCTCCATCGTGGTGCGGTTCGTGCGGACGCGGCTCCGCCGCGCCCGCTTGCTCGGCTCGCTCCGTATCGGCAGCGCGGATCCCGTGGATCTCGACGCGATCGCGTCGGACGAGGCGAGCCCGGACCAGCGCGCGGAGCTCGCGCAGATCTACGCGCTGCTCCGCACCATGCCCACCGATGAGCGCATCGCGTGGACGCTGCGCTACGTCGAACGTCATCGGCTCGAGGTGGTGGCGGAGCTCGCAGGGTGCTCGCTCGCTACCGCCAAGCGTCGCATCCAGCGCGGGCAGCGCTTCTTGGCCGAGCACTTCGTCTCGCCGTTCGCGGAGGACCGAAAATGAGCGATCGGAAGAGCATTCCCGAGATCGAAGCGAGCGCGCTGCGGGCGCGGCGCGAGGGCGAGTCGATCGAGCGGATCTGGCAGCGGCTCGAGCCAGAGGTGACGTCTGCGCCTGCGCGGCGGTCGGCAGCGCTCTGGTGGGCGCCGGCCGCGGCGCTCATCGTGTTTGGCTCGGGGGTCGTGGTCGGGGCGCGCTGGGCGCAGCCTCCCGCGGTGGTCGGCAGCGTGCCGCTGGTCGCCGAGCCCATCGCTCCGGTCGAGCCCGAGCAAGCGGCGCAGCCGGCGGCGCCGAGCGGGGGCGAGGAGCCGAGCGCGCCGGCGGACGCAGGGGTGAAGCGCTCCCTCGAGCACGCGCCGGCGGTTCATGCTCCCCGCGCGGTGTTGGCCGCCTCTGGGAGCACCGAGGTTCCGGCCGCGCCGGTCGCCGCGGCGGCCACGCCCGAGTGGCAGCGGCTCGCGAACAATGGCGAGTGGGCCGCGGCGCGGCGCGCGCTCGATGAGCAAGGCGGCTTCGACGCCGCGATCGAGAGCGCTTCGGCCGAGCAGCTGATGACCTTGGCCGACATCGCGCGCTTCGCCAAGCCCGTGCAGAGCGATCGGGCGCTGGCCGCGCTGCGCCGGGTCCTCGCGCGATTCCCGGGGGATCCCAACGCGCCGGTAGCGGCGTATACGCTCGGCAACATGCTCGACAAGGCCGGCGATCGGGCCGGGGCGGCGCAGGCGTTCGCCGCGTATCGTTCCTTGTCCCCGAAGGGTGACTTCGCGGAAGATGCCCTCGCGCGCGAGATCGAGGTCGCCGTGGAGCAGGGCAACCTGGCGCTCGCGAAGGAGCTCGCGGACCAGTATGCTCGAGATTTCCCCAGAGGCCGCCGCCGCGCCGAGATCCGCGCCGAGCTCGCGAAGCTCGCGGGTGATGCCGGCGCCGCGCTCGAGGCCGACGGGGGCGCGCTCGATACTCCAGGCGTCGATGACTCGCTCGACGAGGCCGAGGGCGACGAGCCGGTCCCGAGCGCTGACGCTGCTGGCGCTCCTGCTCGCTAGCGCGGTAGTCGTCGCGTGGCCGGGTGAGGCGCGGGCCGAGCGCGAGCCCGTCAACGTGGTCGTCGAGGTCGATCAGGTCGCTGAAGGGCTCATCGACGCTCGCATCGCCCGGCGGCTCATCGCGCTCGAGCTCGCCGACGTCGACATGCCGGTCGACCTCGAGCGGCGCGAGTCGCGGCGACGGCCGACGCTCTTTTATCGCGTGTTCATCTCCCGGGCCGGAATGATCCGCGTCGAGCTGTGGGAGCGCGGTGAGTATCACGGCGCGCGGAGCCTCTCGCCAACCTACGGGAGCTCTCAGCTGCGCTCGCGCCGGGTCGCGCTCGCCGCGGCCGAGCTCGCGCGCGTACTTCGACAGAAGCGCCTCGCAGCCGCGAAGCTCGCGGCGCGGCCGAGGCCGGGTGATGACGCCGGCAGCTGCGGGACGGGCACGCCGCCCTACCGCATCGAGCTCGCGGCCCGAGCGACCGGCGCGCTGGTCGGGCCCGAGCGAGCGTGGCTCGCCGGACCAGCGCTCGGAGCCGCCCTCCGCGTGGGGCGGAGCGCGCGTCTCGAGCTCGCGATCTCCGCGCTGGCCGGTCGTGACGCCGCGCTCGCGGAGCGTACGGGTCTCCGTTGGCTCGAGCTATCGCTCACGCCGTCGTGGGAAGTGCCGCTCGGTGGCCGCGCGTCGCTCGGCCTCGGCGCGACCGCGGCGGCCTCGGCGGTGCACGCGTCGCGCGTCGCTGCGGTGGATGGCATCGCCGGGCAGCGGGACACTTGGAGCGCGCGCGCGGCGGCGCGCCCGGAGCTCGTCGTGGGGCTATCACGCGCGCTCGGGCTCAGCGTGGCGCCCGAGCTCGGTGCAGCGCTCCGCCCGGTGCCGCTCACCTCCGACGCCGGAGAGCGCGCCATGATGGGAGGGCTCTGGCTAGGCCTGTCGCTCGGAGTCCGGCTCGATCCGGGCGCTCCCCAGCCGTGAGCGACTCACGCGGGCTCGCGCCGCCCCGACCCATCAAGTCCGTCCCGCCGTGCTGGCGCGCTCGCCGGCTGTTTGCGCGCGGGCCCGCGCGCGGCATAGTCCCCGGCCCCGATGGCCAAGTCCGCGGACAAAGAAGAGCTCGGCGACCGCTTGGTCTCGAAGAACCGGCGCGCCTACTTCAACTATGAGGTGGGCGATTCGTTCGAGGCGGGGCTCTCGCTGATTGGGAGCGAGGCGCGCTCGCTGCGCGTCCACGGGGCGGACCTCACCGACGCTTGGGTGGACGTCGACGGCAGGCACCAGGCGTGGGTGAAGGGGATGCGTATCCCGCCGCTCACCCACGCTGCGTTCGGTCATGAGGAGCGGCGCGAGCGCAAGCTCTTGCTCCACGCCGCCGAGATCGAGCAGCTCCGCGCGGCCACCGAGCGCGACGGCATGACCGTGATCGCCACCAAGTGCTACTTCAAGAATGGGCGCGCCAAGCTCGAGATCGCCCTCGCGCGCGGCAAGAAGAAGCACGACAAGCGCCAGGCGCTCCGCGAGCGCGCTGCGGAAGACGAGGCGCGCCAGGCGATGCGTCGCGGGAGAGGCGCGCGTTGAGCCTGCCGCTCACGCTCGATGTCGACGGTGGCACCGCGGAGCTCGTCGAGAGTGACGGCGCGCAGGCCGTGCTCATCAGCGCGCGCGCGTACCCGCCTGGCGCGCCGCTCACCGGGAAGCTCGCCGGGAGCGCCGCGCCGTTCGAGTTCAGGGTGCGCGGCTCGCGGCGGCTCGAGGATGGGCGGTTTCGTGTCGAGGGACGGCACGTGAACCTCTCGCGCGCGCAGCGCGCGCTCGTCACGGGCTGAGGCGGGCGTCGAGCCGCGCGCGCGCTCGCGGAGCGCCGCGCGGCGCTCCGCGCTCATCGAACCTCGGTCGGGAGCGCGGGGAGCGGGCCTTGTCCGAGCGGGCTCGCGAGGAGCTCGCCTCGCACCTCGTCCCGCTCCGCGGTGTCGCGCAAGAACACCAGCTGTTTCCCGAGGAAGCGCCGCGCGTGTTCGGTCGCCACGTTGACGAGCCCCTCGCCGTCGAGCGTGAGCGCGCCGGCCGCGGCCTCGTGCTCCGCGCGCGCGATGAGGGCGCGCGCGCGCGCCGCGGTAGCCATCACCTGACGATAGCGCTCGGTCGCCTCGACCGCTGTCTCGAGCGTCTTCGAGAGCCCGGCCGCCGACGGCACTAGCGACGCCGCCAGCCTGAGGTAGCCGAGGTAGTCGGCGTCGCCGCGCCACAGCCGGAGCACGCCGCGATAGGCGCTCGATACCGGGAGCCCAGTGAGCCCGTCTACCACGGTGAAGAGCGCGCCGAGCGTGTCTTCCCGCTCCACTTCGCGCGCGAGCCACTCCTGGTAGTCGCGGCTCGCCTGGATTTTGGCGCGCACCTGGCGCGCCACGACCCCGAGCCGCGCTCGCTCATCGGGCGAGTCGGGGAAATCCGCGCTCGCGGGGGGCGGCCCCGCGTCGCGGTCGTTCACGACCGTGAGCAGCACCTTGGCGAGATTGTCGGAGAGGCTCGCCGAGAGCGCGTCGGTCGAGCGTGCGACCAGCCCGACCGCGACCATCTCCGCCTCGAGCCGCTCGAGATGCTCGCGCTCGACCTCGAGCCGGACGAGGAGCAGGCCGACGATCTCCCAATAGTCGGGCACCGTCACCTGGTAGGGGAGCGCGAACGGCGGCTCACCGCCGGCGTCGAGCTCGCCGAGTTGGCGGCACAGCTTGAACGCCTCGAGTCGGCCGTTGTCGATCGCGCTCCGCACGCGCGCGACCCCGCCGAGCAGCTCGCCGAGCGCCCAGTCGAGTCGGGAGACGAGCACGTAGTCGGTCTGGATGTGCTCGCGAGCCCGCTCCCACGCGCGCGTCGCGCGGGCGCGGTCTGCCTCGCTCATGCCGGCCGAGAAGGTGAGCCGCTCGGGGACCAGACGCTCCACGCGAAAGGCGTCCCCCGAGGGCGACACCCGCACATAGAACGGCACCTCGCGCGCTTGGAGCTCGCGGAGCGAGTCGACGCCCTTCTGCGCGAGCACGCGATAGGCGTCGAAGCTCCGCTCTTTCGCGCCGCGCTCGAGCTCCGCGTAGCCCTCTGCGTAGTAAGCGTACGCGCCGTGAACCCAGTCCTTGCCGTAAAGGTGAGAGAGCGGCGTCGTGGAGGCGCGCCGCTCGCACGCGACCAGGAGCGTCGCGCCGCCGAGCACGAAGCCGCGCCGCGTGACGGTCGTCAAAGCACCTCGATCGCGCCGAGCGCTCCGAGCTTGCCGGCGAGCGCCTCGGCGCGGCGCTCCACCATGCCCTCCGCGCCGGTGGTTCCGGCGTGGGCCGCTGCGCCCGGCGTCCCCTCCTCGCCCGAGGCCGCGCTCGCGCCGCTCGAGTCCATCGACGTCCCCGCGCTCCCTCCGCCGCCCGGCGCGCCCGCGCCGCCGGCCGCGCCGCCGAAGCCCCCTGACACGTCCAGCGCGATCCGATCAGCGAGCTCGGGAAACCGCTCGTCGATGACGAGCGTGATCCGACCGCCCCTCCCGCCGTTGCCGCCGTTGCCGCCGTTGCCGCCGTTGCCGCCACGGCCGCCGCTGCCGGGTGGCGCGCCGCCGCCGCCGTCGCCGCCGCGGCCGCCCGCGCCGCCTGCGCCGCCTGCGCCGCCTGCGCCGCCGCGCGCGACGATGGTGAGGGTCTGCTCGGGAGGGAACAAGAGGAGATCGTCGCGTCCGCCCTCGAGGCGGACGAGGACTAGCCGCTCATAGAACGGGGTCTTCGCGTAGGTCGCGTACGCGATGAGCTCCGGCCCGTTGCCGCCGTCGCCGCCGGTCGAGCCGCTCCCGCCCGAGGCGCCGTCGCCGCCGCGCGAGCCGCCGCCGGTGCTCGAGCCCGTGCTGCCGCTCGAGCCGGACTGCCCGGAGGTGCCGTCTTGCCCGCGAGCGCCCTGCGCGCCGCTCGCGTCGGCGGCGGTGATGCAGCGGTAATCGGGCTTGTAGCGGGTCGTGAAGGTGAAGTGGTCGGGTCGCCGGCGATAAGCGGTGGTGAGCTCGAACTCCCGGCCCGCGCTCGCGATGAGATCGGGGCGAGGCTGAAACCACCCGCTGTCGTCGAACTCGCCGCCGGCGCTCGCGAAGGCGAAATCGGCGAAGTCGAGCCGCCCGTTGCGGTTCGACTGGGGATCGCCGGCCCACGTCTCGACCGATCGCACCTCGGTCTCGCCGCGGAGCACGACCTCGGCGAACACCGCCATCTGCACGGCCTCGCGCGGGCAGATGGTCTTCTCTCGTTTGCGGATGTCGACGCTCATCGTCTGGATCGTCGCGCCCTCGAGGTCGATGGTGTTTCGCCCGGCCATGTTGAGGAGGAAGCCGCAGCCGCCGAGTGAGAGGCCGAGCGGGATGAGCCAGGTTCGTGCGAGCATGGGTGGGTCGGTCCGGCGCGGAACCGCTCGAGTGTCAGCTCCGCTCGGTAGTCGGGCCGGGCGGGTGAAGGAATCCGACGCGTGATGGAGGACTTGCGTTGGCTGGAGCCGGGCGCGGGGTGCGGAGCACAAATTCGCAATCGCGCTTGGACTTGG
>JAPSGB010000026.1:0-71818 GCA_035063585.1 Polyangiaceae bacterium
GCGCGGCGCGTCGCCGCTCGCGCTGGTTGGCGCCGGGGTGTTTGCGCTCGGGCTCGGCGTGCTCGGCTTCGTGCTCGGGCGCGCGGGCCGCACGCCCGAGCACGCCCCGCTCGCGGCCGCTCGCGTGTCGGCGAACGCACCGGTCGCCGGTGCGCCTACCCCGAGCGCGGCGCCGCCCGTCCCGACCACGCTGCTCGAGCGGGCAGCCGCCGGCGACAACGAGGCGCTCGGCGATCTGGAGGCGAGGGCGCCCACTGAACGCTCGACGGACGAGGCGCTCGCGCTCGCCGCCGGTCGCGCCACCGAGCGCCTCGGCGACCTCGCGGCGCTCGGCAAGACCATCCGCGACGAGCCGGAAAAACTCGCGGATCGCGCCACCCGCCAGAAGCTGATCGCCGCTGCGCGCGACGGCGCGAGCTACCGCGAGGCGCAGCGCATCTTCGCCTCGCTGCCGGGCAGCGAGGGCGCGGATCTCCTCTACGAGGTGTGGACGGGCACGCGGCAGCGCACGCCCGCGACCGAGCTCGCGGAGTCGCTGGTGTGGTCGAAGGAGGTGCGCGGCCGGGCCTCGCCGGCGCTCGCGCTCGCGCTCGAGCTTCGCGCGCCCACCTCGTGCGAGGACGCGCAGAAGCTCCTCGCCAAGGCGCTCGAGCTCGGAGATCGCCGCGCGGTGCCGCTCCTCGTCCGGCTCACCGTGAAGCGCGGCTGCGGCGAGAGTAAGCGCGAGGACTGCTACCCGTGCCTGCGCGCGGACAAGAACGCGGTCGCGGACGCCGTGAAGGCCGCGCGCGGTCGGCCGCCGCCGTTCTAGCGCGAAGCGCGCGTCAGCCGGCGCGCTCCACGCGCTCCTTCAACGCGAGGTTCATCGCGACCGCTGCGCGCGCCGCTTGCGTGAGGGTGGGCGCGGCGAGCTTCACGAACAGCCCGGTGAGATCGGCGCCGTGCGTCAGCCGCGTGCGCGTCTCGCCGGCCGGGCGGAGCTGGAAGAAATGGTGGAGCGAGAGGAAGCGCGGGTGCCACTTCACGAGCGCCCAGCCGAGCGCCGCGCCCGGCTCGAGGCGCGATAGCGTCGGTGCGAAGCGCAGCGCTTGCCCGCTCGGGAGCCCGAGCGTCACCCCGAGCGGCGCGCCCGGCTCGAGGGCCCCGCTCACGCTCGTGATGAACGGATTCCAGTCAGGATAGCGCGCGAAGTCCGCGAGCACGGCCCACACGCGCGCGACGCCGGCCTCGATCTCGGTCTCGGTTCGAATCTCCACGCTCCGAAGCTAGCCGCCCGGACCTGGCGCGTCATATGATTCGCGAACGATGCGTCTGCTCTCGGCGCGCCTCATCGGGCTCGGCCCCTTCGCGGACGTCACCTTCCCGTTCGCGGACGCGGGCGGGGCGGTGCGTCGCGTCAGCGTGATCTACGGCGGCGGCGGGGTCGGGAAGACCACGCTCCTCGCCGCCATCGCGAGCACGCGCCCGGGGCACGCGGTGGTGCTCCCGGGTGAGGCGAGCTCCGAGTCGCAGCCGAGCGAGCGCGCGCCGCTCGCGGCCGAGGGTCGCGTGCCGTGCGCGATCTGCGACTGGGCGCTCGGCGCGGACGAGCCGGCGCGCCCGCACCCGATCCGCGTCGCGACGCCGACCGTGCGCGTGTTCGATGATGACGCTCGCGAGGGGCTCCGCCGCCGCGAACAGGGGCACTATGATCGCCAGGCGCGCGCGGGCGGGTTCGCCCTCATCGCGGTGTCGTCGTTGCGCTGGTTCTCGCGGCAGCCGCTCGCGCTGAGCGCGCCCGCCCGCACCATCGCGCGCTTCGACGTGCGCGCGCCGTCCGCGCTCGACGACGCGTCCCGCTCCGATCTGGCGCGCGAGACGAAGCAGGCGCTCGCCTACGCGGAGATTTCGAGCGCGCTCGAGCTCGCGCGCGGCTCGACCGCGCGCTTCGGGGCGCTTCGCGACGCCATGCGTCACTCGGTCGGGACGCTGGCCGGGCTCGCCGGCTATTCGTTCCTCGGGCTCGACGCGGGGTCGTTCGAGCCCATGTTCTCCGGAGAGGGCGGCAAGCCGCGGAGCTTCGACGCGCTGCCCACCGCGGTGCGAAACCTGGTCGCGCTCGGCGCGCTGCCGGTGCGGACGCTCGCGGCCGCCTATCCGGGCGTCGATCCGCGTGAGGCGGAGGGCGTCGTGCTGGTCGACGAGGCGGACGCCTCGCAGGACCCGGCCTGCCAGGCGGGCCTCGCTCGCGCGCTCGGCGAGGCGTTGCCGGGTGCCCAGTGGCTCTTGACCACGAGCTCGCCACGGCTCGCCGCGAGCGCCGAGGCGAGCGAGGTGATGGCGCTGCGCCGCCCCACCGACGCCGAGAGCGTGGAGCTTCACGTCGGCGCGGCGGCGCGAACGCACTGACGGCGCGGGTACCATCGTGCGCGCAGTCGCGGAGCGCGCGCAAAATATGCGCGAATGCGCCGGCTAGAACCGCCCGGCCCAGCGATGCAGCACCCCGAGGAACGCGTAGGTGCCGTCCTCGATGCCGAGGCTGTCCGGGCTCGACACCACGAAGGAAAACGCGGCGAAGCCGTCGAGCGACTTCGCGAGCGTCACGATGGCGACCGGCCCCGCGCGGGTCACGTTCGCGGGGCGACCGGGCAAGACCACGTACTCGAGCATCCCGCCCACCTTCCAGTCCTGCGACTCACCGATCCCGTAGAGGTAGCCGCCGCGCAGGCCGAGCGCGAAGGGCGGCACCATGACCGCTCGGAGCACCTCCTCGTAGAGCGGCGAGTCCGGCGGTGCGTCGACCACCACCGGGCGCGCGTTCAGGAACACGCCGCCGTGGAGCACGGGCGCGACCGCACCGACCTCGAGGTCGATCGCGCGATAGACGGAGCGGCGCCCGCCGGTGTCGAGGTGGATGTCGCGCCAGTCGTAGTGCTCCTTCGGCGTCGGGAAGCGCCTGCGATAGGGGTAGACCTCGCGACCGGTCAGGATCACATCGAGGAAGGGGAGGCTCGCGCGCCAGCCGATCGACGGCTGCGCGAAGCTGTTGGTGGTGAACGCCGTGACCTCGAGCCCGACGTAGTTCCAGAAGGGGGCTCCGTAGCCGATGGTGAGGCGCGGCCGCGCGTAGACGATGCCGAGATCGGTGGCGAGCGACACGAACGGCGTCGCCCGGTCCGACTGCCACGCGGAGTAGCGCTTGGGCGCGTCGTCATCCGCGCGCTCCGGGCTCTCGGCCCGCGCCGGGGCCGCGCCGAGCAGACCAAGTCCCACGAGGCAAGCCCCGAGCCGATATTTCAGGAAAGCAGGCAAGGACGGCTCGGCCCTGCCTCTTGCCACCGTTGCCCAGGTGACGCCAGGCCTGCCGGTGGCGCGGGGCACGGGGCATGCATCGGCGCGCCGGCGTGAACCACCTCATTCGCAGCATCGGGCTCATCATCGTGGTCGGGGCGTCCGCGTGCGTCGGGGGCGCAGGGGCCGGACGCGAAGGCGTCGCCGGGCGCGAGGCGTCGCGGTTCGATCCGGGCGCCGTGGAGCTCGTGGACGGCACCATCCTCGGCGCAGATCGCACCGCGCCCGCCGACGCGCTCGCCCGATCGGTGGCGATCCGGGTCGGCCGGCCCGAGGGCGAGCTCCGCGTCGAGCTCGCGCCCGGCTGGTACCTCGATCGACACGGGCTCCGTCTCGACCCCGAGGAGCGCATCCAGGTGCGCGGCTCGCGCGTACAGGGCGGCGGCCCGCCGACCCTCCTCGCGCAGGAGGTCACCACGCACGGCAAGAGCGTGAGGCTGCGCGACGAGGTCGGTCGCCCGCTCTGGGAGGCCGAGCCGGAGGCGGAGGGCGGGCCCGCCCCGG
The DNA here is from genome assembly GCA_035063585.1 of Polyangiaceae bacterium. Classification (GTDB taxonomy): domain Bacteria; phylum Myxococcota_A; class Polyangia; order Polyangiales; family Polyangiaceae; genus JAPSGB01. Next base: position 3,835 of record JAPSGB010000026.1, read on the forward strand.
AGGGGGACCCGGCGCCCGACGCCGCGCCCTGACCGCGGGGCCGCGCTACGTCCGACGCATCAAGATCCGACCTGCGAGCCGAGCGAGCCGGTCCATCTCTTGCATGCGCCGGTGGCCCATCGACGAAGCTCTCTGCATGGGGCGCTCGACGTGTTCCATCGCTGCGGATGGAGCTCTTGCGTATCATCCGTCATCTCGCCGCGCTGCCCGATCCGCTGCACATGGTGAGCGCGTTCGTCGCGGAGCACGGCGTCACGCTCGGACAGCTCGCCGTGGAGGTGAAGTCGAACGAGATCACGGCCATCCCCGGGTTGCTCGACGCGATCGATGTGAAAGGCTCGACGGTCACGATCGGCGCGGCGGGGTGGCCGCGCGAAATTGCCGCGAAGATCGTCGACATGGGCGCCGACTACGTGCTGGCGCTCGAGGGCAACCAGACGCTGCTGCACCAGGAAGTGATCGAGTACTTCGACGACGCACTCCAGGAAGGCGCCGAGTCGTCGCCATGCGAGACCGTCGACCAGGGGCACGATCGTCTCGAAGTTCACCGCGTCTGGACGAGCACCGGCCTCGGCTGCAAGACCGAGCGCAAGCGCTGGAAGGGCCTGCGGTCGACCGTCATGGTCGAACGCGAGCGGCAGGTGGGCTACGAAACTTCCACCGAACGCGGCTACTTCCTGAGCACCCACGCTCTGTCTGCCGATGTCGCAGGCACGCTCATCGGCCGGCATTGGGCGATCGAGAACGGCCTACACTGGGTGCTCGATGTCGTGTTCGACGAAGATCACTCGCGCATTCGCCACCGCTGTGTCGCGCAGAACTTCGCCAGGGGACCCCACCGCCCGAAGCGATTTGATGTGCCGGCCCTGGCGCTGAACCTGAGCCGACTGTACTTCCCGAGAGAACCCTCGTAATCTGAGTTTGGTCGTGGATGGTGGGGAAAGGGGAGGATCAATGAATCACGGGGCGCAGGGGCGCAGGGGCGCAGGGGCGCAGGGGCGCAGGGGCGCAGGCTAACGAATTAGTCGTGGCGGTGGCCCTCGCGATGCTGAGCGCGTGCGGGTCGCCAGACGCTGAGCCGTTTGGTGCCAGCGCTGCGCCGATCACGGGGCCGCGCTCGCCGGGCACGCTGCCGGAGTCCACGCTCGTCCTCACCATTTCTCAGCACAGGCTCGTGGGGCGCTGTCACGCCACGTTACTCCAGGCAGAGAGCCCACTCTTGCCGGAGGCGCCACCGAGCCAGTATCTGCTCACCGCGGCGCACTGCTTCGGGAGCAGTCAGGATCCGCTGGAGCAGTTCAACCCGCCGGACGCCGAGTCCAACGCCATCACGATCAGCGTATCGGATGCCCGAGGTCACGGCACCACCATGCGCCTCACCGATGCGAGCCCGCTCATCTTCCACCCGCAGTCCCGGCGTGGCTACCCGGGGACGGGGTGGACTGCCGCGTTCCCCTTTGAATCCACGACCTGCGCGCACGACCTGGTGCTCGTTCGCCTGCCGGAGCCCATCGAGGGCGTCGTGCCGGCGCGAGTCTACCACTTCGCGTGTTTTCCGGGGCTCCATGGCTGTACCGACGATCTCTCGGACGTCGCCGGCTGCTTCGGCGGTTGGGATGGCGAGGCGCTCGACACCACCGCGACCGGCGAGTATCCCGCCGGCAAGCTGCACCTGGTGGCGCGAGCCCCGGGCTGCGACTCCGGCGACGGCCCGTCCATCGCGGCCGCCGGCCCCACGCTGGCAGCACCCGGCGACTCCGGCGGCGGGCTCTTCGTCGACGCGCCCACCCGGAGCATCGCCTACGCTTCGGATCTGTGCGACCGAGTGCCGGTCGCGAGCCAGGGCGCGCCGGCGCTGGTGGGCGTCGCGCACTCCATGCGCGACGACGGGTCGGCCACCATCTTCACGCCGGTGTACCTGGCGTCCTTCTCCACGCGGCTCGACTCGCACGCCAACGAGACCCCCAACGACGTCTGGCTCCACGACGTCTTCACCGCCGGTGGGGACGGCGACGGGATCTGCGACGGCGCGGACAACTGCAAGTCCACGGCCAACAGCGATCAAGCCAACGCCAACGCGCTCGCGGAGAGCGCGTGGGGCGTGCCGCCCACCGCGCGCCTCGGGGACGCCTGCGATCCAGCGCCGACGCCCGCGGTCACCCTGTCGGGCGCGGCGGGGCGCTTCATCGCGCTGCAAGACACCCGCGCGGTGGCCGACCAGCTCGCCGTCCGGCCGGTGAGCATGCCGGGCGCGCCGCCGGTGGAGAGCGGCGCGCAGGGCTGTTCTGCCTGTGCCGCAGCCCCGACGGGACGCCCATCGATGACCCAACCATCTGCGAGAAGCCGCCCTGGCACTGCGCGCTCCAGCCCTTCTACGCCACGCGCGGCACGATCGGGTTCACCGAGGTCGCGACGAACGCGCCGGACGACTCCACCCCCTTGCCGCCAGGAACTACCACCTGGCATCTCATCACGGCGCGCGGCCCGTTGCCCTGCGCGCCGGGCCAGGACTGCGACTTCGGGCACATCTTCCCCATGAGCTACCCCGGCCCGGCCCGCAGGGCGACCTGGCTCTACGCGCAGGACCACGCGCGCTGGACCGCCGCGGGGTTCTTCGCCTCGCAGCCGCCGGCGCCCGCGCCGGGATATCCGGTGGGCACCGATCTCGGGGGCATGCTCTGGATGCACGATCCCACGACGACCGGCGCCACCGCGCACGGGCTGGTCGACGCCCCCTCGCCCTGCGTCGACTTCGGAAAGTTCACCTGCATCGCCAACAGCATCGCCGACAGCTACCAGCCCGGGGTGGCGCCGGACCGCCGCGTGGCCGGCAGCCTCGACTCCTTCACGGCGAGCGCGCAGCTCGTCGCGGCGCCGCTCGGTGACGCGGCCGCGTCGGAGGCGCCGCTGTTCCCTGGCGCCGCGCCCGGCGAGCCGCTGCCGGTGATCAGCGTGGAGGCGTCCACCGGCCACGCGCTCTACTGGCTGTCGGGCGGGCGGCGCTTCTCGGCCGACGCGGTCGTGTCGCCGCGGCTCCGCGCGGCGCTGGTCGACCCGGAGCTCTTCTGGGTCGCGGCGAGCGAGCCCGTCGCCACCACGCAGAGCGTCGCGCTGCCGCGTGCCGTGGCGCTCACCGCGGACGGCTCGCGGCTCACCGAGGCCCTCCTCCGCACCGACTCGGGCTACCAGCTCTCGAGTGAGGCCGAGCCGCCGGGAGACGGCGACCAGAACCCCATCGCGCGCCTCACGCCGGCGCTCCAAGCCGCCGCGGGGCCCTCGCCGCGATCCGGCTTCGGGGCCACGCTGAGCCGGGTGACCGGCGTGCTGGCGGTCGTGGGCGGACGGGACGCGCTCGGTCGGCCGCTGGGTGACGTCTGGACACTGCGCCACGACGGCTGGCAGTCGCAGCGCCTGTTCGGCGCCGCGCCGCCGGCGGACGTGACCGCCGCCACCTATGCCTGGCGGGGCTCGCGCGTGTGGCTGGTCGCGGAGCGCGCCGGGCGCGCCCGGTGGCGCGCGGGGCACGCCCCGCGCCGCATGCTCTACCGTGTCGATCCGGACAGCGGGTGGATCGACGGCGTCTGGCCGCTGGGAGCGCTCGGCTGGGCGGAGCACCTCTGGCTCACGGCCACCGCGGACGGCCGCGTCGTGCTCACCGCCGCCGGGGAGCACCGGTGGCTCCTCGCGGTGCTGTCCAGCGCCAGGCCGGCGCGCGGAGCCGCCGGTCGCGCGCGCCGGCGCGCGGGCGGGCCTCCGGCGCTCGACGGCTTCGCCGCCGGCGAGGGGACGCTGGCCGCGCCGCCTCGGCTCTCGCAGGGGCGGATCACCGGCGCGCTGCTCCGGCGCGTGCCCGGCGGGCGCGCGCTGGACTTGCGGATCTTGGCGACGCTGGGGACACTCCAACATGGCCCGTGTGAGCTCGATGCGGATCTCCGCTGAGCGCGTCGCGGCGGCGGCGCTGGTGGGCGCGGCGCTGATCGGGGCGGGCGCGGTGGGCGCGTCGTGCACGGGCGGCGGCGCGAGCGGCTGGCGTGACGCGAGCGCGGGCGCCAGCGGCGGAGCGGGCGGGGGCGGCGACGGCGCGGGCGCGGGCGGGGCTGCGGCGCGCGGTGGGGCAGGCGGCGCCCTCGACGCGGGCACCGAGCGCGACGGCGGGAGCGGCGGGGCGATCACGGGGCCGACCTGCGATGCCCAGCCTCCGCCCGAGGTCCCCGCGGGGTGGGTGCGCTTCCCGGGGCTGCCCTGCGAGTGCACCGCGTGGGTGGCGCCGTCGCAGGCGCTGATGGACACGCCGCCGCCCTGGGTGCAGGTGCCCGGCGGGTGGCTGGAGCTGGACGATCCGCAGGCCGGCGCGAACTTCTTCATCGGCCGCGTGCTGGGGGGCAGCTACGAGGGCAAGCAGCAGTTTGCCTACCCGCGCATCCTGCCGCGGTCCGGCCCGGACGCCCCGCGCGTGCAGGAGAACGTGGTGCTGGAGCTGCCGGAGCAGCGCTACGTGTATCAGGAGCGCGTCGTCGGGGACGCGCACTACAACGTCCGGTGCTATTCGGGCGTCGAGGCGCTGGGGCAGGGCGTCCTGCTCCACGAGGCTCACCCACACAACGTTACGCCCGTAGTATTGGAGGTGCTGGCGACGACGACCGCGGCGCAGCCGGTGCCCTCGCCGATCTTCCGCGACATCGTGACCGGCTTCATCAATTTTGGCGTCGGTGAGGGGCTGGCCGGCGCCGGCCAGAACACTCTCGGCGTGATCCCCCTGGCGCCGCCCGGCCCCTACCAGCAGGTGTGGAGCTTCGACGGCCGGATGATCGCGAACGGGTCGGTCTTCGTCTGGGACTCCACGCTCTTCTTCGCGGTAGCGGTGATCGGGGGGCCGTTCACGAAGCAGTATTACACCTGGAGCGCAGGCTCAGGCGTGCAGCCCTTCCTCGGCGGCTCGCCGTCGGCGCCCGGCGCGCACTCCTTCATGGGGCTGGGGACCGATGGGACGACGCTGGTGTGGACGGAGCTGTCGGACTGGGACGGCGCGCGGTGGCAGACGGTGGCTCTGATGCAGGCGCCCTACACCACCGACGCCGCGGCGCTGAAGCCGCGGCGCGTGCCGGTAGGCCTGGGTAGCTGGGAATGGTCAGCGCCTTGGGTGGTGGGCGGCGGTTATGCGGCGGCGCGGATCAGGCTCGGCGCCTCGGGGACGGCCTTGGCCACCTACGTGGTGCGGCTCGCGGACGGCGCGACCTGGCACATCGATCAGCCTGGTGTGGACTTCTCGCCGCTCTACCTCACCGAGACCGAGCTGGGCGCGACCATGGGCTACGAGCCGCTGCGCGACGGCGGACCGGACGGCGTGACGGCGTGGCGCGCGGTGCGCTACCCGCTGTCGCTCCTGGGCTCACCCAATGTGCCGTGACGGCGCCCTCGCGCGCCGGCAGCGCCCGCGCGGTCCCGCGCCGGACCGGCACCCCGCAGGATGTCGCCTTTCGAGGCCAAAGTCGCGCGCTGGCCTTGTCCAGCGGTTTTTGGATGCGCCGGCCCTAGGGGCCGCGCGCTCGCTGGGCGGCGAGCCGGTGGATCGCGTAAGCTTCGCCCGCCGCGCTCGCGCCACCAGGGCGCTGCGGCTGGAGGCTCTGCCGTGACAAGCTCGATGACGATGCTCCGACGCGCCGCGACCGCAGTGGGCCTCGCGCTCACCCTCACTTCCGCCGCCTGCTCGGGAGGCGATGACGACGGCGACGGCGACGGGACGCCCGCGGTGCTGCTCGACGGCGACTGCGACCCGATCGCGCCCGCGCACTGCGGCTACCCGTTCCCCTCGAACGTGTACTTGCAGCCGGACCCGACGGGGAAGAACCCCTCCGGCCTCTCGGTGCGCTTCGGCGCGAAGACGCTCCCCTCGACGCTCGGGCTCTACCCGATCGATCCGGCGTTCTTTTACGGTCAGGACGGCTTCTCGCCCGGCCAGGCGCCGATGACCTTCATGCCGGGCGCCACCGACTCCGGGCTCGCCGTCCCGAGCACGCTCGAGTCGACGCTCGACCCGAGCTCGCCCACCATCATCCTCGACGCGGACTCGGGCGAGCTCGTCCCGCACTGGGTGGATCTCGACTACTCGCCGAACGACGACGCGCAGCGCGCGCTCATGCTGCGCCCGGCGGTGCGGCTGAAGGACGGCACGCGCTACATCGTCGCGTTTCGTCACGTGAAGGACGCCGAGGGCAAGGAGCTCCCGCCGTCGGACGCCTTCAAGGCGCTCCGCGACGGCAGCTCGAGCCCGGAGCCCAGCGTCAAGCGTCGGCGCGCGCTCTACAAGGACATCTTCGCGAAGCTCGCGGCCGCCGGCGTGGAGAAGCAGGGGCTCCAGCTCGCCTGGGACTACACCACCGCGACCCGCGACAACAACACCCGCTGGATGGTCGCCATGCGCGACCGCATGCTCGCGGCGGTCGGCGACGACGGCCCGGAGTTCACCCTGAAGAGCGTGGAGGAGGCGCCCGAGTCGCGCACGCTCCGGCGGATCACCGTCACCATGCACACGCCGCTCTTCCTCACCACGGGCGAGAACTACGACTCACAGGATCCGGACGGCGCGGCCCGCCTCACGCTCGATGACGACGGGCTACCGAAACAAAATGGCACGATGGATCAGGACGTCCTCATCATCGTCCCGAACAGCGTAGAGACCGCCGGAAAGCACCCGCTCCTCCAAAACGGCCACGGGCTCTTCGGTGATCGCACCGAGGGGCAGGGCGGCTACCTCGCCGAGATGGCGAACGGCTACCACTACGTCGCGTTCGCCACCAACTACTTCGGCTTCTCGGAGGACGATCAGTCGCTCGCGATCGACGCGATGGGCTCGCGCCCGAAGCTCTTTCTCTCGTTCTTCGAGCGGCAGATCCAGGGGCAGGTGAACCAGCTCGCGGCGATGCGGATGATGCTCGGCCGCATCGCCAAGAGCGGGATCAAGGACTCTAGCGGGAAGGTCCTGCTCGACCCCGCGTGGCTCGATCGGGACCAGCGCTTCTATCGCGGCGACAGCCAGGGGGGCATCATGGGTACGAGCTACATGGCGCTCAGCACGGACGTGACCCGCGGCCTCGTGGGTGAGCCCGGGATGCCGTATAACCTCCTCTTGAACCGCAGCCAGGACTGGCCCGCCTTCGGGTTCATCCTCGGCGGCTCGTACACGAACGGCCTCGACGTGCAGCTCGTGCTCGGGCTCATCCAGATGCTCTGGGATCGCGCCGAGCCGAACGGCTATGCGCCGTACATGACCGAGAACCTGCTGCCGAATACGCCGGCGCACCATATCCTCATGCACGACGCGCGCGGCGATCACCAAGTGACCACGCTGTCGGCCGCCATCATCGCGCGCGCGGTCGGCGCGAAGCTCCTCTCGAACCAGGAGGGCAAGGTGCTCCGCCCGGTGTACGGGCTCGAGACGGTGGCCCCGCCGGTCAAGGATCAGAACATCCTCGTCGAGTACGATTTCCCGGCGCTCGCCCCGGAGCCGGAGCACAACGTCCCGGCGCGTGACGGCTTCGACCCGCACGACTGCGTGCGCGTGCTCACGCCCTCCTTCCAGCAGAGCGATCGGTTCTTCCGCACCGGCACGATCGACTGGTTCTGCAGCGGCATCTGCGACTGCGGCGGGCCGGATCAAGAAGACGGCTGCGACGACAGTCACTGTCACTGAGCGCGCTCGCCCAGCCGAGTGAGGGGAGGGGGGCCGACTCGGCGCGGCCGGCGGCGCGGGCCCGGCCGCGCTCAGGGGTACATCGCGGGCGGGCGCTCGCTCGCGGCGCTCGCCCAGGCCGGGTTCGGCGCGCGACCGAGCGTGAACACGAGCTCCCCGCCGTTCGCGATCGCGCCCCACTCGAGCCACGCGCGCGTCACCGGCACGCCGTCGAGGGTGAGGCTCTCGACGTAGGGCGCGTCGCGCGCCGCGCCCTCGCCGACGATGACGAGCTCCTTGCCGTTCTCGAGGTGGAGCGTCACCCTCGGGAAGAGCGGGCTGCCGACGACTAGCCCGCCGACGCCGGGCACCTCCGGGTAGAGCCCGAGCATGGCCCAGACGAGCCACGCGCTGGTCGCGCCGAGGTCGTCGTTGCCCGGGAGCCCGTCGGGCGCGTCCGAGAAGACCTCGCTCACGATCGCTCGCACCACCGCCTGCGTCCGCCACGGCGCGCCGGCCCACGGGTACTCCCAAGGCGTGCCGAATTGCGGCTCGTTGCCCATGTAGAAATGGGGCCGGCTCACCCCCGCGTTGAGCTCGCTGAAGAGGTCGTCGAGCCGCGCGATGAACGCGGGCTCGCCGCCCACACCGGCGATGATGCCGGGCACGTCATGGGGGGCGAAGAAGGTGTACTGCGCGGAGTTGCCCTCGACGAACGCGCTCCGGTCGCTCACGTCCACGGGCGCGAAGCTGGGAGCGCCCCCGACGTCGCTCGTGAGGCGCGGCATCACGTAGCCGCGAAAGCCGCGCGCCTCGTGCGTCTCGTCGAGGACGTTTCTCCAGTAGCGCCCGCGCTCGAGGTACGCCGCCGCGGTCGCCGCGTCCCCCACCGCCTCCGCGAATTTCCCGATGGAGAAGTCGGAGAGCGCGTACTCGAGCGTGGTGGAGGCGGGCCCGTGCGGCATCTTTGGCGCGTCCGACGGCAGGTAGTGACGGTCGAGGTAGGCGGCGAGGCCCGGGCGCGCGGGGACGCCGTTGCAGGCGGCGCCCGGGTCGCTGGCGCCCCGCTGCATGAGCGCGAGCGCCCGAGCGGCGTCGAAATCCCGCGCGCCGAAGGCCCACGCGCCGGCGATGATGGGATCGGCGGGGTCGCCCACCATGGCGCCCGTCTCGCCGTTGGCGAGCGGCCAGCGCGGGAGCGCGCCGCACTCCTCACCGGAGTCGATGAGCGAGCGCACCATGTCGCTCGCGCGGCTCGGTGAGAGCACGCTGATGAGCTGGATCCACGAGCGATAGATGTCCCACCCGGAGAAATTCGCGTAGCGCGTGTAGCCGTCCGCGACCCGCGAGACGCCGTCGAAGCCCGGAAACGCGCCGTCGACGTCGTTGAACGTCTTCGGTTGGAGGAGCACATGATAGAGCGCGGTGTAGAAGGCTCGCCGATCGGCGTCGCTCCCGCCCTCGACCTCCACCCGCCCGAGCTCACGGTTCCAGGCGTCGATGGCGCGCCGGTGCGTCGCGTCGAAATCCCAGTCCGGTGCCTCGGCGTCGAGGTTCGCGAGCGCGGCCTCCGCGCTCGTGTAAGATAGCCCGAGCTTCAGCTCGACCACCCGTCGCCGGGCGGTGTCGAAGCCGAGCGAGAGGCCGCCGCGCGGAGAGTCGATGCGTCGCGCGCCGGGCGAGAGCTCGCCGTCGTCCCAGGTCGCGCTGCTGGTGATGGGGCGGCTCAGGCGCGCCGCGAAGTAGATGCGGTATTTCGCCGCCGCGAGGCAGAACCCGCGCGTCACCCGCGAGCCGGTGATGAGCTGGCCGTTCACGACCTCGGCCTCGAACGCCTCGGTGAAGAGCCGGTCGTTCGCGAAGCCCGAGGTGATCGAGAGGTGCCCGCCGGCGCCCGGGAAGGTAAATCGTGCGGTGCCGCTCCGCGTGGTGGCGGTCAGCGCCACCGTGATCCCGGAGTCGAGCTCCACCTGGTAAAACCCCGGGCTCGCCCGCTCCTGCCGGTGCGAGAAGCCGTCGGCCGGATCGCGCGTGACGTCCGGCAGCCCGAGCGTGGCGAAGATGGGGAAATCTCGCTCACCCTGGCAGCCGGCGCCGTTCAGGTGGTTCAGGCTGAAGCCGTTGATGACGCTGTCCGAGTAGAGGTAGCCCTGCGGCGCGGCGTTCGGGGTATCGGGGCTCCACTGCACCATCCCGAACGGGAGCGCCGCGCCCGGGAAGGTCGCGCCGCTCTTGCCGTTCGCGACTGCGCCCGGCGCGCTCACGGTCGCGGTGCCGACGAACGGATTTACGAGCGCGACCGGGCCCTCGCCCGGCTCGGTGGACACCGGCGGCGGATCGCCACGCGGCGCGTCGTCGTCCGTGCGCTCCCCGCACGCGGCGGCCAGGAGGAGCGTTGCGGCAAGCCCGGGCCCGCGGAGCTTCACCCCTCGAGCATATCACTCGGCCTCGAAGCGGAGCCGTCCAAAGCGAGCCGCGCGGTGGAAGTTGCCCTTCCCGAGGATGGGCGACCACGCGAGGGCGTCGCGCTGTCCGTCGCGGAAGCTGTAGAGGTTCGCGCGCCACACGTCCCCCGGCGCTGGGGGCGCCGCGCGTGCGGTCTTCACGCTCGCCCAGGGCAGCGCGAGCTCGACCGTCCAGGCGCCCGCGCGCTCGTCGCGGCTCGTCACGCGCTCGAGCCCGCTCGCCCACTCCTGGTGCCCGAAGCGCCCGCCGCCCACCGGGCGGTTGTAGTCGTCGAAGCGCGTGTCCCACACCGCGCCGGCCGGATCGATCTGGAGCTCGAAGTAGTCGCGGTTGTCGGCGAAGTCGCCGGGCGCGAGCATGAGCTCGACGCCGCTCGCGCGCTCCCATACGTGCGGATCGACGTCGTCTCGTGAGAAGGGCGTGGCCGCGTCTGCGTCCCAGACGGTCACCGTGACGTAGAGCTTCTCGGCGTCCCAGAGCAGGCGCGCCTCGGCGTTCACGCGGGAGCGCTCCGCGGGCTTGCCCGTCCCCGGGTGGACGAACCGCCCGGTCGTCGGCGCGCGCTGCCACGCCGGCTCGTCCGCGTGCCCGTCGACCACGATCGCGCCGGGCGCCGCGCGCCGCACCACGAGCTCGGGCAGCGCGCCGTCGCTCCGCTCGACCGCGGGGCCCGGCGGACCGCCGCGATGGCAGGTGGGCAGCATCGCGACGAACGCGAGGGCGGCTGACTTCGGGAGGCGGCTGGACGAAGGGTTCACGCGTGCAGGAGCGCGAGACTACGACCGCGTCTCGCCCTCCTCGAGAGTATCGCGCGGGCGCGGGTCGACGCCAGCCGCGCGCCGGGAGCGGGCGCGCCGCGGCGTGTTCTCGCTTGGTGGACGCGCGGTTCGGGTGCATGTTCCGCGGCATGCCGCTCACGCTCGGCGCTCCCGTCTCGCTCTACTACGAGCTCCTCGGCGAGGCCGGCGCGCCGCCGCTCCTGCTCATCCGCGGGCTCGCTCGCACGCACGAGCACTGGCTCGAGCTCACCCCCCTGCTCGCGCGGAGCTTTCGCCTCGTGCTGCTCGACAACCGTGGCATCGGCCGCTCGAGCGTGCCGCGTCCGCCGTACTCCACCGCTCAGATGGCGGACGACGCGGCGCGCGTGCTCGACGCGGCCGGGCTCGAGCGCGCGCACGTGTTCGGCATGTCGCTCGGCGGGATGATCGCGCAGGAGCTCGCGCTCCGGCACCCGGCGCGGGTCGACCGGTTGGTGCTCGGCTGCACGACGGCCGGTCGCCGCGCGGGGCACCCGGTGAGTCTCCGCGCCGCGCTGCGGCTCCTCGGCGCGATGCGCTTCGGCGCCGAGCGCGCGGTGGCGCACACCGCGCCCCTCGTCCTCTCGCCGGAGTTTCTCGCGCGCCGCGCCGACGTGGTCGAAGCCTGGCAGCGGCTCGCGCGCGAGCGCCCGCCGACCCGCGCGGGCGTGCTCGGTCAGCTCCTCGCCGCCGGCGCGCACGACACCGTGGCGCGGCTCGGCCGCGTCCGCGCGCCGACGCTGGTCGTCACCGGCGGCGCCGACCGGCTCATCTCCCCCGAGAACTCGCGCTACCTCGCCCGCGCCATCCCCGGCGCGCGGCTCGAGCTCCTGCCGGGCGCCGGCCACGATTTCACGACCGAGCTCCCCGCCGAGTCCACCGCGCTGCTCGAAGGCTTCCTCGGCTGAGCGGGTGGGCCGGTCCGGCGCGAGCCCGCGCGGGGCGCCCGGCGACCGAGCACCTCGGCGAGCACGCTCTTGCCGGCGATCTCGGCGGCCGCGAAGACCCCGCTCATCATCGCGCCCATCACGCCGTGCCCGGTGCGGAGGCTCGCGCCCGCGAGCACGAGCCCTCGGATTTCCGTGCGCGCGCCGGGGCGCCGGTGGAGAAATTGCGAAGGCGTGAGCGCGATGCCGTACGAGGTGCCGCCGGTGGACAGGGTGTAGCGGCTGTGCGTGAGCGGAGTCGCGAGCTCGCTGAATACCACCTGCTCGGAGAGCCCCGGCAGCGCGCGCTCCGCGGCGGAGAGGAGCCGCCGGGCGAGCTCGGCCTTTCGCGCGAGATAGCTCGCGTCGTCGCTATATGCGCCGCTCGCGACCTCTGCGTCGCTCACCCCCCACGCGCCTGGCGCGCTCGGCGCGAGCGTCATGGCCTGCAGGTTCACGACGCCCGCGGGGGCGAGCCGAGGGTTTCTCGGATCCTTGAGCGAGGCGAGCGAGAGGTAGGCCAAAGGGGCCTCGCTGAACGCGCCGCGGCGCACGTCGGCGTAGAGCCGCTCCTGGTCGTAGTCGGGGAAGGCCCAGTAGTTGGTGTTGGCGAGGCGTCCCCCGAGGGCGCCGGCGCGCACCCCGAGGTAGAGCACGGCGAGCGCGGGCGACATCTCATAGCGACGCACGCGCTCCGAGGTGCGGCGGCGGAGGTGCTCGGGGCCCACCAGCTCGAAGACCGTCTTCTTGAGATCACCGGCGGCGATCACCTGCCCGGCATGGACGATGCGTCGTCCAAAATGTTTGTTGGTGAGCTCGACGCCGACCGCGCGGCCGTCGCGGATCAGGATCCGCTCGGCTCGGGTGCGGAGCAGGAGCTTGCCCCCCGCGTCCTCGATGGCGGCGCCCAGCCGATCGGCGAGCACCTGGCCGCCGCCCACCGGGTAGTAGGCGCCGGTCGAGAGGTAGTGGGTCATGAGCCCGGCGTGGAGCGCGAGCGAGGCGCGGCTCGGCGGTTGGCCGTAGTCGCCGCTCTCGCCGGCGAGGACGGCGCGCAGCTCGGGGCTCCGCGTGCAGGTGTCGAGGAAGCGCCCGAGCGTGCCGTTGGCGTAGCGGAGGGCCAGGCGCGCGCCGAGCAGCGCGGGGAGCAGCCGCCGCGGGTTCGCGACGGCGCGGTGGAGCGCCTCGACCTCACGGAGCAGGCGCAGGTAGCGATCGATGCCGGCTCGCTCCTCGGGAAAGTGCTCGACCAGGCGGTCGCGGTAGCGCTCCACCCCGGCGGGGACTCGGAACGTGAAGTCGGGAAACACCAGCGTATCGAAGCCGTCCGGGTCGAGCGGAGCGAACTCGACGTCCTCGCCGCCCGCCGCGTCGAGCACGCGGCGCAGCGTGCCGTCCGGGCCCGCCTCACCGACGTAGTGGATGCCGACGTCGAACTCATAGCTGCGGCGGCGAAACACGGTGGCGTTGCCGCCCGCGACGTAGTGCTGATCGACGACGAGCACCGAGCTTCCGCGCCGGGCCAATAGCCCCCCGGCCACCAGGCCACCGAGCCCGGCTCCGACGATGATGACGTCCCAGCGGTCCCGGTCGAGGCGGCGGAACCTGTCGTGGCGAAGCTGCTGGACATGCATGTTGGCCCTCCCAATCTTGACAGTGGCAAGATTAGCAGCGGGCGCTGCACCGGTCAACCCTCCGGCGCCTGCGCGTGATATCAGTCAGGTAGGAGGCGGTGTGAGGTGAGCGGGTCGAGGCCGGACGAGCCGATGTACAAGGGGGCGGGGGTTCGCTCGTGGCTCACCGCGCTCGAGGCGCTCTACGGGGCCGAGGTGGCGCGCAGCACGCTCGCGGGGGGCGAGCCGGCGCTCCGCGAGCAGATCGAGCAGAAGCGGCTCTCGCCGAGCGCGTGGTACCCCCTCGCCTGGTATCGCTCGCTCCACGGCGTCGCCCAGCGCGTCACCGGCAAGGGGCCCGCGCTCTCGCGGGAGGTCGGCGCCGAGGCCATGCGGAACGACCTCTCGGGCATCTACCGGATCTTCCTCGTGGTCGTCTCGCCGCAGGCGATCATCTCGAAGTCGGCGCGCCTCTTCAATTCGTTCTTCACCCACGGTTCGTCGAAAGTGCTCGAGTCGCGCGCCGGGGCGTCGCGAGTGCGGTGGGAAGGGTGCGAGGGCTTCGACCGCAACCTCTGGGAAGACGTGCTCGGGAGCAGCGAGGCGAGCCTCGCGCTCTGCGGCGCGAAGAACATCCGCATTCGCTACGTGGAAGGAGGGCGCGACGGCGACACCAGCGCCGAGCTCCAGGTGTTCTGGAGCTGAGCCGCTGGTGGCCCGCGGTGACGTGACCGAGTCCAGGCGCGCGCGCGCGAACCCGAAGGCGGACCACCCGTACCACCACGGCGATCTGCGAGCGGCCCTGGTGGACGCGGCCTATGAGCTCGTCGAGCGCGACGGCGCGGACGCCCTCAGCCTGCGCGAGGTCGCGCGCCGGGTCGGCGTGTCGCACGCGGCGCCCAAGCACCATTTCAGTGACAAGGCGGCGCTGCTCGCGGCGGTGGGCGCGCGCGCCTTCGACGAGCTCGCCGCGACCATGGAGCAGGCCCGCCGGCGCGCCGGGGACGACCCGCTCGCGCGCCTCACGAGCGCCGGCGTCGCCTACGTGAGCTTCGCGGCGAGCCACCCGGCGCTCTTCCGCTCGATGTTCGGGGGCGCGCTCGCCGGCGCGGCGGACGCCGAGGTTCGGGCCCGGTCGCGGCGCGCCTTCGAGGTTCTGGTCGACGCCGCGTCCCACGCCGCAGGACCCAGCGCCACGCCGGCGGAGCTGCGCGTCCTGGTGACGGCCGCGTGGTCGGCCGTGCACGGGCTGAGCCTGCTCTGGCTCGACGGTCGTCTCGGGCGGCGCGCGCGCGCGGGCGGGGGAGAGGCGATCGCACGGCTCGCCACCGAGGTCACCGAGCTGCTCGCCGAGGCCGTGCGGAGGCGTGTTGAATCGCGGGGACCCCGCCCGTAACATGCGGGGTGTGGCCCTCCGCTCGCGCCGCGTGTCTGCTGCCCTGGTGGCGCTCGGGCTCGCCGCCTGCGCGGTCGGCAGCGAAGATGGCGAGGCGTACACGGCGCCGCGCGACGGCGGCGCCGACGTAGTCGAGGCCGGGGCGTCCTCGGGTGGGAGCGCGGGCAGTCAGCCGTGGCCCGGCGGCGGCGCGAGCGGCGGCGGCGGCGCGGGGTTCGGGGGGGCGTCCGGCGCGGGCGCGGCGGGGGGGAGCGGTGCCGCGGGCTCGAGCGGCGGCGCCGCGAGCGGCGGCTCGAGCGGCGCGGGCGGCGGCGTCTGCACGCCCGGCCTCATCGACGACGTCGGGCCGTGCGCGCGCTGCGGCTCGCTGCGTCGCACCTGTGACTCGGCCGGTCAGTGGGGGCCGGCCGAGTGCGTGAACCAGGGCGTCTGCGATCCCAACGCGAGCGACTCCCAGCCGTGCGGGAGCTGCGGCACGCAGTCGCGGACCTGCAGCGCCTCGTGTCAGTGGGGCGCGTGGGGCGGCTGCGGAAATGGTGGCTCGTGCAACCCGGGTGACACCCAGTCGCGTCCGTGCGGAAACTGCGGGACTCAGACGCGCTCCTGCGACGGTGGCTGCGGCTGGGGTAGCTGGAGCGGCTGCACGGGAGAGGGCGAGTGCGTGCCCGACTCGACCCGGGCCGCCGCCTGCGACAAGTGCTCGGAGCAGGTGTGCACCAAGCAGTGCCAGTGGAGCTCGACCTGCACGCTCAAGCCGACCAGCACCTGCGAGTGGCGGAGCGGGACGCACTGGGAGTGCTGCGCGGCCGGGTCGTGGCATTTCTGCCTCCCCGACACCTGCCAGTGGAGCCCGACCTGCGCGGGCTGCAGCGGTTGCGGCTGCTGAGGCGCGCCGAACCCGTCTTCACGCGCCGCCGGCGCCGCGCCGGGCGCGTCGTGCACTTTGCGGCCTGGCTCGAGCCGCTCGGAGGCTAGAGTCGCGGGCGCCGTGCCCAACTTGCCTGAGCCCGAGTCGCCGCCCGCCGAGGCCCCGTCGCCGGAGGGGCCCTCCTCGGGCGCGCCGCCCGCCCACCAACTCACGCCGCGCAGCTTCGTCGCCGGGTTCGTCCTGGCGGTGATGCTGTGCGGCATCAACTCGTACCTCACGCTCTCGTTCGGGGTCATCGAGGAAGGGCCGACCATCGCGGCGCTCTTCTTCTTCGCGATCTTCTTCCTCTCGCGGCGCCACATCCAGACGAGCGAGATGGTCATCGTGGCGACCATGGGGAGCGCCGGCGGCAGCCTGGGCTTCATCAGCAACTTCTTCGCGGCCAAGGCGATGACGGGGCCTGCGTACCCGCTCTGGCAAATGGCAGGCTTCGCGATCGTCACGAGCCTCATCGGGATGGCCTTCGTGATCCCGCTCCGCGATCTGCTCATCCTGCGTGAGCAGCTGCCCTGGCCCGGCTCGAAGGCGACCGCCGGCGTCATCGAGGCTCTGGTCGAGCGCGGCGACCCGCGCCAGCCTTGGTACCTGCTCGCGGCCTTCTTGGTCGCGGTCAGCTACGTCATCGCGAACACCGACGGCGGCTTCGGCCTGGTCCCCGCGGAGAGCGCGCTGCCCGTCTGGGGGCTCGCAGCGTTCGGCGCGGCCATCGCCTGGTCTCCGTTCGCCATCGGCGGCGCGTACCTGATGGGGTTTCTCACCTGCGTCGGCTTCCTGGTCGGCGGGCTCGCGCTCCTGGTGATGGCGCCGCACACCCCGGATCCCTCCGCGCCGCACCGCTACGTGTGGCCGGGGATCGGCTTCCTGGTCGCGACCGGGCTCACCATGATGGCGGTGAACTGGCGCGTGATCGTGGGCTCGATGAGGTCGCTCGTCGCGCTTCGCCGTCAGACGGACGACGACGATCCGGTGCTCTCCGGGCGCGTGTTCGTGGGGTTCAGCGCGGTCGCGCTCGTGGTGACCGCGCTCTTCGCCGGGCTCGGCATGGGGCTGAATCTCGTGCTCGTGGTGCTCCTGGTCGTGGTCGGCGGCTTCCTCCAGAACGTGATCGCCACGCGCGCCGCCGCGCAGACGGCCTTCAACCCCGCGCGCGTGATGGGCGTCCTGCTCCAGGGCGTGACCGCGCTCGCCGGCGGCGCGAGCGCCGGCACCAACCTCGCCGGCGCGGGTTTCGTCGCGGGCAGCGGCGCGCAGGCAGGCAACCTCACCGGCGACATGGCCTATGGCCGCTGGTTTCGTGTCCCGTCTCGATGGCAATTCTGGACCCAGCTCGCGACCATCGTGCCGTGCTCGCTGGTGAGCGCGTACGTGTTCGAGCAGATCCACGCGAGCACGCCGCTCTCGCTCGAGGGCGACGGGCTCGCCGCGCCGGTGGCCAAGATGTGGGCCGCGACCGCGCTCATCTTCGACGGGTCGAAGCCGATGCCGCCGTTCGCCATGGAGTCGATGGGGCTCGCCGCGCTCGCGGGCGTCGTCTACGTGCTGCTCGAGAGCTCGCCCAAGCTCGCCCGGGTGATGCCGTCGTCAATCGGCATTGGCATCGGGCTGGTCCTGCCCGTCTCGTACGACCTCGCGTTCTTCCTCGGCGGCGTGATCCTGTGGCTCGGGCTCGGCCGCTGGCTCAAGGTCCGCGACATCACGCTCACCACCGTCGCGGTCGGCTGCATCGTCGCGGAGGGCATCGGCGGCGTCGTCAAGCCGCTCCTCGCGCTCGCGCACGTGCTGCCGAGGTGAGCGCCCGGTGCCGCGCGGCGCCGGGGCGGGCGGAGGGCTCGAGGGGCGCTCGCGGCGCGGCCGGCGGCCGGGGCCGGGCGCCCCGGGAGACAGGAAGCCGCATCTTTTGGGCGCGTCCCTCTCGCGCACCCTTTTCAGACGCGCCGAGTCGCTCTAGGAATACGGCTTCGATGGCAGGCCGCACCTTCGCAATCGGCGACATCCATGGCGACACCGAGCAGCTCTTCCGGCTCCTCGCGTGCTTCCCCGAGCTCGACGCGGGCGACACGCTGGTGTTTCTCGGGGACTACCTCGATCGCGGCCCGTGCTCCGCGCAGGTCATCGACTACCTCCGCAAGCTCCCCGAGCAGAGCCCGGCGCGGGTCGTCACGCTCCGCGGCAACCACGAGGACGCCTGGCTCCGCGTGGTCGAGCGCGGCTGGGACGAGTTCGTGATGCCGCCGGGCAACGGCTGCCTCGCCGCGCTCCGCTCGTTCACCGGCGGTCCGGTGCCGCAGGAGGACGAGCTGCCCCGCCCGGACGAGCTCCTGCTCCTTCAGAGCGGCGGCTTCTTCCCCGACGACGTGGTCGACTGGCTCCGGAGCCTTCCGTTCTGGTACGAGGACGAGCACGCGATCTACGTCCACGCGGGGCTCCCGCCCCGGCGCGACGGCAGCGGATTCCCCCACCCGAGTGAGGTCGAGCCGCCGCTCGCGCTGCTCTGGTGCCGTGACGAGCACTTCTTCCGCGACTACCGCGGCAAGGCGGTGGTGTTCGGCCACACGCGCACCGAGTACCTGCCGCCCGAGCTCAGCGGCTACACGCCCGACGATCCGAACGATCTATGGGCCGGCGAGGCCGTCTACGGCATCGACACCGGCTGCGGCAACGGCGGCTTCCTCACCGGCTTCGAGCTGCCGGCCATGAACGTCTACGAGTCGCGCTGACCGCGCCGCCGGCCGCGCCGGCCCGGCACCAACCGCTCGCTCGGGGGGCGCCGGCTCTGACGGTGCGCCCTCACGCTCGAGCCGGCCCGGCGCGCTCACTCAGGGGACGAGCACGACCTTGCCCACGTTCTTGCCCTGCTCGAGCTCCGCGTGGGCGCGGGCGGCCTCGGCGAAGGAGAAGCGAGCGTGGATGTGGGGCCGGATGCGTCCCTCGGCGTACAGGCGAACCAGCGCCTCGAGCATGGCCTTCAAGAGCTCCGTCTCGCCCCACAGGTGCCCGAGGTTCACCCCGGCGACACCGCGGTTCACGTTCATGAGCCCGAGCGGGGTGAAGAGCGGCGTGCGCGCGAGCTGGCTCACGACGTGGAGCAGGTTGCGCCGACCGCTCTGGTTGGCGTTGGCGACGCCGAAGGCGACCAGGAGCCCGGCTGGCCCGAGCAGCGAGTAGCTCTTCTTCCAGTCCGGCCCGCCGAGCGCGTCGAGGACCACGTCGACGCCGCGCCCTCCGGTGAGCCTCCGGACCTCCTCCACGTAGTCGCTCGTGCGGTAGTCGATGGCGTGAGCGCAACCTTCTCGGCGCAGGTGCTCGTGCTTGGCGGCGGACGCGGTGCCGTAGGTGACGACGCCGGGCACCGTGCGGCAGAGCTGGAGCGCCGCGATGCCCACGCCGCCGGCCGCCATGTGGATGAGGACGTGATCGCCCGCGCGGAGCCTCGCGACGTTGAAGAGCATGTGGTACGCGGTGAGGTAGGCGACCGGGATCGCCGCCGCGTCGTCGAAGCTCATCGCGTCCGGAATCGCGACGACCTGGCTCGCCGGAACGCACACCACCGACGCGTGCGCGCCGAAACGCTTCAGGAAGAGCACGCGCGTGCCCGGAGCCGGGGCGCTGACGCCGGCGCCGAGCGCGTCGATGACTCCGGCGCCCTCGTAGCCGACCACGCACGGCGGCTTGGGCGCGTCCGGGTAGAGCCCCTGGCGGGCCATCACCTCCGCGAAGTTGAGGCCGGCGGCCGCTACGCGAACGCGCACCTCACCGGGCGCGGGCTCTGGGTCGGCCGCTTCCCGGACCTCGAGCACCCTGCCGTCGCCGTGACGCGTGACCCAGATGGCGCGCATGAGCCGAGCCATGGCACCTACCACACCTCGCGGCAAGCGTGGACCGACGCTCGCGTGCCGAGCGCCGGCCGGCGCGGACCCGCGCCCGCGCCGGCTCGGCGGCTCACTTCGCGGCGGGCGCCTCGACGACCGAGCGCGCGTCGCTCGGCTCCTCGCGGCGCTGCTCGAAGGTCCTCGCGAGGGCGTCGAGCGCGCTCGCGGTGACGCTCAGGGTGCGCGCGCTGGTCTCGAGCGCGGCGCGGCCCACGCCGAGGCCGTAGCGCGCCCACGCGGCGCCCACGTCGACCAGGGCCTCGACGAGCTCGTGGTGTTCCTTCTCGGTCGGGGGGTTGGGGTTCGAGTGCATGATTCGATCCTTTCTCGGTTGGGGCGGCGTCGCGCCGCGGTGATGGTTGGACAGAGGGGAAGCTCGCAAACGCGCGCCCGGCGCGGTCACGGAGGCTTCGGCAAGCAGGAGTCGCACACGAAGAGCGGAGGCCCGGGGCGGCTCCGCACCGCCAGCCCGGCGGGCTCACCGGGCACGAGCGGGGCCGCGCAGCGCGCGCACTCGGTCGCCGCCGCGACCACGACCGACTGATACGCGACCACGTCCGCGAGCGGATGCAGGCGCTCGACGCGCTCGCGCAGCCGGGTTCGCTCGTCATGCACGCTCCGCGCGGCGCGGCTCAGGTGGTCCTCGACGCGGCCGGTGGCGCGGTCGGCGATGGCGACCGCGTCTTCCAGGATGCTCCGGACCAGGTTCGACACCGGGACGCGCAGCGCCGCGGCCGCGGCCTTGAGCTCGCCCTCGAGCACCGCGGGGATCCGCGTGTGGAGCACGCGCTCCTTCTTCTCGGACGAGGGGTCGTCGCTCGGGGCGGGCGGCGTCGACGGCGGCGGATCGCTCTTTTCGTGTGTCACGACGTGAGACAATGTATCACGCGGTGATACGTGTCAAGGGGTCATCGCGCGCCCGCGGCTCCGCGCACGGGTTGCGGGCCGCCGGGTCGTTCGTGCGCGATTCAGGGCGCGGGCGCTCCGGAAACCCGTCGGCCTCGCCTGGCGTAGAGCTTGCTACCGCTTCGCGGATTCCGTCATGGCAGCCGCCGCCCACATTCTGAACGCCGCCGCCGGTACCGGCGGCGGCACCGACGGGCTCATCGGCCAGGTGCTCCACGGCACCTACCGGATCCTCCAGGTGCTCGATCGCGGCGGGATGGGCACCGTCTTCGACGCCGAGCATCTGCGACTCGGGCGCCGCGTCGCGGTGAAGCTGGTGGCCGAGCATCTGGTGCGCGACGAAGAGGTGCTCGCGCGCTTTCGCTCCGAAGCGGAGATCCTCAGCCAGCTCCACCACCCTCACATCGTGCAGGTGTTCGACTTCAACACGACCGAAGCGGGGCAGCCGTTCCTGGTGATGGAGCTCCTGCACGGCGAGAGCCTGGCGACGCGGCTCGATCGCGAGCGGCTCATCCCGATCGCCGAGACGGTGCGGATCGCCGGCCAGGTCGCCTCCGCGCTCGGTGCCGCGCACGACGCAGGGATCGTGCACCGCGACCTCAAGCCCGCGAACATCTTCCTCGTCAACGTCCCGGGGGACGCGGCCTTCGTGAAGCTGCTCGATTTCGGCATCAGCAGGCGCTCCGGCGCCGCGCAGCGCATCACGCGCGTGCGCGACGTGCTCGGCACTCCCGAGTACATGGCGCCCGAGCAGGCCGCGGGGCGCACCGCGATGGCCGATCATCGCGCCGATGAGTACGCGCTCGGGGTCATCGTGTACGAGATGCTCGCCGGTCACCCGCCCTTTCAGGGCGCGGACCCGATCGCGACGCTCTACCAGGTGGTGAACGAGCAGCCCGTGGCGCTCTCGCGGGTGGCGCCCCCGTGGGTGCCCTCGGCGGTGAGCGACGTCGTGGGTCGCGCGCTCTCGAAGCAGGTGGAGGAGCGCTACCCCGACGTGCACGAGTTCGCGGACGCGCTGCTCGCCGCGGCCGCGTGCTGTCAGCTCTCGCCCGCGCCGAGCTCGCGGCCGAAATCGTCGCCGGGCGGGCGCTACAGCATGCTCCCGCGCGCGGACAGCGAGCGCATCGACCCGCCGCCGACCGACGTGGTCGAGCTCGCGCGCCCCGGGAGCAGCGCGCGCGCTCGAGCGCGCGTCATCGGCTCCAACACGCTCCGCGGAGTGGTGAGCGCGCTCGACCGCGGGCTCGGTGACTTCGACGCCGGGCGCCTCGCGGAGGCGGCCGCGCAGATCACGCGGGCGCTCGAGCTCGCGGCCTCCTCCGAGAACGACGACGTCCGCGACACCATCGACGCGATGCGACCCCAGCTCATCGGCGTGCTCATCGCGCGGCTGGGCGGGCTCGCGCGCCGTCTGAAGCTCACCCGCGCCGCCGGCGGCGGCGAGAACGCGACCGAGGCGTTCCTGCTCTCGTGCATCGACGGGAACGCCACGCTCGACGAGGTGCTCGGCGCGGCGCCTTACGAGCGCCTCGACGCGCTCCGCGCGCTCGTGGCGCTCCGCGACCGCGGCGCGATCGGCGGTTGAGCCCCGCCGCCGGCCGCGCCGCGCCAGCACCCTCGCGGATCTGAAGGACGCGGCGGCGCGCGACATGGCTCGGGCGACCAGCCGACCTGAGCGAGACGCAGAGTCTCGAGTGACGCGCGCCGCGGGCGAGCGGCGGCCGGTCGCGATTGACTCTCGCGGGTGAGGCTCACACACTCGACGGACGGGAGAGTGAACGTGAAGCAAAGGAATCTCGTGGGGCTCCTCGTCGCCGCGACGCTGGCGGCCGGGGTATTTGCGGCGTGCGGCGGCGGTGAGGGTGACGGCACCGCCAGCAACCAAGGTCGTCCGACCGGGCAGGACGGCGGGAATGGGGCGGCGGACTCCGGGTCGGACTCCTCGCACTTCGACCTCGACGCGGAGACGCCGGCGGTCCTGAGGATCAAGCCCGAGGATCCGACGCTCGACGTGACCGGAGGCCCGGCCACGCTGAAATTCGAGGCGTTCATCGATGGCTCCACCACCCCCTCCCAGGCGACGTGGAACGTCGACATGCCGTCGATCGGAGCCATGGACGGCACCGGGCTCTTCACGGCGTCGGGGCTCAAGGGGGCGAGGGCCACGGTGTCTGCGGAGATCGGTAACCTCACCGCGCAGACGACGATCACCGTGCGGCTCCACCTCGACGAGAATCCGGGGAGCGTCGATCCGAAGACCCAGGCGCAGCTCGCGTCGGGCGGAGCCGCGGATCCCGGTTTCAAGTGGCTCTACCCATATGACAAGACGGTGTTCCCCCGCGGGCTGCTCCCGCCGACGCTGATGTTCGCGTCGACCGCCGACGCGTACCTGGTGCGCGTCACCTCGAAGTTCCTCGACTACAAGGGCTTCTTTCCGGGCACGGACTCGCGCGTCACCTGGGCGCCGAACGTCTGGGAGGCGATCAGCCAGTCCGCCGGGAGCGCGGCGGATCCGCTGAGCGTCGAGGTGACCAAGATCTCCGGCGGCGCGGTGACCGGGCCGAGCAAGGAATCCTGGATCATCGCCGAGGGCTCGCTCACCGGGACGGTCTACTATAACAGCTACTCGTCTACGCTAGCGGGGAACACCGGCGCCGTCCTTCGCATCAAACCGGGGGCGAGCGTGCCGGAGGTGATGGCAGGCGGCTGTCACGTGTGCCACTCGGTGAGCGCCGACGGCTCGACGCTCATTGCGTCGCGCAGCGACTACACTTCCGGCGAGCTCTATCAGCTAAAGACCGGGGACACCGGGGTGCGCGTCCAGCCGGATCCGTCGTTCAGCTTCGGCGCGCTCTATCCCGACGGCTCTCTCGTGATGACGAACGGAGGCCGCGTACCGGGCACCATGCAAAGGACGTCACAGCTGATGGACCCGACGACCGGAGCGACGCTGCCGGCGCCGGGCTGGGACTCGGTCATCTCGCACGCCATCACGCCCTCTTTCTCGCCGGACGGGGCGAAGATCGCGTTCAGTCACGTCGACACGGGCAACGGTCACTCGCTCGCCGTGATGGATTTCGAACGGAGCACCAACACCTTCTCGAACCTGGTCGATTTCGCGGAGGATCCGGCCCGATTCCTCGGGTGGCCCTCCTTCACGCCGGACGGCGACTGGGTCGTCTACCATGGCGGGAATCGGAGTGATTTCGCGACCTGGCAAAGCGGGCAGGCGGATCTCTACATCGCCCATCTGCCCTCCAAGACGACCGCGCGGCTCGACGCGCTCGACGGCTACGCGGGCGGCGTGAGCTATCTGCCCTATCCGAACGACGAGAACGACCTGAACTACGAGCCGACCATCTTGCCGGTCGCGGTAGGCGGTTATTACTGGGTCGTGTTCACGAGCCGGCGACACTACGGCAACATGATCGTCCACGAGGGGCCCGAGCAGACGGATCGCAAGAAGCTCTGGGTCGCCGCCATCGACATCAACGTCACCGGTGATCCGAAGGCACAAGCGAGCGCGTACGACGCGAGCCACCCGGCGTTCTACTTGCCGGGGCAAGAGCTGTCCGCGGGCAACATGCGGGGCTTCTGGGCGCTCGATCCGTGTCGAGGGGACGGTGACGGCTGCGATACCGGCGATGAGTGCTGCTCGGGCTTCTGCCGCCGAAGGCAAGGGGAAGACGGCGGCCAGCTCGCGCCGCAGTGCGTGCCGCCCCCGACCGACGGGTGCTCGAACGAGCTCGAGGCGTGCACGACGACCGCCGACTGCTGCGGAGCGTCGAGCGGCATTCAGTGCATCAACTCGCACTGCGCGCAGCCCACGATCCGCTGAGCGCGCGCGGCCGGCGTGGAGCGGCCGCCGCGTGCGAGCGCGCCCGCGCCGCCGGCCGCGCCGGACCGCCAAGCCCGCGGCTCGGCGCTCTCGTTCCATGGGCTCGACCCGGCGCGACACGCATTATTTGCGCGTAGAGTGGGCGGGTAGCGGCTGCCGCGCAGCGCGCCGGCAGCTTCCCAGCGGATTCTCTTGGCATTTTGATGGCATGAGTTGTGCAGGCGTGTCCGTGCGGGCTCGGGTCTCCGAGCCCCGGCACGCCAGATGACCGACTCGCCTCAGCATCCCGACGCATCGGCTGCGCCTGCTCGTCCGAGTTGGCTCCGCAGCCTGCAGGCGAGGTTCGCGGTCCTCCTCGTGCTCTTGGCTGCGCTGGCGGTCACCCCGTGGCTGGTGTCGTCGCTCGCGCGGCAGTCGGTGGATGGGCTGGCGCGCACGTTCGATCGTGCCGGCTCGCTGCGCTACCGGATGCGCGACATCCGCCGCGAGCTCAACGCCGACAACGCCGCTCGGGCGCGGGCCCTGGTCCGCGAGCAGCGCGCGACGCTCACCGCGCTCATCGAGGGCGAGCCGACCCAGGGGATCCCGCGCTGCCCCGCGCATGAGCTGTGCGAGCGGCTCGTGGCGCACCTCGGCTACCTCGTGAACACGCTCGAGCCGATGACGGAGCGCGCGCTCGAGGACCACTCGCGAGTGACCCCGGCGCTCGAGAGCGCGATCGCCTCGCAGATCAAGGAGATCGATCGCACCGTCGCGCTCACCGCGGAGCACATGCAAGCGCGCGCCACCGCCATCGGTGGGATCGGCACCGCCGCCGGCTCGGGCGCGCTCGTGCTGGTCTTGCTCGTCGGGCTCGGGGTGTGGAACGTGTTCGGTCGAGTGCGCCGACTCCGGACCGCGATCGTCGCGGAGTCGGAGCCCGCGTTGCGCGCCGAGGCCAAGGGCTCGCACGAGCTCGCGGTGCTCGCGCAGTCGCTGGCCGACGGACTTCGAGAGATGAACGCGCGGCGCGAGGCGGACCAGCGACGGCTCGTCGAGCTCGGCGACGAGCAGCGCGCGCTGCACGCGGCGGCCGAGACACTGAGCGCCTGGATCGCCGGCGCGGGCTCGCTCGAGCCTGCGCTCGCCGGCGTGGCGCAAGCGGCCGGGCTCGAGTGGCTGAGCTTCGACGAAGGCTCGAACTCCGCCACCGTCGATGCGGACTTCCTGGGCGAGCGCGAGAGCATCATCCCGCTCACGTGGCACGAGGAGCATCTCGGCGTGCTCAGGGGCAAGGGCGACGCCCTCACGCCGGAGCAGCGCGCGGTGGTCGACACCTTCGCGCAGTTTCTCGCGCTCGCGTGCCTCTCGCGGCGGGTGCTCGTCGAGCGTGAGCACCGCGGCGAGGTCGCCAGCGATCTCGCGGCCATCAGCGCGTTTCAGCCGGGCCCGTCGCGCCTGGGCGCGCTCATCGGCAAGCTCGTGCTCCACGACGACGCGCTGCTCGATGTACTCGACGACGCCGGTCGCCCGGTCGATCGCTTCCGGATCACGGCCGACGCGCTCGAGCGCGTCGCGACGCCCGCGGCGGTCGAGGTCCCGGAGTCGCCCGCGCTCACGAGCGGCGGGGTGCTCGCCGGCGGCGTCTGCGCGAGCTCGCTCGAAGGGCAGGTGGTGCGCCTACCGCTTCGAGTCGGCGGGCGGCTGGTCGGCATGCTCAGCCTGGCGCGGTGCCGCGAGCTGTTCAGCCCCCACGAGTACGACGCGCTCGCCGCGCTCACACCGGTGCTCGCGTCGGCGCTGCTTCGCATGCACATGGCCGAGCGGCTCCGCATCTCCGAGCAGTGGACCACCATCGGTGCGTTTGGGCGCCTGCTCGCCGATCAGCTTCGTAACCCGCTAAATAGCATGAAGCTCACGCTTCAGGTGGCGCACCGCCGGTTGCGAAAGCTGCCGCAGTCGAGCGAGCTCGACGGGCTGGTCGAGCGCATGAGCGCGCTCACCGACGAGGTCGAGCGCATCGACTCACGGCTCACCGAGTACTTGGCGATCCACCCGGCCTCGGGAGCGGAGAATCACGTCGTCGTGGATTTCACGGCGGTGGTAGCGCGGGCGCTCGCGGAGCTGCGTGAGCTCGCCTCGAGCGCCAGCGTCGAGGTGGTGGAGGCGCTCGCGTCGGACGCGCTCGTCATCGGCAACGAAGCGCGCCTGCGGCAGACCGTCGGGCAGCTGCTGGAGAACGCCGTCGAGGCGCTGCGCGGCCGCCCCGATCCGCGCCTCTCGGTGAGCCTCGCGCCGCAGGGCTCGAGCTGGGAGCTCGTGATCCGCGACAACGGCCCGGGTATCGTCGATCCGGTCGCCATCTTCGCGCCTGGCTACACCACCAAGCCGAGCGGGACGGGCATGGGGCTCGCGCTGGGCCTGCACACCGTGCTCCAGCACCACGGACACCTCTCGGGGCGCGTGCCCGAGGGCGGGGGCTCGGAGTTCACGCTCTCGCTCCCGCGCCACGCGGCGGTGGAGGGCACCAGCGCGGCGGAGTGACGGCGGCGGGCCGAGGCGGCAATCGGTTGGCAAACCCCCGTGGTTACAGCTAGCTTCCGGCGCCATGAAGCACACGGTCCCCCACGAGCTCGGACAAGAGCGCGCGAAGAAGGTCGCGGTCGCCGCGCTCGATTCCTATAAGGAGCGGTTCGCGAAGTACGAGCCCAACGCGCGCTGGACGAACGAGCGCCACGCGGACATCGATTTTCGCGTCAAGGGCGTGTCGCTCACCGGCTCGCTCGACGTGAACCCGGCCAGCATCGAGCTCGATCTCGAGGTCCCCTTCTTGTTCAAGCCCTTCAAGGGCAAGGCCATCGCCCTCATCGAGGAGGAGATCAAGAAGTGGATGGCGAAGGCGAAGGCGGGCGAGATCTAGCCGAGCCGCGAGCTCAGCCGCCTTCGCCGAGCAGGGAGACCGAGCGCGACGGCCTGGGCGCCGCGGCGGCGCCGGCGCGCTCGAGGTGGGCGAGCACCTGGAGCACGGTCGCCTCGTCCCAGGCGTCCGCTGTGAGCTGCAGCCCGACCGGCAAGCCCTCGCGATTGAGCCCCACCGGCGCGGTCCCTGCGGGGTACCCGGTGAGGTTACCGAGGAACGCGAACCGGCACATCGCGTCGAGCGCCAGGGGATCGATGAAGCCGGCCCGGGCCTCTGCGTCGGTGACCGCTGGCGCGGCGCGCGCGGTGGTGGGCGAAGCGAGGACGTCCACCGCGCGGAGCGCTTCGGCGACCTCTCGGCGCAGCGTGGCGCGGAGCCGCTGCGCGTCGAGGTACGCGTCGGCCTCGAAGGTCGCCATCCCGGCGAGCAGGAGCTGCACGTCCGGGCCGAGCTCGTCGAAGTGCTCCGCGCGCGCCGCGCCGAGGCCGGCGTAGCTCTCGAGCCCGATGGTGAGGTAGCCGATGGCCGGCGCGTGCTTTGCCAACGGCACCTGGATCGGGACCAGGGTAGCTCCTTCACGCTCGAGGACCGAGAGGGCTTGTCGGGCCGGCGCGGCCACGTCGCGCTCCGCCGCCGCCCACTCGTCCTCGTCGACGCCGATGCGAAGCCCGCGCACGCCGCGCCCGAGCGCCCGGACCAGCGCGCCGTCGGCGAGCGCCGGCGCCACGTCCGCCGAGCGATCACGTCCGTCGGCGCCCGCTGTGATGGCGGTGAACAGCGCGAGGTCGAGCGCGGAGGCGCCGAGCGGGCCGAGGTGGACCACGGAGCTGCCGCCGGTGAGCCCCTCGCCGGTGCTCGGGATTCGCCCGTAGGTAGGCTTCAGGCCGAACACGCCGTTCAGGCACGCGGGGATGCGGATGGAGCCGCCTCCGTCGCATCCGAGCGCGATCGGCACGATCCCGCTCGCCACCGCGACGCCCGAGCCGCTCGAGCTCCCGCCGGGTAAGCGATCCGGCGCATGAGCGTTGCGCGGCATGTCGCGGTGCGGATTTCCGCCGAGCGGCGAGAGCCCGTACTCGGTCATCGGCGTGGTGCCGAGGATCACGGCCCCTGCCGCGCGCAGCCGCGCGACCGCGGTGGCGTCGGCGCTCGCCGGGGTTCGCGGCGCCCACCCGGTGCCGGTGCGGGTCGGGAGCCCCTCGACGTCGACCTCCTCCTTGATGAGCAGCGGGACGCCGTCGAGCGCGGAGAGCGGCTCGCCTCGCGATAGCCGCTCTCCGCTCGCGCGCGCCGCCTCGCGCGCGCGAGGTTCGTCCACGTCGAGGAGCGCGCTGCCTCCGGGGCCGAGCGCCGCGAGGGCTCGAGCGCCCTCGAGCGCGCGAGCGGTCGCTTCGAGCGGCGTCACCCGGCGCTCGCGGTACGCCGCGCCGAGCGCCGCCGAGGTGAGCGGCCACCCGGAGCGCGCGGGCACGCCGAGCCCGGCGTCCTCGCGCGCGTGGCTCGCGCGGGCGCGGAGCGGCGCGAGGTCGAAGGGCAGATCGCTTCGAACGTTCGCGGGCAGCGCGCGGAGCGCCTCGATGCCGAGCTCGGCGCGCAAGAGCCGCGCGAGCGCGAGGCGCGCGGGGGTACGGCGGGCTGCGAAGACGAGCGCCCGGAGGGCGCGACCGGACATGCGAGCGGGCGCGAGGCGAGCCATGCCGCCAGCATAGCGCGCGAGCCCGAGGGGGGACCGATGGCGAAGCGACTCGCTCAGCGAGCGCGCGCGGTGTGCGTGAAATGCGCCTCACCGCCCGGCGCGTCCCCGTCGAGGCGGAGCCCGACCGTGAGCCGCGCTCGCTCGGGGTTGCAGGACTTCGCCTTGCCGTCCTGGCACCAGTAATAGGAGAGCTCGATGTGCGCGGGCCCGAGCGCGCCGTCGGCCACGTCCACCGGGAGCCGAATCGGCAGCTGGGCCGGATCGAGCCGCGTCTTGATGCGCTCGGGGAAGTTGAGCCCGTCTCCGCGCGCCTCGACGACCAGCGGCGCGTCCTGGGTGAGCTCTCCGCCCGGCGGCGGCGCGAGGTCGATGATGATGGTGCCCCGCCCGGGGCCGAGCTGGCCGCTCGCTCGGACGTACGTCTCGTCCGAGTCCGCCATCACGGCGCCGCTCGCCAGGACGAGCACGGACGACAGCACGATCGAGAGCAGCGCCTTCATGAATACCCGTGTACTACGCGCGGCGGACCGCCGAGGTTTCGCCAATCGTACTAGGATTTCGGTCCATGAGCGACAACCCGCGGCTGACACTCCCTCCGGGCGGGGGCCTCCCCATGAGCGAGCCGGCGCTCGAGGAGAGCGTCCTCAACCACTTGCAGCACACGCAGGGGAAGCACCCGAGCGCGGCTACCGTGCTCGATCAGTTCTTGTCGACGTCGCGCGCGGCGCGCGACCGCATGTTCGATCGCTGGACGCGGACCTGGAAGCGCTACACGCGCGAACGGCCCAAGCGGGTCTACTACCTCTCGATGGAGTACCTGCTCGGGCGCCTGCTCGAGGACGGGCTGTCGAGCCTCGGCATCCACGAGGAGATGCGCGAGGCGCTCGGCGCGATGGGAATCGACTTCGAGCAGGTCGTCGATCAGGAGCTCGACGCGGGGCTCGGCAACGGCGGGCTCGGCCGGCTCGCGGCCTGCTTCCTCGACTCGATGGCCACCCTCGGCATCGCCGGTATGGGTTACGGCATTCGCTACGAGTACGGGATCTTCCGCCAGGACATCGTGGCCGGTGCCCAGGTGGAGCGCCCGGACAACTGGCTCCGCTTCGGTAACCCCTGGGAGATCGCGCGCCCCGAGCGACTCTACACCGTGCATTTCGGCGGGCGGGTGATCAAGTACACGGGCAGCGACGGTCGAATCGTGCACGAGTGGGTGGACGCGCAGGACGTCTACGCGATGGCTTATGACGTGCCCGTCCCGGGGTTTCGCAACGGGGTCGTCAACACGCTGCGTCTCTGGTCGGCCAAGGCGACGCGCGAGTTCGCGCTCGATTACTTCAATCGTGGCGACTACATCCGGGCGGTCGAGGAGAAGAGCGATACCGAGAACATCACCCGGGTCCTCTACCCGAACGACAACCTCCTGGTCGGCAAGGAGCTCCGCCTGAAGCAGGAGTATTTCCTGGTCTCCGCCACCTTGCAGGACGCGCTCCGGCGCCACCTCACCTTGAACCCCGACCTCGACTCGCTCCCCGATCAGGCGGTCTTCCAGCTGAACGACACCCATCCCGCGCTCGCGATCGCCGAGATGATGCGTCTGCTCACCGACGAGCGCGGCCTCGCGTGGGAGCAGGCGTGGGAGCTCACTCAGCGCTGCTTCGCCTACACGAACCACACCATCTTGCCGGAGGCCCTCGAGCGCTGGCCGGTGTGGCTGATGGAACGCGTGCTCCCACGCCACCTCGAGCTCGTCTACGAGATCAATCAGCGCTTCCTCGGCGAGGTGTCGCGCCGCTACCCCGGGGACGTCGGCCGGCTGTCGCGCATGTCCCTCATCGAGGAGGGCCCCGAGAAGAAGGTGCGGATGGCGAGCCTCGCCATCGTCGGTAGCCGAAAGGTGAACGGAGTGTCCGCGCTCCACTCGCGGCTCCTGCGCGAGCAGATTTTTCGCGATTACGACGAGATGTATCCGGGAAAATTCATCAACGTGACCAATGGGGTGACCCAGCGTCGCTGGCTCTTGAAGTGTAACCCCGAGCTCTCGGCGCTCATCAGCTCTCGTATCGGGACCGGCTGGTACACGGACCTCGACGAGCTCGCGCGGCTCGCGCCCTTCGCGGATGACCCTGCGCTCCAGAGCGAGTGGCGCGCGGTGAAGCGGCAGCGGAAGCTGGCGCTCGCCGAAGCGCTCACCGAGCAGTTCGGGGTCCGGATAGACCCCGAGCACATGATCGACGCTCACGTAAAGCGCTTCCACGAGTACAAGCGGCAGCTCCTCAACATCGTGCACGTGGTGTCGCTCTACCTACGCCTGCGGGCGAACCCCTCGGCCGACACCGTGCCGCGGACCTTCGTCTTCAGCGGCAAGGCCGCGCCCGGATACGACATGGCGAAACGAATCCTACATCTCATAAACTCGGTGGCGAGCACGCTCGACGGGGATTTCAGGGTGCGCGACCGCCTGCGGGTGGTGTTCGTCCCGAACTATGGCGTCAGCATCGCCGAGCTCATCATCCCGGCGACCGACGTCTCCGAGCAAATCTCGACCGCCGGCATGGAGGCGTCGGGCACCGGCAACATGAAGTTCGCGCTGAACGGCGCGCTCACCATCGGCACGCTCGACGGCGCGAACATCGAGATCAAGGACGCGGTCGGAGAGGAGAACCTGTTCCTGTTCGGCCTCGACGCCGAGGGCGTCCTCGCCTGCCGGCGGAGCGGCTATTCGCCGGTCGCGCTCTACCAGTCCGACCCCGAGCTTCGCGCCGCGCTCGACGCCATCGCGAGCGGGCTGTTCTCTCCCGACGAGCCCGCGCGCTTTCGCCCGGTGGTCGACGCCCTGCTCCGCGGCGGTGATCCTTACCTCGTGCTCGCTGATTTTCGCAGCTACGCGGCCTGCCAACGCACGGTCGAGGCGACCTACCGCGAGCCGGCCGCCTGGACGCGGCGCTCGATCCTGAACGTGGCGCGGATGGGGATGTTCTCGAGCGATCGCAGCATTCGCACCTACGCGCGCGAGATCTGGGAGGTCGGGGCCTGAGCCGCGCCCCGCTCGGCGGCGGGCGGCCCGAGCGCTCCCGAGCGACGCGCGGACGCGGCGCGCCGCCGGCCGCGCCGGCTCGGCAGCTCCCCTCAGACCGGATCGCGGCGCTTCAAGATGATGAGGATGGTAATGAGGAATACCACCATGAGACCGCCGAGCACCGCCGGCGGGAGCCAGAGCAGATCATAGTGGGTGAAGCCCCACGCGCCGTTGAAGTCGGTGCCGGCGATCTGCGCTGTCGCGCAATTGAAGTGTCCGGCGGTGACGAAGCTGTCCGGAGCGTCCGCGGTCGCTTTTCCGACGTCGATGACCCAGGCCGGGCTGTTCGCGATGGCCATGCGCTCCTGGGCGACCACGCCCTCGAAGCCCCAGCGCGCCGGCATGACGTACATCGGCCACTCGAGCATCGGGTTGGTCGTCATCGGCACCATCAGCCCGCCGAGCACGACCTGCGGGATGAGGAAGATGGGCGTGAGCGCCATCGCGGCCTCGGAGCTCTGCACCATCGTGCTCAGGAAGAGCCCGAGCGCGACGGAGTTCATGGCGGTAGCGACGAGGACGCCGAGCTCGATGGCGAAGGCTTGCGGCCCGCCGTTGAACCCGAGCGCGAAGAACACGATGGCGAGCAGCACCGTGCACTGGATGATGCAGAAGATGCTGAGCAGTAGGAACTTGCTGAAGACGTAATTGAAGAGCCCGAGGTTCACCATCCGCTCTCGCAGATAGATGGCGCGCTCACTCACGATCTCGCGGGCGGCGTTGCTGGTACCGAACCACACGGCGCTCACGACCAGGAAGAAGACGGCTCCCGAGTGATCCGGCGTGGTCTTCATGTTCTGGAGCATGTCGCTCGTGCTGTCGCCGAGCCCTCCGCTCCGCCGCGCGAGCTCCTGGAGCGCGCCGAGGCACCAGTACGGGATGGCGTCCTTCTGACCACCGAACACCATGGCGAGCAGCACGCCGATGATGGGCGCTTGCGACAACATGATGATGGTGCCGCTGACATCGCGGACCTTGACCCGGAAGTACCGGGAGAAGAGCAGCCCAAATTGCCCCGAGGTGTTGCCGCGCCCGCGCGGCACGCCCTGCGATTGCGAGCCGGTGCCGACCGCGCGGCGACCGGAGAACATCTTCTGGAAGATCGGGTTCTGCGGGTTGAAGAACTCGGCGTTCCACTCGCGCGCCGCCTGCTGGCGCGCCGCGAAGCGCGGTACCGCCGGATTCTGCGCGCGCATCGCGTCGTAGATCGGGCGCTCGCGCTGATTTAGCATGTCGAACATGTCGCGCGGGTTGTCGACGTCGTTCGACTTGCCGAGCCGCTCGAGGAACGAGCCGAAGAAGCGATAGCCGTCGGTGGTGGGTCCGTAGAAGATCGGGATGCCGCCCTGGCCGAGGATGAGGGCCAGGTTGAACTTCTCGAATTCGTCCTTCGCCGGCTGATGGATGGTGCAGATGATGGTCTTGCCCGTCTTCTTGGCGAGGCTGGACAGGAGCTGCACGAGCGCCGCGGTGTCGTCGGCGGCGAGCCCGCTGGTTGGCTCGTCGAGAAACATGATGACCGGATCGGTCACGAGCTCCATGGCGATGTTTACGCGCTTGCGCTGCCCGCCCGAGAGGATCTTCTTCTCGGGCTTGCCGATCTGCAGGTGTGCGACCCCCTCGAGGCCGAGCTGCGCGAGGGTCGTCTGCACGCGGCGATCGATCTCCTCCTCGGAGTAGTCGGGCGGCAGGCGGAACTTCGCGCTGTAGCGGACCGCCTCGTACACCGTGAGCTCGGGGTGCACGATGTCGTCTTGCGGGACGTAACCGATCGAGCCGCGGAGCGCGTCGTAGATGGCGTAGAGATCCTCGCCGTTGATGCGGACCTGCCCCGCGCTCGGCGGCAGGTAGCCGTTCAAGGTGAGCAGTAGCGTGGTCTTGCCCGCGCCACTCGGGCCCATGAGCGCGATGAGATCTCCGGGCAGCGCCTTGAAGCTCACGTGATCGAGGAGCGTCTTCAGCACGCTCGGATCGTCGCGATCGGGCACCTGCAGGACGAGGTCCCAGGCCTCGATGTCGTAGAGCGGCCGCCCCGTCCAGTCGGGCGAGTCCTCGACGATGACCTCGACGTGCTGATCCTGGACCTGGATGAGGAGCGGCATCGGGCCGATGAAGACCTTCTCGCCGTTTTGCACCGGGACGCGCTGGCCGGGCGGGATGCGCTGGCCGCGGACGTAGGTGCCGTTCGAGCTGCCGCGGTCCTCGAGGAAGAGCTGCCCGCCGAGTTGATGGAGGAGGGCGTGCTTGCTCGAGACCTGCGCGTGCTCGATCTTGATGTCGTTGTCGGGCGTGCGGCCGATGCTCTTTGCGCTCGCGCCACCCTGCGCGCCAAACTTGAGCTGGCCGATGACGGTCTTGTGCTTGCGAGCGCCGCCGCCGCCGGGGCCCGCCGCGGGCGCCGCGACGGCGCCTGCCGCCGGCGCTGCCGCCGCGCCGCCGGCCGAGAGCGCTGCGGCGAGCTCGAGCCCAGTCTGCACCGGGAGCGGGACCGGACCGAGCGCGACCAGCCCGCTCGGGTCGAGCGGCCGCGGCTGCTCGGGGACCAGCCGCTCCTGACCGAGCCAGGTGCCGCTGGTCGAGCCGTGATCGACCATGGAGAGCGGCTGCGTGAGCAGCGTCGCGTGCCGGCCGGACACGCCGGGGTGATGGATGACGACGTTCGACTGCGCGGCGTCGCGCCCGAAGACGATGCGCCCCGGAGTGAGCGGCGCGTTGCCGCGAGCCATCAGCATCAGCACGATCGCCGGGTGCGTCGCCGGTAGCGGCGTCTGCCCGAGCAGCACCTGCGAGCGAAAGTCGATCGCGGTGGTCGACCCGGGCAGGACCGGCTGTCCGTCGACCGTCGTCTGCCCGGTCCCGCCGTCGACCAAGACGAAGTTGCCGCCGCCCTGATGGACGATGCGCGCGTGCTCTGCGGCGACGCCGGGGCCGCCGAGGCGAATGTCTGAGCTCGGGGCGCTCCCGATGCTGATCGTCTGCTTGCCGAAGCCGGTGATCATCGTGCTTCCTTCTCGAGTGTCTCGAATAGCCCAGCGCGGGCGGGGGTCGCAAGCGCGGGGGTCGTCAGGGCCCGGTAGGTGCGGCGTCCGGGGTCACGTCGCCGCCGCTCGCGTCGCGCGCGAGCCCGCCATCAGGGTGCCGGTGATGATGATGGGGGTGCGCGCTCGGCTCCTCTTCCAAGGCGCCCGGGATGGGCTCGAGCACCGTCTCGGGGCGGGCCGAGGGCGCGGGCGGAGCGGCGGTCGGCGCCCTGCTCGATGAGCTCGGCTCGGGTGCATGCCGGAAGGAGCCGCTCGCCCACCACGCGCCGATCGCGACGACGATGGCGAACGCCACCGCGCCGGCGCCCGCGACCAACCAGCGACCCGCCTGTCGGCTCGTGGGCGTCGCGCCGGGAGGCAGCGTGGGCGCGAGCGGCGGTGGCTGGTCGCCGGGCTCGGTCACCCGCTCGAGCCGCGGCTCGCCCGGCTCGGTGAGCCGCTCCGGGCGGGGCTCGTCGAGCAGGGTCGCCGTCGCGGGATGAGCCTCGAGCACCGTCGGGGGCGGGCGCTCGCCGACTCGCACGGTGCGCGGGGGCTCGTCGAGGAGCGTCCGCGCGTCGTCCCGCGTCGAGAGCTGCACCACGCGAGCGAGCTGCACGGTCACGTTGTCCCAACCGCCACGCTCGTTGGCGAGCGCGACCAGCGCCGCGCAGACCGTCTCCGGTCGTGCCGCCGCGCGCTCGGTGACGATGCGCGCGATCTCGTCGTCGCCCACCAGATCGCTGAGCCCATCGCTCGCGAGCAGGAGCACGTCGCCCGCGCGGAGCGGGAGGGGCGCGCTCCGGAGCTCGACGTCCACCTCCGGGTGCATGCCGAGCGCGCGCGTGATCTGGTTCGCGTCCGGGTGGACCGCGGCCTCCTCGCGGCTGATGAGGCCCGCGTCGACCATCTCTTGGACCATCGAGTGGTCGCGGGTCAGTTGCTCGATGAGGCCGTCCCGCACTAGGTAGATGCGTGAATCCCCCACGTGCGCGAGCTCCGCCACGCCGTCGTGGATGAGCGCGGCGACGCAGGTGGAGCCGGGGCGGAGCTCCTCGGGCTCGGCGCCGCCGATGCTCCAGACTGCGCGCCCTGCCGCCTCTACGGCAGCCCGCAAGAGCGGCCCGGGCGGGGCTCCGGGCGGCGCCGCCTCGACCTCCGCGAGGATGGTGCGAACGGCCGCCCGACTCGCCTCTCTCCCGCCCGTGTGTCCGCCCATGCCGTCGCACACGATCACGAGGTGGCCGTGCGCGGTGGTCGCGTGCGCGACCGAGTCCTCGTTGACCTGCTTGGTCGGATCGCGGCCAGGGTCGCTGAGCTCGGCGACCTCGACGACGACGTCGTGGGTGGAGCCTCGCACGACGCCCCGTCGCACGCTCACTCGAGCCGCACGCTGAACTCGACCGGCCCGAAGCGGACCAGCGAGCCGTTCGGCACCGGGCTCCACACGCCGCCCGGGATGCGGTTGCCGTTCACGAGCGTGCCGTTGTTGCTGTTCTCGTCACGGGCGAGGAGCTGACCGTTCTCGATCTTGAGCGTGGCGTGAACGCCCGAGACACGTGGCTCGGTGAGCAGGATGCCGCACTGGGCGCCGTCGCGGCCCGCGCGCATCTCCACGCCGGGGATGATGGTGAAGACCCCCGCCGCACCTTGTAGCGTGGCGCGCGAGGCCATTCCGCCCGGCGGCGAGGCGTAGGGGTTCGGTGGGGCCGCCGCCGGCACCGGCGCGGCGCCGCCGAAGCCAGCCGGGGAGCCCGCGCCGCCGTACATGAACTCGGGGCTGACGGGGGCTGGCTGGACCGGCGCGGCCGGCGGCGCGGGCGCCATCCCGTAGCCTCCCGGCGAAGGCGCCGCCGGGGGAGGCGCGTAGCCGCCGTAGGGCGCGCCACCCGCCATGACCGGCGCGGGCGGCGGCGCGCCGCCGCCGCCGCGCTTCCGCCCTCCGCTCCGGAAGGTGACGATGACCAGGAGCGCGATGACCACCGCCGCGAACGCCCCGACCAGCACGATCATGATCGGGAACGGCGCCGTCTGTGCCTTGAGCTGCAGGAGGCTGTCGGCGGTGACGCCGCTCGTCCGGCGCGCCTTGTTGTCGTAGATGATGAGTCGCGTGACGGCCTGCGCGCCCGCGCCCTGCAGGATCTTGTCCTTGTCGGGCGCCTTGAAGCGCACGAACGTGTCGCTCGCCTCGATGGACTCGCCCTTCATGCCCATCGCGATGAGCTGCTGCTGGGTACGCTTGGCCTTGTCGATGTCAGCGCCGCCGAGCGCGGCCGGTGCCTGCTGCCCCGACGGCAGGAAGTAGACCTCGGCGCGCGACTTGTCGCCGCCCCAGCAGAAGTTGCCATAGACGGTGAATTCGCCCCCGGGGTACACCGGGTTGTCCTTCACGCGATCCTGGGTGTACTTGACGTCGATATCGAGCGGCCAGGTCGTCGGATCGATGCCGACCGGGACGTCCTTGAAGGTGTTGTCGCCGAGGATCGGCGGCTTCACGTTGTTGAAGACGAGCTTGAACGTCTGCGTCACCGTGGGCGCGATGCACGACACGCGCCACTTGATGATGTTCATCTTGCTGAAGCGCGTCCGCACCGCGCTCACGATCCCCGCCGCGCGTCCGTCGGCCTGGCCGGGCCGGAGCACGGTGAAGAACCCGCCGATCTCCGGGTTTGCCAGGTTCTGCATGAACTCGAGCGAGTTCTGCTTGAACTCGTCGTACGTGCTGTACGGCGCGTAGATACTGATGATCGGGACCGGCGCCTTCGGCAGCGCCGTGTTGTCCTCGGGGAAGCGGCCACCGCTCAAGTACTGGGCGATCTGGAGCGCGCCCGGCCCGGTGGTCATCGGGTCGGTCCCGCCGAAGCCGTCCGAGAGCACCACGATCGCCTGGTGCAGCGGCACCTTCACGCCCTCGCCGACGTTGCCGAGCGCCTTGAAGCCGTCGGTGGCAGCGGTCTTGATGATGGTCGCGAGCGAGCGGTTGCGGCCCTGCGAAGCGTAGGTGCTGGTGACTGAGTTGATGAGCGCCGCGGCGGTGGTCTTCTGCGCCGCCGAGACCCACTTCGAGTCCTTCACGACCTGACGGTCGTTGAAGAACATCACGTCCACGATGTCGTTCGGCCCCATGCTGTTGATGAACTGCATGGCGAGCACGCGCGCGTCGTTGAAGCCCGCCCCCATGCGCCGATCGGCGTCGACCAGGATGAGCCACGCCGTGCCCACGCCCGGCTCGCGTTGGCTCTCGCCCCAGTTCGACTTGCTCAGGAACTTCGCGGGCAGATCCGTGCCGTCCACGGTGACCGTGAAGATGGCGTTCTGGTCCGGGAAGGGGAACGGCGTGTAGAGCGCGTAGGGCTTCTCGAGCGCCGCGCTCATGCAGTCGAACTGCGCGTTGCCGGTCTGCACCGCGCAGTCGGAGATCGCGTCGCTCACCCGCTTGGACTGCACGACCTCCACGACCGAGGTGAGCACGGGATCGCCGCTCTCCTGGCTCGCGCGCGGATCGATCCGCAGGATGTGCGCCTCCGGCGCCGCCGCGGCAGGTCGACCAGCCAGAGCGGTCGAGAGGAGCGCGGCGAGCGTCAGCCAGAGGAGCGAGAGACGGCGAGGGAACGAGGAAGAATGAAACATGCTGCGGGTCTCGGGGGGGCGTGGCGCGCGAGCGGCTCACGCCCGGTGGGTCACAGGATCTTCACGACGCAGACGAATCCGCCGAACCGGACTTGGTCGCCGTCTTTCAGCTCATAGAGCTTGGAGTTGTCGAGGCGTTGCTCGTTCAGGAAGGTGCCGTTGGTGCTGCCGGGGTCGTCGAGCTTGAGCCGCCCCGGTCGCGCCGACGCGTACAAGGTGGCGTGCCGCGACGAGGTGGTCGCGTGATCGAGCTCGATGTCGAGGCCGTCCATCGCGCCCTTGCGCCCGATGACGTTCTGGCCCTGACGGATCGGCCAGAACTCGCCGAGCGCGTCGCCCTCGAAGCTCACGAGGAAGCCTGCGAGCGTGCGCGGCGCGCCCGGTGCGACGAGCGCCGGATCCTGGGCCGGGCCCTCGCCGGCTCGGGGCTCGGAGGGACCCGCCGCGCCCGGAAACGCCGGGCCGGGGGGGGGCGGCGCGTCGGTTCCCGGTGAGGGCGCCGGGCTCGGCGCGGGCGCGCCCCAGGCTCCTGGCGGCGCGCCGGGAGGCTCGACCGGCCGCGGCGCCGCGCCCGGAGCGGCGGCCCCGCGCTCCTGATCGGGAGCCAGGGTCGCGCCGAATGGGTTCAACCCCTCGGGAGCGCCGACCCGCACGTGCGCGTCCTCGAGCGGGCCGCCCGGCGGACGTGCCGGCGGCATCCCCGCCGGAGCGCCCCAGCCGGGGATGGGACCTCCGGGCGGAGGACCCGGAGGCGGCCCCCAACCAGGAGGGCCGCCCGGAGGCGGCGCGCCGAACCCGCCGGGCGGCGGGGGACCGGGCGGGGGGCCCCAGCCGGGCGGAGCGCCCATCGGGGGCGCGCCGACGCCTCCGGGTGGCGGGCCGAAGCCGCCGGGAGGGGGCGCGCCGAACGCGCCGGGCGGTGAACCGTAACCGGGCGCGCCCGGGGGCGGCCCATACCCGCCCGGAGGTGGCCCGTAGGGTCCCTGAGGAGGCGGACCGGGCGGCGGTCCCCAGGGCGCCGGCCCGCCGAAGCCCGGGCCTCCGGGCGGGGGCGCGACCTGCACGGGCGTGCCGCAAGAAGCACAAAATTTGCTCGTCGGCTGGTTCGAGACTCCGCACCGCGGGCACTGGACCATGTGAAGACCTCCAGAGCGCCGGAGCGTTCGCCGGCGCAGCGCCGGCCAGCATACTCGTTTTCGGGCTCGGGCCTAGCCCTGCTCGCGCACGGCCTCGCGGTTCTCGCGGAGCGCCGAGCCCTCTCGTCCCAGGGCCGCCCCTCGGGCGCTCAGCGGTCCTTCTCGTCCTTCAGGCGAGCGGCCTTGCCGGACAGATTCCGGAGGTAGAAGAGGCGGCCGCGCCGCACGACTCCGCGGGAGAGCACCTCGATTTTCTCGAGTCGAGGGGAGTGCTGCATGAAGATGCGCTCCACCCCCACGTTGAAGCTCACCTTCCGCACGGTGAAGGTGGACCGGGCCCCGGCGCGGTGGCGCTTGATCACGACGCCGCGGAAGATCTGCACCCGGAGCTTGTCGCCCTCGACGATCTGATAGTGCACGGCGACCGTGTCGCCGACGCGGAAATCCGGCAAATCGGAGCGGAGGTTCTTGCGCTCGAGCGCTTCGATCGTTGAAGTGGTGACCGACATGACACGCCTTCCAGGGTCCAGGTTTCGAGGCCGCGCATTATGCACGCGCGAGCCGGGTCGTCAACGGCCCTCTTCCGGCGCCCCGCCCGAGGAGCTTGACGAGACCTCGAGCAGGCGCTACTCACGCGGGCCCATTTCGGCGATTCGAGGAGCGAGAGAGACCCCATGAACCAGTACCCGGGCGTGATCGGCCGCAAGATCGGCATGACGCAGATCTTCCTCGAAGATGGCACCGTCGTCCCGTGCACGGTCGTCGAGTCCCGCCCCGTCGTGGTCGGTAAGCGCACCCGTGACAAGGACGGCTACGACGCCCTCATCCTCGGCCACGGTGCGCGCAAGGAGAAGCACACCACGAAGCCACTCGCCGGGCAGTTCAAGAAGGCCGGCGTCACCGCCGCGCGTGACGTGCGCGAGCTCCGCGCCAGCGCCGAATTCGTCGCCAAGCACGAGCTCGGCCAGGCGGTGAAGCTCGACGAGGTGTTCGAGCCGAACCAGTTCGTCGACGTGCAGGGGGTCTCGCGCGGTCGCGGGTTCTCCGGCGTCATGCGCCGCCACAACTTCAAGGGCGCCGTCTCGACCCACGGCAGCCACGAGTACAAGCGCCACGGTGGCTCGATCGGCACCAACATGACGCCCGGTCGCACGCTGCCGGGCCTCAAGATGCCGGGCCAGATGGGCAACGTCACGAAGAGCGTGCTGAACCAGCGCCTCGTGAAGATCCTCCCGGAGGAGAGCCTGATCCTCATTCGCGGCGGCATCCCCGGCGCCAAGAACAGCCTCGTCTACGTCCGTGGCGCGGTGAAGCGCAGCGGCGGCAAGGCCTGATCGAGCTGCTTCCCATCAGCGACGCGCGCGTCCTCCACGACGGAGACGACGTGCTCGTCGTCGACAAGCCGAGCGGGCTCGTGGTGCACGGCGGGAGCGCCACGCTCGCGACCGATCTCGTCTCGCGGCTCGCGGCCCGTCTGTCGGCGCGCGGCGCGAGCCGGTACCTCGGCGTTCACCAGCGGCTCGACAAGGACGCCTCGGGCGTCCTCTGCTTTACCCGCGATCGCGCGTTGAACGTCCCCATCGCGCGCGAGCTCGAGGAGCACACCGCCTCGCGCGTCTACGTGGCAGCCGTCGCCGATGGCGGGCTGCCCGCGCGTGGCGTGCTCGAGAACGGCATCGTGACCGACGCCGATGGCCGCTCGCGCGTGGTCCTGCGCGGCGGGAAACCGTCGATGACGCGCTTCTCCGTGCTCGAGCGCGCGAGCGGTCGCGCGCTCGTCGAGCTCCGCCCCATGACCGGACGGACGCACCAACTGCGCGTCCAGCTCGCGCACGCGAGGTCGCCCATCGCCGGTGACACGCTCTACGGCGGCCCGCCGGCGCCGCGGCTGCTCCTGCACGCGCGCGCGCTCGAGCTCCGCTCGCTCGGCCGCCGCTTCGAGGCGCGCGAGCCGCCGGTGTTCGCGCGCTGGCTCCGCGGTGAGCCGCCGGCGCTCGGCGACGCGGACGAGCTCCGCGCCAAGCTCGCCGACGCGCTTGCGTTTCGTCATCCGCTCGCGGCGAGCGCCGATGCGTTTCGACTCTTCAATGGGGAAGGGGATGGCTTGCCCGGCGTGGCCGGCGATCGGCTCGGTGACTTCGCGGTGCTCGAGCTCTCGACCGCGGAGGCCATCGCGCGGCGCGCCGAGCTCGCCCGGATGATGGTCGAGCTCGGCGCCGAGGGCGTCTACGTCAAGGTGCGCGCGCGCGGCGACGCGCGACGCGCCGACGCGGCCGCGCTCGCGCCGGCCGCGCCCGACGCCGGCCGCGCCGCCCCGGCAGAGTACCCGGTCCGCGAGGGGGGGCTCCGCTTCCTGGTGCGCCTCGGCGACGGGCCGCAGACCGGGCTCTTCCTCGATCAGCGAGACAACCGCGAGCGGGTGCGGGCGCTCGCCGGTGGTGCGCGCGTGTTGAACCTCTTCGCGTACACGTGCTCGTTCACGGTGGCGGCCGCCGTGGGCGGCGCGTCCGCGACCACCAGCGTCGATACCTCGGCGCCCGCGCTCGCGCGAGGACGCGCGAACCTCGAGCTCAACCGTGTCGCGGGCGGGGCGCATCGGCTGCTCCGCGACGACGCGCTCGAGTATCTCGACCGCGCGCGGCGGCGCGACGAGCGCTTCGAGCTCGTGATCCTCGATCCACCGAGCTTTGCCACCCGCGGGCGGGGCACCTTCACGGTCGCGCGCGACTACGCCCGCGTCGCGGCGGGCGCGCTCGCGGTGCTCGCGCCGGGCGGGCGCTTGCTCGCGGTCACCAACCACCGGAAGACGAGCCGCGCGGCGTTTCGGCGCGTGCTTCACGCGGCGGCGGAGCGCGCCGGGCGGCGGGTCGCGCAGATGAAGGACCTCGCCTCGGGCCTCGACTGCCCCGATGACGCGGGCGGTCCCGCGCCCTCGAAGAGCGTGCTAGTGACCGTCGCGTGAGCCGCTCGCGCGGGAACCCCTACGTCGGCGACGCCCGGACGCGAACGGCGCGCGCCGCCGGGTATCCGGCGCGGAGCGTGTACAAGCTCGAGGAGATCGATCGCCGCGTGCGGCTCCTCGCACCCGGCCAGCGTGTGCTCGATCTCGGAGCAGCGCCCGGCTCGTGGAGCTTGTACGCCTCGGAGCGCGTAGGACCGCGCGGCCGCGTGCTCGCGGTCGATCTCGCGGAGATCCTCCAGGCGTTCGGCGACAACGTCGAGGTGCTGCGCGGCGACGCGCTCTCGCTCGAGAGCGCGGCGCTCGCGCGACATGCGCCCTACGACGTCGTCCTCAGCGACATGGCGCCGCCCACGAGCGGCTCCAAGGTGCGCGATCAGGCGCGGAGCCTCGAGCTCTTCCTTCGCGCGCTGGAGGTCGCGGAGGCGCTGGGTCGTCCGGGCTCGAGCTTCGTGGGCAAGCTCTTCATGGGGCCCGACTTCGACATGGCGAGGCAGGCGCTCGCCGCGCGCCATCGCGCCGTGAAGGTGCTCCGCCCGGAGGGCACG
This sequence comes from Polyangiaceae bacterium, assembly GCA_035063585.1. GTDB lineage: Bacteria > Myxococcota_A > Polyangia > Polyangiales > Polyangiaceae > JAPSGB01. The sequence goes on from JAPSGB010000026.1 coordinate 47,210, forward strand.
CGCGCGCAGAGCTCCGAGCTCTTCTTGGTGGGGCAGGGCAAGCGGCCCGAGGCCGGCGCGCCCTCGGAGTGAGCGGCGCGGCAGAGCCCTGCGAGGCGGGCAGCGCGCCGCGCCGATCCCGCAAGCATGGCGGTCGCGCCCGCTCCCGCTCCCGCGCTGGCCGCGCACCTGTGGAGCGCGCGCGCGTGGTAGGCGGCAAGACGGCGACCGTGTACTCTGGGAGGCGGTGGATCGGGCAGTTCGATTTTCTTGGGCGTCGAGGAAGCTGAACGTGACGCTCCGAGACGTGTCCGGCGCCGACGTCACGGCCACGCTCGCTGCGCGCGCAGCGACGCGCGCCGCCTCGAGCCCTGCGGGCGGGGTGGCGCTCTTGGAGTCCGCGCCGTGAGGGGGCGAGCGTCCACCGCCGCGTGCTCCGCGGCGCTCGTCACCCTGCTCGGCTGCAACGCGCGCAGCGCCGGCTCGAGCGGGGCCGTCGGCGCCGGCGCGCCACCGAGCAGCGCGTCGGCGACCCGGGGCAGCCCGTGCGCTACGCCCCGCTCGGTCAGAGTGTTGCGGACGCCGCTCGCGCGGACGGTCGAGCTCGGCGACAGCGTGCTCGGCGTCCTTCACGTGGACAGCGATGGCACCTCGACGTTCGAGCCCGACGGGGCCGCGCCGGCCGAAGCCGTGCAGCGGTTTCAGGCGGTTCATCGCGAGGTGACGTCGAAGGGCTCCGTCGACGTCGCGTGGCAAGACCGCGCGCCCGATGGCGCGGAGTACTCGTGCGGCGCCGACCTCCAGCGCTCCGATCCGCTGTATCCCGCCGCGCTCCTGCGCAAGCTGAGTGGCAAGTTCGACGGGCGGCTCCTCTTCGTCCCCCCGGCGGCCGAGCACGACTAGCAGCGGGTCGCGCAGCTCCGCGGACGAGCCTTGCCGCCCGATGAGCGGCCCGCGGTGCGCGTAGCCGTCGCGGGGGCGCTCCTTGCGGAGCGCCCTGGCGCGGACGCTGCGAGCCGAAGCGAAGTAGGTCGTCACGGACCCAGCGACCTTCCGTCGGCCGGGGGCGGCTGTTAGGCTCGTGGAGCTCTCGCATGCGCTACACCATCGCCTTCGGACTCCTCGCGCTCCTCGTCCCGGCTTGCGGCGGCGTCGCTCCGCCGGAGGACACGGGCACCGAGCAGAGCCCCGTCACGACCGTGTGCGGCGCGTCCTCGTCGGGCGGCATCCAGGGTAGGGACGTATCGTTCTATCAGGGGGATTTCGACTGGAACGCGCAGAAGGCGGCCGGCGTCGTGTTCGGCTATGCGCGCATGGGGGATGGCGTGGGCTATGCCGACAGCCAGTTCGCGGCGAACTGGTCGAAGATGAAGGCGGCGGGGATCCTTCGGGGCGCCTACCAGTATTTCGAGCCGGATGAGGACGAGGTCACGCAAGCGAACCTCATGATCGCCGCCGTCGGCGAGCTCGGCGAGGGCGACCTGCCCGCCATGATCGACGTCGAGTCGACCGGGGGGCAGCCGGGCGCCACCATCGCCGCCAAGATCGCGAACTGGTTGAAGCTCGTCGAGGCGGGCACGGGGAAGCCGCCGATCATCTACACCGGGCCTTACTTTTGGCAGGACAACGTCGGCTCGACGGCCTTCTCACAGACGCCGCTATGGACCGCGCACTACGGCGTGAGTTGCCCGCTCATCCCGCCCGGGTGGTCGAACTGGACCATCTGGCAATATAGCGATGGGGACGGCTCGCTCGACCACGACGTCTTCAACGGCTCGCTCGAAGACCTGCAGAAGCTCGCGGCGGCCCCAGGCCCACAGTACCCGATCATCGTCCACCGCAGCGCGGCCGACATCAATGGGGATGGCCAGAGCGACCTCTGCGCGCGCGCCAGCAGCGGCATCGTCTGCAAGGCCGGCTCGACGGAGGTGCAAGGCCCGGCGTGGAGCGACGCATCCGGCTGGGGCGCGCCGCGGTACTACTGGACCATCCGTTTTGCCGACATCGACGGGGACGGCAAAGCAGATCTGTGCGCGCGCGACGCGCAAGGGCTCGTGTGCGAGCGCTCCACCGGCGCGGGCTTCGACGGCGGCGAGCTCCGTGGTCCGGCCTGGAGCGACGCGAACGGCTGGACCCTGCCCGAGTACTACACGACCATCCAGTTTGGCGACATCAACGGCGACGGCAAGGCCGACGTCTGCGCGCGCGCCATCGCGGGGATCACGTGCGCGCTGTCCAACGGCGCCGGCTTCGACCCGTCGTTCGACGGCCCGGCCTGGGGAGACGCGGCGAACTGGAATAAGCCGCAATATTACCACACGATCCAGTTTGCCGACGTGAACGGTGACGGCAAAGACGATCTCTGCGCGCGCTCCTCGGCCGGAATCACCTGCGCGCTCTCGCGCGGGCAGTCCTTCGGCGCCGAGCTCGCCGGCCCCGCGTGGAGTGACGCGAACGGCTGGGCCCTGCCCGAGTACATGGAGACGATTCGCTTCGCGGATCTCGACGGCGATGGCAAGGCCGACGTGTGCGGACGAGCGGCCACCGGAATCACGTGCGCGCTCTCGGATGGCGCGGGCTTCCCCACCGCGGTGCAGGGGCCGGCGTGGAGCGACGCCAATGGGTGGGCCGAGCCGCAGTACTGGTCGACGGTGCAGACCGCGGACGTCAACGGCGACGGCAGGGCCGATCTGTGCGCGCGCTCGTCGGCCGGCGTGCTGTGCGCGCTCTTCGACGGCGCTTCGTTTGCGACGCAGGTGGACGGCCCCGCGTGGTCGTCGGCCGGCGGCTGGGGCGCCCCGCGCTACGGCTCGACGATCGGGTTCGCCGATCTCGACGGTGACGGGCAGGACGACGTCTGCGGGCGCGACTCCAACGGGATTCAATGCGCGCTGTCGACCGGCGACGGGTTCGCCGCGCCGACCCAACGGGAGGCGTGGTCCGACGCCAATGGGTGGGGTGCCGAGCCGTACTACGCGACGCTGCGCTACGTCGGTGTGAAGCGGCCCGTTCCGACGACGCCGGACGCTGGCGCGGGGTCGGACGCCTCCGGATGGGTCGAGGGTGGCACGCCCGAACCGACCCCAGACGCCGCGGTGAGCCACCCACCGTCCAACGTCGGAGGCGCGGAGGACGACGGTGGCGGGTGCGGCTGCGTGGTCGGAGCCCGCGGGGCGCCCGGCGCGGGCTGGCTCGCGCTCGCGCTCGCTGGGCTCGCGCTACGCCGCCGCCGCGCCACGCCGTCGCGTCGGCTCATCGCGGTGCGCGCGGAGTGAGCGGCGCGGCTCAGTTCTGCGAGGCGGGCAGCGCGCCGCGTCGATTTCCGCACGCGCTTCCCTGCCACTCGACGAAATCGACCGCTACGGTCGGGTAGCTCGAGCTGGACCAGAAGCTGCCCCACGCCACGCTCGAGGCGGAGCAGCCCATGCCGCTCGCGCCGCACTCGCAGGTCGCCGCGCCCGGGTGCACCTTCGAGACCTGGAAATGCAGGTGAAGCCCCGTGCTCCACCCGGTGGTGCCGGCCCGCGCCAGCGCCTGACCTTGGGTCACCGTCGCTCCGCAGGTGACGCCCGGCTCGAGCGAGTTGCCGAGCAGATGCAGATAAACGGACTGGGTGCCGTCGCCGTGGTCGATGACGAGGTAGTTCGCGTCGTCGACGCAGCTCTTCGTGCCGCAGCCGGTCGTCGAATTGTCCTTCAGGTGCGTGATGGTGCCGCCGCGCGCGGCCACGATGGTAAACGAGGTCCCGTTGGCGAAATCCCAAGCGTAGCCGGCTGCGCCCACGTGATCTGCGCAGCACGAGTCGTTGCAGTCCTGGGTGAGCTGCATCGAGGTGCCCGCGCGCCAGGGCAGCTTGTAGGAGTCGGGCGACGTCGCGACCGCGCAGTGATCCGCCTTGCCGTGGACCTCGGCGACGCAGCCCTCGGGACAAGGCGTCGCGCTGTCCGGCGGCGTGCCGACCACGCCGGAGCAGTGATAGAGGACGTCGGGATCCGCCCCGGTCATCTCGCTCTTGCCGCAGTAGAGCCCGGACATGTTGCCGTTGCAGATCGGGTTCGCGTAGGGATCCCCGCCGCCTCCGCCCCCGGCGCCGCCCGAGCCGGCCGCGCCGCCGGTTCCCGCGCTGCCGCCGCCGGTCCCCGCGCTGCCGCCGCCGGTCCCCGCGCTGCCGCCGCTCGCGCCGCCGGCCGCGCCGCCGGTGCCCGGCCATCCCGAGTCGCTGCCCGCGTCCGGCCACTCGGAGCTTCCGCCCCAGCCGGAGCCGCCCGCGCCGCCGCTCGCCGCGCCGCCCGCGCCGGGGCCCGCCGTGCCTGAACCATCCTCGCCCGAGCACGCGCTCGTGAGCGTGAGCGTCGCCATCGTGACGAGGCCAAGAAGAGCTCTCATGTCCGCCTCCCGCGCTCCACGAAGGATGCGCGGAGCGGCGCCGCTTGGCAACCCCTCGCCGGAGCGCGTGGCGAGGCTAGAACGCGTTCAGCCCGGTGAGCGCCTTGCCGAGCACCAGCGTGTGCACCTCGTGCGTCCCCTCGTAGGTGTACACGCTCTCGAGGTTCAGCATGTGGCGGATGACCGGGTACTCGAGGAGGATCCCGTTGCCGCCGAGCATCCCGCGCGCGGTGCGCGCGCACTCGAGCGCGATCCGCACGTTGTTGCGCTTGCAGAGCGACACCTGCTCGGGGAGGAGCTTTCCGTTCTGGTCCTTCATGCGGCCGTAGTGGAGCGCGAGGATGTCGCCCATGACGATCTGTTGGGCCATGTCCGCGAGCTTCTCCTGGGTGAGCTGCTTCTTGGCGATGGGCCCGTCGAACTGCAGCCGCTCCCTCGAGTAGTCGAGCGCCGCGTCGAAGCAGGCCTTGGCCGCGCCGAGCGCGCCCGAGGCGATCCCGAAGCGCGCCTGCGTGAGGCAGCCGAGCGGCGCGCCGAGCCCCTGCTTGCCGGGCAGCAGGTTCTTCTCGGGGACCCGGCACTCGTCGAGGACGATCTCCCCGGTGACGCTCGCGCGTAGGCTCATCTTGCCGTGGATGGTCGGCGTCTCGAAACCCTTGGTGCCACGCTCCACCAGGAAGCCGCGAATCGACTCGGGCCCGCCGTCGTCCACCTTTGCCCACACCACCGCGACGTGGGCGAGCGGGGAGTTGGTGATCCACATCTTGGTGCCGCTGATGACGTACTCGCCGCCGTCCTTGCGGGCGCGCGTCTTCATGGAGCCGGGATCGGAGCCGCTGTCGGGCTCGGTGAGCCCGAAGCAGCCGATCAGCTTCGCCTGCGCCATCTCGGGCAGGTACTTCTGCTTCTGCTCCTCGCTGCCGCAGGCGTAAATCGAGTACATCGCGAGCGAGCCCTGCACGCTCACGAAGCTCCGGAGCCCGCCGTCGCCGTACTCGAGCTCCTGCATGATGAGCCCGTACTCGACCGCGCTCATCCCCGCGCAGCCGTAGCCCGAGATGCTCGCGCCGAGCAGCCCGAGCTCCGCGAGCTCGGGGATGAGGTCCATCGGGAACTCCTCTTTCGCGAAGAGCTCGCCCGCGCGCGGGAGGTACCGCTCGCGCACCAGTCGCCGCACCGAGTTGCGGATGAGCTTCTCCTCGTCGGTGAGGTGGGCGTCGAGGGCCGAGAGCGCGTCGAGCGACAGGGTGGTCATGCCGGCGCGAATAGCACGGACGCGAGCGTTTTGGATTGATGCCGATCCGGCGCGGAACCCAGGCGGCGAGCCCGCGCAAGCTGCGGCGGGCGAGCCGCCCCGCACCCACCCATCCCCGCGCCGAACCGACAAAATCCCCAGGAAAGTGGGCCGCGGAGCGCGCGTCGGGGTAGCTCCGGGGACGGCGATGTCGGTTCGCGCGTTCCTCCTCCGGCTGGGTGCGCCGCTCTGCGGCGCGGCCCTCGTGAGCTGCCCCGCGGCGGAGCGCTCGATGAGCGCGGCGCCAGCTCCCGCCGCGGCGGTGGCGCGGATCGCGCCCGTCGCGCCGCCGCCGAGCGACGCGAGCCGGCCCGAGGGCGCCCGCGCCCGCGAACCGGAGCCGAGCGCGGCCGAGAGCGGCGAGGGGCCGCGGTCCAGCGCCTCGGAGGGCGCCCGCGCCGTCGAGCCCGAGCGCGAGCCGACGCCGCTGCTCGGAGCGGTCGCCAAGGAGACCTGGGTCTACTCGGGGCCGAGCTTCGGGCGGACGAAGGTCGGCTACCTGCGCGCGGGGGCGCTGGTCCAGCGCGGCGAGAAACCCGAGGGGTTCGCCGGCTGCGCGGGCGGCTGGTACCGCATCGCGCCGTACGGGTACGTGTGCGTCGGGAAGAACGCCACGCTCGAGCTGGACCAGCCGGTGCTCCGCGCGACCCGGACGCGCGCCGACCGTGACGCTCCCTTGCCGTACGTCTACGGGCAGTCGCGGTTCCCGACGCCGCCCTACTACACGCGGGTGCCGTCGGCCGCCGAGCAGGCCGCGGCCGAGCCCGAGCTCGCGCGGAGCCCGCACGCGGCCGGCGCGGGCGGATGGCGCGAGGTGCCGGTCGAGCCGCTCCCCGACTTCCTCGAGGGCGGGCGCCCGACGCCGTGGTTCAGCATGAGCACGCACTCGCCCGCGTCGCCGACCGCCGGGCGCGCGATGGTAAAGAGCGCGTTCTCCTTCCTCGCGTTCTTCGACGCGGGGGGGCGGCGCTTCGGGCTCACGGCGGATCTCGACCTCCTGCCGATGGACCGCCTGAAGCCGGTGGTCGCCTCGAGCTTCCACGGGCTCGCGCTCGAGGGCGAGCTCACCTTGCCGGTGGTGTTCGTGCGGACCCGCGGCGCGTGGCTCTACGACGGCGATCCGCGCACCCGCGGGCTCACCCAGAGCCGGCCGCTCGCGTATCGCGAGGCGGTGCCGGTGACCGGCGTGAGCGCGCGCGTGGGCTCGAGCCGCTACCTCGAGACGCGCGAGGGCAAGTGGTTGCTCGACGACGGCCTGGTGCGGATCGATCCCATGAAGCGCCGACCCGGCTGGGCGACCCCGGGGCGGAGCTGGCTCGATATCTCGATCTTGCGCCAGTCGCTGGTCGCCTACGAGGGAACGCGGCCGGTCTACGTCACGCTCGTATCGACCGGGGTCGACGGCCTCGGCGATCCCGAGAAGACCCACTCGACCGTGCGCGGGCAGTTCCTGGTGCACACGAAGCACGTCTCGGTCACGATGGACGGTGACGAGGTGGGCGACGAGTTCGATCTGCGGGACGTCCCCTACGTCCAATACTTCCATGACGGCTACGCGCTCCACGCCGCTTACTGGCACGACGGCTTCGGCCAGCCGCGCAGCCACGGCTGCGTGAACCTCGCGCCCATCGACGCGCGCTGGCTCTTCGCGTGGTCGAGCCCGCCGGTGCCCGCGGCCTGGCACGGCGCGCTCAGCCTGCGCGAGGGCACGCTGGTCAGTATCCACCCCTGAGCGCGCCCGCGAGCGCTCAGGAGCCGAGCGTGTCCGCGAAGGCTCGGGCGACCTCCGTGAGCGGCGCGCGCGAGGCGCCGGTGAGCCGCTCGAGCGCCCGCGACACCGGCTGGAGCTCGAGGTCGCCGAGCGTGAGCACGAAATCCTCCGGAGCCGTGATGGAGTCGACGGCGCGCCAGTGCCCGCCGAGCGACGCGCGAAGGGCCTCCCCGAGGTAGGCCCCGATGAGCACCGCGGCGCGCTCCGCCCATCGCTCGCCCGCGAGGGCCGGCGCGGCTGGCGGCGCGATCGAGTCCGCGTAAGCGTCGAGCGAGCCGAGGCTCCCGAGCGAGAGGTCGAGGCGCGGAAGGCCGCGCGTCTCGCACCACGCGCCGAGCGCCGAGTCGCCGAGGGCGCGGCCGAGCCTACCGAGCTCGGCGACCGTCGGCCAGCGCGCCGCGCCCCACGGCGCGGGCGGCGCCATCGGGTTCGGACGACGCCGTGACCAGGCGGCGTCACCGGACGGCGCGAGGTCCTCGAGCCCGAGCGGTCGCCCGGCGCCGATCCGCGCGCGGACCAGCGCGAGCGGGTCCCACGCTCGCTGATCCGCGACCACGCGGAGCGAGTCCGGGTCCTCGGCGGACGCGGCCCAGCGGCCATGGAGCGCCTCGCGGAGCGCCTCGCCGAGGTAGACGCCGATGAGCAGCGGCGCAGCGCCGACTTCGTCGTCCGGCGCGGGCGTGGGGTAGAGGAGCTCGAGCGCGGCTTCGAGCCGCGCGACACTGTAGAGCGACAAGTCCCACGGCCCGAGCTCGCGAAACGGCACGCTCGAGGTGAGGAGGTTCGCGGTGACGGAGGCGAGGATCGGGAGATCCCGCTCCGCGCCGCGCGCGCGCAGCGCGGTGAGCCGCGCGTGGGCCTCCGCCTCGAACGCGGCGCGCACCTCGCCGAGCCGATGCGCGACCAGCGCGCGCTCGCTCGCGTCCCACGGCGATGACTCGTCCGCTTCGACGTCAGGGACGCTCGCTGCTCCGCCGAGCCGCTCGGTTGCGCGGGCGAGCGCCAGGGCGGCGTCGGCGGAGCTCGGCTCGGCGGCGAGCGCGCGACGCGCGAGCGCCAGCGCGCGCTCCGGAGCCTCGCCCTCGGCCTCGACGCACGCGCGGAGCGCGGTCACCAGGGTGGCGCGCGGCCCGGCCACCGCGTCGAGCCCGTCGAGCGCGCTGCGGGCCTCGTCGACGAGCGCGGGAGCGTCGCCCCCGCGCGCGCACCGGAGCGCCGCGAGCGCGAGCGTCACCCGCGCCGAGGGGAGCTCGGGGTCATCCGAGAAGGCGAGCCGCGCTTGTTCGAGCGCGAGCTCGAGCTCGCCGAGCTCGACGAGCAGCCGCGCCGTCCCCGCGCGCACGTCCGGCTCGAGGAGCGGCGCCGCGCAGAGCCGCTCGAGCTCGCGGCGGCTCTCGTCGGGCGCGCCGGCGCCGTGGAGCGCCCGCGCTCGCATCAGCGAATACGCCGGCGTGCGGGAGCCTTCGCGAAAATCGATCTCGGTCACCACGCGGCGGAACTCGCCGCGGTCGAGCATGCCGGCGAGCTCGGCGACCGGCGGGAGCGTCCCGAGATCGTGCGCGGGGGGGAACGCGGAGCGGATGCGCGCGCCCGCCTGGACCGGCGCCACGTCCGGGAGCGCGAGCTCCGGCGGCTCGAGCCCGGGTGGCGGCGTGAAGCGAGCGGGGCGCGGCGCGGCTGGGATCTCGGGCGCCGCGTCGACGGGCGGCGGCTCGGGCGGACTCGAGCTGGAGCCGAGCGGCTCGGGAGGGCTCGACGCGGCGGGCAGGTGCGAGCCGAGCTCGTGGAGCAGCGCGGCCGCGCGCGGAAACCCGCCGCTCGCGCGGATGAGGTCCCGTAGCCGGCCGGCGAACGCCTCGCGGTCGAGCCTCCCGCGCAGGTTCAGGAGGCGCGCCGAGAGGTAGGCGACCCCGTGGCGCAGCGACGGCTCGTCCCCGACCTCGATGAGCCAGCGCTGGGCGTCGTCGAGCCGTCCGGCGTCGAGGTAGCGATCGATGAGCTCCAGGCGACCATCCCCCAGCGGATCCATGGCTCCCCATCATTCTGCCGCGAGCCGCCGGAGGCAACGGGGTCGCGACGCTCCGCTCAGGGCTCGAGGGACTTCGCGCAGCGAAACCCGACCCCGTGGCTCTGGAGCTCCGGGCCGCGCGCGAAGCGGTAGGCCGGGGTGAGCCAGCTCGGATCGCTGCCGTTGAAGGCCCCGCCGCGCATCACGCGCTGCTCACCCGACTCGGGCCCCTTCGGGTTCGTTTGGCGAGCGGAGGTGTACGGGCCGTACCAGTCGGCGGTCCACTCCCAGACGTTGCCCGCCATGTCGAAGGGCCCGAAGCGCGATTTCCCCTTGGGAAACTTCCCCACGGGAGCGGTGGTCGCGTAGCCGTCGTCCTCCGGGTAGAGCGCCTCCTGGTCGAGGCGGTGCGCGCGAGCCCAGGCGACACACTCCGCGCCGCAGGCGTTCGCGTGCTTCGCGGTCGGCGGCTCGTCGCCCCAGGGGTAGACGCGTCCGTCCGGTCCCCGGCTCGCGTACTCCCACTCCGCCTCGGTCGGCAGCCGCTTATCGTGCATTTTGCAGTAGTTGTCCGCCATCGACCACGGCACGCAGTTGATCGGGTGGTCGCCTCGAGCCTCCGCGTCGATGTTACAGAGCGGGCTGAAGAGCTTGCGCTGCGCTTCGGTGATGTTCGGCCAGTCCACCTCGGAGGGCGCGCGCCGGCACTTTCCGATCTCCGAGCAGGCCTTGTACTCGCGGGCGGTCACCTCGTGCAGATCCAGGCAGAACCCGTCGAGCTTCACGTTGTGCGGCGGCTTCTCGTCGTCGCGCGCGTCGCGCGCGTCGGAGCCCATGAAGAACTGACCCGCTGGGATCGCCACCATCCCCTCGGGGCAGGTGGGTCGGGGCGGCGCGGAAGCGCTCGGGGCGACCGTCGCGCTCGACGGCGCGCTCGCGTTGCGCGGGGGCGGAGCGGTGCCCGAGCCGCGCAGCACGAGCACCGCGGCGCCGCCCGCGGCCGCGGCCGCGAGCACGGCGAGGGTCACCCAGAGCCCGGTGCGTCGCGGCGGGAGCGGCGTGCCGACCGAGGCGGTCGACGGTGCGCCGGTGCGCTCGTGTCCCGGCGCGGCGAGCGTGGCGGCGTCGGCCGCCGACGAGGGGCTCCTCGACGACGACGGGACGAGCGACGGGGACGCGCTCGAGGGCGCCAGCATGGTGTCGAGGTTCCCGAAATGGCTCGCGCCGCCGCTCGCCTCCTCGAGCGCCGTCCAGAACTCGCGCGCGCTCCCGTAGCGCTCGGGAGGGTTCGGCGCGAGCGCCTTCAGGAACACCGCCTCGACGGCGTCGGGCAGCACCGCTCCGTGCGAGCGCGGCGAGGGGCGCCGGGCCGGATTTCCCGAGGCGAAGCCGAGCTGGACGACGTCCTCGCCGTCGAGCGCCGGCCCGCCCGAGAGCAGCTCGACCGCGACCAAGGCGAGCGCGAAGACGTCCGTCCACGGGCCGGTCGCGCCGTAGCTCCGGCTGAATTGCTCGGGGGCGCCGTACTGCGGCGTGAACGAGGTGATGCTCGTCCCGGTCTTGGCGATGGCGGCGGCGACCCGGGTGTTCTCCGTCATCATCTTGGCGACCCCGAAGTCGAGGAGCTTCACGGTCGCACCGGGTGAGCGCGCGCCGCCGAGGACGAACAGGTTCGCCGGCTTGATGTCGCGGTGCGCGATCCCGCGCTTGTGGGCGATCTCGAGCGCGGCCGCGACCGGGGCGAGGAAGCGGACCACCTCGTCGAGCGACCACGGCGGCGTCCCGGCGGCGTGCTCTCGCTCGAGCAGGACGTCGAGCGACGCGCCGTCGAGCCACTCGAGCACCATGAACGGCATCCACTGGCCCGCCGGTGTGGTGCAGGTGCCGATGTCGCGGGCCTGGACGATGTTCGCCGTCTGGCTCGACAGCTCGGTGAGGAGCGCACCCTCGTTGATGAACGACTGCTGGAGCTGGCCGCGCTGCTCCACGGGCGCGGAGGAGAGCCCGCTGAAGAACTTGATGGCGACCGGCTTGCCCCAGATCGTGTGCTGCGCGCGGTACACGACCGCGAACCCGCCCTCGCCGACCAGCTCCTCGATGAGGTACTTGTCGGCGATCGTCTGTCCTATGAGCTCGAGCGGGTCGTATGAAGCCATCGTGGCCAGATCCTCCTCATCAGGGCTCCGAGCCGCGGAGCGCGCCGCGCTCGGCCAGGTCGGCGAGGACGCGCGCGGTCCCCTCGAGCACCGCGTCGTCCAGCGGGTGGCCGGCGGCCTGGCACGCCTCGCCGAGCGCCTCGCCGAGCGGCAGCCGGCGCTCGCGGAGGCGCTCGAGGAGCTCGGCCGCGAGCGGGGTGAGCTCGAGGTAGCGGACCTCGTGCGCGGCGCTTCGATACACGAAGAGCGCGGTCGGGCGGCGCGCGGGGACGGTGCGATCCTCGTCGTCGTCGAGCAGCTCGTGGACCGCGTGGTCGTAACGCACCACGCGAGACGCCTCGATGAACACCGCGCGACGCTCGAGCGCGAGCTCCTCGCGGGCCGGCGCGGGCGGCGCGGCGGGCATCGCGCCGATCTCGATTTGCACCGACTCGTGCCGCGCGAGATCGAGTGCCCAGGCCGGCACGCGCGCGTCCTCCCGCCACGCGGGCGCGCACCACTCGAGGAGCTCACGGGTCACGTCGCGCAGGTAGCGCGTGCGCGGCGCGCGCTCGGCGAGGAAGCGCGCGAAATACTCCTCGAACACCGGCCCGAGGCGGGCCATGGTCCGCGGGATGGCCTGTTCGAGCGCGCTCCAGAGGTTCGCGCGGACCAGGCGCCGATAGATCATGAGTCGCGCGAGGCCGCCGTCGGTGAGCGCCTCGGCGTCGACGCCGGCCGCGCCGCACCGGCCAAGAAAGTCGGCTACGGCCTTCGGATCTCCGAGCTCGAGCTCGGGGCCGAGCGTGAGCTCCGCGAGCACTCGCTCAAGCGCCGCTTGCACGGCATGCTCCCGGCGCGGCGGTGGCGCGCTCGTAGATGACGGTGAGCCGCTCCACCTCGGCGAGCAGCTCGGTCAAGGGTGGGATGGCGTGATCGCGCTCGAGCAGCACCGGCCTCGGCCCGGTGCGCTCGAGCGTCCACTCGAGCAGCTCGTAGACCGGATCGGCGACCGGCGCGCCGTGCGTGTCGAGGACCAGCCCGCTCGGGAGCCGGGTGTGCCCGGCGACGTGGAGCTCCACGACCCGCTCGAGCGGCAGCGCGGCGATGAGCTCGCGGGGATCGTAGCCGTGATTCAGACCGTTCACGTAGGCGTTGTTCACGTCGAGCAGGAGCCCCGCCTGGCTCCGCTCCAGCACTTCCACCAGGAACTCGGCTTCGCTCATCTCGGCGCGGCCCGGGTGCGCGTAGTAGGAGATGTTCTCGAACGCCATCGGCCGGCCGAGCGCGTCCTCCACCGCGCGCACCCGATCGGCGACGCGGCGCGCGTTCTCTCGGCAGAACTTCAGCGGCAAGAGCTCGTGGAGCACGCGCTCGCCGGCGGTCGAGAAGCAGAGGTGGTCGGAGTGCCACGGGGAGCCGAGCCGCTCGAGCTCGCGGCGGAGCTCGCGGAGGTAGCTCGCCTCAGGAGGGTCGATGGCGCCGAGCGACATCGTGAGGCCGTGAGTCACGATCGGGTACCGAGCGGCGATCTGCTCGAGCGCCGCGGGGAAGTAGCCTCCGCGGCGCATGTAGTTCTCGGGTGAGACCTCGAAGAAGGCGAGGTCGAGCGGCGGGCCCTCGAGGACCTCTTCGAGGAACTCCCACCGGAGGCCGAGCCCGAGCCCGTTCGGCACCACGGTCAGGCGCAGGTCCCCGCGCCGCAGGAGCCCTTCGCGCCGCGAGCTCGCTTGTGCGACGTGGCGCGCCGCTTCGGTCGAGCCTGCTTCGGCTGGTCGGGCTTCGAGGAGGGCGCGGGCGCCTGCACGGCGGCGGCGCCGGGCTCGGTCGTCTTGGGTGACTCGGCGTCGTTCTTTTCGCCCGCGCCGTCGGGCGTCGCGGGGTCGTCCGCCGCGGCGCCGCAGCTCGCTTGCCCGCTGGCGCCGCAGCTCGCCTGCTTGTCGCCGGCGCCGCAGCTCGCTGGCTTGTCGGTGGCGCCGCAGCTCGCCTGCGCGCTCCCGTCGTCGGGCGCGGCGGCGGCCGGAACCTCCTTCGCGCCCACCGGGCTCGCCGCCGGCTGGCTCGTGGCGCAGCCGGCCACGCCGGTGGCTCCCAGGGTGGCGAGGGTCGCGGCGATCGCTGCGAAAGAAAGCTTCTGGCTCATCGGGTTCCTCCTGACCTCAGACGTACGACCGAGCCGGCCGCGGGTTTCATCATCGCGCAATTTCCGGGCGCGCCGCCAGCTCGAGCGACACTCGAGCGCTCTTTCCGACCTGCACGCCGAGCAGCTTCGCGTCCTCCGCGAGGCTGACGCCAGCCGCATTTCTCGGCTTGATATCGTGGACCTGGAGCGGGATGACGATGGGCGCGCGGGTCTCGATGACCAGCCGCTCGGGGATCGCGGACGCCTCCGCGCGCGCCGCGTACTCGAAGAGCGCTCGGAGCCTGACGTCGTGTCGCACGCGGAAGCCGTGGAGCTCGAGCTCGCCGGTCGCGGTGAGGTCCACCGCGCGGATCTCGGCGGGGCTCGGCGGCGCTGCGTCGCCGCCGTCCGCGCCGCCGCCCTCGGGCGCGCGCGGCTCGGCGTCGCGCGGCTCGGGCGGCGACCGCACGACCCGCCCCTGGTGGGCCGCGAGCGCGCTCGGCTGTTCGATGGAGAGGATGGTGAAGCGCGCCCAGCGCAGGCGCTCGCGAACCGCCTCCGGGCGGTCGGCGCCCACGTCGAGCCACGCCTGCGCGGCCTGGCTTCGCTGCGCGGTGACGCCCGCGTCGGCGGCGTCGTCACCGAGCATGGTGATCGAGGCGACGTCGAGCTCGACGGTGCCGCGCGTCTTCGACAAGTCGAGCAGATCCACCGTGAGCCGGCCGCGCGCGACTCGGAGCTCGCCCTGCGGCGTCGCCTCGCGGGCCGGCAGCTCGAAGCGAGCGCGGCCGCGCGTCTCGATCGTGAACGCGACGGTTCGTGAGGCGCGCGCAGCGACGCTCGCGGTCGGCGTGGCCCGCCAGGGCGCGGTGCGCGCGGGGGCGGGCCCCGGGTCGTCGGGTCGCGAGCAAGCGGAGAGAGAGAGCACGACGGCGAGGAGGACGGCGCGGCGCATCGCTCCCATCCATGCCACGCGCGGGGCCCGCGGGAGAAGCGCGAAGGCGGCCGCTCACGGGCTCGGGCGCGGGCCGCGCGGTTCGGCGCGCCCGCCAGGCTCAGCGCCAGGTCCCGATCGCGACGCTCCAGCCGGAGTAGCGCGCAGCCCGGTCGAACGCCCCGGAGATGCGCCAGGCGGTGCCCTCGCCGAAGAGCCCGAACACCGTCCAGGAGAAGAGGCGCGCGTCGAGACCGACCGTGCCGTGCAGTCTCGCGGCCGCGCGTGGCGTCGAGAAGCGCGTCGGCTCGTAGTAGGTGCCGGCTCTGATCCCGACCCAGCCCGGGACCACCTCGCTCTCGACCGCGAAGCGCGGGGTGAGGCTCCCCGTCTCGCCGGAGCGCTCCACCCGCTGCGTGAGGAACGACTCGACGCCGACGCCGTCGGCCACCTTGCCGCTCACGGTGAGTGAGCCGGTGAGCAGCACGCGAAACCGACCCGCCGCGCGGTATCGCGCGACGAGCGCCGCTCGCACCTCCCGCTCGGCGCGCTCGAGCTCGAGGCGATCGCGCGCCTCGGCGGCGCGGTCGTCGGCCTCGAGGGCTCGTCGGGCGGCGCTCGAAGGGGCAGCGCGCCGGAGCTGATACGCGGCTCTTCGCGCGCGCTCTCGCGCGCGCCAGGCGAGGTAGCGGCGCTTCTGTTCGAGCAACTCGGCGGGGTCGAGGAAGCGCGGGTTGAAGGGGCGTGGGCCGAGCTGGACGGCGAGCCCGAAGCTCACGTCCCAGGGGAGCGCGACCGCCCGCGGCAGGTAGAGCGCGGAGCCGCTCGCCGGGTCGCCGAGCACGCGATCGCCGGCTGCGTCGGGCGCCCGACCGGTGAAGGTGTCGGCGCCGATGAGCTCCGACCGGAGCGAGACGCCGATGCGGAACGGCTGATCGTTCGGGCGCACGAGCAGACCCCCCTCGAAGGCCGCGCCGGTGGTGCCGAACAGCGCGTCGCCCGAGTTGCGGTCGGTGACCGCGAGGTTCGAGAAGCGCGCGCCGCCGCCCACGACGACCTGCCCCTCGCTCATCGCGCGCGCGACCAAGAGGTGCCCGGTGACGAACTCCACGCCCAGGCGCGTCACCTCGGTGGAGGTCGGAGCGGTCCGGTCGATGGCGTAGGTCTGCCCGTTGATGGTGACGCCGAACCCCCACGGCCCGATCTGCAGGTTGCCGGACAGATCCAGGAAGAGGAAGCTCCCCGTGTCGGTCTGTCCGAGGTTGGTCCCGGGCACGCCGGTGTTGAAGAAGTCGGTGTGCGCGATGGCGCTCGGGTAGGTCAAGCCGAGCCCCGCGTCCCAGTCGACGTGCGCGAACGAGTCGGCCGCGCGCACCGCCGGTGCGGCAGGGTTCTGGGAGTTGCCGTCGGTGCCTTCCGCGATGGCGACGTAGGCGCCGGCGAGTCCGACCACCCGCGTCCCGGCGAGCACCGGCCCCTCGGAGAGGTCTACCGCGTACGCGCTGGTGGTGATGGGAGCGCCGTTCGGTCCGATGGGACCGCCCGCGCGCGCCGGCCGAGCGAACACCGCGAGCGCGGCGGCGACGGCGACCGCGCGCCACCTCATCGCGGGCTTCGCGCCATGCGGAGCTCGGTTCGGATGACGCTCACCAGGATGCCGGCCGCCCCGAGCGAGAAGACGATGAGCATGGGCCCGACCCAGCCGGCGAGCGCCGCGAGGAAGGTCAGCAGCACGAAGGTGTCCCGCTTGAAGAGCGGACCGATGGTCGCCAGCGGCCCGGTCCCGCTGGTGGTGCTCTGGCTGAGCGGATACTTCAGCAGATCGCCCGACCCGATGCGGATCAGATACGCGTACTCGATCCCGCTCGTGATGATGCCGCACGCGATCATCACGGTGCCGGCCACGAGGTACGGCGTGGAGCCGAGCCCGAGCGCGGCGCCGGCGAAGAAGCCGTAGTTGGTGAGATCGTCCCCGATCGTGTCGAGCCACTCGCCCGCCAGCGAGCCGCGGTGGGTCACCCGGCTCACCTCGCCGTCGCAGCCGTCGAGCACGCTCTGCATCTGAAAAAGGAACGCCCCGAGCGCGAGGTTCGCGTAGCCGCCGCGCGAGGCCAGGATGGCTCCGGCGACCCCGACCCCGAGGATCGCGACCGAGATCTGGTTCGGCGTGAGCGGCGTCCTGGCGAGCCAGCGGGAGAGCGCGAGCGAGAGGTAGCGGTTCAGCCACCGCGAGGTCCAGCCGTCTTGGGGCTTGCGGAGCGAGCGAAACAGCAACCGCTCGGCGTCCCGCGCGGTCTCCTCGTCGACGACGTCGACGGGTGAGAACCCCCAGGGCGGGTCGAAGTCGAACTCCGTCTCACCGAGATCGAGCGCGAGCCCGCGCTCCGCGATCGCCTTGAAGAGGCCGCGGTGCACGAGATAGCTCGCCGGGACCCGCACGCGTCGCGCGTCGGTCGGCGCGTCATCGAGCACCGGGATCCGCAGCCGCCGGTCGGCGAGCAGCGCGCGGAGCGCCTCCGGTGCGACCACGCCCTGGGCGCCGCCGGCCTGGGCGTCGAGCGCCAGCCTGAGCGCGAGCGAGAGCCCGCCCACCCGTCGCGAGGCGTCCCCGCCGGTCGCGTCGAGCACGAGAAACCACGCGTCCACGCGGCCCGCTATACCATCGCCGGCGCGCCCGGCGGAGCGGACGCCGCGGATAGCCGTTGCGCCCCCGCGCTCCTCCACGCGAGACTAGGGGTCATGCGCGCCTCTACGGTGGGGTTCTTGGGGCTCATCGTCGCGGCCGGCGTCGGCTGCGGCTCGCACGACGCGGACGGCCGGGGCAAGCCCGCGGACGACGCGACGGTGAAGAGCGTCTTCGCGATCCCCGACGCGCTCTCCGCGCTCGGAGAGGAGACCTTCTTCGACCAGCCCTGGCCGAGCGATCTCCGGCGCGAGGAGGATGGGACGGTACGCTTCGAGGGCTACCCGAACCCTCGGCAGGTTCCGCTCATCGTCAACTATGTCGATTCGATGAAGGGTGTGTCCCGCGGCTTCTCGCCCGCGGCCGCCGGCCTCGCGCGCTTCACCGGCCCGCTCGATCCGGCCTCGTTGCCCGCGTCGCCCGTCGAGGCGCTCGGGGCGGCGAGCAGCGTGCAGCTCATCGACATCGATCCCGCTTCCCCCGAGCACGGCGAGCGCAAGCTCGTCTCGCTCGAGTTCCACGCAGAAGCGGGCGTCTACTGGCCGGAGAACGCGCTCGCCTTCATGCCGAGCTTCGGCACGCCGCTCCGGCCCGGCACGCGCTACGCGCTGGTGGTCACCGACGCGGTGCGGGCGGCGGACGGCGGGCGAGTGGGCGCTTGCGACGAGGTAAAGCAGTTGCTCGGGCTGGAGCGCGCCGAGGGGGCGGCCGCGGGCGCGGCGAGCGCCCTCGAAGACGTGCCGGGTGAGCTCCGCGCGGCGGGCGTCGATCCGGAAAATACCGTGCAAATCACGGTATTTACCACTGACGATCCCACCCGCGACACGATCGCCATCCGCGACTGGGTGATGCAGCACGAGCCCGCCCCCGACGTGCTCCCGGGGACCTGGACCGCGACGACTCAGACGAGCGCGTATGACGTCTACGAGGGCTCGTACGGTCCCTCGCCGAATTTTCAACGCGGAAATATCCCGTTCCAGAAATACGGCGACGGCGGGGAGCTCGCCTTCACCGCGGACGGCGAGCCCGAGAAGCAGAACGACTTCGAGCTCCGCTTCGCGCTCACGGTTCCCTCGGCGACCGCTTGCCCGATGCCCGCGAGCGGCTACCCGATCGCGCTGTACGCTCACGGCACCGGCGGCAACTACCGCTCGTACATCAACGACGGCTCCGCCGAGGGGGCGGCGAGAGCGTGCATCGCGATGATGGGGATCGATCAGATCTTTCACGGCACCCGCCCCGGCGGCCCGTGCTCGCTGGTCGCGCCGCCCTGCAACACGAACCTCGATCTCATCTTCTTCAACGTCGAGAATCCGACCGCGGCGCGCGCCAACGGCCCGGAGTCGGCGATCGACGTCGTCCAGCAGGCGCGCCTCTTCACCGAGACGGGCATCACGATTCCGCCAGCCATCTCCCGCACCGGCACGGAGATCCGCTTCGACGGCCAGAAGCTGCTCTTCATGGGGCACTCCCAGGGCGGCTTGAACGGCCCGATTTTTCTCGGCGTCGACGATCAGGCGCGGGGCGGCATCCTGAGCGGTTCGGGCAGCATGATCAGCATCTCGATCCTCGAGAAGACCAAGCCGGTGAACGTCGCGGGGTTGGTCAAGATGCTCATGGGTCTGACCGCGCTCGCCGATCAGGCCGAGGTCGACCCGCTCCACCCCATCATCTCGCTCATCCAGACGATCGTGGATCCGACCGACCCTATCCACTACGCGCCGCTCATCATCCAGCGGCCGCGCGCCGGGTTCGCGCCGAAGAGCATCTACCAGACGGAGGGAGTGGAGGCCGACGGCAGCGGCGACAACTACACGCCGCCGCACTCGATCGAGGTCGAGAGCGTCGCGCTCGGGCTGCCGGTAGAAGAGCCCGTGATCCATCCGGTGGTGGAGGCGGCGTGGAGCGGGCTCGCGCCGGTCACGATCGGGTCGAGCGGGCTCTCCGGCAACCTCGCTGGCGGTCGCGCGAGCGGCGTGCTCGCCCAGTGGCACGCCGAACAGGCGAGCGACGGGCACTTCGTCATCTTCGACATCCCCGACGCCATGAGCCAGGCGATGGGCTTCATGCGAAATCTCGCGGACGATCCCGTCGGACGCGTCCCCGCGCGCTGAGCGCTCGCGGCGCCGGCGCGCCCGCGGGCTATAGTGCGCCCGTGCCCTATCGCGCCGAGTTTCGCTGCTTCGACGGGTGTGCCGGCTCCTGGCCGGTCACCGAACCCATCTACCGATGCCCGCGCTGCGACGGGCTCCTCGAGGTCGCCCATGATCTCGACGCGCTCCGCTCCCGGAGCGGCGCCGAGTGGCGGGCGCTGTTCGACGAGCGCTATCGCACGAGCACCTGGCCCTACGGCTCCGGGGTGTGGGGCAAGCGGGAGTGGGTGATGCCGGGCGTGCCCGACGACGCCATCGTCAGCATGTACGAGGGCGGGACCAACCTATTTTGGGCTGAGCGATACGGCAAGGGGCTCGGGCTCGAGGAGCTGTGGGTGAAGCTCTGCGGCAACAGCCACAGCGGTTCGTTCAAGGATCTCGGGATGACCGTGCTCGTCAGCGTGGTGCGCCAGGCGCTCCGCCAAGGTGCGTCGATTCGAGCGGTGGCCTGCGCGTCCACCGGCGACACGAGCGCCGCGCTCGCCGCCTACGGAGCGGCGGCCGGGCTGCCGGTGGTGGTGCTGCTTCCACGCGGAAAGATCAGCGTGGCCCAGCTCGTCCAGCCGCTCGCCCACGGCGCGCTGGTCCTCGGCCTCGACACGGATTTCGACGGTTGTATGGCCATCGTCCAGCGGCTCGCCGCCGAGGGGCTCGTCTACCTCGCCAACTCGATGAACCCCCTGCGCATCGAGGGACAGAAGACGGTCGCCATCGAGATTGCCCAGCAGTCGGGGTGGCAAGTGCCCGACTGGGTCGTCCTGCCGAGCGGTAACCTCGGCAACGCTGCGGCGTTGTACGCCGGCTTTCAGATGATGGTGGAGCTCGGCGTCACCCGACGCATGCCGCGCCTCGTGGTCGCGCAGGCCGAGAACGCGAACCCGCTCTACCGCGCCTGGAGCGCCGGGAAGCGGGTGGTGGAGCCAATCCACGCCGAGCCCACCCAGGCCACCGCCATCCAGATCGGCAACCCGGTGAGCGCGCCGCGCGCGATCCGCGCGCTCGAGGCCATGGATGGGCTCGTCGAGCAGGCGAGCGAGCGCGAGCTCGCCGAGGCGGCGGCGCGCGCGGATCGCACCGGCCTCTACTCCTGCCCGCACACGGCGGTCGGGCTCGCCGTGCTCGAGAAGCTGGTGGCGCGCGGCACCATCGGGCCGCGCGATCGGGTCGTGTGCATCTCCACCGCGAGCGGGCTCAAATTCACCGAATTCAAGGTTCGCTTCCACGAGGGCGCGCTCGAGGGCGTGCCGACCGAGCTCGCCAACCCGCCCGTGATGCTCCCGGCCGACTACGGTCAGGTGGCCGACGCCATCGTCCGGCGCTTCTCCTGAGTCGTCGCCGCGCGCGGCGACCTCAGAAGGTCACTCGCGCGGCGGCGCCGCCACCGTACGGGCTGACGTATGGGGCGACGTTCAGCGTCGCGCGCTTCGGCAGCTTACGGGCCGCGGTCGCGGCGTCGGCGGAGTCGCTCGAGCCCGAGGTGGTAAGGAGCACGATCCCGGTCACGCCGAGCGTGATGGCGACCCCGAACGCCATGTCGGCGATGAGCGCGTTGCGCTCCACGGTGTCCGCGTTGTCGTTGGTCGGCGCGTCGTCGAAGTCCTGCTTCGAGCTCATCGCCTTCACACCGAAAATGGTGCCGACGATGGCGCCCGCGCCCGCGACGCCGAGCGTGATGTAGGCCGGGAGCTTGCTCTTCGGCTTGGACTCGGGCTTCGGTGCGGCCTCCTCGGGCGGCGGCGCGGGCGCCGGAGCGGGCGCCGGCGCGGGGACGTCGGCGGCGAGCTTCAGCTCGACCTTCTGGTCGAGCTTCTCACCGGCCTTCACCGTGATGTCGAGCTTCTGAGGATCGTAGCCATCGGCGGTGATCTGGATGGTGTGCGCGCCCGGCGGGACCTTGACCACCATCGGCGTCTCGCCCATCTGCGGCTGGCCATCGACGGCGACCGCGGCGCCCGCGGGGGTCGTGGAGAGGTTGACCTCAGCGGGCCGGTTCGACAGCTCGCCGACGCGGGTCTTGGCCTCGTTCACCTTGTCTTCGCCCGCGCTCGCGACGCCCGGGTCGTCCAGGAACTTCTGGTAGGCCGCCGCGGCTTCCTCGGATTTTCCGGCCTTGTCGAGGCTCTTCGCGATCCAGTAAGCCGCCTGAGGCGAGGGGATGAGCTCGTTGGCCTGCGCGTAGCCCTTCGCGGCGGACTCGAAGTCGCCCTTGCCGAACGCCTCGGTGGCCTCCGTGTACGCCTTGCGAGCGGCGTCGCGGGTCTTCTGGTCGGGCTTCTTGGCCGCTGCGGCCGCCGGCGGCGCCGCGAGAGCCGCGGGGAGGCCAGCGGTCGATGCGACGACGCCCGCGAGGACGGCGGCGGTGAAGCGCGGGAAGAGGGCCGAACGGTTGGGATTTGTCATGGGCTGGTCTCCGGCGCGGCACCCGGGCCGCGGTAGCCCCGAGGCTAGACCGCGACGGAGGGCGGGGACAAGCCCCGGTTTCGCTATAGTGTCCGGCGGGTACACCGCACATGACCCCCCTCGACCCTGACGGCGGCGCCAGCCCGGCGTCGGTGGCGCCGCCCGCGGGCGGTGCCGCGCCGCGCCGCCGCACCTTGCCGCCGCCCGAGTGGGAGCGCGGCGACGGGCCGCGCTCCGCGGCGTCGCTCGCGCTAGCGCGGCACGAGGGCGAGAAGCCGGTGTCTCGCCGCGTGGGCCCGCGCGCCGAGCAGGCCTGGCTCGAGGCGCAGGTTCGCGCGGCGAGCGCCAGCGGGGACGCCGAGGCGGAGCGCGAGGCCTCTGCCGCCCTCGCGCGGCTGCTCGCCGCGCGAGGCACCGAGCTCGACACCGCGACCAAGCTCGCGCGCCGCGCGCTCCTGCTCGGCGAGGACGCGGCGCTCCGCGACGAGCTGTCGACCTGGCTCGCCGCGCTCGGCGAGGCGGCGCTCGCGGCGGCGACCCTTCGCCCGCTGATTGCGCCCGCGCCCGGCTCGGAGGCGGCGAAGACGCTGGTCCGGAGCGCGGTGCTGCTCTGCCGCGCCGGAGCGGTGGCGGAGGCGGTCGCCGCGCTCGATGACGCCGCGAAGCGCGATGAGGCGGACCCGACCGCGCTCGAGCTGCTCGGCGCGATCGGGGGATGGGCTCCCGAGGCGGTGGACGCCGCGCGCGCCGCCGGCGCCTACCTCGACGCGGCGGCGCGTCGCGAGGCGATGGGCGATCGCGCCGCCGCGTTCGAGGACTTGCTGCGCGCGACCGAGGCCGACCCGAGCCACGACGGGGCGTCCCGCGCGCTCGCCCGCGTGCTCAGGTCGAGGGGTCGGGGCGGCGCGGCGGACGTCGTCCTCTATCTGCATGCGCGCGCCGGCGGGGCTCGTCGAGCGGAGCTGCACGGCGCGCGCCTCCGCGCCGCGGCCGAGCGAGGCGATCTCGCGGGCGCGGTGACCGCCGGTCTCGACGCTGCCCTGGAGGCCGCCGAGGGCTCGAGCGACGCGCTCGCGTTCGATGCGCTGCTCGAGCGGGCCGGGCTCGCCGAGCTCCTCGCCGCCCGCATCGACGTCGACTGCGACGGGCTCATCGGCTCGGAGCTCGCGCGCCGGCGGATGGAGCTCGCGCGGCTCTATGCCGGACCGCTCGCGAGCCCGGAGCGAGCGTCGCGGGTGTGGCTGGAGGCTCTGGTCGCCGATCCGTCGAGCCAAGCAGCGCGCGCGGCGCTCCGTGAGCACGCGACCAGTCTTCGTGATCAGACCCCGCTCGTCGAGGCGCTGATTCGCGTCGGTCTCGGCGAGGGCAGCGCCGTGGAGGAGCGCATTCAGTGCTTGCGCGAGCTCGCGGTGCTCGCAGAGCAGCGGCTCGGAGATCCGGCGCTCGCGGCGTGGGCGGTCCGACGCATCGGCACCCTCGGCTGGCTGGACGACGAGCTCGCCTCGACCGCGAAGCGGCTCGCTCCCCGCGTCCGGCTCCAGGACGAGGCGCTCGCGGCGGCGCGCGAGGCGCTGCTCGCCTCGACCGCTGGCGACCGGCCCGACGCGCTCCGCCGGGTGGCGGGTATCTTGCGAGGGCGCCCCGACGCGGTCGAGGAGTACCTCGCGACGCTGGTCGAGCTCGTCTCGCTCGCGCCCGCCGAGCGCACCTGGCAGGTAGCCCTCGAGCGCGTGCTCGAGCGCACCGGTCGCTTCGACGAGCTCGAGGCGCTGCTCGGTCGCCTGGCGGGGCAAGCCCGCTCGCGCACCGACGAGGAGCGCGTCCGGGCCGCGCTCGCCGCGCTCCGCCGCCGCCGCGGCGACTGGGCGGGCGCGTTCCGCGAGCTCTCGCCGCTCCTCGAGGGGGGCGGCGCCCACTCGAGCGCTTGGTGCATGGGCATGGTGTTGGCGGCGCGCCTCGGAGACGGGGCCAGCCGCGCGCGCGCGCTCCTCAGGATCGCGTCGACGCTCGCGCCGGCGCTCCGGGCCGCGCTGACCGGCGTGGCGGCCGACGCCCTGCTCGAGGCCGGAGAGCTCGTGGCTGCGCGCGCCGCCGCCGAGCAGGCGAGCCACGTCGATCCTGCTCTCGCCCGTCCGGTGGCGACCCTCGCGGCCATCGCGCTCGTCGCGCAGGATGCGTCGTCTCCGCGCGCACTCGAGCGCGCGATGGGCGTCATCGTCCCGCGCGCGGAGCTCTGTCGAGCGCTCGCCGACAGCTACGAGGGGGCAGGCGAGGGAGCGCTCGCGATCGTGTGGACGCAGCGCTGGCTCACGCTCACCCCGGGCGCGCCCGCCGCGGCCCACGCGCTGCTCCGGCGGGTGCTCGCGGCCGGTGACCCCGCGCGTGTCGCCGACGCGCTCGGGTGGCTCCTCTCACAGCCACGCTCGCAAGCGGACGTCTCGCCCATGCTCTCCTCCGCCCTCCCGAAGCTCGCGCGGGTGGACTCGGCGCGGGCGAGCGCGCTCGCGCGGCGCGCGCTCGACGTCATCGGACCGGTCGACGACGTGCTGCGTGCCACCTTGCTGCTCGTCGCCGAAGAGCTCGGCGAGCCCGGTCTCGGCATCGCGGTGCTCGAGCGCTGGCTCGCTGCGGGCACCGCGGACACCGATCACGCGGCCATCTTGCTCGAGCTCGCCGAGCGGCGTCGCCGCGCAGGCGACGCCGACGGCGCGGCGCGCGCGCGCACGCGCGCGCGCGGCGTAGGG
>JAPSGB010000027.1:0-69985 GCA_035063585.1 Polyangiaceae bacterium
AGATCGGCTGGCTCGAACACGAGCGCGCGCGTGCCGTCGCGCCAGGCCCTCTTGAAAGAGAGCTCGAGCTTGCCGTCGGCGGTGCGCTCCAGGCGGTCCTGCGCAACCGGGGGCCGGGTGACGTACTTGCAGAGGGTTTCGACGCGCCGGCGGTCGCGGCCATCGACGACTTGAGCGGCGTGGATGTTGATGCCGCGGACCTCGGCGATGGGCTGGTCGGTGGCGCGCGATCGCGGCGGCGGGTCGGGCGACGCGAGCGCGGCCGGCGGCGCGACCCGCGCCGCTCACGGCGTCGCGCTATCGGCGACCGGCGGCGGCGGCGCGACGCTGAGCGTCTCGGCGTCGAGGGCGACGCGGCTGGGGTCGGCCCGATCGACCGAGAGCGTGAGCCAAGCGCCGGGCTGCACCCGCGCGAGCGACACCTTGGGGATGAGCTGCGTGAAGCGGGCCGAGTACGGCGGTTTGCCTTGCGGGTAGAGCTTGACCGTCAGCTCGAGACACGTTGCCGTCTTCGACCCGATCAAGCAGTCGCCGTCCGTCATGCGCTCGACCTGCGCGGTGGTTGGTGTCCCCTGAGCGACGATCTGGTTCACCTCGGCCCATTGACGTTCGTTCAGGTAATACATACCCCCGCCGACCCCGAGGACGCCGAGTACGGTGAGGCCGATCAGGTTGCGGTTTCGATTCGACGTCAGCTCGAGGAGCGATTTGTCGATGAACGCCTGATTTCCGGCGGATGACCGGCGGCGCTGCGCCAGCAACTGCTCGACCGATGGTCTGAGCGCGGGCTTCCGCGTGAGGAGCCGGTCCACGCGCTCGCGAACCTTCGGCGGGAGGTCATCGAGTTCCATGTCGTCGCCTCTACCACGATGCTTCGGCCCCGCACCGCGGCGCTCGCTTCGGCGGTCCGCGCGAGCGTCGGCGGGCGGCGGCTCAGTGCGGCGTCGGCTGGGTGCAGCGTCCGTTGATGCAGAGGTAGCCCGCCGCGACGTCGCAGCAGTCGGCGGCCGTCGTGCACGCCTCGTCGGCCTCCGCGCAGCCGGTGGGCGGCGGCACGCACTTCGTCACGGGCGCACCGGCGTCGCTCGTCTCGCCGGTGGTGCGACAGAACCCGTTGCAGCACTCGGCGCCGGACTCGCAGCCCTCGCCGTCCGCCTTGCACGGCTCGAGCGCCGCGAACGCGCGCATGTTGCCCGCCTCGAGCTCCTGCCCGGCGAGATAGAAGGCCGGGTGGCTCGGATCGAGCTCGCCTCGCCAGCTCACGTCGATCGCCGCGACCCAGAGCTTCTTGCGCGGGCTCGGGTACTCGGCGCCATTTTCATAGCGTCCCCACTTGTTGTCGCCTTCGGCGACGGTGCCGCCCGGCGCGAGCATGTTGCCGTACGCGCGCCGGCTCGTGAAGACCACCCAGTAGTATCCGCCGACCGCGACCGGCAACACGGTGGGCTCGTAGTTCACGCGCCCCTCCTCCGCCTCACCGTAAGGCAAGTAGAGCGCGCCGCCTCCGTCGCGCCCGTTCAGCGCGCCGAGGGTGCTCACGCTCTGGCTCACCAGATCGACCAGCCGGAGCTCACCGTAGGAGGGGGTCGCGCCGAAGCCGGCCGTATCGAAGCGATCGCCGTCGTGGAAGAGCAGCCCCTCGCCGTCCGGCAGGAAGCTCGGCCAGGCGGCGATGTTTCCGGTGGCCGTGGCGACGTCTCTCAAGCCGGAGAACAGCGGAGGCGACTGCACGCCGTCGAAGTCCATCACGCTGAGCGTCTTACCGCCGCCCTGCTCCCAGCGGTTGAAGGCGACGCGCTTACCGTCGTGTGAGAAGACCGGCGCGAGGGCGTAGCGGACCGCGCTCGTGAAGCTCGGCGCGGGCACCTCCGCGCCGCTCGCGGTGTCCCAGAGTCGCGAGGGGAAGTCGCCCGAGATGCCGCGGATCGGCGAACCTCCCGCCGGGCTGCCGTTCGAGAGCAGCCACGCGCCGTCCGGGGTGAGCGCCCCGAAGCTCATCTTCCGGCCGTCCGGGTCACGCACGCGGAGCGTGGTCGTGCCGTCGGGCTCGAGATCATACGCGGTGCTGTCCACCGGGTTGTCGGTGGCCCACGACTGCCCGGCGGTGAGCACGGTCCCGCGCGTGTTCACCGAGTGGCACACGGTGCACTCACCGACGAGCACCTCGGCGTCTCCGCCCGGCTTGATCCGCATCACGCTCCCGGTCCCGGCGAGGTGCGACGAGTAGGTGTTATAGTAAATGATTCCCTTGAGTGATCCCTTCGCGATCTTCCAGGTCTGCTTCACCGGTCCGGTCACCTGACCGCTGCTCAGCTTGGTGACCTCCACGCTGACGCCCGCGTCCGCGCCCTCGCTCTCGGTGACGCCCTTCCACACCGCCTCCGGCAGCGCGATGCGCGCCGGCGCCGAGGCTCCGAAGAACGCCTCGTAGCTCGAGTCCTTCACGGTGAGCTTGAGATAGAGCGCGTCCGCCGAGCCCCCGCCGAACTGCAGGGTGGGGGCCGGGACGCCGCGCGGGAACACGGTGCTATCGTAGGGGTACAGCCAGCGGAAGCCCGGGTCCGCGGAGCCGCCCGCCTCGAGCAGCGTCTGGTCGCTGGGCGAGACGCCGCCCGGGTTGTCTCGGACCGCTACCTTCACGGTGATGGTGGTGCTCGCGGTGAGCTTGCCGTAGGTCGCGGTGACGGTCGCGTGCCCCGCCACGACGCCCGGCGACGAGAAGAGCCCCGCGCCGTTCACGGTGCCGATGACGACGTCGTCGAGCGCCCAGGTCGCGCCGGCCGCGGTGGTGCCGTTCGAGAGTTTGGCCGTGAGTTGCTGGGTCACCGCGCCGCCGGTCGCGACCAGCACCGGATCGGCCGGCTCGATCGCGAGCCCGAGCGAGGCGTCGTCGCCGCCGTCGAAATCGATGCCGCCGCCGGTGCCGCCGCTCGCGCTCGCGCCACCCGCTCCGCCGGTTCCGGAGGTGGCCGCACCTCCTCCGCTGCTCGAGCCGCCGGAATTCGAGGCGGTGCCGCCGTCTCCGCCGGCGCTGCACGCCGCGACGGCCGCGACCGCCAAGACCACGGCCAAGAACACCGAGCTCCGCTCCCGCGTCAGCATCCCACGATGATACCCGTTTCCGACCGCTCGCGCGACGGACGAGCCTCGGCCGGCGCCGTCCCCGCGTTTCGGCGAGGGCTTCTTTTCTGCCGCGCGCGAGGATGCTACGACGGCCGGCATGTCCGAGGCATTCGCGCTGGTCACCGGGGCGTCCGGGTTCGTGGGAGGGCAGCTCGTGCGCGCGCTCCTCGCGCGCGGCGAGCGCGTGAAGGCGCTGGTGCGGCCCGGCTCGAGCCTGCGTCAGCTAGAGGGGCTGCCGAGCGAGCGGTTCCGGCTCGCCTACGGCGACATCACGGTGATGCACTCGATCTACGCGGCGCTCTCACGCTGCGACCGCATGTACCACGTCGCGAGCAACTTCAAGATGTGGGACAAGGCTCCCGAGCGCATCTTGGGGCCCGCCGTCGAGGGCACGCGCGCCACCCTCGAAGCGGCGCGGCGCCGCGGCCTCGAGAAGATCGTGGTGACGAGCAGCGTGGCCGCCCTCGGCACCACTCGGCCTGACTCCCCGATGGACGAGACGCACGAGTTCAACCTCGACGACCCCGAGACCTACATCCTCTCGAAGCGGCGCGCGCTCGACGTGGTGGAGGCGTACGCGAACGATGGCCTCCCGGTCCTCTCGGTCTTGCCGAGCGGGATCTTCGGCCCCGGGGACTGGAAGCCGACGCCCACCGGCGCGAGCGTCGTCCAGTACCTCCGCATGTCGCCCGCGTTTCGCCTGCCCGTGACCCGCGGCGGGCTCAACGTCGTCGACGTGGCGGACGTCGTGCAAGGCCACCTGCTCGCGATGGACCGCGGCCGCGTCGGCGAGCGCTACATCCTCGGCGGAGAAGATCTCACCTTCGAGCAGATCTTTCAGGCGCTCAGCGACCTCACCGGCCTCGCCGCGCCGGGTCGCACCTTGTCCGAGGGTCTGGTGAGCCTCGGCGGATCGCTCATGGAGCTCGCCGCGCGGCTCGGCGGCGGTGAGCCGCTGCTCACGCGGCGCCTCGCGCGCGACTACGCATGCGCCTACGCCTGGGTGACCAGCGCGAAGGCGGAGCAGGAGCTCGGCTACACGCACCGCCCGGCGCGCGAGGCGCTCGCGCGCTCGGTGCGCTACTTCCTCGAGAAGGGCTACGTCCCCGAGCGGGCGGCGCGCCGCGTGCGCCTCGATCCGAGGTTCGCGGCGTGAGCGCGGAGGGCGCGTCCGCTGCTGCCGTCGCGCCCCCGGTCGGCGCGGCGCTCGGCGAGGGGCTCCTCCTCGGCACGGCGGCCGCCTGCGTCGCGGCCGTGCCTGCCGCGCTCCGCGCGGGAGCGGGCGTCTCTCCCGGGTCTTGTTGGCTCGTCGCGGCCGGCGGCGTGGCGCTCGCGCTCGGCCCGCTCACCGCCGCGCTCCGCGTGCTTCGCCCCTGGCCGGCGCGGGCGGCGGGCGTCCCGCTCGGGCTGCTCGTGGCGCTCGCGCCGATGATGGTGCTCGGGAAGCTCTTGAAGACGACCACGCACCACCGCCCGCTCGGCGGCGCGACGTTCGCGATGCTCGCCGTGGGGCTCGTGCTCGGCGGCATGGCGGTCGCCGCGCGACTGGTCGCGTGGTCGCGATCGGACGCCGGGCGCGCGCGCGGCCTCGCGCGGCTCTCGCTCATCGCGCTCGCGGTCCTCTCGGGGCTCGCCGCGCTCGCGCTCGGGCGCGCGGCGTTCGGCGCGGCGAGCGGCGGCGTCGGCGCGGGCGTGCTCCAGGGGGCGTTCGCGCTCGCGCTCGCCGCGGGCGCGTCGCTCGCGCCGGTGCCCGCCGCGCTCGCGCGCTCCGCGCGGCTCGCCGGGCCGACCCTCTGGGTGCTCGTCGCGCTCGCCGGGTCGCTCGCCGGCCGCGCCGCTCCAACCGCCCGATCGGCCATCTTCGAGCGCTCACCGGTGCTCGGCGGTCCGTCGATGTGGCTCGCCCCCTGAGCCGGCGAGCGCCGCGAGGGAAGAGATCCCGCCGGGCGCGGGTTTGACGATGCCGGGTGCCGTGGCTAAGTTGCCGCGAGTCCCTGGGGAAGAGGCACACGAGCATCATGTATCAAGGTCAATATCCGGTCGGCGCGTTCTCCCAGCCCGAGGCCCTCGCGGGCGCGAGCAAGCTCGCGTTCCTCCGCAAGGTCTACGGGCTCCTCACCACCAGCGTCGTGGCCGCGGCGGGCGGCGCGATGGTCGCGCTCTACGCGGGCACCGGCGCGTCGGCGGCGACCGTCGATCTCGGTGACGGCGCGGTCGCGACCATCCCACCCTTGGTGGCGCTCTTCAGCGGCGGTTGGCTCTCGGCGCTGCTCGGCTTCGCGCTCATGTTCGGCGCGTTCATGCTCGCTGGCGCGGTGCGTCACAAGCCCGGGGTCAACCTCCTCGCGCTGCACGGCGCGGCCTTCGTGAGCGGCGTCTACATCGCGCCGATGATCTTCTTCGCGATGCTCATGGCGTCGACCGGGCACACGCTCTCTGCGTCGCCGGTGCGCGACGCGTTCCTGCTCGCGGTCGGCGGCTTCGGCGGGCTGAGCGCCTACACGCTGATCACGAAGAAGGATTTCTCGTTCCTCCGCGGCTTCCTCACCATGGGCTTCTTCGTGGTGTTCATCGGCCTGCTCATCGGCATGTTCCTGCAGAGCGGCGTGTTCCAACTCGCGGTAGCGAGCGCGGGCGTGCTGCTCTTCGGCGGCTACATCCTCTACGACACCTCGAAGCTGCTCCGCTCCGGCAATGACGACCCGATCGGCGCCACCATCCAGCTATTTCTCGACTTCTTCAACCTGTTCATCATGCTCCTCAGCATCCTGAGCAGCCGGCGGAACTGAGCGCCCGTACCGGTCAGCGGGGAGCGCCCGAGGCAGCGCGTTGACGCGCGCCTCGGGCGTTCTTAGTTTAAGAGCTTGCGCGATTTTGCGCGGGTCTTGACCGAGTGACGACGAGAGTGACGCGGAGCGAGCGGTCCTTTCCGGGTTCCGGCGGCGGTCGCCTCTTGCGCGCGCTCGTCGCGTGGCTAGTCGCGGCGTGCCTCGCGTGGGCGCCGCTCGCGGCGAGCGCCGCGCCGGGCCACACGCCGACGCCGGACGCGCCGCGGCTGGAGGAGGGGTCCCTGCGCGTCCCGCCGCCGCCGTCGAGCTACAACGTGTACGAGGCGGGATGGATCCGCTTCGCTTACCCGCCCTCGGTGCGCGAGCGCGTGCAGCCGCTCATCGCCGCGGCCACCGCGGCGCGCGACGAGCTGGGCCGCCGGCTCGGTCAGCCGGTGTTGAAGGACGTGCGGGTGTACGTCGCGCGCACGCCCGGCGAGATGGCGACCTTGGCGCCCGAGGGCGCGCCGTTTCCGGCCTATGCCGCCGGGGTCGCTTATCCGCAGATCGGGCTGCTCCTGCTCACCATCGCGCCGGTGCACCCGAATGACGGCCACGAGCTCGACAAGATCTTCCGCCACGAGCTCGCTCACCAGGCGCTCCATGACGCGACCGACGGTCACCCGGTGCCGCGCTGGTTCAACGAGGGGTTCGCGGTGTTCCAGTCGGGCGAGGCGTCGTGGGACCGGCTGCAGCCGCTCTGGACGGCGACCGTGGCGCATCGGCTGTTCGACCTGAAGACGCTCGAGCGGAGCTTCCCCGCCGATGATGTCGGAGTCGAGCTCGCCTACGCCCAGGCGGCGGACATCGTGCGCTTCCTCATGCGTCAAGAAGACACCCAGCGCTTCCACGCGCTCATCGAGCGGTTGCGGGGCGGCCAGACGTTCGACACGGCGCTCGAGGACGCCTACGGCGAGAGTGTCGCGACGCTCGAGTACGAGTGGCGGGAGGAGGTCTCGAAACGCTACACCTTCTGGCCGATCCTCTTCGGAGGCGGCCTCGTCTGGATCGGCGCGATCGGGCTCGTCGGCTGGGCCTACAAGCGTCGCAAGCGGCGCGATCGCGTGGTGCTCGCGCGCTGGGAGCGCGAGGAGGCCGCGGAAGACGCAGCGCAGACGCGCCGTCTGGCCGAGGCGGCCGCTCAGGAGCGGGAGCGGGTGCACATCGTGCTCTCGCGCCCGCCGACGCCCCCCGTCGACCTCCCGCCGCGCATCCCCGAAGCGGAGATCCCCCGCGTCGAGCACGACGGCCGCTGGCACACGCTCCACTAATCCTCCGGCGGCTCGCCCTCGACGGCGCGGTGCTCGACCCGCCGGCACTCGTCGATCAAGCGCTCGAAGATGCGCCGAACGGTGTGCGGCGCGAGCGGCGTGGGGGCTCGAGCGGCGAGCCGCTCGAGGATGGCGCGCTCGCGCTCGGGGTCGTAGACGGCGAGGCCGCGCGCGCGCTTCACCTCGCCCACGGCCAGCACCGCGCGCACGCGCTCCGCCACCAGCTCGAGGAGCGCGCGATCGAGCTCGTCGATGCGGCGGCGTAGCTCGAGGAGCTCGTCGTCCGTCAACGGACCTCGGTGGGGCAGCCGCTCACGACCTGGACCTGGATGACGTCTCCCTGCTTGAGCCGGTCGCAGGCCGGACCGACGATCTCGATGCGATCGCTCGCCGCCCAGACCCAGCCATCGGCCGCGTCCGATGGCAGCAGCGTCTGGTCGAAATAGACGTTCACGAGGCTCGGATCCGGGGGCGCCTCGTCGAGCGCGATGTCGCAGCTGATGGCGACCTCGACGCCGATCTGCCGGATGGCGTCGCCGAGCTCCTTGGTGCTGGTCGTCTTGTAGTACTTGGGCTCGGCGCCGCGCGCGGTGCCGCCGGTCTCCGCGAGCTCGTCGAGCACGCCCGAGAAGAGCTCGCTGCCGGGCATCCCGATGACGTAGGTCCGGATCCCGGCCTCCGCGAGCGCGGCGACCGCCGCGACGCTCGCCGCGCTGTCGACGCAGTTATAGCCGCCGCCCACGACGTTGGCGGGATCGCAGCAATTGAAGGTCGTGTCACAGGCCTGACCGTTCGAGAGCGAGAGGCCGACGATGTTCGGCATGCAATGCGCGAGGTCGCACGACGCGCTCGCGTTGCAGTTCGGCGCGCCGTCGGTCGCCAGAATGACCGACGTCTTGCCGGTGAGGGCCTGGAGGGTCGGCGTGAGCGCGGTGAGGGTCGCCGCGGTGGGCGTCCCGCCTTGGGGCGGATGGCGCGCCAGCCGATCGAGCAGGGTCGCGAGCTTCGGGCCCACCGCGCCCTGCTCCGCGTAGCTCGCCGGATCGCCGGGCTGGGTCGGGA
Organism: Polyangiaceae bacterium; assembly: GCA_035063585.1. GTDB lineage: Bacteria > Myxococcota_A > Polyangia > Polyangiales > Polyangiaceae > JAPSGB01. The sequence continues at coordinate 8,285 of JAPSGB010000027.1, forward strand.
AGATCTCGAGCCCCGGCCCGCAGTCCTCCGCGTCGTCGCTCGGGTACACCGCGGCGCCGTAGGAGACCCGGTGCCCGATCGCCATGAGAAGGGCCTTGATGGCGAGCTTGGCGCTCACGTACTTGTCGAAGCTGCTCCCGGCGAGCAGCTCCGACATGCTGCCGGAGCGGTCGAGCACGAAGTAGAGGTTCGGCCGATGGACCACCACCGGGATGAGCTGGTTGCCGCAGAAGCCGCTGGCGTCGGGCGGAGGCGGGCCGCCCGGGCCCGAGTCGAATCCGCCCGGGCCCCCGCCGCCGGTTCCGGCGTCGAACCGGCCGAAGGGTGGCGGGCGCTCGTCCTTCGAGCCGCACGCCCCCGCCGCGCCGAGCGCGAGCGCGAGCGCTGCCACCACCGCGACCGACCGCATCCAGACATTATAGCGCGCTAAGCTCGACCTCGTGAGCGCCCGCTCGGTCGTCGACTCGCTCATCGCGTTCTTCGCGATGATCGCGTGCCTCGCGGCGCTCGGGCGGGTGTTCGACGTGGCGCTCGCGCGGCCGCCGACGGGCGTCTATGCGCCTCCGCCTCCCGAGCCGATGGGCGAACGCGACGCGGAGCTCGCGGTGGTGGCGCGGGCCGGCGCAGACCGGCGTCCGGTCGCGGGCGCGGCGGTGCGCGTCTTCCACGAGCGCGGTGGGCGCTACTACGACGCGGGGAGCGCGCGCACCGACGCGAGCGGGCGCGCGCTGCTCCGTGGGCTGCCGCGCGGCGCGGCGTGGGTCATCGTCGATGCCGACGGGTTCGCGCGCGTTTCGATCACGCTCGTGCTCTCCGGTGACGCGCGCGCCGCCGAGGTGTCGCTCGAGCCGGCGGTCGCGCTCGCCGTCGAGGTCCGCGACGAGGAGCAGCGGCCGCTCGCTGGCGCGACGGTGCTGGTAAGCGCCGCCGATCCGCTACCGTTCGGCGCGCTCACCGGGAACGACGGCCGGGTGCGCTTCACCCGCCTCGGCGCGGGCCCCTGGGCCGTGAAGGTGTCTGCGCGCGGCTACGAGTCGGTGACGCGCGCCGGGATCACCGCCGACACCACCGTCGAGCTCCGCCGGCTCGGGATGCTCGAGGTGCGGGTGGTGACCGCGGGCGGCGCGCCGGTCGCCTTTGCGGACGTGGTCATCACCGGGCCCGCGCTCTGGCCCGCGCGGCGCGCGACCACCGATCAGCGCGGAGTAGCGCTCATCTCGGCGTTGCTCGCCGGGTCCTATGACCTGAAGGCAGAGAAGGGCGAGCTCGTGTCGGACACGCTGCTCGGAGTGCCGCTCGCGCGCGGACAGCATCAGAGCGTGACGCTCGAGGTGCGTCCGGGGCGAATGGTCACGGTAGTGGTCACCGACGGGGACGGCGACAGCCCGCTCGTCGTGCCCGGCGCCGATGTGGTGCTCGCCGAGAGCGGGCTAAGCTCGTTCCCTCGTCGCGGACGCACCGGCGCCGACGGCTCCCTCGTGCTCGGGCCGCTCGCGCCAGGGCCCGCTACGCTCGCCGCGCGCGCCGACGACTTCGTGCCTCGCGGCGGCGTCCCGGTGCCGGACGTGCTCGACGGTCCGGTGCGCGTCGCGCTGCTCCGCGGCGGGGTGATCGAAGGCGAAGTGGTGGACTCGAAGGGCGTCCCCGTCGACGGGGCGAGCATCGAGATCATCGGCACCGATAGGTCCGGGCTTCCCGTCTCCGAGACGCCGATGATGATGGCGTTCCGGCGCGAGCACTTCGAGTGGGCGCTCCCCGGGCCGCTCCCGCTCATCCCGGCGGGCGAGCTCGGCGTGATGCCCGGCCCGGTGCCACCCATCCCCGGTGCGCTGCCCGCGTCGGACGCGCCCGAGGCGGAGTCGCCGGCGAGCCCGCGCGTCGAGCTCGCGCCGTGGGTCACACGCTTCGACGGCACCTTTACGGCCAAGCCGGTGACGCCCGGTCGCGTCCGCGCCCTGGTGCGCCACCCGTCCTACGTCGAAGCAACCAGCGACGCGGTGAGCCTCGCGCCGGGGGGGCACGCGAAGGTCCGCGTCGTGCTGCTCTCGGGCGGCGCGCTCGAAGGCACCGTGGTAGATGAGCGCGATCGTCCCGTGGAGGGCGCGCGGGTCGAGCTCTCGGCGGTCGAGGGCACCCTCGAGCGGAGCACGCTCACCGCGAGCGATGGGAGCTTCGCGTTCGCGGCGGTGCCCGCGGAGATAACGCTCTCGGTCGCGCGCCCGGAGGAGCCGACGCGCGCCGTCATCCGTCGCGCGCTCGAGGTGAGCGAGGGGCAGCGCGCGACGGTGCGTCTCGCGCTGCCGCCGCTGCGCGGCGCGGTGAAGGTCGTGGTGACGAGCGAAGAGCGCGAGCCCGTGGATGCCGCGCAGGTCACGCTCCTCTCGCTCGACCCCGACAGCCCCTTCCGCCAGACGCAGTTCACGACCGCGGACGGCACGCAGTCCTTCGACGACGCGGCCGGGCTACCGCTCCGCGTCGTGGTCGAGGCGCCCGGCTGGGCCCGCATCGCGCTCACCACGGAGCGCGCCGACGAGACGATCGAGCTCGCGCTGAAACACGGGGTGCTCGTCGAGGGGCGTGTCACCGGGGTGCGCGGCCGCGAGCTCCTCTCCGGCGCGAGCGTCACCCTGGTCGCGGACGGACTCAGGAAATCGGCGCTCACGGACGCCGAGGGCAGGTACGTGCTTCGCGATGTGACGCCCGGGCCAGCGCGGCTCATCGTGAGTCACCTCGACCACGCGACCGCCGAGACGACCGTGCGGATCGAGGCGACCGGCCGCGCGGATCGGGCCTTCGAGCTCCCGGACGTCGATCTCGCCGAGCCGGCCACCGTCGAGGGCGAGGTCCTCGACGGCGCGGGCAAGCCCGTGACGGGCGCCCGCGTGGCGGTCGGCGTGGTCCCCGCGTATTTGCCTGCCGGCGCGCTGCCGCCGGGGCTTGCCGTCACCGACGCGAGCGGCCGCTTCAAGCTCACTGACGTAGCGCCGGGCGCGCTCACCATCGAGGCCTACGCGGTGGACGTCGGCCGCGGTGAGGCGCGCGCCGTCCAGGTGGACGCGGGCCACGCGGTCACCGGCCTCGTGATCCGCCTCGCGCCGACCGGCGCCGACGACGAGCCCGCGAGCTCGGGCGGTGTCGCCGTCACGCTCGGCGAGCGCGGCGAGGGGACCTCGCTCGAGGTCGTGATCGTTCAGGTCGCGGAGGGGAGCGAGGCGGAGCGGGCGGGCCTTCGGGAGGGCGACGTCATCCTCCGCATCGACGGTGCGCAGCCGGAGGACATGCGCGACGCACGGCGTCGCCTCGCCGGTCCGCTCGGCGCCGATGTGCTGCTCGAGCTCGAGCGTGATGAGGTCACGCTGAGGGAGCGCGTCAACCGGGAGCCCGTCCGTCGTTGAGCGTGGGAAGCGTCCCTGGCAGACGCGCGCTTCAGTGCTCGGGGTGATCGTCGAGCGGCTCGGTCGGCTCGCTGAGGTCCGCGCCCGGCCACAGCAGGAAGAGCAGCGGAATGAGCGAGACTGCGGCGACCAGCAGCCCGATGAGCTTGAACTGGGTGACGATGCCAGCTTCCATTTCGCCCGGACCTTATCCGCTTCGCCGCGCGACGCAAGCCTCCGCCGCGGCCCGCCGGCGCGCGCGGCCCATGCACTGTGATTTTGCGCAGCGAATTGGCGCCGCGAAGCGAGCCCCGCCCGGGGAGCGGCGGCCAGCTGCGTGAGCCGAGCCCGCGCCGCCGGCCGCCGCCGCCGGCGGCCGCCGGTTCGCCACCCGCCGGGCGCGCGGATCGGGCAAGGATCTTCGCGTTCGAGCCTTGGCACGCGGCGCGCATCGCGGTCGCGCATGCGCGCCGCCCAGGCTATCATCGAGGCTGTGAGCGACTCGGCGAACTTCGTCGCGGTTCGTTACGCGGTCCCATCCGCTCGCGAGACCTGGGCGCTTCCGGAGGGGAACGTGCCCGAGTCCACGTCGCACTACGAAATCGCCGAGTATATCCGCCAGGTCCTCATCGCGTGGGCCGAGTCGCTCGACCGGCCGGTGCGCGTGGCGCGAAACCTCGCGATTCGCTGGCAAGATGGCGCGACCCCGATTGGCGTCGATCCGGACGTGTGCGTGCTCGATCCGCGCCCCGGCGCGGAGTCGATCTCGAGTCTCCGGCTTTGGCAGCCGGGCGAGCTGCCTCCCACCCTCTGCTTCGAGATCGTGAGCGCGAACCACCCGCACAAGGACTACCGCGACCTGCACGAGCGCTACGCGAACGTGCGCGCGCGCGAGCTCGTGGTGTTCGATCCCGAGCTGGCGGGCCCGCGCGCGCTGGGAGGTCCGCTGCTCTTTCAGCTCTGGCGGCGCGCCGAAGATGGCACCCTGGAGCGCGTCGCCACGGGCGACGGTCCGCTCCGCTCGGAGGTGCTCGGCTGCTACATTTCGGCGAAGCATGGCAAGCTCGCCTTCAGCGACCAGCCGAGCGGCGCGGGCAGGTGGCTCACGCGCGAGGAGCGGGAGCGCGCGGCGGCGCAGCGGGAGCGCGCCGAGAAGGAGCGTGCGCAGGACGCCGAGTCGGACGAGCGTGCCGAGAAGGAGCGGGAGCGTGCCGAGAAGGAGCGCGCCGAGGCCGAGGTCCGCGCGCTCGCCGCGCGCGTGGCGGAGCTCGAGGAGCGGCTCGGGTAGCGCCGCGCGGTCGCCTCGGTCGCCGGCCGCGCCGCCCCGTCACCCCGGATGGACGGCGGCCGAGACGAGCTTGGCGATGGTCGCGAGCTGCATGTTGCTGGTGCCCTCGTAAATCTTTCCGATCTTCGCGTCGCGGAAGAACTTCTCGACCGGGTAGTCCTTGGTGAAGCCGACCCCGCCGAGCAGCTCGACGGCGAGGCTCGCCGTACGCTCGGCGACCTGCGACGAGAAGAGCTTGGCCATGGCGGCCTCCTTCACGAAGCTCGCGCCCGCGTCTTTCAAGCGTGCGGCGTTGTAGACCATGAGGCGCGCGGCCTCGAGCTCGGTCGCGGCCTGCGCGTACTGGAATTGGAGCCCTTGGAACTCCGCGAGCGGCTTACCGAACTGCTTGCGCTCATGAAGGTAACGAACGGCGTAATCGAGCGCGCCCTCCGCGAGCCCGATCATCTGCGAGCCGATGCCGATGCGACCCTCGTTCAAGGTCTCGATGGCGATCTTGTAGCCCTTGCCGAGCTCGCCGAGCACGTTCTCCTCGGGTACCTCCGCGTCTTCCAGGAGGAGCTCGCAGGTGCTCGAGGCGCGGATACCGAGCTTGTCTTCCTTCTTGCCGACCGAAAATCCCTTGAAGGATTTTTCCACTAGGAAAGCGGTGATGCCGCGATGACCTCGGCTCGGATCGACGTTGGCGAACACGATGAAGAGCGAGCTCTCGGCGCCGTTCGTGATCCAGAGCTTGCGGCCGTTCAAGAGCCAGCGGTCGCCCCGCTTCTCGGCGCGGGTGGCGAGCGCGAAGGCGTCCGAGCCCGAGCCCGCTTCGCTGAGCGCGTAGGAGCCGACCCACTCGGAGCACAGCTTCGGCAGGTAGCGCTGCTTCTGCTCGGCGTTCGCCCAGCGCAGGATGCAATTGTCGACGAGCGTATTTTGCACGTCGACGAAGACGCTGATGCTCGGATCGACGACCGCGAGCGCCTCGACCGCCAGGATGGCGTTGAAGAAGCTGCTCCCGGCGCCGCCGTACTCGCTCGGCACCTCGACGCCCATCACGCCGAGCTCGAAGAGGCCCGGGATGAGCGCGCCATCGACCTCTGCGGCGCGATCCATTCTCTCCACGGCGGGCGCCACGCGCTCGCGGGCAAAGCCGCGCACGGCGCTCTGAAACAGGCGTTCTTCTTCGCTGAGTGAGGTGAGCGGCTGAGTCATGGCGCGGAGCCTAACCACTACTCGGCCGCGTCGAGAAGGTCTGGTTGTCGGCCCGGCGCGGAAACCGCCCGGATCGGCCGTGCTATCTTCGCCGCGGGATGAGCGGAAACAGCTTCGGTCAGGCGTTTCGCGTCACCACGGCCGGCGAGAGCCACGGCCCGGCGAACCTCGTCATCATCGACGGCTGCCCGCCGGGGCTGCCGCTCTCCGTGGACGATCTGCGCCCCGATCTCGCGCGCCGCCGTCCGGGCCAGAGCCGGCTCGTGTCGCAGCGGCACGAGGAGGATGAGCCCGAACTGCTGAGCGGCGTGTTCGACGGCCTGACGACCGGCGCGAGCATTGCGATCCTGATCCGTAACCAGGACCAGCGGAGCCGCGACTACTTGGAGCTAGCGGACAAGTACCGCCCGGGCCACGCCGACTACACCTACGATGCGAAGTACGGCCGCCGCGATCCGCGCGGCGGCGGGCGCGCGAGCGCGCGCGAGACGGTCGCGCGAGTGGCGGCGGGAGCGGTCGCGAAGCAGCTCATCCTACACGCATTCGGCGGCCGCGTGCTCGCCTACGTCCGGGCGGTCGGAGAGGTGACCGCGGAGCTCGAGGATCCGGCCTCCGTGACGCTCGAGATGGTGGAGCGCACGCCCGTGCGCTGCCCCGAGCCGGGTGCGGCGGCGCGGATGATCGAGCTCATCGAGCGTGTGCGGAGGGAGCAGGACTCGGTGGGCGGGGTCGCCGAGATCGTCGCCACCGGCGTCCTCCCCGGGCTCGGTGAGCCGGTCTTCGACAAGCTGAAGGCCGAGCTCGCCAAGGCGCTCTTCAGCATCCCGGCGGTCACCGGCGTCGAGGTGGGCGCGGGGTTCGCTGCCGCGAGGATGCGCGGCAGCGAGCACAACGACGTCTTCGTGCCGGGCGCCGACGGCGCCATTGCCACCGCCTCGAACCACCACGGCGGGGTGCTCGGCGGCATCAGCACCGGCGCCCCCATCCTGCTCCGCGTCGCGGTGAAGCCGACCAGCAGCCTGCCGCGCGAGCAGCCGACCGTGACTCGCGACGGCGCGCCGACCACCGTCCGCACCACCGGACGCCATGATCCGTGCCTCCTCCCGCGCTTCGTGCCGATCGCCGAGGCGATGGTCGCGCTCGTGCTCGCCGATCACTGGCTCCGGTGGAACGGCACGCGCGCGCTCGTGGCGCGGTGAGCGCGCGCCCACCGCGCCGCTGTCAGCGCACCTTGCACCCGACGCGCCGAGTGGCAAGGACGACGTCGTCGTAGAGGATCTCTTGCGTCTCCGGGGCGACCAGGCCACGCGCGATGCGCGCGTCGAGCGAGCCCTTCTCGAAGTAGGTGTCGAGCGTGATGCGCCTCACGAGCACGTCGTCGGAAGAGCGCCAGTCGAACCCCTCGAAGCCGCCCTGATCTTGGAAATACGGGCCAAAACTGTAGAAGTTGTCGCGCAGCCAGCGGCCGCGCGGCGTGCCCGTCTTGTACTCACCAACCAGCGCATCATCGACCCATAGCGCGAGCTCGCCGTCGAAGGAGCCGACGGTGTTCACCTTCGTCATCGTCTCGATGCAAAACCAGCGATCCCGCGGGAACGGAGCCTGCCCCGCCGGGGTGAAGTTGTTGCCATAGTAGTAGGTCGTGCCCTGATCGCCCGCGCAACCGGGCGTCGCCGAGCCGTCGTTGCAGCGCCCGGAGCGCATCTTGTACCAGTACGCGTAAAAGCTCAGGTTGCCGTCGTCGTGCGCGTCGAGGTCGTACCAGAAGCCTTGATTGCCCGAGGGGACGGTGTTCGCGAGGCCGTCACTCTGGAACGCCGGGGTGCCGGCGGCGAGCCGCACCCAGTGGTGCGGCGGCACGCTCGTCCCGACGAACTTCGCGTAGAATCGCCAGAAGACGACCGGCACGCGCGTCTCGAGGTCATACTGCGCGTTCACGCCGATGTAGTTGTCCTCTGCCAGGCGCGAGCGGCTGATGCTCGCGCGGAGGTAGCGTGAGCCGCCGTTCGCGCGCGCGGCGTCGGTGTCCACGTCGAGCAGCGTCTGGTCCTGGCTGTGGCGCGTCCAGCCCGTGAAGCCGTCCTCGAAATCCGAGTGGAAGAGGACGTCCGGATCGGCGCCGATCCCCTGGTCGCCCGGGTACTTCGCGGAGAGGCCGGTGCCGCTCGGCGGCGCGCCGTCCGCGTCGCCGCCTTCGCTCGGCGGCGGCTCGCCATCGGCTTGGGCGTCGGCAGGGGCGTCCGGCGCGTCAGGCCCGGACCCGTCGGTTCCCGGTGTCGCGCCGTCCTCGAGTCCCACCGGCCCGCCGTCGTTCGGTGGGTGGCTCGCCGCCGACTCGCCGCAGCCGCCGGCCGCGCCGGCCATACCCAGCCCAACCAAGATCGAGATGACCGCCCGCCTCATGACCGCATTCGAGCGCAAGCCGCGACGACATGCAAACAGTCCCTCCGCGCCAGCCTGCGGGCTCAGTCGCCGAACGCGAAGAACGTGGCCGACACGCGCCACATTCCGCCCTCGGCGATCTCGCTCACGCGCCAGCGGAGCTCGTGCTCACCCGGTTCGGTCATCGGGCCGCCCTCGAGGATGAAGGGCGGCGTCATGCTCCCCGGGCACCAGTTGGCGCGCGGCGCACGCACGCTCTCGATGGCGCCGCAGGGGTTCTCCTTGCAGTAGTCGAAGCCCGCCCCGCCGTTGTCCTGGTGCGCGAGCGTGCAGAGCGCGTCGCAGTCGGTGCGCCACGGATCGAGGAGCCCGATCTGCTGCTCGTCGAGGAACACCGTGTGCACGCGCGCGCAGAATTCCTCCGCGGGCCCGATGCACCCCGCGCCGGTGCCGCCGCCGTGCCCGGTGACGCGATACTCGACGCGCGCGCGCCGCGTCCCCTCGGGGACGACCAGCTTCGCGGAGCGCTCGTTCGCGTCCGGGCCGCTCTGATCACCGTAGAAGAGCGGCGTCACCGCGAGCACCCGGCGCGGCGCGGGGCCGGGCGTCACCTCGAGGCGCGCGGTCACGTTCCAGCCGCCGCTCGAGCCCGAGACCTTCCCCGCGCCGTCCGCCCAGGTCGGGATGGTGACCTTCAGCCGATGCTTGCCCGGCGAGCCGTTGGCGACGTCGGTCACGTCGACCTCGAGGTGCTCGGGCCCGCCGAATGGCGTGATGGCCCGCACCAACTCGAGGCCCGGCGCTGCGCCGTCCGCCTCGGGATCGTCGAGCGAGAGCTCGAAGTTCCGATCGAACGCGTCGCAGTCGGCCGGCCAGTCTTGCCCGGGGGGCGGCGGGTTGTCCTTCCAACCGTCGAACGGGTAGCAAGTCGTGCCGAGGTCGACGACCAGCTTCACCGACGCGAAGGGCGCGTCGCGCAGCTCGATGTCGGCGGTCGCGTGCTGGAAGTTCGGCGCGCTCGAGTCGCTCGTGATCCGCACCGCGTCGAACGCCTCGATGGTGTATGGCGACGAGGCGGCGGGCCCGTCCGCGCCGCCGTCGGCTCCCGCGGAGCCTCCCTTCGCCTCGTCGCCGCCGCCGCATCCGAGGACCGAGAGGGCCGCCCACACCGCCAGACTGAATCCGCGCATCATGAAGCGAAATCTACCGCGCCGCGGGCGCGTCTGACCAGCCGGGCGCGGCGCTCCCCGGGGGGATGCCGGTCCGCCCCGGCCGGCGACGGGGCGCGGGGTCGGTGCTAACGTCGCGGACGATGCGGGAGCTCTTTCGGGGAACGTGGGCGCTGGTGACCGGGGCGTCGTCGGGGATCGGCGAGGAGCTCGCGCGACAGCTCGCGCGGCGCGGCGCGAACCTCATCATCACCGCGCGCTCGCGGGATCGGCTCGAGGCGCTCGCGGCCGAGCTCCGCGAGCGGGAGCGGCTCCGCGTCGAGGTCGTGGTCGCCGACCTTGCCACGTCCGGCGGCGTGGAGCGGCTCCGCCGTGAGGTCGACGCGCTCGACGTCTTCGTCGAGCACTTGATCAATAACGCCGGGTTCGGCCTGGCTGGCGGCTTCGCCGCGAGCGACGTCCGCGTCGATCTCGACATGGTGCGGCTCAATTGCGAGGCGCCGATGGTGCTCGCGCGGCATTTCGCTCCGTCGATGGCGGCGCAGCGCCGCGGCGGGATCTTGAACGTGGCCTCCACCGCCGCTCACCAGCCGATGCCGTACATGGCCGTCTACGGCGCCACCAAGGCGTTCCTCCTGAGCTGGTCGGTGGCGCTCGGCGAAGAGCTGCGTTCGCGCGGCGTGCGCGTGTGCGCGCTCTGCCCGGGACCCGTCCCCACGCGCTTTCAGGAGGTCGCCGGCACCGCGCTCGGATTTCAGTCGATCGCCGCGCTCTCCGCCGAGGAGACCGCGCGGCGTGGGCTCGAGGGTTACGAGCGCGGGCGCGAGGTCGTGGTCACCGGCGCGGTCAACACCGTGCAGACGCTCACCAGCAAGATGCTCCCGCGCGCGGTTGTCACGCGCAGCCTCGGATTTGCCATGAAGCGCATGGGCCGGAACGACTGAGTCACGTGAAAGGTGGTACCCTCCGCGGCGATGCACCACGTCCCGCGCGACACCGGTTGGATCGAAGTCATCACCGGCTGCATGTTCAGCGGGAAGACGGAGGAGCTCATCCGGCGCCTCAACCGCGCGCGTTACGCCCGGCAGACGGTGCGGATCTTCAAGCCGCGCATCGACGATCGCTACGCGTCGGACAGCGTCGTCAGCCACTCGCAGCAGGAGCTCGACGCGGTCGCCGTCGACGACCCACGCGACGTCCTCGCCACCTCCTCGGACATCCAGGTGATCGGCATCGATGAGGCGCAATTTCTCGGCGCAGGCGTGGTGCCGGTCGCCGAGGAGCTGGCGGAGGCCGGCAAGCGGGTGGTCATCGCGGGGCTCGATCAGGACTTCCTCGGGCGCCCGTTCGAGCCGATGCCGCACCTGATGGCCATCGCCGAGTACGTCACCAAGAACCTCGCCATCTGCATGCGCTGCGGCAACCCCGCGGATCGCTCGCAGCGACTGGTCCGCCGTGACGCGACGGTCGTGGTCGGTGGCACCGAGGCCTACGAGGCGCGCTGCCGGCGCTGCTTCGACCCGACGCTCGCGGACTCCGCCCAGCGGCACCTCTTCCCGGGCGAGAGCGAGCCGCCGCCCGCCGGCATGTCGTGAAGCGCGCGACCCCCGCCCGCTAGCTCACGCGGCGCCGCCGGGCGCGCTGGCACTTCGGGCAGAAAAAGAGGTTTCGCCCCTCCACGAGCTCGGTAGCGATCACGCTCCCGCACACGTAGCAGCGCTGTCCGTCGCGTCGATAGACGTACACCTCACCGCCGTGGCGATCGACGCGTGGCGGCCGCCCCATCGCCTCGGGCAGGTGCTCGGGGAGGACGGTGTCGATGCGGCGCGCCGCGAGCGCGCGGCGCATGAGCTCGCCGAGGTCGCTCCAGAGCGCGTCCCACTCCGGGCGCGCGAGCGCGCGCCCCTCGAGCATGGGATCGATACCGTGACGGAATAGCACCTCGGCGCGGAAGATGTTTCCGACTCCGGCCACGATGCGCTGGTCCATGAGCAGCGACGCGACCGACTTCTTCGAGCGGTGAAGGCGCGCCCACCCCCGCTCCGGCTCGGCGTCCGCGCGGAGCGGGTCGGGGCCGAGCCGCTCGACGAGCGCCGCGACCTGCTCGGGCGTGAAGAGCTCGCACGCGGCCGGGCCGCGGAGATCCGCGTAGCTCTTCCGATCGGTCATTCGCCACCGGATGACGCCGCTCGGTTCCGGCGCTCGCCCGTCGCCAAAGGTGAAGCGCCCCGCGAGCCCCATGTGCACGTGCACGCGCTCGGGCAAGCCCACGAACCCGACGAGCAGGTGCTTACCGTGAGCCTCGACGCGCCCGACTTTCCGGCCGTCGAGGCGCGCGGCTTCCTCGCGAAATCGCCCCTGCGGGCTCGATGACGCGACCGCGTGTCCGCCGAAGCGCTCGCTGACGGTGTCAGCGAGTCGATGGATGATGTGCCCTTCCGGCATGCGCGCGAGCTTGCCACGCTTTCCGGGCGCGGCGCGTCCAAAGCCACAGCGCGCCGCCGGCCGCGCCGTGACGGCCCCAAACCCGCTCGCCTTTCGCGCGCGATCGACTAGATCAGGAAGACGAGGAGACGCCACATGCGAGAGTCCATGACCGAAGAGCTCGGCCGCCTGTTGAGAGAGGCCTTCGCTCCCGAATCGCTCGCGGTCATCAACGACAGCGCGAAGCACCTCGGCCACGCCGGCGATGACGGCAGCGGCGAGTCGCACTTCACTGTCGAGGTCGTGAGCCAGGCCTTCGCCGGCGTGTCGCCGGTCGAGCGCCACCGCATGGTGTACCGCGCGCTCGGGGATATTCCGGGTCAGCGCGTCCACGCGCTCGTGATCCGCGCGCGCGCGCCGGGGGAGTGACGCCCGAGCCTCGCGCGAGCGAATCGCTCGGAGTCGAGGTTTCCCATGAAGCATGCCGGCTCGGCGCGGAATCACCCAGGGCGTGCTCGCGCCGGCACCCTGCGCGGCCGACGGACGGCTGCCTGCCGGTCACGGCCGCTGCGCGCCCCGAGCGTCAAGGAGCGCGGAGGCACCGCGACAGCTCGTCGAGCATGCGATCGGCGAGCGCGAGCCCGTGCTTGAAGGACTCGTCTTCGCGCGCGCGGCGCGTGAGCCGCCCGTCGGGAGTGAGCTTGTAGCCTGCGCTGCGCGCGGCTACGAGCGCGCCCACCTTCACCGGATCGAGCGGGGTGTCCTCGCGCAGGTTCAGAGTGACGCTCTTCTTGCTCGCGTCCATGCCGAGCACGCGAAGCCGGCGAAGCTCCGTCTTCAGCCGCATGAGCTCGATGAGGTGGCGCGCCTCGGTCGGCGGCGGCCCGAACCGATCTTCGAGCTCCGCGGCGACCTCGGCGACCTCGGCGTCGCCGTCCGCGCCGCTCAGGCGCTTGTAGAGGCTGAGCCGCACGCCGACGTCCGCCACGTAGTCTTCGGGCAAGAGCGCGTCCACGTCGAGCGCGAGATCGGGATCGACCTCGTGAACCACCGGCTCGCCGCGGAGCTCATGGGTCGCTTCCTCGAGCATTCGGCAGAACAGATCGAAGCCGACGCTCGCCACGAACCCGCTCTGCTCGGCGCCGAGGAGGTCGCCGGCGCCGCGGATTTCCATGTCGAGGGTGGCGACCTGAAACCCGGAGCCGAGCTCGGTGTGTCGCTCGAGCGCCTCGATCCGCATGCGTGCTTCGTCGCTCAGCTTGCTCGGCGGCGGCACCAAGAGGTAGCAGTACGCTCGCTCGCTCGAACGCCCGACCCGCCCGCGGAGCTGATAGAGCTGCGCCAAGCCGAAGAGGTCTGCCCGATCGATGATGATGGTGTTCGCGCGGGGGATGTCGAGACCGCTCTCGATGATCGCGGTCGCTACCAGGATGTCGTACTGACCGGCGACGAAATCGAGCATGGTGCGCTCGAGCACCGCCTCCGAGAGCTGGCCGTGCCCGACCGCGATGCGCGCGTTCGGCAAGAGCGCCTGGAGCCGCGCGGCGCGCTCGTAGATCCCCTCCACGCGGTTATAGACGTAAAATACCTGCCCGCCGCGCCCGAGCTCGCGCTCCACCGCCTCGCGGACGAGCGCTTCATCGAAGCGAGAGGTGATGGTGCGGATCGCGCGCCGATCCACCGGCGCGGTCGTGATGAGCGACATGTCGCGGAGGCCGCCCACCGCGAGCTGGAGCGTGCGCGGGATGGGCGTGGCGCTCAGGGTGAGCGCGTCCACGCTCGCGCGAATCTGCTTGATGCGCTCCTTGTGCGACACGCCGAAGCGCTGCTCCTCGTCGACGATGAGGAGCCCGAGCCGCTTGAACTGCACGTCCTTCGAGAGCAGGCGGTGGGTGCCCACCACCACGTCCACCGCGCCACCCTTCAACCCCTTCAACGTCTCGAGCTGCTCGGCCTTGGACTGAAAGCGGCTGAGCGCACGCACGGTGAGCGGGTAGTCCGCGAGCCGCGCGGTGAAGTTGTTGTAGTGCTGTTGGGCGAGCACCGTGGTGGGGCAGAGGAGCGCCACCTGCCGGCCGTGCATCGCGGCGAGGAATGCCGCGCGGAGCGCGACCTCGGTCTTGCCGAAGCCCACGTCGCCGCACACCAGCCGGTCCATTACCCGCGGCGACTCCATGTCGGCGCGGACGTCGTTGATGGCGTCGAGCTGATCGCGCGTCTCCTCGAACGGAAACGTCGCCTCGAAGGTGGCGTAGTCGTCATCCGGCGGCGGGAGCGGCTCCTTCGCGAGCGCGTTGCGCTCGGCGTAGAGACGGAGCAGCTCGTCGGCCATCTGCCGGACTCGCTTCTGGACCTTCGCTTTGGTCTTCGCGAAGGACTGCCCGCCCAGTCGGTCGAGCTTCGGCGCGCCGTCCGCCCCCGAGTACTTCTGGATCTGGTTCAGGCGATGGACGGGCAAATAGAGCTTGTCGCCCCCCGTGTACTCGACCGCGAGCAGCTCGACGCCGACGCCCCCGACCATGCGCCGCTCGAGCCCGAGGTAGCGCCCGACCCCGTGATCGACATGCACCACGAAGTCCCCGGGCGCGAGCGCTCGGAGGTCCTCGAGGACCGCGCGGGCGCTCCGCTTCTTTCCGGTCGCGCGGTGCGTGCGCTGGCCGAAGATCTCCTCCTCCGTGACCAGCGCGAAGCCCTCGGCAGGCGCGACCACGCCGCGCGCGAGCGGGCCGACCACCACGTGGACGGTGCCGGCGATCGGACTCGGCGTCCTCTCTCCGGACAAGTGGGTGACCACTGATACGCCGCGATGACCGAGCAGCGACGCCAGACGCTCCGCCTGGGTGCCCACCCGCGCGACGAGCACGATGTGCAGCCCCGCCTCGCGCCACGCCTCCACGCGCCTCACCAGCGGAGCGAGTGCGCCTTGCTTGCCGTGCGCGACGCGCGCGGCCTTGATCGCACGGCCGAGATCTCCCTGATCGCGCGCGGCGAGGGTGGGCGCGTCGAGCGGCGCCATCTCGAGCGCGCTGAGCGCGCGCGGTTCGTCCGGCTCTCCCGCGACCCCCGCGCGATGCGCCGCGAACACCCGGACGTGACCGAGGGCCTCCGCGAGCTCGTCTCGGTCGAGGTAGAGCGCGGACACGGGAAAATGCGGCTTTCCGGCCCGCGCGGCCGCGTCGGCGCGCCCGTGCTCGAGCTCCGCGTCGAGCGCGCGGAGCACCGCCACCGGATCCTCCACGACCACCGCGAGGTCGCCGGGCAGGTAGCTAGAGACGGGGACGAGCTCGTAGAACGCCGGCAAGAAGCCGTCGGCGCCGAAGAACGCGCGCCCGCCGACCACGTCCTCGACCAGCGCGCGCGCTTGCGAGCTCGGAAGATCCACCGCGTCGCAGAGAGCGCGCATCGTCTTCTCGGCGCGCTCGCGCGCCGGCGCGCCGCCGACCGCGTCGCGCGCCGGATAGAGCCACACCTCGCGCGCGTCGTCACGGGTGCGTTGGTCCTCGGGGTCGAACGAGCGAATCGACGCTACCAGGTCGCCGTAGAGCTCGATGCGCGACGGGAGCGGCGCCTCCGGCGGCCAGACGTCGATGAGCCCGCCTCGCACTGCGAAGCTCCCCGGATCTTCCACCACCGGCACCCGCAGGTAGCCCGCGCTCGCGAGCGCCTCGGCGGTCCGCTCGACGTCGAGCTCCTCCTCGACGCGGACGTGCACGGTCGCCGCGCGCATCGCCTCCATGGGCGCGACGCGCCGTGCGAGCCCCGCGATGGTGGTCACCACGAAGCGCCACGGCGCGCCGCTCGCGAGCCGCGCGAGGGTCGCCGTCCGCGTCATGGCGAGCCGCCGGTCGGGATGCACCTCTGCGTACGGGCTCGTCTCGGGCGAGGCGAGCAGCAGCGGCTCGCCGTCCGCGAGCGGCTCGCCGTTCGGTGATGGGAGCGGCAAGGCGCGCGAGAGGCTCGCGAGATCGGCCGCCGCGCGCCGCGCGCCGTCGGCGTCCGCGGTCAGGTAGAGCACTCGGCGCCCTGCGCGCGCGATGGCGCGCGCGAGCAGCGCCGGCGCCGCGCCCTCCGCGCCGACCACGTGGACCACCTCGCCCGGCTCGCGCGCGAGCGCCGCGGCCTCCGCCGCGGTCACGATGCGCCGATCGGTCGGCAGCGTCAGCGCCGACGAGACGTCGTCGACCACGTCCTCGCGCTCATCCATCGAAGGACGAGCGGCTTAGCACGATTCAAGTGCCGCTCGATGCCGGTCCGGCGCGGAATCGTCCCGCGGCGATTCCGCGCCGTGCCGACATCCCCGCTCAGCGGATCTCGGTGGCGCAGCCGAGCACGAGATCGACGCGCGCGTCGGCGGCGCCCTTGACGGTATCGCAGGTGGCGGGGCAGAGTTCGACGTTCTCTCCGTCGTAGTACCAGCCGTCGAGCGTGCCGCAGCCGCTCGGCGCCTGCTTGATGCCGAGCGTCTGCCCGCCGACGGTGAGCTCGAGGTTCACCTTGGTCTTGTCCGCCTTGGTGCCGGCGACGTCGGGTAGCGCGAAGGTGCAGCCGAGCGCGGTGCCGCGGATTTGGGCGATGATGGCGGCCAGCGCGGCCGCGTCGAAGGTGCCCTGGGTCATGTCGAAATGGCAGGCGATGCTCGGATCCGCGCCGGTCTTGTCGAAGGTGCCGTCGCAGGCGGTCGGCACCGTGGTGGGCGAGCCGGCGAGCGCGTACGCGCTGAGCGCGCGCAGCATCGAGTACGGCGCGGTCGCGTAGGGTCCCTGCTTCTGGCCGTGACTGTTCGAGCCGGGCACGCCGACGATGAACGTGCTCACCGGTCGCGCCGGATCCACCGCCGCCTTGGTGATGAGCTTGACGACGTTCTCGGGGTACTCCCAGTCGGGGCAGAGTCCGTCCGAGTAACCGGCGCGCGCGCCGTTCGTGACCGACGCGCAGCTGAACCCGCCGTCGGAGATGAACAGCATCAGACGCTTGCCGTCCAGCGGATAGAGCTGGAGCGCTTGGAAGGCCGCGTTCATCGCCTCGTAGCCGGGGCTCGCGTCGGTCGCCGTGCTGTCGGGCGAGTGGCTGGTGAGCCACGAGTAGATGTCCTTCCGCACGCCGCTCGCGGCGTTCGACTTGTCGGTGCCCGTGTTGGCGAGCGGGACGTCGGGTAGCGCGGAGACACCGCACGACACCTGCTGCACCATACCGAACAAGCACGCCGGCGCGCCGACCGCGAACGCCGGGTACGCGATGAGGCCGAGGTTCACCCCGTCGAAGGCGTCCTGGTCGATGGCCTGCACGATGGCGAGCTGCGAGGCGGCCCACTTGCCGTTGGTGGTCATGCTCGAGCTGCGATCGAGCACGATCATCAGCGCGACCGGGCTCTGCTTGGCTTCGTAGGTGCCGATGGCGCAGGTGCCCGTGTCGACGGGGGCGTCCGAGCCGGCCTCGAACACGCCGCCATCGGCACCGCCGGCGCTCGCGCCTCCGGTTCCCGGTTGTCCTCCAGTTGCGGGTTGGCTGCCCGGCGACCCTCCTGATGCGCTGCACGCCGCAGCCGCCGTGAGGATCGAGAGGCCAAGGACGATCGAAGCTTTCCCCATCACGCGGGCCGAGCATACCACGGCGGCGCGCGGTAGACCTCCGCCACCATGAGCGGCGCGCGCCGCCTCGACCGGCGGGTCAGCGCCTCATCATGTTGGTGAGCGCGTGCGTCTCTCGGGCGCCGAGGAGGCCGAACTGGACCCCGAACCCTCCCGGCTTCGTCCACCGCACGACCGCAGGCAGCCGGACCGGCCCCTCGGCGCTCGAGAAGGTAACGACCACGGTGAGCTCGTCACCGAAGCTCATGGTGGCTCCCGATTCTACGAACATGCCGCCGACGCTGAGATCGGTCACGACGCCCTTCACCGACGGGCCGGCCGCTCGCTCGCAGATCACCTCGATGCTCACCGAAACGCGGGGATGGACTCGCTTCTCTTCCACGGCTACCTCGAGACTCGTGCGGATGGGCTAGACTCGCCGCGCGGAACTGCTTCGCGGCATGGGATCGTGGGTTCTCCGCGCGGCAGGTGTCAAGGAGCGTGCTCGAGTTGGGTGCCGATTCTCGCAACCGCAGAGGCTGGAAGCGCCACCTCGAGGGCTGGGAGCTCGGCGCGGCCACGCTCGCGATGGCGCTCCTCGCGGCGCTCCTCTTCGTTCCGCGCGCGGTCGCGCCGGACGCCTTCCCGCTGCCCGACCTCGATCGCCCGGCGCTCGCTCGTCAGCGCGCCGCCTACGAGGCGCGCGCCCGCGCGGCGCTCGCGGCGCCGCTGCCGTTCGATGTCCGGCGGGTCGGAGAGGCGTTTCGGCAGTACGGCGTCGCTACCATCGAACGCGACACGGTCCTCGTCGCGGGCCAGCGGCGCGAGCTCGAGCGCGCGGTGTCGCTCGCGCTCGAGCGGCTCGGGCCCGAGCCGCTCTTGTCGCTCCGAGCCGTGCAGACCTGGTATTTTCAGCGCGCGCTCTCGCGCTGGGAGGCCACCGGCGAGCAGGACGCGGACCTGCGCGAGCTCGGTGGGGACTTCCTCTCCCACGCCGAGCTCAGTGGCTGGGTGACGGCGCCGCACACGCTCGAGCTGTCTTCGGCCGAGCGCGCCGCGCTCTTCCGAATGCGCTGGACCGAGCTCACCGGTCTCCGCGACACGCTCCCGTTCGCGCCCACGCTCGACGACTATCGCGAGTACTATCGCCTGCTCCTCGAGCATCCCGAGGGCCCCTTCGGGCAAGGCGGGGACGAACGTCGCGATCGAGTGAGGCGGCGGCTCGGCTACGTCGATGCGCTGGCGAAACGTGATCCGTCGTATCCGGCCGAGCTGGCCCGGGGTGTCCTCTTGTTCGACCTCGGCACCTATCCCGAGTCCGCCGAGGCGCTGCGCGCGCACCTTCTCCGACATCCGAGCGGTCCTTGGACGCTCCGGGCGCAGAATTATCTGCGCGCGGCGCTTCGAGAGATCGGGACCGCCGCCGCGCTCTGACCGAGATCACCCGGCCGGTCATTCGGCCCTTGACCGCTCGCCCTATCCGGGTGATTCCGGCCGAATGAGCGACGTACCCGATAGCCCCGAAGAATTTTTCACCAAGTTCATTCCCGCTCGGTTTGGCGCCGTGAAGGGTGCGCTCGCCGGCCGTTCGTCGGCGGGCAGCATGGTCTTCCGCGTCGCCGGGGGCGGCGAGTGGTCATTCAACCTGAAGGACGGCGAGCTGGAGGTCACCCCTGGCGTGACGGGCGACGTGATCCTCCAGGTCACGGTGCCTGAAGAGGACTTCAAGGCGATCTTCGTCCGTGGCGCGGAGGCCGCCGGTGACGACATCAAGCCGGAAGCGCAGGTGATGGCGTTCAAGGCGATCACCATCGACGCCGCGAAGGCGAACATGGTGAAGGCGGTCGCAGGCACCGTCGCGTTCATGGTCAAGGACGGCGACGCGATCCGCAAGCTCGCGATCACCCCGGGCTCGGCCACGCCCAACCTCGACGCGCCCGACTGCAAGCTCGAGTGCCAAATGAGTGATTTCCTCGAGATGCAGGGCGGCAAGGCGCAGCCGGTCCAGCTGGCGATGAGCGGTAAGATCCGCATCGTCGGCAACGCGCAGATCCCGATGGCGCTCTCGGGCGTACTCGCCTGAGCTGCGGCGCCGGTGGAGCGCCGCGCCGAAGTCGGCGCGGCGCTCGCTACTCGAAGCGTCGCACCTGAATGCTGGTGGTGGTGACGTCCTCGCCGACGACCACGTCCGAGACCACCACCACGAAATCCCCGGGGAGGAGCCGGTTGCGCTGGCGCAGCCGCGCGAAGGCCTCGTTCACGGTCGCCTCCGGCTCGTGGTGGAGATCGATCACGAACGGCACCACCGAGCGCAAGAGCCAGAGCTTGCGGCGCGCGCTGCTCATGTTCGTGAACGCGTAGATCATCGCGTCACGTGGCCGGAAGCTCGACACGAGCTGCGCGAGGAGCCCTCGGCGTGTGATGACGACGATGGCGCGCGCGCCCATCGAGTCCGCGAGCCGACAGGCTGCGCGCGCGAGCTCGGCGGACTGACCGTCCGGGTGACGCGCCAAGTGGAAGTCCAAGCCCGGCTCCTTCTCGATGCGGCGGATGATGCTGTCGAGCACCTGCACGCAGCGGACGGGGTGTTGCCCGGCCGCAGTCTCGCCGCTCAGCATGAGCGCGTCGGCCTCTTCGTAGACTGCGTTCGCGACGTCGGTGACCTCGGCGCGGGTCGGCGTCGGCGCGTGGATCATCGATTCGAGGAGATGAGTCGCTACGATGACCGGCTTACCGGCGATCGCGCATGCGCGGACGATGCGGCGCTGAATCACCGGGAGCTCCCGGAGGTCGACCTCGACGCCGAGATCTCCGCGCGCGACCATGATGCCGTCGCTGACGGCAAGAATGGCGGGAAAATTATCGACGCCCTCCTGGTTCTCGATCTTGGCGATGAGCTGGGTCCGCGTATGCGCCGCCTCGATCATCTCTCGCGCCTCGAGCACGTCCCTCGGTGAGCGGACGAAGGAGAGCGCGATGAAGTCCACCTCGTGGTCGATGCCAAACTGGATGTCTCGCTTGTCCTTCTCGGTGATGCTGGGCAGGTTCACCCGGATCCCGGGGAGGTTTACGTGCCGCCGCGATCCGATGGTGCCGCCGTCGATCACCTTGCAGGTGAGCTTCTTGGCGTGAATCACCAGCACCTCGAGGTTGATGAGCCCGTTGTCGACCGTGACGCGATCGCCGGCCCGGAGATCGTTGACGAGATCCTCGTAGTTGACGTGGACGCTCTTCTCCTCCGGGTCGTCGACCGGGCTCACCGTGAGCGACACCGTGTCTCCGACCTCGAGCGCCAGCCCCTCGCTCACCACGCCGGTCCTGATTTCGGGGCCTTGGAGATCGAGCAGCACCGAGATCGGGTGATTCAACCGCTTGTTGAGCCCCTTGATCTGCCGGAGCACCTGGAGATGCGAGGCTTGATCGCCGTGCGAGAAGTTCAGTCGCGCGACGTTCATGCCCGCCTTGGCGAGCTGTTCGATCACGTCGTGGTCGCTGCTCGATGGCCCGAGCGTGCACACGATCTTGGAATGGCGAAAATCGCGTCTCGAGAGCGCCTGGCTCATGCTCGACTCTACCACGACGCCCCTCGACGACGCGCTCCGCGCCGCCGCGCTCGCGTCGTCGCGGTGACCGCCCGCGCCTGACGGCTACGGGCTCGCGCTCGCGGGGGGCGGCGGGAGCTCCGCCCAGCGCAGGCTCTCGCCCGTCTGGCTGCTGAGCTTCTGGGTCTTCCAGCGCTTCAGGGACATGAAGTAGAGGCCGCCGCCGCTCCGTGTCGAGAAGAACGCGAGCATGCGCCCGTCCGGGCTGCAGGCAGGATACGAGTTCGAGCCCTGGTTCTGCGTGAGTCGGGCGATACCCTGGCCGTTCTCGCTACTCATCACCAGATCCTGGCGATTGCCGCCGACGCTGACCGCGTAGACGAGGCGGATGCCGTCGTCCGTGCCGCAGAAGGTCGGCGCGGCCGCCGTGAACCCCATGGGCGACACGGCCTTGCCGTCGACGTAGACACGCTGGGTGCCGTTCGTAGCCCCGCCGATCCAAGCGAGCTTCCCCGAGGGACTATATACCGGGTGCGTCGCGAGCGGTGTCGTCGAGACCTTTCGCATCCCCGAGCCATCCGGGCTACCTTCATAGATGCCGGTGGTGGCGTCCTCCGCCACCGCGAGCGCCATCTTGGTCCGATCCTTGTTGAACGAGACGCCGTAAACGGAAGTCCGGAACGGGATCCTTACCGCCGCTGGCTCCGCGCCCCGCGCGAGGTGATAGAGCCGGAAGGGCGAGTATCGGACGCTCGCGGTGTAGAAGACCTCCGCGTTCGGTCCCCACGCCGGCGCGATGGCGGTCACGTCCTCCGAGGTGACCGGTCGCAGGTCGTTTCCGTCCGAGTCCATGGTGAAGATTCTGCGGCTCTTCCCCCACTTGCCGCTGTAGGTGAAGTGGCTCGCGAAACCGCCAGGGCGCCCGGTAATGGCGCCGAGCAGCGCGTCCACCACGCGGTGCGCGGTGATGCGGACCTCCGGCTCGTCCACCAGGAGCTTCTTCTCGTAGACGGGGTCCTTCCCGACATCGAGGAAGTAGGCGAGCCCGAACACCTCGATCTTCCCGCTGTCGGTCTTTCGCGCCGCGACCTTCACGATCACCTCGGCGCCGACCTTTCGCCACGCGCTCACGTCCACCGCGTCGTTGAAACCGTAGAGCCCGGGTGGCGCCTTCTCATCCGGTAGAACGTTGAATAGCCCGGTGAGCTCCAGGTCGCGGCGCGCGACCCCGCGCACGATGACGTCCTCGAGCTCCGGTGACAGCGAAGGTAGGACGGCGAGCGTGGTGACGTGTTCCTGAGCCGTGCCGGTGATGGGGAGCGTGCCGAGCACGCTCTCGTCGGCGGGCGGCGCGGGTTGCGCGACGGCCGCGCGCGCAGAGAGCGCGATCGCGACCACGCCAAGGCCAAGAGTCACTCGCATTTCTGCCCTTTCTTCGTGAAGTGGAGGTTCAGAGCGGGCGGCAGCACGTCTGGATAGAGTGGCGGCGGCGGCGGCACCTGCTGTCCCTTCGCCGAGTCCATCGCGCTCCGGACCGCGGCGTCGAACACCGCGTTGCCGCTCGCGGCGCCCATCGTATAGCCGGCGACCGTGCCGTCGGGCCCGAGCGTCGCGGTGACGCTGCTGCCGAGCGTCTCCAACTCCGCGCACGGGATCGCGCCCTTTGCCAAGTGGAAGCGCGCGTTGAACCAGCCGATGAGCCGCATCCGATACTGGCTGACCGCGCGGGCCTTCAGCGGATCCGTCTCGGTACCCTCGACCACGCCGCCGGCCGCGCCGGGACCCTCCACCGTGGCGGCCTCCGCGCCGGCCTCGACCTGCGTGAGATCGGGATCCACCTTGGCCACGATCTCAGCGTCGGGCGGCGGCGCCTCCGCGTCGCCCGTCGCCACGGGTGAGGTTGGGATGGCGTCCGGTGTCTTCTTCGCCTCGGGCGACGGGGCGCTCTTCGCCTCGTACTGCTGAACCGGCGCCTGCTTCTGCCACATGTCGGGCAGCTTCGCGTGCACCCGTTTGCCGCCGAGCTTCAGGAGCGGCAAGTCATCGACCACGGGCTTGACGGCGATGGGGACCTCGACCGGTACGACGTCCTTCATCGCCTGGATCTTCATCGCCGGGCTTCCGCCGGCCGCGAGCGCCACGAACAGGCCCGCCTCGATGATCGCGGCGCCGACCACCGCGAGCCCGATATCGACTCGAGAGAAGCTCGCCGCCCGATCGTTCATGGGGGTTGGTTCGGCGCGGAACCGGGCTTGCGCGCCTCGTCGGCGAGCTCCTCGATGACCGGCTGGACGAGGAGGTTGAGCGAATCGACACCGCTCGAGCGCGCGGCGGCGACCACGCGCGCGACGACTCCGTAATGCGCGTCCTTGTCGGCGCGAATGTAGAGCTCGCGCTCCTTCTGCACACGCGCGTTGTCGCGGAGCGCCTGCTCCACATTGTCGGTGACGTCGTCGTCACCGAAGAGGATCCGCTCGTCCTTGGTGACGGTCACCAGCAAGCGAGCGTCCTTGACCGGCGTGTTCGCTGCCTTCACGTCGGGCAGGCTGATCTTGAGCCCGGTCGTCAAGAGCGGAGCCGTCACCATGAACACGACCAAGAGCACCAGCATCACGTCCACGAGCGGCGTGATGTTGATGTCGCGGAATCCTCCCCCGCGCCGGCCGCGCCCTCCGCCTCCGAGCCGCATCGCCATGGGCCGAGCCTCGCGTCAGTACCCCGCGCCCATGGGCGGGGGACGGTTGGACTCGCGAACCAGTGGAACCGCCGAGGAGGGGCCCGCTGGCTCCGCTGCCAGCGTCTCCGCCCATACCTCGCTCGAGGCCTGCAGTTCGTCGAGCAGATCGCCGATCCGGCGGTCTACGTAGTTGAAGCCGATGGTCGCCGGGATCGCCGCGATCAGGCCGAACGCGGTGGCAATGAGGGCCTCGCCAATCGCGGGCGCGACCACCGGGAGCGAGGCGCTCTTCTCGACGCCGATCTTGATGAAGGCGTTCATGATCCCCCACACCGTACCGAAGAGCCCGATGAAGGGGGACGCCGAGGCGATGCTCGAGAGCGTCGGCATCAAGGTCGAGGCGCGCTGCTGCTCGGAGGCGATCGCACGCTTCGACACCGCGATGAGGAGATCGGCGTTCAGGTTCCGCTGATGGTGTCGCTTGGCGAGCTCGACGAGCACCCGCCCGCCCGGCGAGTCGCGGTGCTTGAGCGCCAACGAGATGAGCTCGGAGGCGCCCTCGGCCCCGCTGGCCTCCCGCTCGAAGCGGTGCTGGGCCGCACGCATCCGACGGAGTTGCAGCGATTTCAGGAACCAGATCAGCCACACCGCGATGGATGCGACGACCAGGACGAGCAGCACCAACTGCACGATCCCGGAGCTACCGAGCGCGAGGCGGAGCGGGCTGACTGGCTCGTCGTGGACCTGTGCGCTTTGCGGGTCGACCAGCATGGGGTGAGCGTATAGCGCGAAGGTCGCGGAAAGTCAGAGTTCAGTCGGCGAGGTTCACATCGACTCGGCGATCCCTCGCCCAGCTTGCCTCGTCCGTCCCGGTCGCGTCCATCGCGCCGCGGGAGGTGGTCTGCATGCGCTCGGCGGCCAGGCCTTCCGCGCCGATGTACTTCTTGACGTTGTCCGCGCGCTGCTGGCCGAGCACCATGTTGTACTCTGACTCGCCACGCGGATCGGCGTGACCGACCAGCGCCATGGTTCTTCCCTTGAGGGCACCATCGTTGAAGCACTTGGCTAGCGCGCCGAGCACCTTGCGGTCCTGCGGCCGGATGCGCGCCGAGTCGAACGCGAAGAAGGCGTCTGCATCGGTGAGCCCGCAGGCCTTCTTGATCTCGTCCGAGATGTTGATCTGCGACTGACTCGGGTCGTCACCGGCCTTCTTCCCCTCGTCTGCCGAAGGCGAAGGGGTCGCGGTGGGCGCCTCGGTGCCGCCGGTCGGCGCAGCCGGGGGCTTCTTCTCGTCACCGCCGCAAGCCACCCCGAGCGTCGACACGAGCGCGAGCACAAGCAAACTTCGGGTCTTCATTGAATCACTCTCCACTTGGTTATGGCGGCGGGCGCCCCATCATGAACGGTCGGCTCGAAACTCCCGCGAGCGCGTGGGGACTACACCAAGATGGACGCACGGGCCATCTCTCGGCTCATCCCACCCATCAAACCAACCTCAAACCCAAACGAGCGCACAGCAAGAGACATTCCGGCTGCGCGCTCGCCGGTGGTGATCCCGGGCCCCTTCACGGAGATCGTTCCGCTCCGACTGTACAGGCGTCGGCGCCTAGGGTGATCGGTAAGCGTAGAGCAGCAGGCCGAACGTCGCGAGGATGAAGAAGACGAGGAGAACTACGCTGGTCGTGCGCTTCGGAGCGGGTGAAGGGGCGCTCCGTGACGCCTCTAGCTGCAGGATGGCGAGCGCGGTGATCGCTCCGAGTCGCCGGCCCGCCTCCTCTGCGCGGTCGCGGTCTCCGGTCATCCCACGGTAGCGTGTCGCCGCCTCCGGCAGCGCCCCGGCGCGCTGGCAATGCTCGAGAAACGCGGCGTGCGCCTGGCCCTGGTCCCAGTGGTCGAGGACGTGCTTCCAGAGGGCCTCGAGCGCTTCGTCGGCCATCATCCGATGCGAAGCTCGCGCGCCAGCCGGCGCGTGAGCACGAAGTACGACTCGCGATCGTAGGGCTGATTCAGGATGTGAAAATCCCTGCCAGCCAGCCCGACGCAGCCGAAGCAGTAGCTGCAGTCGACGAGCGCAACCGAGCGGGTCACATACGAGCAAGCCGAGCAACTCTCACACTCGACGCAATGCTGGCACCGAAGCAGCCCGCGCGAGTCGCGGCAGTGCGAACAATCGGTGCATGAAGTCGAGCGGACGCAGTAGTGGCAGCGCACGAGCCGCTCGGAGTCCCGGCAGAAGGTGCACCCGATGCACGCGCGGCACCCCACGCACTCGACGCATCGTTCGTTCTCTGCGGTCTCCGCCGCCGCGGCGAGCAGCGCGTGGTAGCGAGCCTCGAACTCGCGCAGCGTGAGCTCGTCCTTCATCGGAGGGTCAAGTCCGCAGCGAGCGTCGTAAGGCCGCGGCCGCTTCCCGCGTCGACGCGTCTTCTGCGTACTCCTCGAGGCGTCGCAGACGCTGCTCGAGCACGGGGCGCTTCAGTGGAGGTGCCCCGCCGAGCAGCCGAGTCAAGACGTCGACCGCTCCCCGCGCGACGTCCTCGTCGAAGTGCTCGAGGAGCTGGAGTTGCACTACCTGCTCTTCCGGAAAGTCGAACCCAGCGGCGCGAAGCTCGGTCGCGGCGCGTGAGATCGCTCCGCGGCCATCGGAGGCCATCAGGCGATCGAGCAGCCGCTGTCGCTCCTTCACCTGCCCGCCGCCCGGATCGGTTGGCAGCGCCACGATGCGCGCGCTGCGGCGCTGGGGCCGCGGCTCCGGAGACGGCTCTTCGGCTCGCTCCACCGGCGCGCCGGCGCCCTCCGCGGTGGAAAGCCCCTCCACCAAGCTGGCCGTCGCTCCGGCTTCGCGCTCGGGGCTCCGGGCCGAGAGCGCAGCGCTGGGGCGCCGTGCGGCGATCAGCACGAGCTCCGGGGTCGCCCGAGCCGCGGGGCGCGCCTTGCGTCTCCGCCGCCGACCACCGTCGGACCGTTGGCGTTGTCCATCCATGGGTGATGCTCCTCGCGTTCGGGGGGCCGGGTTGGTCGTAAGCAGAGGGCGCTCGGGCGCTCGCGCATCGACCGCCGGGCTCGGAACACGCCCGGCGACGCCGACGCGCTCAGGCCGCCCGATTTCCCACCGGATCCCACTACGCCTAGCACACGCGCTCGCAAGCGCCGAGCAAATTTTCATTCTCCCCGGACCGCGCGCGGGACCGTCCGGTGGCGGGCCGCGAAGCATGATTCGCGGCCCGCCACGCTTCGTGGGAGGGTCTCGCCCCATGCGGAGAGCGCCCCTCTCACTTTGTCTGCTCGGGATCGCGGTGTGCGCCGCGGGTTGTGCGCCGCGGGCCTCCGGCGCGCCCTCGGCAGCAAGCGTCCACCAGCCGCCGAGCTCGAACCCGAATGCGGCGGCACCGGTCGCCTTCGCGGAGCGCGATTGGGGAGAGGTGAGCTCGGCGCGCTTCATGCTGGCGGTCTCCCTTCCCGAGCGCCGCGCTTGGAGCGTCGATGACGCGAGCGCTCCGTGGCTCACGATGCAGCACGACGCGAGCGCTTCGCAGCTCCTCGTCCGCACCTGGGCCGCGCCTCGGCTCGTGCGCCCCGCCGAGTGCGAGCAGCAAGCGCGCCTCTGGCGTCGCGACTTGCCGGTTCCCGCGTCGGACGAGCTCGTCGATCGAGAGCTCCTCGCCGTGCCGAACGGTTTTCGGACCGAAGTCCTGGTCGGTGTGAGCCGCCGTGGGGCGGAGCTCGAGGGATACGTGCTCGCCTTTGGAGCGAGCGTGAGTCGATGCTACGCTCTGGTGTTCACGACCTCGGCGTCAGGGCCGAGCGCCGAGCGCGTGCTTGGACGACGGCTCGCGACCGTCAACGACGGCGTGCTGCCGCGCGTGCGCTCGCTTGGCGTCGAGGATCGCGTTCGCCCCTGAGGCGCTCCCCGGCCCGCTCGCCCGCTGAGAGCGGGCCCCGTCTCGATTCCGAGCGATTGCTGGGGGGGCACCGTGCACGTCCTCGAATTTGAGTCCAGACTCACGATCCTGATGACAAGATTTCCAGGTTCACCTACATATCGGGTACCGGGGCGACGGAGTCGGGCCGGTCGACCTCCGATGGGTGACTCTTGAATGACGTCGCGATGAGGCTTGCGGAGCGAGTGCGGCAGCTTCGCACTCAGCTCGGTATGACGCAGGCCGAGCTCGCGTCGCGCGCCGGCGTTACCGTCGAGACGGTCGCGCGGATCGAGCGCGTGCTGCGGGGCCGGTCGTCGGCCAACGCCAACCCGTCTCTCGAGACGCTCGCGCGGCTGAGTGACGCGCTCGGCGTGGAGCTCGCCGAGCTCCTCGTGTCTCCCGCGAAGCCCGCGGCTCGGGAGGACCGCCTGGCACGGGTCCTGCGCGGAGCGAGCCCCGCGACGTCTCGGCGCGTGATTCGCGTCGCGGAAGCGCTGGTCCGTGACGACCGCTCGACGCGCAGCGGCTCGAAGCCGCGAAGAGGCTGAGCCCGAGCCTCGCTCAGAACCGGTGGACGAGCCGCGCGAGCGCGTCGCTGGCGCGTCGCGACGCCGACCCTACCGCGACGACCGAGAGGCGCTCGCGGGTGAGCCAGCGCTCCGCAGCCGCTCGCACGTCCTGCCGGGAGACCGCGCAGAGCGTCTCGTAGCGCTCCTTCGGCGTGCGGCCGCTCCCGGTGAGCCGCCCGAAGCCGACGTAGTCGGTCACCGCGCTCGGGCTGTCCATGAGCTCGCGGAGCTGCCAGCCGAGTCGCTCCTTCACACGCGAAAGCTCAGTGTCGCTCGGGCCTTCGTCGCGGAGCGTTCGCAGCACTTCGAGCACCTTCTCGAGCACCGCGGCCGCTCGCTCCGGCGCCGCCTCGGCCGCGATGTCGAGCAGCCCCGCGTCGGAGTATGCCTCGAAGGCGGCCGACACGTCGTAGCAGAGGCCGCGCGCATCGCAGAGCTCGTGATAGAGCCGGGTCGCCATTCCGTCGTCGAGACAGCGCAGCAGGAGCTCGACGGCAGGCTCGTCAGCGTGGTGATCGCCTGGCGCGCGAAACGCCACCCGTAGGTCCGTCTGGCTCGATGCGTGTCGCACATGGGAAAATCGCGCTTCGGCCTGGGGCGGCGGGGCGTCGAAGTCGGGCGGCGCGCCTCCCGGAAGGTCGCCGAACAACGCCTCCAGCGCCGGGAGGACCCGCTCGGGATCGATCGGTCCGGCGATCGTCACCGCGGTCGCGTCACCGACGAAGCGAGCAGCATGGTGTCGCTCGAGCAGGCCCCGATCGAAGCGTTCCAGGTGGAGGAGCGTGCCCGTGATGGGATATCCGAGCGGGTGGTCACCGAAAGAGAGTCTCCGCACCAGGTTGTCCGCGTCGATCTCGAGGCCGTCGTCGTCGAGCCCCTCCAGGATCTCCTCGCGGACGATTCCCTTCTCGGTGTCCAGGCCCCCGAGGATGGGCGCGCGAAACACCTCGGCAAAGATCGGCAAGACTCGCGCGATGTTCTCGGGGGGCACGCTGACGCCGAGGGTCATGTGATCGACGTAGGTCGCCGCGTCGAGTGAGCCCCCGAGCTCCTCGAACGCCAGCGCCAGCTCATGGGCCGACGGATGGCGAGCCGTGCCGCGATACAGCATGTGCTCGAGGAAGTGGCTGACGCCGTTGTCCGTCGCGGTCTCGAAGCGCGAGCCGACCCGCACGTGCGCCTCGATCATCGCCGAGTGAAGTCCGGGCAGCGAGATAGCCGAGGCTCGGACGCCGGACGCGAGCGTCGACGTGAGCGGAACGAAGGAGGGGAGCTCCATCGGGTTCAAGCATGGCCCGTCGACTCACGTGGGTCGACCGGAGCGTCCTCAGTCGTCCTTGCGGTCCTTGCTCTCCTCGAGATAGCGAGCATCGACCTTGATCTTGTCCTTCGCAGCGGCTCGGATCCGCTCCATGAAGCGTCCGAGCGCGTCGTCCTGCTTCGCCGCCCGCATCAGCCGGGTGAAACGCGCGCGGTCCTTCTCGAACTCCTCGCGCTTTGCCGGATCGAGCTCCTTCAGCTGCATCACGGCCAGCCCCGAGCGCGTCTTCAGCGGCTTGTCGTAGACCGCTTCGGGCTTCGCGAGGTCGAACGCATGCACGGCCGGGAGCTCCGAGGCGAGCGCGTCGGGGATCGGGCTCCCGTCGAGGGTGAACGGCGCCGAGATCTCCACCTTTGGGCGGGAGTCGTCCGAGAGCGCCGCCGGCACCTCTTCCGGCTTCTCGCCCAGCGTCCGCGCCTTACCCGCCTTGCGGGCGAGGGGCAGGTACGCCGCGGCGAGCGCCTGCGTGGCGTCGTCGAGCTTCTCGCCGGACCTTACTCGCGCGATGAGGTCCGCCGCGAACTTGTTCATCCGCTCATCCGCGACGAAGCGCGCGTACAGACGCCGCGCGACGGTGCGCCTCCCAGAACTCGCGAGCTCCGTCTCCGCGGGGCGCTTCTCCACCCGGATCAGGTGAAAGCCGCGCTCCGTCTCGAGGACCGGCGAGACCTCGCCTGGCTTCAGCTTCGCCGCGGCATCGAGGAGTTCCTTCCCGCCCGTGCCGTAGCCTTCGCCGATGCATCCGAGCTCTCCGCCCACCATCGCGGTCGGTCCACGGTCGAGGTTGCGCGCCTCCGCCTCGAATGAGCCGCCCTTCTTCAGCGCCGCGACGGCCGCGTCGATCTTCTCGCGGGCCGTCTTCTTGTCGGCGTCCGAGGCGCCCTCATCGAACGGCACCAGGATCTCGCGGAGCATCGCGCAGCCAGCGGTGTAGTTCTTCTCTTCTGCCTTCCAGGCGGAGTCGACCTGCTCCTTGTTCTCGGCCGCCCACTTGTCGACCGCGTCGTCCGTAGCGTCCACCGTGTACTTCGCGAACCAGTCTCGGTCGAGCTTCACGACGCGCACGACTGCCTTCGAGCGCTCGCGGGCGAACTGGTCGAACGCCTCGGCGTCGGAGATGCGCGCGCGCGAACGCACGAGATCCCGCATGCGCTCCGCGATGAGCTCGCGGCGCTGCATCTCCTTGAACTCTTTCGGGCTCCGATTGGTCGTGTTGCGGACCACCCGCTCGTAAATCTTGTAGTCTAGCTCTTTGGTCGCGGCGCTCTTTACCGGGAGGAGCCGGAGCAACCCCGTCCCGGGCTCGCAGCGCTGGAGCACGGGGTTTCGCAGACAGAGGCCGAGGCTGTACGCGAGGAAGGACGCTTCGGTCGGCAGCGACAGGTGCGCGCGTCCGTTGGCAAGCTCGTCATCGATCTCGCCCTCGCCGATCGAGACGCCGAGTCGGCTCGCCTCGTGAATCAGGAGCTCGCGCTCGATCAAGCCGTTGGCGATGTTCTTTCGGAGCTCGAGCCTGGTGATCTGCTTCGAGCTCATGCCGGGCGGCACGATGAGCCCGTAGGCGGCGTAGAAGTCCTTCGCGTCGATGCAGGAGTCGTAGACCGAGATGGCGCAGTCCTGCGACAGCGACGCCGACGGACCGCGACCGGCGCGGAACTCGAGCACGAAGACCACGATGATGGCGAAGACGACCGCCCCCATCACCAGCTGGGCTACGCCGCCCTTGCGAAAAAGGCTCAACATCAGCCGCTATCCCGAGGTTCTTGTCGTCACGGAGGTCATTCGCGGTTCCCGGCCGCGGTACGCCGGGACGCCGCGTTTACCATGCGCGCCCGGGATGGTCTATCCGGGTGTTCCGGGCGACGCCGCCTTCTCTAACCCCATCGCGAAACGCACCTCGATCGTGAGCTCGCCCAGGTCGCTCACGCGTCGCTCGTATGCGATCTCGTACCAGGTATCGAGCGTATGAGAGCGGTCGCCGGGATCGAGGATCGGTACCGTCTGCCTCTGGCTCTCCTGGTAGCCCCGCTCGCGCGCCGCGGTCGCCAGTCGGGTGGTTCGCTCGTACAGTGAATCCGGAGATTCTCCTGGAAAATCGCGTGATTGCGCGTGGAGTACCACCCGAACCGAGAGCCCGGACTCGTCGAGAGCGGCGGAGACGCCGCTATCCATGATGAGGTTGTCACGGACTCGATCGGCCAGGATCACCCGCGTGCCGACCGAGCGATACACCTCGAACCCGCCGTCGAGGAGGGCCGTCTTGAGCTCACTGGGTGAGGGCAGGGGCATGCTTTCGATTCTTGCCGGGGTCAGCCGGAAACCGGCTGGTGCCGCGACTGTGGAGGAGCCATTCTGTCCGACGCGCTCTGCCCCCTCGGACCCAGGTTTCTGGCGACAAACTTCGCAGAAACGTCGCCGACCGTCAAGCCGGGGCGAGGCTCCGGCGGAAAATGACCGGGTCCTGGTATGCGAAGAGGGCGCTTCCGGGTTATCGTTCGCGAGCGTGAACCGTCGCAGCTTCACCCCGTCTCCCCCGCTCGCCGCGGAGGACATTCACGGTACCCGCCGTGGAGGCGGTGGCGCTCGGCGCGAGGCGTCGCATCGCGTTCAGCTTCGCCGGGAGGGGATCACCATCGATGGATGGGCGCTAAACCTCAGCCGAGGAGGTATCCGCTTGGTCCTCGAGGATACCGTGGAGCCGGGCAGCGAGTGGCAGCTCCGGATCGACGACGAGGAGTCCGGTCGTCCGGCGCGAGTGGTCTGGGTCCAGGACGAGGCGGACGGGCAGATCGCCGGCGTGCAGTTTCTCGACCAGGAACCTGCTCCGGAGAAGCTCGGCGCCCCCTAGACCGCACCTTGCCACCCTCCGCGCTCGAGCTCCTTGCCCCGGGAGGCCCCCTGGCCGGCGGTCTCGCCGGGTACGAGTCGCGCCCTGGTCAGCTCGAGATGGCGGCGGCGGTCGAGCAGGCGCTCGCGGATGAGCGCGTGCTCCTCTGCGAGGCCGGGACCGGTACCGGCAAGACCCTCGCCTACCTCTTACCGGCGATCTTGAGCGGCAAGAAGGTCGTCATTTCGACCGCGACGCGGAATCTCCAGGAGCAAATCGTCACCTACGATCTGCCTCTCATCGAGCGGGCGCTCGGGCTCGCGCCCCGCGTCGCGGTGATGAAGGGGCTCGCGAACTACGTGTGCCGGCGGCGCTACGCGGAGTTCACCTCGAGCGCGGAGGCGCAGCGTCCCGTGCATGCACGCGCGCTTCGCACCATCGACGGCTGGCTCCGTGAGACGGAGACCGGCGACGTCGCGGAGCTGGTCGGCATCCCGGAGGGAGACCCCATCTGGCGCGAGCTCACCTCCTCGAGCGACACGCGTGTGGGCGCAGCGTGCGCCTTCTACGAGGAGTGCTTCGTCACCAGGATGCGCCGCGACGCCGAGGCTGCTCGGCTCGTGGTGGTCAATCATCACCTCTTCTTCGCGGACCTCGCTCTGCGCGGCTCTCACCCGGGACGCGTGCTCCCCGACTATGACGCCGTCATCTTCGATGAGGCGCACCAGCTCGAGGACATCGCCACCGATTTCTTCGGGGTTCGCATCTCCCGCTCACGCATCGAGCGCGTCCTCCGCGACTTCGAGCGAGCTCTCGCCGCCGCTGGCGCTCGTGATCCGCTGCTTGCCGGACCGTCGAGCGCTCGCGGGCTCGACTCGACCCGCGCCGCGGCCGAGGCGCTGTGGGCCGAGCTCGCTCGGCATGCGGGCGTCGGGGAAGGGCGCACGACACTCGAGCATGACGTATGGACGGGGGAGCTCTTGGCGATCGGTCACCGGCTCGACACCGCGCTCGAGGGGCTGGCTGCGCTCGCTGCGACCGCGCGCGGGCGCCTCGCCGCTGCTCGGGATCGCGCGCGCGTCGAGCACGAGACCA
Organism: Polyangiaceae bacterium; assembly: GCA_035063585.1. GTDB lineage: Bacteria > Myxococcota_A > Polyangia > Polyangiales > Polyangiaceae > JAPSGB01. Next base: position 41,643 of record JAPSGB010000027.1, read on the forward strand.
TTGGCGATGCGCTCACCGTCGCCGAGCGGCGCGCCGAGCAGCTTCGCGAGGCGCTCGACACGATCATGCGCGGCACGACCGGCCGCGTCACCTGGTTCGAGCGCGCGGCGCGGAGCGCCGTGCTCGCCTCGACGCCGGTCGACGTCTCGGAGATCTTTCGCACGCGCGTGTTCGCGCAGATCCCCGCGGTGATCCTGACCAGCGCGACCCTGACGAGCGTCGCTTCGTCCGGCAGTGGCGAGCCGCCAGTGAGCCCCTTCGCGTACATTCGCGCGCGGCTCGGGCTCGCGGAGGACGGCTGCGAGGTCGTCGAGCGAGTGGTCGCGTCGCCCTTCGATTTTGACAAGAACGCGCTCCTCTACACGCCGCGTGATTTGCCGGCGCCGACCGACGCGACCTTCGTCGACGCGGCCATCGAGCGCGTCGCGGCGCTGGTCGGGATCACCGGTGGCGGCGCGTTCGTCTTGACCACCTCCCTCCGCTCCATGCGCGCACTCCATCGCGGCCTCTCCGCGCTCATGCCGGCGCGCCGCGTCCTCGTCCAGGGTGACGCCCCCAAGAGCGCGTTGGTCGGCGCCTTCCGCGCCGCAGAAGACGCCGTGCTGGTCGCCACCATGAGCTTCTGGGAAGGGGTCGACGTCCCGGGCCGCGCGCTTCGCTTGGTGGTGCTCGAGAAGATCCCGTTCGCGGTCCCCACCGATCCCATCGTGCGCGCAAGAGCCTTGGCGCTCGAGGCAGAAGGCCGAAACGCCTTCATGGAGCTCCATGTCCCGGCGGCGGCGATCACGCTGAAGCAGGGTTTTGGCCGCCTCATTCGAACCCGCGCCGATCGCGGGGTAGTCGCGCTGCTCGATGAGCGGGTGCATCGCCGCGGCTACGGCAAGAAGCTCCTCGCCGCGCTGCCACCCGCGCGCGTAGCGACCGAGCTCGACGAGGTCCGCGCCTTTTGGCGCGATGCTACCGACAGCCGAGGCTGATCGAGTAGCTTGGCTGGAAGGAGGGAGCCTCGAAATCGATGTAGTACGTGACGCCCGCCTCCGCGTCGAACTCGAGCGTGTGCTCGTCACTTCCCATGCGCGAGTCGGCGACGCAGAGCGCGGTGTGGCATGACCCGCGCATGAGAAACATCGCGGTATCGGGGCGATCGGGCGAGACCGTGTTGGTTACGGTGACATGCTGAGCGGCGGTCGAGCGGAACTCGAAGACGACGTCCTGATACTTGAACGTCGCTCCGCAGATGGTGGCGACGTCGCTGTACTTCCCTTCGAACGACCCCGACGCGGTCTGCCCACAGGTCAGGATCGGGTGCGTGTTCTTGGCCGTGCAGTTCGTCTCCCACTGGCAGGTCGCGGAGCAGCCATCTCCGGGCGCGGTGCCGTGATCGTCGCAGTCCTCGCCCGGATCGACGCTCCCGTCGCCGCACCCGCTGCCCGTTCCGCCGGTTCCGCCGGTTGCGCTCGCGCCCCCCGTTCCGCCGGCTCCGCCGGTTCCGCCGGTTCCGCCCCCCGTTCCCCCCGTTCCGCCGGTTCCACCGGCTCCGCCGGTTCCGCCGGTTCCGCCGGCTCCGCCCCCCGTTCCGCCAGTTCCGCCGGTTCCGCCGGTTGCGCTCGCGCCCCCCGTTCCGCCGGTTCCGCCGGTTGCGCTCGCGCCGCCGACTCCCGCCGTTCCGCCGCCGGCCCCGCCGGTTCCTCCCGTCCCGCTCACGCCGCCGGTTCCGCTCGCGCCGGTTCCTGCATGGCCGGCCGCGCCCGCCGCGCCGCCGCGTCCTCCCGCGCCGGTGCCGCCGGTGCCGCCCGCTGCGAGCGCGCCCCCCGCGGCCGGCGCGCCGCCCGTGGTCGCGGCAGCGCCGGCGCCGCCGCCCGCTTCCGCGCCGCCATGACCCCCAGCCAACTCCACGGGCGTCGCGCAGGCCGCCGCGAGGAGCGAGGAGAGGACGAGGAGCTGGGGCAGGTTCACCATCACACCCTACTTTGCCCGGCCTCTCACGCGCGCTCAAGCGCTAGGTCGCCTCCGCCTCACGCGCTAGCCTTCGCGCGCCATGAAGCCGCTCTCCCAGGCGCTCGCCGAGCTCGGGCTCGCCGGGCGTCTCGAGATCCTGCCCGTGCAGAGCGGGTACCCGAGCCCGAAGCAGGTGAACCTCGTGCTCCTTCGGCGCGACGGCGCGACCCTGCTCTTCGAGTCGAGCGCGGCAACCGACGAGATCGTGCGCGACGTGCATGCCGGGCTCGACGCTCACGCGGTCGGGCGACTCGACGCGTTGCTCGTGACGCACTGTCACGGTGACCACGCCGGGAGCGCCGGGATCATCGCCGGTCGCGGTCGAACCGGTGGCGACCGCGCGCCGATCTACCTGCACTCTTCGGGCTATCGTTTCCTTACCCATCCGAGCGCCGCTTTCCTTCAGGAGACGTACGACATCTTCCTGACTCGCGCACAGTGGGGGCTCCTCGCGTACGACGCGCTCAGCGAGGAAGACATGATCGAGCACGCGCTCCGCAAGCGCTTCGCTTGCTACTTCGCGCGGACCCCGCGCAGCGCCCTCCGGTTCGTCGATAAGGGGCAGCTCCCCGACTCGATCATCGCCATCCCGACCCCGGGCCACTCGGGAGACTGCGTGCTCTACTACGACGAGGAGCTCCGCGTCGCGGTGCCCGGCGATACCATCATCTGCACCGGGGCGGTCGACAAACCCGAGACGCACTCGTACGTCATCCCGATCTTCACCGTCACGGGTCAGATGTACTCGATGGCGTGGGAGAACTACCTCGAGACGATCCGCGTGCTCCGCCGTTTCTTTTCGACGCACGAGGTCCGCGCGGTGCTCCCACCGCACGGAAAATTCGCGGTCACCGAGCCGCTCGAGTGGGTGGCGTTCGCGGAGCGCTACTTCGAGGGCATCTACCGGGCGCTCCTCGAGGGCTTCCTGGGCGACCCCGCGCGGCGCTCGACACCATTTCACGCCTGTGACCTCACGCCGCACATCCCGAACGCCGGAGCGCACCCGATCTCGACGCCGAGCCACGTGTTCGGGATGCTCTGCGCGCTCGCCGACGAGGGCTTCCTCGACCTCTCGGAGGACGCCCACACTCGCCAGATCACCTTTCGTGTGCTCGCGACGCCGCCCAAGGACTACGTCACCCGTCGGCTCTTCGAAGAGCCGGGCCAGGTGACCGTCTATCGCAAGCTCGCGCGTTGACGGCTCGAGCGACTAGCGCCGCTGCTTCGCGGAGGTCTGCTTCGCGGAGGCCTGCTTCGCGGAGGTCTGCTTCGCGGTGGTCTGCTTCGCGGAGGCCTGCTTCGCGGAGGCCTGCTTCGCGGAGGCCTGCTTCGCGGAGGCCTGCTTCGCGGAGGCCTGCTTCGCGGAGGTCTGCTTCGCGGAGGCCTGCTTCGCGGAGGCTTTCTTCGCGGAGGCTTTCTTCGCGGAGGCTTTCTTCGCGGAGGCTTTCTTCGCGGAGGCTTTCTTCGCGGAGGCTTTCTTCGCGGAGGCTTTCTTCGCGGAGGCTTTCTTCGCGGTGGCTTTCTTCGCGGTGGCTTTCTTCGCGGAGGTCTGCTTCGCGGGCGTCTTTCCTGACTTCCCCGTCGCCGGTTGCTGCGCTGGCGCCGTCCCTGCGCGGCTCACGGCCGAAGGACGTTCGTCGAAGAGCGTAAGTTGTTTCCCCTTCGCCCTCCTCTTGCGACTCGCGGGGGTGAGCGCTGGAGCGTTCCGGGTCGGCGGCGCCTCGCGGAGCTTCGGTGCGGTTCGCCGCGGCCCACCGTCCGCCTTCTTGCGTGCGGCTGCGCGCCTGATGTCGGAGCTCTTCACCGCGCGCAGCTTGCCTTCGAGCCGCGGCGTCTCGCCACCTGAGCCGATGTGCGCCGGCGCGCCCCGGCGCTGCGCCAGCGTCTCGCGGATCGTGGCCTCGAGGTCGACGAACTCGAACGGCTTGTCGATGTGCGCGTCCGCCCCGTAGAGCGGCGAGGTCATCTCGTTCAAGCGCTCGCCGATCCCGGTCAGCATCACCACGCCGGTGTGCGCGAGCGAGACGGCGTCGCGGATCTTCCGGCAGACTTCCCAGCCGGTCATCCCCGGCATCATCACGTCGAGCACGACCAGATCGGGCAAGCTCTCCTGCGCGAGTTGCCAGGCCTCATCGCCGTCGGCTGCCTCGAGCACCTTGAAGCCTTGGCCGCGCAGGCGATCGGCGACGAGCGTACGCATCGTCGGTTCGTCATCGGCGACCAGCACCAGCGTTCGTCGGTCATCGGGCATGGGGTTCACTCTCCATCACGTGGGGCGCCCATTCGAGCCACGGACGCGCGTCGGGTCAAGCCTGGCGAGCGGCGACCCTAGGGAAGGGATGTCGGTTCGTCGCGGAACCGCGCGGGGCGGGACCGCGCGCCGGCGGGCGGGCGCGCGCACCGACGACATGGCGCTCGGGCGCGCGGCCAGGTCGCGAACTGCCCTCCGGCGCGCTCACGCGCCCAAGCGAGGACCGCGCGCCGGGGTCCGAGCGGGTGTCCCCGGAGGCTCGCTCGCGGACCGTCGAGCTGTGCTAAGTTATCAAAATCAGAAGGCTATACGTGCCGGCGACGCGCTGGCGGCGGTGGCACCCGCGTCCCCGCCTGGCGCTCCCCAGCCCCTCGCGTCCGGGACCCCATGGAGAAAGCAGCGGGAACCTTGGCGCGTTATATCCCTCAGAGTGCTGGTGACGTGATCCGAAGCTGGAGCGACCCCCCTGGAACCGAGCCCGAAAATCCACGCTGACCCTCGCACGCGCGAGCTCGGGCGCCTGGCGCGAGCCGCGCGAGCGACCGCGGCGCGGCTCCGGGTCAACGAGGTCATGGCGCGGGCGGCGCGGCTCCTGCCGCTACCGCTGCTCTTTTCCATCGCGGCGCTCACCTGGATCAAGGTCGCGCGCCCAGCGGCCGACACCGAGCGCACCGTGCTCTGGCTCGGCCTCATCCCGCTCGCGCTGTTCGCGGGGGGCGTGCTCGAGAGCTGGTTTCGGCGCCAGCCTCGTCATCGCGGCGCGATCTTGCTCGATCGCGCTCACGGGCTCCACGACCGCGTCACCAACGCGCTCACCTTCGCCGAGCTCCCGGCGCGGGAGCGCACGCCGCTCATGGACGCGGCCATCGACGACGCGCTCGCCACCGTGACCGACGTGGCGCCGCGCCGGGCCGCGCCGCTCAGGATCCCGCGCGAGCTCGCGTTCTCCGCGGCTCTCCTGGTCGCGCTCGCGGGGATCTTGCTGCTCGAGGTTCGCACCACGCGCGTGCTCCCTCCCGAACGGCACTTCGACCCGCTCGAGATGAGCGCGGACGACCTCGAGCTCTTCCGCGATCTGGCCGCCGAGCTCGAGCGCCAGGCCCAGGATCCGGAGGCTGCGGCCGCGGTGCGTCGCTTCAACCAGCTCATCGAGGACATCGCCGCCAGGAGGCTCGATCGCACCGAGGTGTTCCAGCGCATGGCGGAGCTCGACCGTGAGCTCGCCCGCGGCGAGCAGGCCGACAAGGAAGCGCTCGAGGCCGGCCTCGCAAGGATCGCGGAAGAACTCGAGAAGGCGGGCCTCTCCCGCGCCGTCTCCGCGGCGCTCAAGCAAAGAAATCTAGCCGACGCCGAGAAGGCCATGCGCGAGCTCGCCGAGGCCCTCAAGAACAAGAAGCAGGCTCCCTCCAAGGCCGAGCTCGAGCAGCTCCGCGCCGCGATTCAGAAGGCCAGCCAGGCGAGCCAGGCGGCGCTGAAGCGGATCGAGTCGCAGCGGCAGAAGCTCGAAGAGGAGCGGAAGAGCCTGCTCGAGAAGCAGCAGCCGGACGGCGGGATGAATGAGCAGACCCGCCGTCTCCTGAAGAAGAAGGAGCGCGAGCTCGAGCGCCTGGATCGCGAGAAGGATCGGGCGAAGCGCGCCGAGCGGCAGCTCTCGAAGCTCGATCGCGAGCTCGCGCAGGCCGCCCAGGATCTCATGAAGGAGGCGGGTCTGAGCGGCGAGGATCTCGAGCGCGCCGCCGAGGACATCAACCGAATGGCGCGCGAGGAGATGAGCGACCAGGAGAAGGAGGACCTCCGCAAACGCCTCCAGGAGCTCCGCGAGCTCTTGCGTCAACAGGGAAAGGATGGAAAGGAGCGGCTCGAGCGGCTCCGCCGATTCAGCCAGCGCGCGCGAGGGCAGCAGGGCGGCGGACAGCAGGGCGAGGAGCAGGGCGGCGGACAGCAGCGCCGAGGCCAGGGCGGCGAACGACCAGGCGAGGGCCAGGGTGAAGCGGGTGGCTCACAGCCGGGGCGCGGGGCGAACGGTCGCGAGATCGTGCTCGGCCGAGGCAGCAAGTCGATCCCCATGCCGGGCATGGGAGGCGGCGAGAGCGCGGGCTCGAGCGGCGGCGCGGGCGAGAAGTCGGGCGGCAGCGGCGCGAGCGAGGGCGGCAAGGAGCCGGGCACCGGTCACGATGACAAGCTCGCAGGCGACAAATCCGAGCTCAAGGGTCGCACCCAGGACGTCACGGCGGCCGCCGCCGACACCGGCGAGGGCACCGCCTCGAGCCAGGTGATCTACGGCGCGGCCGAGCGCGGCTTCGTCGGGCGCGGCTACCAGAAGGTGTACACCGACTACCAGACCGTCGCCGAGAAGGTGATGGACGAAGAGAAGATCCCGCCGGGTTATCGCTTCTATGTGCAGCGATACTTCCAGCTCATCAGACCACGCGAGTAATCCATGTCAAACAGCGAACGAGCGCGCGAAGACGTCGAGCGATTTCGAGAGCGAGTCGGCAAGCTCCGCGAGGAGATCGCCCGGGTCATCGTCGGCAATCGCGAGATCGTCGACGGCACGCTCACCTGCATGCTCTCGGGCTCGCACGCCCTGCTCGAAGGCGTGCCCGGGCTCGGTAAGACCATGCTGGTGCGGACCCTCGCCGACTGTGTCGGGCTGAAGTTTTCGCGGATTCAGTTCACGCCAGACCTCATGCCGGCGGACATCATCGGCACCACCGTGATCGAAGACGGTGAGCGCGGGAAGACCGCGCTCGAGTTCCGTAAGGGGCCGGTGTTCGCCAACATCGTTTTGGCCGACGAGGTGAATCGCGCCACCCCGAAGACGCAGAGCGCGCTGCTCGAAGCGATGCAGGAGCACCGCGTCACGGTAGGTCGCACGACCTACACCATCGAGGAGCCCTACTTCGTGCTCGCGACCCAGAATCCGCTCGAGATGGAGGGTACCTACCCGCTCCCCGAGGCGCAGCTCGATCGCTTCTTCTTCAAGCTGCACGTCCCCTTTCCGAGCCGCGAGGAGCTCCACGCCATCGTAGACCGCACCACCACCGACACCGAGCCGAAGGTCGAGCATGTGATCACCCGTGACGAGATCCTCGAGATGCAGAAGCTGGTGCGGACGGTGCCGGTCGCGAGGCACGTGCAGGATTTTGCGATCCGCGTGCTCCAAGCGACGCACCCCGACGGCGAGGATGCTCCCGAGCAGGTGCGCCGGTTCGTCCGCACCGGCGCGTCTCCGCGCGGTGCTCAAGCCATGCTCCTCGCGGCGCGCGTGCGCGCCTTGTTCGACGGGCGCTTCGCCGCGTCCATCGATGATGTCAAGGCGAGCGCGCTGCCGGCGCTCCGTCACCGCTTGCTCCTGAACTTCGAGGGTGAGGCGGAGGGTGTGCGCGCGGACGACATCATTCAGGGCATCCTGAGCGTGCTGCCCGAAGCCAAGACCTGAGCCGCGAGATGAGCGTCCTCGACGTCTTCAAGCGAGCGGCCTCGCCGCTGGTGCGGCGCCCGAAGGCGAGCGACGCAGATCTCTTCGACGATGAGTTCCAGCGCCGACTCGAGACGCTCGCCATCGTGAGTCGGCGCGTGTTCGCTGGGCGGCTGCGCGCCGAGCGAAGGAGCAAGAAGCAGGGGAGCGGTGTCGAGTTCGCCGATCACCGCGACTACGTCTCGGGGGATGACTTCCGCTACGTGGACTGGAACATCTACCAGCGGTTCGGCCGGCTCCTGGTGCGACTCTACGAGGAAGAAGAGGACCTCAGCATCTACTTCATCGTCGATGCTTCTACGAGCATGGGCTTCGGGGACGGCCGCAAGCTCGATCAGGCACGCCGGCTCGCGGCGGCTCTCGCCTACGTCGGGCTCGCCAACCTCGATCGGGTCACCCTGGTGGCGGTCGCGGGCGAGGTCGTGGCGCGGATGCCGACCACCCGGGGCAAGGCACGAATCTTCAAGGTGTTCCAGTTCCTGCGCGAGCTCGAGGCCAGCGGCACCACGGACCTCGAGGACAGCCTCCGCACGTTCGTGGCTCAGCACAAGCGCCGGGGCCTCGCCGTGCTCATCAGCGACCTCTACGACCCCAAGGGCTTCGAGGCTGGCATCAACGTGCTCCGCTACAACCGCTTCGAGCCGTATGTGCTCCACGTCATCGATCCCGCGGACGCTCGCCCCGCGCTCAAGGGCGACGTTCGCCTCTACGACTGCGAGACGGGTGACGAGCGTGAGGTCACCATCACCGACCGCCTGCTCGAACGCATGGCTCGAGCGTGGGCCGACTATCGCCAAGAAATCGAGCATTTCTGCACCACCCATCAGGTGCCGTACTTCGCGGCGTCGGTGGACGAGCCCTTCGACGAGCTGGTGCTCTCCGTGTTCCGGCGAGGGGGGTTCCTTCGCTAGATGTTCTTCGCCGGCCTGAGCGCCTCCCACCTCTTGGCCATCTTCGGCGCGGCCGGCGCGCTGGTGGTGCTCTTCTATATCCTCAAGCTCCGGCGCCGCCCCATCGCGGTTCCGTTCTCGAACATTTGGCATCGGGTGCTTCGCGACAAGGAGGCGACCACCCTCTTCTCGCAGCTGAAGCGGCTCCTCTCCCTCCTGCTGCAGCTCGCGCTCCTGGCGCTCCTGGTGCTCGCGCTCGGCGATCCTCGCCTCACGCGCTCTCCCACCGAGGGGCGGAGCATCGTGGTCCTGGTCGACGGTAGCGCCAGCATGAAGGCCACCGATGTCGCGCCCTCACGGCTCGAGGTGGCCAAGGAGAAGGTCCGAGAGCTGGTCCGGGGGATGAGCGGCGCCGATCGGATGCTCATCGCCCAGATGGACGCGTCGCTCCGCCCGCTCTCGACCATGAGCGACGATCCGAGCGAGCTCGAGGCCGCCGTCGACGCGCTCGCCGCGACCGACACGCGCGCCGACCTCGCGCGTGGGCTCCGCTTCGCGCAAGATAGCCTGGCGGGGCTCGGGAAATCCGAGATCGTGATCGTGAGCGACGGCGCGTTCGGTGACGTCGAGGCGACGACTCGTGGGCTCGAGCTCCGCGACACGGACGTGCGCTACGTGCCGGTGGGCGCGCGCGCGAAGAACGTCGCCATCACCGGGTTTTCCGTGCGCCGCTATCCGCTCGACAAGTCGCGCTATGAGGTGATGCTCGAGGTCGCCAACACCACTGACGCTCCGCTCGACGTGGAGCTCACGTTGCTCGGTGATGGACAAGTGGTGGACGTGACGCGCCTCGCGCTCGGCCCGAACGAGCGGGTGCCCCGCTACTACAAGGATCTCGGCGGCGCGAACCGGACGCTCGAGGCGGTGATCCGGCTCGGGGATGGCACCCCGGACGACCTCCCTGCCGATGATCACGCGTACGCGCTGATGCCGGAGCGGCGCCGCGCGCGAGTGCTCGCGGTCACTCCCGGCAACACCTACCTCGAAGCGACGTTGCTCCTCGACGACTACCTCGACGTCACCACGGTCACGCCGGCGAGCTACCCGCCGCCCGGCACCTTCGACGTCACCATCTTCGATGGGGTCGCGCCTCCGCTCGCGAAGACTGGCGGCGCCGCGCTCTACTTCGACCCGCCGGATACGCCAAGCGCGCCGGTCGAGCGCGGCAAGGCGATCACCGGGTTCGGCTTCGACACCTGGGATCGAAAGAGCCCGATTTTGCGCTTCCTTGCCATGGGCGACATCCAGGTGGCGAACGGCTTCGCCCTCGAGCCGAAGCGAGAGGATCGCGTGCTCGGCGCGAGCGATCTCGGACCCATCCTCGTGAGCGGGCGGCGTGATGGGAGAAAGTTCGTCGCGCTCGGCTTCGACCCGAGAAACAGCGATTTCGTGCTGCGGGTCGCGTGGCCGCTCTTCGTCCTCAACACCATCAACGATTTCGTCGAAGAGGACACCAGCTACCTCTCGAGTTATCGCACCGGCGAGGTGTGGAGGATCCCGGCGCCGAGCAACGCGGAGACGGCCACGCTCGAGGATCCCCTCGGCCGGAGACACACCATCCCCGTGAAGGAGGGACACGCCGTCTATTTCGGAGATCAGGCGGGCTTCTACCAGCTCTCCACGGGCAGCGGCGCCGAGGCGACCACCCTCCGGTTCGCGGCGAATCTCTCCGACCTCGACGAGAGCCGCATCGCGCCAGTGGCGGAGCTCGCGCTCGGGAAGGAGCCGCTGGCGCGCCCGAGCGGGTTTCGTCCGGGCGTGAGGCGTGAACTCTGGCTCTACCTCCTCTTCGGCGCGCTCGCCCTGAGCACGCTCGAGTGGGTGACCTATCATCGGAGGCTCACGGTATGAGCCCGCGCCTTCGCCGATTCGCCTGGGGCGCCTTCATCGTGGCGCTCGCCCTGGGTCTCGGCTGGGCATATCAGCGATACGTGCTCGCGGGCGGCCTCCGTTTCGAGTGGGAGCGTGGTGGTCAGAAGTACGAGCTCATGAGCCCACGCACGCTCGGCGTGGTGCTGCTCACACCCCTCTTCGTGTTCGTGCTCGGGCGCTCACTCGCCGATCTGCCCTGGCAGCAGCAGTTGCTCTCGGTGCTCCTGCGAGTCGCGTTCCTCGCGCTCGTCGGGCTAGGGCTAGCGCGCCTCGCGCACACCGCGGAGACGCGCAAGGTGTGCACCGTCTTTCTCGTCGACGTGAGTGACTCGGTCGAGGACCCATCGCTCGAGCGAGCGCGCACGCTGATTCGAGAGGCCTGGGCCGCGCGCGGCGCGGAAGATCTCGTGAAGCTGGTGACCTTCGCCAAGCGCCCACGTCTGGTCGAGCTCGAGGAAACAGGGGGGCGGCCCGCGCTCCCGCCGGTTGCGGAGCTACGGCACCGCACGGCGCCCGGGTCGCGCGAGAACCCCGGCGCGGGCACCGATCTCGAGGCCGCGCTGGAGCTCGCCTACGGGGTCTTCCCGCCGGGGTATCTGAAGCACGCGGTCCTCGTGAGCGACGGCGTCGAGACGGACGGAGACGTCCTCGCCGAGGCGAACCGCGCGCGAGGGTTCGGCGTGAAGCTCTTCGCGGTGCCTTACCGGGCGCCGCCGCCGGCCGAGGTCGCCGTGAAGAGCCTCACCCTGCCCGACAAAGTGGACGTCGGGCAGCCCTTCGAGCTCATCGCGGAGATTTACGCGAGTCGGGGGACGCGCGCTCGCGCGCGGCTATTCCAAGGCGAGACCTTGAACGGCCTCGATGGCGTGCGTGACCTCGAGCTCGCACCCGGCGACAACGAGGTGAAAATGAAGAGCGTGGTGCGCGTGGGCGGCACCGTGACCTACGCCTTCAAGCTCGACCAGCTGCCGGCCGGCGCAGACAAGTTCCCAGAGAACAACTCGTTCAACGCGACCCTCGAGGTCCCGGGGCGCCCGGCCGTTCTCTATGTGGAGGGGCAGCCGCAACGCGCGAGCTACCTGACGAGTGCGCTCGGCGCGCAGCAGTTCGACGTGGACGTGCGCGCGCCAGCCGCCTTTCCCGGGAGCCTGAAGGAGCTCGAGCGCTACGATTTCGTGATCCTTTCGGACGTGCCGAAGGAGGCGGTGAGCCTCGCTTCGCAGGATCTCATCGAGAAGTACGTACGCGATCTCGGGGGTGGCTTCCTCTTCGCAGGTGGTGAGAGCGGCTACGGGCTCGGCGGCTGGGCGCACACCACCATCGAGCGCATCCTGCCGGTCAAGATGGACGCTCAGCGCAAGAAGGAGATGCCGAGCGTCGCCATGGTGCTCGTCATCGATCGCTCTGGCTCGATGACCGGGCTCCCGATCGAGATGGCCAAGGCCGCGTGCAAGGCGACCGTGAGCACCCTCGAGGGCGACGACCTCATCGAGGTCGTCGCGTTCGATTCCGAGGCTACTCGCTACGTGAAGATGGGTCCGGCGCGCTATCGCGCGCGGATCGAGAACGACGTCTTGCGGATCCAGCCGGGCGGCGGCACCGAGATCTTTCCCGCGCTCGACATGGCTTATCAGGACATCAGCGTGGTGCAGGCGCGGAAGAAGCACGTCATCCTGCTCACCGACGGCCGCTCGCCTTCACAGGGGCTCAGAGATCTCGCTCAGGCGATGCTCGCCGAGAACATCACCGTTACCACCGTGGGGCTCGGTGACGGCGTGGACGGCGACTTGCTGCGTGCGATCTCGGAGGCCGGCGGTGGTCGTTACCATCCTGCCCCGGATCCCAACAGCCTCCCCAAGATCTTCACGCGCGAGACCGAGATGATCGCGCGGAAGGCGGCGGTCGAAGAGTGGTTCCCGGTAGAGCAGGTCTACCCGGCGGAGTTCTTGCGCGGCATCAGCATCAGCTCCGCGCCGCTCCTGCATGGCTACGTAGCCACGCAGATGAAGGGGCCGCCGGCTCAGGAGATCCTCGCGAGCGACACGGGCGAGCCGATCCTCGCGCGCTGGCGGGTCGGGCTCGGCAGCACGCTCGCGTGGACGAGCGACGTCAAGAACCGGTGGGCCGCCGACTGGCTCCGCTGGAGCGGCTACGGGAAGTTCTGGGGACAGCTGGTTCGCGAGCACATGCGTCACAAGGAACGCAAGGAGCTCCCCATGAGGGTCGAGGTCTCGGGCGGGCACGCGCGCGCCACGGTGGACGCCTTCACGCTCGACGAGCGCTTCGACAACGACCTCGAGAGCACCCTGGTGGTGCAAGGCCCCGAGCCCGGCGGGGAGCGACGCGAGGTGCCGATGCGCGCGGTCGCCCCGGGGCGTTATGAAGCCGACTTCGAGCTCGCGCGCTACGGGAGCTTCCTGGTCACCGCGAGCCACACACGCCGCGCGGCCGACGGCACGCTGAAGCAGGTCGCGGTGAGCTACGGACACGTCAGTAACCCCTACCCGCGCGAGTACGCGAGCTTCCAGCCCGACGTCGAGCGACTCCGCCGCGCGGCGCTCGCCGGCGGCGGCACGCTCGACCCCGCGCCCGCCGCGCTGTTCGACCCGGGCGAAGACAAGATCGTCTATCACGAGGAGATCCGCGATCGCTTCATCCTCGCCGCGATCGTGGTCTTTCTGCTCGATCTCCTGATCCGGCGCGTGCGGCTCTTCGACCGGAAGTTCTTGCCCAAGCGCGCGCGGCGCACGGCTTGACCTCGGCGCCGGTCGCGCTCTCGGACGAAGCGCGCGCCGCCACGCGACGCCTCATGCGCGCTCGCCGCGCGCAATCACCACGGAGCCTGCCAGGTCGCCCGTGACGTTGAGGGCGGTTCGGCCCATGTCGAGGAACCGATCGACCCCGAGGATGAGTCCGAGCCCCTCCGGCGGCACCCCGAAGATACCGAGGATCATCGCGATGACCGGGAGCGAGCCGCCCGGGACGCCGGCCGCGCCGATCCCACCCAAGACACAAACCACCAGGATCAGCACCTCTTGCCCGAAGCCGAGGTGGACGCCGAAGAATTGCGCGAGAAAGAGCACGGTGATCCCCTCGTAGATCGCCGTGCCGTTCATGTTCGCGGTAGCCCCGAGGGTGCACACGAAGCGGCTGATCTGACGCGGCACGCCGAGCTTCTCTTCGGCGGCGTGGAGCGTGGTGGGCAGGGTCGCGCTGCTCGATGAGGTGGACAGCGCGGTCACGATGGCGACCTGCGAGTCGCGGAAGAAGCGCCGCGGGCCCATACCTCCGAGCAGCCAGACGAGCAGCGGCAGCACCACGAACATCTGGATGGAGAGCGCCAGGAGCACCACGCCGACGAAGCGGCCAAGCTGGAGGAGCACCTCGTAGCCGAGCTTCGCGGTCAAATTGAAGAGGAGCGCCGCGACCGCCCAGGGTGCGAGTCGGATCACCCAGTCGATGAGCTTCAGGCTGATTTCGTACATGCCGCCGACGAAATCGACGAAGGTCCGAACCGGTCGGCTCTCGAGCATGGTCGCCGCGATTCCGACCAGGATCGCGAAGAACATGAGGCCGAGGAGGTTCCCCTCGGCGGCGGCGTGCACCGGGTTCTTCGGCACGATACCGAGTAAGACCTCGCGCACCGACACCGCGGCGCCGCTCGCCGCGATGCCGCCCCCCCCGCTCGCCTTGGCGAGGAGCGCCTCGCCGACCTCGCGCGGCACGCCGCGACCCGGCTCGAACCAGTTCGCCAGGGTGAGCCCGATGGCGACCGCGACGCCGGTGACGACGACGATCCATGCGAGCGTCTTCAGCCCGATGCGTCCGAGCGACTTGGGATCGCCGATCTCGACCACGCCCATGACGAGCGCCGAGAACACCAGCGGCACCACCAACATGAAGAGGAGGCGGAGGAAGAGCTCGCCCACCGGCTCGGTCAGGTAGGTCATCACCCCCGCGAGCCAGGTGGCGTCGCCCGCGAACGCGTGACAGCCGAGCCCAGCCGCGCCGCCGCTCACGAAACCGAGACCCATCTGCTTGTGGAGCGCGAGCTTCACGGTCGGCCCGCACCATGCCGGCTCGGCCCACCCCGAAGCAAGCCCGGCCGCCTCCGGCAGTTGGAGGACCTCGGGAGCTGCGTCCCGGTCAGGAGGGTGCCGTACCGCGCCTGGGGGCTTGCCCCCGCGCCGATGACGCCGCTCCTCGGTGACGCAAATAGCGATTGAGCCGAGTAGCTCGCTGACCCTATCCTCGTTTTCATGCCGTGCGCTCTCGCGAAGTCAACGATGCTGGTATCGCTCCTCGGCTTGGGAGTGCTGGTCGCGTGCAACACCAAGGACGAGCCCAAGTCGGAGTCCGTAGCGACCACGGCCGCACCGGTGACCTCTGCGACGCCGGAGCCCGCGACTCCGCCGGACCCGGCTCCGGTCGAGCCCGCGGCGACTGCGCCAGCCAAGCCGCGGGCTGACGACCTCACCGGGGTCGGTGGTCGCAGCAAGGTCCCGACCATCGCCGAGTGGGACGCGGTCGGCGAGATCACCGTGAGGCACTCCGGCCCGCTCGGCTGCGAGACCAAGATGGTGCGCGAGTGGCTGCGAGTGAGCTGCCGCACCGGCTCCGGTGCTCATCAAATCAAGAGCGTCAGCGTCCTCTCCTCGAACGGCATGAGCAAGGGCGAGGTGTTCACCTTCTCGAAGAGCGGCGTCGCGAGCGTGGTCTTGCCGGTGCGCGACGGGTACTCGGCGAAGGTCCGCTTCGCGTGGAGTGACTGGGGCTCTCGCACGCTCAGCATGGACTTTTCGCACGGAGCCCCGAAGCCGGTCATCGAGTTCGATGCGAGCGCCCCGAAGTAGGGCTCGCTGAGCTAGCTTCGATGGACGCGGGGCGGCTCATTCTCCTCGCGCTCGCCGCGGCTCTGGCTGGAGCGATCAACGCGGTCGCGGGCGGCGGCTCACTGATCTCGTTTCCGGCCGCGCTCGCGGCCGGCTTGCCACCGGTCGTCGCCAAGGCGACCAACACCGTCGCGCTGGTGCCCGGTTCGCTCGCGGCGACGTGGGCCTATCGCGGTGAGCTCTCCGGGCACGCGCGGCTCGCGCTCGGCCTCACCGTGCCGGGCCTCGGGGGCGCCGTGCTCGGTGCGGCCATCCTGGTCGGCGCGCCGCCCCGCGCGTTCGAGCTCCTCATCCCCGCGCTCGCGCTCGGGGCGACGCTGCTCCTCGCCGCCAAGGACGCGCTCTGGCGCAGCGCCAAGGCGTCGGCTGCTCCCCCGTCGGCGACGCGGGTGGTCATGGTCGGCGCGGGGCTTTTCGCCGCGTCCGTCTACGGCGGCTATTTCGGGGCCGGGCTCGGCATCCTCGCGCTCTCTCTGCTCATGATGGTGAAGCCCCTCGGCATCCATGAGCTCAACGCGATGAAGTCCCTCATCGTCGGTGGAATCAACGGCGCGGCGGCGATCTACTTCTTCATCCGCGGTGTGGTCGATCTCCCGGCCGCGCTCGCCATGCTCGTCGGCAGCGTGCTCGGTGGGTTCGCGAGCGCCACGCTCGCGCGCCGTGCGAGCCCGCGGGTGATTCGCCGGCTGGTGGTGGCGGTCGGCGTCGTGGTGAGCGTCGCGCTCGCGGCGCGTTATTGGGGGCGCGCCGGCTGACCCGGGAACGACAGGGAGCGCTCGCGCTTTCCCGCGGACCGGCCTTGTGGTTACGCTCGGGCCCCCATGAGCTTCGAGCGCATCCGGCAGCGGCTCCACGAGGGGCGCCCTCTGGTGCTCGACTCGGATCCGGGGGCGTCTTTCCGCGCGCGCGGCGTCGCGCTCGACACGCCGGGCGCGATCGGCGAGCTCCTGCGGAGCCGCTCGGAGGACGTCCTCTCGCATTATCGCGCGGAGGCCTCGAGCCGCGTCGATGTCCTCTCGGCGCTCACCGCGGACACCACGCCCCGCGCGCTCGCGGAGGTCGGCATGGAGCATCGCTCGGCGGTGCTCACCGGACGCGCCATCGAGCTCGCGCTCGAGGCCGCGGCCGAGACGAAGCGGCCGATCGCGGTGGCGGGTGTGCTCGGCTCGGAGATGGTGGGCGCGCTCGCCGCCGAGCGCGAGCACGCCGAGCTCGCCGAGCACGCGCGCCGGATCGCGGTGGCGGGTTCCGAGCTCATCATCGCCCGCGGCCAGGGCTCACGCCTCGGGCTCATGGCGGCGGTGGTCGCGGCCGCGGCTACCGAACTGCCGACCTGGGCGGTGGTCGAGTGCCTTCCAAGTGGTGAGCTCGCCATGGGCGGCGATCTCGCGTCCTTGGTCGAGTCGCTGGAGGGCGCAGGAGCGAGCGCGGTGCTGTTCGAGGTGGCCTCGGTCGAGGCCGGGCTGCGCCAGCTCGCGCAGGTGCTCGACCTCGTGCCCGACGCGAGCGCGGTCCCCGGGATCTTGCTCGCCGGCGGCCCCGACTCGGTGCGTGGCTTCCCGGACTTCGCGGCGAAGCCGACGAGCTGGGCGTTCCAGGCGCTCGCCCTGGATGCTGCGGGAGCGCGCATCATCGGCGGCGGCGCCGGCACCACCGAAGCGCACACGGCGGGGCTTGCGGCGGAGCTCGGCAGTCTCCATCCTTCCATCCCCGCGTCATCCCCCAGGTAGAGCATGCTCCCGTCTGATCCTCCTCGTGCCGTCACCGACGCGGCCGAGCCCCTACGTGACGTCGGTGAGCTCGAGGAAATTTTTCACACCGCCGAGAAGCCGGCGGACGCCTGGCGCGTGGGCGGCGAAGCCGAGAAATTCGGGGTCGACGCGGCGAGCGGCGCTCCCATCGGTTACGACGGCGAGCGCGGCGTCACCCGCATCTTCGCGTCGCTCGTCCATTCCCACGGCTGGAACCCGGTCCGGGAGACGCCCGACGGCCCGCTCATCGCGCTCTCCCGCGGCGAGGCGTCGGTGACACTCGAGCCGGGCGCCCAGCTCGAGCTCAGCGGCGCGCCGCTCGCGAGCGTGCACCTCATCTGCGCCGAGCTCCGCGGCCATCTGGCCGAGCTCCGTGAGATCTCGAGCGAGATGAACCTCGTCTGGCTCGGCGTGGGCTTCCACCCGCTGGCGACGCAGGCCGAGCTCTCGTGGGTGCCCAAGCACCGCTACGCGATCATGCGCGAGTATCTGCCCACGCGCGGCAGCGGCGCGCTCGACATGATGCGTCGCACCGCGACGGTGCAGGCCAACTACGACTACTCGAGCGAGGAGGACGCGATGCGTAAGCTCCGCGTCGGGCTCGCACTCTCGCCGCTCGCGCACGCCATGACGGCCAACTCGCCGTTCTGCGAAGGGCGCCTCGCGGGGAAGAAGAGCGTGCGTGGGGATGTGTGGCTTCGCATGGATCCTGCGCGCTCCGGGCTCATCCCGTCGCTCTGGAAGCGGCCGCGCGCCCGCTACCGCGACTACGTCGAGTGGGCGCTCGACGCGGGGATGTTCCTCTTCAAGCGCGGCGACCAGTACATCGCCAACACCGGGCAGACGTTCCGCGATTTCATGAAGAACGGCTACGCCGGCCATCGCGCTACCCAGGGCGACTGGAGGCTCCACCTGCAGACGCTCTTCCCCGAGGTGCGGCTGAAGAGCACGCTCGAGGTGCGCGCGTGTGACTCCCTGCCGACCGATCTCGCCTGCAGCGTGCCCGCCCTCTTCGCGGGCGTATTCTACGACGAGCGAGCGCTCGCCGCGGCGGAAGAGTTCGTCGCCGATTGGGACTACCTGGCCGTCGAGCGGGACCGTCCAGGCCTCGTTACCCGCGGGCTCGAGGCCGATTTCCTCGGGCGGCCTGCGCGCGAGTGGGCGGAGCAGCTCATCGAACTCGCCGAGAGCGGCCTCACGCGCCGCGGGCGCCTGAGCGGCAAGGGCAACCCAGAGTCGATCCACCTCGAGCGGCTCAGCCACCTGGTCGAAGCTGGGCGCTGCCCCGCCGACGTGCTCGTCGAGGGTCTCTCCCATGACATGCCCGAGCTTCGCCGCGAGATCATCGCGCGCTGCCACATCTAGTGGGCCTTGGTGTCGGTCCGGCGCGAAGTCCGCCCGGCGCGCTCAGGCTCCGCTCACCGGTCGCGTTCGAGGCGCGGCTTGTCAAACGCGGAAATTCGGGCTCGAATGCCGAATGGGGCGAGGCACCTCGGCATGACGGATCCTCTCGATGGCGAGCGCGCGGGCGGCGCGGAGCGAGCGACGCTGGGTTCCCACGAGGGCGAGTCGGAGAGCGCGCGCTGGCTTCGTCTCCTCGACGTGTGCCGAGACGAGATCTACCTCGCCGACTGGGACACCCTGCGCTTCGAGTTCGTGAACGCGACGGCGTGTCGGAGCCTCGGGTACTCGAAGGAGGAGCTCCTCGACATGTCGCTCCTCGACCTCCGCCCCGGTGTCGCGGCGTCGGCGTTTCGCGCCCGCTTCGCGCCGATCCGCGAAGGGAAGATCGAGCTCGCAGTGTTCGAGACGGTCCACCGCCGAAAAGACGGCAGCGAGTATCCGGTCGAGATCTGCCTGCGAGCGTTCAGCCTCGGCGAGCGCACGGCGATGCTCGCCTTCGTCACCGATCTCACCGCACAACACCGCTCGCGGGCCAGGCTCGAGCACCAGCTCCTCGAGGCGAAGGTCGGCTTGAACGTGAGCCAGGCGCTGGTGGGGCTCACGAGCGAGCAGCAGGCGCTCGACACCATCCTCGAGGCGGCCGGTGTGTTCCCGGAAGCGTTCGTGTCCATCGTGACGTTCGACGGCGACAGCGGGGACCTCGACGCGACCTTGCGACGGCTGAATCCCAACGAGAGCGGGCTCAAGCAGATCATCGCGCTCGGGACGCGCTTCCCCCTCTCGGTCTTCACTGGGATCCACCAGCTCGAGAGCGGGGAGCCGATGGTCAGCAACGACATCGCCACCGACCAGCGCATCGATGAGGCGATGCGTCTCGTCCTGGTGGAATTTGGCGCGCGCAGCCAGGCGCTGGTGCCGATGGCGATCGGTGAGGAGCTCCTAGGCTTCTTCGTACTCGAGTCGCGGCAGCCGGGGTACTTCGATGAGGCGAAGGTGTCCATCTATCGCGCGCTCGCCGAGCGGAGCGCGCTCACGCTCCGCTCGGCGCGGCTTCGCGAGGCGGTGCGGGCGTCCGAGCAGCGCCTCGCGCTCATCGTCGAGCAGTCTCCCCTCGGGGTCATCGAGTGGGACACCGAGCGGCGAGTGGCGAGCTGGAACCCGGCGGCCGAGCGGATCCTCGGGCGTACGCGCGCCGAAGCGCTCGATCGGGAGTCGGAGACGATCCTGGGCGAGGGAGCCTCACTGCTCTCTCTCGAGGAGTCGCGTCACGGCTCGCTCGTTCACAAGCGCCCGAGCGGCGAAGAGGTGGCGTGCGAGTGGTTCTGCACGCCGCTCTCCGGGGCGGCGGGCGACCGCGTGGGCGCGCTCAGCCTGGTCTTGGACGTGACCGCGCGCCAGCGCGCGGAAGAGCAACGCGAGCGCCTCGAGGCGCAGCTCCGGCAAGCGCAGCGGCTCGAGACCGTGGGTCGGCTCGCGGGCGGCGTCGCCCATGACTTCAACAACATGCTGGTCGTGATCCTCGGCTACGCCGACATCCTGCTGTCGGCGCTCGACGGGGAGGACCCTCGGCGGGTCGAGGTGCAGGAGATCCGCGCCGCTGCCGAGCACTCGCGAGAGCTCACGCGGCAGCTCCTCGGCTTCTCACGGCAGCAGATCGCCTCGCCGCAGACGCTGGACGTCAACGACGCGGTCGAGGCCCTGCGCCGCGCCCTCGCGCGGCTCATCGGCGAAGACGTCGAGCTCGTGGTGGCGCTCGGTGCCGCACCGGCGCTCACCGAGCTCGACCCGGCGCAACTCGACCAGATCATCGTGAACCTCGCCATCAACGCGCGCGACGCGATGCCCGATGGCGGTACGCTCACCATCGAGACCGCGAACGTCACCGTCGACGAGGCGTATTGCCAGAGCCGCCCCGATGCGACGCCCGGACGCTACGTGAAGCTCAGCGTCAGCGACAACGGTACCGGCATGAGCGCGGCCACCCTCGAGCATGTGTTCGAGCCCTTCTTCACCACCAAAGAGCGCGGGAAGGGCACCGGGCTCGGGCTCGCCACCGTCTACGGCATCGTGCGCCAGAACCAGGGGCTCGTGAACGCCTACAGCGAGCTCGGCCGCGGCTCGACCTTCAACGTGTACTTCCGCGCGAGCACGAACCCCGCGGTGCTCGACGCCCGGCCCTCGTCGCGACCCGAGCCCGAGCGGCCGAGGGCGGAACGCACCGTGCTCCTCGTCGAAGACGAAGAGGCGGTGCGCCGCGCGGTAGCGACCATGCTGAGCGGCCTCGGCTACCGGGTGCTCGTGGCGGCGAGCGCGAGCGCGGCCCTCGTGCTCGCCCGCGACGACTCGTGCGTGATCGATCTGCTCCTCACCGACGTCGTGATGCCGACGCACACGGGACCGCAGCTCCGCGACGAGCTCGCGAGACTCCGCCCCGGGGTCGCGGTCGTCTTCATGAGCGGCTACACGTCGAACGTGATCGTTCACCACGGCATCCTCGAACCTGGCCTCCACTTCCTTCAGAAGCCCTTTACGCAGGCGGATCTCGCCGCCCGGCTCGAGGCGGCGCTCGCCGAGCCCGCGCGGGACACCTGAGCCTCAGTCGCCGCTCACGCAGGCGTCGATCTGGTCTTCGCTCTTCACCGCGGCGATGCAGCGCGCCTCGCGCTGGGACGTACCTCGAGCGACGCACTCCTCCGCTGCTTGCCGGACCCGCGCGTCCTTCCCCGGGTCGTCGCGTGCGCTCGCGAGCTCGCGCTCCAGCCGCGCGCGCTTCTTTGGATCGCGCTCGCTCTCGATGGCCAGCCTGCGGCCGAGCGCTTCGAGGTGTTCCGCCGCCGCCGCGCAGTCGGCGAGCGAGGCGCGCGCCGGGTCCGGGGCGGCGACGCGTCCCGGCGCGGGGCCCGGCGCGCCGTCGCTCTCGGCGCCGCCGAGCTCCGCATCCTCGCTCAGGATGGCCGACGGATCGGTCGCTTCTTTGGGCGCCCCACACCCCGCGACGACCCCGCAGCTCACCACCAAAACCAAGGCTCTCATGAGGTTCGGCGCTCCTGTTCCGGGCATCTTAGCGGTTTTCCCCGCGCGCCAGCGGGCGTTGCGGCCGGATTCGTTTCGTGTACGAATCATTTCTAGGCGAAAGAGTGATCGCCGGAGGAGCAGACGCCGATGTGGAACCCGTTCACCGAGGAGCATGAGCATTTCCGCAGCACCGTGCGGCGGTTCGTCGAGCAGGAGATCGCGCCGTTCGCGAGCGCGTGGGAAAAGGAGAAGGACTTCCCGAGCGCGCTCTTCAAGCAGGCGGGTGAGCTCGGAATCCTCGGCGCGCACTACCCGGAGGACAAGGGCGGAGGCGGCGGCGACTACTGGTTCTCGGTCGCGAAGGCGCAGGAGCTTCCGCGCGGCGGTAGCGCTGGCATCACGATGGCGCTCCTCGTGCAGACCGACATGGCGACTCCGGTGATCGCCGATCTCGGCACGCCCGAGCAGATCGATGAGTTTCTGAAGCCAGCCCTCGCCGGCGAGCGCATCGCTTCGATCGGCGTCTCCGAGCCCGGCGCCGGCAGCGACGTCGCCGGCATCCGTACCCACGCGCGAAGAGACGGTGACGACTACGTCATCAACGGCCAGAAGACCTTCATCACCAACGGCACCCGCGCGAGCTTCATCACCTTGCTCGCCAAGACCAACCCCGAGAGCGGCGCGCACGGATGCTCGTTCTTCCTCGTGCCGACCGATTTGCCTGGCTTCAAGGTCAGCCGGAAGCTCGAGAAAATCGGTAATCACGCCTCGGACACCGCCGAGCTCTTCTTCGAGAACGTCCGCATCCCGAAGCGTTACCTGCTCGGTGAAGAGAACATGGGCTTCATGTACCTCATGCAGAACTTCCAGGCCGAGCGCCTGATCGGCGCCGTGAGCGGCGTGGCCGGCGCGCGGCTCGCGGTCGAGCTCTCCCGGAAATACGGGGAGGATCGGGTCGCCTTCGGCAAGCCGATCATCAAGCGCGAAATCTGGCAGCACAAGTTCGTGCAGATGTACACGAAGATCGAGATGGCCGAGGCCTTCATCAACCGCTGCGTCGACGCGTACGACACGGACAAGTACGTCAAGCGCGAGAACGTCTCCTTCGAGACCGTGAAGCTCATCAGCATGGCGAAGATCGTCGCCGGCGAGCTCGTGAGCGAGGTGATGGACACCTGCCTGCAGTTTCACGGCGGCTGGGGCTACGTCGAGGAGTATCCCATCGCGCGCGCTTGGCGCGACGCGCGGCTCCTTCGTATCGGGGGCGGCACCACCGAGACGATGACCTACTACCTGGCCAAGCTCATGGGCCTCTGAGCTGACGAGGGGCCCGGGGGCGCTTGCATTTCATGCGAGGCGGGGAGAGAGTCCCGCCTCGCTTCGTATGGGGCATCTCGAAGGAGGAGAGTCATGATTTCGATGAAGAGCATCGCGCTCGGCGCGCTGGTCGTGGCGATGGGCGCGCTGTCGGCGTGCAAGGGCGGCGGTCCCGAGGGGAAGTACACGCTCGACAAGGACGTGATGAAGAAGGCCATGCAGGCCGAGATCGCCAAGCTCCCGCCGGAGCAGCAGGCGATGGGTGGCCTGATGACCGCGCTGGTCGACGCGATGGACATGCAAATCGAGCTGAAGAGCGGCGGAACCCTCTCGGCCACCTCGTCGCTACCGGACGAGCCGGGCAAGCCCCCCAAGACGGACTCGAAGGAGGGCACCTGGAAGCAGGAGGGCACCAAGATCATCATGACCATCGACGGCAAGCCCGAGTCGTGCGAGCTGAAAGACAAGACGCTGAACTGCGCGACCGACAAGCCCGGCGAGCCGGGCCTGGTGCTGAAGAAAATCTGAGGTCGGGGCGCGCGCGAGCGCGCCGCGAAGTCGTGTGAACGCCGCCGCACTTCCGGCGGCGTTCGCAATTGGGTCGCGGCGTCGTTCCTCGCGCGAGGCCGCGGCCAGGTAGCCGCGCCTCCGCGCACGTGCGGAGCGCGCGCTCGGGTGGAGATCGGTCCGGCGCAGGCTCGGGGCAGCGCCGCGGCGTTTGGCAGCCGCCCGCGACGAGTGCTGAAAATCCATGCCGCGGGAGGTGAGGAGAGGCCACGATGTTGGCCTTCGCGCGCGTCGGACCGTAAAGAACTAGTGAAGGTCATGCTCGCGCCAGGTCTGACCTCTCGCGGCCTGACCGGTCACTCCACCCGGAGGTGTCCTGCCCATGTCCGCCGCGCCGCCCATCGACTTGACCGTCAACGTCCAGGGGTTCTTCCGCGACGTCGTCGCAGGCTCGCTCCGCAGTCGAGGCTGCGAGGTCACCGATGCCGCCGAGACCTACCTGGTCGCGCTCCTCGCCGACTTTGCACGGCCTGGCCAGCTCGACGCGCGCGCGCTCGACCGCCCCGTCACGCTCCAGCTCGATGAGGCGCTGCGCGCCGCCGGCTACGAGCGGTTCGATCGGCTGCGCGCAGTGGGCGACGGTGTGCTCTACGTCACCGGGTTCTTCGGCGAGCACCTCGAGATGCGCGGCGTCGAGCTCGGGTACGTGTCCGGGCTCGGCGCGCGGGCCTACGAGAGCGCGGCGGAGATGCTGCGCGGCGCGGCGGGCTCGGGCGCGACCGGAGCGCCGGATCTGTTCGCGGAGCTCGCCGAGAACTTCGAGGCCTTGGTCGCGCTGGTGGCGGACGTGGCCGACTCCCTGCTCGCCCGCTCGGCGACTACCGATCGCTCGATGGTGCGGCTCTACGAGCGCTGGCTGAAGCACGGCTCGAGCTCGCTCGCCGGGCTCCTCGCCGAGCGCGGCGTGCTCCCGCGGCGAGGAGATCGGACGCTCCATTGACGGTGTCGCTCACGCCCGCCCTCCGCTCGCTGCAGCGCAAGCTGGAGCGCTTCTACGCGCTCGAGGAGGCCCCGGACGTGAGCGACTTCGTGCGCCTGTGCGAGGCGCCCGCGCGCGAGACGCTGCTGGTCCGTGAGTCGGCGGACGAGCTCGAGCTCGCGCTCGTCCTTCCGGCAAACGCCGCCAACGACGACGGGTACCTGCAGCTCGTCGAGGGGGTCAGCCATTTCGTCTATCTCGCCGAGCGCGCGCGGACGAACCTGCCCGCCACCCGCCTGGAGCTCGAGCTCCAGGCCGAGGTCGACAAGTTCGTGGTGCTCGCCGGGGCGAGCGCCGCGCTCACCCGCCGCCGCGCGCGGAGCCTGCATGAGCGGCTCTACGCGCGCGTGCGCTTCCTCCACGACGCGGGTACCGAGGACGGCGATCGTTATCGCCTCGCCAACGAGCTCGCGGCGCGCTTCGTCGCGCGGATCTGCGACCACGCGGAGCCGACGCTCCCACGCGGGGCGCTGCGCCGGTTCTACCGCTCGGGGCAGGCCGAGAAGATCCGACTCGCGCGCGCCGCGTGAGGAGCGCTCGCGACTACTCGCCGAGCTGCTGCGCGAGGTAGTGCTCGCGGCCGAGCTGCTTCACGAGCGTGAGCTGGGTCTCGTGCCAGTCGAGCGACTCCTCTTCTTGCGTCAGGATCTCGGCGAGGAGCTCGCGCGTGCCGGAGTCGCCCTTGTCATGCGCGATTTGGATCCACTTGTTGATCTTCTGGACCGCCGCGGCCTCCGCCGCGAGGTCGAGCTCGTGCTGCTCGATCGGATCTTCACCGACCCGAACCGGTCCGAGCCGCTGCATGTTGGGCACGCCCTCGAGGAACAGCAGCCGCGCGATGAGCGCGTCTGCGTGCTTCATCTCCTCGACCGACTCTTCGCGCTTCTTCTTGGCGAGCCGGTGGTAGCCCCAGTTCTCGCACATCCGCGAGTGCACGAAATACTGGTTGATGTGGGTGAGCTCCATGGTGAGGAGCTCGTTCAGGATCTCGTGGATGTCCGGGTCGCCCTTCATGTCGGCCAACCTAGCGCCCCGCCCTCGCCGCGCCTACCCTCACGAGAAATATGCAATAAATACCAATGCTTACAAATACGACTTGCTCTCTTGCAAATGAATGTCATTTTCACCAGGTGCTCGTCTGTCATTGTCGCCGAGTGAACAGCCAGCGCGTGCTCGAGGTCATCGAGGCCGGCGCGCGCTCGGTCAGAGAGGTAGGCAGAGCGTCCGGCGCGGGGACGTGCTGCGGCGGTTGCCGCCCCACCATCGCCGCGCTCCTGGAGCAATACGTCGCGGCGCACCCGCCGGACGCGTCGGTGGTCCCCGCGGCTGCCGTGCCCGCGCGCCCGCATATGCCTGCGGCGGCCATGGTGAGCGCGCCGCGCGTGCGCGGCCGGGAACTGCCGCAGTACGTCGCCGCCGTCGGGGCCTGAGCGTGGCGTTCGCCGTCGTGGCGCGCCGTTCGTGTCGCTTCGCGAACGGCGCACGGCGCGCTTCGCGACGTGGCCGAGTGCCCTGACGATTCCGCGCCGCACCGACCCCCCTGCACACCCTTTCAGAGGGCCCGACCGTTCGCCGGCTCGTGGGTGGATCGGCGCTTGACACGCACCAGAGCGTGGCTAAGTTCCCGCCCACGTCGTCGTTAGCACTCGCCCCAGGTGAGTGCTAACCGGCGTAGTCAAGTCTTTTCAATGGGTTCCGCCAGATCCCGGAGAGTTCCGGAGCTCTTGGCGGGCCCCACGGAGCGGCTCGCGCCAGCGGGTCGCGCGAAGGCACACTGGGAGGCACGTCATCATGAAGATTCGACCGTTGCAGGACCGCGTCATCGTCAAGCGCGTGAAGGAAGAAGAGAAGACCAAGGGCGGCATCATCATCCCGGACTCGGCGAAGGAGAAGCCGATCGAGGGTGAGGTCATCGCCGTGGGCAACGGCAAGGTGCAGGAGGACGGCAAGGTCCGCCCGCTCGACATCAAGAAGGGCGACCGCGTGCTCTTCGGCAAGTACGCCGGCACCGAGGTCAAGATCGAGGGCGAGGAGCACCTCATTCTGCGCGAGGACGACATCCTCGGCGTCATCGAGAAGTGAGCTGAAGGAGGACACGAACCATGGCTGCCAAGGAAATCGTCTATCAGGAGAACGCGCGTAACTTCATCCTCGCCGGCGTGAACGCGCTCGCGGACGCGGTGAAGGTCACTCTCGGCCCCAAGGGCCGCAACGTCGTGCTCGAGAAGAGCTTCGGCTCGCCGACCATCACCAAGGACGGCGTCACCGTCGCCAAGGAGATCGAGCTCGAGAACAAATTCGAGAACATGGGCGCACAGATGGTGCGCGAGGTCGCGAGCAAGACCAGCGACGTCGCGGGCGACGGCACCACCACGGCGACCGTGCTCGCGCAGGCGATCTTCCGCGAGGGCTCCAAGCTCGTCGCGGCGGGCCACAACCCGATGGAGATCAAGCGCGGCATCGACGCGGCGGTCAGCGCCATCACCGAGCAGCTCGCCAAGATGGCCAAGCAGACGCGCGACCCGAACGAGATCGCGCAGGTCGGCACCGTGAGCGCCAACGGCGACACCACCATCGGCAAGCTCCTCAGCGAGGCGATGGAGAAGGTCGGCAAGGAGGGCGTGATCACGGTCGAGGAGGCCAAGAGCGCCGAGACGACGCTCGAGGTGGTCGAGGGTATGCAGTTCGACCGCGGCTACCTCTCGCCGTACTTCGTCACCGATCCGGAGCGGATGGAGGCCTCGCTCGAGGACTGCTACATCCTGCTCAGCGAGAAGAAGATCAGCAACATGAAGGATCTTCTCCCGGTGCTCGAGGCGATTGCTCGCCAGCAGAAGCCGCTCCTCATCATCGCGGAGGACATCGAGGGCGAGGCGCTCGCGACGCTGGTCGTGAACAAGCTCCGCGGCACCCTCTCGTGCTGCGCGGTGAAGGCGCCGGGCTTCGGTGATCGCCGCAAGGAGATGCTGAAGGACATCGCGACGCTGACCGGCGGTCAGGTGATCGCGGAGGAGCTCGGGCTCAAGCTCGAGAACGTCACCATCAGCGACCTCGGCCAGGCCAAGACGATCAAGGTCGACAAGGACAACACCACGATCGTCGATGGCGCGGGCAAGAAGGACAAGATCAAGGCCCGTCAGAACGAGATCCGCCAGCAGATCGAGAACACCACCAGCGACTACGACCGCGAGAAGCTCCAGGAGCGCCTGGCGAAGCTGGTCGGCGGCGTGGCGGTGATCAAGGTCGGTGCGGCCACCGAGACCGAGATGAAGGAGAAGAAGGCGCGCGTCGAGGACGCTCTCCACGCCACCCGCGCGGCGGTCGAGGAAGGCATCGTTCCCGGCGGCGGCGTCGCGCTGCTCCGCGCGCAGAAGGTGCTCGAGAAGCTCGAGGTGTCCGACACCCAGCGCTTCGGCGTGCAGATCATCCGTCGCGCGGTCGAGGAGCCGATGCGGCAGATCGTGGGCAACGCGGGCGAAGAGGGCTCGATCGTCGTGAACAAGGTTCGCGAGGGTAAGGGCAACTTCGGCTACAACGCGGCCTCCGGCGAGTACGGCGATCTCGTCCAGATGGGCGTCATCGACCCGGCCAAGGTCGTGCGCTCCGCGCTCCAGAACGCCGCGAGCGTGGCCAGCCTCATGCTGACCACCGAGGCGCTCATCGCGGAGAAGCCGAAGGAGGAGAAGGCGTCGGCCGGCGGTCACAGCCACGGCCCCGGCGACTTCTGAGCGGCCACGGCTCACGCGAGCCACGAGGAAGGGCGGCCCCCGCGGGTCGCCCTTCTGGTTTTTGTCGGGGCGGCGCGGCCGGCGGTGCGGGGCCGCCGCCGGCCGCGCCGCCGGCCTCCCTCCGCGCGATCTACGCCG
>JAPSGB010000028.1:0-40000 GCA_035063585.1 Polyangiaceae bacterium
CACCGGCGGCAGCGCGGGCTCCGGCACCGGCGGCAGCGCGGGCTCCGGCACCGGCGGCAGCGCGGGCTCCGGCACCGGCGGCAGCGCGGGCTCCGGCACCGGCGGCAGCGCGGGCTCCGGCGGCGGCAGCGGCGGGCTCACGCTCGATTGCGCCGCTCATACGACCGCGACGCCCGAGAGCGCCTGCGACGACTACGCGGACGCGGTCTGCAGTCTGATGGAGCGGTGCGCGCCGGGCATGTTGAGCTTTTTCGGCGCCACCGACCACGCGATCTGCGTCGCGGTTTACCGAAACCAGTGCAGCCAGGAGTTGGCCGCGCCGGGCTCGCGGGTGACCCCCGCGTTCGTCGCCGCATACTCGGTGGTCACCGAGAGCGTCTCCTGTGACGATTTCGGGAACGACGCGCTCGGGAGCGCGGATGCATCCCAGCCCGAGTGCGGCTCGAAGTCGGGGTCACTCGCCGGCGGGGCCACCTGCTACACCAGCTCGCAGTGCACGAGCCGCAAGTGCGGCGAGGGCTCGGACCCCTGCCACGGCACCTGCGCCGCCCTCGGAAAGCTCGGTGACGGCTGCGGTTCTGACGACAACTGCCCCTCGGGCGCGTATTGCGACACCGTCGACCATACGTGCAAGGCCCAGGGGGATGCCGGGGCGTCATGCAGCTCCGAGAGCTGCAAGTCGGGGCTCTTCTGCGGTGCTGGTGATAAGTGTCAGGTGCAGCGTGACATCGGTGAGTCGTGCACGGCTACCGAGGAATGCAAGGGGAACCGCATCTGCGGGAAGGAGCAGAAGTGCAAGAAGCCGGCGCTCGCCGCCCTCGGCGAGACTTGCGATCCAGACGAGGAGAGCAGCTGCGATCCCAGGCAGCTTCTCACCTGCGATGACGCCACGAGCAAGTGCGTAGGAATGCTCGGGCCACTCCCGGGGCTTGGAGACCCCTGCGTGTTTGCCTGCGGGGGAGGCGCGTCTTGCCTCAATAAGGTGTGCGTGGCGATCGCGAAGAACGGTGAGAGCTGCGACGAGACGGCCGGTCCGGCTTGCATGCTGGGGTCGACGTGCAAGAGCGGGAGCTGCACACCGCTGTCGGCCGCGTGTCAGTGAGCCGAGGCGCTCTCTGCCGGAGGGGGTGAGCGACGCCCGGCGAGCCGCGGAAGCTTCGCGCGGCTCGCCCGGGCGGAGCGCTCGCCACCGGGCCGAAGCCGGAGTATCAGGGGAGGATAGCCATGGCTGATACTCGCGCCCTCGCCTTCATCGAGCTCCTCGATCCATGGGGGAAGCCGCACTTCGTCTCCGAGCTGTGGTGCAAGGGGCCGGCGGCGCTCGGCTTCGTGCGCCACTTCGGCTGCATCTTCTGTCATGAGCAGGTGAGCGAGCTGGTGCGCGCGCTACCGGAGCTCGAGCGCGCCGGCGCGCGCGTCGCGGTCATCGGCAACGGCAACCCAATCCACGCGCTCGGTTTTGCTTCACGCACCGGGATGGACGCGAAGAACGTCTTCACCGACCCCGGGCGGCTCGCGTATCGCGCGCTCGGTATGCGCCACGGCGTGGGCGGGCTCGGCGGACTCCGCTCGACCCTGTCGAGCGGGCTCCGCGCGTGGCGGAGCGGGCATCGACAGGAGTCTTTGCAGGGCGATCCTTGGCAGCAGGGAGGCACGGTCGTCGTCTCGCGGGACGGGACCATCGCTTATCAATACCTGTCCCGCGCGGCTGGCGACTACGCGCCGCTCGGCGCGGTGATCGACTCGGTGCGCGCGCTCGGTGCGAGCGCGGCCCGCCGCTGAGCCGCGCTCGAGCTTCGCCTCCGATTCACCCGTGCGTCACGGGCGGCAGCGCCTTGGCGGGGAGCCGGAAGATGAGGAAGGTGCGGGTCGTGTTCGAGCCGATGGCGTTGAACGCGCCGTCGGCGTCGCCGGTCGGGGAGTACCACATCCAGCGCGCATCCGCGTCGATACCTCCGTTGTCCGGATCGCGCCCGTTCGGGCGGCCGCAGACCGGCGGGAAGAAGAAGCCCGGCTGGCCGCGCCGGTCGGTCTCGGAGGAGTTGTCCTGTCCGAACACGACCTTGCCGACCGCGCCCGGCGTCGCGGGGAGCGCGCCTTTCGGGCCGACCCAGCCCGCGCTGGTCGTGCTCGAGTTACCAGAACCGGCGTTGCAGATCGTGATCTGCTCGTTGATGGTCTCCTTCGACGGGCCGTCGCGCATCGCTTCGGCCGACGTGGCGTAGGTGAGGCCCGTCGCGCACGCCTGCCACTCGCCCGCGCCGGTGTAGAGAGTGGCGCCGCCTTCGCGCGCGAACTGCGCGAGTACGCCTTGCGTGGTGCTGTAGTCCGCCCAAGCGACGAGGTAGAGGTAAGCCGCCTCGGGCGCTTGGTCGGCAGGCACGACATAGCGCTCCGGGCCGACGACCTGTCCTACCGCGAGCGGCGCGCCGAGACGGTCGGGGCCGCCGACGGGGCAGTTGAAGATGGCGCCGGCGGTGGTCGCCGCGGAGTTCGAGCGGTAGTTCACTACGCTGCTCGCGTCGCCCCAACCGAAGCCGTAGGCGTTGTCCGCCGTCGCGATGACGACGACCGGAGCAGGCTCCGCGCCGCCGGTCCCGGCGCTGCCGCTCGCCCCGGCGCTGCCGCTCGCCCCGGCGCTGCCGGCCGTACCCGCGCCGCCGCCGGTGCCGGAGCCCGCGCCGCCGCCGGTGCCGGAGCCCGCGCCGCCGCCGGTGCCGGAGCCCGCGCCGCCGCCGGTACCCGCGCCGCTCTGCCCACCAGTACCCGCGCCGCCGCTCTGCCCACCAGCACCAGCTGCGGAGTCCGCGCCGGCGTCCGCGCCCCCTGACGAAGCGCCACCGCCGCCCGGAGCGTCAGGTGATGCGGCGCATGCCGCGACTCCCATCGAGAGCATCACGAAGAAATAAGAACGCATATTGCCACCTCCAGTGCGAAGCCACTCCGCTCTAGCCGCAAAGACGCGCACCTGCAACCGGCCCACGGTCCGCTCTCGTTGGCCCCGCTTGGCGCGGCTCATTCCTTGTGGAAGGCGCGGCGAGAGCGGCGACCCCGCGGTTCAGAGCCAGGGGTTGACGCTCATCTGTCCCTGCGGAGCACGGAGCGCGATCATCACCCTGCGCGTGAACCACGCGAGCACGATGAGGCACAGCGCGGAGAGGACGTAGCCGGACGCCGCCTCGAGCGCGCGGAGCACCGGGCTATGCGCCGCGATGAGCCAGAGCACCGTCGAGAGCAGGGCCACCAGTGAGAGCGGCACGAGGTAGCGCCAGCATACGGCCGCCATCTGCTCGAGCCGAACTCGAGGCAGCGCCCACCGGAGCGCGAGCGTGCCGAGCAGGAGAAGCCAGCACTTCACCTGGAAGAGGAGGGCGCCGAGCCCGATGAGGAGAGCGCTCGAGCGCTGGAGGTTCCAAGAGACTCCCGGGAGGCGCCAGCCGCCGAGGAACAGAGCCGCGGCAACGCCGGCCACGATGAACGCGGCGCCCCACTCTGCGAGGAACACGACCGCGCGCATCCCGGCGTGGTGGGAGACGATCCCGGGCGTCTCGCCGTCGGCCTCGGGCAACTCGAGCGGCGCGCGGCTCGCCTCTGGTAACGCGGCGACCGTGACGAGCATGAACGCGAGCAAGAGCACCGGGCTCTGGAAGACGTTCCAGCGCCACGGGGCGCCGCCCTGCGCGGCGACGATGTCCTCGATGCGGAGGCTGCCCACCGTGAGCACCACGCACATGACGCCGATGAGCAGCGGGAGCTGATAGCTCAAGATGGAGAACGCGCCGCCCGCGCCGTCGAGGAGCGACCAACGCCGGCCGCGACGCCAGCCGCCGAGCACGAGCCCGGCGGCGGTGAGCGCGGTGATGGTCGAGAGCAGGAGGATGCCGAGGTCGAGATCCGGCAAGATCAAGGCCCGGCCGAGCGCGAGCGCGGTGAAGGCGGCGCTGATCGCGACGAACACGACGTACGGCAAGACGCGGAGCAGTGGGCGATCGATGCCGGGGGGTAGAAGATCCTCGGAGACGGCCGCGCGGAGCGCGCTCTTCACCGCGTCTGCGCGCCCCGCGCGGGTGCGCGTGCTCCGGAGGCGCAGGACCAGGCGCCGCTCGATCCAGCTGAGCAGTCCGGCGGTGGGCGACATGAAGAGGAGCAGGAGCCCACCCGCGAGCCCCACCAAGATCGCCGCGGTGGCCAGATCTCCGGGCGCCCGCTCACGCATGCCCTCGACCTCGACGCGCCGAAGCAGGGCGTCACGCGCCGCACCGCGCCGCACCATCACCTCCGCGAAGCGATGCTCGCCGGAGCTCACCAGATCGTCCGCAGAGAGCACGCTGGTACCCTCGAAGGAGATCAGCGCATCACCCGGCTCGAGGCCAGCGCGGCTCGCGCGCCCGCCTGGGACGACGCTCTTCACGAGTACGCGCCCGGCCACGTCTGCGTCGAGTTCGAGCCCGAGGAAGGTGAGCGCGTGCTCCGCCTCGGCGCGGCGCTCGGCGAGCACTTCGCGCGCGACCGTCGGTGACTCGATGTCGAGCGTCGCGTCGCGTAGGCTCCCGGTCACCGGGGGCGCGCCGGAGAGCTTGGGCGCGAACGAGACGATGATCTCGCCGTGGAACGTGGTGTGCCGCGCCTCATCGCCGCGGCCGCAGAAGGCCGACTCGAGCTCGCTCGTGAGCGTCAGCCCGACGCGGCTCGCGGAGCGGCTCGCGCCCTTGGCGACGATCCGAACGCCGCGCTTCGGGCTCTTGCCCGGCCGGTGAAGGTCACCGTGAAACTCCACGGTCGCGGGCTTTCCCGCTGGAAAGCCCGCCCCGGAGAGCTCGAGCTGGTCGCCGAGGGCGACGTCACGCGGCGAGACGTCGGTGACCTGCACCAATTGCGGCGCCGCGTCGTTTCCGCCGCACGCGCCGAGCACGACGGACAGAGCGACCAACAGCACGAGCCACGGCGCGGCACGCATCGTCGACGGCTATAGCCTGCGCCTCGCTCTTCGGGCGAACTTCGGGGGGATGCGCGGATCTTGGCCCGTGGCGCGGCCGCCCCCTAGGGTGCCGCCAGCTGGCGCGAGGAGACGGTGATGAGCAGAGGGATGAGCGGGCTACTCTCGGAGATTCGCGACGTTCAGACCGAGCTCATGCGGCTCATGCCGCATCGCGACGCGGGGCTCGTGCCGAACCCGGGCGCGTCCCGCGAGGCGCTCGCGGCGGTCGAGCGGCGGCTGCGCTGCGAGCTCCCGCTCGAGTACCGCGAGTTTCTCGCGCTCCACGACGGCTGGCCACGCTTCTTCGAGGGCGCGACCCTGCTCGGCACCACGACCCTCGGGCGCCAGGAGCACGAGGAGACCGCGAGCGCCATCTTCGCTGCCGCCGAGACGCCGGTGCACGGGCTCGGGCAGCTGCTCGGGCCGCGTCGCCGGCGACTGCTGCCGTTCGGGATCGATCCGCAGGCGACCACCGTCTTCGCCTTCGACTTCTCGAAGCCCTCGGGCGGCGGCGGCTGCGCGGTGGTCGCGTGGATCGACGAGCTTGGGCTCCGCCGCGAGTCGTTCCAGGACTTTCTGGAGGGCGTCCTCGAGCTCTGCGAGGCCGAGCTCACCGCCGTGAGCGCGCCTGCGCTCTCGCGCGCGGGCTGAGCGGCCGAGCCGGGGGCCTTCGCGCCGCCCCGACCCCGAGGCCCCGGCGGCTGGCGGAGGTTGACGCTTCGCGCCATTATTGGTGAGATGCGGCCGCGAGCCCCGGCACCCGTCGTTCCGGGTCGATGTCGCACCCAAAAGGCAGCGAGATGGTCACGACTGAGAGCTCTTCGGCCGGTGCCCCGGTTTCTCCTAATGACCGGCGGGTGATCAAGCGGTACTCGAACCGCAAGCTCTACGACACCAAGGACAGCCGCTACGTCACGCTCCTGCAAATTGCAGACATGGTGCGCGAGGGCGAAGAAGTTCAGATCATCGACAACGCGACCAAGGAGGACAAGACCGACGTCACGCTGGCGCTCATCATTTCTGAGGAGCTCAAGGCTCGGCCTCGGGGGATCCCGCTCGCGACCCTGAAATTTCTCATTCGCCAGCGCGGCGAGAAGATCTTGTCGCAGCTTCGCGAGGGCCCCATCGGCCGCCTGATCCCACGCGACGAGAGCGAGGCCGAGTCGGCCGAATTCGCGGCCGAGGAGCCGCCGGAAGTGGAGAGAGAAGTGTCGGAAAAGCACGATAAGGACGCCGCGCCGAAGGGGTTCCGCGCCACCCTGGAGCAGTTCCAGCACAGCATCGACGAGCGTATCCGCGCGTCACTCCCGAACTTTTCGGCGTTCAGCGAGCTCCAGGCAGAGGTGCGTAAGCTCGCGACCCGGCTCGAATCGCTCGAAAAACGGCTGGGGAGCGGCCCCGACAACAAGGAATAACCGGACCAGACGCCAGGTTATCGACTCGTACGAGCGGAGCATCCAGTGATCTCATCGAGTCGAACCCAGGCCACCGATTTCGAGCGTGAGGCGCTGAGCCATCTCGGCTCGCTCATGGCGGTCGGCACCCGGCTGACCAAGAGCCCGACCGAGGCGGAGGACCTCGTCCAGGACACGTTCGTCAAGGCCATCCGCGCTCGCGGCCAGTTCGAGGCGGGCACCAACATGCGGGCCTGGCTCCTCCGCATCCTCACCAACACCTTCATCAACCGATATCGCCGCGGCGGGCTCGAGAAGAGCGTGCTCGAAGGCCCTGACGCCGACCCCCTCGCCGATGGCTGGGTCAGCGCCTCGACCATGGAGGCGATGCGTGATCCCGAGTCGCAGGCGCTCCGTCCGGTGCTCGAGGGTGAGATCCGCGACGCCCTCGACGAGCTCCCCGACGAGTTCCGCCTCGCGGTGGTGCTCGCTGACGTCGAGGAGCTCTCGTACCGCGAGATCGCCGACGTCATGGGCTGCCCCGTCGGCACCGTGATGTCGCGGCTGCACCGTGGCCGCCGGCTGCTGAAGGCGCGGCTCTACGAGCACGCGCGGGCGATGGGAATCGTCGGCCCGGAGCCGAGCGTCGGGCACGGGACGCCGGGCGAAGCCGAGTCGCGCTCGAGCGCGCCGGTCGACATGGCCTCGTACCGGCGCCGGAAGGAGGCGGTCGGATGAGCCACTGTCGCCGCTTCCTCGCCCACACCGAGACGTTCGTCGACGGTGAACTCCCCGCCGAGAAGATCCTCGAGGTCGAGGAGCACCTCACCGAGTGCGCCGAGTGCGCCGAGCGGGTGCGACTCGAGGAAGCGCTGCGGGTGAGCACGCGCCGCGCGGTGCTCGACGCCGCGCCGCCTACCGAGGCGCTCGAGCTGCGGATCCGCGCCGCGCTCGCGGCGGAGCGTGGGCGTGAGCGCGCCGATCACGCGCTCGATGATCGCGGCCGCGTGCTGCCCTGGCGGACGATCGTGCCGGTCGCGGCCGCCGCCGCGTCGGTGCTGGTGTGGGCCGCCTCGGTGAACGGCCCGTCGCACGCAGCGCGCGCGAGCAGCGGGGACACCATGAACATGAGTAGCTCGACGACCAGCGTGGAGCAGCTGATCGATGAGTTCGTGAGCTTCCACGCCGATGATCCGGCACCGGAGGTGACCGAGCCGTCGCAGGTGATGCGCTTCGAGCCGGCGGTCGGCGTACCGATGCGGCTGCCGAGCTTGCAGCAGTACGGCGCGCGCTGGGTGGGTGGCAACCTCGTGCCGGTGCGAAACCAGCGGGCGGCCTCGCTCCGCTACCAGGTCGACGGTCACCGCGTCACGGTCTACGTCTATAACTCCACGCGGTTTCCCCTACGCGTCACGCTCGAGCCGCGGGTCGTGCAAAATCGCCCCGTCTACGTCGGCAACCGCCGCGGCTACTCCATCGCCGCGGTCGAACAGCGCGGCGTCGGCTACGCGGTGGCCTCGGATCTCAACGACAGCGAGAGCGCCGAGCTGGTCGCGTCGATCCGCTGAGCCGCTGTCGAGGGGGTGGGGTCGGTCCGTCGCGAAGCCGCGCGGCTCGACCGCCGCGGGGCAGCGAGCGACCAGCTCAGCCGCGGTGCGCGGGCGACCCGCCGAGCTGCGCGGCTCGGCGCTCGACCCACGCGATGACGTCGTCTTCCACGCGGCGCTGCTGGAAGCGGCCAAGCTCTTGGATCCCGGTCGGGCTCGTCACGTTCACCTCGATGAGCTTGCCGCCGATGAGATCGAGCCCGACGAAGTAGAGGCCATGCTGACGCAGCCGGGCGCCGACGGCGCGCACGAGCGCTTGCTCGGCGGAGTCGAGCTCGGCCGGCTGCACGCTACCGCCCACGTGGATGTTGGCGCGGATGTCGTCCTCTCGCGGCACGCGCAAGATCGCGCCGAGCGACTCACCGTCGAGCATGAGCACGCGCTTGTCCCCCTGCCGGACCTCGGGCTGGTACTCCTGCACCAGGGCGAGCTCGCGACCCTCGCGGGTCAGGAGATCGACCAGCGCGCGATTATTGCGGTCTCCGCGGGTGAGCGCCACGACGCCCGAGCCGCCCGCGCCATCCAGCGGCTTGAGGACTGCGCGCCCGCCCACCGTCTCCACGAAGTCGAGGATACGCGCGGGCTCGCTCGTCACCAGCGAGCGAGGCATGAACTCCGCGAACTGAAACGCGAAGAGCTTCTCGTTGGCGTCGCGGAGGCCGCGCGGATCGTTCAAGACGAGCACGCGATCGGTGACCAAGTCGAGCTGCTGCGTGAGGTGCAGATACGCCGCGTCGAAGGGCGGATCCTTCCGAATGAACACCGCGTCGAGCGAGGCGACCGGCAACACTTTGGGCGCGCCGAGCACGGCGTGCGGTGCGCTCTCGGACACGCGGAGAGGCCGCGCAGTCGCGAAGAGGTCACGACCGAGGTTGTGCAGGTCGATGGGCCGGCAGTGCAGGCACTCGTGACCGCGCGCCTGGGCTCCGCGGATGAAAGCGAACGAGGTGTCCTTGTCGGGCAGCATGTGCTCGGCAGGATCCATCACGAACAAGAAACGCACGATCGACCTTCCCTTCGAGGAGCGAGAAGGAATCCATAATGCTCCGCGCCGAGCCGAGCAATCCGGGTGTGCTCGACCTGGCCGAGACGGCGGGCGCGCAGAAGCGCGAGAAAGTTGGCCCGGAGGGGCGGGCGGCGTCAGCGTCCGGCCATGTCCCGCAAGTGCGAAATCTGCTCGGGTCTCGACAAGCCGCTGAGCCGAGGGCGACTGCGGCGCGTGCTCATCGAGGATCGCATCGTGGCCCTCTGTGACGAGCACGCGGCGGAGGTCCAGCTCTCGGGGCAGACGACCCTCGAGGGCGTGCGCTGGCTGTTCCGCGAGCCCGCCGGCAAGCGCGCCCTGCTCGAGCGTCGGGCGCCGCTCGATCGCAGGATTTTCCCCGCGCGCCCCGAGGGTCGGCGGCGCAGCGCGGGACGTCGGTCCGGCGATCTCGGTTGAGCTGCTAGATTCACCCGGGTGGGCGACGGGTCGGTCGATCGGATGAACCGTGCGGCCTGGCTCGTGATCACGGCGGTCGCGATCTGGGCGCTGGCTCCGCGCGCCGCTGAGCAGACGGGAGCACCAGCGAGCGCCGCCGACTCTGCGCGGCGCTCGCCCCCGGCGCCAGAGGCTTCGCTCGACCCGCTCCGGTTCGTGCCCCGAGGAACGGCCGCGGTCCTGTCGCTCGATCTGAGGCGGCTGCGTCAGAGCCCGCTCGGCGCGCTCCTGACCGCGCCCGATCGCGAGCTCGGCGGCATCGGGCGGCTCGAAGCCGTGTGTGGGTTCGATCCCACCGCGCAGATCGAGACGCTCGTGCTTGCTCTGCCGCGCATGGCGGCAGGAGAGCCGACGGACTTCGGCGTGGTCGCGCTCGGCTCGTTCGACGCCGTGGCCACCCTCGGCTGCGCGAGCGCGGTGATCACGAAGCGCGGCGGCGTGCCGCTCACCTCGACGCTCGGCTCGTTCACCAGGGTGCGAGCGCGCACCGGAGCAGAGGGCGAGCTCGCGAGCCGCCCGGGAGGGCCGGCGCTCCTCGGAGACGGTCGCACGCTCCACGAGCTCGTCGAGGTCGCCGAGGGGTCGGCGCCCTCGCTCGCGGGAGATCGGCTACATCACGCGCTCCGCGTCAGCGTCGGCGAGGAGAGCGCGCTCCTCGTGAGCGTGGCGCTGCCTGCCGACTGGCTGGAGCAGGCCCTCGACTCCGAGCTCGTCCGGGAGTCGCCGCTGTCGCGGGTCCGGGCGCTCGCGCTCGGGGCGGACGTCGCGCCCGAGCTCACGGTGCGCGCGGTGGTCGGCTGCGACGACCAGGCGGCCTGCCAGGAGCTCGGCGACCTGCTGGAGGAGCTCCGCGAACGAGAGCTCGTGCCGTGGCTCGAGCGCGAGCTCACCACCGATCTCGGGCGGCGCGTCGTGCTCGAGCGCGCGGACAGGCAGGTCCGCGCCATGGTCACGCTCTCCCCGAGCGAGGCCACCGCGCTCCTCGAGCGCGCACTCTCGCAGTGACCGTGAGCTCGGCCCTCACGCCATCATCGCGCGGAGCAGCTGGCGGACCGCCGACAGATCGAAGGGCTTGTCGAGGCGCGGGTTGGGGACCTTCGACAGGAACTCCTCGGCCTCGGGCGTGTAAGCGCCGCCGGTCATGAACACGACCCGCGCCACGGCATCGGGGCGCTTCGTGCCGAGCTCCTCGAACAAGTCGAGCCCGGAGCGCACCGGCATCATCAAGTCACAGAGCACGACGTCGAAGCGCAGTGGCTCGGCGAGCAGGAGCGGCAGCGCAGCCTCCACGCTCGGCGCCGAGAGGACCTCGTGCTCGTCACCGAGCATCAGCTTGAGCCCCTGACTCACGCCCGGATCGTCATCCAAGACGAGGATCCGCGCGCGGCGCATGGGCTCACCCGCGTCGCGCACGCTCGACGGCGGCGTCGCCGCCGTTGGATCGGGCCGCGCGGCCGCGGGAAGCTCCACGCGGTACGTCGTGCCCCGACCCGGCCGACTCTCGACGTGGAGCGAGCCGCCCATCGAGCTGACGACGCTACTTACGATCGGTAGCCCGAGCCGGTCCCTGGCCTGCTGCTCGCTCTCGACCCTCGGCGGCCCGCTCGACCGCGGTCGCTCGTGACGAGCGGTCCCCGGGCCATTGTCCGAGATCTCGACCACTACCAGCCCCGACGGCTCCAAGCGCGCGCTCACGCGCAGCTCGCCGCGCTCGGCCTCGTCTTCGGGGAGCGACTGCGCTGCGTGAACCAGCAGGTTGAGGAACACCTGCTCCAAGCGGCCCTCCCCCGCCATCACGGGCGGCACGTCTTCATAGTGCGCTATCAAGCTGCCGCGATGCTTGATCTCATTTTCGACGATCGACACCGTCTGCGCCAAGATCTCGCGCACGTCCACCGGGGTGAGGACTCGATCGCGCACGCGAGAGAAGGCGCGCATGTTGCGGACCACCTTGGCGACCCGCGCGGCCCCGTCGCAGGTCTCGGTGAGACGCGCGAGCACGCCGGGGAGCCCGCTGGGATCCTCGGCGAGCGCGGGGAGCGCGCGCTCGAGATGCTCGAGGTTCAAGAGCACATACGAGAGTGGGTTATTGATGGCGTGGGCCATCCCTCCCGCGAGCAGGCCGAGCGCCGCGAGCCGGTCGGCCTGAAGGAGTTGCGCCTCGATCTGCCTTCTCTCGGTGACGTCGCGGCCGAAAGAGAGCACGCCGGGCACCCCGCCGAGGTCGATGACCATCGAGCTTACGTCGATCGTGAGGAACGCGCCGTCGCGCCGCCGAATTCGGTACTCGAAGGGCGAGAGTCGCTGGCGCTCCACGAGCATTTTGCCGGCGCGCTCCTCGAGCGGCGCGAGGTCGTCCGGGTGGACGAACTCGCTCGCGGCGGCGCCGATGAGCTCGCTCGCGTCGTGGTAGCCGAAGAGCTCGAGCGCGGCGGCGTTCACGTAAGAGATTTTCTGCTCTTCCATGATCCACACCGCCTCGGGCGCGCGCTCGATGAGCATGCGGAACCGCGCCTCGGAGCTCCGCAGGGCCTGCTCGGCGGCGCGACGGTGGGTCACGTCGACCACGAACGAGACGGCGACCCGCGCGCCGTCGATCCACGCCTCCGTCACCT
Organism: Polyangiaceae bacterium; assembly: GCA_035063585.1. Classification (GTDB taxonomy): domain Bacteria; phylum Myxococcota_A; class Polyangia; order Polyangiales; family Polyangiaceae; genus JAPSGB01. The sequence goes on from JAPSGB010000028.1 coordinate 12,075, forward strand.
TGAGCTCGACCGGCGTGGTCGTGCCGTCCGGCCGCACGACGACGGTGTCGATCTGGGCCGGGAGCGGCGCGCCGGCGCCGAGGTCTTCGACCTGCTCATCCATGTGCTCGCGGGCCGCCGGCGCTATGAGCGTGAGGGTCGGCAGCGCGAGCAGCTCCTCGCGCGAGCGGCCGAGGAGCCGCAGGACCGCGTCGCTCGCGTAGAGCGTTCGAGGATTTCCGGTTCGCGCGGTGGTGACCACGAGGCCGATACCCGCCGCGTTCGCCGCCTCGATGAGCGGCTCGGCGAAGTAGTTCAGGTCCTGGTCATTCGCTCGCATCGGCACCCCCGCACCGTCGGCCTGCTCAGGGAAACCAGGCCCGGAGCCTCGTCGCGAGCGCCGCGATGAGCGGCGCGCGGTCCACTTCGTTCAAGACCTCGTGGTAGAGGCCGTCGAGGACTCGGAGCTCTTTGTCCGGGCTGGCGACCCGCTCGAAGACGCGGCGCGTGGCGGCGAGCGCCGCCACCCGGTCGTCGCCAGCCGCCATCACGAACACCGGGAGGCGGAGCTCGCCGGCGCGCGCGAGCGCCTCCTCTTGAGCGCGCGTCGTCTCGGTGAACCAGCGCGCGCTGCAGCGCTTCACGCCGAGCGGGTCGTTGTCGTAGGCGCGCGCGATCTCGGCGTCGTGCGTCACGTGCGCGCCGGACAGCCCGGTCGGCTGCGAGAAGCGCGGAAACCACCGGCTCATCCCGCGTCCGAGCGCGAGCTTCACGGCGGGGACCTCGAGCGCGAGGCCGAAGAACGGCGAGGTGAGCGCCAGCCCCGAGAAGCGGTCTGGCGCCGAGAGCGCGAGGTGCGTGCTGATGAGGCCGCCCAGGCTGTGCCCGAAGAGCGCGGGCCGCTCGATACGCCCGAACTCGGCGTCCGCGCGGAGCTCGTCGAGGAGCGCGGTCGCGTCGCGGACGTAGTCCTCGAACGCGAGCACGTGGCCGCGCTCGCCTCCGGAGCGGCCGTGACCGCGGAGATCGTAGGTCGCGACGAGCAGCCGCTGTTCGGTGAGCGCGGCGACCACCTCGTCGTACCGGCCGCTGTGCTCGCCAAAGCCGTGCGTGACGAGCACCGCGCCCGCGGCCTCGACATCGGGGACGTGAAGCGCGTATGCGATGCGCGGCTCCGCGCCGGAGCCGCGCTCGAGGGTGCCTCGGATGGTGTGCAGGACTCAGCCGCCTTCGAACCCGACCGTGACGTACTCGGTCGGCGGATCGAGCTTTCGGTCCTTGCTATCCGGTGTCAAGACCTTGCTCTCGTCGCTCTTGTCGACGAGCTCGATCACGAATTCGAGCGCCACGTTCGCCGGCTCGCGGGTCCGGAGCCCGATGTCGAAGCCGGTAAGCCCGGGGACGATGGGGGGCCGATAGGGCGCGACGAGCGGGTCATCGTACGAGCGATTCGCCCACGAGAACGCGTGGTTCACGAGCGTCGCGGGTGAGTCCGCGGCGTCCATCTCGGCGGGGTCGCCGGGCGGGACGGTCGCGATGATGTTCATCACGGTCGCGAAGTCGACCGCGAGCTCGTGCAGGTCGTCGAAGGTGAAGGTGCCGTGGATACGTGAGGCGTCCCCGGCCCGCGTGCCATCGACGAACATCACCCGGTCGATGCCGGAGAGGTTCGGCTGGAACTCGTTCTGCTGCGGGTTGGTGAGGTTCATGCCCGGCCAGTAGCGCCCGAACTCGTTCCACGGATCGACCAGGAGCTCGACCGCGTGCCCGTCCCGATCGAGGTTCGAGATCGTCCAGGTGACCTGAAGCTGCACCTCGCCGGAGGTCACCCACGGCCCGCGCGGGAAGGGCGGCGCCTTCACCCGCCAGAGCGGCTCGCGCTCGCTCTGGCTCGGCCGGCGGATGGCGAGCGGCACGCTCAGCTTGCGCTCGTAGAGCGTCATCTCGCGATCCGAGTAGATGGGCGTGTCCGCCGCGCTCATCGCCATCTGCTGCGGCTCGAGCGTCTGCTTCTCGCCCTCGCTCGCTCCGCAGCCGAGCGCGCCCATCGCGACGACCGCCGCCGCGAGCAGGGCGTAGGAGGGGGCGCCAGACCCCATATTGGGGCCTGTAAACCCCACTACCAAACCTCTAACCGCCCGTGATTTCGCCATCTTTTCAGCCCTCTCGCCGGCGTAGCCCGAGAGAGCTTGCCAGCCTCGTGCCACCGCCGCGAGCCACCCCTTGGCCGCTCGGGTGTTGCCGGTGCGGCGCGAGGCAGAGCCCGGGCGGCTCGCGCGGCTCGTCATGTCAGCGCTTCTTGGCGGGACGGAAGAAGAGCGGCCAGCTCGCCCCGGTCGCCTTGTCCGCCGCTGGAAACTGGAGGCGCTGGAACTGCCGCAGGATACAGCTCTCGGCGCGCGGGTTACCGAGCGTGGAGCCGCCGACGCTCGCGCTCGAGACCGAGCCGCCCGGCGTGATGCTGAAGCTCACCGTCACGCCGCCCTTGAGCTCGGGATCGCGGGCCGCGGCGATCTCGTAGCAGGCGCGGAACGCGCCCGCGCGCGAGTTCACCACTCGCGAGATCTGACCGGGCGAGAGCCCTTGGCCCGCCTTCGGCGCGTCCGCGCCGGTGACCTTGCGCTCCGAGGTGCCGGAGCCGTCGCCGGTGCCGGTGCCTCCGCCGCGCCCACCGCGCCCGGTGCCGCCCGAGCCCGGACCCCCGGGCCCGCCGGTCCCCGCGCCGAACCCACCCCCACGCCCGGGACCCCACCCGGTGTCGAGCGTCCCCGAGCCGAAGGGCACGCCCGGACCGTCGCCGCCGCCGCCGCTGCCGGTGCCGCGGAGCCCGGTGCCGGGGCCGCGTCCGAGCACGATCCGATCGGAGCGCAGCCCGCCGAGCGCGTCGGCGACCGAGCTGATGGTGCCGAGCGTCTTCTTCACCTCGTCCCCGACGTCGCTGCTGAGCACGTCGGCCATCCCGCCGAGGCCGTTCCGCACTTCGCCGGGGAGCTCGGTCTTGTCCTCCTTGCCCTGGCGCCCGAGGAGCCCCTCCTTTCCGGCCATCTTGCGGCCGCCGCCGGCGGGCTTGGGATCCTTGGCGCCCGGGTTCTCGACGCCCGAGCCCTTGTCCTTGTCCTGACCCGTCTCGGGCTTCGGCTCGGGCTCGGGCTCCTCCTTGATGTTGAAGCGGAGCAGGAGCTCCTGCTGGCTCGTGAGCTCGAGGGGCTTCTCGATGGCGGGCGGCGAGGTGATGGCCCAGAGGAGGAGCAGTCCGCCGACGACCGCGACGGTCGAGAAGACGAACGCGAAGAGCAGCCCCCACTCGATCCGGCGGCGCTGCTTGATGAGCGGCGGCGCGTGCGTGAACTGGAAGAACACCGAGAACGCGCCGTACTGGAGCAGCCCGTAGTCCCCGGCGACGATCGGGATGGGCGCGCCGGAGCGGGCGAGCTCGACGGGGCTCTCTTCGCGCCCGCGAAGCCAGAGCCTCCCGCCGGTCGCGCCGCGCGCGTCGAGCTCCCACCCCGAGCCGACCGCGCGCACGGGGTAGTCGGACGCGAGCGAGCCGTCCGGCTTCGCGATCACCGCGCCTTCACCCTCGCCGAGCTGAAACGAGCTGCCGGGCGTGAGATTTCTCACCTCGAGCACGGTGGTGCCCCACACCGCAGCGGCGCGCAGCACGATGGGCGTCGAGGCGGGGCTCGCGGCGCTCATCGGAAGGCCGGATCGCGACGGGTGTCGCTGAGCTCACGCATGAACGAGCGGTGCCCGAGCTCGCCCGAGGCGAACTCCGCGCGCACGCGCCGCAAGAAATAGAGGACCTGCGGCGACTTGAGGCGCCCCTCGACCTCCTGCACACCGAACTTGTACGTCTTCACGCCGCTGTCTCCCTGCTCGCTCACGCCGACCACGCCCGCCCCCGCGTCGGCGGCGCTCGCGGGTGCGCCGACCGCGCGCGGTTTGGGAGCGGCAGCGGGCTCCACCGGCGGCGCGGCGGAGTCGGCCGGCGCGACCTCGGCGGACGCCGCGGCCTTGCCGCCCTTCTTCTTCGCTGGCTGGGCGGCCCGCTTCGGGTGCGCTGCCGCTCGCGGCTGCGCGCCGACCGTCGGCGCGACGCCGAGCGCGAGCCCGCCGCCGAGGAGCAGCGCGGAGACGAAGACCGGGACGCCGTGGCGCATGCGCGGCGAGCATAACCCGAAACGCCACGGGCCGTCAGCTCGCGCGCATTTCGTCCGCAACTCACCCCCGGACACGCCGAACCATGGGGGACGCCAGCCCCCGGCTCGGCGCGCATCAAGGAGACCTACGATGGCCATCATCGACGGAAATTCACCCAAGCAAACCGTCATCGACATGAACAGCCCGAAGCTCGACGCCTGGTACCAGGGAGAGGACGGCGCAGAGGTCGCGGCGCACGTCTCGGAGGCGCCTGCTTACGACCTCGACAGCGCGACCGGTATCATGGCTTTCTACGCGGAAAAGGCAGGCGAGCTCCGCAAGGATCGGCGGAAGCTCCTCGACGCCTCCCAGCGCAACAGCAAGATCTCGAAGGAGCTCAGCGACATCATGGGCGCGATCGGAAACTCGAGCCGCGACCACCGCTACGCCGACGTCGCCATCGCGATTCGTGACTTTCTCAAGGAGCACCGCGACGACCCGAACTTCGCGCAGCTCCGTGACACGCTACAGCCGATGCTCGACCGCTTCACGGCGGCGGCAATGACCCATAGTAGCTATACCCGGGATCAGGAGTTGGTGGAGAGCGAACACGTGCTAGATGCCGTCGATTCGGACAACTACAATCTCATCTTGAGTCGAGATTTCAACCCCGACACTATCCTCGGGAGCGCGCATCTCGACGGATACCAGAAGCAGGTTCAAGGCTTGCTCGACGAATACTCCCACGACGACGCGCTCACGCAGATGTCGCTCGCGGACGTCCAAGCGAAGCTGGGCCAGGCAGCGACCCTGGCATCGAATGTGTTGAAGTCGATGAACGACACCGTCGCCGGCATCATCGGCACGATGAGGGGTTGATCATGGACGCACGACTTTCCACAGGCAGCGGGTCGGTCTACGCGCTCGACCCCGAGCTCCAGGTGATGCAGGCCAGCATCGAGACGCAGGACACCCGCAAGGCGAACGCACGCGAGCAGATCGACGCCGGAGCGGAGGCCCAGAAGCGACACCGCAAGGACGCCGAGGAGGCGCAGCGCCGCGCGCGCGAGGCGGCCGAGGAGTCCGGCTTCCTCGGCGGCGTCTCGAAGGTGCTCGGCAGCGACGTCGCGATGGTCGCCGGCGGCGTCGCGATGGGCGCCGCGGCGGTGGCGACGGGCGGCGCGGCGGTGCCGGCGATGGTGGTCGCGGCGGGCCTGATGACGGCCTCGAAGTACGGCGCGGACCATGGCTGGGATCCCAAGCTGTGCGCCGGGCTCGGCCTCGCCGGCGCGGCGGCGGGGCTCGCCACCGGCAACGCCGGCGCGCTCGGCAACCTCGCGCAGGTCGGCCAGACCACGGCCGCCACCGCGGAAGCGGTCGGTGGCCTGGCCTCGGCGGCGCAAGGCGCCGCGGTGGTCGCGGGCGGCGCGACCGGGATCGCCGCCGGCGTCTACGACGCGCGCGCGCAGGAGGCTCGCGCCGACGCCAAGGGCGCCGACGGCCGCGCGGAAGCGGACGGCGCGAAGATCGACGACGGGATCGAGTCGATGAAGAAGGCGCAGCGGAGCCAGACGCGGAGCGTCGACCTCGCGAGCCAGGCGCAAGCGGAGCGCCACGACGCCATGTCCCAGCTCGCCGCGCGGGCGGGAGGTGGGCGGTGAGCCTCCGGATCCCGAGCTTCTCGGGTGACGCCGCGCTCGAGCTCGGAGAGGCCATGCTCACGCAGTCCGAGACGCAGGCCGCCGCGGATCGCGCGCGCCAGCAGGCCGCGCACTCCGAACGGATGAGCGCGCTCCGCGACGAAGAGAGCAAGCTGCGTGAAGGGGCGTCCGCCACGCGCACCGGCGCGTGGGTGTCCGGCAGCCTGTCGATGGCGGGCGGGGCGATGCAGGTCGCCGGGAGCGTGCAGAGCGTGGGCGCCGCCGCACGGCACGGCGAGGCCGCGAGCGTGGAGAGCCAGATTGGCGCGGTGCGCGAGCGGACGATGATCCACGGCGACGCGCTCGGCACGGACCTGGTCTCCGGCCAGCTCCAGGCCACGCGCGAGACGAACGCGGCGAGCGTCGAGCTCGCGCGCGCCTACGCGCAGCGGACCAGCGCGGTCGGCGGCGCGCTCGGCGGGCTCGCGGCGCCCGCGAAGGGGCTCTTCGGCGACGCGCCGGCCGCCGACGCCCAGGCCGCCGCGGCCGGCGCGCGGCGCCGCGCCGAGGACGCCGCGTCCCGCGAGGACGACGCCAAGAGCCACGCGCAGAAGGCAGACCGCGACGCCGACCGCGCCATCGATCTCATGCGCGACTACCTGAGCAAGCAGAACGAAGCGGCGAGCAAGCTCGTGGAGCGCATGTGACGCCGCCTGCGCGCGCGGCCTCCCTGACTCGGGGCAGCGCGCGCGAGGTTCGAGCCGCTCGCGCCATGGCGGCCGTGTGAGGCCGCGCAAGCTCCTCGCCCGCGAGCGGCCTCGTGAGCGCGCGCGCCGCGGTATCATTACAGTGTGTCCGCAATTATTGTGGCCGCCGCGCGCCTCGCGAGCGCTTTGCTTGGGCTGGCCGCCGGGCCGGGCCAGGTTCCGCGCCGGGCCGACACCCCCACGAGGGCCTCCCCGAGAATGCTCCTTGCGCGAGGCGAGGAAAGCGACTAGTTATCGCGTCCCTTTACGATGAAAGCTGCAGTCATCCGCACAGGCGGCAAGCAATACCGCGTGGCCGAGGGCGACACCATCGAGGTGGAGAAGCTCGCGGGCGCGCCGGGCGACAAGGTCGAGTTCGGCGAGGTCCTGATGCTCACCGGCGACGCGCCGAAGGTCGGCAAGCCGACGGTTCCGGGCGCGAAGGTCGCGGGCGAGATCCTCGGTCAGGATCGCGGCGAGAAGATCATCGTGTTCAAGTTCCGGCGTCGCAAGCGGAGCCGGCGCAAGATGGGTCACCGCCAGTCGTACACGGCGGTCAAGATCACCGGGATCACGGGTTAGCGATGGCACACAAGAAGGGTGGCGGCTCGAGCCGCAACGGTCGTGGGTCGAACGCGCAGTTCCGCGGCGTGAAGGTGTACGGCGGCGAGGCCGTGCGCGCCGGCGGCATCCTGGTTCGCCAGGTCGGGCAGACGATCGATCCGGGTCGCAACGTCGGCGTCGGCCGCGACTTCACGCTGTTCGCCCTGGTGGACGGCATCGTCGCTTACGAGCACTCGAGCCGCACCAAGAAGCGCGTCTCGGTGTACCCCGAAGGCGCCACGCAGCCCGCGTCGCACTGAGCGCGCCGCTCTGACCGCCTACAAGCTCCTCGTCACCGATCTCGACGGGACGCTGCTCGACCCGAACGGGCGGGTCCACGGTGAAGACGCCCGCGCCATCGCCGCGCTCCGTGAGCGCGGCGTCGGTGTTTCCATCTGCACCGGCCGGATGTACTCGGGGACGCGGCACATCGCGCGCCAGCTCGCGCTCGCCGAGCCGATCGCGTGCGTGGACGGCAGCCACATCGTCGACGCCGGCGATGATCGCGCGCTCGTCACCCGCACCATCCACGCGGGCGCCGGCGCGGCGCTGCTCCGCCTGCTCGAGGAGGCGCGCGCCGCGACCTTCGTGTTCGCGGGCGACCAGGTGTTCCACGATCGCGCGGGGACGCGCTTCGTGAGCTACGTGAGCCTGTGGTCCGAGCAGGTGGTCGAGCTCGGCGACGTGCACGACCCGGCGCATTTCGACCGCCAGGGGATGTGCGCGCTGGTGTCGCTCGGCAGCGAGGACGGGATCCGGGACGCCGAGCGCGCGATCGCGAGCGCGCATGGCGGGGAGCTCCAGACCACCAGCTTCAAGCTGCGGCGCGCCGGCTTCTCGAGCACCTGGGGCATGGTGGTGCGGGCGTTCGGCGTCACCAAGGGCACGGCCATCGAGTGGATGGCGGCCCGGCGCGGAATCACCGTGAGCGAGGTGGTCGCGGTCGGCGACTGGCTGAACGACATCCCGATGCTGCGCGCGGCGGGCCGCTCGTTCGCGATGAAGCAGGCCCCTGATGAGGTCCGCGCCGCGGCGACGGACCTCCTCGACGCGGACACCTGGCGCGGCGGCGGTATCGCTGAGGCGGCGCGGCGGAGCGGCCTGCTCTGACGGAGCGCGCGCGTTCCGAGCGAAGAGAAGGTCCGTGAACCCGCAGCGTGCGCGTGGCATGCTTGCCGCCCGTGCCGGAAGTCCATCGAGCGAGCGGGGCGCCGCGGAGGCCCGTCTATCTCGTGCTCGCGCTGCTCGCGATGTGGCTCGTCGGCATGAACCAGGCGGCGGAGGGCTACATCGCGATCCGCGCCATCCACGATCCGCTGAGCGTGCTTCCATCGTCGGTGAGCGGTGAGGTGATGGTGCAGGCCTTCGTCAACGCGATGGGCGCGCACGCGCGGCTCAACCTGCCGATCGGCATCGCGCAGCTCCTGCTCGGAGCCGGGCTGATGCTGGTGGCGATGAAGGCGCTCATTGCGCGGCGCGTGTCGCTCTCGTTCGCGCTCCAGATGCTGCTCGCCAACGGGCTGCTGCTGGCGGTGAGCTACGCGCTGCGCGTCCCAGTGCGAGGCGCGATCGTCGACCAGGTGGTCGCGGGCGGTCTCGGTCCGCCTCCGAGCGGAGTCTCCGCCGAGGAGTTCGCGAGGGTCGCGCGGGTGCAGCTCTGGTGGTCGTTCCGGATCGCGCTTGGGCTGGAGCTCGCCACCGCGGCGCTCTCGGCGTTCGCGCTCACCCGTCGCGCTGCGCGCGCGCTGCTCGCGCCCACGGAGCCGAGCAGAGGGGAGTCGTGAGCGGCGGGGTGCGGGTCCTGCCGCCGGAGCTCGCCAGCAGGATCGCGGCCGGCGAGGTCGTCGAGCGGCCGTCGAGCGCGGTGAAGGAGCTCATCGAGAACGCGGTCGACGCCGGCGCGACGCGCTGTGACGTGTCCATCGCGGGCGGCGGGATCACGAGCATCGTGGTGCGCGACGACGGCGAGGGCATGAGCGAGCCGGACGCGCGGCTCAGCGTCGAACGACACGCGACCAGCAAGCTCCGCGTATTCGACGATCTCTCACGGCTCGAGAGCTACGGATTTCGCGGCGAGGCGCTGCCCAGCATCGCCAGCGTGAGCCGGCTGCGTGTGCAGACGCGGCGGCGTGACGACGAGGCCGGCGTCGAGGTGTTCGTTGAGGGCGGCGCGCCGAGCGTGGTCCGCGCGATCGGGCGGGCGGTCGGCACCACGGTGACCGTGTCGGATCTCTTCTACAACGTGCCGGCGCGACGAAAATTCCTGCGCTCGAGCGGCACCGAGTCGGGCCACGTCGGCGAGGTGCTCGAGGGCGCCGCGCTCGCCCGCCCGACGCTGAGCTTCACCCTCGAACGCGACGGGCGGAAGGTGCGCGAGTGGCTGCGCGCGCCGGATCGCGAGGGGCGCGTTCACCAGCTCTTGCCGGAGGAGGAGCTCACCCTCTGTCGCGGGGAGCGCGGCCCGCTCGCGGTAGAGGCGTGGCTCACGCGGCCGGAGCGGGCGCGGAGCGGGGCGGCCGGCCTCAGGCTCATGGTGAACGGGCGCCCGGTGCGTGATCGCGCCGTGGTGACGGCGGTGGCGCAGGCCTACGGGAGCGTGCTCGAGCGCGGCCGCTACCCGCGCGGGGTCGTGTATCTCGACCTGCCGGCGTCGCTCCTCGACGTGAACGTGCACCCGCAGAAGTCCGAGGTGCGCTTCGCGGACGCGCGCGCGGTCACCGACGCGGTGTACGGGATCGTGTCGCGCGCGCTGGCGAGCGCGTTCTCGCTGCCCATCCCGTCGCGCGCGTCGTGGGGCCGCGGCGCTGCGCCAGCGGTGGACGTCCGCGGGTGGCGCCGGAGCGAGCGCGACCCCGTCGATGAGCGTGAGCGCGCTCCAGCGAGCACCGGCGCAGCGCCTCGGGTGTGGCCGCTCGCCGAGAGCGGTCCGCGGGGTTCCGCGCCGCAGGAGAACCAAATCCCCCTCCCCACGACGCGCTCGAGCGCGACAGAGCCCGCAGCGGCGGCTGCGCCTGCGCCGCGCTCGGTCGCTTCGGGCGCGGACGTCGAGGCGCGGCCTGCGCTCGGCGCGAGCGACGCGGCGCCGCTCCGGCCCGGTCCCGAGTCGAGCTGGAAGAGCCTCCGCTTCATCGCCCAGGTGAAGCAGACTTACCTCGTCTGCGAAGGCGCGGACGGGCTCTACGTGCTCGACCAGCACGCGGCAGCTGAGCGCGTCACGTTCCACCGGCTACGCGTCCAGCTCGGCTCGAAGAGCATCGCGTCGCAGGTGCTGATGTTCCCGGTGAACCTCGAGGTCACGCCGCTCGAGGCGGAGCTCTGCGAGCGGTACGGCGACGAGATCGCGTCCATGGGGCTCGAGGTGCGGGTGCGCGGGGCCGAGAGCGTGAGCGTCCACGCGGTGCCGCAGCTCCTGCAGCGCGCCAGCCCGGAGCGATTGTTCCGCGATCTGCTCGCCGAGGTGTCGCGGAGCGGCGGGCGGGGATTCTCCGACGCGGTCGATCTCGCGCTCGCCACCATGGCGTGTCACGGCTCGATCCGCGCCGGCGATCCGCTCTCGCCGGCGGAGGCGAGCGCGCTGCTCGCCGCGCTCGACCAGGCGGATTTCGCCGGTCACTGCCCCCACGGTCGTCCGGTGGTCACCTTTACGAGCTGGGCCGAGCTCGAGCGCAAGGTCGGCCGGCGGTAGGCGGCGCACGATGTCCGAGCCGCTCCTCGTCGTGGTCGGCCCGACCGCGGGCGGGAAGACCGAGCTCGCGCTCCGGCTCGCCGAGCGATACGGAGGCGAGATCGTGAGCGCCGACAGCGTGCAGCTCTATCGACGCTTCGATGTTGGCTCCGGCAAGCCGACCGCGGAGGAGCGGGCCCGTGCGCCGCATCACCTCATCGACTGGGTCGAACCCGATGCGCCGATGGACGCCGCGCGCTGGGTCGCCGGAGCGGACGCCGCAATCGCGGAGATCCGGGCGCGCGGCAAGCGCCCGATCGTGTGCGGAGGGACGTTTCTCTGGGTGCGGTCGCTCATCTGGGGGCTCTCCGGCGCGCCGCCGGCCGACGAACGTGTGCGGGCGCGGCATCGCGAGCGCGCGGAGCGCGAGGGGCGCGCGGCGCTCCACGCCGAGCTCGCGCGAGTCGATCCGCGAACCGCGGCGCGCCTGGCGCCGAACGATCTGGTCCGCGTGGGCCGCGCGCTCGAGGTCTTCGAGCTCACCGGAACGCCGCTGAGCGCGTGGCACGACGCCCACGGCCTGCGCGAGCAGCGCTACGCCGCGCGCCTCCTCGGCGTCGAGCGCGCGCGCGATGAGCTCGACCGGCGCATCCATGCGCGGGTGGAGCAGATGCTGGCGCGCGGCTGGGTCGAGGAGGTGCGCGCGCTCATCCGCGAGGGCTACGGCGAGGCGCGCGCGATGAGCTCGGTCGGCTACTTTCAGGTCGCCGAGGCGGTCCAGGGTCGCGCGAGCTCGGAGCCCGCGGCGCTCACCGAGGCGATCTGGCGCGCCACACGGGTGTTCGCGCGGCGGCAGCGCACCTGGCTGCGAGAGCGCGAGGTCGAGTGGCTCTCGCCCGACATCCGCGAGCTCCCTGGGCTCTGAGGGCTCGGAGCGCGGCGCGCTACGAGTGAGCCGGGCGGCGAGCGCGCGGCGCCGTCGTCTCTCAGCCGCTCCCGAGCTCGAGCGAGGCGTCGAGGAGCTCAGCGAACGTCGCTGGCGCGAAGGACTGCGCGGCGACCACGAACTCCGACGGGCGCGCATCGCTCGAGAGATTGGGGCGCGCGTAGACCTCGGGGCGGAGCTCGCTCGCAACCGGCGGCGGCGGTGGGGCGGCGACCACTTCCGCGGCCGCGGACGGCGCCGAGCGCTCGGCCGCTCGCTGGCGATGACGCTCGAGATCCTCGTGAGCCTCCGGCGGCGGCGTGAGGTCGAGCGAGTAGGCGCCCGAGGAGGCGCGGCTCGGCAGCACGATCTCGAGCTCCTCCGGCTCCGGGGCGCGCGCCGCGGTGACCTCGGAGAGTGGCTCGTCCAGCTCGAGGGTGGCGTCCGACACCGAGTCGTCGAGATCGATGGTCTGCCCGAGCTGCTCGGTCGTCGGCCGAAGCGGAGGTTCGGAGCCGAGCGCCGCGGCCGGCGCGGCGGTGATCTGCCGCCCCGACTCGGGCGGCGGCGTCTTCAGCGGCGCCTCCAGATCCGCCTCGAGATCCTCGGAGGCGCCGGCGAGCGCCTCGATCATGCTCGACGCGACCTTCGACCGCCGCGACGAGACCGGAGGCTCTTCCTCGTCCCGGTCGAGATCGGAGAAGTCGAGCTCGTCGCGAGCGGCGGGTGGCGGCGCGGCTGCCGCGGGCTCCTCGATGACCTCAGCCTCGGTGATGTCGACGATCTCGTCGTCGAGCAGCAGATCCTCGCTGACCGGCACCTCCTCTTCGAAGGGAGCCGGCGCGGGTGTGAGCGCCGCCGACGGCGCCGCGACGGGAGCGGGCGCCGCGACGGGAGCGGGCGCCGCGACGGGAGCGGGCGCCGCGACGAGCGGCGCGGACGCGGCCCGCGGCAGCGCGGCGTTGCGCTTGATGCGCGAGAGCAGGCTCTGGAGCCGCCCGATCTGGCCCTCGGCGCTCATGATGAGGCACCTCCGTGCAGCTTGGCGAGCGAGGCCCCCCAGTCCTCCCCAGCCGCGAGCCAGTCGCGCACCTTGCCCGCCGCGGCCTCGCTCGCGACGAGCAGCCGCGCGCTGTCCGCCTCACGCATGAGGGGCACGATGCTGACCGTCCGGCGGAGCCCGCGCTGCAGCGCGCCCTCGTAAATCGCGGCGAGGAGCCCGTCGCCGGACGCGCCGAGCGGCGAGCCCGTGATCACCAAGATCAGGGCGCGCCCCCAGCGCTCGAAGGCGAGCGACCCGAGCCCGAGGAGCGCGGCCTCACCGCCGAGGTGCTCCACCACCGATTCAGGGCTCGCGCCTTCGCCGAAGCGCTCCGCGGCGCGTCGGCCGAGCTCGGTGCCGAGCCGTCTCCCAAAGTCGCGCGCGGCCTCCGGGCCCGCCGAGTCGAGGAGCGGCAAGAGCGCGTCCGAGGGGACCAGGACGCGCGGGACCGGCCCGTCGAGCTGGATCCGCCCCCGGCCCATATCGAATTTTACGGCTTGCGACGGGTCGAAACGCATGATGAGGGGTCGCCTCTTCGCCCTCCCGGAGACGCCGCCCGGGTGTGCCAGTATAGGTCGGCTCGTGGGCGAAGTGTCAAATGACGGTCAAGAATCGGATCCTCACCGCCGCCGCCGTCACGCTCGTGCTCTCGTCCGGGGCAAGCCCCGCGCGCGCCGGCAAGCCGACCCGGAAGGTCTTCGAGCCCGGGCTGCTCTGGGGAGTCCCCGCCTCTCCGGAGCCTGCCCCGGTCGAGCGCGACCCCTGGCTCCCGACCGGCCCGGCCCTCCCATCACCCATCGCGCGGCCGCCCGCGGAGGCGGAGCCGCCCGCTTGCTCGGACCGGGTGCCGGTCTGCGTTCACCGAGCCGCCGGCGTGAGCGACGCCGCCGCGCTCACCGCGCTCGCGGCGCTCGAGACGGCCTATGTGCGGCTCGTCGTCGCGCTCCGTCTGCCGGCGCCGCTCCCCGATCGCGGGCTCGGAGGCACAGATGCCCTCGATCTCTACCTCTCGGCGCGTTCTGCGCCGCTCGCGACCGGCCACGACGCGCCCGCGCTCATCGGCTTCGACGCCGCGCCGGCGTTCTGCGCCCTGGGCGACGACACCCTCATCGAGCGCGACGCGACGCTCTGCGTCGCCGAGGCGATCACCTGGCGGCTCGCGCCTGCGACCACACCGTTCCTTCGCCGCGCCTACGCCGCGCACCTCTGGCGAGCGGTGGGCGCACCGACCTCCCGGGACGCCGACGCGCTCGATCTCCTCCAGGCGAGCCCCGAGCGAGGGATCGCGGGCGGCGCGTCGAACGACCTCGCCGAGGGCGCGGCCCTCTTCGCAGACTACCTCGAGGCTCACGGCGACGGCGCGCCCGGTCGGCTGACGACCGCGCTCGTCGCCGCCGCAGCGACGCAGACGCCGCCCCGCGCCTTCGAGTGGGACGACGACCCGGATCTCTTCGACGTCCTGCGCCACAACTTCGACGGCGACACGCGAAGGATGGCCGACATGCTCGGTGACTTCGCGGTGACGCGCGCGTTCATCGGCGATCGCGGCGACGGCAGCCTGCTGCCCGAGCTCGACTTCGCCGGCCCCTTTGCCCGCGTGCGCTTCGACTGGCGCGTGCCGCTGTCCTCGCTGCCGCGCAACCTCGCCTCGGTCCGCCCCATCTCACCGACCGGCAGCATCTACCTGTGGGTCGACATCGATCGCGCGAGCGCCGACCGGACCTTCGCGTTCCACGCGGAGTGGGAGCCGCCCGTCACGTTCAAGTGGATCTTGCTGAAGGTCGGCAAGGGCGGCGAGGAGCTCGCGCGCTACGACGTCACCTTCGAAGATCACGCGACGGTCGCCGAGCGGCGCATCAGCGAGCTCGAGGGCGCCGCCGGCATCCTGATCGTCGGCACCAACCTCGGCGGGGTCGATCTCCTCCACCCGTTCGACCCCGACGTCGCGCCCTACGAGCCGCACGCATGCAGCGTGTACCTCGTCATGCTCTGAGCGACCGTCGATGAGGGTGTCGGAGCGGCGCGGCCGGCGGCGCGAGGCGCCTCACCCGAAGCTCGCCGACCTCGCGCCGGAGCTCCCCCCGAGCTCGACGTTCTTTGCAGTCTCGAGCAGCTTGAAGATGCGCGCCTCGGTCGGGAAGCGGAGCGCGATGAGGAGCGCCGCGACCAGCATGAACGGCACCGCGAAGCTGACCGGAAAACCGAGCGCTCGAACCACCACGCCCAAGATGGCGATCGACTCGGCGAACGCCAAGCTGAGGATGAACGGCGTCAGAAAGAGCCGATGGGCGAGGCTCCGCGCCGCCTCGAGGTCGGCGGGGACCCTCCGCGTCGAGCCGGCGTCACGATAGAAACCGACGGGGATGTCCGTGGAGACCGACTCGGTGACGACCTCGAGCTTCACGTTGGCGGCCAGGCGCCGGTAGTTGGCGGCGGGTATGACGAACGAGGCGACCGCGTCCGCGAGCGCGACCGCAACCAGGATCCAGAGCAACGACGCTTCCGGCGGGGCCGCGACCTCCACCAACAGGAGCTGGGCGACCCCGAGCAAGCCGAGCGATGACATCAGCAAGGAAGCCCAGATGATGCGGGGGATCTGGAGCTTGGGCGGCATGGGCTACTGGTTTCCTCGATGCACCGCCCGGCGTCAACGCGTACGTCGGCGCGCGAGCGCGGCGAGCGCCGCGAGCGCCGCGAGCGCGGCGAGCGGATGGAGCCAGGTTGCCGCGCGCGACGGCGACGCGGCGCAGCCGCCGCGCGCCATCACCTCGCCGGTCGCGGCGCCGTCATCGACCGCGATCGGTAGAGTGCGCGCGAGGAGCGGGGCTCCGTCGAAGGTGACGCGCACGCCGAGCGCGGCGCCCCCGCTTCGGGCCGGCGCGCTCACTCGGAAGCGCCAGAGCCCGGGCGCGACGCGCGCGAGCGGCTCTGCGAGGAGGCCTCCGGTCGTGCGGAGCGCGAGCCGCGAGGCGTCGAACCCGTCGGCGATCCGCCCCGCCGCGTCACGCAGCTGGACGACACCCTCGAGCGGCCACGCCGGATCCGGACGCGCGAAGCTCCCGGCGAGGACGAGGCGGCTCCGCGCAGCCGACGGAAGCCGGGGCTCCGCGCGCGCCTCCCGCTCGAGCGCGTCGAGCGTGCCCGCGAGATCGAGCATGCCCGCACCGAGCTGAGGCTCGAGCGGCGCCGCGCCGCCGAGCGCGCGCGCGCCGGCCTGGACGAGGGCGCGCGCTCGCTCCGCGGTGAGCCCCGGCTCGCGCTCGAGCAGGAGCGCGATCGCGCCGCTCACCACCGGCGCGGCCATCGAGGTTCCCGTGGCCACCGCGTGATGCGGGTCGACCACGAGGCACCCGGGCTCCCCCTCACAGAGCGCTCCGCTGCCGAACAGACTCGCCGGGTTCGCGCTCGGCTCCGCGCCGCGCGCCATCGCCGCGATCACGAACGCGCCGGGGGCGAGGATGTCGGGTTTGAGCGCGCCCGCCGCGGTCGGCCCGGCGCCGCTGAAGAATGCGACCGAGTCCGGGGTGGGGCGCGCGGCCGCGCCGAAGCTCGTCACGGAGACGCGCTCGCCCGCGCGATCGACCCAGCTGGTTCGGTTCAGGGTCGCGCCGACCGCGATGACCGCGGGGCTCGTGGCGGGGACTCCGATCGTGCCCTCCTTGGTCGCGCGCGGGAAGAGCGCGCCGCCGCTCCCGCTCGACGGCGCGAGCTCGCCGGTGCTCTCGACCCAGAGCTCGGCCGTGCCGTGACCCTCGAAGCGCAGCGCGAACACGCTCCCCGAGGGCCACTCGCCGTCCAGCACCACGACCGCGCCGTTCGAGCTCGTGAGCAGGCTCGAGCCGCCGACCACGCCGTTGAACACCGAGACGGTCGCCTTGCCATCCTTCGAGCCAGCGGAGCTGCCCGGCGAGATGGGCGGCATCCACTCTCCGTCGGCGCGGTCGACCCCGACCGAGACCCGATCGCCTGGACGAAATTCGGCCCACACATACACCGTCGCGCGGGTGGTCGGTTTCCCGGTCGGCATGCTGAGCAGCGGGACCCGCACGCTCGAGGAGCGCGGGACATGCACCTCGGTGTGGATGCCGAGCGGCATGGGATAGTCGCTCGCGGTCCGATAGACGCCTCCGCTGTTACCCGCCGCGACCACGATGGCGCGACCCGGCGAGTCGGGACCGACCCAGGCAGCGAGCGCGGTCTCGACCGGCGAGCTGCCGTCGTGCGGCCCGAAATCGCTGCCGAGGCTGAGGTTGGCGACCGCGGGCATGCCCATCGCCTGGGCGCGCTCGAACACGAAGCGGGTGCCGAGGAGCGCGTCGGAGTCGTAGATCGCGCCGCTCGCGGTGCGCGACACGCGCGCGATCACCAGCGTGGACTCCGGCGCGACCCCGACGTAGCGCGCGGGCGCGCTCGCCAGGCCGTTTCCCGCCGCGATCGAGGCGACGTGCGTCCCATGGCCGAGGACGTCGTCCGGCTCGTTGCCGGCGACTTCGTCTTCGATGAGACGATCGAGATCCGCCGCGCCGTAAATCGCGCACGGCGTGCTCTCGACGGTGCAGCCGTAGTCGCGCTCGAGCTCGGGGTGTAGACTTGCCGGCTTACGCGAGACGTCGAGCAGCCAGGCGACGCGCGTGCGGCCGTCGGCCGCTCGCAAGTCCGCGTGCGAGACGTCGATCCCGGTGTCGACGATGCCGACCACCACTCCCTTGCCGGTGAGCCCGGTCGCGCCGCGGAAGCTCGCGCCGCCAATCCACCCATCGACGCGGTCGAGCAGGGCGCGGCGCGGCGGTGCCCAGGTCATCGTGAGCTCGGGATGCGCGGCTCCGAAGCGCGCGAGCGCTTCGCTGTCTCCAGTGAGGCCAGCCACGCCGGGCGCGAGCGGCACGAGGCCGAGCGACCGCGGGTCACGCCCCGACGGCAGCTCGACCACGGCCGAAATCCGCGCCGAACCGGCAATCCCATAGGGCTCCGGCGAGAGCTCGCGGGCGAGGCGAGCCACCGCGCGCGCGTCGAGCTGGGCGTGGGCGACGACGGGGAACGTCACCGCGGCGAGCGCGAGGAGCCACGCCGCGCGCGCCATCACACCGGCGGGACCAGGTGCTTCTTCGGAGGCCGCGCCTCGACCTTGTCCGCGTAGCGGGCGAATCGCGCGGAGAGATCGGTCCGCAGCCGCTCGAACGGCACGATGTCGTCGATCACGAGCTCGCTCGCGAGCTTGAAGAGATCCACGTCCTCCCGGTACTCCTCACGGAGCTTCTGCACGAAGGCCTCGCGCGCCGGGCCCTCGGGCACCTCTTGGATCTTGTTGAAGTAGACCGCGTTGACCGCCGCTTGCGGGCCCATCACGGCGATCGACGCGCTCGGCAGCGCGACGCAGGCGTCGGGCTCGAAGGCCGGCCCGCACATGGCGTAGAGCCCGGCGCCGTAGGCCTTGCGGACGATGACGCTCACCTTCGGCACCGTCGCCTCGCTCACCGCCGCGATCATCTTGGCGCCCGCGCGGATGATGCCTTGCCGCTCGACCTTGGTGCCGATCATGAAGCCGGGCACGTCCGCCAAGTAGAGGAGCGGGATGTTGAAGGCGTCGCAGAGCCAGATGAAGCGCGCCGCCTTGTCGGCGCTGTCCACGAAGAGCACGCCGCCGAGGTACTTCGGCTGATTGGCCACCACGCCGACCGCGCGCCCCTCGATACGCGCGAACCCGGTGATCATCTCCTTGGCGAAGCGCTTCTTCACCTCGACGAAGCTGTCCTCGTCGACGATGCGATCGATCACGTCCTTCATGTCGAAGGGCTTGTTCTCGTCGGGGACGATCACCTCGGCGAGTGATTTCGCCGCGGGCGCCGCCGGGCGCGCGGCCATGAGCGCGGGCTTGTCGAGGTAGCTCTGCGGCATATACGCGAAGTAGCTCTTGGCGTACGCGATCGCCTCGGGCTCAGTCTTCACGAGCGCGTCCCCGCAGCCCGAGACGCTCGTGTGCATCTTGGCGCCGCCCATCTCCTCGAGGGTGACGCGCTCGCCGATGACCATCTCGGCCATGCGTGGCGACCCGAGATACATGCTGGCGTTGCCGTCGACCATGATGACCACGTCGCAGAAGGCCGGGATATACGCGCCACCCGCCGCGCTCGGCCCGAACAGGAGGCAAATCTGCGGGACCTGCCCGCTCAGCGAGACCTGGTTGTAGAAGATGCGCCCCGCGCCCCGGCGGCCCGGGAACATCTCGATCTGATCGGTGATGCGCGCGCCCGCCGAGTCGACCAGGTAAAAGAGCGGGCAGCGCATCTTTGCGGCCGACTCCTGGATCCGCAGGATCTTCTCGACCGTGCGCCGTCCCCACGAGCCGGCCTTGACGGTCGAGTCGTTCGCCATGAGCGCGACCGGGCGGCCATCGATGGTGGCGGTGCCGGTGACGACGCCGTCGGCGGGCAAGTCACTCGCGAGCACGTTGGCGAGGAGCGCGTCCTCCACGAACGAGCCGTCGTCGACCAGGAGCCGGATGCGCTCGCGCGCGAAGAGCTTGCCCTGCTTCGCGTTCGACTGGTGGTACTTCTCGGCGCCGCCCCGGCGAACCCGGACGGCGTGTTCTTCGAGCTTCTCGTCCTTCATGGCGGGGCCAGGATTAGCGGACTATGCGCTCCTCTACCAGCCGATCCAACAGCGCCTGGAGCTCATCGAGCCGCGCAGAGGAATAGCCGACCAGGACGTCGCGCACGACGCCCGCGCGATCGATGACGAACAGGGTCGGCAGCGCGGTCGCGCGATACGCGAGCGAGGTGCGCCCGGTGTCGTCCGACGCGATGGGGTAGGCCATGCCGAGCTGCGAAGCTGCGAGCGCCGCGCGCTCGACCGGCTCGGTGGTGATCCCGAGGAGCTCGACGCCCTGGCCGGCGTAGCGGCGCTGCCAGGCGTTCATGGTCGGCGCGAGCACCCGGCACACCATGCACCAGCTCGCCCAGAACTCGACCACGACGACCTTGCCGCGGAGCGCCGCGAGGCGCGGCGTGAGGCTGCCCTGCGCGGGCTTCAGCGACCCGAGGCTCGGCGCCGGGAGCCCGACGTAGGTCTTTCGCATCAGCTCGTCGGTCGAGGGGCGCGGCGCGAGGCGCACCGCGAGGAGGCGCTCCGCCTCGCCGCGGCGCACCCCGAGCGCGGCGCGCTCACCCGCGGCGCGAGCGCCGATGAGCCCCACGAGCTCTGCGGGCGAGTCGACCCGACGGCCATCGATGGTGAGGATCCGGTCGCCCGGAGCGAGCCCGGCCGTCGCCGCGGGCGAGCCGCGCATCACTCCGCGGACGAGCACGCCCGCCAGGCCGGCGGGTACCGTGGCGAGCTCGACGCCGAGCCACGCGGGCGCGCCGCTGAGCTCGCCGGGCGCGGGCTCCGGCTCCTCGGGCGGGTCAGGCGCCGCGAGGCTGAGAGCGGGCGGAGGGGGCTCGGCCGGCGTGGCGGCCGGAGCGAGGCTCGCGCTGCCTCCGCAGCTCACGGTCACGAGCGTCGCGATGACCACGAGCGCGGCGCGAGGCGTCACGCGCGCGTGGTACCATGCGCGCCTGCGCCGCGCAGCCTCGCCCCGAACCCTCGCCACGTGCGCGGCGCTCGTCGCCGCGCTCGAGGGCGCGTGCCAGCCCGCCGCGGGGGCCGCGGTTGGGCGCTCGAGCGCGCGCGAAGCGAACCGCGAGCCGAGCCGGCGCGCGTCTCCTCCGGTCGCGCGCCGCCGCTGGGAGGGGTTCGAGCGGATGCGGAGCTGGGCTCCGCTCGGCGAGCCCTTCCCGTCGCGCGACCACGCGCTCGGGCGATATGTCGCGAGCTTGTACGTGAGCCCCGAGGCGCGCGAGGCGTATCGGACCCTGACGTCGTCCACGGTGCTGCCGCGGGGCGCGATCCTCGCCGAGCGGCTCGACGAGCCGGGGAGCGGGCGTCCGGTGGCGTTCTACGCGATGCAGAAGGCGGAGGACGGACGCTGGCGCTACCTGGTCGTCGGGCCGAGCGGCGAGCTCCAGCCGGGCTCGACCGAGCTCTGCCAGCGGTGCCACGCCGAGGCGCCGGGCGACGAACTCTACGGCGTGCCGCCGGGCGTCGCGACGACGGCCTCGGACTGACGAGGGCCAGAGGCGCCGGGGCGCGGGCGCAGGCGCGACGCCGGCCGCGCCGCCCCAACAAGACCCTCCCGGGGAATCGGCGCGGGGCTGCGCGCGTTTCCTCTCGAGAATGACGAGACCGCGCCGCGCGAGCCGAAGCGCCGGGCGACAAAAGAACGAAAACCCGGCGGCGGCAACCGTCGGGTCTCCGAGCGCGGGTCGGAGCCCGCAAGTCAAGTGAAGGTGAAGCGAAGGAAGGAGCGCGTCAGGCGGAAGGAAGTAGAACCTGGCGCGATTTCTCGAAAGGCAAGCGACTGAAGGAAGTTCGCCGAAGCCTGACCCCGGCAGCGTAAGCGGTACTCGCTGCTAAGCAGGGCGCGTGCCAGTCGACGGTAGGGCGCGCCAGCGCCACGGGTCTCCTTGGATTTTTCGCGCGGCTCTCGATCTCGCTCAGTACGCGCCGGGGCATCGCTGTCACGGACCCATCGCGACCTCGCAAGCGTTGCACACCCACCCGCGGTGAGGAGGGCGCGGGCGAGCTCACGCGCCGATGGCGGCGCGGAGCGCCTCGTCCATGGCCGCGAGCGGCGCCGGGTGACCGGTGTAGAGCTCGAACTGGCGCGCGGCTTGGTGGAGCAGCATCCGCCCGCCGTTCACGGTGGGGCAGCCGGCACGCCGCGCGGCGCGCACCAGCTCGGTGTCGAGCGGCTTGTAGACGATGTCCATCACGACCAGCGCGGGGTGGAGCAGGCCGGGCGGCAGCGGCGACGCGGCGCCGTACTCGGCCATGCCCGCGGAGGAGCCGTTGACGAGCACGTCGAGATCGTCGAGCGCGCGGAGGTCGTCGAGCCCGCACGCGCTCGGGTCGGCCTCCGGGAAGGCCGCTCGGAGCGCGGCGGCGAGCGCTTCGGCGCCGGCGCGGGTGCGGTTGGCGAGGCGCACACGCATGCCCTCGCTCGCGAGCGAGTACGCCACCGCGCGCGCTGCGCCGCCGGCTCCGAGGACGAGCGCGCGCTTGCCGGTGAGCGCGGTCACTTCCTCGAGCGCCCGCGCAGCGCCCCAGGCGTCGGTGTTGAAGCCGGTGAGCACGCCCGCGTCGTTCACTACGGTGTTGACCGCGCCGATCCGCTCCGCGAGCGGGTCCAGCCGGTCGACCAGCGGGATGATGTCGAGCTTGAACGGCATCGACACGCCGAACCCGCGGATCCCGAGCGCCCGCATTCCGCGGAGCGCGCCCTCCAAATCCTCGGTGGCGAACGGGACGTAGGTGAACGGCAGTCCGAGCGCGGCGTAACCCGCGCGGTGCATCGCCGCGCCGAGCGACACCGGGTGGCGCGAGAGCGATCCGCAGAGTGTGACCGGCGCGGCTTCGACCATGCCTCCCGAGTACCACGGCGCCGGGACGTCGAGCGCCGCCCGAGTGAGGCGCGCCGGGCCGGTCCTCCTGTTTCCACGCCGGCACGTCGAGGTGCGGGACGTCGAGCGCCGCCCGAGTGAGGCGCTCCCGGGGGGTGGTCGGTCCGGCGCGGCCGGCGGCGGGCCGCGCCGCCGGTCGAGCGGCTCGGCGCGCCGGCGCGGCGCTCCCGCGTCGCCGAGCTCGAGAATGGCGCAAGCTTCGGTAGTCATTGATGAACTCGACCACCGAACCGCCGAGCGGCGCGGCTGCGGTTTACGTGTTGGTGCGCCGCTCGAACGTGCTATGTACTCGCTCCCGTTCGCGCCCGTAGCTCAGCTGGATAGAGCACCGGTCTACGGAACCGGTTGTCGGAGGTTCGAATCCTCCCGGGCGCGCCCAAGGGCGACTCCGTTCGCGACGCGATGAACGACGAAGCGTGGATGCGCGAGGCGCTCGTCGAGGCCGCCGCGGCCGCGGCGCACGCGGACGTGCCGGTCGGCGCGGTGCTCGTCGACGCGAGGGGCGCGGAGCTCGCTCGCGGCCACAACCGGCGAGAGCTCGACGGCGATCCGACCGCGCACGCCGAGCTCGTCGCGCTCCGCGCGGCGGCGGCACGGCGCGGGCACTGGCGCCTCGACGACTGCACCTTGTACGTGACGCTCGAGCCCTGCGCGATGTGCGCGGGCGCGCTCGTGAACGCGAGGATCGCGCGGCTCGTGTTCGCCGCGACCGATCCCAAGGCCGGCGCCGTGCGCTCACTCTTCCGGATCGGCACGGACCCGCGGCTGAACCACCGCTTCCCGAGCGAAGCCGGGCTCCTCGCCGAGGAGTCTGCCGCGGCGCTCCGGCAGTTCTTCGCGACGCTGCGCGCGGCGGGCGAGCGCTGAGGTCGGGCGCGCGGGCGGCGCGGAAGGCTCACCGGTCGCCGATGCCGAGGTCGTCGCTCGGGCTCGGGGGCTCGCCCGGTTCGAGGTCTTCGTTGCCGTCAGACCCCGGTACGCTCGTGAAGCGGGCCGGGACGCCAAAGGTGACCTGTTCTTCGAGCCCCGCGGCGAGCTCGTCGTCGCTGATCCGATGGATGCGGTGAGCGAGCTGCATCAGCTTGCGAAGGTAGGCGCTCCAGCCGGGGCTGACCGCTCCGCCCGCTCCGAAGTGCTGGCGCCGAGGGTTCGGCAAGATGGAAGCGAGGTAGAGCGACTGACCGAGCGAGAGGCCCGCCGCGCTGGTGTTGAAGTAGTAGCGCGCGGCCGGACCGATCCCGTAGATGCCCGGCCCGAACTCGACTACGTTCAAATAGAGCTCGAGGATCTCGTCTTTGGTGAGCTCTTGCTCGAGGAGCAGGGTGAGCACCGCCTCCTCGAGCTTGCGCGAGAGCGTCTTCTCGCGAGAGAGATAGAGGTTCTTCGCGAGCTGCATCGAGAGCGTGCTCGCGCCGCGCAAGAAGCGGCCAGCCTTGACGTTCTCGCGGATCGAATTGCGAATCGCTTCCTCGTCGAAGCCGTGATGACGCCGGAAGCCCGCGTCTTCGCAGATCATGAGCGCCGTCTCCATGTGCTTGGAGATCGCGAAGCGCGGAACCCAGGTAGGGGTGCCCGGGCCGCTGGTGATGGTGAGCGGCTGGCGATCCGCGCCGGTGACGACGCGGGTCCACGGCTCGTGGAAGCGGCGCGGCGAGACCGAGGCCGGCACCGCCGTGATGCGACACCCGTTGGCGACCGTCCAGCGCGTCACCATGTCGTCCGGGCGGCGGGTGTCGAGCTCGAGCCGGCCATCGAGCGAGAACGTCCCGCTCGCGCGCATCCCGGCGAGGAGCGGGGTCAGCCCCGCGGGGCTCGACTCGAGCAGGTCGTCGCACGACGCGAGCGGGATCCCGCCCGTCAAGGAGATCCGCTTCCAGCCCTCGCCGCGCTCGAGCTGCCCCTTGGCGGTGAGCCGCACCTTGCCGACGCCGAGCTCGCTCTCGTCGAGCACGAGCCGAGCGCCGTCGAGTGCGAGGTTGCCGTGCCCGCGCCAGGCGAGATCGAGGCCCGCGACGCGCTCGGCGGAGAGCCAACGCTTCTCCACCGACAGCCCATCGAGGCGAGCCTGGCCGGCAAAATCGAGGGTGCGTCCATCGGCGGCGAGCTCCAGGCCGAGGCGCGCGGTGAGCTGGCTCCGCGTGAGCTGCGTGAGGCCCAGATCGCCGTCCTTCACGCCGAGCGAGGCGAGGCTGACCGGCCCGCCCTCCACGGCGAGCCCGACCGGCCGTTCACCGAGCGGGAGCTCGAGCTTCAGGGTGAGCGGCGCCTTCTGCTCGGCGGAGCCTGGTGTCAGCGACGCCACCACGCGCTCCTGGTCGCGCACGACGTGCAGGCGCCCCGGGCCGAAGTTCAAGGTCTGCCCCGCGTGTCGGAGCCGAAGCTCGAGCCCGTCGAGATCGACCGCGCCCGAGGCCGGCAGCGTGCCGCTGACGGCGAGCGCCGCACGCGCCAGCGCCGCGCGCAGTCGTGGACCACGCTCGCGCGCGCTCGCCTCTGAACCGTCAGGACTGCCGGACAGCGCGCCAGGCCGGGGCGCAGCCGAGCCGGCCGGAACTTCTTTGGATGTCGGTCCGGCGCGAGTCAGCGCGTCGCCCAGCGCCGTCGCGCCGAGCTCGAGCGTGGCCGCGACGTGGTCGGCCGTGACGCGCTCGAGCCAGCGCTGCCCCTCGACGTTGACCAGGCTGACGCCTCCACCCGCGAGCTCCACAGCGCTCTTCCCCCAGCGCGCCCGCGCGAGGTCCACGGTCAGCTCTTCCCGGGAGCCAGACGACCGGTCCAACGCGAGCCCCCAGGCCTCGACGGTCCGTCCGGGGTCGGCGCGCCAGAGCAGGTGCAGCCCGGCCGCGCGCAGATGCGGGGCTCCGCGCGCGCTCGCGTCTACCTCGCCATCCGAGGACGCGCGACGCTTCGCGCGCCACGCGCGCAGCTCGGCCATCACCGTGGAGGGCGCACCGGTCACCGAGATCTCGCCGCCATGAGCGGTCACCTCCGTGACGACCAGGCCCGCGCTCACGCGAACCTCGACGGCGTCCAGCCGGATGTTCAGGCTCGGTGCATCCCGGAGCTGCGCGCGGACGTCGCGGAGCCAGAGGCGGCCGAGCCCTGGGCGGACCGCGCCGATCTCGAGCGAGAGTCCGGCGCGCTCGGCGCGCGCGCTCGCCTGCGCGCGAACGAGTGGGCTGAACCCGGCGCTCGCCGCGCCGCTCGCCGCGAGCAGGGCGAGGGCCCCGATCTTCAACCCGGTGCGCATCGGCACCGCTCAGCGTAGCGTCGGCCCTCGCGCGTGGCCCATCTTACCGCCACGCGGCGCAAGCCCGGCGACGTCGGAGCTCGTCCGGCCGCGCGGGCCCTTAAAAGGCGACGGGGTCCCGACCTCTCGGTCGGGACCCCGTCATTAGCCCGGCAGCGTCCTACTCTCCCACACAGTTGCCCGTGCAGTACCATCGGCTCCGAAGAGCTTGACTTCCGAGTTCGAGATGGGATCGGGTATGGCCTCTTCGATAATGCCACCGGAAATTTATGGGCGTCCACGCTCGCGTATGCTGCGCTATCTCGAACCCGCTCTCAGCACGACTGTGCTGGACGAGCTCGTCTGCCCGGACTCCGGGCACCAACTACAATGTTTGCCTTAAGTGCAAGGTCAAGCCGCACGGCCTATTAGTACTGGTTAGCTCCGCGCATCGCTTGAGCTCTGCGCTTCCACACCCAGCCTATCACCTCGTAGTCTCCGAGGGGCCTTTAGTGCCTTACGGCAGGGATGCCTAATCTTGAGGCCGGCTTCCCGCTTATATGCTTTCAGCGGTTATCCGTTCCGCGCGTGGCTACCCGGCTATGCCAGGGATCTGACAACCGGAACACCAGAGGCGCGTCCACCCAGGTCCTCTCGTACTATGGGCAGCTCCTCTCAAGCATCCTGCGCCCACGGCAGATAGGGACCAAACTGTCTCACGACGTTTTAAACCCAGCTCGCGTACCGCTTTAATTGGCGAACAGCCAAACCCTTGGGACCTGCTCCAGCCCCAGGATGCGATGAGCCGACATCGAGGTGCCAAACCGCGCCGCCGATGTGAACTCTCAGGCGCGATCAGCCTGTTATCCCCAGAGTACCTTTTATCCGATGAGCGATGGCCCTTCCACATGGTACCACCGGATCACTAACACCTGCTTTCGCAACTGGTCGACCTGTCGGTCTCGCAGTAAAGCTCCCTTATGCGTTTGCACTCTACGGCTGGTTTCCAATCAGCCTGAGGGAACCTTCGCACGCCTCCGTTACGATTTAGGAGGCGACCGCCCCAGTCAAACTGCCCACCAGGCAGTGTCCCTCGCCCGGATCACGGGCGCAGGTTAGATTCCCAGATTATCCAGGGTGGTATTTCAAGGATGGCTCCACCGAACCCAGAAGCCCGGCTTCAAAGCCTCCCACCTATCCTACGCAGAACAACCCGAAAATCACTGCCAAGTTGCAGTAAAGGTTCATGGGGTCTTTCCGTCTTGCCGCGGGTAGAGGGCATCTTCACCCCCAATGCAATTTCGCTGAGTCCCTGGTTGAGACAGTGCGGATGTTGTTATGCCATTCGTGCAGGTCGGAACTTACCCGACAAGGAATTTCGCTACCTTAGGACCGTTATAGTTACGGCCGCCGTTTACTGGGGCTTCGGTTCAATGCTTCGGGTTGCCCCTGACATATCCCCTTAACCTTCCAGCACCGGGCAGGCATCAGACCCTATACGTCCTCTTACGAGTTCGCAGAGTCCTGTGTTTTTAGTAAACAGTCACAACCGCCATTTCACTGCGACCACCGGAAGCTTCATGCCCGCGTGGGGCCTATCACCTCCAATGGCACACCTTCTCCCGAAGTTACGGTGTCAATTTGCCGAGTTCCTTAACCAGGGTTCTCTCACGCGCCTTGGGATATTCACCCCGCCCACCTGAGTCGGTTTGCAGTACGATCGCCAAAGTTGCTTCACACGCGGCTTTTCTAGGAAGCGTGGGATTACCCGGTGTCCCAGACTAGGTCTGGACCTCATCACCTCTCGGCCTTGTGAACCGTCGTTTGTCCCTAACGGGTCCTGACGATTCGACCTACGGGCTTGAACACTAAGTGTCGGGCTACCCTTCTCCGTCCCCGCTTGCTTTAACGCCACCTTGGCGGTGCAGGAATATTGACCTGCTTTCCATCGCCTACGCCTCTCGGCCTCGGCTTAGGTATCGACTAACCCATGGGAGGATTATCCTTCCCCAGGAAACCTTGGGCTTACGGCGACCGGGTTTCTCACCCGGTTTATCGCTACTCATGCCTGCATAGTCACTCCTCACGGCCGTTAGTGATTGTCACCATTCACCGTGTATCTCCGTGAGGACGCTCGCCTACCGCTCTCTTACGAGAACCCGCAGCTTCGGTATCAGACTTTAGCCCCGTTGTATTTTCGGCGCAGACCCGCTTGACCAGTGAGCTATTACGCTTTCTTTGAAAGATGGCTGCTTCTAAGCCAACCTCCTGGTTGTCAATGCGTTTCCACATCCTTTTACACTTAGTCTGAATTTAGGGACCTTAGCCGACGGTCTGGGCTCTTTCCCTCTCGGCAACGGAACTTATCTCCCGCTGCCTGACTCCCGGGCAGTTGTCATCGGCATTCGGAGTTTGGTTGGGTTTGGTAATCTGGTAGGACCCCTAGCCCATCCAGTGCTCT
>JAPSGB010000028.1:45000-62121 GCA_035063585.1 Polyangiaceae bacterium
AGCGACCCAGGAGCTCCAGAGCCGCCCAGGCGCCCTGGTGCCAGAGCGAGGCGGGCCGGCGGCGATCGCTCGAGGCGGTGCGCACGTCGACGCGGACCCAGCGCTCGAGCGAGCTCGGCGCACCACCCCACGGTTCGAGCCCAGACTCGGCGCAGAGCTCGCGGAGCGCCTCGGCGATCGCGCGGCGCGACACGGAGAGGCAGCGGCGCGGCAGGCAGAGCACCAGCGCGTAGCCCTCGCTCATCGAATGGACTGCGTAGCTCCGCGCGCTCGCGCGGACCACGAGCTCGGCCGTCGTGCGCCACGCGGGGATCTTCGACTCGTGCAAGCGGCGGAGGACCAGACGCCACTCGGCGGCCGCGACCTTGATCTCGAAGGGTCCGAGCTCGCCGGCGTAGTCCACCGTCTCACCCTCGGCGTCGACGAAGGCGGCAGCGATCGCGCTCGAGCCGGCGCAGAGGCGCATCAGGATCCCGCTGAAGGGAGAGGCGGCCTGATCGCGCGGGGCGAGGCTGTGCCGGCGCCTCATCGGCTCAACCGCACGCGTGACGTGAGATCGATCGCGGAGCGCTCCACGCTCACGCTAGCGCGGCTCGAGAGGCGCTCGGTGAGCGCGGCCGCGGCCGAGGCCGCGCGGGCGTCCATGACCTCGGGCGAGAGCCGGACGCGTCGCTCGGCGAGCGGGACCCGGTGGGCGGCGATCTTCTCGAGCAGCAGGATCACGTGATAGCCGGACGGCGAGCGCACCACCGGGCTAAGCTCGCCGACCGCGGTGAGCGCGTTTGCGGCCTTCGCGAACTCGACCTCGAAGCGCGGCGCGGGCGCGCCCGGAGCGAGGGGCTCGTCCGGGTGGACGCGCCCGTCGGCAGCGCACGCCGGGAGCCGCTCGATCACCACGCGCAGCCCGCCCGCCGGCACCTCGCGCGCCGCTTTCATGAACGCCTCGGGGTCCGCGAGGCCAGCGACCGCTCGGGCGATGCGCTCGGCGAGCGCGCGAGCTCCGGCGTCGGCGGCGGGAGCGCCGGGCACGACGACGGCGTGCACGGTGCGCGCCATCGGCGGACGATCGAGCTCGAACCAGTGCGCGGCGGTGAAGCGCGCGACCTCGTCGTCGGTGGGCGGCCCGGCGGCGCGGGCCTCGCGCGCGAGGGACTCGAGGAGCGTGCGGGCGAGCGCGCCGCGAATTGCCGAGGAGAGGCGGCCCGTCCCGGCCAGACGCTCCCGCGCGCCGGCGGCAAAGAGCGCGTCGGTGAGCGCGCGGCGGCGCGCGGCCTCGAGCGTGACCCCTTCGCGGAGCGCGATCTCGCGCACGCTCGCGGCCCTCACCGGCTCGCCGGCGACCACGGCGACCACGCCGTCCGGGAGGGTGGCGCCGGCCCCGAGAGCGGCGGCCTTCGCGTCGTCGGGCGCGCCGGAGCGCGCGCACCCCGCGAGGAGCGCAGCCGCGACGAGCGCCCGGCGCGAGCTCATCGGGTACCAGCCCGGGGCCGAAAGAGATCGGTGGAGGCGCGAAGCACGAGCGCGCCGGCCGCGAGCCAGTAGAGCGCCTCGAGATCACGGTGCGCGCCGAGCGCGCGGACGCCCCAGGCAAACGCCCCCGCCGCTGCGAGCAGCAAGAGGACGCTGATGGCATCGACGACTCTCGTCACCTCATCCCTCGCTCACGAGAACAGCTTCCACAGGAGGCCGATGAACAGCAAGAAGGTCAGCACCGCGAGCGGGCGCGCGGCCCCGCCGAGCCGCCGCCGCGGCGGCAGCACCGGCCGCCACTTTCCCCGCTCGACCGCGATGACGCTGCCCGCATCGACCAGCCCGAGCGCGCAGGCGAGCGCCACCGCGTGCGCCAGGAGGGCGTGTTGCGCGCGCGTGACCGTCCAGGCGTAATAGATGGGCGCGGCCGCGGCGAGCGTCCCGAGGAGCACGATCGCGACCGCTCCGCGGGGGAGCGCGCCGCGCGCGGAGAGCGACTCGCCCGCGACGGCGTGCGGGTGATCCTCGGGGATGGCGTCGGCGCGGCGCAGCGAACCCCAGCCGAGCGCGAAGAGCGCCCAGCCCACCATGCCGAGCCCAGCGCGCAAGGGGTCGAGCCGCTGGACTCCGATGAGCGGGCCGAGGAGGAACCACGTGACGAGCGAGAACCCGACGAAGGCGAGCACCCCGAGCGCGCGGCCGAGCCGCGGGCGCTCGAGCGCCACGACGGGGCCCGCGACCAGGCACGCGAGCGCGAGGAACGCCGCGGCGCGCGCGGCGAATGACGCGCCGCGCGCGGTCGCCGGCGAGCCGACCGTGGTGAGCCACGCGTAGAGCCCGGGGAGCAGGCGGTTCGTCAGGGAGACGAGCCCGCGCCGGAGCGCGCTCGGGCGGGTCGCGCCGACCGGGTCCATGAGGCGCTCCCGCTATCCCCTCTCCGCCGTAGCGACGGGAACAAGCGAAGCGGCTGTCACCTCGCGACGCGGCATGGCCGGAGCCTAGCAAAGGTTCCCCCCGCGCGCGCTCGGGCCACGGGGCTACGCGCCGGACCGACCCCCCTCACGCGACGGTGGGGCGGCGGGAGCGAGCTCGGGCGTACGCGAGCAGCGTGGCGAGCGCGGCGGCGACCGCCAACCCCGAGAGGATCCAAGGGGCGCGGCTCGGAGCGAGCGGCCTCGCGACGACCACGACGCGCGGGCCAGGCGCGCGGCTCGCCTCGATCCAGGTGAGGCGGCGCGCGACCGCGCGGGTGCCGAGCTCCCCGGCGAGGTC
Source organism: Polyangiaceae bacterium (assembly GCA_035063585.1). GTDB lineage: Bacteria > Myxococcota_A > Polyangia > Polyangiales > Polyangiaceae > JAPSGB01. Next base: position 47,743 of record JAPSGB010000028.1, read on the forward strand.
GAGGGCGCGACCCTCGGGCGGCTGGAAGCTGACCTCGGTGAGCTCGACGTCTGGCTCGTGGGAGGCGTCGCTCACGCGGAGCGCGCCCACCTGCCCGGGCGACACGCCGAGCTCCAGCGTCCAGGCGAGGTGGAGGTCGCCAGGCGGGCCCGGCTCCCAGCCTTCGGCGGCTACCCGCGCGACGTCCGTGAGCGCGAGCTTTCTGCACGCGAGCTCTTCGAGGGAAGCACCCGCGCAGATGGTCAGAGTCGCGAGGAGCCGCGCGGTGCGGGCGTCGAGCGCGCGCGCGCCCTCGGCGGCGCTGACCCGTAGATCGCCGTCGGCGTCGGCGGCTCGTCGAGCCTCCGCGGCCGCTTCGGGCCCGAAGCCGAGCCGATACTCGAGCTGGACCGGGTCGCGATCCAGCCGGAGCTCGACGAGCCGCTCGCCGCGCACGTCCGGGAAGGCGAGGTGCGCGGCGGTCGCGCTCGTGATCGCGAGGATCGCGAGCGCGACGAGGAGGCTACGCACTATTTTCGACGAAGCGGACGAAGGTGAGCACCGCGTGCCCGGTGCCGCCCTTCGGCGTCACTCCGCGCGCGCGATCAGCGAGCGCGGGCCCGGCGATGTCGCAGTGGACCCACGGCACCTTGCCCACGAACTCGCGGAGGAAGAGCGCGGCGGTGATGGAGCCACCCCAGCGATCACCCATGTGCTTGAGATCCGCGATGTCGCTCTTCAGCTGCTCGCGGAGATCCTCGAGGAGCGGCATGCGCCACATCTGCTCGCCGGCCTGCTTGGCGGCCGCGTCCACCTGGCGCGCGAGCTTGTCGTCACCGGTGTAGAAGCCGGTGCAGTTCTTACCGAGGGCGACCATGCACGCGCCGGTGAGGGTCGCGGCGTCGATGATGACGTCGGGCTCGAGCTTCACGGCGTAGGCGAGCGCGTCAGCGAGCACCAGGCGCCCCTCGGCGTCGGTGTTGATGATCTCGACCGTCTTGCCGTCGAGGGAGCCGAAGACGTCACCGGGACGGTACGCGGCGCCATCGGGCATGTTCTCGGCCGAGGCGATGATGCCGTGCACCTCGACATCGAGCCCGAGCTCGGCGACCGCGAGCAGGGTGCCGAGCACGGCGGCCGCGCCGCCCATGTCGCTCTTCATCTCGCCCATACCGGGAGCCGGCTTGATGCAGAGCCCGCCCGAGTCGAAGGTGAGGCCCTTGCCGACGAAGACGAGTCGCCGGCGGCTCTTCTTCGGCTTGTACGTGAGGTGGATGAAGCGCGGATCGTTGGCGCTGCCCTGCCCGACCGCGTAGTGGAGCTTCATCCCCGCGCTCTTGATGCCCGCCTTGTCGAGCACCGTGATCTTGAGCTTGTGCTTCTTCGAGAGCTGCGTCGCGAGGTCGGCGAGCGCGGCCGGCGTGAGCTCGTTCGGCGGCTCGTTCACCGCGTCGCGCGCCACGCACACCGCGGCAGCCACCGCCGCGCCCTGAGCGAGCGCCTTCTTGTCCGTCACGCCCGCACGACCGGCGAGCTTGTACACGGTGACCGCGCCGAGCGCGGCCTTGGGCTTACGATCGCCGGTGAGGTACTTCGTGAAGCGGTACGCGCCGAGGGTGAGCCCCTCGCCGACCGCGCGAAAATCGGGGCCCGCGACCTTGTCGGGCGGGACGAAGGCGAGCGAGCGCGCCGAGGGACCGGACGCGCGGGCGGCGGTCGCCGCCAGGGTGCGGACGCGTGCGTCGTCGAGCCCGCGCTTCTCGCCGCCGCCGATGAGCAGCACGCGGCGCGCCGGCAGGCGGCCGAGGGTCGGCACTTCGAGCGTCTGCTCGGCCTTGCCGGTGAACTCCTGCTCGTCGGCGTAGCGCCGGAGCGCGCCGCCGAGCTGGGCGTCGAGGGCGGCGATGATCTTGTGTTTGTCGAGGGTGCCCTGGAGCACGCTGACGGCGAGGACGTCGACCTCTTGGGCGGTGGGGTCGGAGGCGGAAAGCTGTAGCTCGAGTGACATCGCGCGGGTTCTCCTCGGTCGGGAAGGGTACGGGGCGGCGATAGTGCCACCCCGCCCCGCACGGCATCAAGCCCGGGCGCGCGGCCTCGCGAGCGTCCGCCTACGCGCTGAACATCGGACGAGCGGTGCGCGCCTGCGCGCCTCAGCTCTGATAGATGCCGATGATCTGGTCGAAGAGCGCGAGCGCTTCCTTGCGCGGGCGCTGGAAGGCGTTCCGCCCGACGATGCTGCCGAAGCCGCCGCCCGCGTGGATCTGGCGGATCTCCTCGAGCACGTCGTCCGTCCCCTTGGCGGCACCGCCCGAGAAGATCACGATGCGGCGCCCGTTGAAGGCGGCCTTGACGCAATAACGGACCCTGTCGGCGAGCGTCGCGATCGGGATCTGCGCCTTCTCGAAAGCCTTCTTCGCGTCCGCCTGCTCGAGATGGGCGGTCGGCGGCTTGATCTTGATGATGTGGGCGCCCAGTTGCGCGGAGATCTGCGCGGCGTACGAGACGACGTCGATGGCCGTCTCGCCGTCCTTACTGATCCCGTTTCCGCGTGGGTAAGCCCAGACCACCACCGCGAGCCCCTTCGCCTTGGCCTCGGCGGTGAGCTCCCGGAGGTCCTCGTACATCGCGTTGCGAAAATCGGACCCAGGGTAGATGGTGTAGCCGATCGCCGAGCAGCCGAGCCGGAGCGCGTCATCGACCGAGGCGGTGATCGCCGAGCAGGGCTCCATCTTCGAGAGCGTGTCGCTGTTGTTCAGCTTGAGGATGAGCGGGATCTGGCCCGCGAACTTGGCGGCGCCGGCCTCGATGAAGCCGAGCGGCGCCGCGTAGGCGTTGCACCCCGCGTCGATGGCGAGCTGGAAGTGATAGTCGGGGTCGTGCGCGTCGGGGTTCGGGCCGAACGAGCGCGCGGGCCCGTGCTCGAACCCTTGGTCGACGGGCAAGATGACGAGCTTTCCGGTGCCGGCGAGCTTGCCGGTCGAGAGCAGCCGATGGAGCTGGGCCTTGGTGCCCGGGTTATCGGCCGAATACCAGGACAGGATCTCCTTGACGCGATCGGTGGCAGTCATGCTCGTCTCCCGTTAGTAGCTGACGTCCGCGCTTGAACGCGCGGCGGGAACGTAGATCCTTAACGTCAGGCTCGCAACGACCCGAGGAGAAGCGCACGCAAATGGCACCCGAAGCGTCCTGGTCCCCGCCCGCGCCGTCACAGGCCGGCGTCCCGCTCGAGACGTTCATCCTGGAAGGGATGTTCCACGCCGAGCGCGCCACCGGCGCGTTCACCTCGCTCCTCAACCAGATCACGCTCGCGGCGAAGGTCATCACCGGCCGGGTGCGCCGCGCGGGGCTCGCCGACATCCTCGGTTACACCGGAGAGACCAACGTGCAGGGCGAGCGCGTGCAGAAGCTCGACCTCATCGCCAACGAGGCGATGATCGCGTCGCTCCGCCGCCGCGGACACTGCGCGGCGCTCGCCAGCGAAGAGCTCGACGACCCGGTGTTCTTCCCGAACGCGACCGGCAGCTATCTCGTCGTGACCGATCCGCTCGACGGGTCGAGCAACATCGACGTCGACATCTCGATCGGCACCATCTTCGGCATCCTCCGACACGAGCGCGCGAGCGGCCCGCCGACGCGCGAGAGCTTCCTGCAGCCCGGGCGGAGTCTCGCCGCCGCGGGCTACGTCATCTACGGCTCATCTACCGTGCTGGTGATGTCGACCGGCTCGTCCGTGCACGGCTTCACCTGGGATCCGAGCGTGGGCGAGTTCTTCCTCTCGCACGAGAACATCCGCTGCCCGACGAAGGGAAACACCTATTCCATCAACGAGGGCAACGCCGCGCGCTGGACCGCGGGGGTGGGGCGGTGGAATGCCTTCGTCAAAGCGACCGACAAGGCGGACGGCCGCCCGTACTCGCACCGCTACGTCGGCTCGCTGGTCGCCGACGCGCACCGCACGCTCCTCCGCGGCGGCATCTTCGCGTATCCGGCCGACACCAAGAGCCCGAACGGCAAGCTCCGCCTGCTCTACGAGGCGAACCCCTTCGCGTTCATCTTCGAGGCCGCGGGGGGCCGCGCCATCACCGGCTCGGGCGACGTGCTCGACATCATGCCCACCGACATCCACCAGCGGGTCCCGCTCATCCTCGGTTCGAGGGACGACGTCGCCAACTACGAGCGGCTCACCGCCGAGGGCTGAGGCCGCGGGCTTGCCAGTCCGGCGCGGCCGGCGGCGCGGCGCGCGCATCGGCGCGAGCACATCGCGGCGCCACGAGGACGGTGCGGCCGGCGGCGCGGCGCGGGCGCGCGAGTTGGCGCGAGTTGGCGCGAGTTCAGCGCGTCACCACGAGGGCGGCGCGGCGCGGGCGCGCGAGTCGGCGCGAGTTCAGCGCGTCACCACGAGGGCGGCGCGCGAACGCAACCCATAAGCAGTTATTATCTGCGAAAGTTCATTGAATAAGTGGAAGTTATAATACAGAGCGATTTTTCGCGTCTCTCGGCATGCGCGGCGCCGGGTGCCGGGCGGGGAGCTCGGTTCCGCGCCGGACCGGCACCCCCCTTCAGCGGTGGGGAGGGGGCGGATTTTCCCGCGGCCGCGGCGGCGGGCTAGGGTGAGGCGACATGGCGCGGCCGCTCATCGTCGACGGGTTCATGGCCACCGGGAAGTCGACGGTGGGACGCGCCGCGGCGGCGCGGCTCGGGCGGCCGTTCGTGGATCTCGACGCGCAGATCGAGGCGGGGGCGGGGGCGCGAGTGAGCGAGATTTTTCGCGCGGCGGGCGAGGCGGAGTTTCGCCGGAGGGAGGCGGAGGAGCTCGAGCGCGCGCTCGCGCGGAGCGACGCGCCGGTGATCGCGGTGGGCGGCGGCGCGCTGCTCGAGCGCGCGCGCCGACTCGACGCGCTCGACCGCGCGACCGTGGTGGTGCTCGAGGCGACGCCGGAGGAGAGCGTGCGACGTGCGGAGGCGCAGGGCGGGCGACCGCTCCTCGCCGTCGAGAGGCCACTCGAGCGCGCGCGCGCGTTGCTCGCGGAGCGCGCGCCGGCGTATCGCGAGGCGCACGCGCGGCTCACCACCGACGGGCGCGCGGTCGACGAGCTCGCGAGCGTCGTCGCGGACCTCGCGCGGCGCGAGCCCATCGCGGTCGCGGTGGGCGCGCGGAGCTACGCGGTCGAGGTGACGCGGGGCGGCGGGCTCGAGCGCGCCGCCGCGCTCACGCGCGGGGCGAGCGCGGCGCTGCTCGTAACGGACGCGCAGGTGGCCGCGCTCTACGGCGCGGCCGGGCTCGAGGCGCTCCGGGCTCACCACCCGAGCGCGAGGTCGGTCGCACTCGAGCCCGGTGAGGTGAACAAGCGGATCGCCGCGGTCGAGGGGATCTGGCGGGCGGCGTTCGACGTAGGGCTCGATCGCGGGAGCGTCGTCCTCGCGCTCGGCGGCGGCGTCACTACCGACGTCGCGGGCTTCGCGGCGGCGACCTTCATGCGCGGGGTCGGGTGGGTGGCGGCGCCGACCACGCTGCTCGCGATGGTGGACGCCTCGGTAGGCGGGAAGACGGGCGTGGATCTCGGAGACGCGAAGAATGGCGTCGGCGCGTTCTGGCAGCCGCGCGGCGTGGTCTGCGACGTCGCGCTCGCGGGGAGCGAGCCCGCCCGCGGGTTCACGAGCGCGCTCGCCGAGGTGGTAAAGACGGCCATCATCGGCGACCCGGCGCTCTTCGAGCTCCTCGAGACCCACGCTCGGGAGGTGCGCGCGCGCGATGAGACGCTCATCGAGGAGCTGGTGCGGCGCTCGGTGCGGGTGAAGGCTCGGATCGTGAGCCGCGACGAACGCGAGGATGGCGAACGGGTGCTCTTGAACCTCGGACACACGGTGGGACACGCGCTCGAGGCGCACGGCGATTACTCGCGCTACACGCACGGCGAGGCGGTCGCGCTCGGGCTCGTCGCGGCGCTCGTGCTCGGCGAGCGGCTCGGCGAGACACCGCGCGAGCTGCGAGAGCGAACCACGCGGCTGCTCGGCGCGCTCGGCCTGCCGTGCGCCGCCGAGCCGGGCGAGCTCCGCCAAGCGGCGGCGCTCCTCGCGCGCGACAAGAAGCGCGCCGGTGCTCGGTTGAGGTTCGTGGTCGCGCGGGCGCTCGGCGAGACGCGCGCGGTCGAGCTCGAGCTCGGGAGGCTCGCAGAGATGGTGAGCGGGGAGCCGGGATGAAGGCGCGGCGGGAGGGCGCGACAAGCGTCGAGCCGCTCGGGAAGGCGCGCCGGAGGGCAACGGCTCTCGGAGACCTTGCCCGAGCGACGAGCCGGTCGAGCTCCCGTCGAGCTCGCGAAGCTACGTCGCCTTCCGTTCGAGCCGCCGGAGCGCTCGCGGGTTCCGAAGCGCGGCGCGGCTGACCCGTCGCGCGGTGCTGCCGAACGGCTTTCACGCCGACCTGAGGCTGGCGCGGGACCTCGGTGATCTCGACGCCGCCCAGCTGCAGGCGGTGCTGGGTGCGGTCACCGCGCATCTGCGCCGCACGCCCGGGAGCGACAGGCGCTGCGCCGGCTGATATTGCTCGAGGACGCGCGCAGGCAGGCGCGACCAGAACCCGCGAAAGGACCGACATGACCAGCGACCCGCCCCCGGTTCCGACGACATGGCCCGAGCTGCTGGCGCGGCACGCCGATCCCGACGCGGGTCGGCGCGGCTTCGACTATTGCCAGCGCCGTTTCGCCGGCCTCGCGGTCGAGAGCCCATTTTTCGCCGTGCCCTTCGCCTCCTGCGCCGAATGCGTCGCCTATACGCTGGTGCTGCGCGATGCGGCGGTCGGTGCCGGCCTGATCGGGGAACTGGCGCCCTATCTTGCCCGGATTGCGCGCGACCGGGAGGAACTGAACCGGATGCCGCCGGCGCGGATCGCGGCGCTGTCGCTGGTCGCCATGGCCGATTTGACCGGGGTGGCCCTGCCCGCGACTGTCGGCAAGGCGGTGCCGCGCATGCTGGCGGCGCTGGGGGCCTACGGGACGCTGGATGCCGAGGAGGCGCGGCAAGCCATCTGGGCGCATCTGGCCTTCGGCGAGGTGGCGGAGCTGGGCGAGTTGCTGCCCGGTGACCTCGCCGCGCCACCCGAGGACGGCGCCTTCGGCCCGAACGTTCAGGGCGCGCAGATACAGCTCGCCCGCGCCATCGCGCATCGCGCGCCGGCGGCGGCGGTGGTGGCGACCTGGGACAGCTATCGCAACCACACTCCGCGCCTGGTCGCCGCGAGGCAGGGCAGCATGCTGGAGCTGCTCCTCGCCGCCCGCGCCATGGGCTGCGTGCTGAGCGGGCAGGCGGGGCCGCGGGTGCTGGACGACCTGCGCGCGGCGGTGCGCTGATGTCGTGCGCTGCGCGGCCGGCGGTGACGAGTGCATGGCGGAACGTGTCAACGAGTTGGAGAAGGCCCTTCGTCGAACTTGGTGAGCAGCCGCCTTGTGGATAGCGGCGCCGGTCACGCCGCCCACAGTCGGCTTTTCCCGCGGCTGCGACGGCGGGTTAGGGTGAGGCGGTATGGCGCGGCCGGCGGCGCGGCTCGGGCGGCCGTTCGTGGAAGTCGACGCGCAGATCGAGGCAGCGGCCGGTGCGCGAGTGAGCGAGATTGTTCGCGCGGCGGGCGAGGCGAAATTTCGCCGGAGGGAGGCGGAGGAGCTCGAGCGCGCGCTCGCGCGGAGCGACGCGCCGGCGAGCGCGGTGGGCGGCGGCGCGCTGCTCGAGCGTGCGCGCCGACTCGACGCGCTCGAGCGCGCGACCGTGGTGGCGCCCGAGGCCACGCCGGAGGAGTGGGTGCGGCGTGCGGAGGCGGTGGCCGGCGTCGAGGAGGACGGGGACGAGGCTGGAGTCGATTTCGCCGGCGACGCCGGTGACGACGACTTCCATCAGAGGACTGCCTTCACAGCAGCGTTCGGGCGCGATCGAGCGCGATCCGGCGCAGGTCGTCCACCGTGATCGATCCGCCTTGTGATCGGCGGCGATGAGATCTTAGCCTGAGCCGGCACCGGCCAAGGCGCCGGCGCGGGAGAGCGCGCATGCAAAGGGAGACGATGGCGGCTGCACCGTGCTTCATTCGACGCGTGCTGTGGCTCGTGATCGCCACGCTGTGGGCGGGCTGCTCTGCGGGGAGCTCACCGCCCGGCGAAGGGCCCCCCGACGCGCAAGCGTCCACCGCTTCGCCCGAGGCGCGCCTCGTCGTGGCGGCGGCGAGCCGGCTGGCGATCGCGGCCCCAGAGCTCGCGACGCGCCTCGCGCCGTCTCCGGGTATGTGGAGGCTCGACGGCGACCGGGGGGCGCGCTCGGTCATGACGGGGCGTGTCGGTGCCGAGCTGCCGGCGCGGGCCGACCGCGCACTGCGCGTGGGGCTCGGCAAGAGCGAGCGGCACCGGCTGACGCTGACCCCCGAGGGGGCGCGGGGCGCCGAGCTCGAAGAGCTCGACGGGCGCGCGGTCTACCGCGAAGCGTACCCGTCTTCGGACGTCATCTTCGTCGCTGACGGCGCGCGCGTCGAGTGGCTGTACCTGCTGCGCGACGCGTCGGCGCCGTCGCGCTTTGCCTACACGCTCGCCCTGCCGCCCGGGTTGCGGGCCGCCGAGGTGCGCGCGTCGGGTGAGGTCGCCTTCGAAGACGAGCGCGGGAACGTTCAGCTTCGCGTCCCGCGGCCGTTCGCCGTCGACGCGCACGGCACGAGGCGGGAGGCGACGCTCGCCCTCGAAGCGGGGCGGCTCGTCGTCGAGCTCGACGCCGCTGGGCTCACATTCCCGGTGCTGCTCGATCCGGCGGTAGAGACGGCGCTCTGGGAGCAGCGGACACCATCGACCAGCCCGCCAAGCCGCTCCTACCACGCGATGGCCTACGACGGCGCGCGCGGCAAGACGGTCCTCTTCGGCGGCCGGGACAAGGGGGGAGATCCGCTCGCCGACACGTGGACCTGGGATGGGTCGAGCTGGGCCAACGTCACCCCGGCCGCGTCCCCTTCGCTCGAGATTGGCCACGCGATGGCGTACGACTCGAAGCGCGGAAGGGTGGTCCTCTTCGGCGTGAGCACGAAGACAGGCGCTGCGCCCGAGACGTGGGAATGGGATGGCTCGAGCTGGACCCAGGCGACGGCGACGCCGAGCCCGGGGAAGCGCACGTTCTTCGCGATGGCCTACGACAGCGCGCGGGGGCGAACGGTCGTCTTCGGCGGATTCAACGGGTTGGGCGAGACGTGGGAGTGGGACGGCGCGACGTGGAAGAGGGTCGCGACGACCGGGCCAGCGCAGCGCATGTATGCCTCGATGGCGTACGACAGCGCGCGCGGCAAGACGGTGCTCTTCGGCGGTGATCCCGGCAGTGGACGCTTGGGGGACACGTGGGAGTGGGACGGCACGACGTGGGCCCAGCGGGCGACGACCGGCCCGGAAGCGCGCGCGTCGGCCGCGATGGCGTACGACAGCGCGCGGAAGCGGACGGTCCTGTTCAGCGGCGTCGCGTACGTGTCCCTGAACGACACGTGGGAATGGGATGGGTCGAGCTGGACGCAGATCGCGACGACGGGGCCACCGGGTCGGCCGCGCAGCGCGATGGCATACGACTCCACGCGGGGGCGGGCCGTTCTGTTCGGTGGGTACCTGGCGGGCTCGGCAGCCGCCGATACGTGGGAGCTCCACGCGCGCGGCGGCGCCTGCTCCTGCCCCGGTAGCGGTGGCTGCCCCTCGTCCGACTGCGACACGGGCTACTGCGTCGATGGGGTCTGCTGCGAAGGGGCATCGCTCGCGACGACGAGCCCGCCCAACTGCGCGACGTGCGCGCGTTGTGATTCGGCCGCGAGCCCGGGCCTGTGCGCGGTCGTCACCAACGCGAAGGATCCCGACTCGTGCGCCACCGGCAAGACGTGCGGCCCGACGGCGGTGTGCAGCCTCGACGACGGCCAGGCCTGCACCGTGGGGGGCACGCCGTGCCTCTCCGGGAACTGTGTCGACGGGTTCTGCTGCGACACCGCCTGCTCGGACGCTTGCGCGGCGTGCGACGGCGCCACCCGCGGCTGGGCGGGGGCGGTCGACGGCGCGTGCGCGAGCGCGCCGGTCGGGTACCCGGGGGAGCCGGCGTGCGGCGCCTACTCCTGCACCGGGAGCGCGCCGACCTGCCCGGGGGCGGGGGCGACCTGCACCTCGGATCTCGCGTGCGGCCCGGCGCACTATTGCGACAAGACGGGGCACTGCTCGCCGAGAATGGGCCAGGGGGCCGTCTGCGACCCGCGGGCGGGGGCCGATTGCTTCGGGGACGACTGCCGCGTCTGCGCGAGCGGACACTGCGCGGACGGGTACTGCTGCGACACCCCTTGCGCGGGCTCATGCGACGTGTGCGCGCAATCGCTCGGCGCGAGCGCGAACGGCACGTGCACGCTGCTCGCCGCCGGCAAGTCGGGCGCCCCCGCCTGTGCGCCCTACGTCTGCACCGGCGCGAGTGATGCCTGCGGCACGTCGTGCGACGCGAGCGCCGAGTGCGCGGCGAACCACTGGTGTCGGGCCTCCGATCACACCTGTCTTCCGGCCGTGACCAACGGCGCGGCCTGCTCCTCGCCGACCGAGTGCAGCTCCGGTCACTGCGTCGAGGGGCTCTGCTGCGACACGGCGTGCGACTCGGTGTGCATGGCCTGCACCGCGGCGGCCAAGGGGCAGGGCAGCGACGGGACGTGCGGCTTCGTCGCGGCCGGACGAGACCCGCGCGACGAGTGCCCCGACGAAGGCGCGGCGATGTGCAAGCTGGACGGCGCGTGCAACGGCGCCGGCGGTTGTCGGAAGTACGCGGCCGGAACGCCGTGCGGCGCGGTCGATTGTGCCGCGGGGACGCAGACCGGCTACGCGTGCGACGGCTCCGGCACGTGCAAGGCGGCGAGCACGAAGACCTGCGCGCCGTACCTCTGCCAGGGCACGGCGTGCGGCACGACGTGCAGCCGCGACCAGGACTGCGACGAGCGGTTCCGCTGCGACGCGGCGAGGCACGAGTGCGTGCCGCGCGACACGACGAATTGCGACCCGAGCGATGATCGGACGCAGGACAACCCCGACGGCACGACGACCGACTGCTCGCCTTATCGCTGCGTAGGCAACCGCTGCAAGACCGACTGCACCTCGGTCGACGACTGCGCGGCGCCGAACGTGTGCGACGCGACGAAGACGTGCGTCGCCCCCGACGCGATCGCGGAGAACGACGAGGAGGGGTGCGGCTGCCGCCTCGCTGGCGACCGGCGTCGGGGCGGCGGTGCCGCCGCGCTCTCGGTCGTCGCGGCGCTGGCCCTCGGCGTTCGGCGAAGGCGGGCAGGCGCCACGCGCCGACGGGCCGCTGCATGAGGGCAGCGCGCCTGCGATGGCCGGCCATCAATGGCCGACGCGTTGGCCCGCCGATCCGGCGCGGCACCTCACCATGTGGAATCGCGGACGTGGAGCCGGCTCCCGCCGCTGCGGGTCAGTGGTCGCCGTCCAAGCGCACCAGCATGCCGAGGACGCCGACCGAGTGCCCGTCACCCTCGTGGTCGCACAACCGCGCGTAACGACACACGCCGGCGCTGGCACGCCTCTCGCGCTCGCCCCGCGCTCCGTGCCTGCCGCCGAAGCCCGCCGAGCCGCCGCCACCCGCGCCGAAGCAGGACGAGCAGGCGCCTCCGCGAAGGTGCAACGGCGACCGTCGGTGGGCCGCGCTGCTCGCGCGCACCCTCGCGATCGACGTGCTCGCCTGTCCGAAGCACGTCGAGGGGCGTCCCCGCGCGCAGCTCCGGGCCGTCGCCGGCAGCATACGTGGAACCCGAGGAGCCCTAGGAACCGCCCGAGTCGTCGCCGGGCAAGGCCGACGGGGCGCCGTTGCCAACGGAGCTCGACGGACCGTAGGGCGTGACTTGCGCGCAGGCGGCGACGAAGACGAGGCCCCGACTCCTGCTCGAGCCTCAGTGCGTCGTGGCCGGCTTCGGAGGAACGGGCTTCCGGCCCCCGGGCGAGCTCGGTACCTTTCCACCACTGGAGACCGGCTTCACCCCCTCGTCGACCGTGCCGGCCTTGGCGATCTCGGGGACGGGCTTCACCCCGTCGTCGGCCGTGCCGGCCTTGCCGATCCCGGGGGCGGGCTTCACCCCGTCGTCGGCCGTACCGGCCTTGGCGACGTTCACCGTCGGTGCCGGTCGGATCGAGTCGTCAGGGATCCCGCCGCGCGCGACGTTGACCGTCGGTCCGGCGGGTGGCCCGTTTCCTGGTGCACGCAGCTCGGTCGGCGCGGTGTCCAAGGCGGACGAGGTGTCGCACGCGGCCGCGGCGAGCGCGCCAGCAACGAGGACGGTCTTGAGAAGGTTCTGTCGAGCGAGGTTCATCATGGATTCTCTTACGGTCCTCCCGAGCATTCGATGGTCATCCATTGGGCGTATTGACAGGCCGCGAGAGCTTTCGCACGGAACGCCGCTCACCAGCACGCGGGCTTCGGCTTCGGGCAGCCTTGATTGTTCAGCGGCCGCGTCTGGACGCACCCGCTGACGCCCTCGAAGGTGTTCGTCGGCTGAAAGTCGATCGACGTGTCGCCGTCGCCGCGCCACCCCTCGACGATCCCGTGCCCCGCGACGTGACGGATCGTCGTGTTCGTGATGAACGCCGTCCTCCCGGCCGGGCGGTTGGTGAGCATCACGGCACCCTCGTAGTACTCGAGGTCGCTGCACGACGCCAGGCTGCAGGCGCAGCTGGCACCCGCGTATTCGATGACGACGTGATCGAGCTTGTTCTCCGCGGAGGGGACGCCGCCGAACCAGAACCCCATCCAGTCGCCCGGCGCCGGGGAGTCTTCGGCGGAGGTAAACACGATCGGACGGTCGGCGGTGCCGAGCGCGCGCACAGCGCCGGTGGCATGAGCGTCGCTCGTCCAGGTCTCGACCTTGAACGCCTTGCCCTTCGGGAACTTCATCGTGACACCCGGCTCGATGGTCAAGGTCGCGAGCTTGTCGCCGTCCTCGTTCACGGCCACGTTGAAGCTGCCGTCGAGCCGGTAGGGGACGCCGCGATCGTGGAGCGTCGCGTCGACCTTGAGGCCGTCGCCCGCCGTGCCCGCGCCGGCGAGGCGAAGGTAGATTTCGTCCTTCTTGTTTCCGGTGTAGCTCCCCGTCGGGAGGGCGTCGATCGAGTGCTCTTCGATGGAGATCGGAAAGGGAAACTTGTCTCCCCCTGAGCCCGTCACGACGAGATCGTGCGAGCCCGGAGCGAACGTCGCGTGTCCGAAGACCGCGACGCCAGCGCCACGGGATCCCTTCACGGTGACGTGGTCCACGTAGAGGACCTCGGGCGCGGGCAAGGGGCCGCCGTTGCCCCGGACCTCCACCGACGCACCGTCCTGATCGTTGACGTCAGCGCCGCCGCCGCCCTCGACCGTCACGTACGCCAGGCGCGCCACGCCGGGCGAGTTGAGCTCGAGCTTCGTCCACTCGGCGCCGTCCTGGCCGGCGATGCGAATGGGTTTGTGCGCCGTTCCCTCCGCGACGAGGTTGCCGCCCCGCGTGCCGAGGACGAGGCCCTTCTCGAGGAGGACCTCGGCGCAAGGCTCGATGGTCAGCGTGGCGCCGTCCGCGACGTAGACGTCCCAGGTGAGGACGTGAGGGCTCGCGTCGGCCGTCCACGTCTCATCTTTACGGATGAACTCGTCGTGCTTGGTCGGTCCCTTCGTGGGCGCGGCGCACGCGATGACCGCGGGCGCGTCGACCGCCGACGCGTCGCCGGCGTCGTTCGTGTCGCCTTCGGGCGAGGAGCTCGGATCACTGCAACCGAAGACCGCCATACCCATCGAGACCAAGAGAGCGCACGCGCGCGCGTTCATGAGCGCGAGTCTATGGACTCGGTCGCGGGGCGCCCAGCGCGTAAAGATTTACGTAAACACGGGGCGTCAGCGCTCCCGGGGCTCGCCGACGCGAGCCTTGGCGAGCGCGTCGAACCGCGCCAGCGCCGGGGCGCGAGCTCGACATCGGCGCAGAGCTTCTTCGTGCGCGCGTCATCGAACGCGAGCGTAGCGCGGCGCCCCTCGATCTGCCGGGACGCCGTCGCCCTCGTTCGCGGGGAGCAGGGCGCCGCTCGGAGAGAGCACCGCCGCCAACCGCGGCTCGGCGGTCGCCGCGTTTCGGCGAAGCCGCGCCGGGGCCGTGAGGTGCGCCGCGAGCCTCGTGAAGAACGTGAGCCGCGCGGCCGACACCTTTGTGACCGAGAGGAGGGGTGGCTCCGATCCAGAGGCCCCACCCGCTCGCGTCGAACACGTTCACGGCGAACGTGTCGCGCGCGGAACGCGTCACGAATCGCCGCTCTCTCCGGCACAACGCGGTTTCGCGACGCGTGCCCACGCCGTCCGAGCGCCCCGCGTGCCGTCGCGCGCGCAAGACGCGTCACGAATCGACGTTCTCCC
>JAPSGB010000029.1:0-60381 GCA_035063585.1 Polyangiaceae bacterium
GCTGCTGCCTTGCGCTGCCTCGTCGCGCCGATCCTCGCGGCGAAGACACCGAGGATCCACGATCCGCGCGGGGGTCCATTCTCGTGAGCGCCCTGGGGTCACTCTTGGCGAGCGCTGAAGCTCCACCGCGTTCGCGCGGTGGCCCCATTGAAGCAGCGGCCACTTGACCGTCCTATCCATACCGCGCCAACTCTCCACCGCGTTCGCGCGGTGGCCCCATTGAAGCGCGGCGCCGATCGTCGGCGCGATCCCGGGTGTGGGCTCTCCACCGCGTTCGCGCGGTGGCCCCATTGAAGCTACTGCGGCGAGGTGTGGGCGCTCGACGACACGCTCGCCTCTCCACCGCGTTCGCGCGGTGGCCCCATTGAAGCACGACCACCGCGCCCGAAAAATTCACCGCGTAGCGCCTCTCCACCGCGTTCGCGCGGTGGCCCCATTGAAGCAGCGATCTGCGCCGCTGGGCGCAGTTTCGTATCGACCACCTCTCCACCGCGTTCGCGCGGTGGCCCCATTGAAGCTCCACACCCCGAGCACTCGCCGCGGCACCGACTGACCGCTCTCCACCGCGTTCGCGCGGTGGCCCCATTGAAGCGCGCGTGCCAGCGGGGGCTTTGGAGCCGGCGAGAGAGGCTCTCCACCGCGTTCGCGCGGTGGCCCCATTGAAGCGCGCCGAGTGCGCCGGCGGAGGCGTCGGAGGGTGACCTCTCCACCGCGTTCGCGCGGTGGCCCCATTGAAGCGTGAGCGGCGGCTCGCCGTCGTCCGTCCACGCGCACCCTCTCCACCGCGTTCGCGCGGTGGCCCCATTGAAGCCCGAAGGGGTGTATCTCGCGACCATTTCGCAGGCTACCTCTCCACCGCGTTCGCGCGGTGGCCCCATTGAAGCGCGGCACGCGCCGCGCCATCGCTGCGTGGCGGGCTCCTCTCCACCGCGTTCGCGCGGTGGCCCCATTGAAGCTTGGATGAACGTCTGTATTGCAGCCGCGGGACCCCCTCTCTCCACCGCGTTCGCGCGGTGGCCCCATTGAAGCTCGCGGCCCGCCCGCTTGCGCCCGGTCGCCGCGAGCGCTCTCCACCGCGTTCGCGCGGTGGCCCCTATCCCTCGGGGAGCGCGCGGAGCCGGCCGAGGCCGAAGTGGCTAGCGTACCCGAGGGTGAGCGGGCCAGCGACGGGCTCCTCGAAGCGCAGGCGTAGCGCGAAACCGACGTCAACGGGCGGAGGCGGGCCGCCGTCCCGCTTGCGCACGAAGCGCCGGAGCGGGAGCGCCTCGCCGGCCCAGGTGAGGCGCTCGACCTCGGCCGCTAGAAAGCCCCGGCTGCGCAACTCCTCCGCGACCTGCCCCTCGAGCGTTGCGCGCCCGCGCCTCTTCAGATAGCGCGGCGGCACGAACGGCGACGCCGTCATCCACTCGCGCGCGCCGCCGGGCGGTCCGAGCAGCGCCTCGACGCCGCCCTCAAGCCCGGCGCGAAGCGCCCGCAGATCGGCGAGCTCGCCCGCACCCGCGACGGCCAACTGCAGCTCGCCGACGCCCCCCTTCATGTACGTCTTGCGCAGCCGCCGGAGCGCGCCCTGCGCCCGCGCGCTGAGACCCATCGGCGCGTAGACGAGCAGATGCTCGATCCGCCCGTCCCCATCCAGATCGAGCGGCAGCAGGTGCGCGTGCCGGTGCCCCTTGAGCAACTCGCCCGCCTCGCCGCGCCCGACCAGCTCGGGACACGGTGGGCCACCGTAGCCGAGCTGTGACACGATCGCGCGGTGGAGCAGCTCCGCCTGCGGCAGCGTCCGCTCGAGCGACGGCAGCGCCGAGCGTGAGCCGCTCGGCGTCGCCAGCGCGAGGAGCATCATCTCGACGGGTGGCCCCACTACCGCACGCGGCGACGCCGGGGGTCCGATCTCGAGCGCGCCGCCCTCGCGCCAATACGTCACGGAGCGCATCCCCGGCGGCCGGCCCCAGCGCTGCGCCTTCCACCACCCGGTGTCCCGCTGCAGGCAGTCGAGCAGATCGGCCGGGTAGGCCCCCTCCGCCGCGTCGATCTTCTTCTGCTGCGCCTTCGTCGGCTTCTTCCCCCTCGGAAGCGCGAGTGGCGCGAGAAGCGCGTCGAGCTCGGCCCGCCGCCACGACGCGTAGCCCTCTGCCGGCTCGGGCGCGCTCAGCAGCACCTGCTCGAAGTGCCTCCCGGGCGCCGCGCCCTGCTCGTGCGGGAAGGCGCGGCCCGCGCGCGGGAGCTCGGCGTCGTCCGGCGCCGACGCGGCGAGCACCCAGCTCTCGCTCCGCCCGAGGTAGCCGAGGTGCGTCGTGAGCGTCTCGAAGAGCCGGGCGGCCTCGTCGTCGAGCGCCACTGGCCAGCGCACCCAGACGACGCCCTCGCCGACGTCCGCGAAGGTGTCGAACACGAGCGTCGTCTTCTCGCGGTCGCGGTCGAGCGCCGCGAGCGGCATATAATGGCGCGAGTGCGCGAGCGCCGCGGGCGGGAGCCGGTACTCCGGCAGGACGCCGCTCAGCGACTCGACGAGCCGCCGCCCTGCGGGCGGCACCTCCTGCCAGCGCTGCGTCGTGAAGCCGCAGGCGAGCAGCGCGCGCACGAGCCGCCAGGGGCTCGGCGGCCACTCGACGACGCCCTCGTTCACGTGGTGGCCCCCCGGCGTCGCGTGGTAGCGGCCGCCCGGGAAGCGCAGGACCATCGTCGGCATCAGTCGTCTCCGCCCGCCTCGTCTTCGTCACCCGACGCCTCGACCGCCTGCTTCTTCTTCGCCGGCTCGATTTTCACGTCGTAGACCGTCTCGGTGTGCTGCATCAGGCCGCGGTTCTTCTCGATCGCGGCGCGCAGGTCAGACGTGAGCGCGCTCAGCGCGGGCAACTCGAACCCCTCGGGGCGATTCGCCTTGATCGCGCGCGAGACGGGCTCGAGGTCGCAGGCCGTGCGCAGCCGGAGATCTCCATCAAGCAGCTTGCGCAGCCGGTAGAGGCCGAGGAGCACGAGCATCCGCTCGACGTCCGCGCCGAGGCCGTAGCCGCGGAGCTGCGCGAGATCGAAGTTCACATGGAGGACGATCCGTTCCGCGGTGAATTCGTCGCGCGCGAAGGGCACGTTGCCGAATCCGGTCGACGTCTCGCCGCCGGGGTTGACGTGGTCGTTCTTGACGCCGCCCGAGGGCGCGACCCGCACGCCGCTCGCCTCGATGAACGCCGAGAGGGCGCGCGCGACGCGCAGGCGCCCGCCGGCCAGCTCGCTCTTCGCGAGGAAGACGCCGTGCAGCAGGCTCCCCACGTCGTACTTGAGCAGCACCTGCGCGAGCAGCCGCCGGTTGATCGGCCCGCTTGCGAAGACGCCGAGTTCCTGCTTCAGCTCCTCGACGAACTTCGACTTCGGCGCCTCGAGGATGTAGGGGCTGTTCAGGCGATGCGCCTCGAGCATGGTGTCGGTGAGGAAGTTCCCGTGCTGCTTCACCGTGACGTGGCTGATCCCGTCGAGCGCGGCGACCGGCCGCGCGTGGACGGCGTCCCAGACCGTCGCCTCCAGGCGGTTCGCCATGCTCTGCGCGGACTCCACGAGCAGCTTCTGCCCGCTCATGGTCTGGTAGGTGGCCGCGCCGAGGCTCGGGAAGCCCGTCGCCTGGAAGCGATCCCCCTGGACGGGCTGGAGGTCCACGGAGAAGAGGAGGCGGGTGGCGGTGTCGAGCGAGCTGATGTCGAGGGTCATGGGGTCTCCCTGGCGGTGGGGTTTTCGAAGCGATCGGCCATCGCCTCGGCGACGGCGGGGTCGATGGGGAAGGCGAGCGCGGCGGCCCAGCGGCGCGCCGTGAGCGGGTCGGCGGTCGCCGCGACGACGGGCGGGCGCAGCCCCGAGGCGCGCAGCCGGCGCAGCGCCAGCGCCACCGCGCCCGTCACGTCGCCCGCGGCGAGCCGCCGGACCATGGCGGGCTCGGCGGCGATCGCCTGCCCGCGCACCGGGAAGGGGAGCAGGCAGAGCCGCACCGCCTCCCAGCCCTCGTCGAGCCGCGCGCCCCCCGCGCTCGAGCGCGAGGGGCGCGCGCGCCGCCAGTCGAGGGCCATGAGCGCCTGCCCGAGCGCGAGTACACGCTCGGCGTCGATGCGGGCCTCAAGGAAGCACGCGAGGTCACCGAACCGCGCGCCCGCGCCCGAGGGCGAGGCGAGCGGGAGCGTCCGCGTCGAGCGCTGTGAGGCCTCGACGAGGCGCCGCTCGACGAGCGCGATGAGGTCGCTCATCGGTTCGCGACCGTTCATCACCACGCGCGGATCGTTGAGCAGCCGAGCATCCGCTCCTGTCGCATAGCGATCGATCCGCTTGGCATCGATCGGAAGCACGTGGGCTCGTGCAGGGTCGAGTGGCCGCCCTGCGCGGTAGTCCGCGGCCGCGCTCCCGAGCGCGACGGCAAGCCGCCACTCCGGGCATGCATTCGCTGCGGCGTCGAGCCATTCCGCGGAGAGCCTGGGACAAGGCCCCGCCTTGAACGCGGTACCACTTGCTTGAACGCGCTCGACCGCGGTGATCGCGAGGAGGAGCCCCTGCCATCGCTCGGGCTCCGCGTCGCGCGTGACCACATCGAACACCGCGTCCGAGAGTCGGTTCACAGCGATACGAAGCCGTGCTGTGGACTCCTTGCCGAGCTCGCGCCGCAGACGGTCGAGCCAGCCCGCGAGGTCGTCGATGAGCCGCGCGCGGGATCGCTCGGCGACCTGCACGCGCCCGAGCGGCACGGCGAGGTTGCTCTGGCCGTTGCGCTCCAGGTAGCCATAGCGGACGAAGCCCGTGAGTCCCCGCGCGACGCCGAGCGTGCTGATCGCTCGCGCGAAGTCGAGCGGCCGGTGCGCCGATGCGCGCCCGAGTTGCGCGCGCCCCTCGCCGAGGAGCGCGCTCACGTCGGACCAACTCGCGGCCTGCTCCCACAGCGGCATCCACTGCTCGCCGCGCGCGTCCTTCTCCTGGCCGGGCGTCGCGTAACCCACCGCCTGCGCCGCTACGGCGAAGGGGATCGCGGCGCGCGGGTTCTCCTGCGCTCCCAGCCTGCGCGTGGCCTGGCCGCGGAACGCGACGGCCCCCTCGAGCATCAGGACGAAGTCCCACGGGTTGATCTGCGCGCCGCCGCCCGGGCCGGTCGTCGCGTTCGCGCCGCCCGCGGAGCCGGGGAGGAACTGGCCGACGGCGGCGCCCACAAGCGCCGGCGAGGGCCTCTGGAAGAGCGCGGCCCGCAGTAGCCCGAGCGCGCTCTGCGCCGGTGCGCCGTCCGCGGACGCGAGGTCGAAGAGCTCCCCGAGCCGCTGCATCGCTGCGTTGGTGAAGTCCAGGTTGCCGTCGTTCCCGCCCGTGCCGAGGAGTGAGGGGTAGGTCGGCCCCTCCGCCGACAAGACGACCGCGGCGTCGACCCACTCGCGGTGAGGCCCACGGAACGAGCGCGCGAGCGGAGTGAAGAGATCGGCCTTGAGGCGCTTGAACTCGCGCTCCGCGGCGGCCAACTCCTGCTTGTGCTCCGCGCTCGCGCGCAGGCGCGCCTGCTCTGCGCTGCTCAGCGTCTTGTCTTTCGCGCGGTCCTTGATGTTCCGCACACGGGCGTCCGCCTCGACCATCGACTCGAGAGGCTCGCGGGCGGCGGCGATCCCTCGCCGGAACGGCTCGAACCGCGCCGCGCGGGACGCCTCGATGGGGGCGAGCCCCTTGTCGCCCTCTTTGTAGAAGCCCGAGCCCTTGTTCCACGGCGAGACGAAGGGGGTCGGCGCGTACTCCTCGAGGAAGAACGCCTCGAGCGCGGCCTCGTCGAGCGCCGTGAGGAGCCAGAAGTCTTGGTCTCGCCAGAAGCCCCGCGCGCCCGGGTCGCGCTGCTGCGCGACTACGCGGAGCACGCCGAGGGCCTTCAGGTAGTGGGCGAGCGGCGCCGGCGCGCAGCCCTCGAGACGGTGGAGGTGGAAGGTCATGGCGTGCCTCCTGCCGCCTCCGCGTCGAACGCGGGGGTGGCGAGCCGCGGATCGATCGTCGTGAGCTTCGACGCGCGCCGGTCGGCGGCAATGAGCAAGGCCTCCAGCAGCGCGAGCGGGCCGGGGCCGTAAGTGTGGAGCAGCGCCGCGGTGCGCTCACGCCAGCTCCGCCCCGTGGCCGGAGAGAGGCCGAGCGCCGCTGGCGCGAGCGTCAGCGTGAGGGCCGGGAGCATACCGGCCCTCTCGAGCGCCACAGCCGGGAGCGCGTCCCCCTCGCGCACCCCGCGGACGGGCAGGCCACGCCCGTCGCGCGGCACGTACTCCTGGTCCTTCGGCCCCGCGTGGAGCGCGACGCGCACCTTGCCGTGGTGCGCGAGCACGAGGTAGGCGAGCAGGTCGAATTCCTCTGCCGTGCACGCGAGCACCTCGCGCTCGAGCGGCGTCGCCTCCGCCGGATCCGCGGCCGGCGCGGGCGGCGGGCGCTCGCCCAAGAGCTCGAGCGCGCCAGCCCACGGCCCGAGCAACGCCGCGTGCGTCGGCTCGTAGCGCTCGAGCACTGCGAAGAGCGCGAGGCAGCTCGCGAGCTCGTGCCGGAAGCCGCGCCGCGCCTCACCGCTCGCCCGGCGGTAGCGGCAAGGTCGCTGCCAGGCACCGTCCGGAGCCTTGGCGAGATCGACGCGCTGCGCGTACGGCCCGCGCTGCTCGATGATCGCCTGGAAGGCCGGGTGCGCCTTGCCGAGATCGTGCCAGTGGCCCGCGAGGGCCAGGAGCGCGCCGAGCCGCTTCCCGCCTGGCAGCACCGCGCGGGCGAGGCGCGCCGCCTCCTCGGCGACCTCGGCGCCGTGCGTCGCGATCGTCTTGTACGCAGCCGCGGCGCTCAGTGCCTCCGTGTCGTCGAGCTCGTCCGCCGTGTCCTGCGCGACGCGGGAGGCCGCGGCGAGCGTGCGCACGGCCGCCTTCGACTCCGGTGCGAACCCCCGCTCCTCGTGGTAGCCGCCCGTGTCTGCGGCCACGCACACGACCGCCCCCGGGCGCAGTGCTGCACGATCTGCTACCCTCCACTCCCCCTCGATCCAGTCCCAGACCCAGGCGCGCCGCGACGCCGAGAGGCGTGGCTGCGCGCGCTCCTTCGTCGCCTTGCCGCAGAGCCAGTCGCGGACCGCGAGGAACGGCACGTTGCAGAGCTCTTCGCGCGAGGCGCGCCGCTCCTTCGCGGGGCGCGGCGCCGGTGCGCCTTTCTTCACCGCGGGCACATCCACCCAGAAGACCGACAGGTCGCGCTCGTCGCCGCTCCGGATGTAGGTGCTCACATCGACATCTGCACCCGTGAGATCCGGCGTCGTGTCAAAGAGCTCG
Source organism: Polyangiaceae bacterium (assembly GCA_035063585.1). GTDB lineage: Bacteria > Myxococcota_A > Polyangia > Polyangiales > Polyangiaceae > JAPSGB01. The sequence continues at coordinate 7,287 of JAPSGB010000029.1, forward strand.
TCGCGCTCTCGGCGCAGGAGCAGCCGCGCAGGCTCATAGCGATAGAGGCGCGCACGGTCCGCGTCGGAGAGGCTCTGCTCGAAGGCCTCGAGCGCGCCGATCCCCACCCCGGCCTCCGCCGTCGAGAGCCGTTCGAGAGCCGCCCAAGCGGCCTCGACTTCTTCGAGTCCATAGGGCCGCGCGCGCCGTTCGTCGCGCCCCCGGTCGACCACGACGACGCGGCCCTCGCCGCCGTAGCGCGCGCAGCGTCCGAAGCGCTGGACGATGCTCGACCACGGCGCGAGCTCGGTGACGAGCGCCGTCGCGCTGAGGTCGACCCCTGCTTCGACAACTTGCGTCGCGATGAGGATCCGATCGACGCCAGGTGCACACGCCTCGCGGCTCAAGAATTCCGCCCGCCACCCCACGCGCTCGTGCGGACGGAACCGGCTATGGACGAGCCGCAACTCCGCCGGTGCTCCGAGCTTCGCCAGCGCGTCGTAGGTGCGTGTCGCCCGATCGACCGTGTTGCAAACGACGAGCGTCACCCGCCCGTTCGCCGCCCGCTCGGGCTCCGGCGACTCGGCGTGGACGCGCGCGACGAGCTCGGCAAAGGCCCGCTCGCCGTTCGCGTCGATCTCGGTGAGCTCGAGCGACTTCCGGACTGTTGCGAGGCCCTCGCTGAGCGCGCTCGGGCTGAGCGTCGTGGGCGCCTCCGACCACGACGGGCAGCGCGCGGCGGTGTCCACCGACTCGAGCCAGCCTGGCTGGAGCGTCGCGCTCATCCACCAGCTGAGCCGCGGCCGGAGCATGCGCCCGGCCGCGGCGTCATCGTCGAAGAAGGCCTGAAGCTGCGCGCTCGACGCGAGGCCCACGTCCATGAGTTGCACCTCGTCGAGCACCCAGAGCGCGTCTTGGCTGAGGAGCCCGAGCTCCATCGGCCAGCGCGCCCGCGGCGCCGCGTAGCCCCGGTTCAGGGCGCGTGAGAGCGCCATGTCCTGCGTGGAGACGAAGACCGCGGGCTCCTCCGGGTAGAGGTTCCACTCGCTTCCCGCGTCGGTGCCGCCCATGAGGAGGTGCACGCCCACCTTGTTCCGGTGATCTTCGCCGGACTGCCAGAGCAGCTCGAGTCGCTCGAGGCAGGCGCGCACCTCGGCGGCGGTTTGCTCCACGAGCACCCGCATCGGCAGCACCCAGACGAGCCGCCGCGGCCAGCGCGCGTCGCCGCGCGCGACGCGGTGGTAGAGCCAGGCGCCGAGCGCGCCGAGCGTCTTGCCGTAGCCCGTCGGGATCTGGATGAGCCGCGAGCGCGGCGCCTGCTCCGCGGCGAGCGCCGCCTGCCACTCGCGCGGCGCGGACACCGCGCGCTCCGGCGACGAAGCGAAGCGCGCGAACCACTCCGCGTACGGCGGCACCGACGCGCTCACCGCGCGCCCCGCGGGCTACGCTCCAGGCCGCACGCGCCACCGGCGCACGGACGGCGCGTACGGGGACCCTGAGAGGACTCGAGACGCAGAGACATGGAGCCACTCCTCCGACGAGATCCAGCTTCGGCATCTCCCGAAGTGGAGATGTGAATTGGTTGTAGGTTCTTCGTTAGCACTACTGCCAGAGGTTTTCTCACGCGGTACGGGTGAAGCGCTCGGCTGTGCAGCGTGAGGCTTCGTAGGGACGGTAACAGAAGGGGCAACGTGGGAGTCAGTGACCGAGGACGACCCTAATCGGCCGGCAGCGTTCTTGCTGCGCCCTCATATCGCGGCGGCAGCGGCATCCGGGGCCGCGGCGAGTGGACTCGGCACACGGCGACGGCGCCGTGCGACCGCCGCGAGCGAGTCACGCAGCGATTTCGCTCGCTTGCCGCCGTCGGTCGCGATTGTGAAGAAGTCTCGGAAGGAATCTTCGCGTAGGTCGTTCGCCATGATCACCTCCGGCGCCGTCGCACGATAGCGTGCGGGGCGCTCTCGAACAGGCCGAGGGACATTGATTCGCTTCGAAACCGCATCATGCGCCAGAGCGGAAGTGATGCTGATGCCAGACCCTCGAATAATGCTGGCCGCATGGGCCCGCTTGCAAGCCCAATGTTCGCCGGTGTGACAAGCTAGGTCACCCGCCTCGGCGCCCCCATTTCTCGTTCGCGCGCGTGCGGCTTCCCTCGCTCCTCTCGCGAAGCGGTCGAGAGCCGCCGGTGAAGGACGTCCCCGGCCAAGTTTGAGTAGCCGCGCCGAACCGGCAAGAATCCCGGGAGAAGGAGGGGCGGGCGGGCCGGACGGCGGCGGCTTGCGCTCTGGCCCGAGAGGGGATATTTCGTGTGCGAAACATTCGGGCGCGAAGGAGTCGAGAGCGATGAACATGCGCGAGGCGGTGAAGGAGCTCGAGGCGCGGCGCGAGCGGATCCGGCAGATGGGCGGGCCCGCCAAGGTGGAGAAGCAGCACGCGCGCGGCAAGCTCACCGCGCGCGAACGCATGAGCGACTTCTTCGACGACGGCGCCTACTTCGAGGTCGGCATGCACGGCCGCGCGATGGGGCTCGCCGGCGAGAGCGACGACACGCCGGCGGACGGCGTCATCTGCGGCTTCGGCAAGGTCGACGGGCGGATGGTGTGCGCGGCCGCGTATGACTTCACGGTCAAGGGCGGCAGCATCGGCCCGACCGGCGAGGAGAAGGTGACGCGCCTCCGGAAGATGGCGCTCCAGGGGCGCTGGCCGATGGTGTGGTTCATCGACTCGGCCGGCGCGCGGATCGATCCGTCGGCGGGGCACCACGCCGACACGCTCAGCACCTTCGCCGCCTCGGGGCACCTCTTCCGCGAGCAGGTCATCATGAGCGGCGTCGTGCCGCAGGTGGCGGCGATGGTGGGCCCGGGCGCCGCGGGCACCGCCTACATCCCGGGGCTCGCCGACTTCGTGCCGATGGTGAAAGACATCGGCTCGATGGCGCTCGGCGGCCCGCCGCTCGTGAAGGCGGTGACCGGGCAGGAGATCCAGGAGCAGGAGCTCGGTGGCTCGAAGGTGCACACGACGGTGAGCGGCGTCGGCGACGCTGAGGTGAAGGACGACCGGGAGTGCGTCGCGCTGGTGCGGAAGTATCTCTCCTTCTTCCCCTCGAACTGCGACGAGCCGCCGCCCGTGCGCGCCTCGAGCGATCCCGTCGAGCGGCGCGAGGAGTCGCTGCTCGACCTCCTGCCGGAGAGCACGCGGCAGGCCTACGACATGTACGCGCTCATCCGCGCCATCGTCGACGACGGCGACTACCTCGACGTGAAGCCGAAGTTCGGGCGCAGCATCATCACCTGCCTCGCGCGCATCGGCGGGCGCCCGGTCGGCATCGTCGCGAACCAGCCGAAGCAGCTCGGCGGCGTGCTCGAGAACGACTCGAGCGACAAGGCCGCCAAGTTCATTCAGATCCTGGACGCCTTCAACCTCCCCATCGTCTTTCTCGAAGACGTGCCAGGCTTCATGGTCGGCTCCAAGGTCGAGCACGCGGGGATCATCCGGCACGGCGCGAAGTTCCTGCACGCGATGAGCGCGGCGACCGTGCCCAAGCTCACGGTCATCGTGCGAAAGGCCTACGGCGCCGGGTACTACGTCATGTGCGGGCGCGCCTACGAGCCGGATCTCATCGTCGCGTGGCCGGGCGCGGAGGTGAGCGTGATGGGCGCCGAGGGGATGGTCGGCATCGCGGGGCGCAAGCTCTTCGGCGGCGCGGAGCCGGACCCGGCCATCAAGAAGCAGTTCGTGGAGCTCATCCAAGCGAACATCGACATCTACAAGGTCGCCGGCTGGGCCTACGTCGACGACGTCATCGATCCGCGCGATACGCGGCGCGTCCTCGCCTGGGGCCTCGAGCTCGCGAGCCACCGCAAGGTCGAGCGCCCGGCGAAGAAGCGCGGGATCTTGCCGGTCTGAGCGCGCGGCGGAAGCGCGCGCGCGCGCCGAGCGTTCGAGCCCAGGGTCGCGCCAGGTTGACGAACGAGGGCACGGGTGTAAGGTTCCGGGCCATGATGACTCCGCTCCTGACTCGTTCGCTCATCGGTGCATTCGTCGCGGCTGGGCTCGTGCTCGGCCTCCCCGTCTCCGCCTCGGCGACGCCGAGCCAGTCGCCCTCGGCGCTCTGCGGCGGCGAGAAGGACGGCAAGAAGAAGAAGCAAGGCGAGCAGGATCCCTCGGCGCTCTGCGGCGGCGAGAAGGACGGCAAGAAGAAGAAGCAAGGCGAGCAGGATCCCTCGGCGCTCTGCGGCGGCGAGAAGGACGGCAAGAAGAAGAAGCAAGGCGAGCACGATCCGTCCGTCCTCGTGCGCTGAGCCCGCGGAGCCCGCCGCCGCGCGCGCCTCGACCGCGCGCGACGGCGGAGCCACCGGCGCGCCCCGTCCGGGCTAGGGGAGGGAGGGGTCGGGGCGGCGCGGTTCCGCGCCGGGCCAAAATCCCTCACTCGAGGTGGACGTAAGCGTCGTAGTCGCCGTTCCCTGGCGTGAAATAGCTCGAGGCCCGGATGACGACGTAATACGTGCCGGCCGCGAGCGGGCTCGAGAGCGCGTCCTCGTGGTAGCCGGAGTCGTCGCTCGGGCCGTCGACGGTGGTCACGCCGTCGCTCTCGAAGAGCTCGACCACCGCGTCGGTCAGCGGATCGCCCGGCAGGGTGCGGACGTGCGCGCTCTTGCCGGCGTCCGCCGCCGCGACCGTGAACGTGAACCAGTCTTCGTCGGCCGCGCTCGCGAGCGAGGCCTTCTGGATGACGAAGGGGAGCGTGAGCGCCTTGGCGTTCGCGGCGCCGCCGTTCGGCTCGGCCTCGCCGCCCCCGGTCGCGGGGTACTCGCTCACGCGGAGCGCGGCGGCGTAGCCCGAGCTCCCGCTGTTGTCCCAGTAGACGAGCTTCAGCTCCGGCGAGGCGCCCGTCGCGATGCCGACGCTCGCGCCGGCGGAGAGCAGATCGGCGAAGCGACCCGACTCACCGAGGAGGTAGAGCTGCGGGTTGGCGTTCAGCTCCGAGCTGGAGACCGAAGCCTCGACGATGCGGAGCCCTGCGCCCGGCGTCACCGCGAAGAGCTTGGAGTCGTAGGGCGCGTCCACCGCGACGCTCGCGGCGGCTCCCGCCGTGAGCGCCTCGGGCGCGCGCGCCGCGACGTCGATCGCGGCGGGGTTCGGGAAGCTCGTGCGGGCGCCCGCCGGGCCGCTCAACACGTCGAGGCTGGTCGGACCGGCGGGCGCGTCCGCGTCGATGATGAGCACCGCGCCGAGCGAGTACGCCCCCGCGCTCTCGAGCTGCGCGGCGACGCCCGACTCGGTGCCGAGCGTGAGGTTCGGGTAGGTGATGGGCGTGAAGAGCCCGTCGCCCTCGGTGGTCGTGTCGTACGGGCGGAGCACGTCGAGGTTGTTCACCTTGGCCACGACGATCGAGCCCTGCGCCACGGTGCCCTCGGTGACGATGCTGGTCGGCGCGAGCACGCGGAACGCGCCGCGGTAGGCGAGCGGCTCGCCGCCCTCGCCGCTCACCGTGACGTCGCGGAGCCCGACCGGCGCGTCGAAGGCGACCTCGATGTCGGCGACCAGCGCGGTCGGGCTCGCGACGACGACCGACTTCACGGTCACGCCGGGGCCGAACTCGGGAGTGGTACCGTCTCCCCACTGCGTCCCGTTGCCGCTCACCGTGACCGTGGCGCTCCCGCCGAGGAACGCGCTCGCGGGGAGCACGGCGCTCACGCTCGGCGGGCCGCCGAGGCCGGCCGGGCCGCGCGCGCCGTCGGCGCCGGTGCAGCCGAGCGCGAGCGCGGAGAGCGCGAGGGACGAGCAGCGGAATACGAACGATGAAAAGATGGTCATTTTACTTTACCTCGAGCTTTGCGCGCAGGATCCAGTCGCCTTCCACACCGAGCGTGCTCGCCTCCTGCCACGCCCCGCCCGTGTAGATGTAGTTACGGTCGGGGGTGAGCCCGTCGCTGTCGCGCCCGATCGAGGGCGCGCCGGCGTGGGTGACGTGACAGAGCGCGATCGCGAACGGCGCGCCGTCGCGATCGGTGAGCTTCAGGCTGTCGAGCGGGATCTCGCTGAGCACGTCCGAGGCGCCGGTGAGCGTCACGCGTGTCCGCGCGAGCTCGGTGGTGGGCTTGCCGGAGCCGTCGACGTCGAGCACCGCGAGGTCGAAGTCGGCGGCGCCACCGTCGCCGCCGCCGATGAGCACCAGCGCGCTCTTCGGCTCGAAGGTGCACGCGCTCGGCGTGAACGTGCTCGCGAAGCACTCGCCGATCGCGAAGCCGCCCTGGAAGCCCACCTGCGAGCCGTTGGCGAAGCCGTCGTTGCGGAGCGTGACCTCGCCCTCGGCGCAGCCGCCCGCGGCCCCCGCCGCGCCTGCGCGCCCCGCCGCGCCCGCGCTCCCCGCTGCGCCCGCGCTCCCCGCCGCGCCGCTCGCGTCGTCGTCGGCGCTGCACGCGCCGAGCAGCGCGCCCGCCAGCCCGAGCGTCAAGAATACCCAGCGCCGTCCGGCGCACCCCAAGTGCTTCATGCGGCGAGCGTGCCGGGGCGCGGGCTGGCCGTCAATCGAGTGCGATGCGGGTGGCGGCCCGGCCCGGTGGCCCGCGCGGCCTTGGCGCGCGCGAGCTCCCGCGTCTACGCTAGGCGCGCCGTGTATCAGAACGACATCATCAAGCGCGCCATCGAGCAGACCGCGATCATGCTCTCGCGCATCGCCCACCACAAACGCGAGGGCGAGCTCGACGAGGCGCGCGCCGAGCTCGACGCGGCCTACGCGAAGCTCCTCCGCATCGACCGGGCGAGCTTCGAGTCGGTGGACTCTCGCACCGCCGCGGGGCTCGTCGGCCCGGCGCCGGCGGTCCGCAACGTCGCGCGGCTCTGCCGGCTCGAGGCGGAGCTCCTCGACGACGCGGGCGAGCCGGTGCGCGCGAGCCTCAAGCGCCGCCGCGCGCTCGAGCTCCTCCTCGAGGCCGAGCGGCTCGAGCCGTCGACCGCCGACCGCGCCGAGCTCGACGAGCTCCGAGCCGTGGTGCCCGCGGAGCGCCTGGCCGCGCGCTACCGCTGAGCTCGCTCAGCGCGGCGCGCTCGGCTCGGAGCCGGTCCGCGCCATCACGACGCGCATGGCGCGCTTGCGGAGCAGGGGCTCGTCACCGACGCGGATCCGGAGCGCGCCCGGGCGCGCCGACGCCACCCGCCCGGTGAAGGCGTCGAGTCCGTAGTCTTCGCCGCTCTCGGTCGCGTCGAGGCGCGCGTGAATGAGGTAGAGGCCGGGCGCGGAGAACGTTCCGCGCGGGCAGAGCTCCACCAGGCGGCTGGTGAGCGCGAGCGAGCCGCCGGGCGCGAGGTGGGTGAAGGCCTGTCGGTCCGGCGCGCGGCCGTCGGGGTCCGGATCGCACGTCGAGAGGCCGTCGGGGCCCATCACCTCGAAGCTGAGGAGATCGCGCCGGAGATAGACGACGACCGCGCGCTTCGAGCGGTTCTTGAGGCGCACCTCGACCGTCGCGGTCCGCTCGACGTCGGCGTCGGAGCCGCGCACCACGCGGAGCTCGAGCGGGCCCGTATCCTTCTTGGCGGTGTCCTGGGCGATGCGCGTGCTCGACCACTCCGCGTAGGTGGAGCGAAGCGCGAAGGGCGCGCCGTCGAGCTCACGCTCGCCCTGCTCGGGCTCGCTCGAGGCGCCGCCTGCGTCGCCCTCGACGACCGTCGCGGCCACGAAGGGCGGCTTCTGCGGGAGCGGCTCCTCGACGGCTCTCCCGCCGCGCCACACGCGGCGCGTCCGCTTCGGCCAGCCAAAGTGCGGAGTGACCAGCGCTCCCGGCACGAGCTTCCACTGGCCGCCGGCCGCGAAGCAGTAGAGCCGCGGATCGAACGATTTGCTGACGCCCTCACCGGGCGCGAGCGTCACCCAGCTCGACGCGGCCGGCTCGGAGGGCCGAAGCTCGGCGGGGAGCGCGCAGGTCTCGGTCGCCTTCTTGCCGGGGACTCGGACGTCGAGGCGCAGCAGGCGGGGATCGGCCGCGAGGCGCGCCGGGCTGCCGCCGGCGTTCACGATCGACAGGCGCCACGGGAGCCCCGGGCCGCGCTCGCTCACCTCGAGGCGGAGCCCGGTGGGCGCGGCGGGCGGCGGCTCGGCGCGGGCGGACGCGACCGCGGAGCACGCGAGGCCGAGGGTGGCAGCGGCGGCGAGCCTCCGAGACATGAGCCGAGAGGTACCACACGCGCGCCCGGTCGTCGCCCGCGCGTGAGTCACGGAGCCCCGCCCGCGCTATCCTCGGGCCGGGATGCGCGAGCTCTACGCCATCATCGATCTCGACAGCCTCCGCGCCCGCGGCCTCGATCCGCGTGCGTTCGCCGAGTCGCTGCTCGCGGCGCGCCCGCCGCTCGTGCAGCTCCGCGCCAAGCAGGCCTCGCCGCGCGAGACGCTCGAGCTGCTCGCCTGGCTGCGCGAGCGAACGCGCGCGGTGGGCGCGCGACTCTTCGCCAACGATCGCCCGGATCTCGCGCTCGCCGCCGACTGCGACGGCGTGCACGTCGGGCAGCACGACCTCCCGGTGAGCGCGGTCCGGCGCATCGCGCCCGGGCTCGCGGTCGGCGTCTCGACTCACACCGTGGCCGAGCTCGAGGCGGCGCTTGCCGAGCGCCCGGACTACGTCGCGTTCGGGCCGATCTACGCGACGCGCTCGAAAGCGAACCCCGACGCGGTGATCGGCGTCGAGGGGCTCGCCCGCGCGGCCGAGCGGGCGCGCCGCGCGCGCGTCCCGCTCTGCGCGATCGGCGGCATCGACGCTGCCCGCCTGCGCGAGCTCGCGCCCCACGCCGAGCTGGTCGCCGTCATCGGCGCGCTCCTGCCGCGCGGCGGCGAGGTGAGCGAGGTCGCCGCCCTGGCGCGCGGCCTGATGGCCGAGCTCGCCGGAGCCGCGTCGTGAGCCTGCTGGTCGCCGCGCTGCTCGCCGGGGCGGGCGCGCTCTCGGCCGGCGCGCTCGGGCTCCGCGCGCTCCGTCGCCGGCGCGCCGCGCCGGGCGCCGGCGATTCCCCACGGACCTCGGCCGCGGAGCCGGCGGGCGCGCTCGCCGGCGCGGGCTTCGCGGTGGAGGCCGGCGAGGTGATCTCGCTCGCCGGTCGCGAGTACTGGCTCGAGCACGCCTGGCTCTGTCGCGAGCGTGAGGAGCCGGTCGCGGCCATCCTCTTCGCGGCGGAGGCGACCGTGGTGGCGCTGCCCGCGCCGCGCTCGACGCTCTATCGGCTCGCGCGCGTCGAGGTGGAGGCGCCGCCCGAGCCGCCCTCGACGCTCGACTCGCGCGGCGTGCGCTTCGAGCGGGCGTCGCGCCGTCCGGTGCGGCTCACCGCGACGCCGGCCGCGCCGGACCCGCCCTTCGAAGAGGCCGTGCTCGCGGAGTATCGCGCGCTCGGCGGCGCGTCCCTCTGGATGCTCGCGCGCGCCGGAGCCGCGCTGGCCTGGCAGGGCGAGCGCGTCGCGGATGGTGAGCTCGAGCGTTGGGGTCAGGGCTGAGGGATGAGGGCTCGGCGCGGCCGGCGGCGCGCGCGTCTGCGAGTCGCTGTGATATCATGGGCGAATGATGACGCGCTCGCTCGCGGTGATCTCATGCTTGTCGGTGTTCGCGTGCGCCTCGTCGGTCGCCGATGACACCGCCGGCTCCGGCGGAGGGCCCGGGAGCGGCGGCGCCGACGCCGGGGCGAATGACGCGGCGGGCGGCGCAAGCGGCGCGAGCGGCGCCGGCGCGACCGGCGGGGGAGCTGGGACGGGGACGTGGCCCGGCATGTGCGCCAATGGCGAGGTCGCCGAGTGCTATACGGGCCCGGCGGGCACGAAGGACGTCGGGGCGTGCCGCCACGGCACGCACACCTGTGTGGAAGGCGAGTATCCGCCGACCTGCGACGGCGAGGTGCTGCCCGCCGCCGCCGAGGCGTGCAACGGCGTCGACGACGACTGCGACGGGACGGTGGACGAGGGCTGCGCTTGTTCCGATGGGCAAACCCTCCCGTGTTACGTCGGCCCGGCCGGCACCGAGGGCGTCGGGCCGTGCAAGGGCGGCGTGCAGACCTGCGCGGGGGGCGTGTGGGGCGCCTGCGCCGGGACGGTGCTGCCGAGCGCGGAGAGCTGCAACGGCGCGGACGACGACTGCAACGGCGTGATCGACGACAAGGCCGGGCTGCGGCTCTATTCGATGCCCTTCGGCGGCTCGGGGTGGACCTCCCAGTACCTCTCCGACGCCTGGACGGGGCCGAACGCGCCGCCCCGCTGCGCGGACATCATGGTCACCGAGCAGCTCACCGACATCGGTCGGCTGCTCGTCTTCACGACGGACGGGCAGCTCTACACGAGGGCGAACGGGACGTGGCGGCCGCCGCTGCCCGCGGCGTCGCGGTTCCCGAGCCTGCCGTCGAACGTCGAGGGCGTGTACCAGGTCCCATCCTCGTTCAATGATCCGGCGGCCAGGGGCGCGACCGTGACGTTCAGCGCGCGGCCGTACGCGTACCTCTACGACTACGATCAGAACGACGTCGCGACGTTCGGAGAGCGGGTCGAGATGAAGGACGGAACCTCCGGAGGCGGCCCGAACCAGCACGACTGGGAGTCCCTCTGGACGGTCGGTCAGTGGAGCTCGGACGGGGTCAACGACCGGTGGTTCAACGTCTATTTCGGCTACGGCGGCGGCGGAGCCGGGAAAGTCTACGTCTACCACGAGACGGGCGGGTGGACGAGCTCGACTACGGCGGCGAGCGCGCTCTGGTCCGGCAAGTCCAATCCGCCGCCGCTCACCGGCTGTATCGACGGCTACGCGGACCAGAGCCCGAGCACCGCGTACCTCGTCTGCCCCTGAGCCGCGCGCGCCGTCACGCGCGCCGCAGCCGCGCCACCATCGACTCGACGACCAGCGCGGGCTGCGCGTTGCGCTCGAGCTCGAAGAGCGCGCGGAGCACCTCGGCGTGCCGGCGCGCCTCGCGCTCGGCGAGAGCCGGCGCGTCGCGGGCCTGCTCGCGGCAGCGCTCCGCGAAGCCGTGCGCGACGAACGTGAGCTGCTCGCGCAGCGCGTCCCGGCTCTCGCCACGCTGGTCGCCGAGGGTCACCGCGCTCGCGAGATCGGGCGCGTTCATCGCCTCGCGAAGCGCCTCGTCGAACGCGCTGCGCGCGCGCAGGCGCTCCTCGTCGGCGAGCTCGAGCGCCAAGGACGCGCTGCCCTCGGCGAGCCGCGTGACCGCCAGAGGCTTGCCGTGGCTCCTGAGGATGTCTGCGATGACCGCGTCCGGCAGCGGGCCGAAGCGGACCGCCAGCGTGCGTGAGCGCACCGTGTCGAGCAGCCGGTGCGGTCGGCTCGTGAGCAGCACGAAGTGGGTTCGCGCGCTCGGCTCTTCGAGCGTCTTCAAGAGCGCGTTGGCCGCGGAGGGGGTGAGCGCGTCGGCGTCGCGGACGATGAACACGAGCGCGCGACCCTCGTGCGGCGGAAAGCCGACGCGCGCGAGGATCACGCGGCGAACCTGCTCGACGCTGATGCCGCTCGCCTCGGACGCGCTGATGACGCTCGCCGGATAGAGCCCGCGGCCGACCAGCACCACGTCCGGGTGGAGCGGGACGTGCGGTTCGTCTTCGGAGAGCGTCCGCGCGCGGTGGCACGCCGGGCAAGCTCCGCAGCCGAGCGGCTCGGCCCGCTCGCAGACGAGCGCTTGCGCCAGCGCGAACGCGGCTCGCTCCTTGCCGACGCCCGGCGGGCCCTCGAAGCGATAGGCGTGATGGACGAGCCCGCTCGTGAGCGCGCGGGTCAGCGTCTGGACCGCGGGGCCCTGCCCGAGGATGCCGTCGAAGGGCAAGGGGAGCCGTTACTCCTCGCCGCCCCACACGAGCGCGCCGCCGTCGACCACGCCCGGCCAGCTATCCACGTACTTCGACGGCGTGCCCGGCGCCGAGACGTCGATCCACATCGGGTGCCCGGTGCCGAACGGGCGAACGTCCACGTGGACGAACTTGTTGTTCGGATAATAGCCGCAGCCGACGTCGTGGAGCTTCTCGTGGCAAAAACGGAAGAGCCGCTCGTTGTCGATCCCGGCCACGAACAAATCGAGAGCGCGCCCCCTCGTGTGGGTGCTCTTCGAGCCGTCCGGGCGGTAGCCGCTGATGATGTAGATCGCGCGTCGCGGGAACGCCTCGGCGATGCGCTCGACGATCCACACCAGCCGCGGGTGCAGCATCTTCACGCCGCTCACCCACTCTCCCAGCGCGCTTCGCGCCGGATCCGGATCGAGCGGGAGCGGGAACGCGGGCCGCTCGACGCCGGGCGGCCGCGCGAGGATGCTCAGGCGATCGAGCGCCTCGTCGGCGACCGCGCCGTCGCAGTCGAGCAGGCGAAAGACGTCGGCCTCGCCCCCGTAGCGACCGATGGTGAGCTCGCGCGGCCTTCGCCACGGCGGGCACACCGGCTCGCGCGTGACCGCGAGCGCCTCGGGCTCCGGCGACGGGAACGCGAGGCCGCCGCTCGCGAAGTCGATGGCGAAGAGCGGAGCGGGCCCCGGCGACCGGGTCAGGCGGAGCTCGAGCTCCGGCGAGTAGACGGGCGTCTCTTCGGCGGCCGGCTCGCACGAGCTCCCGCTCCAGGCGAGGGAAGGTGCGCTCCCCCAGCTCGCCACGCCATACCGGCCGCGGAAGTAGCGTCGCCAGTCGGGCGTGCGCTCCACCGAGGGGTTCGCGAAGCGCTCGAGGAGCGACAGGCCTGAGGAGCCCGGCAAGCGGAACCGCTCGGCGCGCTCGAGGCCGCGGGTGAACCAGGCGGTGGGTGAGAGCGGCGACAGCAGCGGGAGCGCCGCCGGCTCAGTCGCGGAAGCGCTCGAGAGGCCGGCTCCGTAGCCGGCGCTCGCGCGCGGAGCCGCCAAGAGGAGCGCGAGCGAGGCCGCGCCGAAGAGCAGGCGCGAGGCCCCCGTCGCCCGGGGCTGCGGGCGGCCGGCGGCTCCTCGCGTGGCGAGCGGACGCTTCACGGGCAGTCAGCATGCCTCGCCGCGCCCGCGGTTTCAACGACTCGTTGCCCGCGCGCGCCGCTCGGGCGGCGTCACTTCGCCGCCGGAGCGCCGCGGAGCTCCTCGATCTCTTTCGTCCCGAGCTTCAAGAGGTGCAAGAAGAGCCCGTAGGCCTCCTTCGCCTTCACTGCGTCCCCCTCGAGGTAGTCGGCCACCGACAGCCCGTTGATGGTCGCCAGGATCAGCGTCGAGAGCGCCTCCATCTGCGGGAAGTCCGCGGCGCTCACCCCGAGGACGTCGCCGACCGCGTCGCTCACGAGCTGGCGCGCGTCGTGCTGCAGCGCCGCCGCGCGGCGCTTCAGCTCCGGGTCCCGCCGGGCCGCGCTCCACACCTCGATGTTGAGGCCGGTGCCGACGGTGTTGGTCTCGACGACCTCCCAGAGCGACTTCAGCGCGGTCTTCGCGCGCGCCACGGGAGCGTCGCTCGAGCCGCGGATGGCCTCTTTCACGCGGTCGAGATACTTGTGATACGAGTAGCTCTGCACCTCGTGGATGAGGGCCGCCTTGCTCGCGAAGTAGTAGTGCACGATGCTCTTACGGAGCCCGAGCTCCTTGCCGATCTCGGCGAGCGTCGTGGCCGTGAAGCCCTTGCGAGCGAAGCACTTGGCGGCGGCCGAGAGGATCGCGGCCACCCGCGGGTTCTCCCAATCGACCGCGCGGGGTGCGGCGGTGTTTGGTTCTGAGTCGGCGGACTGGGTCTGAGGTGCTTCGATGTTAGTCATGGCAATTATTGGACCGGCCGGCCGGTAGCCTCGGGTGTCCCGAGGCACGAGAGCCGAGGATACGCAATTTGCAGCCGCCCTCCGGTCGCTCGGCCTTCTGACGCACATCTACCCACTAGTCAAGCCACGCCGGTCAGGTCGCGTCGACTAACGGAAACCCCCGCGCGCGGTGCGCGCGCATCCCCGCGCATCCGCTCACTTGCCGGGTGCGGGCTTCGCGGCGGGCTTGGCCTCGGGCTTCGCGGCGGGCTTGGCCTCGGGCTTCGCGGCGGGCTTGGCGTCGGGCTTCGCGGCGGGCTTGGCCTCGGGCTTCGCGGGCGCTGGCGCCGGGGCCGCGGCGGCCGCCGAGTCGGCAGGCTTCGCCGCATCGGTCGGCGCGGGCGCGGCCGGAGCGGCCGGCGCTTCGTCGTCCGCGCTCGATTCGTCCGCGCTCGATTCGTCCGCGCTCGGGTCGTCGGCGCTCGAGTCGTCGGCGTCATCGCCGAAGCCGGACGGCTCGGGCGCGGACTGGACGACTGGCGCGATCGGCGGGACCGAGGCCTCCTGGCTGCCGCCGCAGGCCGAGAGGAGGAGGGCGGAGAGGCCGAGCGCGAGCTCGACGCGGGCGAGGCGCGACATGGCTCGAACGGTAGCCTCCCCGGCCCACCGGACACAAGGCTCTCGGTGATGATTACGCGCGGGCTCGCTCAGCGCGCGCGGCGCCCGCCCTTGGGCTCGTCCTTGGCGGCCCGCTGCTCGGCGTCGCCCGCCGCCGCCGGCCCGGCGTCGTCTCCGCGCCATACCGGCATCCCCTCGGCCGCGGTCCACCCGGGCTTCCCGAACTTGCCCGGCTCACGCCACTCGCGGGTCGCGCCTCCCGGCGCGTGGTCGGCCTCGTCCACGTCGAGCCCCTGGGTGGTCACCAGGAGCTCGTCGGCGAGGTACTCGGGGTGCTGGTCGCCCTTCGGCAGCCGGGCGGTGTCCGCCGCCGCGTCGCCGGCGCCGACGCGGATGATCTGCGTGGTCGGCGGGTAGACGTCGTTCCACCGCTCGCGGACCGCGTGGTGACCTTCGCGGACGATGCGATAGCGGTGCACGCGGAACCCCGGCACGCCGCGCTGCGAGAGCACTCGCACGCCCTCCGGCAGGCTCTTGTCCGGGCGCTCCGTCTCCTCGTAGGGGATCGCCTGGTCGATGCGGCGGATGAGCGTCACGGTGCGCGTCCGCGGCGGACCGAGGATCTCCGCGCGCACGACGCCGCCCTTCACCGTCTGGTGGAGCACCACCGGGAAATCGAAGCCGTTTCGGAATCGGAAATCGATGGTGGGATAGACGACGGTCGCGTCGAGGCCCATCTTGATGTAGCTGCTCGGGCGCGTGTGCGAATAGCGCTCCACGATCTCGAGCCCCGCGAAGAACGCCGCGCCGTGTAAGGTCCCCGAGATCTGGCAGGTGCCGCCGCCGATGCCGTCCACCAGCTCGCCCTCCGCGATGACCGGGGCGACCTTGTAGCCGTTGGCTTCGTCGCGCGGGCCGACCACTTCGTTGAAGTCGAACGTCTCTCCGGGCAGGAGCACCGTGCCGTCGAGCTTCGAGGCCGCGAGGCGCAGGTTGAAGGTGCGCGCCGCCGCGCGCGACGAGCGATCGTAGCTGGTCTCGAAGTAGCCGAGCACGCCGTCGAACTTCACGCCGGCGAGCTCCGAGGCGACCCGCTTCGGCTTGCGTTCCTCGAACGCGAGCTTCACGGCGCGCGCCCCCGACTGCACCGCCCGCTCGAGCACGAGCAGGCTCGCGTCGACGTCGAGCAGCCGGCCGAGCACCTCGGGGATGAGCTTTCGACTCTCGAGGTCGAGGCGCGCGTCGCTCGGGAGGCGATCGAGCTCGTCTTTCAGGACCAGGAGCTGGGCGAGCGCGCGCTCGGGTTCGATGACCATCGGCACTGGCAGCTCCACCGGCCCCGCGACGCCCGCCGCGTGCCAGCCGCGCCGGAGCGGGCTGGTCGGGTCGCGCGCGTCGCGGACCAACTGCGAGAGACGGAGCTTGTCGATCTGCGCGCCGAGCCGACCGAGCGAGACCTCACGGCTCTTCGCCTCCGGCAGCTCGAGCACCACCGGCCGCGCCGCGTAGCGCCGGACGCGCTCGACCGCGACGTCGATGGCGCGGTCGTCGAGCGCGAGCGGCTGCCCGAGCAAGCGGACCTCCGGCGCGGGAGGTAGCTCGTCTCCGACGCCGGGCGCGCGCGGCACGAGCACGAGCCCGATGCCAAGCCCCGCCGCGATCGCTACGCCGACGGCGAGGGCGCCGCGTCGCTGGCGGCGGAGGAGGGCGCGCAGGCGCTCGAGCATCGGGGCGAAGTCTGGGAACCCGGAGCGGTCTCGTCAAGGAAAGCGCGGTACGCTCGCGCGGCGATGGTCCCCGAGGCAGTCGAGAAGAAGCTCGCGCTCTTGCCCGCGCGGCCGGGCTGCTACCTGTTTCGCGATCGGCGCGGCGAGGTGCTCTACGTCGGCAAGGCGAAGAGCCTGCGCGCGCGCGTGCGGAGCTACTTTCAGGCGGGCAGCACCGATACGCGCGCGTTCATTCCGAGTTTGCTCGAGAAGATCGGCGATCTCGAGACGCTGGTCACGGCCACCGAGAAGGAGGCCGCGATCCTCGAGAACAGCCTCATCAAGGAGCATCGGCCGCGCTTCAACGTGAAGCTGAGGGACGACAAGGAGTACCTCACCCTCCGCCTCTCGACCACGCACGAGTGGCCGCGCCTCGAGCTGGTGCGAAAGCCCGACGGCGGCGAGGCTCGCTACTTTGGGCCGTATCACTCGGCGACCGCCGCGCGGCGCACGCTGCACCTCGTGGAGAAGCACTTCCAGCTCCGCACCTGCTCCGATCGCGAGCTTCGGTCACGCAAGCGTCCGTGCCTCCAGTACTACATCAAGCGCTGCCCGGCGCCGTGCGTGTTCGAGGTCGATCGCGACGTGTACGCAGGGCAGGTCCGCGCGGTCGCGCTCTTCCTCGATGGCCGCCACGACGAGCTCACGCGCGAGCTCGAGGAGCGCATGCGCGCGGCGAGCTCCGCGACGGAGTACGAGCTCGCCGCGATCTATCGAGACCAGCTCGAGGCGGTGCGGCTCATCCGCGAGGCGCAGCGGGTGCTCACCGTCACCGACCTCGATCAAGACGTGCTCGGACTCTATCGCGAGGGCGACCTGGTCGAGCTCAGCGTACTTTACGCGCGCTCGGGGCGCGTGGTGGACATCGCGAGCTACTCGAACCCGCGGGTCGAGGTGGATGACGGCGAGGTGGTGGCGGCGTTCCTGCGCGAGCATTACGCGGAGACCGGGCCCGGCGCACGGCTCATCCCGGACGAGGTGCTCGTCCCCGTCTTGCCCGACGGCGCGGACGGCGTCGCCGAGTGGCTGAGCGAGCGGCGCGGGAGAAAATGCGCGCTGGTCGCCCCGGCGCGCGGCGCCAAGCGGAAGCTCCTCGAGCTCGCGCTCGAGAACGCGCGCCACGCCTTCGAGGAGAAGCGACGCGCGACCGACGACATCGACGTGCGGCTCGGAAAGCTGCAGGAGCGCCTGCGGCTACCGACGCTCCCGCGCCGTATCGAGTGCGTGGACATCTCCCACCTCGGCGGGGAAGACACGGTCGGCGCGGTGGTGGCGCTCACGAGCGGCGTCCCGGACAAGAAGCGGTACCGCACCTACCGCGTGCGGACCGCCGGCGACGGCGATGACTACGCGGCGATGTATGAGGTCTTGCTCCGCCGCTTCCGGCGCGGCCGCGACGCCGCGGCCGCGAGCGCCGCGGCCGCGAGCGCCGACCCGTCCGCTCGCGAGTCCGCCGGGGCCGCGGCACCCGAGCCTACCGACGACGCGGCGGCGCCTGACGGGGTGGACGCGCTGCCCGACCTCTTCGTGGTCGACGGCGGGCGCGGACAGCTCGCGGTCGCGCTCGCCGCGGCGCACGATCTCGGCCTGCACGACCTCGCGCTGTGCGGGCTCGCCAAGGAGCGCGAGACGGCGCTCGGCGACAAGCTGGTCGATCGCGTGTACCTCCCGGGGCAAAAAAACCCCGTCCAGCTCCGCCCGCACAGCCCGGAGCTCTTCCTGCTCGCGCACGCGCGCGACGAGGCGCACCGCTTCTCGAACCGGGGTCGCAAGAAGGCGGGTAAGCAGCGGCGGTTCGCCTCCGCGCTCGACGAGGTGCGCGGCATCGGGCCGAAGACCAAGCGGGCGCTCCTCGAGGCGCTCGGCTCGCTCGACGGGATCCGCCACGCGAGCGACGAGGCGCTGCTCGCCGTGCCCGGCGTCACGCGCGCCAGGCTCGAGGCGCTCCGCGCCGCCCTCGCCGAGCCGCGCGGAGAGGCCTCCGCGCACGGAGATCAGGGGACGAGCTTGTAGCCGAAGCCGTAGACGGTGAGGATGTGCTCGGGCTTGTCCGCGCGCTCCTCGAGCTTCTTCCGGAGCTTGACCACGAAGTTGTCGATGGTGCGGTTGGTCGGGTTGGCGTCGATGCCCCAGACCTTGTTGAGGAGCTCGTCGCGGCTGACGGGCTGCCCCTGACGCTCGAACAGGAACCGCAGGAGCTCGACCTCGTAGAAGGAGAGCGGCTCGGGCTTCTTCCCGGGGCGCTGCACCGACTGGGTGCTCACGTTGACCGTGGCCTTTCCGATCTTGAAGGCGGTCGTCTCGCTCGGGCGGTTGGCGCGACGGAAGAGCGCGCGGATCCGGGCGACCAGCTCTCCCACGCTGAAGGGCTTGGTGACGTAGTCGTCGGCGCCGGCGTCGAGCCCGCGGATCTTGTCGGCCTCCTGCCCGCGCGCGGTGAGCATGATGATGGGGGTGAACGGATCCTGCCGGCGCAGCTCCTCGCAGACCTGGTAGCCGTTGAGATCGGGCAGCATGAGATCGAGGAGCACCGCGCTCGGGCGCTCTTGCCGCGCCAGCTGGAGCCCCTCCTTGCCGGTGAGCGCGGTCACCACGCGGAACCCCTCGAACTCGAGCGCGTCCTTCAGGCCGAGGGCGATGGTCGGCTCGTCCTCGACGATGAGGATGGTCTTTCGGCTCTCCATCGGGGCGCATCCTACCCCGCGGCGCGCGCGCGTAAACCGCGCGGCGCTCACGCCCGAAACGCCGAAGGGCGGCGGCCGCTCACACGGCTCGCCGCCCTCTGGCCGCGCGCTTCGCGGGCTCGCGCCCGCGCTCGGCGCTCCTCTACGGCGCCGCCGCGCCGCCGCCCGTCGCGAACGACGCGCCGGTGCAGGCGATGAAGTAGGTGGCGCCCGGCGCCGGGAGCGGCGCGTTGGCGTCACCGCCGACGAAGCGGAGGAGCTGCTTCTCGGTCGGCGAGCACTTCTCGAGCAGCGTCGGGTTGCCGATGTGCTGTCCCTGCTGGTTGTCCGCGACGTAGCAGTAGCCGCTGTAGCTGGGGTTCGGCACGTCGTCGTTCTGGCACGAGGTGAGCTCCGCCGGCGAGTTCACCGTGTCGAACTGGTTGATCTCGCAGAGCAGGTACTGAGCGCAGCTCGGCGTGTTCGCGCCGGCGTCGCAGACGCCCGCCGTCTTCAGCTGCTTCTTCACCGCCTCGCTGATGAGGTTGCCGTTGCCGACCGTGGCAAGATCGATGCGGCCCGGCCGCCCGCAGTCGAGCCCCGCGCTCTGCGCCGGGCCGAGCGCCTCGACGACGGCGCACGGCACCTGGCCCTGAGCGTCGACGTCGAGCACGCGCGGCAGGCACTTGCCGCTGAGCGCGGACTTCAGCCGCTCGATGATGGCCGCGACGGCGGGGTTGTAGCCGTAGTAGTTCACGTTGCCCGGGTCCTGGATCTTCGGGCAGATGCTGGCGACGATGGAGTTGTTGCCGAACTCCTTCAGCACCTGGAGCTCACGCAGGCCAGGGTACGCCTTGGCGTAGTACTGCGTGGTGCCCGGGGGCGCGCTCGGGTTGTTCGGGTCTTGGCAGAGCGGCTTGTCTCCTTGCCGGTTCTGATCGCAGTCGCAGGCGCGCGTCCCATCGCAGACGGTGGGCGTGTCGAGTGGGAAGATGCAGGCGTACTGAAGATCTCCGCGATCGGTGATCGTCCACTCGTGACCGTTGATGGGGTTCGCGTTCGGCGCCGGGATCGGCGGGCCCGGAGGCACCAGGGCGTCCTTGGTGACCGGGTTCTGGCCGGTGCGCGGGTCCACCGACTCGATCATCAGCGGATCCTTCGGCGGAACCGGCGGAGACGCGGTGGGATCGCCGACGATGTCATCCCATCGCCCGGTGGCGGTGAGCTCTTCCGCCGAGAGGTAGGTGAGCTTGGCCGGGTCGTCGCGGGTGTCGTCGGTCGCGATGTCATGCCACGGCACGCCGACGATACCGGCGAGGAACACCAGATCCGGGCCGCGCACGGGCCGACCGGTGTTGGCGATGTCCGAGAAAATCGGGTTCGGCTGCCCTTGCTGGCCGTTTCGGCAGACGAGGTCGAGGTTGTCCGGGCAGATGATGGACGACTTCAGCGCGTTCGAGTAGCGCTGGGTCGGGTAGAGCATGCCCGCCTCGGGGTGCGCCGGATCGGTCGCGATGCCGAAGCGCCGCTTCTGGTCCCAGCAGCGGAGGTTGATCGAGTCCTCCTCCGGGGTGAGCGTCTTCTTGTTCGTGCAGACCGGGTCCGCGGTGCAGCCCTGCGGGACGCCCTGACCGCAGGAGTAGCAGCACTTGTCGTTGGGGTTCGACGCGCACGTGCTGGTCGGGCTCGGGAGGTTCCCGGAGCGCCCCACGAGCCAGCCGAGGCCTCGGTCCGCGACCGAGCAGTCGTTCTCGTCCGCGAGCATGACGACCGCGAGCAGCGAGTCGGGGCGGAGGAAGTTGGCGCGCTCCTGGAGCAGCTCGGTGTCCGTTCCGCTCGTGACGGTGGACTGGCTGGCGTCGTCGTAGCTCACCTGGTCCGGCGGGTTCGGATCCACGAGGAAGCGGTACCAGGCCTCGAGGATCGCCTCATAGCCGCAGCCCGACTCACCGGCCGCCTTCACCATGTTGGTGAAGTCCTGGCTGAACTGGGTCGCGTCGCTCGCGCCCGGTGGCGTGTACTTCGCGGACGGGTCCCACGCGAGGAAGCCTTGGTTCTGGTAGCTGTTGAGGCCCGCGCGCGTGAGGCCGACCAGGTGCCCCTTGTCGTCCTGGGTCGGGTTCCACTGGCTGTAGGTCGGCGTGCAGATGGTCGCGCCGTGCCCGCCGAGGCTCGAGGTCACGACCCCGATGTGGATGTCCTTGATGGCGGAGAACTCGCGCTCCGACCCCTGCGGGCAGAGGGCGTCTGGATCGGCGGGCGGATCGGTCACGGCGCCCGTCGTGCGGTTGACGCACACCGGGTTCACGAGCCGGTTCACCAGCTTCGGCACCGCGTCGCCGAGCAGCTTCTGCTTGTCGGCCATCGACGCCGAGTTGTCGATCATGAAGAGGAGGTCGATCTTGTCGACGCTCGACTGGGTGATGGTCGCCACGAACACGTTCTTGCCCTGCGGCGAGCACGCGTTCGGGTGATCCGGATCCGGGCAGATGGGACGATCCAGGCAGCCTACGACGGTACCCGCGATGCCCACGACCGACACGACGCCCAAGACGCCGGCGCGCACGAGGCGGGTCGCGAGACTCGGACGCTGCGCGTTCTCTTTCTTCATCAGTCGAGCTCCTTGACTTGCCGAGGCCCGTCGGCCCGCCACGAGCGGCGAGCGACCGGGCGGGTGAACGGTTCGCCGCGCGGCGAGGGTCCACCACCGATCTCCGGATCGGCGGTGGCAGCGTAAGTGGCCGGGAGGACTATTGTCAATCGCGCCGGAGCGCCCGCGAGCGCGTCCCGAAGAGGTGCCGAGCCGTGTGCCACGAGGCCCCCTACAGCAAGGCTCGGGCCAGCTCGCAGCCGGCCGGATCCGGCTCCCCGCCGCGACCGCCTGCCAACTCAGTTACGCGGAGCTGCCAACCGAGTTGGCAGCTCCGAGGGGTGCCGGGCCGGCGCGGAACCTCGCGTGCCGCCCGGCCTCGGCGCGCCTCACGGGCGGAGCGCGAGCACGTTGCGCGGATCGGCGCGCACGCAGTCGGCGCTCCGGCCGAGCGCCGCGGGACCGAGGCTCCCCGGATCCACGCCGGGCTGCACGCGCCAGGTCTCGAGCCGGAGCGCCGGCGCCGCGCGCTCGCCGGCGGGCCCCACCGCCCCGAGCGTCGCGCCCTCGGCGAGCCGCGCGCCGGCCGCGACCCCTGCCGCCACGCGGCCGAGCCCGCCATAGACCACCAAGTAGTCGCGCCGCCGCCCGCCCTCGTCGGTCGTCTGGCGCGCGAGCACCGCCAGGCCCGGTCGCCCCGCGAGCGGACCCGCGTAGCGCACCTCGGCGTCGCCGACCGGGCGCTCGAGCCGCGCGACGCGCACCTCGGCGCCGAGCTCGGCGGCGAGCTCCACGCCGTCGCCGCTCTCGGTGGCGGGCGCGCGCCCCGCCGTCGTGACCGGGAGCGCGTAGCGCCCGTAGTCCGCGGGACGCTCCGGCCGTCGCGGGAGCTGGTCGTAGACGCGCCAGCGCTCGGCGAGCGCCGGGGACCCGGCGTCGGCCGCGCCCCGCGCGGGCACCGGAATACACACCCCGTCGTCGGGCAAGGTGCCGGGGGGGCAGGGGCTCGCGCGGGCGCTCGGCGCGGCGGACGCGCGCGGGTCGGAGCCGCGTGACGCCGCGCGCGGCGGACCGGCGCGGAGCGCCGCGATCGCGCCGACCGCGGCGAGCGCCGCGGCGACCAGGGCGACCCGCGCGAGGACCTGCACCCGGCCGACTATAGCGCCAGCGCCCGTCCGCTACCGCCTCTTCGCGCGAGCGGCGCGCTCCGAGATTGCTTCCCCCCGAGCGGGTTGATAGCGGTCGGGCGTGTTCCCTACCGGAAGGCTCGGGCCGGCGGACGCGGCCGTCATGGAGACGTTCGTCGTGCCGCGCTATCTCTCGCTGTTCGGCGAGCCGATGCTCGAGATGCTGCTCGCCGGCGACGCGGCGGCCATCGCGCACCTCGGCTGTCGCACCGGCTACCCGGACCGACTCCTGCTCGAGCGCGTGCCGGGCGCGCGCATCACGAGCGTCGACGTCTCGGCGCCGGCGCTCGAGCTCGCGCGCAACAAGGCGGCGCTCATGAACGAGACGCGGCTCGAGTACCTGCTCGCCGACGGGCTGCCCACCGAGTTGCCGGACGAGTCGTACTCGCACGCCGTCTGTCTGCATCCCATCGCGACCGACGCCGAGCGCGCGGCGCTCTTCGTCGAGCTCGCGCGCCTGCTCTATGCGGGCGGGCAGGCGCTGGTGGCGCTCCCGCTCCGCGGCTCGTTCCAGGAGGTCGGCGATCTCCTGCGCGAGTTCGCGCTGAAGTCCGACGACGGCGAGCTCGGCAAGGCGGTCGAGCACATGATGGCCACGCGCGCCACCATCGAGACGCTCTCCGAGGAGCTCGAGGTCGCCGGCCTCGACGACGTCGACGTGGAGCTGCGGTCCTCGAAGCTCACCTTCGACAGCGGGCGCGCCTTCCTCGAGGATCCGGTGACGCGGCTGCTCATCACGCCGACCCTGGTCGCCGCGCTCGCACCGCACGATCTCACCCGCCCGCTCGAGTACGTCCGCGAGGCGGTGGACAAGTACTGGTCGGAGGGGAAATTCGAGCTCTCCCTCAACATCGGCTGCGCGAGCGCTCGCCGCTCGTGAGCGCCGGCTCCCGGGGGTGAGGGCCGGTCCAGCGCGGCCGGCGGCGCGGCGCGCCGGCGCTCAGTATCGATAGCTCCAGAGCAGATCGAGCGCGGTGGTGGCCGTGCCGATCTCGGTGCGGAGCGACCAGTCCTTGTGGAATCGCCAGTCGACCGCGGCGGAGAACGCCGGGGCTGCGCTGTTCGGATCCGATTTTTCCGCGGCGCCGGCCTGCTCGTAGGTCCCCTCGACCCAGACCTCGTCGCTCACCCGGACCGAGGCGGTGTAGGCGGTGTTCGACGCGCCGTACTGGTTCTCGCGCGAGCCCGCGGAGAACTGCACCGCGTTGAACGGCGTGTCGGAGAGCAGGTCGTTCAGGCCGAGCTGGCTCGCCGCGCCAGCGGCGAGCGCCTCGCCGCTCGGCGCCGCGCTGCCGATGCTCGGCGAGCCACCGAGCAGGAGCGCGACGATCTGCGGCTCGGGCATGGCGGGATCGCTCGTGAGCTTGATGGCGGCCTCCTTGAATCGCCCGCGGATGGTCGCATAGATGGTGGTGCCTTCCGGCGCGCGCCAGCTCGCGGTCACATCGACGCGCGGATTCGAGGCCTCGCCGGTGTCGAAATAGACGGCGCCGTTCTCGATGATGAAGACGTGTCCGAGCGCGGGCACCCGCCCACCCGGCTCGAGCGTGACGTAGCCGCCCATCGTGGCGGTCTTGTCGAGCACGAGCACCGGCCGGCCGCTCACCGGCACCTCGACGTCGCTGCGCGTGACCCGCACGTCGCCGAGCGAGAAGCTGAGCTTCCACGGGAGCGCGTCGTCGCTGCGCGGGGCGGTGCGCTCGGAGAGCGGCTGGATCACGTGGATGTCCGGGTTGTCCGCCACCGAGACGACGTCGCGCGACTGCGATTTCGGCAGCCGCGCCCGGAGCCGCGGCACGCTCACCTCGACCTTCATGAGCGCGGGCTCTCGCTTCAGCGTGACCTCGACGAAGCGAGTCGCCGGGTCGTTGCCGGTGTCGATCGACGCCAGGGGGACGCCCTGCACCAGGAACGGCACCGGCGCGCGCGGGTCCGCCGCGAGCCGCGCGGTCCCGCTCGCGACGCGGAGACCGTCGAGGAAGAGCGTCGCGCTCCCCTCGAGGTTCTGCCGGTCGGCGCGCGCCGCGGCGCGCACGCCGTCGATCTGGATGCGGGTCTGCCCGCCGACTCGGCTCGCCGTGGCCCGGAGCTCGACGTTGGCGAGCTCGAGCCCGAGCGCGGAGAGCTGGACCACGCCGTCTACCAGCGCGCCGGTGCCCGTGATGTCCGCGTCCCACTCGGGTTCCCCGGACGCGCCCGCCGTGCCGTCCGCCTCGCGGCGCTGCAAGGTCACCGCGAGCTTGGCGCTGATCTCGCCGCCGAGCTCCGAGAGCACGTCGCGCAAGAGCGGCTGCAGCACCACGGCGTCGAAGCGCGTCGCGTCCACGCCGATGACGACCGGACGCCCCGGGGCGAGGCTGGGCACCAGGCCATCCCAGCCGAGCGCGGCTCGCACCTCCGCCGCCAGCTTGCTCGTCCCCTTCTCGAAGCTCACTCCGGCGCTCAGGCGCTCGCCGTCCGAGCTGACGAGCAGGTGTCCGGTCCCGACCGGGATGCCTCGCACGGTGGGCGCCCCGACCGCCAGGTTCGCGCTGATCTTCGGCAGGGCTCCGCGCCGATCGAGCGCGATGACGCCGCTCACCTCGCCGCGGATCTGCGCGTTGGCGAGCGGCCCGAAGATCGCGAGCGGCATGCGCGTGATCGCGAGCGTCGACCGGCCCGTCCAGCGCGGGCGCTCGAGTGGGCGGTCGCCGGTGAGATCCTCCCACTTCGCCACCCCGTCGGCCGAGAGCTGCGCGACCCGGTAGCTTCCCACGCTGAGCTCCGCCATCCCGCCGAACTCACCGGTGCGTCGCACGTAGCGGCCGCTCGCGCGGACGTCGACCGGGGTCGTGAGCTGCGTGTCCCCGGAGAACAAGCGCTTCGCGTCCAGCGAGACCGTCACCTCGGGCTCGGCAGGTGTGCCGACGAAGCTCGCCTGCGCGGTGATGGTGCCCGCGAGTCCGGGAGGCCGTATGAGCTCGGGCAGCTCGCCGAAGTCTCGCTCGTCTACCGTGAGCACCGCCTTCATGGGCGTGTCCGCGAGCGTGGACGCGAGCCGCTCCGGGTGGGCGATGGCCTGGTCGAAGTCGATGGTGGTCGTGCCGGTGAGCGTCGCGAGCACGCTCTTGTCGTCGACGAGGCGCGCGGTGAGCGCGGTCTCGCCGCTCTCGCCGTTCAGGCTACCACCGGCCTTCAGCTCGAGCCCCGAGATGGTCTGGGCCGCGGCCGCGCCCGGGGCTCGGCGCGCGACGGTGAGCCCCTTGGTCTCCATCAGCGTGGTCACGACGGGTAGCGCGTCGGCGCGAGCGCGCTCGACATGGACCCAGCCGGAGGCCATGCCGGTGAGCTTCTCCACCTGGAGCGACGCGGGCAAGAGGTGCTCGAGACCGGCGAGGCTCACGCCGGTCATCTGCGCGCGCACCATGCCGGTGAGCCCGCGCCAAGACTCCGCCTGCTCGACCGCGCCGCCGAGGGTCGTCTCCCAGCTCGCGCCGAAGGCGCCGACCTCGCGCACCAGCACCTGAGCGCTCCCGTCGAAGCGCGCTCCTTCGAGGCTCGCGCGCCCATCGAGCGAGACGCCCTCGAGCCCGAGGAGCGTGCCGTTGCCGAGTCCGAAGCGCAGCTTGCCGCGCGAGAGCTCCTCGCTCGTGGTGAGGTCGGCGTCCACGCGGAACTTGCCGCCCATCGTCCCGCGCGGCAGGCCGAGCGCGCGCGAGATCTCGCCGAGGTCGAGGTCGCTGCCGGAGGCGGTCACGGCGATGAGCCCGGGGCGGACGTGGACCGAGCCGTCGAGCGTGCCGCCGCCGCCCTCGAAGTGCAGCGCGTCGACGTCCACGCGCCCCGCGGCGACGTCGAGGGTGGCGACCTGCCCGCGCACGGCGATGCCCTCGCGCTCGACCGCCAGCGTCAGGCCTTCCACGCGGGTCTTGCCGATGGTGGTCACGGTCCCGCTCGCGGACACCGACGGGCCGAAGCGGTTGTCGAGCCGCGTGGTCACCCGCGGGCGTCGCACCGGGCCCACCGCGCGCGCCTCCACGCGGGCGAAGCCGAACAGCCCGGCGCCGAGGTCGCTGCCGGTGAGCCTCGCATCCACCGCGAGCTCGCTCGGGCGCGCGAGCGGCCCGGTGGCGTGGCCCGAGAGGCGCCCTTGGGCGAGTCGCACCGGGCCGAGCGCGAGGTGCTCGAAGCTGCCCGAGACGTCGGCCTCGAGCTTTCCGTCCGCGATGCGCGCCTTCACGCGAACGTCTGCGACGCCGGTGGCCCGGGTATACCGGGCGACCCGCGGCGCGCCCTGGAGGCTGAAGGTTCGCGCGCGCGCGTCGACGTCGATGACGCCGTCGGGCGCCACCGCGACGCTCGCCTTGAGCGGCAGCCCGCGCTCGTGGAAGGTCGCAACCCCCTTGAACCCGGCGCGGTCGTAGGTGCCGATCACGTCGACCGCGGGCACCTCCTCGGTGGCGATTCGGCCCGGCAAGGTGGTCAGGTTGACGTCCACCACCGGCGCGCCGTCGTCGCTCCAGATCTCGACGGCGCCGTCCGCCGAGAGCTCGCTTCTCGGGGCAGCCGCGAAGAGCTGCTCGAGATTGACGTGCCGCGCGGTGACCTCGAGCTTCGCGCCCACCGCGCCCGCCAGGGTGAGCGGCCCCTTGGCCTCGAAGCTCGCGCGGCCGAGCTCGATGCGCGCCTCGGCCGCGAGCGTCGGCAGCGTGCCGTTCGCCTCGAGGTGGAGGGTGGCGTCCTGCTCGAGCGGGTAGCTCGAGAAGAGCGCGCGCGCCGCGCTCGGGGCTGCGCGCGGCAGATCGACCCTGACGCTCAATCGCTCGCCGTCGATGCGGGTGAAGGCGCCGAGCTCGACGTCGCCGAAGTAGCCGTCGAAGGAGGTCCAGATCGCGCCGGGAGCGCGGATGTGAAGGGTGCCGGTGCCGCGCGCGTCGGCACCCGCGAGCCCGCGCACGACGGTGCCGAACCGCGCGACGTCCACCGCGACGCCCTCCGGCCGGACCAGGATCGAGCCCTTCACGCTCGCGAGGCTGGCCTCCATGGTGGGGAGGCCGGCGACCGTGCCGCGCGCGAAGGCGCGGCCAATCTCGACGTCGGGGAGCCACACGCGCAGCCGCCGCGGCGGCTTGGCGGAGGGCGCCGACGGCTCGCTCTCGGGAGACGAGCGGACCTTGAACGCGGCGGCGATGGTCGGGATGCCCTCGGCGTCCGGGAGGATCTGACCCTCCGCGTACTCCGCGCGGACGTAGCGCACCACGACGTCGACGTCGTCTCGGAAGAGCAGATCGCGCGCGATGACGGGGAGGTCGGCGCGGGCGGTGAGCTCGGAGACGCTGAGGACCAGCTTGCCGTCGGGAGCGTGGACGACGACGTCGGTGGCGACCAGCGAGTAGAGATCGACGTGCTCCACCCTGCCGATCTCGACGGCGCCGTAGAAGAGCCTCGAGAGACCGAGCGACAACGCTCGCGCCACCAGCCGCCGCCCGGCGGGGATGTCGAGGTGCGCGAACGCGCCCACCGCGAGCGCGGCGACGAACACCGCCGCCACGAGCGACGCCTCGAGCGTACGGATGACGGCCCAGGTCACCCGTCGCCGGCCGCGCCGCCCCGACATCAGAAGGCCTCGCCGAGCGCGATGTTGAGGTTGATGGGGACGCCGAGGAAGGTGCCGAGGCGATCCTCGCTGGGCCGCGAGGGATCCTCCTTGATGAAGGGCACCGCGCGATAGGCGAGGTCGGCGCGGATCGGCCCGACCGGCGTCGCGTACCTGACCCCGAGCCCGGGCGAGAGGTGCGGGTAATTGAAGTCGAACTCGGCGCGCCCGAGCGTCACGTCGCTCGCGTCGGCGAAGACCGCGCCCGACACCGGGCCCGAGACGAGGAAGCGCACCTCCATGGAAGCTTCCCACACTGTAAGGCCGCCGAGCGGTCGCTGGCACTGCACGATGTCCTGGTTGGCCTGCGCCGCGCAGTTGACGCCGGTCGGGACCAAGAACCCGACCGCGCCGTGCGGGCCGACCTCGCGGTACGGATAGCCGCGGTTCGAGCTCGGGCCGCCCGAGTAGAAGGCGCGAAAGAGCAGCTTGTGCTGATCGCGGATCACGTCGGGGTCGAAGGTCTGCTGGCGGAGCGCGGGGTCGTCGAGCGTCCTGCCGTAGTCGAGTGGAAATAGCATCCCGACCGTGGCCCGCACCGCCAAGGTCACGTTCGCGCGGGTGACGTAGGCTCTGAGCTCGGGCCGGAGCCGCACGTCCTTCACGGTGCCGCCGTAGGGTAGGCCCGCGAGCTGCAGCGAGTTCGAGAGGAGCACGCCTCGCTTCGGGTCGACGCGGCTGTCGCGAAAATCGAGGTTGGTCGCGAGCTCGGGGTACGAGACGCGCACCGCGTCGAGCCCATCCGGCCGGTCCGACTGGTAGGTGAACGGGAAATCCGCCTGCCAGTGATAGGAGAGGTTCACGAGGAAGCGCATCCCGAAGAACGCGCGCTCGATGGCGGCCGATTCGCGGAGCTCCTGATAGCCGATGATGCGCTCGTCGGGCGCCATGTCGACGTAGAGGAGCGGGTAGATGTTGTACTCGCTCGCGAGGATGCCGGTCGTGCGGCCCTCGAGGAAGGACGGCTGCCGGAGCGAGGCGCGCGCGTAGTTCTCGAGCAGGAGCTTGGTCGGCTTCACCGGATCGTAGAGCGTCGCGGGGAAGTAGGTGACGCCCGGGCGCGCGTCGAGGCTCACGTGGGTCATGCCCCAGATGAAGTTTCGGTCCTCCCAGCCGGCGAGCAGGTGAGTGGACATGCGGAGCGCGTCGGCGCGCACGCCGCCGCCGAGACGCACGGCGCGGAGCGTGCTCTCGTGCACCAGGACCGTGATCGGCACCACCCCGCTCTCGGGGTGCGACAAGTCCTGTCGCACGTCGACGCTGCCGAAGACGCCGAGGTTGATGAGCGCGTCTTGCGCCTCCCCGAGCTCAGCCAGCGAGTAGCTCGCGCCCTCGCGGAGCGCGAGGTTCGCGCGCACCGGTGCCTCGGGGATCTCCTCGAGCCCGACGATGCTCACCGGGCCGTACCTGGCGGGCGGTCCCGGGGTGACCTCATAGACGACGTCCGCCGTGTGCGCGGCGAGGTCGACGCGCGCGCTCGCCTTGACCTTCGCGAAGGCGTAGCCGCGATCGGCCAGCGCCGAGACGAGCGCCCGCTTCGAGCGGTTGAAGTCCTCCTCGTCGAAGGGCCTGCCGACCCGCAGGGTGACCGCCTCCTTGGCGGCGAGCGCGACCTCGAAGGGGAGCGTCGCGAGCCCCGGCTCGGAAGCGCTCCGCAGCGTGACGGGCGCGCCTTGCACCACCTCGATGATGACCGTGACGCTGCGATCTCTCGGGATGACGCGCGCGGCCCGCACCTTGGCCTCGTAGTACCCGCGCGCGCGGAGGAAGCGCTCGATGCGCTCGAGATCCTTGCTGAGGAGGCTCTTGTCGTAGATCTCGTAGTCGTAGACGACGCCGGTGAAGAGCCCGAGGAAGCGTGGCGAGCGGGCGGTCGCCAGCCCGGCGAGGAGCGCGTCGCGATCGATGCTGCTGAGGTTCTCGACCTCCACCTCGTCGACCGAGTAACGACCGCGCGGGAGCTGCTTGGCGCAACCGACGGCGAAGAGCGCGGCCGCCACGACTGCCGCGAGCCACGCCCAGCCGCCGGATGCTCGTGACGTCTCCACTCGCGCTTACTCTAGCCCCCGCGCGGGGGCCGGCGAGCGGCTCAGTCCTTCATGCCGGGGAGCGTCGCCTTCTCGGTGGGCTTCTCGGCGTAGGTCAGCTTCTCGTAGGTCAGGATCCCCATGATGGGATCGGCGGCGGTGCTCGACGACGCCTTGGTGAAGGTCGTCGAATAACTGCCGGTGACGGTGACCTTCGCGCCCTTGACCGGGAGCGGGTAGGGTATCGGGATGGCCCAGAGCTCGTCCTGAACGGCCTCCGGCGCCTCGTCCTTCTTCGCCTTCTCGGCCTTGTCGTAGGTCTTGATGGCGTCGAAGATCTGAGCGAAGTTGGAGGCCCAGCCCATCACCTTGATCGCGTCCTTCTCGCTCGCGTCCGCGGTGTCGGCGATCCAGAACGCGGGCACCGGCGCGTTGCAGCCCTCCGGATCCGCCTTGCCCGTCTTGTGGACGGCGCAGGCCGGAGCCTCGGCGAGGTTCGTCTTGATGATGTAGCCGGTGATGCTGATGTTCTTGCCGGCCACGTCGCGACGATGCACGCGGCTGCGGAGCGAGTAGCTGGCGCCCCACACCGTGTAGGCGTCGCCCGACTTCAGCGGGCGCTGCGCGACGTTCGGAACCGGCGGAAGCGTGGCCTTCACGCCGCTCGGCGCGGGCTTGGGCTTGTAGGGCACTTCCGTTTCGCCACACCCGCCAAGGGCGAGGCCGATGACGGTGACGACCGTCGACGCGCAGGCAATGCGGACGCTGAACGACATGCGAGGCCTCCCAGGAACTCCGGCTTACGGGACCCCGGAGCTAACACGCCGGCCGGCAAAATCGCAAGCGCTACCGAATGTTGAGAGGCGCGCTCGGGCAGCGACCGGAGATTTTTCGGCTCGCCCCGGAATTGACATGGAGTTCTGAACGATTACGGTCGCGTCATGGGCCGGACGGTGATCGTCGGCGACGTGCACGGATGCCGCGCCGAGCTCGAGGCGCTGCTCGACCGCGCGGCCTTCTCGAGCGCGGATCGGCTGGTGTCGGTCGGGGATCTGGTGGCGCGCGGCCCCGACACGCTGGGCGTGCTCGCCCTCCTCCGCCGCGTCGGGGGGCGCGCGGTGCTCGGCAACCACGAGGAGCGGCTGCTCGCGGCGCGCGCCGCCCGCCGGCGCGACCAGCCCGGCCCGCGCCTGTCGCCCTCCCACGCGCGGGTGCTCGCCGAGCTCGGCGACGACGACTGGTCCTTTCTGAGCGCGCTGCCGCTCGAGCTGGAGCTCCCGGAGCACGGGGTGCGCGTCGTGCACGCCGGGGTCGTGCCGGGGATCCCGTTCGCCGAGCAAGAGCCCTGGCTCATCACCCACATCCGCTCGCTCGACGGGCACGGCCGCCCCACCGAGCGCTGGGGCAAGGTGCCCTGGGGGGCGCGCTACGCGGGGCCGCCGCACGTCGTCTTCGGCCACAACGCGCAGCGGGCGCCGCAGCTCCACGCGGACGCGACCGGGCTCGACACCGGCTGCGTCTACGGCAACCGCCTCACGGCGCTGGTCCTGCCGGAAGGTGCGCCGCCACCTCCGGTCGAGGAGCGCGCCGAGGCGCTCGTGAGCGTCCCGGCCGCGCGCGAGTACTTCGCGCTCGGCCAGAAGCTGCGAGCCGGGTGAGGCGCATGTCGCGAGTGGTTCGGGTCGCCGTCGAGGGCTTGGCCGCGGGTGAGCGGGTCCTCGATCCGGAGGCCTCTCACTATCTGGTGCGGGTCCACCGACTGCGCGCCGGCGACGCCTTCGTCGCCTTCGATCCGTCCGCTGAGCTCGAGGCCGACGCGGTGCTCTCGAGCGACGACGCCCGAGGCGCGCGGATGGTGGTCGAGGCGTCGCGGCCGGCGTCGCGGCGCGTCCCCTTCCGCGTCACTCTGCTCCAGGGACTCGGCAAGGGCGACAAGCTCGAGCAGGTCGTGCGCGACGCGACCGCGCTCGGCGCGCGTCGAGTGGTCGCGGTCGCGACCGAGCGCAGCGTGGTGCGGCTCGACGCCCTGCGCGGCGCCTCGAAGCGCCAGCGGCTCGAGAGCGTCGCGGCCGAGGCGGCGCGCCAGTCGGGGCGAGGCGACGTGCCCGCCATCGACGGCCCGCTCGCGCTCGACGCGGCCCTCGCCTCGCTCGACCCCGGCGGGCTGCGCGCGGTGCTCGATCCGCGCGCGGGCCGGCCGGTGGCCGCGCTCCCGTGGGAGCCGACCGAGCCGGCGGCGCTCCTCGTCGGGCCCGAGGGCGGGCTCACCCTCGCCGAGGTCGAGCGGGCCCGCGCGGCCGGCTTCGAGCCGGCGCGGCTCGGGCCCCTCGTCCTTCGCACCGAGACCGCCGCGGTGGTCGCACTTTCTGCGCTCGTCACCCGGGTCGACTGGTAGCATCGGCGGAAAATCCGCGAGGAACCGAGGAACCGCGCGACGGACGCGCCCGCGTCCGTCGCGATCGCGGTAGCATCGGCGGCAAGTCCGCGAGGAACCGAGGAACTGATGACTCACAGCCCGAAGCTCCGCATCCTGGTCGCCAAGCCCGGCCTCGACGGCCACGATCGAGGCGCGAAGGTCGTGGCGCGTGCGCTCCGCGACGCGGGGTTCGAGGTCGTGTACACCGGCCTCCACCAGACGCCGGAGATGATCGCGAGCGCCGCCGTGCAGGAGGACGTGGACGCGGTCGGGCTCTCGATCATGAGCGGCGCGCACAACACGCTCTTCCCGGCGGTTCGCGCTGCGCTCGACGCGCGCGGCGCCGATGACATCGCGGTGTTTGGGGGAGGCATCGTCCCCGACGAGGATCTGCCGCGGCTCGCCGCCGCGGGCGTGAAGAAGGTGTTCAAGCCCGGCACGACGCTCGACGAGATCGTCACCTGGGTGCGCGGCAACATCACCCCGCACGCCTGAGCGGCGTGTGTCCGCCGGGACACGCGGTCCGGCTCCGAAGGGCACGGGCGCTCGGCCCCGCAGCGGCGCTTCGCGGCGCGATCCGCCGCCCGCGCCGCGAGGTATGTCGCTTGCGTAGCGGAGCGACATGGCCCTCGTCTCGCTCTTGCCCGCGGTGGTCGCGCTCGCGCTCTTCGCCGGGACCCTCCGGCTGAGAGGTGGCGGCCCCGCTCGAGGGCCGGCTCGCCAGCGGCCGAGCCGGAGCACCACGCGGTCTTCGTGAAAATATGACCGGTCGACCGGTTTATTTTCGGCCAGGCTCCGACACTGAACGAAGGGTCATGTGGGACAGTGTAGAGCACGAAACCTCAAGTAATTTCTCAAGTAATCCTCCTGTCGACTTGTTGACACCTCAGCGACGGCCCCTTAGCGTCCGGGCACTTGGTGGGAAGGAGTGGGGCATAGTGCCGCAGCTTCCCATCGAGTGTGCGAGAGCCGATGTTCCGCGGGCAGTTCACTCACGCGATCGACGCCAAGGGACGCGTCAGCTTGCCCGCGCGATTTCGCGAGGCGGTGGCGCCCGCCGGCGACGCGCGCCTCATCGTGACTCCCGCGCCCTTCGACCCGTGCCTGCACGTCTATCCGATGCGCGCGTGGGAGGACTTCGAGGTGAAGATCAGCGAGCTGCCGCGGCTCGATCCGAACATCGTCCGCTTTCGTCGCCTCTACGTCTCGGCGGCGGTCGAGTGTGAGATCGATCGCGCCGGTCGCGTGCTGGTCCCGCCGCAGCTTCGCGAGCGCGCCGGCCTCACGCGCGACGTGCTCTGGGCCGGCATGGGCGGGAACATCGAGCTCTGGGCGAAGGAGCAGTGGGACTCCGCGCTCGCGCTCACTCCGGACGAGCACGCGGCGTTCCAGCGCGCGGTCATGGAGCAGATCCGGATATGACGATGGGCGCCGTCATCATCGAGCCGCCGCCGTCCTTCGAGCACACGACCGTGTTGCTCGCCGAGGTGAGCCGCGCGCTCGCGCCGGAGGATGGCGGCGTGTACCTCGACGTGACCGCGGGCGGCGGCGGCCACTCGGCTGCGCTGCTCGAGGCGTCCGCCGGCGCGCGCGTCATCGCTTGCGATCGCGACCCGGCGGCGGTCGCCGCAGCGCGCGCGCGGCTCGCTCCGTTCGGCAGCCGCGCGCGGGTCGAGCGGGTGGACTTCGCCGGCGTCGAGGCGCGCCTCGCCGAGCTCGGCGTCGGCCCGGTGAGCGGGCTCGTCGCGGACCTGGGCGTGAGCTCCCATCAGCTCGCCGACGCCGAGCGTGGCATGAGCTTTCGGGTCACCGGTCCGCTCGACATGCGCATGGACCCGGACTCCGGCGAGACCGCGCTCGAGCTCATCGTGCGGCTCACCCAGGACGAGCTCGCGAACGTGCTCTTCGAGCTCGGGGAAGAGCGGCGCTCTCGGCGGGTCGCGCGCTGCATCAAGCAAGCGCTCGAGGCGGGCGAGCTCACCACCACGTCGGATCTCCGGCGCGCCGTGGTGCGCGCGGTCGGCCCGCGACGCGTCGGCGGAATCGATCCCGCGACGCGCACCTTCCAGGCGCTCCGCATCGCGGTAAATGGCGAGCTCGACCAGCTCCGGACGCTCCTGGCGATGGCCGCGCGGGTGCTCCGGCCCGGCGGGGTCGCGGCGATCATCAGCTTTCACTCGCTCGAGGATCGGATCGTCAAACGAACCTTCCGCGAATCGGAGCACTGGGAGCCGGTCACCAAGAAGCCTGTCGTCGCCAGCGAGGCGGAGCAAGCGGAGAACCCTCGCTCGCGGAGCGCGAAGCTCCGCGTGGCGCGGCTCGGAGCTTCGCCGTCATGACCGCCTCGCGCTCGTTCCTCGCGCTCTGGACGCTCGCGGTGTGCGCGGCCACCTGCGCGTTCCTGCTCTACCTCGGGCTGCGGGTGCGCTCGGTGGAGCTCGGCTACGAGCTCGGGCGCGCGCACGCGCGCGTCGCGAGGCTCCGCGAGGTCAAGCGAGTGCTCGAGCTCGAGCTGTCGAGCCACAAGACGCCGGAGCGCGTCGATCTCGTCGCCCGCTCGCTGCTCGGGATGTCCGAGCCGTCTCCCGACCGGATCCTGCCGGCGGGCGAGCTGCCGGACGACGCCGCCGAGCCGCCGGCGGGAGACTCGAGCGAGGACGCGCCGTGAGGAGCCTCGACACCCCGCGCTGGCGCTGGATTCGCCTCCGCATGGCGCTCCTGTGCGGGGTGCTCGCGTTCGGTCTCGGGCTGATCGTGGCGTCGGGTTTCGACCTGATGGTGACCGACGGTCCGGCGTGGCGCGAGCTCGCCGAGCGGCAGCGTCAGCGACGCCTGCACGTGACGCCGAAGCGCGGCACCATCTATGATCGCAACGGGAGCGCGCTCGCGGTGAGCGTCGAGGTGCCGAGCGTCAGCATGGACTCGGTCGAGCTCCTGCGCGGCGTGCCGCCCCAGCAGATCCCGGTCGTCGCCCGTGACGCCGCGAACCGGATCGCCCGCGCGCTCAGCCTCGACCCCGCCGTGGTCGAGCGTCGCATCCTCGGTATGCGCCGCTTCACCTGGCTGAAGCGGCGTATCACCGCGGCGGAGGCCGAAGCGGTCCGCGCGCTCTCGGCGACCAAGGGCAACCCGGCGAGGCCCATCCGCGGGCTGTCGGTGGAAGGCGAGGGGAAGCGGTACTACCCGCGTCGCGAGCTCGCCGGCACGCTCATGGGTTTCGTGGCGCCCGACGGCGAAGGCAAGGACGGCTTCGAGCTCAGCATGAACCGCGAGCTCAAGGGGAACGTCGAGCAGCTCCGCGGGCTACGCGATCGCGCCGGTCGCCTGCTCTTCTCGGACGGGATCGAGGACGAGCGGGCGCTGGCGGGTCACAACGTCGAGCTCAGCATCGACCAGGGGATCCAGTACGTCGCCGAGCGAGAGCTCGCGGGCGCGGCGCGGACCTTCGAGGCGGCGGGCGGGTCGGTCATCGTCGTGAAGCCCGACACCGGCGAGATCCTCGCGATGGCGAGCTGGCCCAGCTACAACCCGAACGACTACACCGAGAGCGAGCCCGACCAGCGACGCGATCGGGGCCTCACCGACTCGTTCGAGCCGGGGTCGAGCCTCAAGATGTTCACCGTCTCCATCGGGCTCGCTCGAGGAGCCATCACGCCCACGCAGAAGCTCTACTGCGAGAAGGGCATGATGCAGATCGACAACGTCACCATTCGCGACACCCACCCCTCGGGCTGGCTCAGCTTGCCCCAGGTCCTCGCGCTCTCGTCGAACATCTGCGCGGCGAAGATCGGCCTCGCGCTCGGCGGAGACAAACTCTACGAGGGGCTACGCCGCTTCGGCTTCGGTGAGGAGACCGCCATCCCGCTGCCCGGCGAGTCGACCGGCACGCTGCGTCCGCGTGGGCGCCCGTGGGTCGCGGTGGAGACCGCCGCCGCCTCGTTCGGACAGGGTATCAGCGTCACCAACCTTCAGATGGCCATGGGCGCCGCGGCCATCGCCAACGGTGGCAAGCTGATGGAGCCCATCCTGGTACGCAAGGTCACGACCGCGACCGGCGAGGTGGTGCGCGAAGCCGCGCCGCGCGAGCGCCGCCGGGTCATCCCGGCGACGGTGGCCCGCACGGTCGCCGAGATGATGGTGTCGGTCACCGAGGGCGAGGGCACCGGCGTGAACGCCGCGATCGATGGCTACAAGATCGCGGGGAAGACCGCGACCGCGCAGAAGACCGATCCTGCCACCGGACGATACTCGCTCGACAAGTACGTCGCGTCCTTCGTCGGCTTCGTCCCCGCGGATCACCCGGTGGTGGCGATCTCGGTGATGGTCGACGAGCCCATGGTCGATCACGCTGGCGGCACGGTCGCCGCGCCCGTGTTCCGCGGCGTCGCGCAGATGGCGCTCAAGTACTTCGGGCTCCGTCCTCGAGGGACCGCGCCGGTGGACGTGGCGTCGCTCGCGCGGGCGCCGGACCGAGCCAACGCAGCCTACGCGGCGATCCGCGCCGCCGAGGGGCTCGCGCCCGCGGTGCAGACCGTGGTCGCTACCGGGCCCGTGCCAGCGGGAAAGGTGCGGGTGCCCGACATGACCGGCTGGCCCATCCGCCAGGCGGTGCGGCAAGCGATCGAGCTCGGCGTCCGCCCGACCATCCAAGGCAGCGGGCTGCTGTCCCGTCAGGTCCCGGCGCCGGGCGGGGTGCTCGACAAGGGCCAGAACCTCCTCCTCGTGTTCGAGCCGGCCACATGATGAGCTCCTCCGCGCCGCGCAGTTCGGGCTCGCCCGGGATCGAGCTCGGTCGACTGTGCGTCGAGCTCGAGTCGGTGTCGGCTCGCGTGCTCGGGGAGCGTCAGGTTCGCGTGCTCGACGTGCGTCAGGACTCGCGCAAGGTCCGGCGAGGAGATCTCTTCGTGGCGCGCGCCGGCGCCCGCTCGAACGGGGTCGAGCACGCGCGCGACGCGGTCGCGCGCGGGGCCTCCGCGGTCATGATCGAGCGCGGAGCCGTCCCGGCCGTGAACGTCCCGCTCATCGAGGTCGAGGACATTCGACGGGCCATCGGCCTCGCCGCAGAGGCCGTTCACGGTCATCCGAGCCGCGCCCTCCGCGTGATCGGCATCACTGGCACCAACGGCAAGACCACCAGCTCGTGCCTGGTGCAGTCGGCCATCGACGGTGCCGGCGCTTCGTGCGGGAGGCTCGGCACGCTCGGCTACGCGCTCGGCGTCGATCGAGTCGACTCACCGCTCACCACTCCGGAGGCCGACGAGCTCAGCCGCTACGCCGCCCGCGTGCGGGAGCGCGGCGGAACGCACCTCGTGATGGAGGTGTCGAGCCACGCGCTCGCCCAGGCTCGCGCCGACGCGCTCACCTTCGCGGTGGCTGCCTTCACGAACCTCACCCAGGACCACCTCGACTTCCACGGCTCGCTCGAGCGCTACGCCGAGGCAAAGACTCGGCTCTTCACCGAGCTCCAGCCGGGAGCGAGCGTCGTCAACGTCGACGACCCGGTGGGGCAGGCCATCGCCCGCGTGGCGCGAGGGCGGACGCTCCGCGTCGGGCGCCGCGCCGACGCCGACGTCCGCCCGGTCGAGTACTCGCTCGACGCGCGGGGGCTTCGGGCGCGGGTCGCGACCCCGGCGGGCGAGGTCGAGCTCGTGAGCCGCCTGGTCGGCGAGCACAACCTCGACAACCTCCTGCTCGTGCTGGGCGTGATCGTCGCGCTCGAGCTCGACGTCGGGCGGGCCGCGGCGGCGATGGCGCACGCCCCCGCCGTGCCCGGGCGCCTCGAGCGCTGCGACGTCCCGGTCGACGATCTGGTCGTGCTGGTCGACTACGCCCACACGCCCGATGCGCTCGAGCGCGCGCTCGCGGCGGTGCGCGGGCTCTCCGAGGGCCAGGTCATCTGCGTGTTCGGCTGCGGCGGAGACCGCGACCCCTTCAAGCGCCCGAAGATGGGCGAGCGCGTGGGGCGAGGCGCGGATCGCGCCATCATCACCAACGACAACCCGCGCTCCGAGGAGCCGAGCCTCATCGCGAGCGCAATCGAGGCCGGGCTCGCTCCATCGAGCATCCCCTACGAGGTCGAGCTCGACCGCGCGCTCGCCATCGAGCGCGCGATCGCCGAGGCGGCGCCGGGCGATGTGGTGCTCATCGCCGGCAAGGGGCATGAGCCGTACCAGCTCATCGGCGGCGAGCGCCACGACTTCGACGACCGGGTGCACGCGCGCCGCGCGCTGGCCCGGCGCCGCGAGAGGGCCGGACGCTGATGGCGACCGAGATCCCGCAGAACCGCGCCGCGTTCAGCCTCGACGAGGTGCTCCGGGCCAGCTCCGGGCGCCTGCTCGGCGAGCCCGGCGGGGACGTTCGCGGCGTCGCGACCGACACCCGAGCGTCGCTCGCGGGCAAGCTCTTCGTCGCGCTCCGTGGAGAGCGCTTCGACGGGCACGACTTCCTGGACCGCGCGGTCGGCGCGGGAGCCGCGGCGCTGCTCGTGGAGCGCGAGCCGGAGCGGGACCTCGGGGTGCCCGTGGTGCTGGTGGACTCGAGCCTCGCTGCGCTCGGCGCGCTCGCCGGGCTCTACCGCAAGCGGTGGGGCGGGACCGTGGTCGCGGTGGGAGGCTCGGCGGGTAAGACGACCACGCGCAGCGCCATCACCGCCGTCCTCGACGAGGTGATGCCCGGAGCGGTGCACTACGCGCGCGGCAACTTGAACAACCGCGTCGGCGTGCCGATGGTGCTCTTCGGAGCGCTCCCCGAGCACCGCGTCGTGGTCCTCGAGATCGGCACCAATCAGCCGGGCGAGGTGGCCGCGCTCGCGCGCGCGAGCGCGCCGGAGCTCGCCGTCGTGACCTTGATCGGCATGGAGCACGCGGAGGGGCTCGGTGACCTCGACGCCATCGAAGCGGAGGAAGGCGAGCTCTTCGCGGCGCTGCCCGCCTCGGGGGTCGCCGTCGGCAACGGGGACGATCCGCGTGTGCGGAGGCAGCTCGCCCGCTCGCCGGCCGCGACGCGGGTCACCTACGGCACCCACGCCGGCTCGAGCTATCTGCTCGCCCGGCGCGCGCCTCGGGGGCTCGCGAGCACCGAAGTCGAGATCGAGCGCGCGGGCGGCTCGGTCGTCTTCGAGGCGGCCCTCATCGGCGAGGCGGGCGCGCTCGCGGTGACCGCCGCGCTCGCGGTGGCCGAGCGCCTCACGGCGCGTCTGCTCGACGCGGCGACCCTCGCGCGCGCGTTCGCCGCGGATCGCGTGGGCGAGCCGGGGCGCCTCCGCCCGGTCGAGCTCAGCGATGGGACGGTGCTCATCGACGACACCTACAACTCGAATCCCGCGAGCGTGCTCGCTTCGGTGGCGACGGCCCGCGAGATCGCGCGGGAGCGGGGCGCGCGGCTGATCCTCGTGCTCGGCGAGATGCGGGAGCTCGGCGCGGCGTCCGCCCGTGAGCACGACGGCGTGGGACGAGCGCTGCTCGCCTCGGAGCCGGCGGTGCTGGTCGGCGTGGCCGGCGACGCGCATCGCCTGGTGGCGCCGGCGCAGGCGGCGGGATGCGACGCGGTCTTCGTCGAGGACGCGGAGAGCGCGCTCCCCGAGGTGCTCGGGCGGGTGCGCTCCGGAGACGTGGTCTTGGTCAAGGCCTCGCGCGGGGTCCGCGCCGAGCGCGTGGTCGAGGGGCTGGCGCGAGCGAGGGGAGGCGCGGCGTGATCTACGAGCTCCTCTACCCGCTGAGCCAGCGCTTCGGCTGGGCGAGCGCGCTCAACGTGCTCCGCTATACGCCGTTTCGCGCGATCATGTCGACCATCACCGCGATGGTGATGTGTTTCGTCCTCGCGCCCTGGTTCATCCGTAAGCTGCGGGGCAAGCAGATCAGCCAGATCATCCGAGAAGAGGGGCCCTCGTCGCACCTCTCCAAGGCGGGCACTCCGACCATGGGCGGCGCGCTCATCCTGCTCGCGGTGCTGGTGCCAACCGTGCTCTGGGCGGACGTGAAGAACGTGT
Organism: Polyangiaceae bacterium; assembly: GCA_035063585.1. GTDB lineage: Bacteria > Myxococcota_A > Polyangia > Polyangiales > Polyangiaceae > JAPSGB01. The sequence continues at coordinate 47,846 of JAPSGB010000029.1, forward strand.
TCGTGCTGGTGACCGCCGCGGTGACGGCCGGCTACGGTGCCATCGGCTACCTCGACGACCGGCTCAAGATCGTCGGTAAGAACACCCGCGGGCTGCCCGGGCGCTTCAAGCTCCTCGGTCAGGCGCTCATCGGTGGCGCGGCGCTCGGCTACGTGTTCCTCGACACCGCGCGGACGCCGGCCGGCTGGCAGCTGATCCGCACGCGGCTCGCGCTCCCGTTCGTCGCCTTCGACAAGCACCCGGTGGAGCTGCCGCTCTGGCTCTACCTCGCCTTCGCCGTGTTCGTGGTGGTGGCGATGAGCAACGCCGTGAACCTCACCGACGGCCTCGATGGGCTCGCCATAGGCCCGGTGATGATCAACGCGGGCACCTACTCGGTCTGGGCCTACGTCGCGGGCTCGGTGCTCTTCGGGCGGCCGCTCGCGGCTTATCTCGACATCGCGGGGATCCCCGAGATGAGCGAGCTCGCGGTCTACGGCGCCGCCGTCATCGGCGCGGGCGTAGGGTTTCTCTGGTATAACACCTATCCGGCGCAAGTCTTCATGGGGGACGTGGGCTCGCTCGCGCTCGGGGGAGGGCTCGGCATGATGGCCGTGCTCACCAAGAACGAGCTCCTCAGCGTCCTGCTCGGCGGGGTGTTCTTCGTCGAGGCGGTGAGCGTCATCACGCAGGTTGCCTCGTTCAAGCTGTTCGGCAAGCGCGTGTTTCTGATGGCGCCGATACACCACCACTACGAGAAGAAGGGATGGCCCGAGCCGCGCATCATCGTGAGGTTCTGGATCATCTCGATTTTGCTCGCTCTGGTCTCTCTCTCCTCGCTCAAGGTGCGGTGATGGAGCTCGAAGGCAAGCGCGTCGTGGTGGTGGGGCTCGGGCGGAGCGGAGTTTCTGCCGCTCGCCTCTGCCGCGCGCGCGGCGCGGAGGTCGTGGCGACCGATTCCGCGCCGGACCGGCAACTCTCTCCCGAGGCTCGCGCGCTCGACGTGACCTTGGTCGCCGGGGGGCACCAGGGTGTCCGCTTCGAGGAGGCGGACCTCATCGTCGTGTCGCCCGGGGTGCCCACCTTCGCGGAGCTCGCCGCCGCCGAGGCGGCCGGGGTCCCGGTCATCGGCGAGCTCGAGCTCGCCGGTCGCCTGGTCACCGCGCCCATCGTGCTCATCGGTGGGACCAACGGAAAGAGCACCACCACCACCCTCGCGGCGCGGCTCCTCGAGGCGGCGGGCGCGCGGGTGTTCGCCGGCGGCAACCTCGGCACGCCGCTCTCCGAGGCGGTGGGCGGGGACTACGACGTCTTGGTGGTCGAGGCGTCGAGCTTCCAGCTCGAGCGCGTTCCTACGCTCCACGCGCACGTCAACGTGCTGCTCAACATCACCGAGGATCACCTCGATCGCTACTCGTCCTTCGATGAGTACGCGCGGGCCAAGGGCAATGGGTTCGTGAGCCAGACCGCGGGCGACGTCGCGATCATTCCGGCGGGCGACGCGCTCTGCGCGCGCGAGGCCGGGCGCGGCCGCGCGCGCGTGGTGACCTTCGGCGAGGGCGGCGATTTCACGGTGGATGGCGACGAGGTCGTCGAAGGCGGCACCCGCTACTCTCTCGCGCAGAGCGAGCTTCACGGACGGCACAACTACTCGAACGCGGCGGCGGCCATAGCCGCGGCCCGTGCGCTTCGGACGCCGCCCGAGCTCATCGAGGTCGGGCTCGCCCGCTTCCACCCGCTCGCGCACCGAATGGCGCTCGCGGGGGTCGTCCGCGGGATCCGCTTCTATGACGACTCGAAGGGCACCAACGTGGGCGCCGCCGTGACTGCGCTCACCGGGCTCGCCGAGCCTCGCGCGGTGCTCATCGCCGGCGGCCGCGACAAGCTCGGTGCGTACGAGCCGCTCGTGGAGGCGCTCGCGCGTCACGGTCGCGCCGCCGTGCTCATCGGCGAAGCGACCGAGCGGATCGCGAGCGCCATCGGCGATCGCCTGCCGGTGCGGCGCGCGGCCGACCTCACCGAGGCGGTGCGCCTCGCGCTCGAGCTCGCCGAGCCGGGAGACGCCGTGCTGCTCAGCCCGGCGTGCTCGAGCTTCGACATGTTCGCGAGCTACGCCGAGCGCGGAGAGCGCTTCGTCGCCGCGGTCCGAGAGCTCGCGGAGGTGGCCTCGTGAAGCAGCTCGCCAAGCTCTGGGCGCCTTCGCCGCGCAGCGGCCCGGTCGACGTGGTGCTCGCCGCCATCGTCATCGCGCTGCTCGGCTTCGGCGTGGTGATGGTCTACAGCTCGAGCGTCATCGAAGCGACCGAGGTGTTCCGCGATCCGCAGTACTTCCTCAAGCGTCAGGCCGTGTACGCCGGGCTCGGCATGGTGGTCATGTTCGCCATGTCGCGCTTCGACTATCACAAGCTGAGAGCGTTCACGTATCCGATCCTCGCGGGCGTGACCGTGCTGCTCGTGCTCAGCATCGTCGGCTTCGGCCACACCGGCGGCGGCGCGACCCGCTGGCTCAAGCTCGGCCCGGTCAACCTGCAGCCGTCCGAGCTCGCCAAGGTCGGGCTCGTGCTCTGGCTCGCCTACTCGCTCGACAAGAAGGGCGAGAAGGTGAAGAGCTTCTCGGTCGGGATGCTCCCGCACGTCATCATCTCCGGCATGCTGGTGCTCTTGTGCCTGAAGCAGCCGGACTTCGGCGGCGCGGTGGTGCTGCTATTTCTCACCTTCACCATGCTGTTCGTGGCGGGGGCGCGCTTCGAGTTTCTGCTGGGCGGCGCCATCATCGGCTCGCTCGGCGCGTACGTGCTGGTGCGCTTCAAGGAGTACCGCTGGGAGCGCATGGTCGCGTGGCTCAATATGTCCGAGCACCGCCAGGACCTCGCGTATCAGCCCTTCCAGTCGGTGATGAGCTTCGGCTCGGGTGAGCTCACCGGGCTCGGCCTCGGCAAGGGGCTCCAAGTCCTCTACCTGCCCGAGGCGCACACCGATTTCATCTCGGCGATCATCGGTGAGGAGCTCGGGTTCATCGGGATCCTCGCGCTCGCAGGCGTCTATCTCTGGATCGTGATCCGCGGGGTGCGAGCCGCGCTGTCGGCCGAGGACGACTACGGATCCTTCGTCGCGTTCGGGCTCTCCGTGCTCTTCGGCGTCCAGGCGCTCGTGAACATGGGTGTCGCCATGAGCGTCTTGCCGACCAAGGGGCTCACGCTGCCCTTCGTCAGCTACGGCGGCTCGTCGCTCATGGCGAACGCGGTCGCCATGGGCATCCTCCTCAACATCTCTCGCTCTCGCGCCCCCGCGACCAACGCCCGCCGCGCCGGGGCGGGGTCCGGGCCGGAGCCGGAGGCCAGCGCGGTGTTGGTCACCGAGGCAGCGTTCGCTCCCGAGCGTCCGCGGAAGCAGGCCAAGCGGGCGGGCGAGCCCGAGCCGAACGTCAGCGTGCCGGAGGGGGCATGAGCGCGACCATCCTCCTCGCGGGCGGCGGCACCGGCGGCCACGTGTTCCCGATGATCGCGGTCGCCGATGCGCTCCGCCGGCTCGAGCCCACGCTCGCGCTCGTGTTCGTCGGGACGGAGCGAGGGATCGAGACGCGGGTGGTGCCCGAGCGCGGGTACCCGCTCGAGCTCATGCGCGTGCTGCCGATCCGAGGCGGCGGTGTGGGCGGCGCGCTGCGCGGGGTGTCACGCGCGCTCGGCGCGGTCCCTGAGGCGCGCGCGCTCTTGCGCCGTCACGCGCCCGGTGCCGTCTTCTCCATCGGTGGATACGCCGCCGGGCCCATCGCGCTCGCCGCGCGCACGCTCGGCGTGCCCCTCGCGCTGATGGAGCCGAACGCGGTCATCGGCCTCGCCAACCGGCTGACCGCGCCCATCGTGACCCGCGCCTACACGGCGTTCCCCGAGCCCGAGCGGCACTTCGCCGAGCGCAAGGTGCTGAGGAGCGGGGTGCCGATCCGTGACGGCTTCGACGCGCGTCCGTACTCGAGGAGCGGGGGCCCGCTCCGGGTGCTGGTGCTCGGCGGCAGCCAGGGCGCCCAGGCGCTCAATGAGGCCGTCCCCGGCGCGCTCGCGCATCTCCGAACCGAGCTAGCGATCACCCATCAGGCCGGACCCGCGCACGGCGACGCGGTGCGCGCTCGCTACCGCGGACGCGCCGAGGTCGTGTCGTTCATCGAGGACATGCCTGCCGCGCTCGCGGCGGCTGACTTGGTGGTGGGCCGGTCCGGCGCGAGCGCCGTCGCGGAGATCTGCGCGGTCGGTCGCCCGAGCGTGCTCGTGCCCTATCCGTTCGCCGCGGGAGATCACCAGCGTAAGAACGCCGAGTCGCTCGCGGCGGCCGGGGCGGCGGTGTGTGTCCCGGCGTCCGAGGCGACCCCCGCGCGGCTCGCCAGTGAGATCGATCGCCTGGCCGAGACGCCTGGCGCGCTCGAGGCGATGGCGACGGCGGCCGAGCGCGTGGGCCGGCCACAGGCGGCGCTCGCGGTCGCGCGGGATCTCCTCGCGCTCGCCGGCCTCGAGCTCGGTGCGCCTCGCGCGGCGGCGGCGAGCGAGCCCGAGTCTCGTGACGGCGGGCCGCTCGCGTCGGAGGGAGCCAGCTGATGTTCCGCGGGCGCGTTCGCCACGTGCACTTCATCGGTGTCGGCGGGATCGGCATGAGCGGGCTCGCCGAGATCCTGCGCACCCTCGATTTCGACGTCTCCGGCTCCGATCTGCGAGAGGCGGACACCACGCGCCGGCTGGCGCGGCTCGGCGTGACGATTCACCTCGGGCACCGCGCCGAGAACGTGCGTGGTGCCGACGTGGTCGTGTACTCGAGCGCCATCGGTGACGAGAACCCCGAGGTCGCCATGGCGAAGGAGCTCGGGATCCCGGTCATCCCGCGCGCCGAGATGCTCGCGGAGCTGATGCGCGTAAAATACGGGGTCGCGATCGCAGGCTCGCACGGCAAGACCACGACCACCTCGCTGGTCGCGACCGTGCTCAGCGCGGCGGGCTTCGACCCGACCGTGGTGGTTGGCGGTCGCATGGCGGCGCTCGGCACCAACGCGCGGCTCGGCGGCGGCGACCTGCTGGTCGCGGAGGCGGACGAGAGCGACGGCTCCTTCTTGCGGCTGACCCCGACCATCGCGGCCATCACCAACATCGATCCCGAACACCTCGACTACTACGGCACCGAGGAGGCGCTCATCGAGGCCTTCGTGGAGTTCGCGGAGAAGGTCCCCTTCTACGGGCTCGCGGTGCTGTGTCTGGATCATCCGGTGGTCCAGCGCCTGTTGCCGCGCGTGCGTCGACGCCATGTCACCTACGGGCTCTCACCGCAAGCCGACTACTCGGCGCGCAACCTCGTCTATCGCGGGATCGAGACGAGCTTCATGGGGTATCGCCGCGGCGATCTCCTCGGTGAGTTCACCGTGCGGATGCCGGGGCAGCACAACGTGCAGAATTGCCTGGCGGTCCTCGCCATCGCCGACGAGCTCGAGGTGCCGATAGACGTGGCGAAGGACGCGCTCGCCCACTTCCACGGCGTGGCGCGGCGCTTCTCGGTCGTAGCCGAGATCGACGGGGTGACGCTGGTCGACGACTACGGCCATCACCCCGCCGAGATCCGCGCCACCCTGGCGGCGGCCAGGCGCGCCTACGACCAGCGGGTGCTGGTGGCGTTCCAGCCGCACCGCTTCACTCGCACGAGCCTGCTGTTCGACGAGTTCACCCGTGCCTTCAACGACGCGGACGTGGTCTTCGTGGCTGACATCTACGCGGCCGGCGAGAAGCCCATCGGGGGGGTGAGCGCCGAGGCGCTCGCGCGCGCCATCGCGGAGCACGGCCACCGCGCCGCGCACTACGTGGCGGATCGAGCCGCCCTCTCGGCCGAGCTCGCGCAGACCGCGCGCCCGGGAGACGTCGTCATCGCGCTCGGTGCCGGTGACATCAACAGGATCCTGCCGGAGGTCGGCGCGGCCATCGCGGCGCGCGCCGCGGAGGAGGGTCGGTGAGCGCGAAGCGACGACAGGGCTCGACGGTGACGGCGCCCGCCGAGCGCATGTACAGCCCCGAAGAGAGCCCGACGCCCGCGCCCGTCTCGGGGCGACCGCGGGCGAAGTCGCGGGGCGCGCGCGCCCCGAGCGGGGGCGGCGATTCGTCGCGCGGGTGGGCGATCTCCTTGTGGTCGGGGGTGAAGCTCGCCTCCGGGCTCGCGGTGGTCGTCGCGGCGTCGCTGGCGGTGGCCTGGGGGGCGCACCGCTACGCGCTCACCACGCCGCGGTTCGCCATTCACCAAATCGACGTGCGAGGTGGCCGTCGCCTCGACTCGACCCAGGTCGCGCGGCAGGCCGGCGTGAAGCCCGGCGAGAACATCTTCGCGCTGGACACCGCGCTCGCCGAGAAGCGGCTGCTCGAGGACCCCTGGGTCGAGCAGGTGAAGATCACGCGGCAGCTCCCGACCACGTTGCGGGTCGAGCTGGTCGAACGCGAGGCGGGCGCCGTCGCGTCGATCGGCGGCGAGCTCTACCTCGTGACTCGCACCGGGGAGCCGTTCAAGGCGCTCGAGCCGGGCGACCCCTTCGATCTGCCGGTCATCACCGGGCTCTCCGCCGCGAACCTGGCGCGGGACCGCGCGCGAGAGATCGAGCGCATCGCGCGCGCGCTCGACGTCCTCAAGAACTACGACCGCGTACCCATGAGCCGGGTGCACGCCGCGGAGGAGGTCCACCTGGCCGACGGCGGTGACGTGACCCTCACGGTCGGCAAGGCGGCCATCGTGCTCGCGCTCGGACAAGGGCCCTGGCACAAGAAGCTGACCATGGCCGCCGAGATCGTCGGGCGGCTCGCCGCGAAGGGCCGCACGCCCGGCATCGTGTTCCTCGACAACGACGCGCGCCCGGACCGCGTCGTGGTGAGGATGCGCTGATGGCTCGCGCCGCGCGTGCGCGCGAGGGTGTGCGTCGTCTGGCGCGGCTGCGCGCCGAACCGACCCCCCAAGGGCCGCCCCCCGTGCCCCGGAGAGGCCTGAAACCGCTCGTGAAAACTTGGCCCCGCCACAGGCCAAATGGCAGCGTCGACGTCGCCGGAACCTGAGACATGATGTACGCGATTAGCACCCCCGAGATCGTCGTTGGGCTCGACTTGGGCACCACCAAGGTGAGCGCCGTGGTGGGCGAGGTCGATGCCGACGGGATCACCATCTTGGGCGTTGGCAACGTGCCTTGCCGCGGTCTGCGCAAGGGCGTGGTCAGCAACATCGAGTGGACGGTGCGCTCGATTCGCGAGGCGATCGACGCCGCGCAGACCATGGCAGGCGTCGAGATCAAGACCGTCTACGCGGGGGTGGCGGGGAGCCACATCCGGGGGCAGGTCTCCGACGGGGTCTGCGCGATCAGCGGTCGTGAGGTGACTCGAAGCGATCTCGATCGCGTGCTCGAGGGCGCGCGCGCCATCCCGGTGGACGCGGATCGTATGATCTTGCACGCCCTGCCGCGCGAGTACGTGGTCGACAATCAAGACGGGATCCGCGATCCCATCGGGATGAGCGGCGTGCGCCTGCAGGTTCGCGTGAACCTGGTGACGGCGGCCACCAGCTGCCTGCAGAACGTCGTGCGCTGCGTCGAGCGCTGCGGCTTGCAGGTGGCGGACGTGGTGCTCGAGCCGCTCGCCAGCGGAGACGCGGTGCTCTCCGAGGATGAGAAAGAGATCGGCGTCTCGGTCATCGACATCGGGGGCGGCACCACCGATCTCATCCTCTATGCAGACGGCGGGATCGCGCACACCAGCGTCATCCCCGCGGGCGGCAACAACATCACGAGCGACGTGGCGGCGGGTCTTCGGACCCCGGTCGCAGAGGCAGAGCGGCTCAAGCGCAACTACGGCTGCGCCCTCGGTCGCATGATCGCGGACGATGAGGAGATCGAGGTGCCGGGCGTGGGCGGACACCCGCCGCGGCGCGCGGCGCGGCGTCTGCTGAGCGACATCATCGAGCCTCGCGTCGAGGAGATCTTCAGCGAGGCGCGCCGCCGCATCGAGGAGACCGGGCTGCTCGACCAGGTGTCGAGCGGCTGCGTGCTCACCGGTGGCGCGGCGCTGATGGAAGGCATGGTCGAGTGCGCCGAGGAGATCCTCGGGATGCCGGTGCGGCTCGGGTACCCGATCGGAGTGAAGGGTCTCGTGCAGCTCGTGCAGGGGCCGCAGTACGCGACCGGGGTCGGACTGGTGCGCTACGGCGCGCAGGCGCTCGCGGACGCGCAGCACCGCCGCGGGGACCAACCGACGACGGCCGCCGCGCCGGCCCTGCCGGGCGAGGGGCTCGAGGGCAAGAGTGGATTCTTCCGCTGGTTGAAGGCCGCATTCTAGGCCGGATCGAGCGAGACGAGATACCGAGGGATACCAAGCAAGAGACACGTCGAGACGCGCGCAGAGCTTCGAGGACGGGGTGTGGCAGCCCCAGGAGTTCTCGCACGCGGCTCGACATCGGGAGGCACGACGATGAGTTTTTCGATCGAGTTCGCCGATGAATCGGCGGCGTACCAGGCAAGAATCAAGGTGATCGGGGTCGGGGGCTCTGGCGGCAACGCCATCAACACCATGATCCACTTCGGCCTGGAGGGCGTCGAGTTCATCACGGTGAACACCGACGCGCAGGCGCTGAACGCCAACCTCGCGGCGGAGAAGATCCCGATTGGCGGGAGCGTCACCCGCGGGCTCGGCGCTGGCGCCGACCCGGAGCGTGGGCGCAAGGCCGCGCTCGAGGACGTGACTCGGCTGAAGGAGGTGCTCGAGGGCGCCGACATGGTGTTCGTCACCGCCGGGATGGGCGGCGGCACCGGTACCGGCGCAGCCCCCGTGATCGCTCAGATCGCCCGCGAGGCTGGCGCGCTCACGGTTGGCGTGGTGACCAAACCGTTCGTCTTCGAGGGGCGGCAGCGCACTCGCCGGGCTCAGCAGGGGCTCGCACAGCTCGCGGAGCACGTGGACACGCTCATCACCATCCCGAACGAGAAGCTCATGATGCTCGCCGACGACGAGCTCACCTTCGTGGAGGCATTCCGCAAGGCGGACGAGGTGCTCTACCAGGCGGTCAAGGGCATCAGCGACCTCATCACGCTCGACGGGATCGTCAACGTCGACTTCGCCGACGTCCGCACCGTCATGAGCGGCATGGGTCGAGCGCTCATGGGCACCGGCTGCGCCAAGGGTGAGGGCCGCGCGCGCCTCGCCGCCGAGCAGGCGGTGACCTCCCCGCTCCTCGACAACATCTCGGTCGAGGGCGCGACCGGCGTGCTCATCAACGTGGTCGGCGGACCGGACATGAAGATGACGGAGATCCGCGATGCGGCGAGCCTGATCCAGGAGCAAGCGCACGAAGACGCCAACATCATCTTCGGCGCGAGCATCGACGAGAGCATGGCCGACGCGATCAAGGTAACCGTGATCGCCACCGGGTTCGACCGCCACGAAGACGAGATCGCCGTCGAGGCGGCGCGCGAGGCGCGGCGTCCCGCGGCGGCGCACCGGGAGAGCCTCGTGCCGGCGACGACGCGCGCGGGAGCCCCCGCGCCTGCGTACAGCACGCGCCGGCCAGCGGCGAGCGCGGCGAGCCTGCAGGCGTCGGCGCCGCGCGAGGCACCCTCCTCGCTCCCGCCGGTGCGTGACCGCATCGCGTTCCCGTCGAACGTCGACACCGACTGGGATACGCCGGCGTTCCAGCGCCGCCAGAACGGCTGACGTCTCCCCGTCTCTCTGCGACCCTCGGTATGTTGCTCGGCCCCGTCCTCCTCGCGAGGGCGGGGCCGGATGCATTTCGGCGTCAGCGCGCGCGGTGCAGATCGATGACGCGTGCGCCCCCGCGGGGCCCCGGATCGATCGGGGGCAGGGCGAGCACCAGCCGCTCGATCAAAGGTAGCGCGCGGAGCGCCGCGGCCTCTGCGTGGAGCTCCGAGAAGGTCCCGTCGAAGACCAAGAGCAGGCGGTAAATCGAAGCAAACGAGCGCACCACCAGCCCGAGCGCGGCGTCGCGCACGAGCAGATCCTGCGGTGGCTCGGGCTCGGCGCGGAGCGCCGCGATGGCGTGCGCGGTGAGCAGGTGGTGCCGCCAGGCGGAGCCGCTCCGGCGGCTCTCGTTCCGGATGCGCTCCACGTCTTCCGCCAGGAAATGCGCCGTGCTCCGGTCGACCCCGCGCTCGGCGAGGAGCGCGGCCGGGTCGTCGCGCTCGAGCAGGCCGGCGAGGTCGACTCCCGCGCGTGCCGCCTGCTCCGCCGCCCGCGCGGTGTGGAGGGCGGTCTCGACGTCGTCTTCGTGACGGCGAGCGCCGGAGGTCCCCCAAATCACGGGCGACTGCGTGTCGATGACGACCGCGCGGACGGCGCCGGCGCGATCGGCCAGCGACTCGAGCTCGTCGTCGAGCCGGCGCGAGGCGAGCTCGTGACGATCGCCCGGGGCGTCGAAGTCGATGACGCCGAGGCCTCCCACGAAGGAGCGAGCAAACGCCTCGAGGTGCGCTCGAAGCTGCTCGCGGTCGGCCGGCGGGGCCTCGAAGCTCGCGACCAGCCGATGGTCGTCGCCGAGGCTGCAGAAGATCTCGCGCTCCGACGAGGGCTCGCGTCCGCCGATTTCGACGCGCACGTCATCGGCCGGCAGCTCCCGGCGGACGAGCTCGAGCAACCTGAGCAGTGCCCCGACGCGCATCGCGACACCGTGGTACTTGGTTTGTACCCCCGCACCAAGGCTCTTCGCGAGGCGACGGGTCCGTGCGGGAGCTGGGCCGAGCGTCACGCGCGGCGAGGCTCGATCCGACTGGATCTTCCCGGCGCGGTTTGGCAGCATCCCCGCACCATGCGAGCTGGGAGCGAAGAGGGGAGCCGGGCGTCCGGGGGTGGCTCGGGCGGTGGATTCGGCGCGCCGCCCGGCGGATACGGCGCGCCGCCCGGCGGATTCGGCGCGCCGCCCGGTGGATTCGGCGCTCCGCCCGGCGGATACGGCGCGCCGCCCGGCGGATACGGCGCGCCGCCCGGCGGATACGGCGCGCCGCCCGGCGGAGGCGGGTTCGTCCCGCCGCCCGGCGGGTTCAGGGCTCCGGGTTCGCCGCTCGGCGCGCCGAGCTCGGGCCCATGGACCCCGACGGACCCCATCAGTTTTGCCTGGGGGCTGGTGACCGGGCGCTTCGTCGAGGTCGCGCTCCCGCTCGCGGTCGGCGGCTTCGTGATGTCGATGCCGGGCGCCTTGGCGAGCTATCTGCAGTCGTTCCTGATGCAGCTGGGGCTTGGGACGGGAGCCTTGGGCCCCGACTCCGCGCTCCTCGTGAGCGCCGTGACGACGCCCGTCGTGATGGTCATCGGCGCGATCGCGCAAGCCTACATGATGACGGGCATGTTCGCCTTCTGCCTCGACGTCACGCGCGGGAAGACCCCGGACTTCGGGGCCATCTTCGCGGGAGGCCCCGGCTTCCTGTCGCTCCTGGGCGCTACCTTGCTCGTGCAGATTGGCACGACCATCGGCGTCTTCTTGTGCATCGTGCCGGGGATCATCTTCGCGCTCGGCATGCTCATTCACCCGCTCGTGATCGTCGATCGAGGCCTCGGCGCGATCGACGCGCTGAAGGAGAGCTGGGGGATGACGCACGGCCACAAGGCGACGCTGTTCATCTACGCCTTGGCCATGTTCGTCGTGTTCCTCGGCGGCGTCATCGCCTGCTGCTTGGGCGCGGCGCTGATCTCGCTGCCCATGTGGTTCTTGGGGCTCACTTACATCTATGAGCGGCTGAGCGCCGAGACGCGGGTTTCCGCCTGAAGCGCGCCGGGGCTCGCGGCCGCTTGACACCGGCGCCGGGGCACATACTGTTCTTCTGCTCGAAGCGAGCAAGTGAGGAGAATGAACGTGCGAAGACTGATGCTTTTGGGGTTGGTTGCCCTGGGTTCGATGTCCGCGGGTTGCACGATGCGCAGCGACGGCATCTACGGGCAGGAAGTGCAGAAGGTGCTCGAGGCCAAGGGCGGTGACCTCGCGCAATGCCACGCTCAGGCGCTCAAGGCGGATCCGAGCGCCGCCGGGTCCGTGATGGTGCACTTCAAGGTCGCGAAGGACACCGGGGACTTCACCGATCCCCAGATCGTCGCCGAGAAGACGACCGCGCCCGAGTCGCTCCAGCAGTGCGTCCTCCAGGCCATCCCCGGCCTGAAGCTCACCCCGGCGGACACCCAGCGCCCGGCCGACGCGAGCTACGAGTTCGTGTTCGCGCCGTCTGCGTCCGCGCTGGCCTCCGCCGACTCCACCACCCCAGGCGCAGCGGAGCCCTCGGGCCCGCCCAAGCTTCAGACCGCGCCTCCGCCGCCCGCAGCCAACTGACGCGAACCGCGCACGGGCTCGCGCCGGCCTCTGGATGTCGGTTCGGCGCGCGCCCGGGCGGGTTCGCCCCCGCTCGCCGTCGCGCCGGCTCGCCGCGGTGAGCGGCGCGACCTCGCGCGGCCGCCGGCCTCACGCCGCCGGCCGCGCCGGACCGGCACCTTCACTCAGAGCCGCTGCTCGTTCGCGGTCCGCGTGAGGATGTCCGAAACGAGCGCGTCGGGGAGCTGCCCGGATCTCTG
>JAPSGB010000030.1:0-55708 GCA_035063585.1 Polyangiaceae bacterium
GCTCCGCGCCCGCGACTTCCCGGCCGCGCGCGGAGCGCGTGCGGCGGCGGTACGCCGCGCCGTTTCTCACCTTCTGCGCGGGGTTCGGCGCGGCGCTCGGGCTCTCGACGACGCTCGCGCACGCGCGGTGGCTCGCCCCGTGCGCCGCGACGCCCACCTTGGCGGCGCTCCACGCCGCGCCCCTCCGGGCGCGGCCGAGCGCGAGCGCGCTGCCCGCGTCGCGAGCACCCGCCCCGGCGCGGCCCGCATCGGCGTCGCCGAGCGCCGCGCTCGCAGCTGCGCCGAGCCCGTCCGCCCCGGCCGGCGAGCCGCGCGCGGCCGCCGAGCGCGCGACGCAGGTGCGACCGACCGGGTCGCCGGTGCCGAACCCACGGCCTCTCGCGCCCGGCGCGCGCGCGCGCTCCCGGCGCGCGCCACCCGCGCATCGGAAACCGCCCGCCCAGCGCCGTGCGCACACGCCGCCGCTCTGCCGCCCCGCGCCGCCGGCCGCGAGCGACGCCCTCGAGCTACCGCCGCCCCCCGACTTCTAGTCGCGCCGCGCGGACGCGCGCCGGACCGACCCCACCCGATGGCTCCGGCGCTTCATCGGCGGCGCATGGCTCGCCGACTGCGCTTGCGCCGGGTCGGGCGGAGGTGCTAGCGCGGCGTCCATGCATCGAATCACCGCGCGCGGCGGCGCGCTCGCGCTCGCGCTCGCCGCGCTCGGCGTGCTCGCCAGCGTCGCTCGGGCCGACGCGCCCGACCACTCGACGACCATCGCGCGACCAGCGGCAGACGCGAACGCGCCGAAGGTGCCGGTGAGCGTCTCGACGCTGCCGAACGGGCTCACGCTGCTGCTGAGCGAGGACCATCGCCTGCCGGTGGTCAGCGTGGAGGTGCGCTACCTGGTCGGGTCGAGCATGGAGCGGCCCGGTCGCAGCGGGTTCGCGCACCTGTTCGAGCACCTGATGTTCCAGGGCTCCGAGCACTACGACGACGAGTACTTCAAGCCCTTCGAGCCGGTCGGCGGCTCGGTGAACGGCACCACCAACCAGGATCGCACGAATTTCTTCGAGCGGGTGCCCTCGAACTACCTCGAGCTCGCGCTCTGGATGGAGTCCGACCGGATGCAGTACCTGCTGCCCGCGCTGAGCCAGGAGAAGCTCGACAACCAGCGTGAGGTCGTCAAGAACGAGCGCCGCCAGAGCTACGAGAATCGCCCCTACGCGATGAGCTGGCTCTACTTGCAAGAGGCGCTCTTTCCCCCGAGTAACCCCTACCACCACCCCGTGATCGGCTCCCACGCGGATCTCTCGGCGGCGACCCTCGGCGACGTGCGCGCCTTCTTCGAGGAGTACTATGTGCCGGCGAACGCGGTCCTCACCATCGTGGGGGATTTCGAGGCCGGCGCGGCGCGGAAGCTCGTAGAGCGCTACTTTGGCGCGATCCCGGCGGGCAAGCGCGCGACGGTCCCGGAAGCGTCGGTGCCACCGCTCGAGCGCGTCGTGCACGAGACGAAGACCGACGACGTGAAGCTCCCGCGCGTCTACCTCGCGTGGCCGACCCCGGCGCTCTATCACCCGGGCGACGCGGAGCTCGACCTCCTCTCGAGCGTCCTCTGCTCCGGCAAGACGAGCCGGCTCTATCTGCCGCTCGTGTACCGTGACAAGCTCGCGAAGGACGTCGCGGCGTATCAGGTGTCGATGCGGCTCGCGAGCTACTATGTGGTGCAGGCGACGGCGGCGCCCGGGAAGAGCGTGGACGAGGTGGCGCGCGCGCTCCTCGCGGAGCTCGCGAAGGCGGCCGCGACCGCGCCGAGCGACGATGAGATGACGCGCGCCAAGAACGGCTATGAGAAGAGCTTCTTCGAGCGCGTCGAGGGGGTGGGGTCGCGCGCCTCGCTCCTCGCCGGCTACTGGCAGTTCACCGGCGACGCCGGCTACCTGCCGCAGGATCTCGCGCGCTACACCGGCGCCACCTCCGCCGCCGTCCACGCCGCCATGAAGCGCTACCTCGATTTACGCCACTACGTTCGCCTCGACATCGTGCCGGGCACCAAGCCGACGGAGAACCGCTGATGCGCCGCTTCACGCTCTCCACGCTCTCGGCGAGCGTCATCCTCTTCGGCTGCGGAGGCCCAACGCCCCCGGCCGCTCCTGCGCCCGCGCCGAGCGCCTCGTCCATACCGGCCGCTCGCGCGACCGAAGGCGCGGCGGTGAACCGCGGCGCGCTGCCCGGGCCCGGGCCGGCGCCGGCCTGGGCGCCCCCCGCCGCCCAGCGCTTCGAGCTGTCGAACGGCGTCCCGGTCTACTTCCTCGAGCAGGGGGCCACCCCGGTGGCCTCGCTGATGCTCATCATACCGCGCGGCTCGGCTACCGACCCGAGCGGAAAGAGCGGCCTCACCGAGCTCACCGCGGACCTGCTCGACGAAGGCGCGGGCAAGCTCGGCGCGCTCGAGCTGAGCGAAGCGCTCGAGCTCATCGCGACCAACTACGCCGCAAACGTCGACATCGACAGCACGGCGCTCACGATGTCTCTGCTCGCCGACGAGCTCGAGCCCTCGGTGAAGCTCCTCGCCGACATCGTCCGGCGGCCAAAGTTGAGCGCCGCGGAGTTCGCGCGGCGCAAGGCGCAGCACGTCGCGAGCGCGCTAGCCGGCGAGAAGGAGCCAGCGACCGCGCGAGCCGTAGTGCTCCGCCGCGCCCTCTTCGGAGCCGGCTACGGCGGCAACGTCGCGCGAGGCACCCGGAGCACGCTCGAGCGCCTCACGCTCGAGGACGTGAAAGGGCACTATCGCCGCCTGGTCCAGCCCGACGGCGCGGCCTTCGTGGTGGTCGGCAACCTTGGAGTGGAGCCGGTTCGACGCGCGCTCGAGGGCGCCTTCGGCGATTGGAAGGGAAAATCCGACGCCCCGGACGCCAAACCCGCGACGACCACGGTGGAGCACGCCGTCGCGCTGATAGACTTCCCGGGCGCGACCCAGAGCGCGCTCGGGATCGTGACCCGCGCCGACGGCGAGCACGCGACCGACCGCTTCCCCGCAAGCGTGATGAACTGGGCCGTCGGCGGCGCCTTCACCAGCCGCATCAACCTCAACCTACGCGAGGACAAGGGCTACACCTACGGCGCGTCGAGCACGTTCCTGCGCTGGCAAGAGGCCGGGCTCTTCGGAGTGTTCGCCAACGTGAAGAGCGAGGTGACCCGCGCCAGCGTGGAGGAGGTGTTCCGCGAGCTCACCGCGCTCTGCAAGGACGAGCCGCTCACCGACCGCGAGCGTGACGAGGCCGTCAGCGGTCTCTTGCTTGGCTTCCCCGGACGCTTCGAGCATGGCGACGCGATCGCCGGGGAGCTCGCCAATCTCCCCCTCTACGCGCGGCCGCTCGACTATCTCCAGCGCTGGCCAGAGCGCGTTCGCGCGGTCACCACCGCCGAGATGAACGCGGTCGCGAAGAAGTACTGCGACCCTTCGGGCTACGTAGTGGTCATCGCCGGCGACCGAAAGTCGGTAGAGCCGTCCCTCGCGCCGCTCGGGCTCCCCGTCGTCGTCTACGACGCGGAGGGCGTCCGGCAGAAGCCGTGACCGAGCGCGCCAGCTCGCGACTTTCGGGCGCGTACCGGCCGCGCAGCGAAGCTCCGGACGGACGCGCGCGTCGATGTCATACTCGGGCGATGCCGAGTCGACCCACGCGCTGGAGCCTGACCTTCACGTCGACGCTCGCGGCGCTCGCCGTCTCCTGCTCGAACGGCGAGGAGCCGAGCGACGCAGGCGCCCGACATGCCTGGGCTCCCGGCGAGGTGCTCTACGATACGCCCGCCCCCGACCCGCGCGGCTGGCTCGACCTCCGCGGGCTCATCCACGCTCACTCCGTCTACTCCCACGACGCCTGCGACGGCAAGCCGCGCGACGGCGAGACCGGGCCGGTGAACGAGCCCTGCCTCGACAGCTTCCGGCGCGCGCTCTGCCGAACCGAGCACGACTTCGTCATGCTCACCGACCACAACACCTCCTTCGGAGACTCAGAGTTCCCGGACGTGCTCCTTTATCGCGAGGCCGCCGGAGACGCGCTCATCCGACGCGACGGCAAGCCGGTCGCGAACCGCGCGGCCTGCCCCGACGAGGGCCACCCGGTGCTGGTGATGGCCGGCACCGAGTCGGCGACCGTCGCGGTGGGCCTCGAGGCGCACGTCTCGCCGGACATCGAGACCCGCCACGCGGTGTACGGTGAAGCGACCGCCGAGGCCATCGAGACCATGAAGGCGCACGGCGCGATCTCGCTATTGATGCACACGGATGAGTGGACGGTCGAGCAAATCACCACCCTGCCGGTGGATGGCTTCGAGATGTACAATCTCCACGCCAACGCGCTCCGCGGCGCGGGAGGCGCGCTCTCGCTCATCTCGAAGCTTCGTACCCCGGAGGAGCTGCCGCAGTCGGACCTCGTGTTCCTGCCGATCGTGAACGAAGATCCGCGCTACACGGACACCTGGGGCAGCGTCCTCGCGACGGGCGCGCGGCGCGTGACCACGATGGCGACCGACTGTCACGAGAACACGTTTCCGCAGATCCTCCCCGACGGCGAGCGGATCGACAGCTACCGGCGCATGATGCTCTGGTTCTCGAACCACCTGCTCGTGAAGCCGAAGCCGGACGGGAGCTGGGACGACACCTCGCTGAAGGACGCGCTCCGTGCCGGGCGCCTATATGGCGCCTTCGAAATCTTCGGCTACCCGCTCGGGTTCGACTACCACGCCACCGACGGCGACGCGGCGCGCGAGATGGGCGAGGGCGCCTCCCTCGCGGCCGGGGCCACGCTCCACGTCACGCGTCCTTCGGTGAGCCTCCTCGATCGGCGCGCGCAAGCTCCCGTCATCACCGTGAAGCTGCTCCGCGCGCGCGAAGGCGGGTGGGACACGGTCGCCGAAGGCCAGGACGACCTCGACTACACGCCGACCGCGCCCGGCGCGTATCGCGCGGAGGTACGGATCGTGCCGCGCCACCTGCGCGAGTACCTGGCGAGCTATGCCGAGCTCGCCGACCAGGACTTCGTCTGGATCTACGCGAACCCGATCTACGTCACCGAGTAGGCAGCCACGTCGCGGCCAGGCGCGGCGCAACCGGGCCGCGCGCAAATTATGCGCGCACTGGTGACGGGTCGTGGTTTTCGTGAAATTGAAAGTCGTTTTCAATCACGCTAGGCTCCCGGCAAGTCGAAGATGAACCTCGCGCAAGCCTCGGTTGGAGAGACGGTCGAGATCGAGCACGTCGGCGGAGAGCGCGCGTTCCGGCGTCGCCTCATGGAGCTCGGCTTGGTCCCCGGCACGCGAGTCGCGCTCGTCGGGGTCGCGCCGCTCGGCGACCCGCTCGAGCTCTCGGTGCGCGGCTGCAGCTTGTCGATCCGTCGCGCCGACGCGGCGACCGTCTCGGTGCGGCGCGCCGACGCGCCCGCGGGAGCGGCAGCGCACGGAAGCGCCCCTCGCGACGCTGCTACGCCGCTCGGCCGCTACGCCGAGAGCGCCTGAGCGCGGAGCCGACCTCGGTGGAGCCTCGTGCCACGACGGCGCGCGTGAAGCAGAGCGCCGCGCCAGGGAGTAAGGTGGTCGCCGTCGATCGCCCGCTGGCCGTCGTGGTCGGCAACCCGAACGCGGGCAAGACGACCCTCTTCAACCAACTCACCGGCCAGAACGCGCGGGTCGGCAACTACCCGGGCGTCACCGTGGAGCGGCGCGTCGGCGTGATCCGCTTCGACGGAGAGACCCGCACCGGGCACGACGAGCCGCTCAGCGTCGAGTTGGTGGATGTGCCGGGCGCATACTCGCTCTCCGCGCGCTCCGCCGAGGAGCAAATCGCGCTCCTCGCGGTGCTCGGCTTCGAGGAGAATCCGCGTCCGGATCTCGCGGTGGTGGTGCTCGACGCCGGGCAGCTCATCCGGAACCTCTACCTCGCCCTCCAGCTGATCGAGCTCGAGGTCCCGGTCGTCCTCGCGCTCAACATGATCGACGAGGTCTCCGACGACCCTCCGAGCCCGGAGGCCGTGGGAGCGCTCTTCGGCGTCCCTTGCGTGGCGACCAACGCGCGCAAGGGCGCCGGCATCGCGGAGCTGCGGAGCGCGATCTACGCCGCGCTTCGCGACCGCGCGCGAGGCCGGGTCGCCGTCGACTACCCCGCTCCGCTCCGGCAGGACCTGGACGCGCTCGTGAGCGCGCTGCCCGCCGCGTGGCGCTCGAGCGCCGGGAGAGATCGCGCGCTCGCGCTGTGGTCGCTCGCCAGCATCGAGGCGGACGATGAGCTCAGCGGGATCGAGCCTGGTCTGCGTGAGCGCGTGCTCGCCGTGCGCGAGGCCGCGGGCTCCCGTGACCTCGAAGAGGAGATCATCCTCTCGCGCTACCGCTTCCTCGACCAGCACGCGCCGAGCCTGTACGCCCAGGTCGAGCGACGCCCGCCCAAGCGTCGAGCCTCCGACCGAGTGGACCGGATCCTGCTTCACCCGGTGCTCGGCTTCCTCATCTTCATCGGCGTGATGCTGGTGGTGTTCCAGTCGCTCTTTACCTGGGCCGACCCGGCGATCTCGCTCATCGAAGACACCTTCTCCTGGGTGAGCACGCTGCTCATGGCCCACCTACCCGCGGGCGTCGTGCGCGACCTCTTGATTCAGGGAGTCATCGGCGGGGTCGGCAACGTGGTGGTGTTCCTGCCGCAGATCCTGCTGCTCTTTCTCTTCATCGGGATACTCGAGGACTCGGGCTACATGGCCCGGGTCGCCTACCTCATGGATCGCATCATGAAGGCGCTCGGCCTGCACGGCCGCGCCTTCGTGCCGATGCTGAGCGGGTTCGCCTGCGCGGTGCCCGCCGTGCTCGCGACGCGCACCATGGAGCGCCGGCGGGATCGGCTGCTCACCATGATGGTGGTGCCGCTCATGACCTGCTCGGCGCGCCTCCCCGTCTACACGCTCGTCATCGGCGCGCTGTTCCCCCCCACCAAGGTGTTCGGGTGGGTGCCGGTGCAGGGGCTCATGATGATCGGGATGTACCTGTTCAGCGTGATCGTCACTTTGGTGGTCGCGGGCGTGCTCGGCAAGACGGCCATCAAGGGCCGGCGGGTGCCGCTCATCCTCGAGCTCCCGCCCTATCGCCTGCCGGGCGTCCGCACCACGCTCCGCATGATGTGGGAGCGCTCGACCACCTTCCTCCGCGAGGCGGGCACCATCATCCTCGCGTGCACGATCGTGCTCTGGGCGCTGCTCTCGTTCCCGAGGCTGCCCGAGACGGGCGCGGCGACCGCTGCCGCGTCGCCGGCGGCGGCCATCGTCGCCGGCGGTTCCGCGCCGGACCAACCAACCCCCGAGGCTGCCGCCGACGAGGCGCGCGCGCTCGCGCACAGCTACGCGGGCCGACTCGGTCACCTCATCGAGCCCGCGCTCGCGCCGCTCGGGTTCGACTGGAAGATTGGCGTCGGGCTCATCGGCGCGTTCGCAGCGCGCGAGGTGTTCGTCTCGACCATGGGGCTCGTGTACGGTGTCGGGAAGGTAGACGCCGACCAGGCCACGCCGCTCCGCGAGCGCATCCGCGCGGAGACGCGCGCGGACGGCGCGCCCGTGTACCGGCCCGTGGTCGGCCTGTCGCTCATGGTGTTCTTCGCGCTCGCTTGCCAGTGCATGAGCACGCTGGCGGTGGTGAAGCGTGAGACGCGCTCGTGGCGCTGGCCCGCCTTCATGTTCGGCTACATGACCGCGCTCGCGTGGTTCGCGAGCTTCCTCGTCTATCAAGGCGGGCGCTTGCTCGGGTTCTAGCCTTGGGGCATCGTCCGAGCACCTGAATGAAGCACCGAATCGTCCTCGCGTCGTCCTTGGCGCTCGCGATGGCCTCCTCGAGCGCTCGGGCGCTCGACAAGCAGGGCAGCGCGCACGGAGGAAGGGTGGGAGGGAGCGATCACGGCTTCGCCGCCTCGGGCGCGCTGGTGCTCGGCGCGGCCGTATACAACCCGAGCTACGCTGCGCGCCCCGACAACAGCGGACACGCCCTCATGCGTCTTGCGCCGCACATGGACATCGACCTCACGCCGGAGCTCGTGGGGCGGTTCGGGGCGTTCGAGGCGCATCTCGCCCACGAGCGCGACCTGCCGGTCGACCGCTCCGGGCTGGTGCAGGAGCTCCTGCTCGTGCACGGCGTATGGTCGTTCGATCTCACCCGTCTCGCTGGCGCGCCGGAGCCGGCGGAGTAGGAGCGTCCGCGATGGGCTCCGCCGACCTCGCTGCGCTCCGCCGCGCCGAGCTCCCCCGCGAGTTCTATGCGCGGCCGGTGCTCACGGTGGCGCGCGAGAGCCTGGGCAAGATCCTCGTTCACGCGACGCCCGACGGCGTGACCGCCGGCCGCATCGTGGAAGCGGAGGCGTATCGCGGCCCGGAGGATCGCGCGGCGCACAGCTACCGTGGCCGGCGCACGCCGCGCACCGAGGTGATGTTCGGCCCGGCCGGGTACGGCTACGTCTTCTTCGTGTACGGCATGCACTATCACTTCAACTTGGTCACCGGGCGCGAGGGAGCGCCCGAGGCCGTCCTCATCCGCGCCGTCGAGCCGGTGCTCGGGAGGGAGTTGATGTCGGTGCGGCGCGGAAGACCCGCGGACCGCCCCGAGCTCACCAACGGCCCTGGCAAGCTCTGCCAGGCCTTCGCCATCGATCGGGCATGCTACGGCGCCGATCTGTGCGGCCCGACCCTCTTCTTGGCGGACGCGCCGCGCGCCCGCGCGCGCCGGTCGCCGCGGATCGGCGTCGACTACGCGGGCGAGTGGGCCGAGCGCCCGTGGCGCTTCTACGAGCCTGATAACCGCTGGGTGTCGAAGGCGCGCTGACGCTGGATGCGCGAGCGGTGATAGGCTCCCGCGCCGATGCCCATCAGGAACGATCCCCCCATCCCCCGCCCGGGAGGGCGCCCGAGCCCGGCCCGCAGACCGCCGAGCGGCGGGTTGCCTGCGGTGCGACGTGGTCGGCTGACGGGCAAGCGCGTCACGCTGTGCGTGACGGGAAGCATCGCCGCGTACAAGGCGTCGCTGGTCACTCGGCTGCTCCTGCGCGAAGGCGCGGAGGTGCAGGCCGTCATGACGGCCGCAGCCGAGAACTTCATCGGCGCCGCGACCTTCGCCGGGCTGACCGGGAAGCCGGTGCTCCGCGAGATGTTCGACGACAGCCGGGGCGGCGAAGAGCACGTGGCGCTCGCCGCGCGGAGCGACATCGTGGTGGTAGTCCCGGCGACCGCCGACGCGCTCGCGCGCTTCGCGAGCGGCCGGTCCGACGATCTGGTGACGGCCACCGTGCTCTCTGCGCGCTGCCCGGTGCTGGTCGCGCCGGCCATGCACCCCGCGATGTGGTCACACCCGGCCACGCTCCGAAACGCCGCGCAGCTCGAGGCCGACGGCCTCATCGAGTTCATCGGACCGGTCGACGGCGAGGTCGCCTCCGGCGAGGTGGGCATCGGACGCATGGCGGAGCCGCAGGAGATCGTGGACGCGGTCGTGTCGCGGCTCGGCCGGCGCGATCTGCAGAACCTCCGCGTGGTCGTCACCGCCGGGCCGACGGTCGAGGACATCGATCCGGTGCGCTTCATCGGCAACCGGTCGAGCGGCAAGATGGGGTTTGCCATCGCCGAGCGCGCCGCGGCGCGCGGCGCCGAGTGCACGCTCATCGCGGGACCCGTCGCGCTCGCGACCCCGTGGCGCGTCAACCGAGTGGACGTGCGGAGCGCGATCGCGATGCGTGGCGCGCTGTGGCAAGCGCTCGGCCCCGATCTCGGAGCAGCCGACGTGCTGGTCATGTCTGCGGCGGTGGGCGACTACCGCCCCACCGAGACGCACGCCGCCAAGATCAAGCGTCAGGGTTCGACCGCGCTCAGGCTCGAGCTGGTACAAAACCCGGACATCCTCTCCGAGATCGGCGCCGCGCGGCACGAGCGCACCCCGCTCTTGATCGGCTTTGCCGTGGAGACGGGCACCGACGAGGACATCGCCGAGTACGCGCGCCAGAAGCTCGCGCAGAAGCGGGTCGACCTGGTGGTCGCAAACCACGCGGAGGACGCCTTCGGACGCGATCTCAACCGCGCGACCCTGGTGAGCGCGGAGCGCGACGAGTCGCTCGACGAGCTGCCGAAGCACGAGCTCGCCGATCGCATCCTCGATTGGATCGTCGGGCGCCTGGCGCGGAAGACCTGATGCGATACGTCTTCTTGGTCATGGCGACCGCGACGGCGGCCATCGCCTTCGCGATGCGCCCGGTCCACGCCGGCTCGGGGACCATGTGGCTCGGGCTCGCGGTGCCCTACGCCGCGCTCGGCGCCATCGCCGTCCGCAAGCTGTGGCAGGACGGTACCTTGCTCGAGCGGCTGACACCCAAATGGGGCGATCTCTCGGTGGGAGCCGTCAGCGCGATGCTGCTCCTGCTCGGCTCATGGCTGGCGCGCGGCGTGCTCGCCCCGGCCGGCACGGCGGAGAACGCCTGGCTCTCGCACGTCTATATCCAGGTCGGCTCGGCCGAGCTCCTCCAGCGCTCGGCGCTCGAGACGAGCGCGCTGCTCGTGATCCCGATATTCGAAGAGCTCGCATTTCGCGGGCTCCTGCAGGGTGAGCTCACCGAGCGGCTCGGAGCGCGGCGCGCGGCGCCGCTCAGCGCGCTATTTTACGCGGCCGCGAGCCTGCCGACCGTGTTCACGCTCGCCGACCCCGACGCCGGCCCGAACCCGCTGCTCGTCATCGCGGCGCTCGGCTGCGGGCTAGTGTGGGGCTACACGACCTCGATGGTGAAGCGGCTGCCGCCCGCCATGTTCTCGCACATGGCGTTCGTGTACTTCTCGGCGGTGCAGTTCCGCTGGCCGGGGATGTAACGGCACGCGAGCTTCCGCGCCGCCTCGACCCCAGACCCTCACCCGCCGCCGATCCGCGCCATCTCCTCGTCGGAGACGTCGAAATCCGCGTAGACGTGCTGGGCGTCGTCGTGATCATCGAGGGCATCGAAGAGGTTCAAGCACACCTCCGCCTCACGCCCGGTGATGCTCTTCTTCGTCTTCGGTATGTAGGCGGCCTTGCTCTCCTGGATGGGGAGCCCGGCGGCCTCGAGCGCGCCGGTGACCGTGTCGAGCTGCTCCGGGGGCGTGTACACCGCCCAGACGTCCCCCTCGTCCCGGTAGTCCTCGGCGCCGGCCTCGAGCGCCGCTTCGACGAGCTGATCTTCAGTGACCTTCGTCTTGTCGAGCACGATCACCCCGAGCCGATCGAAGGCCCAGCCGGCGGTGCCGCTCCCGCCCATCGCGCCGTTATACTTCTCGAACACCTTGCGAAGCTCGGCGGCGGTCCGGTTTCGGTTGTCCGTCGTGCCCTCCACCAGGAAGAGCGTGCCCCCAGGGCCGGTGCCCTCATAGAGCACGTCGTCGTATGAGGCGCCCTCGATCTCCCCGGTGCCGCGCTGGACGGCGCGCTTGATGGTGTCGGCCGGCATCGCCTGGCCCTTGGCGTCGAGGATCGCCTTACGGAGGCGTGGGTTGCCGTTCGCGTCGCCGCCGCCCATCTGCGCGGCGGTGACGATCTCGCGGATCAGCTTGGTGAAGACCTTGCCTCGCGCGGCGTCCGTCGCGCCCTTCTTCCGCTTGATGGTCGCCCATTTGGAGTGGCCGCTCATGCTGTCTTCCTTCTCGGGGGGCTCGCGAAATAGCACTAGCGCCGGGAGCGCCGCAAGCGCCACGCGGAGCGCGGACCCATCGCGGCGCCCACGGGCTTCGCCGAGCCTGGAATTCGTGACCGAAGGGCGGCGCGCCGACCGTGCCGAGCGCCGCCTCGGCCGCGCTCACTCCTTGGTCTTGCGGTCGATCTCCCGCAGCGACTCGGCGATGCGGAAGATGACGATGATGAGCTCGCAATAGAGGCGCGAGATGATGACGTAGAGGATCCCGATCAAGGGAGACACCAGGATCATCGCGATCCCCATCAGGGTGTTCCCGTAGTCGGTGATGAGCTGCCCCACGCCGCTGATGATGAAGGCGAAGAAGCCGAGCACGCTGAGCAAGAGCATCACCACGTAGATGACCTTGATCAGCTTGGTGGTGATGAACGACGAGAAGGACAGATCGAAGAGCGAGCCGATGAATCCCTTCTCGGCGGTCATACTGGACGGCTGCATCGCCACGGGCGCCGGGGCGCCGCCGGGCGGACCGTAGACGCCGCCGGGCGAGCCGTAGCCGCCGCCGGGCGGCTGACCGTAACCTCCGGGCGCGGGAGCACCGGGCGGGGGATTCCAAGGTCCAGGTTGCATGGGTCGTCTTCCTCCTTGAAGCGGCAGGGAGTCGCCACGAGAGCGCCCCCTGGTGCAGAGCTAGCACGCTGGCGCGCGGCTCGATAGGGGCGGCCCGGACCAAGCGACGCGGCGCCTCCCCCGCGACCGCGGCGCGGCTCGGTATTTCTCGCCGGGAGAAACCTCCGATAGGATGGGGGCCCGGCCCGCGACACGCGCGAGCTCGAGACGCATGACCATCGGGAGCCCCACCCTTCGATGAGCACGGCCGAGGCGCTCGCCGCCCTCCTCCGGGGCGCGAAGCAGGTGCTCGTGTTCACCGGCGCGGGGATCTCGACCGGGAGCGGGATCCCTGATTTTCGCGGTCCGGCCGGGATCTGGACGCGACGTCAGCCGGTCACTCTGCAAGAGTTCGTGGCCAGCGACGCCGCGCGACGCGAGTACTGGGAGATGAAGCTCGAGGCGTGGCCGGCGTTCCGCGACGCGCGACCGTCGGCGACCCACCGCGCGCTCGCCTTGCTCGAGCGGCGCGGCGTCGTCGAGCTGGTCGTCACGCAGAACGTGGATGGGCTGCATCAGGTGGCCGGGACGTCGCGGGACCGGCTCGTGGAGCTCCACGGGACCAACCGGCGCGTGCGGTGCCTCGACTGCTCGCGGCGCGAGCCGCCCGAGCGATGCATGAGCGAGTACCGCGCGACCCAGACGCCGCCGCGCTGCACGAGCTGCGGCGGCTTCATGCGGCCCGACGTGGTGATGTTCGGCGAGCTGCTCGACCCGGCGCTGCTCGAGCGCGCCTTCGCCGCCGCGGCGCGCGCCGATCTGGCGCTCGCGCTGGGCTCGTCGCTGGTCGTCACACCGGCCGCGCAGGTCCCGCTCCACTCCGCACGGCGCGGTACGCCGTACGTCATCGTGAACCAAGGAGAGACACCCCACGACGCGCTCGCCACGCTCCGTATCGACGCAGACGTCGGCGAGGTGCTCGCGAGCGCCGTCTCGCTCCTCTGAACTCCGGGCGCCCCGAGCTCGGCGCGGGCCGGCCGGAGACGCGGCGGCGCGGTGTTCCGCGGAGCACGCCGAGCGCGCCGGCCGCCGAGCGCGTCCGCGCCGCCGGCCGCGCCGGACCGGCAGCCCGCGAGCATCGCCGGAACCCGGCCGGAGACCGCGGGAAATCGCGCTCGGCCGAGCGCGTTGGGGGACCACGAAGGCCGGCTCACGCGGGGGCGAGCGGCGAGGCCTTGGGAGCGCGCCGGCTTTTTGCTATCACGAGCCAGCCATGGCCACCGCGAAGCAGCGTCCCCGACCGGCCCGCCGCGCCCCCACCTCGCCCGTCGAGGAGACGCCGGTCATCGGTGGGCGCTTCCTCGCCGCGGCGCTCATCGTCGGCGCGATGGCCTTCATCCCGTTCGCGCCGCTGCCGAACAGCTGGTTCGAGCGGCCGAGCGAGAAGCCGACGAGCACGGCGGCGGACTGGAAGGTGGGTGGCTCGGCCGTGGTGCGGATCTCCGTGGTCACCGGCGACTTCAACACCCTCGCCTGCGTGTCGGACCAGGAGGTCGACGGCGCTCACTGCGGCTTCCGCGGGGAGACGGAGATTTGGCCGAGCGCACCGGGCGCACCGCTCGACGACAACAAGAAGAACGTCATCCAGCCGTATTGGACCTTCCCCGACAACCAGATGATCATGGTCGCCGGCCTCTGGGCAGAGCCGCACGTCGCCATGCGGCTGCACCAAGAGCCGCCAGCCGCGGTGCCCGCGAAGAAGCTCGCACGCTTCGTCGCGCGCTGCACGCTGCGCTTCGTGGGACAGCTCCCGGCCTCGAAGATCCGCTGGGGCCTCGGGCAGCAGTGGAGCGCCGGCGCGGCGTCGGTGGTGGCGCGCCCCGACTCCTGCGAGATCGAGAAGGGCGAGTAGGGCGCGGCGCACGGTCATCGCGAGCGCACTCGCGCGCGCCCGGCGGAAGCGGTCAGCTCGTGAGCTGGCTCGCTACCCAGCGCTCGAACTGAGCGGGCGGCGGCAGGCCGCTCTGCCGGGAGCGCTCCTTCCCGCCATCGAAGAGGATGAAGGTCGGGATGCCGCGGATCCCGAGCGCCGACGAGACGTCTGGGTGCTCATCGGTGTTGAGCTTCAGGACCAAGAGGCGCCCGCTGTGGTCGCGCGCGAGCCGGTCGAGCAGCGGCGCCGCGGTTCGGCACGGACCGCACCAAGGCGCCCAGAAGTCCACCAGCACCGGGACCTCCGAGGCGGCGACGGTCTTGTGAAAAGCGGCCGCGTCGACCGCTTGCGGCGCGCCGCTGGTGTCGAGCGCCGCCTTGCAACGACCGCAGATGGGCGTGCCGGCTGGTCGAGGCGTGGGCAGGCGGTTCATCGCCCCGCAGCCGCCACAGCGGAAGATGTCAGACATCATTCATGCCCGATAGCAAGCTCCGTTCCAATGAATCTCGCCCAGCCACGCGGGCGCGGCCGCAGGGGGTGCGCCGGGCGGTACCCATAGCGCAAGTCGTGCGCCGTCAGGAGCGCACGCTGCAGGTGAGCACCTCGCTCACGAGCTCCGACGCGCTCCCGCCTTGCACGTACACGACGAGCAGCCGGCCGCCGTCGAGGCCGGTCAGGTACGACTCGTACGCCGACTCGCCCTCCGGCGTCACATCGAACGCAGCCCCCACCGACGCGAGCTTCTCGTTTACCGGTACGACTCGCAAGAGCCCCTCGCGCCGCTTGCCGGAGTGATACGCGAGCCAACGCTGGTCACCCGAACGCGCGAGCACCGGCTCGGAGGCGTCGCGCTCGCTCCCGGTGAGCGCGAGCGCGGTGTACGCCGCCGCTAGACCGGAGGCGCCCACGCGGAGGTAACGCGGCAGGAAATCGTTCGGCGCGCGCTTCAGGGCGGTCACCGCCAAGAGCTCACCGCCGTCCAGAAAGAGCCGCGGTGGGCTCGGATATCCGCCGCCCCACCGACGCGGACCGCTCTGCCGTCGATGTCGAGCGTCGAGCGTCCAGCCGAGCAGACCACCTTCATGGCGAGCGAAGAGCGCCCAACCACCGCCAGGCCGCTCGGCGGCGACCGTGGTCTCGAAGGTCTCGAGCTTCTTCGGCTGCGCGGGGAGCGCGACCGAGTACACCGCGACCGGCGCCTCGCCGCCGTGGCCGAGCACGAGCAAGCGCATGGTCCACTTCATCGCGCCGCCGGCCTCCTCGACCCCGTGGAGCTCGGAGGCCGCCGCCCAAGCGTTCTTGCCTCCCTCGTCCACGAAGCTGCGACAGTCGCGGATCTCCGTCTTCGGCGGGGGCGGCGCGGACGGGATCGGCGGGGACCCCGGGGACCCGGGCTCCGCCGAGACCGCCGGAGGAGCTCCGAGCGGCTTCAGCTGGCCCGGAAGCCTCAGGCGCGGCCTCGGCTTGCCCGGGCTCGGCGCGCTGGCGCTCGCGCGCGGCGCGAGGCTCGCGGGCGCGGGCGGCTCCCCCGCGTGAGGCACGCCGGTCTGCGCCGCAGAAGCGACCGACGCGGCGGGTTGGGCGGCCGGTCCGTCGAGGAGCGGCGCGCCGTCGAACTCGAAGAGCTGCGCCTTCGCGTCGGCTTGGCCGCACGAGATGCGCCGTCGCCCGCTGCTCCAGCGATCCCGATAGTCGGCGTAAGCGATGAGCTTGCCGCCGGCGCCGAGCACCGGCGTCACCCGCTGCAGGTCGCGCCGGCCGTCCTTCCCGCCGAGCGCCGAGCCGAGCGGAAGCGCGGAGTCGACGTGCACGCGTACGAGCTCACCCTTGCCGTCGCGCGTGAAGACGAGCATCGCCGGAGCGTCTCCAAACGCCACCCCGAGCGCGATCCGCCCGTCCGCGAGGGTGGTGGAGGTGATGCCGGTGCGCTGGTTGGCGTTTTTGCCCCATGAGGTGCGTGACGAGACGGTGCAGACGGGCTCGCGCGGCGCGCTCGCGCCGGCAGACGGGCCCGGGGACGGCAGAGCGACCGCATCGGAAGGCGCGGTCGAGTCAGCCGGCGCCCCCGGCTCGGGCGCTACCTCGGAGCGCTTCGAGCATGCCCCGAGCGTCATCGAGACGCCGAGGCAGAGCACCGTCCCCACGACCCCGAGCTTGGCGCGGCTCATACGGCCCCGAGACTACCCCGCGCGTCTCTCGACGTCCATCTGCGCGGCGAGAGGGCGAGCCCCGTCGCGCCGGGGCTCGCGCGGCGAGGCCGCCAGGCCCGCCCCTCGCTCAGCGAGCGATGTCGCGGCCCACGGCGTGGCGCAGTCGCGCGCTGGCGACCTTGAGATCGATTTGGGCATCCAGGCGCTTCAACCGAGCGACCAAGAGCTCCGACTCGGCGTCGATCATGTCGGTCGTGGTCGCGCGCCCCACCCGATAGAGGTCGGTGGCCACCCGGTACGCCTCCTCGGCGGCCTTCACCGCGCGCCCGGTCGCCTCGAGCGCCGCCTCGGCGCGGTCACGATCCAGATACATCGCGGTCACCTCTTGCTGGATGCCGTCGCGCGCGGCCTGCCGCTGCGCGTCCACCGAGCGCGCGTTCGCCTCGAGCTCGGCGGCCTGCGCGCGCTCGATGAACACGTCTCCCACCGTCCAGCTCGCAGCGAGGCCCAGCTGCCAGGTCAGGTTCCACTCCCGTTGCGGCGGGAAATAGCGCTGGTTCGGGTTGCCGTAGTCCGCGCCGGCGAAGGCGTCGAGTCGCGGCAGAGCCCCCGCGGAGGTCGCGCTCGCGCCGCGCCGGAGCGCCCGCGACGTCTCGGCGAGCGCGCGGAGCTCCAGGCGGTTGGCGTGCGCCTCGGCGACCAGCGACGGCAGCGTCCCCGTCACCGGGGAGCTCACCGGCGCCATGAGATCTTCGCCTACCCGGTATTCGTGCCCGCTCGGATCGCCCATGGTGAGCGCGAGCTGCTGTACGCTGAGGGCCTGGTAGGACTCGGCTTGCTTCACCACCACCTCGGTGCTCGCGACGAGCGCCTCGAGGCGCAAGAGATCCGCCTTCGAGATGGCGCCGAGCGTGTAGGCGGCCTGCGCGTCCTTCAAGCGCGCGCGCACCTGCTCGAGCGACTTGTGCGCGACCGCCACCTGCCCGCGGGCGCGGAGCCAGCCGTAGTAGAGCACGCGCGCGTCCGTCTTGACCTTGAGGCGCTCGGCTTGCAGGGCGAGCTCCGCCGCGTGCTTGCCGGCCGACGACGACGCGGTGGCGTGCGACAGGCGGAGGAGGTAGTCGGAGAGCGGGATCCCGAGCGTCGCGTTGAGATTATAGTTGTCCTCGAACGTCTTTAGCTCGAAGGCCGCCGCGCCGACCGGCGTGCCTTGCGAGTCGAGCACGCAGGTGGCGCCGCCGGGACCGGGGCACGGCCCCATCCCGAGCGGGCCGGCGTGCAGCGCGCCGACCAGCGCGCCGCCGAGGTTCGCGGCGACCGGTGAGAGCCGCGTGTAGGTGGCCTTCACGGTGAGCTTCGGCACGAACTGGAACGCGGTCGCCTCGACCTTGGCGCGCGCTGCCTCGACCTCCGCCTGCTTGGCTCGGACGGTGGGACTCGCGGCCTCGGTTCGGCGCGCGACCACGTCGGCGGTGAGCCCGCCCGGGACCGGGGCGAGCGCTGCCTCCGCGGGGTCGTCGCTCCGTGGCGGCTCCCGCTCCTCGAGCGTGGGGCCCGACTGCGGAGCTGCCGGGGGCGGCGCTGGCTGCGCCCCCGCATGACCTGCGAGGAGCAGACCGGTGAGCAAGTATCCGAGCGTCGAAGCAGAGCATTTCACGTGTGGGTTCTCCCGGCGGATGACGGCAGCGCGCTCGGCGCGGCCTCGGGGGCAAGTAGCTTCTTGGTCAGCCAGCGCACCAGTCGATTGTGCGAGAGCGAATCCATGTAGGTGTAGACGACGGGGATCACGACCAGCGTGAGCAGCGTCGAGGTGAGCAGCCCTCCGATCACGCACACCGCCATCGGCGCCCGCGCCTCGCCGCCTTCGCCGAGCGCGAGCGCGACGGGCAGCATGCCGAAGATCATCGCCGCGGTGGTCATCACGATCGGACGCAAACGGGTGATCCCGGCCGTCACCAGCGCCTCGGTGAGCGCCTCACCGCGCGCGCGCAGCTGGTTGGCGAAATCCACGAGCAAGATCGCGTTCTTGGTCACGAGCCCCATCAGCATGATGACCCCGATCATCGAGAAGATGTTGAGCGTCATCCCCGTCAGGTAGAGCGCGCCGAACGCACCGACCACGCTGAGCGGCAAGCTCAGCATGATCGTCACCGGCTGGAGGAAGCTGTCGAACTGGGCCGCGAGAATCATGTAGACGAGCACGATGGCGAGCACGAGCGCGAGCGCCATGTAGCCGAAGGACTCGCCCATGATGTCGGCCATGCCGGCGTAGTCCGTGGTCATGTTCGCGGGCACCACCCGAGCTGCCAGCTCGTCGACCTTCTTCTTGGCCTCACCGAGCGGGAGCCCTTGGGTGTTCGCGAGCACGGTGATCTGACGCTGCCGCGCCTGTCGCTCGATCTGGCTCGGCCCCTCACCTCGACCGATGTGAACCACGCTCGCGAGGTCGACCAGCTGCCCTCCGACCGAGCGGACCTGGAGGTTCGAGAGCTGCTCCATGTCGTCTCGTAGATGAGCCGGCATCTGCAAGGTCACGTCCCACACGTCCGTCCCTTGTTTCAGCTCGCTGACCGGATCCCCGGCCATGTAGGCGCGGATCGCCATCGCGATCGACGCCACCGGGACCCCGAGATCGGCAGCGCGGTCGCGGGCCACCTCGATCTCGACCTCCGGCTTGCCGCCGCGATAGGTGGTGTCCACGTCGACCAGGCCCGGCACTTTGGCGAGCTCCTCCTTGAGCTGGTCGGTGACCCGCACGAGCTCCGCGAGATCCGGCCCACGCACGTTGAACTGGATCGCCTGCTGCCGGAACCCGGAGTCGCCTCCGACTGCGCTGATCGGGACGACGCTGATCTGCGCGTCTTTCACGCCGTCGAGCCGGGTGCGAACCCAGCCCATCAGATCTTCCTGGCTGTACGAGCGCTCCTTGCCAGGCGTCATCACCACCTGGATCTGCCCCTGGTTGATCTGCCCCTGCGCGCCTCCGCCGATGGTGGTGAAGGTGTGGAGCACGCCGGGCGCGTGGTTCCTCAGATCGGTCGAGACGGCCCCTACGATCTTCTTGGTCGCGTCGAGCGACGTGCCGGTGGGGAGCTCGACGTTGACGTTGAACTGCGCGCGGTCCTCGGGCGGCATGAACTCTGCCTTGACGTGCGCGACCACCACGAACGACGCCACCAGCGCCGCGACCGCGGCGGCCACCGTGACGAGCCGGTGACGGAGCGCCGCGCGGAGCAGGCGGCCGTAGCCGGCGTCGACCCACCCGAGCGCGTGCTCGATGCCGCGAAAGAGGAGGTTCGGGCGCTTGGTCGTGTGCGATGGCAGAAGGAACCTGGAGGAGAGCATCGGTACCAGCGTGAACGACACCAGCATGCTGATGGCGACCGCCACGCTGACGGTGATCCCGAACTGGAAGAAGAACCGCCCGATGATGCCCTTCATGAACGCCACCGGCACGAACACCGCCAAGATCGAAGAGGTGGTCGCGAGCACCGCCAGGAAGATCTCCCGGGTGCCCACCTCCGCGGCCAGCTGGCTCGCCTTGCCGGTCTCGAGGTGACGATGAATGTTCTCGATGACCACGATCGCGTCGTCGATCAGGATGCCGATCGACAGGGAGAGCGCGAGCATGGACATGTTGTTGAAGGTGAACCCGAACAAGTCCATGAACGCGAAGGTCGCGACCACGCTGGTAGGCAGGGCGACCGCGCTGATGATGGTGGCGCGGATGTCGTGCAAGAAGAGCAGGATGATGAGCACGGCGAGAAACGCGCCGAACACCAGGTCGAACTGGACGTCCGCGATCGAGTGCTCGATGTAGACGCTGTTGTCGCTCGGGACGGTGATCTTCACCCCGGACCTTCCGACTCGCTCCTCGAGTTTGGCGAGCGCCTCGCGGACCCGCTCGGCCACCGCCACGGTGTTGCCGCCGGACTGCTTGCGCACCACGAGCGAGATGGCCGACTCCCCGTCGAAGAACGACGCCGAGCGCTCCTCGGCGACCGTGTCCTCGACGGTCGCGACGTCGCGGATTCGGATCAGGGTTCCGGACGGGTTCGGGACGGTGATGTTCGCGATCTCGCGCGCGCTCTTCACCTCCCCTTTCGTCTTCACCATGAGCTCGCGGGAGCCCTGCTCGAAGTGACCGCCCGGGAGGTCGAGGTTCTGGGCGCGGAGCGCGTTCTCCACGTCCGAGACGGCGAGCCCCATCCCGGCGAGCTTGGCCGGGTCGACCAGCACCTTGATTTCCCGCGGGCGGCTGCCCACGAGGTCGACGCCGCCGACGCCGGGGATGCGCTCGATATCGCGCTTCACCACCTTGTCGGCGATGTACGAGAGCTCCTTCGGCCCGACCTTGCCGGACAAGGCGACCGCCATGATGGGCGCGGCGCCGACGTCGAATTTCTGGATGACCGGCGGATCGATCTGCTCGGGGAGGTCCTTCTGGATCCGCGCCACGCGATCTCGAATGTCGGTCACCGCTTGGTCGGCGTTCACGTCGAGGTCGAACTGGACGACGACCTGGGTGACGCTCTCGAGGTTCACCGAGCGCAGCACCTTGATGCCGCTCAGAGTGTTGATCTGCTCCTCGATGGGATCGGCGACCTTGCTCTCCATCGTCTCCGGATCCGCGCCCGGATAGACGACGGTGACGGTCACCACCGGAAACTCGACGTCCGGGAACAGGTCGACGCCGATGCGCGGGTAGCTGACGATCCCGAAGACCACCAGCGCCGCGATCATCATGACGGCGAAGACCGGCCGCCGGATCGAGACCTGAGCGAGGTTCATGGGCGCTTCGCCTCTTTGGCGGGGGCCGAGGCGGACGCGGGCGGCGCCGCCGCGGCGGCGGGGAGCTCGTAGCTCACCTCGGCGAGCATGCCGGGCTTGAGCGTGCGCTCCCGGTTGGGCACGCTGCACACGATCTCTACGGTACGCGTCCGAGGATCGACCGCCGGGTTCACCCGCTTGATGGTGACCGTCCGGTCCTCGCCGGTGGCAGGCAGGTGCATCTTGACGGAGTCCCCCGCCTTGATGCCCTGGAGCGAGCGCTCGGGCAGGCGCGCGCGGAGCTCGAGCGAGTCGAGATCCTGAACCACCACGATGACGGTGGGCGGCATCATGCTCGCCGTCTCGCCCTCGCTCCGCAGCTTGGCGGTGATGACGCCGTCGATCGGCGAGCGGACGGCAGCGTCGGCCGCGTTTCGACCCGCCATCGAGAGGGCGGCTTTCGCCTGATCGAGGTTCGCCTGCGCGGCGTCGTGGTGCGCCTTCACCTGATCGAAGGTCGCCGGAGGGACCGAGCCGCGGTCGAAGAGCTCCTTCGTGCGCTTATACTCGAGCTCGGCCGCGTCGAGGCCAACCTTGGCCGCCGCCACCGCCGCCTTCGCCTGTCGCGCGGCGATCTGCGCCTGCGCCGAGTCCATCCGGAAGAGGAGCTGGCCCTTCTTCACCGTGTCGCCCTCGTCCACCACGATCTTCGCGATGACGCCACCGAACTTCGGCCCGAGTTCGGCGCGGTGCTCCGCGACCAGCGAGCCCGTGCCGGAGAAGTGACGATCGCCGGCCGCCGAGTCGTCGTCCGCGCCCTCCGCGCTCGCGGAGGCGAGCGAGGGGATCTCCGGCGGCGGCGTCCCCGAGCCGCTCGGTGGCGGCAGGCTGCTTCCGCTTTTTCCGGAATTGCAGCCGAAGCTGAAGAGGGAAAGGGCGACTATCCATGCGAGTCGTGACTGCTCGCTCATCGTGGTCGTGCTCCGTCGAAGAAGAGAGAGAAGATCTCGTCGGCGCGCCCGGGGAGATCCCCCTGACGCCCTTGGTCTAGCCAGCGATAGATGAAGGAATTGGCGATCCCGACCAGCGCCATGGCGAGCGCCTCGGGATCGAGCTCGGCGCGCAGGCGCTCCGCCTCCTGCGCCTCCCCGATGATGGCGGCCAAGGTCGCCACGTGCGCGTGGTAGGCGGCCCCTGCCGGGGCGCAGCAGAGCCGCAGGTCGGGATCGCCGCTGAACCCGACCTGCGTGTAGAGCGCGAACATCGCGCCGCGCTCCTCGATGAAGCGGAGTGCCGCTCCGAGCACCTGCCGGAGCCGCTCGACGGGATCGGGGAGCCCCGCGCACCCTGCCACCGCCTGCTCGAGGTGGGTCCGCCCTCGCTCGATGATCGAGGCGAAGATGAGCTCCTTGCTCGCGAAATAGTTGTAGAGCGTGCCGACCGAGACCCCGGACTCGGCGGCGACGTCGGCGATCTTGGTCTCGTGGTAGCCGTCGCGCAGGAACACCCGCTCGGCCGCCTCGAGGATGGCCTCGTGATAGGCGACCCGGGCGTACCTCTGGAACGCCTTGCGGAGCGTGGGCGAGCGAGCCGGACGGCGAGACATGAGGAAGACCAAGGCGTGAGCGAGCACTCACCGAATGCGCTCATGCGGAGGCCGCCCGAGCCGGGTAGCGCCCACAAGCACGACAAATGCAGCATTGAATGTGCGCTCAGAATTCTGAACGGCGATTCGTTAGTACCGCGATCGGCGGATGTCAACGAGCAAGCGAGCGCCCGCCCGCGCTTTTCGAGCCGCCCGTGACCGACGTCAAGGGGCCGGGCGCTCCCGCGCCCGGTAGGCTCGCTACCCATGACCGACATCGCCGCCGTGCTCGAGGCCGACCGCCGCCACCTGTGGCACCCCTACACCCCGATGGACGAGTGGCGCGAGCGCCACGCGCCGCTGGTCGTCACCGGCGCGCGAGGCCCGTGGCTCACCCTCGCCGACGGCTCACGGCTCATCGACGGCAACGGCTCGTGGTGGGTCGCGACGCTCGGGCACAACCACCCGCGGCTCGTCGACGCGCTCATCCGGCAGGCGCGGGAGTTCTGCCACGTCTCGCTCGCCGGGGTGACCCACGCGCCGGCGGCGCTGCTCGCCCGGGAGCTAGCGGCGGTGGCGCCGGGCGAGCTCGACCAGGTCTTCTTCTCGGACGACGGTTCGACCGCCATCGAAGCGGCGGTGAAGATGAGCGTGCAGTTTCACGCGCAGACGGGCAGGCCGAGAAAGAGCCGCTTCCTCGCGCTCGAGGGCGCGTTCCACGGCGAGACGGTCGGCGCGACGAGCCTCGGCGGGGTCGAGGTCTTTCGCAGACCGTTCGCGGGCGTGGTGTTCGACGTGGTCCACGTGCCCGTGCCGGCCGGCGTCCCCGACCAGGCCGCCGCCTTCGACGCGGTGGCGCGCATCGTGGAGCGCGAGCACGAGTCGATCGCCGCGCTGGTGGTCGAGCCCATCCTGCAGGGCGCCGCCGGGATGCGCCTCTACGAGCCGCGCTTCCTCGCCGAGCTTCGCGAGCTGACGCGCGCGCGCGAGGTCCTCCTCATCGCCGACGAGGTGTTCACCGGCTACGGTCGGCTCGGCGCGATGTGGGCCTCGGAGCTCGCCGGCGTGGTCCCCGATCTGCTCTGCGTCGCCAAGGGGTTCACCGCCGGACACCTGCCGATGGCGGCGACCATCACCAGCCAGCGGGTGCTCGACGCCTTCAGCGGCGGGCGCGAGCGAGCGTTCCTCTACGGTCACTCCTACGCGGGGAACCCGCTCGGCGCCGCGGTCGCGCGCGAGGTGCTCGCGGTGTACCGCGACGAGCGCGTGCTCGAGGGTATTTTGCCCCGGGCCGCGCGCATCGCCGCCGCGTTCGCGCGCCTGCGCGACGATCCGGTGACGAGCCGCCTGGTCCGCTCCTCGCGCGCGCTCGGCATGATGGGCGCCGCCGATCTTCGTGACGACCCGCGCCTCCGAACGCGCGGCGTGGTCCCCACGGTCGAGACCACCGACGAGCTCGGCGGCTACACCGCGGGCGTCGGCTGGCGCGTCTACGAGGAGGCGCGCCGCCGGGGCGCCTACCTCCGCCCGCTCGGGAACGTCGTCTACGTCTGCCCGCCGCTCAACATCCCCGAGGACGCGCTCGCTCGCTTGCTCGACATCGTCGAGGAGAGCGTGCGACAGGTGGCCTCCGCGCTCTGAAGGGCGACCCGCGGCGGGCCGCGCCGCCGGCCGCGTCGAACCGACCGCTCCCGGACCTCGGGGCGCCCGCGGGCGAGGCTCAGTTCTTTCGCTCGTGCTCGCGCGTGAAGTTCTTGTCGCGCCCCTGGTTCGGCTGCCAGGTCAGGTGATCCGCGGGCTTTCCCTGGCGATCCTTCAGCTGCTGCTCGCCGAGCTTTCGCGCGCGGTCGAAGTCCGCCGGCTGCCGCGCCTTCGCCTGCTCGACGGTGAGGCCAGCGATCCGCTCGACGCGCTCGAAGTCCCAGCCGCGCTTCACCTGACGCGGCGCGCGCGGGTCGGTCGGTTTTCCATCGGGCTCCGCGCAGCAGCGGAAGCTCAGGTAGTAGTAGTAGAAGCCTTCGTCGTGCGTGTAGATGCGCGGCCGGCACTGGTTTCGCACCCCGAGGTACCAGGGCCCGCCGATGGTGACGTTGTCGTACTTGTCCTCGAAGCCGGAGAAGTGCTCGTTCGAGGCGACCTCATCGGCGTTGCCCGGCATGTCCGCGACGCCGTAGTCGCTCACGCACTCGGGCTGCGTGCCGCTCGGCACCCCGAGCCAGAGCCGCTCGAGCTCCGCGGAGTCGCGCCGCGCGACCTTGGTCATCTTCGGAAAATCGTACTGATGATCACCGTTACACTTGGTCGCGTCACGCTCGTAGCCGTAAGGATACGGCTTCATCTCGGGGCCCTCGCAGGCGAGCGTCCACTCGCTCTCGGTGCACATGCGCTTGCCCAAGGCCGCGCACTTCACCTGCGCTTGGTAGAAGTTGTTCATCACCTCGGGGCGCGCGTGCTCGATGTTCGGGTACTCGTAGGTGTCGATGCAGTAGCGCTTGCGCTCCTTCTCCCCGACGCAGCGCGACGGCGCAGAGAAATTCTCGCACACCTTCTTCTTGTTGACGTCGTCCCACCAGCTCTTGGTGCAGGTCTGCTCGACCTTCGTGCAGTAGTCTCCGTCGATGAGCTTCATGCCTTCGGGGCAGGCGCTCGGTCCCTCCGCCTGCGCGCTGGCGTCGGGCGCGGCGCTCGCGTCGGCGAGGGCGGCGTCCCCGGGCGAGGCGTCCGCCCCGCCGGCGTCGGGCTCGACGCTCGCGTCGCTCGCCCGGGACGGCGCTGCCGGCCCCTCGAGAGGAGCGGGAGGCCGGGGCGGCGCGGCCGGCGGCTCGGACGAGACCGCGGCTTGGCACGCCACGAACCCCACCACCACGACCGGACCGATGAACAGGGAGCGCATGGCGTCTCGCTAGATCACTCGGCGGAGAACCGCCAGCGGGAAGTCGCCGCCGCGCGCCCGGCGAGCGCCGCGCGGGCTCGTCAGCGCTTCACCGGATGCTTGAGCGCGTAGTCGACGACGGACTTGAAGCGCTCGAGCCGCTGGGCGCCCGAGACGAAGTAGCCGTTGATGACGAAGGCGGGTGTCCCGCTGATCTGCGCGGCGCGCGCGGCGGCCTCGTCGGCCGAGATGACGTCCTCGTGAGCAGCCTCGTCGAGGGCGCGCTCGAACCGCCGCCGGTCGAGGCCGAGCTTCGCCGCGTACCCGAGGAGCGCGTCGCGCTCGAGCCCGCCCGGCGCTGCCTGGTTCTCGAACAAGAGATCATGCATCTTCCAGAAGCCGGCCGAGCCCTTCTGCGCGTAGGCCTCCAGGGCGGCCTCGGCCGCGAGGCGCGCGTCCCGATGAAAGCCGAGCGGGAGGTTTCGCCACACGATGCGGACGCGGCCAGGGTAGGCCTGCTCGAGGTCCTTCATGGTCTTTATCGCGCGCGCGCAGAACGGACACTGAAAATCTGCCCACATCTGCACCACGATGGGGGCGCTCGCGGGGCCCCGCGACGGGTTCTTCGCGGTCGGCGCGGCGACCACGCGCTGCTCGGGCCCGGGTGGGTCCTTCGCGTCGCGCATCAGGCGCGTGTAGACGTCCGCGGGGCGCACGCCCGAGGCGACCAGCGCGTTCGCTTCGGCGAGCGCCTCGTCGATGCGCTCCGCGAACTTCTCGAGCGACTGCGCCCCGACCAGACGCCGACCGTTGATGAAGAAATGCGGGGTGCCGCTCGCCTTGAAGTCTAGGGCGAGCTGCACGTCCGCGTCGATGATGGCCTTGTGGGTCTTCTTGGCGAGCGCGCGCTCCACGCGCGGAACGCTCAAGCCAAGCTGCCCCGCGATGGCCAGGAGCTGGTCGTCCTCGAGGCCGGAGGGCGCTCCGTAGATGGCCTCGACCGCCTTGAAGAAACCCGCATCGCCCTTCTGGGCGCGCGCCTCGACCGCGACCAGCGCCGCCGGGAGCGCGCGCGAGTGGAACGGCAAGGGGTCGTGCTTCCACACGATGCGGAGCTTCCCGGCGTAGCGTCGCATGAGCTCCGCCAAGGTGGGCTGCACGCGCTTGCAGAAGGGACACTCGAGATCGGAAAACTCCACGATGGTGACGAGCGCGCTGGCCGGCCCCTGCACCGGTGAGCTCCCGACCGGGATCTTCCAGACCGTGGTGTCGCGCGCGTCCGGGTCATCGACGCGCGCCGCCGCGACGCCCGGAGCCGGCGGCGCCGACGGAGCGGGCGGTCGGTAGTTCACCACGACCCGGTCCGGGTAGCTCCGCGCCGGCTCGGCACCCGCCGCACGCGCCTGGTTCACCGCGGCGAGCTCCGCGTCGATGATCTCGACGAACCGCTCGAGCGGCTGAGCGCCGCTCAGCTCGACGCCGTTGATACGGAAGTTCGGGGTGCCGGTCGCACCGATACGGGCCGCGAGCCCCATGTCCGCCTGGATCTTGTCGCGCGTGCGAGCGGCGGCGACCGTGCGGCGGAACTGCCCGACGTCGACTCTCAGCCGGCGCGCGACGTCTTCGTACAATGCGTCGGAGAGCGCGCGCTGGTTTCTGAAGAGCTCGCCGGTGAACGCGAAGAACGCCTCGGAGCCCGCCAGCTCGAAGATCGCCTGCGAGGCGAGCGCGGCCGGCATGGCGCCCCGATGAAAAGGGAGCGGGTTGTGCTTGAAGACGACCCGCAGCCGCTCGGGCCCGTAGCGCCGCTCGAGCGCCTCGATGGTCGGCTGCGCACGCGCGCAGAACGGGCACTCTAGATCCTGGAACTCTACGATGGTGACGGGCGCGAGCGCGCTCCCCCAGACGGCGTCGTCCGGGCCGATCGGGATCGCGTCGGAGGTGGGCTGCCGGAGCCCTATGCCGCCGGGCGCCGAAGCGGCAGGCCCTGGCCACGCGTCCGCCGCGACGGCCGGTCCGCCCGGCTCCGGCGCGGTGGTGTCGAGCGCGGAGCCGCCCGGTGACGAAGCGGGCGGAGCCTGAGCCGGTGAAGGCGCGCGCGCGGCGCACGCGACCAGCGCGAGGGAGGTGAGGAGGGCGCGGAGCGCACGGCGAAGCATGGCCGACCCATACTACCGGTCCGGCGCGCTTGCACCGGGCCGGCGCCGCGCGGACCGGTCAGCGCGGCGCGCCGAGCGAAGCGGGGCTCGGCCGCCTGGCCGAAGGGCGCGTCGCTCGCTCGCCGGGCGGGGGCTCGCCGAGCGAGCGCGCGACGAAACGCGCGGTTCCGCGCCGAACCGACATCCCCTCACCTTGGCGAGTCTTCAGTAATCGGGGACACTCGGGGCGATGCAAGCGCTATCGCTCGTGGATCCCTCGGCTCAGGCGAAGAGCCCCGGCCGACTCGTTCCGTTTCGTTACCGCGAGGTTGGCGGTCGGGTCCTCCTCACCAGCTACTTCGGCGACTGGGTGTTCGTCACGCGCGACGAGTTCCGCGAGCTCTACCAAGGCCGGATCCCGCCGGGGGTCGAGCTCAAGCTCGGCGAGCGCAATTTCCTCGCGGACCGGCTCGACGTCGCAAAGACACGCGAGCGAGTGGCGCATCGGCGCCGCTTCCTCAACTGGGGTCCGATCCTGCACGTCTTGGTGGTGACGCTCCGCTGCAACGAGACCTGCGTCTACTGCCACGCGAGCCGCGCCGACATGGACCGCGTCGACACGGATATGTCGAAGGAGACGGCGGAGAAGGCCATCGACATCATCCTGAAGAGCACCTCGCCGCGCATCACCATCGAGTTTCAAGGCGGTGAGCCGCTCGCGAACTTCCCGCTCATCAAGCACTCGATCGAGTACGTGAACGAGAAGAACCGCGCCTACGGCAAGGAGATCGAGTTCACGATGGTGAGCAACCTCGCCCTCATGGACGACGAGAAGCTCGACTACCTGGTCGAGAACAAGGTGCAGATCTGCACCAGCATCGACGGCCCGGAGCGCCTCCACAACAAGCAGCGCGTGCTGCCGAGCGGCAATGCGTACCAGGAGGCGGCGCGCTGGGTGAAGCTCATCAACCAACGCTACGTCGACATGGGCCTCGATCCCGTCCTCTACCACGTGGAGGCGCTCCTCACGACCACACGCGCGAGCCTCGACTACCCGAAGGAGATCGTCGATACGTACGTCGAGCTCGGGTGCCGCTCGATTTTCCTCCGCCCGGTCGATCCCTTCGGGTTCGCGGACAAGACCCACGAGAAAATCGAGTACGACCGCGCGCGGTACATGGATTTCTACCGGACCGCGACCGATTACATCATCGAGCTCAACGTGAAGGGCACCCAGGTGCTCGAGCGCTTCGCCAGCATCTTCCTCACCAAGATCCTGACCGGCGACGACCCGAACTTCCTCGACATCCGAAACCCGGGCGGCGCGGGGGTCGGGTGCCTGTGCTTCAACTACGATGGCACCGTGTACACCTCGGACGAGGGGCGCATGCTGCGCGAGATGGGCGACGACATGTTCGCGATCGGTCACGTCGACACATCGAAGTATCGCGAGCTCGTCACCCACGAGACGGTGCGCGCCGCGCTCATCGCGTCCAACCTGGACGCCCAGCCCGACTGCGTGAACTGTACCTATAACCCTTACTGCGGGAACAAGCCCGAGCACAACTTCAAGACCCAAGGTTCGATTTTCGGGCGGATGCGCGAGAACCACATCTGCGCGGTCCACAAGGGGATCCAGGACTACGTCTTCGAGAAGCTCGCGGCGGCCGAGCCCGAGACCATGGAAATCTTCCGGCGCTGGACCACGGTGCGCGAGCGGACGCATTTTCTCCAGGTGACGTCGGCGAGCTGAGCGATTCCGCGCGCGCCCGCCCGGCGTTCCGACTAGGCTTTTCCGGTGCGAAGACTCCCCTCGGTTCGCCTCGGCCTCGCCGCGCTCGCGCTCGGCGCGGCGTCGCTCTCCTGCGCGGGGGTCGCCGGCGATGAGGCCGATCCGGACGCCGGGGACTGCATCCCGCCGTTGCCCGGTGCCTGGGC
This sequence comes from Polyangiaceae bacterium, assembly GCA_035063585.1. Taxonomy (GTDB): domain Bacteria; phylum Myxococcota_A; class Polyangia; order Polyangiales; family Polyangiaceae; genus JAPSGB01. Next base: position 29,637 of record JAPSGB010000030.1, read on the forward strand.
GATCCCGGCGGACGGTCTCGAGACGACCTGCGCGACGGACGCTGACTGCGTCGCGGTATATCTCGGCGAGAACGCCTGCGAGGTGGCGCGCTTCGACGGCGGACGGAACCGACCCTGCCCGAACGCCGCCATCGCGACCCGCAGCCGACCCGCCTACCAGGCGCGCTACGACGACGTGAACCGCGCCTGCCGACAGGCATGCGGCCCGGGCGAGCTCACCTGCGCGCCGGTCGAGGCGCGCTGCCGCGCGGGCGTCTGCGGGCCGTGAGCCGCGGGCCGGGCGCTCAAACGTGTCGCGAGAGGTGCTTCGAGAAGCTGTAAATCGAGATCTGCGGCGGCCCGCCGATACTGGTGGGGAAGAGCGAGCCGTCGAGGACGAACAGCCGCTCGACCTGGTGGTGCTCGCCGGTGCTCTTCACGACCGCCGCCCGCGCGTCGTCGCCCATCCGGAGGGTCCCCATCGGGTGAACCGCAACCAAGCCGACGTGGTGCGGGCGCGCGGCGGACTCGGGTAGGCTCTCGATCTGGTCGGGCCGCTCGAGCGTGATGGCAGGCACGCTCGGGATGAGCACCCGCTTGGCCCCCGCGGCGAACAGCAGGCGCGCGCACGCACGCATCCCGAGCGCGAGCTGGTGCACGTCGCCGTCGATGAGCTCGTAGTCGATGCGTGCGCGCCCGTCGTCGCGCACCCCGACGCGACCCTCCGTCTCGTCGTGGATCATCGCGCTCAGCACCGCGATGTTCGGATAGTGCCGCATCCACTCGTGGTGCGCCACGCCGAAGCCAGGCAGCATGATGCTCGCGCCGATCGGGTGCGCGAACGCGGTGATGATCCAGATCCGCCGCTCGCTGCCGTCTGAGAAGTCGAGGTGCTCCGTGCACTCGTAGCTCTGCGGGATGCCCTTCCAGCCCTCGATCCGCTCGTCGAAGAGACCGGCGACGGCCACCCCCGGGTGCATGCGGAGCCCGCGCCCGAGGCGGTCGTGCGGATCGGGGAGCGCGCTCGCTCGGGCGAGCACGGCGCTGCCGACGGCGCTGCCGGCGAGCACGACCGCGCCGGCCTCGATGTCGAGCACGCCCCTCGGCGCCGCTACCTTCACCCCTCGCGCGCGCTTGCCGTCGTGGACGATGCGGGTCACCCGCGCGTCGGAGATGACCCGCGCGCCGTGCTCGAGCGCGCTCGGGAGGAGCACCTTGACCGCGTTCTGCTTGGCGTCGAAGGGGCACCCGATCTCGCAAAATCCGCTCTGCTGGCACCCGACGCGGTTGTGGCTGAGCGGCCCGCCCTTCCAGCCGAGCGCCTTCACGCCGCGCTCGAGGACGCGGTTATTGGCGTTACGCATCGCCTCCGGGATCTCGGTGACCGAGAGCTCGGCCTCCACGCTCTCGAAGACCGGCCGGAGCTCGGGCTCAGAGCAGCCCGAGACGTGGTGGCGCCGCTGCCAGAGCTCGAGGATGGGGGTCGGTGTGCGCTTGCACAGGTTGATGTTGTGCACGGTCGAGCCGCCGACCGCGCGCCCGCCGATGACGCGGATGGCAAGATCGCTGGTCGAGCGGCCGCCACGCTCTTGGTAGAGCCGCGGCATCATCTCGTCCTCGCGCTGGGTCATCTGCTGCTGCCGGACGTACGAGCCCTCCTCGAGCGCGATGACCTTCGCGCCGCGCGCGGCGAGCTCACGCGCGGCCATGCTCCCGCCCGCGCCGGTGCCGACCACCACCACGTCGCAGCGGAGGCGGCTTCCGGCCGGGAGATTGCGCGCGCTCTCGATGGCTCCCATCACTCGGCTCCCCAATCGATCACCGGGCCGCCATAGCCGATCTCCGCCCAGCTCTCGGAGCGCCGCCAATACGCCATCATCGCCATCGCCTTCAGCGCCTGAAAGCCCGCCCGCAGGAGCTCGATGCGGCTCTCCTCGAGCGAGCCGAGCACCCGATCCTGGGCCTCGGGCGCGAGCGCCGTGAAGCGACGCGCGTACCCGGCGACGACCGGCGCGAGGTGCTCGAGGTACGCGATGAACCGGCCGACGTCGCGAAGATCGGTGGCGGCGAGGCCGCGGAGGTATTCGTCAGTGTAGCTCCCGATCCCGATCGGTCGTGGCGCGAGTACGCGGCGACCGAACGCCTCGACCACCACGTACTGCCAGGGCGCGAGCACGGCGAGGCGCTCCGCGACGTCCGCCGGCACCTGGTAGCCCGAGACTCGGAGCCAGGTGAGCCCTCCGGCGCCGGCCGCGAGCCCGCCGGCGAAATAGCCGAGCACGCGTCGTCGCCTCACGTTGGTCGTCATGGCTCGGCTCGGGCGCCGCCGGTAAGCTCGACGATCACCGCCTCGACGCCTGCGACCACCCGGGCCATGCGGTCGAAGTCGAGCGTCTCGAGCACGTCGCCCGGCGTGTGATGAGCGGCGCTGCGCGCCGCGCCGGTGTCGGTGATCCGCACCGCGGGCCATCCCATCTGCCAGAACGACCCCTCGTCGGAGGCCGCCGCCGGATCACCGAGCGCCAACCGGCGCGCGGGGACGCTGCCGCGGGCGAGCAGGGTGGCGAGCACGCTCGCCGCGAGCCGCTCGTCGGCGCGGCGCGACACGACGGCGATGAAGTCACCGACCGTCGGTCGCTCGCCCTCGAACCCCGCCACCTCTCGCTGACTGCCCGGCGCATCGGAGAAACGGCCGATGGAGTCGAGGTTCAGCGCCGCTATCACGCGCTCACCGCGCGCGGCGAGGCCCTTCGCGTAGCGCAGGCTGCCCATGTCGGGCGTCCCCGCGAAGGGCGCCTCTCGGTTGGCGAAGCACACGAAATGCAGGCTCCGCCCGGGGCGCGAGTCGCGCAGGGCGCGCGCGAGCGCGAGCACCGCCGCCACGCCGCTCGCATTGTCGCCCGCGCCCGGGCTGCCGAGCGCCGAGTCGTAATGCGCCCCGACCACGATGGACTCCTCGCCGCGCTCTCCGCCCGGCACGGTCACCTCGAGGTTCTGCGCGACGATGTCGCCGACCTCATAACCTTCGCGAGCGACGGCGTAGCCGAGGTCCTCGAGCGAGGTCGCCACGAAATCGGCCGCCGAGGCGAGCTCCCACTTCTTCTCCGCGTTGCGCTCGCCGATCCGCGAGCCAAGCTCGGTGACCGCGCTCCGGAGCTCGAGCGCGAGCGCGCGCTCTCGCTCGTTCGGGGGCGGGAGCGCGCGCCCCGGCCGCGCCGTCTCCGCTCGAGCCGGCGCAGGCCGCGGCGACACCGAGGGGGGCGCCGCTCCGGCGCAGCCCGCGACCACGAGCAGAGAGAGCACTCGAGCGAGACCTCGCGGCACGACTCGGCTCCTCTACCACGGCGCGCCGAGCGGCGCGATTTGGGCGGGAGCGGCGCCCCTTGAGTCGTGCGGCCGGCTGCGAGTAGATTCCGGGTCCCTTGGCAGACTCGTCGGCAGAGCCCCTGGTGGGGGTGGTCATGGGCTCGAGGAGCGACTGGGACACGCTCGAGCACGCGGTCACCACCCTGGCCCACCTCGGGATCCCACATGAGGTGCGCGTCGTCTCCGCGCACCGGACGCCGGACCTGCTGTTCGAGTACGCCGAGAGCGCGAGCGCGCGCGGCCTCGAGCTCATCATCGCCGGCGCGGGTGGCGCGGCGCACCTACCCGGCATGCTCGCCGCAAAGACCTCGCTCCCCGTGCTCGGGGTGCCGGTGGAGAGCAAGGCGCTCCGCGGGATGGATTCGCTGCTCTCGATGGTACAGATGCCCGCCGGCATCCCGGTCGGGACGCTCGCCATCGGACGCTCCGGCGCGATCAACGCGGCGCTCCTCGCCGCTGCCATGCTCGGCAACAAGTACCCGGAGCATCGGGCCGCGCTCGAGCGTCACCGCGCCGAGCAGACCGAGCGCGTGCTCGCCCACCCGGACCCGCGCGCGCCGTGAGGATCGGCGTCCTCGGCGCCGGCCAGCTCGGCCGCATGCTGGCGCTCGCCGGGCACCCGCTCGGCTTCGAGCTCGTCTGCCTGGATCCGGCGCGAGACGCGCCCGCGGGGCAGGTCGCCGAGCACCTCGCCGCGCCCTACGACGACGAGCTCGCGCTCGCGCGGCTCGCCGCGTGCGACGTCGTCACCTACGAGTTCGAGAGCGTGCCGGTCGCAACCGCGCGAGAGCTGGCGCGCACGACCCCGGTGCACCCGTCCCCGGACGCCCTCGCCATCGCGCAAGATCGCTGGACGGAGAAGTCCTGCTTCCGTGAGCTCGGCATCCCGACCGCGCCCTTCGCGCGCGTCGACAGCGAGGACGAGCTCCGCGCCGCGGTGGACAAGCTCGGGCTGCCCGCGGTGCTGAAGACGCGGCGGTTCGGCTACGACGGCAAGGGCCAGAGCGTGCTCTGCCGCGACGCGGACATCGCGAGCGCATGGCGCGAGCTCGGCCGAGCGCCGCTCATCCTCGAGGGCTTCGTGCGCTTCCAGCGGGAGCTCAGCTTGCTGTCGGTGCGGAGCACCACCGGCGAGACCGCGTTCTATCCGCTGGTCGAGAACGAGCACTCCCACGGCATCCTACGGCTCTCGCGCGCGCCGGCGCGCGGGCTCACCCCGGCGCTCCAGGCGACCGCCGAGGACTACGGGCGCCGCCTGCTCGATCGCCTCGGCTACGCCGGCGTGCTCGCGCTCGAGCTATTCGAAGAGGGCGGCACGCTACTGGCGAACGAGATGGCGCCGCGGGTGCATAACTCAGGACATTTCTCCATCGAGGGCGCGGTAACGAGCCAGTTCGAGAACCATCTGCGCGCGATCACCGGGCTCCCGCTCGGGAGCACCGCGCTCCGCGCCTCGGCCGCGATGCTGAACTTCGTCGGCGCGCCGCCCGAGCCGGCGCTGGTGCTGGCGGTCCCGGACGCCCACCTGCACCTCTACGGCAAGGAGCCGCGCCCGGGCCGAAAGCTCGGGCACGCGACCGTGCTCGCCCCCGACGAGACGACCCGCGAAACCCGCATCGCCAGCCTCGAGAAGACCCTCGCCGCACGAGACGAGAGCCGCTGATTGGCGTTTGTTCCGGGGCGTGTTCTATGCTCCCGGCCACACGGAGGAACCCATGCGAACATCGATCGCCACCCTCGCGGGCTCTGGCCTGCTCCTACTCTCGAGCGCCGCGGCGGCCCAGCAGCCCTACGGCTACTCCGGCGCTTACAACACCGGCACCTATGGTCCGGGCGCGATGCCCTCGTCCGCGAGCGGCGTGGACAACATCGGCGTCGAGGGCCAGTTCGTGCTCGGCGTCGAGCGGATCACCGGGCTCTATTGGCAGCGCGACACCGCGAGCGTCAGCGATCAGGACGTGACGCAGAAGCACTTCACGCTCGGCCTGCTCGGGATGTCCGCGGTGACCCCGAGCTCCGTTCCGCGCGTGGCCGGCGACTTCTTCGTCATCGACAGCCTCAGCGTCGGCGGCAGCATCGCCTACTTCAGTGACGCGCCGGGCATGGACCCGGAGCCTCCGGGCGGCGCCTCGCCCGACTCGACGAGCGGCTTTCTCTTAAATCCGAGGGTCGGCTACGCGTACGTGCTCGACGAGACGTTCGCCATCTGGCCGCGGCTCGGGTTCATGTACGCGCACTCGAGCACCGGGGACGCCTCGAGCTCGCGCACCAACCTCACCATCGACGCGATGCTCACCATCTCGCCCGTCGAGCACGTGATCTTCAGCGTCGGCCCGATGCTCGACCTTGGCCTCGGCGGCAGCACCGACATGTCGAACGGGGCGGGCGGAACCACCAGCGTGGACACCAAGCTCACGAGCTATGGGCTGACCGCAGGGCTCGGCACCTACTTCCCCTGAGCGAGCGCCGCGCGATGGCCGGCGGGCGGGAGCCCGGCTCCGGGGGCTCCGGGGTTGCCGGTCCGGCGCGGGGCTCACCGGGTGCGGTCGTAGAGCGCGCGGAGCGTCGCGTGGCTCGCGCGCTCCGTGCCGCGCGCGAGCGCCCACACGAGCTCACGCGCGGCGGCGTTGATCGGCACCGGGATGCCGCGCTCGGTCGCGCGCTCCACGATCTCGCCGTTCAGGAACTCGACCGCCGGCTCGCGACCGCGCTCGATGGCGGCGAGCATGCTCGAACGGAGCCTGCGATAGCGCGCGCCGACCGCGAGCAGGAGGCCATGCTTGGCGATCAGCCCGGGCGACGCGGTCACCGAACGCTCCGCCGGAGTGAGCGCGAGCCAGTCGAGGTCGAGCGTGCCGCTCACCTTCTCGAGGGTCACCTGTTCGGCGCGCGCCACCATGACGACCTCGGTCATCACCTCGAGCGCGAGGCGGCGCACGTGCCTCGCGCGCATCAGGGTGCCGAGGCGATCCCCACCGATGGTGCCGAGGGTGGAGACGGCGCAATTGATGGCGAGCTTGCTCCACCGCGCGCCGCGCAGGTTCGCCGTCAGCGTCACCGGCCCCACCGCCTCGAGGAGCCGCCCGAGCTCCTCCGCGCGCGGGTCCGCCGCGCCGTCGAGGCGGCCGAGCGTGAAGCCGCCCTCGCTCGTGCGGTCGACGACGCCCGGCTCGATCATGGAGGCGCCCCACGCGACCACCGCGCCGAGCACGCGGTCCGAACCCACGATGCGCGCGACCCGCTCCTCGCAGAGCCCGTTCTGGAAGCAGACCATGCGGCCGTCCGGCGCGAGCCTCGCGAGGACGCTCCGCGCGGCCTCCTCCACCTGGGGCGGCTGCGTCGCGAGCAAGACGTAGTCGAACGGCGGGACCGAAGGCTCGAGCGTCTCGTAGACCGCAGCGAGCTTGGCCGCCGCGCGCGCGGAGTCGCCGACGACTCGGAGCCCGTGCAAGCGCACCGAGGCGGCGATCGCGGAGTTGGTCGTGAGCACGCTCACCGAGCCGCCGAGCTCGGCGAGCCCGGCCGCGACCACGCTGCCGATGGCGCCGCAGCCGACCACGAGGATCCGAGGCGAGTCCGTCACCGAGTAAACCTACCCCGACGCCGGCCGCGCCGGCACGACCAGCCAGAAGCACCGCGCCGAGTGATTTTCTTGCCAGAGCGACGAGGCTTGTGTAGGAGGGGCTCGTACATAGGCACCCAACACGCCAACGGGGGGCAGAGCCCCCAGGATCCTGGTAGCCATGCGACGAATCAAGAAGCTGCTCGAGCGCCTGCGTTTTCCGATGCCCGTGCTCGCGTGAGTTGCGGGCGGGGCGCTGCGAATCGGCGCTCCGCCGACCTTGCTTTCGCTTCCCTTCCCGCGCTTCCTTCTTTCGCTTCACCCCACCGCGGGGCCGGAGCGCGCGCTCTCCGAGAGCGACCCGGGGCCCGGCGGCCTGGCGAGGTCGCGGCTACTCGGCGATCGTCTCGAAGAACATGTCGGCGATGTGCGCGTGGCCGTCGTTGGTGGGGTGGATGCAGCTGATGTCGAACCAGTTCGGCGTGTTCGGCCCCCGGTAGCACTGGCCGCCGGCGTCCTTCGAGTGGTAGCCGCGCCCGCAGAAGTCCTCCCCCATGAAGATCATGTCCGTGCCGGTCTCTGAAGCGATCTGCATGTACTTCTCGCGGATCTGGGTGATGAGCCCGGCCGCGGCGAGGTACTGACCGGAGAGCCCCGCGGTGCCCGCCGCGGGGCACGAGGAGAGATCGCCGGTGAGATCGGTGTACTCGTACACGTTGGCGAAGACGACGTACGAGCCGTTGGGGAAGTTCACCGGATCCTTGAGCCACTCGATGGTCGCGCGAAGATCGGTGATCATCTTGTCTATCACCGGTTGAGCGGCGGCGGGAGAGAGCTTGTCCCCGGCGACGGACTTGATGTCGTTGCCGCCCATCGTGAAGATGGTGAGCGTCTTTTTCTGCTCGACGCCGGGGAAGCACTTCGAGATCTGCCGGTCGCCGCTGAAGAAATCATCGACCTTGGCGCCGTTCACCGCGCACGAGGAGACCGCTACCCCGGGGAAGCGCTGCTTCAACCGGTTGGTGAGGAGCGTGCGGTACACGAGGTTCGCAGGCGTCGGGAACCCCGGACCGACCGTGATCGAGTCGCCGAGGAACACCACGCGCTCGACGCCTTGAATGTCTTGGTTGTTGGTCCCGCTGCAGGTCGAGTTGTAGTTGCCGCCGAACTTGTCGTAGTTCGGGACCACGAGCGAGCGCGGGTTCTCGTAGATGTTCGCGAAGCAATCCGAGAAGGTCTTCGCGCCACCCGAGGCGCCGCCGGTGCCGCCGGACGCGCTTCCTGCCGCGCCGCCGGACGCGCTTCCTGCCGCGCCACCCGACGCGCTTCCTGCCGCGCCGCCGGACGCGCTCCCTGCCGCGCCGCCCGACGCGCTCCCTGCCGCGCCGCCGGCACCCGGGCCCGCGGCGTCATCGCTCCCGCCGCAGCCGGTGAGCGCTCCGAGAGACAAGAGGGACGCCGCTCCGAGCGCGGCGATGATGCCCGATGATCCGTGGGTGATACGCATGAGTTCCTCCGACCGGCCGCCCGGGATTCTACGCGACCACGACCCGCGGGACAACGCGCCGAGCGCGCGGGGTGCTAGAGGCCGGAGCTCCATGCAGCTCGTCCTCGTCCAGCCGACCCTGGCTCATACGCCCGACGCGCCCAACACGGAGGCGATCGAGCGCCTCCTCGCGCCGCGCGCCGCGGATTTCGGGGCGGACACGGTCGTGCTCTTGCCCGAGCGGTTTCACCTCGGCAGCTCGCCGGACGCCTACGCGCGCGACCTCGAGCGGCTCGCCCGGCAGCTCGGCGCGATCGTGGTCGGTGGCTCGCACTACGAGACGCGCGGCGCCGAGCGCATCAACACCGGGTTGGTGGTGGACGGCGAGGGCCGCGTCCTCGGCCGCTATGACAAATTGCGGCCGTACTCGGCCGAGCAGCGCTGGGTGAGCCCCGGCGAGCACCTCGGCGAGCTCGTGCTCGGGGGACGGCGCGCGCTCGTGCTCGTCTGCGCGGATTTCTGGTTCTCGGACCTCTACGCGCGCGCCGAGAGCTTTCCCGAGCTCGTGCTGGCCCCTGCCCTCAGCGTCACCCGCAAGCCGACCCCCGACTACTCCCGAGCCCTGTGGCGACACCTCGCCATCGCGCGCGCCTACGAGTTCGGCGCGTTCGTCGGGGTGAGCGACTGGAGCCACGCCTCGCTGGTGCCGCTCCCCGCGAGCGGGGTGGGCGGGTTCGCCGATCCGACCGTGACCGACCCGGCGCGCTTCTTCACGCCCATCGGCGAAGGCGGCGTGCTCAGCGTCGAGCTCGATTTCGACGCCCTCGAGCGGTTCCGCGAAGACCGACGGGAGCGGGGGTTCTTCGGCAAGCCGGGCGCCTAGCAGAGCCGGCGCTCGCCGGTTTCGCTTCGGCGCTCCCCCTACGCCCGAGGTCGTCGAGGAGCGTCCACGGTAGCCCGGCGGCTCGGCCCGGATTTCAGCGCACGCCGTCCTCGTCCGACGCCAAGAGCTGCCCCAGCGGCGATCTCAGCAGCTCGCCCAGCAACCGGAGCCCGACCCCGCGCTCTTCCGAGAAGCTGTCCGTCACGTCGGGATCCGAGTCAGTGAGCGAGTGGAGCTCCGGAGCTCCCCAGTCGACCGGGACCACCAGCTTCCGTCGTCCGTCGACGATGCCGACTCGCGAAGGGGCGTCTCCTTCCGTCGAGTAAATCACTATCGGGAGCCGGCGCGCGCGAGGCGCTCCGGGGAGCGAGAAGCGCAGGAGATCCTCGCCATGCATCTGCCCGACGTTCGGGGCCTCGGTCATGTAGGGCACGAGGGTCGGGGCCAGATCCGCGAGCGAGACCGGCTCGCCGATGCGCTGCGGCTTCACGCCCGGAATGCGTAAGAGAAGCGGGACGCGAATCAGCGGCTCCCACAAGTGGGTGCCGTGCACGTCGAAATCCCGGTAGCCGAGCCCCTCGCCGTGATCGGACACGAACACGACGATGGTGTCCTCCGCGAGCCCGAGATCCTGCAGCGTCGACAGCAGATGACCGAACGCAGCATCTACCCCGCGCGCAGCGACTCGATACCTCCACGGAACCGCTCCCGGTTCGACGATCTCGTAACGCGCGGCCGTCGAACGAATATAGGTCTCATCGAGGCTCCAGCTCGAATGAACATCGAAGTTGAAGACCCAGGCGAAAAATGGCTTACGCTCTGCTCTCCGCGCCAGCCAATCCTCCACTTGCTGCGTCAATAGCGCGGCGGTCGGCACATTGGCCCCATGGCCGACGGCCTCTCGAACCCCCCGATGCGTGTAGTTATGGTCCGCCGCCGATTCGACGTCATCGAACGCGAAGCCCGGCAGAACCTCGCGCACGTACTGGAGGGCCGAAGTCGGGATGAAGAGTCGGGAGCTCATGCCACCCCGCTTCGCTTCGTAGAGTAGTCCTTGCTGGTCGAGCCATCGCAGGACGACCGAGCCGGACACCAGGACCGGGAGCACCTCGCGCGTGGCCGACGAGACCGAGTACGCGCGCGTGAAGTCGAGGGACTGCCCCGAGAATCTCACGAGCTCCGGCATGATCGACGGGTCCGAAGCGACGTCGGCGCGGAGCGTATCTACGTAATAGATGAGGATGTTCGGCCGAGCCGAGCCCCGCTGCTGCGCGAGCCGTCGTCGCTCGGCAGGCGGGGGCGGCGGCGGGGAACGCCACGCCGGATCGAGCGTCGTGTTCGAGAGATCGTAGGCCTGCGCAAGCTGCACGAGCCGCGACGCGCTCCGGCCCTGGAAGCCCCGTTCGAGCCGCTTCATGCGCGCCACTTGGCGGCGGACGTAGAGGGGGCTGGCCGCTCCGGCGCCCTGGTGCCGCTCGGCCCAGGCGCGCGGCGCGCTCGTCCCGACGAACGCCGCCGTCGTCAGGACCGCGAAGACGGCGAGGCTGCCGGAGATCACCGGCCACCCTCTGACATCTTCCCACGAGAGCAGCGCCGCGACGCTCATCAGCCCGGCCACCGCGGCAAGCTCCAACGCCGTGTGCAGGCTCTGGTAGAGCCCGACGTACATCACGCGGTCTGACCACAGCGCCGCGCTCACCATGAGCAGCCCAGCGGTGAGCGCCAGCCGACGCGGCCAACGGCGACCTCGCCGCAGCGCTCGCGTGACCTCTCGAGCGCCGACCCAGCCGGCCGCTCCGGCCAACGCGACCAGCACGACCGCGCCGTCTCGCAGCCGCGCTCCGGGGTCGGCACGAGCGAGTGCTCGACCCGACAAACCTTCCCTGAGGCTCGGCCCCATGAGCATCGCAGTGGCGAGCCCGACGACGATCGCGCCTGCCGAAGAGCGGCCGACCCATCGGCCGACGGCGCGATCTCCCGCGTCGGCCAGAAATACAATGACTCCGGCCCCCACGCCCCAGAGCCCAGCCTCGGCCAGTGAGCAGGCGAGCGCGACCATCCAGCCATCGAGAGACTCCGAAGCCGGCGTCCCGAACACCGCGTCCACTGCGAGCAAGCCGAACCGCGCCAGCGCCGCGAGCGTCGTGGCGGTCGCGATCGTGGCGAGCAAGCGCTCAAGTGGCGACACTGGATCGCGCTATCATATCTCGATGACGCATGAAGTGGGACGAGTCGGCTCCGCTGCCGAACCTGCGATTCCCGGCTCCGTCCGGCGCGCCTCGAAGCGCTCTCCAAGCTGGCACGCTCGACTCGCGACGTCGCTCATCACCACAGCGTCGCTCGTCACCGCGGCTTCGCTCGCGGCCTGTGGCGGGGGCGCGTCGGATCCCGGGAGCTCGGCGACGGGTGATGGGGGCACCGATGCCAGCGGCTCCGACGGCAGCAGCTCCGACGGCAGCAACTCCGACGGCAGCAACTCCGACGGCAGCAGCCCCGACGGCGGCGGCCCTGACGGCGGCGGCCCTGACGGCGGCGGCCCCGACGGCGGCGGCCCTGACGGCGGCGGCACGCGGCTGGTTCGGATCAGCGTCAGAAAGAAGACCGTGTACGCCCTCTCCCCGGACCGAACCCGCATCTATGGCTGGGGCTCGAACGCGTCGCGAGTCATTCGCAAGACGCCCTCCGACAGCGTCTACGAAGGGCCCGTCTCCCTCGACATCGACGGGATCCCCGCGGGCCCTTATCGGAAAATCGTGAGCAGCGATGACAAGACCTGCGTGCTCACCGACAGCGGGGAGGTCTACTGCTTCGGTGACGCCGGACCGAACGACTCGCTCGGCAACGGCGACAGCGAGTCCCACGGCTCGGCGGTGAAGCTCGCGGCCGGGGACATCCCTGCTGGCGTGAAGGTCGTGGGCCTCGACATCTCCGCGTTCACGAGCTGCGCGGTTGGCGACGACGGCGAGGCGTACTGCTGGGGAGACTTCCATCGGGTCCCCGACCTCGATCCGTCGCTCGCGACGGTCACCGCTCCGCGGCTCATCGTCCGCGGTAACGTCCCCGGGGAAATCACCGACGTCTCGACCGCGATCAATCGCTCGTGCGTGCTCGCCGAGGGTCGCCCGTACTGCTGGTTCCTCGACGAGCCCGAGCTCATCCCGCCGGGAGAGCTCCCAGCCGGGGCCAAGCTCCTCGCGCTCCGCATCAACGACGACTTTAGCTGCGCCGCGGCCGACGACGGTGAAATCTACTGCTTTGGCACCGCGTCGGGCCGCCGCTTCGGGGCGGGCGCCTCCGATTTCGTCTCGAACTCGCCGCTCACCCGGGTGAGCCGCGCCCACCTGCCGGCGAACGTCCGCTTCCAAGACGTCACCGTCGGCGGCATCGCCGGCGCTAGCTGCGGGCTCGGCTCGGACGGCTGGGCCTACTGCTGGGGGAGCGGCGAGGACGGCGCGGTAGGGGACGGAGAGCTCGGCGCGCACGACGTGCTCGCGCCGGTCGCGGTCGAGCGAGGCGAGGTCCCGAGCGGGGTCACCTTCGTCGGCTTGAACTGTGGGACGTACCACTGTAGCGGGGAAGGCTCGGACGGGTTCGTCTACTCCTGGGGGAGCAACGAGGACGGGGTGCTCGCGGTGCCCGTCTCCTCGCTTCCCCGCGTCGCTCATCCGGTTCGAGCCAGCGCGGCCCGCGACTGAGCCCGCGTCGCCGCGCGCCGCATCCCCTCCGCGGATCGCGACCGCGACCCGAGGCTCTGGTCGGCCCGGCGCGCAGCCGCGCTCGCCGGCCCCCGTTGCGCTTCGCCAGATTGCGCTTAGCGTGAGCGCCATGACCCGCGTCGTAGTGGTCGGTGGTGGATTCGGCGGGCTCCGCGTCACGACCGCGCTTCGCCGCGCGCCGGTCGAGGTAACGCTCGTGGATCGCTCGAACCACCACCTCTTCCAGCCGCTCCTCTATCAAATCGCGATGGCCGGCCTCTCGCCGGCCGACATCGCCTATCCGCTGAGGAGCGCGCTCCGCGCCCAGCAAAACGCGACCGTGCTGCTCGGCGAGGTGGCGCGGGTGGAGCTCGAACGGCGCGTCGTCGAGCTCTCCGACGGTGAGCGGCTCGCTTACGACTATCTCGTGATCGCGGCCGGCGCGAAGACCAACTTCTTCGGCCACGACGAGTGGAGCGGAGCCGCGCTCGGGCTCAAGAGCATCGACGACGCGATCGAGATCCGGCGGCGAGTGCTGCTCGCGTTCGAGGCCGCCGAGCGGGAGCCCGATCCGGAGGCGCGCAAGCGGCTGCTCACCTTCGCGGTCATCGGCGGCGGACCGACCGGTGTCGAGATCGCCGGCGCGCTCGCGGAGCTCGCGCGCACGGTGATGCGGCGTGATTTCCGCCACATCGATCCGTCGATGACCCGGGTGGTCCTCATCGAGATGCAGGGGCGTCTGCTCTCGGGCGGGTTCGCCCCCAAGCTGTCCGACGAGGCGCGCCGTGAGCTCGAGGAGCTCGGCGTCGAGGTGCGCCTCGACACGGCCGTCGAGCGCATCGATGACCGGGGCGTCTCGACCGCGACCGAGACGATCGAGGCCGCGACGGTGCTCTGGACGGCCGGGGTCCGCGCTCGCAGCGTGTCGTCAGCCCTCGGCGTCGAGCTCGACCGCGCCGGGCGCATCCGGGTGGAGGCTGACTGCAGCGTGCCGGATCACCCGGAGGTGTTCGCGATCGGCGACATCGCCTGCTTCGTCCCCGACGGCGGACACGCGCCGCTCCCGGGGGTCGCGCAGGTCGCGCTCCAGCAGGGTCGCTTCGTCGCGCGGACCATCGCGGCCGAGCTCCGAGGCGCGCCTCGCGCGCGCTTCCGCTACCTCGACAAGGGCATGATGGCGACCATCGGTCGCTCGCGCGCGGTCGCACAGACGTGGCGCGGACGGGTGCGCCTCGGCGGGTTCGTCGCGTGGATCGCCTGGCTCTTCATCCACATCTGGTACTTGATAGGCTTCCGAAACCGCGTCGCGGTGCTCGCCAACTGGGCGTGGGCCTACTTCACCTACCGCCGCGGCGCGCGGCTCATCACCGGCGAGGGCGCGTGGCGCCGCCTCCCCGAGCTCGCCGCGCGCGCCCGGACGTGATCGCCGTATGCGGCGGACGGGCCTCGCGTCGGCGCGCCGGGCCGACATCCCTGCTATAAGGACGCGCGTGCCGATCCCCGGGAAGCTCGCGCGCGATGCGACGGTCGCCGGGCCGCTCGGCACGCTCGCCCTCGCCCACACGCGTCCGCGAGCGAGCCTGCTCGCGCTCCGCGCGCTCGCGTGGCACACCGGGCTCGCGCGGCTCGGCGTCGAGGTGCCGTTCTGCGTCGTCCACGACCTCGGGCTCCTGCTCGCCTGCCCGAACCAGCAGCTCGAGCTCGGGCCGCGCGTAGAGCTCTCGGCGGCGCTCGCGCCGCTCCGCGGGGCCGAGGCGGTGGTCCGCGCCTACCGCGCGCTCGTCGAGGAGGTCGCCGGCAGCGAGGCGGCGCTCCGCTCGAGCCGGCTCGCGCTCCGCGACGACCTGGTCGTGGTGCTGCTCGCGCGTCTGCTCGCGCGCGTCGTCAAGGGCGCCGGCGGGCAGCCTCCTTACGAGAGTCGTGTGCCGCTCGACGCCTCCCTCTTCGAAGGGCTCGACTCCGAGCTCCTGGGTTGGTTCGGCGCGGTACCCCGCGAGTGGGAGCTCGCCCAGCTGCGCGCGCTCATCGAGGCCCGCCTATACCTGCTCACCTTGGTCGACGCGCTCGACCTCGACACCTTGCAGCTCTTCGGGCTGGTCGGCGGTGACGCCTCGCAAGGCGCGCTCGCGCAGGTGGATCTGCTCGGCATCCTCGGCCATCAAGAGGCGAACGACGTGGTCGACTTCTCACTCGAGCTCCTCCCGAGCGTGCTCGAGACGAAGACGCGCCCCGCGGCCGGCACCCACGCCGCATTCGGCTACGCCGGGCTCACCCGCACCGGCAGCCTCGACAGCCTCATGCTGACCGAGCTCGCGTGGGACGGCGAGGAGCTCATGCGGCGGATGGCCGACAACGAGGTCCTCTACTACGCGCGCGAGGAGGCGCGGGATGACTCGCGCCTCGTGCACCACCTGCTCATCGATGCGAGCGCATCGATGCGCGGAGACCGCGCGACCTTCGCGCGCGGGCTGGCGCTCGCCACCGGCAAGCAGCTCCTCCTGGCCGGTGAGGCGGTGACGGTGCGCTTCTTCGACTCACGTCTCTACGAAGCGGAGCCGGCACGCGAGGGCAAGCTGCCGGTCGCGCGCCTCCTGTCCTTCAAGGGCGAGCACGGACGAAACCCGAGCCGCGTTTTCCGCGAGCTGGCGAGCGTGCTCGCGCTGGCGGCGCGCCGCGACCCGCGGCAGCCGGTGGTGCACCTCTTCACCCACGCCGCGCTCTACATCCCGCGCGACGTCGTCCGCTCGGTGAAGGAGAACGCGCGGCTCGACGCGGTGTTCATGCTTCCGTCGGGCGGCGAGCTCGTCCTCGACTACCTCGATTTGCTCGATGCGTATTGGGTCATCGATCATCAGACGCTCGGTAGCCGCGAGGCGCGCGCGCAGGAGGCGCGTCGAATCCTGACGCGCTCGGGGCCGATCGAGCCGGTCGGGGCGGCGCCCGCGTGATCCCGCTCCTCGAGCTGCTCACCCTGCCGCCTGACGACACGGACTTCGACGTGCTCGTCGCGGAAGCACACCGCGCCGCGCGCCGCGGCGCACTCGAAGAGGCGCTCCGCACGGGCTGCGCGGCGCTCCGGCACGCGAGCGCCTCCGAGGACGGGTACACGCGGGTCGCGCGGCTGCTCACCGAGCTTTTTGCGCGCGCGGGCGCGCCGCGCGCCGCGCTCTCGATGGCCTGGTTCACTCGCGACGCCGCGGGCCAAGCGGAGCTCTCGGAGGCGGTGCCACCGGTAGACCGAGCGCGCACGCTCGCAGGTGCGGCGAGCGAAGACGACGACGAGCGCGGGTTCGAGGGCGCGGCCCGAGCCTTCGAGGAGGCCGGGGCGCCGGTGCACGCGGCGATCGCGTTCGAGCGCGCGGGCCAGGCCGAGGCGGCGCGCGCGCTCTGGTCGCGGCTCGCCGAGCGCCTCGACGCGCGCACCGACGACTATGCGGCCGGGCTCGCGCGCTTCAACGTGGCGCGGACGAGCGAGCAGTTGGGTGACGCGCGCGGCGCGCGCGACGCGACGGTCGCGGCGGTGCACCGGCTCGAGGAGGCTGCGGACCGCTTCGAGTCGGTCGGCCAGCGCGAGCGCGCCTTCGACTGCTACGGCGTGCTGGTCGCCATCGGTGAGCTCAGCGGCACCTTCGAGCACGTGCTCGAGGGGATGGTGAACGCGATCCGAGTCCTCACCGGAGACAACCTGCGACAGCACGCGCTCGGCCAGTATGAGCGAGCGATCGAGCTGGCCGAGAGGGCCGGCGAGCCTGCCGCCGCGGCTACGCTCGCGCGCGAGCTCACCGCCTACGCCGAGCAGCAGGGGCTCCGAGCGCTCGCGACGCGCGGGACGCGCCAGCAGAGCGAGCTCTGGCAGAAGGTCGCCGACTCGACGCTCGTGCGCGGTGGGCCCTCCGAGCTCGCGGAGAACGCGCTGCTCGCCTCGCTCATCGCCGCTGCGGACGCGAGCGACTACGCGCGGGTGGGCGGGCTCTTCACGCGGCTCTCGGAGCTCGACGTCGAGGCCTCACGCAAGCGTCACTACGCGCGCGCCAGTCAGCGCTACCGTGGCGTCGCGAACGCGCCGGCGAGCGGCGCGACCATGAGCGCGAACTTCACCACGGTGAGCTTACCTCCCAGCGTGTGGCACGACGACCTCGTCGAGTGGGAGAACGCGGGCTCGGCGCTCGAGGGCACCGCCGAGCTCTGCTTCGGGTTCGCCCGAGAGGGCTCGAAGGACACTCCGAGGCGGGTGCTCTTGGCACGCCTCGCCGCGCTCGGCGCCGAAGCGGCCCCCGCCAGCGCCGCCACGCGCGCCGGCGTGCTGGTCGCGACCGCGCTCGGCGACGTGGGGCTCTACGGGCTGCTCTCCGCGCTCGAGCACCTCTGCGAGCGCCCCGAGGCGGAGGTGCGCTGCGCGGCGGTGCGCTCGCTGTCGCGCTGCTTCTTCAAGAGGAGCTTCGTCATGATCGCGCGCGCGCTCGCGGATCCGAACGATCGCGTGGCCGGCGAGGCCACGAGCGCGCTCGAGCGGCTCCGGTTCGAGCATGCCTGGGATCCGCTCGCCCGCATCTACCGCACGGCCACGAGGCCCGCGGCGCAGCTCGCGGCGCTCCGCGCGCTCGCGCGGCTCGATGCCCCCGAGGCGGCCGAGCTCGTACTCGGCGCGCTCGCTCATGGCGGCTCGAACGAGCGCGACGAAGCGCTCGCGGTCCTGAAGACGGCGCGCGGCGTGCGCTTCATCGAGGCCGCTCGCGCCGCCTTCCCGACCGCCGCGCCGCCCCTGAAGGAGGCCCTCCGCGAGGTGTTCACGGCGAGGGGCGTCCCGCTTCCCGGATAGAGGTCGAGCCCCCTCCCCCGCCCGCTTTCCGCGAAGAAACCGGCAAAATCAGCGGGCTTCCGGGCTTCGCGGCGGGCGCCTCTCGGGGGCGGCGAAGCCCCGGGCAGGGAATCCCCGTGCCGCGGCTTGTCACCGCGAGAAAATGGCCTTAAGTGGTGGCCCCATGACGATGCCCTTTCGCGCGCTCCTTGGTTCTGCCCTCTTGCTCGCGTTCCCCGCGGTCGGCTGCGCTGGCGCGCCCGCCGCCCCGTTCGACACGCTGAAGACGGCGAACGTCACCGCGTTCCGCTTGCAGAACTACGAGCCGCCGCAGCCGGTCCCGGGCGCGGCCGCAACGCAGGGTGCGGGCGTCATCCCGGGGGTCCCCGCCGAGATCCAGACCTGGATCCAGCAGGGCGCGGCGGGGCTGCAGCAGCTCATCCCGCCGGGGCTCCTCCCGCCCGGCCTCATCCCGGGCACCGCGGCGCCCCAGGCGGCCCCGCAGGCGACGCAGATCGCGCGCTTCGAGGGCTTCCCGATCCTCGGGCAGACCCAGGTCGTCGATCCCGATCTCAAGGACGAGCTCGCCGACATCCTCGGCCACGAGGGCAACTTCCAGAGCGCGCACGCGAACTGCCTCTACGCCGAGGTCGGCATCTCGTTCACCTCGAACACGGGGGCGCAGCCGAACAACGTCCTCATCTCGTTTTCGTGCAATCAGGTGGCGGCGCGCAACTTCATGTGGCCGTTCGCTGCCTCGGGGATGAAGGCGAGCACCGTGAAGGAGCTCTCCGGCGTGGTCGCCAAGTTGTTCCCTCCGGGGGCCTGAGCGAGGCCCCGAGGCTCCGCACGCCCGGGGGGGACGTGACGAGAAGCTGACGGTGATGTGAGCCAGCGCGGACGACGCGCCGGCTAGCCTCGCGCCATGACGGGCGCGCTCCTCGGGGTTTACTCGTACGCGGAGTTCTTCGGCGCGGCGGTCGCGTTCCTCCCGGCGATGGGCGCGTCGCACCTCCGCCACCGCGGCGACGTGACGCAGCGCGCGCCCGGTCGCTGGATGCGGCGGTTTGGCCGGGTCACCTCGAGGCTCACCCCGGTGTGGCGCTTCAGCGTGGACGGGCCCACCCCTCCTCACATCCTCGAGCGCGCCTACGTGGTGGTCGCCAACCACGAGTCGACCGCCGATCCGTTCCTCTTGTCATTTCTGCCGTGGGACATGCGCTGGGTCGCGAAGGAGGAGCTCTTCAAGCTACCGCTCCTCGGCTGGCTGATGCAGTTCGGCGGTGACATCCCGATCCGGCGCGGCGCCCGCGAGAGCGTCGAGGAGATGCTCGACGAATGTCGCCGCACGCTCGCCGCAGGTATGCCGATCATGATGTTCCCCGAGGGCACGCGCTCGCCCGACGGGCGGCTCTTGCCGTTCAAACCGGGCGCGTTCCAGCTCGCCATCGAGGCGGGCGTGCCCATCGTGCCGGTCGCGCTCGCCGGGACGCGTCATTGTCGCCCGAAGGGCTCGCGCTGGTTCGGCAAGGCGCGAGCGCACGCGCGCGTGCTCGAGCCGATCTCGACCGCGGGGATGGGCCCGGCGGACATCGAGCGGTTGGCGGAGATGACGCGACGCCAGATCGCCGAGGCGCTCCCCGCCGTGTGCGAAGCGGTCGGCGTCGAGCCGCACCGAGCGGCGCTCGAGGTCGAGGCCGAGCGCGCGAGCGCGCCGGATGACGGCGAGCCGACTCCGAGACGAGAACACGCCGCGTGAGCGCGGCGCTCGCGCGCGGTTCCGCGCCGAACCGACCCCTCCCGAAACTTTCCCCGAGGCCGAGCGCGTACCAGCGTCTGCTCGCCTTGGTATGGTGCGAGACGGAGGTATGCGATGAGCGAATCGAAGGAGCTCCTCGGAGCGGATCTCACCGCGGGCGTCGCGCTCGCGGATTTGAAGGACGGCGCGCCGCTCCTCGGCCACGCCGAGGGGGAGCAGGTGATGTTGGTCCGGCGCGGCGACGACCTCTTCGCGGTCGGCTCCACCTGCACGCACTACGGCGGGCCGCTCGACGAGGGGCTCGTGGTCGGACACACGGTGCGCTGCCCATGGCATCACGCTCATTTCGATTTATGCACCGGCGCTCCGAGCGCGCCCGCGCTCGGCAGGATTCCCTGTTTCGCGGTGGAACGCGACGGCGAGCGGGTGCGCGTCGGCAAGCGGCTGCCGCTCGCCGCGCCCGCCGCGGTGAGCGGTCCCGGGCGGGTCGTGATCGTGGGCGCCGGCCCCGCCGGGAACGCGGCGGCGGAGACGCTGCGGCGGGAGGGCTACGCGGGAGCCATCATGCTCCTCGGCGCGGAGGCGACGCCGCCAGTGGATCGACCCAACCTCTCGAAGGACTACCTCGCCGGTACCGCGCCCGAAGCGTGGATGCAGCTCCGCGACGCGGACTTCTATCGCGCGCAAGCGATCGAGTTTCGTGCTGGCACTCCGGTGGCGTCGCTCGACGTCGCGGGGCGCGCGGTCGTCCTCGAGAGCGGTGAGCGCGTGCCGTTCGACGCGCTCGTGCTCGCCTGCGGCGCGGAGCCGGTGCGCTTGTCGATTCCGGGCGCCGAGCGGATCCTCTCGCTCCGCACCCTCGCCGATAGCCGCGCGATCGTGGCGCAGGCAGTCGCGGGCAAGCGCGCCGTGGTGCTCGGCGCGAGCTTCATCGGGCTCGAGGTCGCCGCCTCGCTCCGCGCGCGCGGCGTCGAGGTCGACGTGGTCGGGCTCGAGAAGCTGCCGCTCGAGCGGGTGCTCGGCGCGGCGCTCGGCGAGCTCGTGCGATCGGTGCACGAGGAGCATGGAGTGCGCTTTCACCTCGGGCGCTCGGCGAAGTCCGTCGACGACCGCGGGGTCACGCTCGACGACGGTAGCGCGGTGGCGGCCGATTTCGTGGTCGGCGGCGTCGGCGTGCGGCCGCGCACCCAGCTCGCCGAGGCGGCCGGGCTCGAGGTCGCTCACGGCGTCGTGGTCGACGCGACGTTCCAGGCGGCTCCCGGCATCTACGCCGTGGGAGACCTCGCCCGGTTTCCGGACGAGCGGAGCGGCGAGCGCGTCCGCATCGAGCACTGGGTGGTGGCTGGTCGCCAAGGGGAGGCCGCCGCGCGAGCAATCCTCGGAAAGACGGCCGGACCACGCGCGGTGCCGTTCTTCTGGAGCGCGCACTACGACCTCGTCGTAAATTACGTCGGGCACGCGCCCTCGTACGATCGCGTCGAGATCGACGGTGACCTCGCGAAGCGCGACGCGGCCGTGCACTACTTCCGCGGCGAACAACTGCTCGCGGTCGCGACGGTGGGTCGCGACCGTTACGCGCTCGAAATCGAGCGGCGCTTCGAAGCGAGCTGACGAGTCAGGGGAAATCAGCAGAATCCGCAGTTTCCACGGAGGCGGGTCGGCGTATGATGGGCGAACGATGATGACCCGCGTGATTCGAGCTCTGCCCATCCTCATCCTCGCCGGCGCGATCGCTGTGGCCTGTGACTCCGAGACGGACTCGAAGCGGCGTGTGACCACCGACGCCGGAACGGGCGACGGCTCCGTCGTGAACGGCGGCGCCGGCGGAGCAGCGGGGTCGGCGGGCGCGGACGCCTCGGCGGGCAGCGGCGGGACGGCGGGCGCAGACGCCTCGGCGGGCGGCGGCGGGACGGCGGGCGGCGGCGGGACGGCGGGCGGCGGCGGGACGGCCGGGAGCAGCCCGCTCGTGTGTGGGAGCGGAACGGTCCTCGATCGCGTGCAGCGACTCTGCCGGGACTGCCCCAGCCCTCCTGCCGGAGGCGCCGGGGGCGGAGCCGGCGCGAGCGGAGCCGGCGGCGTGAGCGGCACCGCCGGCGCGAGCGGGACCGCCGGCGCGAGCGGGACCGCCGGCGCGAGCGGGACCGGCGGCGTGAGCGGAGCCGCCGGCGCGAGCGGAGCCGGCGGCGTGAGCGGGACCGGCGGCGTGAGCGGAGCCGCCGGCGCGAGCGGGACCGGCGGCGTGAGCGGAACCGGCGGCGTGAGCGGAACCGGCGGCGTGAGCGGAACCGGCGGCGCGAGCGGAACCGGCGGCGCGAGCGGAGCCGGCGGCGCGAGCGGAGCCGGCGGCGATCCGTATCACGCGGCGCTCCGCTGCAGCGACGTCGACGCTACTGGCGCCACCTTCGATGAGGCGACCGGGTTCATCACCCTCGAACTGAGCTATCCGCTCACGATCGAGCGCGTTGCTTACTCGGTCACCATCCGATACACCGAACAAGGAACGGGCGAGGATCAAATGATGAGCTTCGACGAGGAAGCCGTGGTCAGCGATGATCGGCTGGTCATCGACCTCCGGGGCTTGTTCGCCGAAGCCAAGCCGGACGTGGTCTACGAGATCGTGCTGGACGCGCTCGACTTCCAGGACTCGTGCGGTCGTCACTCGACGTACGAGGCGTGTCAGGACGGAAACTCCACCGTGATGTATTTCGCGCCCCGGGCTCCGGGGCCGGGGTTCGAGTTCCACTGCGGCGGCGGCGCCTGCTGAGGTGAGCGAGCGCGCACGCGCCGCTTGACGCGCGCGAGAATGCGCCTAGATTACCGGGACCCATCAGGTCATCCCTTCGGGGGCGATCGGCTTCGACGTGGGGACTGAACGACAATTTGCGTGCGGTGGCTCCTGGCCCACTCCAAAACCGGGACGTCATTAATTGCGAACGACAACGCGATCGCTCTCGCGGCCTAAAAAACCGTGGAGCCGTCCAACCGCAAGGTAGTCTTGAGTAGCGGAAGGGCGTCAGCACCCAAGGCAAGGTCACGCGAGGACGCTTTCGATAGCGTGACCGAGATTAGCGGAAGCTAGGTCGCGGCCGAATCCGCGAACCCAGTCGCCAGGGACATGGCGACTACGCACGTGAACGAGGGTTGTCGGGATGCCTCGCGGACCCGGGTTCGATTCCCGGCGCCTCCACCAGGATTCATCGAGAAAAAGGCCAAATCCTCGATGCGGGGGAGAATCTCTCCCCCAGCTCTCCCCGGCCGCGCGTCCGAATTGACGGGCGTCTTCATTTTTTTCCGGCCGATCGGTGTAGCCGGATCAGGATGGCGAACCCTCGCTTCAATCCTGACCGGCTGCTGGCAGGCTTGAGTCCGGACGAGACCCTGGAGTTCCAGGCGATGGCGAAGCGGGGCGAAGCGGCCCTGCTCGCGATCGCCGAAGAACTGGCGAGGTCACGGGGCTGGGCTCCCTCGGCACGGCCGCGCGTCACACGAGCCGACGAGCTGCCGGTCCTCCTCACGATCCAAGAGGCCGCCGCTCTCTTGCGAACCAGCGTCGGGTCCATCTACCAGCGTGTCTCCCGCGGCCAGCTCACGAAGGGCGACGGTCTCGTGCGCGACGGCAGCCGCGTCCTGTTCCACCGCGATCGGCTCCTCCGATTCTTGGAGAACGGAGGCCGGCGATGAGCGTCCGCGTGAAGCCCTGGCGAGGCTCCGGCAAGCCTGGCTGGGAGGTCGATATCCGGATCACCTGGCCTGGCGGCGAGGCGCATCGCGAGCGGCGAAAGTCGCCGCTCACAGGCCACGACGCGACAAAACGCTGGGGACAAGCCCGCGAGGCTGAGCTGCTGCGGAAAGGTCCGCCGCGGAAGGCGGATCCAGAAGCACCGACGCCGGCCTGTGCTCCGATACCGACGCTCGCTGATTTCGCTCCGAGGTTCATCAGCGAGTACGCCCGTGCCGAGCGTCACCACGAAGCCGGCATCGATTCCAAGGAGTCTGCGCTGCGGATCCATCTCATCCCGCAGCTCGGCACAAAGCGGCTCGACGAGATCACCACGGCCGATGTGCAGAAGCTGAAGGCGACGTTCATCGACGGCGTCAAGAATCCCGATGGCTCGTGGAAGGTCCGGCCGACGGAGAAGTCGAAGACGATCAACAACCGCCTGACCGTGCTCGGCAAGATGCTCAAGGTCGCGTGCGACTGGGGGGTCATCGCGACGATGCCCTGCACGGTGCGGCTCCTCAAGGTCAGCGAGGGGCAGCTTCACGCCTACGAGCACGACGAGCTGGACCGCTTGATCGAAGAAGCGGAGAAGCTCGGCCTCGAACACCTGCTCGTTGTGCTGCTCGGAGCAGACGCGGGCCTTCGTCGCGGCGAGATCCTGGGCATCAACCAGGCGGACGTCGATCACAAGCGGCAGCAGATCTACGTCCAGCGTCAGGTCTACAAGGGCAAGGAAGGGCCGACCAAGAGCGGCAAGCCACGGTACGTCCCGATGACGGACCGGCTCGCCAAGGCACTGCGGGCGCACCGACATCTCCGAGGCGATCGCGTCCTGTACTTCAAGGAGCAGGATGCAAACCGGTGGCAGGGCGAGTGGCGAGCCGTAACGCCAAAGGTGTTGCGGATGTGGATGGCTGCTGTCGAGAAGCGAGCCGGGTTCACGCCCCGGGGGGCGCTTCACATCTTGCGGCACACCTTCTGTAGCCGCCTCGCCATGAAGAACGCGCCGGTCATGACCATAAAGGAGCTGGCCGGACACCAGCGGATCGAGACCACGCTGCGCTACATGCACTTGTCGAAGGGTGCGAAGCACGAGGCGATCGCGTTGCTGAACGCGGGCGGGAGCTAGCTCACCGACCTGAGCCACCGGCGTGGCCCCGGCGCTTTGACTGCGGTGCGGTCTATTCGCGCGCCGAGCCTTGCCGGCCCTGTGAGCCGCGGATCTCTCGGCCCAGCGACTCATGGCCTCCACGTAGTTGCGCATGATCTCGTCGAACTCGGCCATGATCGCCTCACGAGTCGTCCCGAACCGGGCGACCACGGCTTCCTTCGCTCGGGACGTGCGCAGTCTGCATGGCGCCTCGGATCTCGCCGCGGCGTTGCCGTCCACGTGTTCGCGCTCCACTCCTTGAGGGCGTCATCGACGAGAAGCTCACCGGCACCCGGGCGATCGCCCTTCGCAGTAGCAAGAGTCGTTGTGGATCTCAGACGGGTTTCTCGTTGAGCCGCTTGGCGTTGGCTCGAAGGTCGTTGGTCGCCAGGGCCCCTCGACGCCGACGACCACCGACGACGGCGCCCCAGCCGCGCCTGGAAATCGCGCCCAGGTGAAAGCGGAAGGGCCGCCCGGTGCCTGATTGACCGGACGGCCCTTCGATGTGCGCGAGTGAGCGCGCTACGGGGCTTTCACGATGAAGTACCTGGTGGGGTCCGCCAAGCCCGTTCCGGTCGTGACCAGCGTGTGCTTCTTCACCAGGCCGTCGAGCGACCAATTCGCATCGTACAGGATCATCCCGTTGCTGTAGCCCGCGTAGACGCCGACATGCCCCGAGTAGTTTCCAGAGCTGTCGAAAGTGGCCACGACCACGCCTTCCGTGGCTGCGCTCAGCGCCGGTGCGCTCTTCACCCACGTGGACGTCGCGCTCGTCCTGCCGCTCACAGCTTTCGCGAAGTCAACGCACTGCCCGTGCGGCGAGTACGGGTTCCCCGGGTCGTAGATCCGGGCGGCCTTGAACGTCCCGAGCAGCGAGCTGGTCTTGACGTACCCACTCGGCACGGCGAGCGCCGAGAGGGGGCCGAAGGGGCCGTAGACGCCCGGAACGACGCCATCGTACGCGCCGTAGCCGGCGCTGTTCCACCCCGCGATCCGCAGCGTGTACAGGTTGCCCGCCGTGGCCTTCATCGTCGAGCCGCAAAAGTCGTTCTTTCCGGCGGGGGCGACGACGCACTCCGCGCTGCACGCCGTCTGAGCCGTCGGCGCCTTGTTTGCGCCCTGGCAGGCGTACAAGACCCCGTTCAAGCCGTTCTGGACGTAGCCTCCGTTCCCGCAGTACTTGCCGGCCGCGCTCGCGAGGCAGACCGGTGTGCTGAGCGGCTGCGACACTGCGGCGTCGCTCACCTCGTCGGCGTAGGCCGTACACTCGTCGCCCTCGCACGGCGCAGTGCCGCAGCCCGTGTTCACGAAGAGAGCGAGCAGTCCCGCCCCAACCGCCAGCGAGCTAATAGAGTTCTTCATGGTCCGTTCTCCTTGGTGGCAATCCGCGGTTCCTCTGCTTGAACCGCGCTCCCAAGATGGGCGGCGATAGGCGTCGCCACGACAAAAGATGCGAGCGGCGAGCATGCCAATTTTTGTTGACTGGTGTGGCGCTCGGCACGACGTTGCAGCCGGCCGCGACTAGCGTAGGCTGCTAGCGTGGAATCCTCGTACCGCTGAGCCATCCCCTCATTTCGTAGGCTAGATGACACCGTAAACCTCGCGGAAGAACTCATGCTCGCGGATCACTTCGTCGAACGCCGGAAGGAGCAACTCGCGGTCTTCTTCGTGCA
>JAPSGB010000031.1:0-54425 GCA_035063585.1 Polyangiaceae bacterium
TCCTCGCGCGCCGCGCGCTCGAGCGCGGCGCCGTCTGCGCCCCAACCGAGCAGGAGCGCGGTCATCACCGACTCGCCGAGTCGGGCGACGTCGAAGCTCGCGCGGTCGAACCGCGCGAGCTTCTCGAGCTGGCAAGCTCCGTGGAGCGACGACCAGAACACGAGCGTGCGATCGCGGGCGTCGCCGTGACGGAGCGCGTGACGTCGAGCCGCGCGCTCGAAGAGCTCGCTCACCTCCGAGAGTAGCTCGAGGAGCGGGCCCGCCACTCGCCCGGCCTCGTCGTCGGAGACGAGCGGCCGCGGATCGCCAGCGAGGAGCGCGAGGAGCCGGAACTCCTCCGGTGCCACGCGCGGCAGCGCGAGGTAGGAGCGCGCCGCGCGCACCAGCCGGACGAGCGCGCGCGCCCGCGCGTCGAGGTTCGGGGGAAGCGGGTATGCCTGAGCGGCGCGGAACCGCGCGTGGAGCCCGGCGACCATGCGCGCCTGGAGCGCGGCGACGAGGGCGTCCTTGGACGCGAAGTAGCGGTAGAGCGCGCCCGGCACATAGCCGAGCTCCTCGGCCAGGCGATGCA
The DNA here is from genome assembly GCA_035063585.1 of Polyangiaceae bacterium. Lineage (GTDB taxonomy): Bacteria > Myxococcota_A > Polyangia > Polyangiales > Polyangiaceae > JAPSGB01. The sequence goes on from JAPSGB010000031.1 coordinate 572, forward strand.
CGGTGAGCCCCTCGAGCCCGCCCTCGTCGATGAGGCGGAGCGCGACGTCGAGGATCTGGCCGGCGCGCTCCTCGCGACGCCGCTCGCGGCGCCCGAGCTCAGGAGAGTGAACCACGTTCACTATAGTGAACATGGTTCACTCCTGCTGTCAAACCCCGGCGATTCCGCGCCGAACCGACCAGCATTCCGAGCTCGAGACCCGGGCGGGGCTCGCGAGCGTGCTGGACGACCCGGAGGGGAAGTGCGACGCTCGCATCGGGATCTTCCGTTGTCGCCGCCTCTGACCAGCGAGCTAGCACCGGGTGTGACGCTGGCGTCGCGCTTCCGGGTCGACGAGCGCCTCGCGGACGGCGCGCGGCCGCGGTTCCTCGGCACGGATCTCGAGACGGAGCGGCGCGTGGTGCTGTTCGAGCTCACCGCGGCGGAGGCCGAGCCGCTCCGCCCCATCGTGGGGCTCGAGCACGCGCACGTCGCGACGCTGCTCGGGCTGGTGGACGGCGGCGACGAGCGCATGGTGCTGGTCGCCGAGCACGTACCGGGGCGCACCCTCGCCGAGCTGCTCCGCGAGCGGGGGCGGAGGAGCCCGGTCGCCGCGGTGCGAGCGGCGCTCCGCGTGGCCGACGCGCTCTCGCACCTCCACGAGTCCGGCGGAGTGCACGGCGGGGTGAGCTCGGGCTCGGTGGTGGTCGAGCCGGACGGCGACACGCGCCCGGCGCCGGTGCTCGGCTACGCGCCGCCGGCCGAGCCGCCGTCGCCGTTTCGCTCTCCCGAGCGCGGCCCATCCGATCCGCCGAGCGTGGCCGACGACGCCTGGGCGGTGGGCGCGACCTTCTTCGAGATGCTCACCGGCGAGGTGCCTCCTGCGGGCGGCGTCGCGTCGGAGGCGTCGCTCGCGAGCCTCGAAATCACCGACGCGACGCTGCGCCAGGTGCTGCGCCACACCCTCGACGCAAACCCGGCCGAGCGCGCGCCAGATCTCCACGCGATCAAGCGCGAGCTGGCGCGCTGGTTCGTCGAGCACGCGAGCGACGAGACCGCGACCCCCACCACGCACGTGAGCAGCATGCCTCCGCCGCTCCCGCCGGGCGTCGCCTCGCTCGCGCCGGCGCCGCCGAGCGTGGCGACGCCGGCGGTGTCGCTCCCGCCGGCCACCTCGATGCCCCCCGCGCCGCCCCCTTCCAAGCGGCGGATGCTCCCGCTCTTTGCAGTCGGCGCCATCGTGTGCGGGCTCGGCGCGGCGTGGGCGTTCAGCGCGCTCGCTGGCCGCCCGACGGTCATCGAGGTGCCGGTGGCGTCGAGCGCGCCGGGGCCGGCGAGCGCCGCCCCGCCCGCGAGCGCACGCACCGAGATCGATCTGTCCGAGGTGCCGGTCACCGGCGAGACGGCCTCGCTCACCGGCGACAAGATGGCCACCTGCGTCGCGGGCTACTTGCCGAAGGGAGCGTTCAAGGACGCGCCGGAGATGGACTGGCTCTGCGGCACCGTCGACCCGCGCGACGGCGCCGCCAAGCTCCGAACGGCCATCGTTCAGGGCTCCGCCGGCGGAGTCTCGGACGCGATGAAGCTCATGAGCCGCCTCGGCTGGTACGACATGGCGGCGTTCGCGGTGGCGCGGAGCGGCTGCTGCACCGACGCGAAGCCGCTCGAGCTCCCCGCGCCCACCCAAGGCTGCGGCCGCGCCGACGCCGCGCTCGACACGCTCGGGCACGCGCTCGCCGGGAGTCGCCCGTACGAGCCGGCGCTCGACGCGTTCACCTCGGCCATCGAGTGCGAGGCGAAGGCCGGCCGCGCGTCGCTCTTCCGCCGGAACGCGCCGCCGGCGAGCAGCGAGCGGAGCGCGTTCATCGAGCTCATCCACGCTCTCCAGGCGCCTTGAGCGGCGCGCCGTGGGGGAGGTCCTCGAGTTCGTCGGTCAAGCCGCGCTCGTCATGGCGCTCACGGCGTGGATCGTCCGCCGAGATCTCCGCCGGCTCTCCGGCGAGCAGCTCGACCGCGCGTGGAACGACGCGACCTTCTGGTCGGCGATCGTGATGTTCAGCCCGCTCTGCGTCCCGATCCACTTCGCGCGCACGCGCCGCTCGCTCGCGGGCCTCGCGCTCGGGCTCGGGTGGATGCTCGCGGTCGTCGCGGTGAGCGTCGCGGTGAGCGCCGCGGTGAGCGCGCTCGTGCCGTGAGCGCGCTCACTCGATGACGCGCGCCGTCGCGACCAGGCGCGCGGCGACCTCGCGGAGCCCCTCCTCGGACCATCGATCGGCGAAGGGCACGCTCACACGTAGGTGGTGCATCACGCGCTCGACGCGGTCTCGGCCGGGGACGCGGCTGATGTCGATGACGGGAGGGAGCGGAGCCGTCGCCGCGGACGGACCGAGTCGCTTCGCGCGGAGCGCCCGGGCGCGCGGCGACGGGTCCGGGCCCTCCGCGTGCTCGGCGAACTCGGCGGCGAAGCGCTCGGTGAGGGTGCTCCCGGGGTAAGCGAGCAGCTCGGCTCGAGTGAGCGTGGCCATGATGGACGTGCCCTACCGGGCGCGGGCGCGGGCGGCCAAGTTCACGGCGCGCGCCCGGTTCACGGCTCGCGAAAGAGCTCCGCGAGGGCGCTCCCGTGCGCGAGCGCGCGCGCGATGCCGAGCAGCGTCGCGGCCTCGCGCGCGAGCGCGCCCGCGGCCGGTCGCCCCGCGCCGGTGTGCCCGTAGAGACCGGTCAAGTGGAGCCGCGTCGGGACCCGCGGCGCGAGCGCGCGCTCGAGTTTCCGCGCCTCGTTCCACGGGATCACGTCGTCGTCACGGCCGTGGCAGACGACCACCGGGCGAGTGAGGCGCATCATCGCGGCGGTGGGATCGGCGTAGTCGAAGCCGGCCCCCGCGCGCGCGAGCGCCCGCTCCGCGAGCTCACCAGCGCCAGGCTCCGCGCCCGCTCCGACGAGGAAGGTCTGCCGGTGCGGCGCGGGCACGCTCGGGGCAAGCTCGCGCCAGTACGGCTCGAGACGCCCGGGCACCTTCAGCTCCATCTTGCCCCAAGTGCGATAGACGAGCTCGCGCCACGCCGAGGCGAGCCCGGAGGTGTCGCCCTCGAGCGCGAGGTGGGGCAAGAGGTTCAGGAACAACGCCGGCAGGTTGAGCGGATCGTGGGCGAGCCGGACGTCCCCCGATCGAGCGCGCATCACGCCGTCCACGCAGAACCGCACCGCCGCGCCGAAATCCGCGTAACCGCCGAAGGTGATGACGCCGTCGACGGCGTCGTCGAGCCGCGCAGCCACCTCGAGCGCCGGCCACGAGCCGAACGAGATGCTGAAGATGGTGGGCCGCCCCGCGCTGCGAAAGCGCTCCGCCGTGGCTCGTGCGAAGCGCTCGAGATCGTCCGGAGCGTCGGGGCGCACGTCGAGATCGACGAAGGCCGGCAAGAACGGCGCGACCACCACGAAGCCCGCGGCGGCGAGCACGCGGCAGAGACGATCCATGCGCGGATCGTCGGGGCCGAGGAAGTGCAGGCCCGGTGCGATCAGGTACACCCCTCGGGGCGCGCCGCGGGGATGATAGACGTACGCCTCGAGGCGGCTCACCGCGCCGGCACGCGGCGGCGCGCCGGCGCGGTGGGCGCGGAAACCGTGGAGCTGCCCCTCGCGAACGAGCCACGTCTCCCGGGCGACGCCCGCCGGGAGCGCGCGCTCGGACGCCCACGGCCCGAGCCAGCGGAGGAGCGCCGCGAGCGCGTGAGCGCGCCGAATGTCCACCCGCGAAAGTTATCACGTCCCAGGCGCGAGCCCGCGCCGCGAGCGCGCGCCCGCGCGCTCGCGCGAAGCGTCGGGGGGAGCGGTCGCGGAGCGAGCTGTGGGGGACGAGTCCCCCACGTGAGCCCAATCCCGCGACGAACTTCACGTCGCTCCGTCAGAGCCGTCACGCCGCGCGCGCGCGGCTCACTCGACGGGCGGCGGGCGCACCGACACGTGCTCGACGCGCGTCTCGATCTGGTGCGCGAGGCGGTGGAAATCGCTGCCGAGGCGCACGAAGCGGACCTCCGTCTCGAGGGTCGCGGGATCGATGAGCTCGGCAAACGGGACGAAGGTGAGCTCGAGCTGACCTTTGACGCTCACCATGTGGCCGTCGAGCCCCTCTTCGCAGAGCGCGCGGTAGGCGCCGACGCCGAGCTGGCTTCCGAGCATGACGTCGAAGGCGTGGGGCGTGGCGCAGCGCGACTCGTAGCCGAGCTGCACGCCGGTGACCTTCTTCTTTCTGCCGGTGCGCTCGGTGAATCGCCTCATGACGCGCTCGGCCGCGAGCTTCCCGATGTCGACGCGACCGAGCGAGACGTGACCGTGCTCGTCGCGCGGCACCCCGCCGAGCTCGGGCTCGGGGAGCAGCTCGGCGAGCCCCTCGGCGAGGACCACCGTGCCGTAGCGCTTGCCGCGGCGCTCGCGGGTGAGGATGAGGTCGACGATGCGATCGCAGAGCCGGTCGAGCGCGAGGCGCCCGTCCGGGCGCGCGAGCTCGCCGACCACGTCTTCCACGCCGACCACCATGTGCGCCTCGCCCGCGATCGCGGCGCCGTAAGCGAGCCAGCCGGCCTTTCGCCCCATGGTCTCGGCGATGAAGTAGCTCTTGGTGGCCATGGCGTCCGCGCGCAGGTTGAGGAGCTCTTGGGCGATGAAATCGACCGCGGTGAAGAACCCGAAGGTAAAGTCGATGCCGCGGTAGTCGTTGTCGATGGTCTTCGGCACGTGCACCACGCGCACCCGCTGGTCCTCGGGCGGGAGGCTCCGCTCATACTCGTAGACGAAGTTCGCGGTCTTCAAGGTATCGTCGCCGCCGATGCTCACCAGCGCGTCGACGCCCGCGTCGACGAGCGCGCGATGCACACGGGCGAGCGGGGCGCTTTTCGCCGGATCCGTGAGATCCGCGAGCGAGCGAATGAGCTTGCCCGGGTTCGCGCGCGCGGTGCCGACGATGATGCCGCGGCTGTTGCGGAGGCCGCGGAGGTGCTCGTCCTCGAACCGGAACCAGTCTCGCCCCTCGACGAGCGGGCGCGTGACCGCGTCGTACTCGACCAGGTTCGAGTAGCCGTCGAGGAAACCCAGGACCTCGCGGCCGCTCCGCCGGAAGCTCATGACCGCCGCGGCGATGACCGAGTTGGCGGCGGGCGCCGGGCCACCCGCGAACACGATGCCGACGCGCCGGATCTCCGATGACTCGCTCATGCGCGAGAGCAAAGCACCGCCCGGACTTGCGGCCAATCGAGTCCGGCGGGATAGTCCGCGGCGATGAGCGACGGCCGCGTGAGCCTCGAGCGCGCCTCCGGCGTCGCGATCATCACCTTCGAGCGCCCGCACCGCAGGAACGCGCTCGGCGGCGATATGCGCCAAGAGCTCGCTCGGCACCTCGAGACGCTCCACCGCGACGCGAGCGTCGGCGCGGTGGTGCTGCGCGGCGCAGAGGCGGCCTTCTGCGCCGGCGCGGACGTCACTGATCTCGCGACGCTCAGCCACCAGGCCGATGGCGCGCAGCAGCTCGCCGCGCGGCTCGACTTGATGACCGAGACGGTGCTCCGGCTGGCCACCGAGCTCGAGCAGCCGACCCTCGCCGCGGTGCGCGGCCCGGCCGCGGGCGCTGGGCTCGGGCTCGCGCTCGCGTGCGACTACGTCGTCGCCGCCGACGACGCCACGCTGACCACCGGTTTCTCGAGGCTCGGGCTCGCCGCCGATTGGGGCACGAGCTTCACCTTGCCGGCGCGCGTGGGCCGCGAGCGCGCGCTCGACCTCTTGCTCCGGAGCCCGCGGATCGACGCGGCCCAGGCGCTCGCGCTCGGCCTGGTCGACGAGATGGTCGAGGTGGACGGCCACGAAGCGCGCTGGCGAGCGCTCGCGCGCGAGTGGGCGGAGGTGCCGCGCCCGGTGCGGAGCGCGGCGCTCGGCGTGTGCCGCCCGGCCCGCGACGCGCTCGCCGCCGCGCTCGCCAAGGAGCGGGAGCACCAGCTCGCGTGCTTCACCTCGCCGGAGGCGCGCGAGCGCCTCGACGCCTTCGTCGCCCGCGCCGAGCGCAAGCGCGGTTGAGGCTCGGGTTCGCGAGGCAGCGGACGGAATAGGCGCGGCCCCCCGATTGTCTCACGCGGTCGGGTCGCGTATAGCGCCCTTCGAGCTTCATCACCGAGGAGCGAGTCGAGATGCAGGATGTCCGAGCCCTGAACGAGATCGTCGCCACCGAGAGCGCGTTCATCGACGACCTAGTGGCGGAGGTCGGCAAGGTGATCGTCGGGCAGTCCTACATGATCGATCGCATCCTGGTCGGGCTCTTGTCGGGCGGGCACGTGCTCCTCGAGGGCGTGCCGGGGCTCGCCAAGACGCTCACCGTGCGAACCATGTGTGACGCCATCCAGGCAAAATTCTCGCGCATCCAGTTCACCCCGGATCTGCTGCCGGCGGATCTGGTGGGCACCGTGATCTATAACCAGCAAAAGGGGGAGTTCTCGAGCAAGCTCGGGCCCATCTTCGCGAACTTGGTCTTGGCGGACGAGATCAACCGCGCGCCCGCCAAGGTGCAGAGCGCGCTCCTCGAGGCGATGCAGGAGCACCAGGTCACCATCGGCGACAGCACCTATCCGCTGCCCGACCCGTTCGTGGTGATGGCCACCCAGAACCCGATCGAGCAAGAGGGCACCTACCCGCTCCCCGAGGCGCAGGTCGACCGCTTCATGCTCATGATCAAGGTCGGCTACCCGTCGCGCGACGAAGAGCGCGCGGTGATGGACCGCATGACCGGCCACACCACCGCCAAGGCCAAGCCGACCACCACACCGGAGCAACTCCTGCAAGCGCGCAAGGTGGTGCGCGACGTGTACGTCGACGACCGCGTCAAGGACTACATCGTAGACGTGGTCTTCGCGACCCGCGAGCCGCAGAAGAAGGGGATGAAGGATCTCGCGCCGCTCATCGAGTACGGCGCGAGCCCGCGCGCGAGCATCGCGCTCAACCTCGCTGCGCGCGCGCACGCCTTCTTGCGGCACCGCGGCTACGTGACGCCGGAGGACGTAAAGGCGATCGGGCCGGACGTGCTCCGGCACCGCGTCGTGGTCTCGTATGAAGCCGAGGCAGAAGAGGTGACCGCCGAAGACATCGTGCGGCGGGTGTTCGAGGTGGTGGAGGTCCCCTGACGCGCCACGCGCGGGCGGCTTCGGCGCCGCCCGGCGGCATCACCCCCCCACGCGCGGAGCCGACCCCTCGTCGATCAGCCGCTCGAGCAAGGAAATCCGCGCCTCGAGCACCCGCCCCTGCTCGGTGTCACCGACGCGGCGCGGCTCGTGGAAACGCCGGATGGCGTTGACCTCCGGGATGATGTCGACGCCCGAGTCGATGGCGGCGTCGACCGACTCGAAATGGTGGTGCTTGGCGAGGTGCGTCCCACGCGCGTCGAGGACGAGCGTATAGCCGTGATCCCCGTACGCCTCGCTGAACGCGCCGTCGATGGTGATGGCGAGCCCGCTCTCCTTGAGCGGCGACTCCCCTGCCTCGATGCGTACCGGGACGTGCCCGTTCACGATGAGCCCCTGGGTGGGCTCGACCCCGAACTCGCGGAGCACGCGCTCGCAGAAAGCGCGCTCGTGGATCAGAGAGAAGTACGGGTTCTTGACCTCCACGTGGGTCGAGGGATCTTGCACGAAATCCCGCTCGAAGGTGGTGATACGGTCCTTGCCGAAGCACGGCGAGCGCGGCCCGCACCAGAGGTAGTGAAGCAGGTCGAGGTCGGGCTCGCTGGGGCGCTCGACCGCGCGACGCACCACCCGCTCGAACGCCTCGAAGAGCGCTCGGCCCCTCGCGAGCTGGCCGTCGATCTCGAAGGCGAGCGGCTCGCCGGCCTCATCGACGGGCAGGCAGCCGTGGAAGATGAGATGCGCGTCGCGGACGAGCCAGAGCGCGCCGAGCCGCGCGAGCTCGCGCGCGTGCCGCCAGAGCTTCTCGCTGGCGAGGAACGACTCCCGGATGCGCGCGAGGCACGCCGTCTCGGCGTCCGAGAGTCGAGTCGGATCGGCGGGATCGACCGTGGGCAAGACCGCGTCGGCGAGCGCGTGGCGCCGGCCGTCGATGGTCACCATTCCCGCCGGGAGCTCGACCGCGGCCATCAACCGCCGGTGCTCGAGGCCGAAGCTCGGGTTGCGCGCGATGAGCTGCGCTTCGAGCTTGTGCTGCATCACCGCCGCGGCCTTGTGCATGCGCGCGACGGTGACAGGATCGCGGAGATCGTCGTTACGTGCCCGCCACCGCTCCGCCGGATCGGTCGCGTAGAGCTCGCGCGCGAGCTTCTCGAGCGGCTGGAGCGTGATGCCGTACCCTTCCTCGAGCTGGGCGAGCCGCCCGTAGCGCGCGCTGATGCGAAGCACGTGGCAGATGAGCGCCTCCGAGCCGAGCGCGGCGCCGAGCCATGCCGCGTCGTGGTTGCCCCAGGTGAAGTGGACGCTCGGCTGCGCGAGCAGGATGTCGAGCACGCGGTCCCCGCGCGGGCCTCGATCCCAGCAGTCCCCCGCGACCACCAGCTCGTCCACCGCCAGATCGCGCGCCATACGCGCCGCCAGGCGGATGAGACGCGTCGCGCGCGCGCCGGGCATCAGCCGGCGCACGATCGCGCCCAGCCGCTCATCTTGGCCCTCGGGGGCGCCGTCGAACATGAGCTCGCGCAAGAGCGAGCCGTAGTCGCTCGGGAGCGCCCGGTCGAGCCGGCGGACGCTCGCGCCGCGCGCCACCGCGCGAAGTACCTCGAGCACGTCGGCGAGCGCACGGGTGAGGAAGCGCGCTCGCTCCTCGCCGGCGTCCGCCGGCGGCGCGAGCCGCGCGATGGTCTCGCTCGGGTAGAAGACCAGCGCCACCACGCGCGCTAGCCGCTCGGCGTCGTAACGCGCGCCGAACACCCCCTCGATGAGCGGGCGAAGCGCCCCCGAGGCGTTATTTACGATGTGACGGAGCTTCTCGTGCTCGCCGTGGATGTCGCTCACGACGTGCACGGTCGGCTTTGGCGAGAGTAGCTGCGCGCCGAGCCGCGCGACCTCGGCGTAGGCCGCGTCTGCCGTGGGGAAGGCGCGCCGCGCGAGCGCGAGCGCGGCGAGGGTGAGCTCCGAGTCGGACATCGGCGCGAGTATGCCCCCGGTCGGCGGGAGGCTCGGCGCGTGGTGCCGGGGCGCGCACCAACAGGCCGGCCGCCCGGCCAATATGCCCGACCAACTCGGAATAGCCGTGTACCCTCGATTGTCACTTCGCTCGCCGGCGCGCTATGACCGGCCGCCTCCCCGAAGCGTCTCCAACGAGCCCGTGAACAAGGTCGAGTCGTGATCCCCAAGGAGCTGCTGAAGGCCCTCCGCAAAATCGAGATCACGACCAACCGGCTGGCGACCGAGCAGCTCTCGGGCGACTACACCTCGGTCTTCAAGGGCCGGGGCCTCGCCTTTCGCGAGGTGCGCCAGTACCTGCCGGGCGACGACATCCGAACCATCGACTGGAACGTCAGCGCGCGGATGAACGAGACCTACGTCAAGGTCTTCGTCGAAGAGCGGGAGATGACCATGATGCTCGTCGTCGACGTCTCGGCGAGCGAGCGGTTCGGCACGCGCACCGCGAGCAAGTCGCGCCTCGCCGCCGAGGTGAGCGCGCTCTGCGCTTTCTCGGCGATCAAGCACAATGATCGGGTCGGCCTCATCCTCGCCACCGATCAGATCGAGAAGATCGTCCCGCCCAAGAAGGGACAGAAGCACGTGATGCGGGTGGTGCGGGAGATCCTCGGTGCCACGCCGGAGCGCACCGGGACCGACCTCGAGGTCGCGCTCGAGACGCTCTACAACGTGGCTCGTCGCCGCAGCGTCGCGTTCGTGTTGAGCGATTTCTTCGCGTCCGGTTACGAACGCGCGCTCGCGCTGGCCGCGGCGCGCCACGACGTCATCCCCATCGTCCTCACCGATCCGCGCGACGAAGCGCTCCCCGACGTGGGCCTCTCTACGTTCGAGGATCTCGAGACGGGCGAGAGCGTGGTCGTCGATACCTCGAGCCCGCGCGTCCGCTCCTGGTACGCGCGACAAATGCGCCAGCTCCGCCAAGAGCAGGTGCATCTGTTCCGCAAGCTCGGCCTCGATCACGCCACCATTCGCACCGATCGCCCCTACATCAAGCCGCTCCGTGATCTGTTCGCGCGGCGTGCGCGGAGGGCGCACCGATGAGGCGCACGGTCGGGATTGGCCTTCTTTGTTTGTGCGGCGCGGTATCGGCGCAGGCCGCCGGCGCGACCGACGGCGGCGTCCCCGGGCCCTCCGACGCCGGCCGCGCGAGCGACGCCGCGCCGAGCGTCTCGGCGAGCTGCGTCGAGCACCTGACGGGCGCAGAGCGGCCGAAGCTCGAGGAGAAGGTGCCGCCGCGAGGCACCAGCGGGCACGTGCTCACGCTCGAGCTCGTGATCGTGCATGGCAAGGGCGAGAAGGTGCTACCGAACGGCTTCCGGATCGATCGCGGGAGCGACGAGGCGCGCGCGCTGAAGCGTGCCGGCTTCATCTTGCCGGACCCCGAAGGCGGCGCCGCCCCGCACCTGAAGACCGAGTCCGAAGGCGACCGTGCCACGACCACGGTGACCATCCCCTTCGTCGCGCTACCGGACGAGCCCGGACGCCACGAGCTCGTGCTGCCCCCCTTGCCGATCGCCATCGCACGCGCGAGCGGCGAGGTCTCGACGCTGTGCACCCGGCCGCACGCGGTCATCATCGAGGACCCGACCTCGAGCACCCCGAACGCGCGCCCGCTCCCGAACCCACCCCCGCGCCCGCAGCGAGAGGAGTGGACGCTCGCCAAGAACGTCGCGACCGCCGCGCTCATCGCGCTCGTGGTGGGCGTGCTCCTCGCGTGGCTGCTCGGCCGGTGGCTGCGGCGCCCGAAGCCCGAGCCGCCGCCTCCGCCTCCTCGGCCGCCGTGGGAGGTGGCGCTCGAGGAGCTCTTCGACATCCGTCACGCGGGCCTCATCACCGACCAACGCTTCCAGGAGCACTACGACCGCGTCTCGCACGCAGTGCGAAAGTATCTGGGTGATCGCTACGGCTTCGACGGGCTCGAGAGCACCACGCGTGAGATCATGGCGATCATCGAGCGGATCGTCCCGCCGGTCACCGCGCAGCCGGAGATCTGGACCTTCCTCCGCGAGGCGGACCTCGTGAAGTTCGCGCGCCTCACGCCGTCGCAGGAGGACTGCGAGACCGCGCTCGGTCGCGGCGAGCAGATCGTCCGCACCACCGTCCCGCCCTTCGTCGAGGCTGGCGCCGGTGCGGCGGCGCCCGCCGAGAGCGCCCCGCCCGAGCCCGACTCCGGAGGCGGCGCCCCGTGAGCCCGAAGACGAGAGCTCCCGCGCCGCGGCCGCCCGGACGCGGGCGCAGCTCGCGCCCTGCTTCATCGCGCGGCGCGCTCCGCATCGGCGTGCTCGTCGTCGCGACGCTCACCGCGTTCGTGGTCGGAGTGAGCTATCCGGCCATCGCGCGCGGCGAGGAGCTGCTAGAGGCGAGCTGGCAGAACCGCTGGCTGTTGCTCGGGCTGCTGCTGGTGCCCGCGGTGTTCTGGCGCGGCACCTTCGGCGAGGACCGACGCACGCCGCGCCTCTCGCTCGGCACGCTCGCGCCGCTCATGGCCGGCCCATCGGGGGTTCGCGTGTGGCTCCGCGACGTGCCGGGCGTAGTGCGTTCGGTGGGGCTCGCGCTGCTCATCGGCGCGATCGCGCGTCCGGTGAACACGCTCCAACCGGAGAGCGCGCACGAGGAGGGCATCGACATCATGATCGTGCTCGACCTCTCGGGCTCGATGCGCGCGGTGCTCGACAACCTGCCGCCCGAGCTCGCACACCTGGCGCCCGCGCGTGGGCGCGGGGAGCGCCCGACTCGACTCGACGGCGCGAAGGCCGTCATCCGCGATTTCATATCGCGGCGGAAGACCGATCGGATCGGCGTGGTGGTGTTCGGCAAGGAGGCGTACATCCTCTCCCCACCTACCCTCGACTACCATCTGCTCGACACGCTGGTGAGTCGCATGGAGCTCCGGCTCATCGACGGCAGCGCGACCGCGATCGGCGACGCGCTCGGCGTCGCAGTGGCGCGCATGCGGCATAGCCGCGCGCGCAGCAAGGCCGTGATCCTGCTCACCGACGGCGACAACAACGCCGGAAAGATCGCCCCCGAGTACGCCGCGCACCTCGCCAACACGGTCGGCGTTCAGCTCTACACCATCCAGATCGGCAGCGGAGATCGCGGCGAGGTGCAGGACGGGTACGATCTCTTCGGACAGCCGCGCTACGTGAGCTTCTCCTTCCCGACCAACCCCGAGCTCTTGAAGAAGCTCGCTCACGAGACCGGCGGCGAGATGTACGTCGCAACCGACGCGAAAGTGCTCCAAGCGAGCTTCCACGACGTGCTCGACAAGCTCGAGAAGACCGCGTTCGAGGCGAGCATCGCGAGCTTCGAGGACCTCTACGGCTACCTGCTCTTGCCCGGCGTGCTCCTGCTCGCGCTCGACGCGCTCTTGCGCTCGCTCGTGCTGAGGAGGTTCCCGTGACGCTTCGCAGCGCCGAGAGGAGGCGTCCGTGAGGTTCGCCGATCCGGTCTGGCTGTTCGGGACGCTGGTCGCGCTGGTCGTCGCCGGGCTGCTGGTGGCGGGCGGCGTGCTCTTGCTCCGCGCGCTTCGGCGCTTCGGTGACGAGGCCTGCGTCGGCCCACTCATCACCAGCCGCGCGGGCGGCCGACGCGCGCTGAAGGGCGTCCTCTTGGTGTTGGCGGTGGCGCTCGCCTTCGTGGCGCTCGCGAAGCCGCAATACGGGCGCGGGACGCGCCTCATCCCCGCCACCGATCTCGATGTCGTCGTCGTGCTCGACTACTCGAAGAGCATGTACGCGCGGGACGTCGTGCCCTCGCGCATCGCGCGCGCCAAGATCGAGGTGGGACAGCTCATCCGGGATCTGCCCGGAGCGCGCTTCGGCGCGGTCGCCTTCGCCGGAGAGCCGATGAGCTTCCCGCTCACCAGCGACGGCGCCGCGATCGCGCAGTTTTTCCGCCAGCTCTCCCCGAACGACATGCCGGTCGGTGGGACCGCGATCGCCCGCGCGCTCACCGCCGGCCGCGAGCTCCTCGATCGCGACCCGCTCAGTCGAACCCACCGCAAGGTGCTGGTGCTGGTCACCGACGGAGAGGATCTGGAAGGCGATCCGGTGGCGGTGGCCGAGTCGGCTGCCAGCGCGGGCATCACCATCGACGTGGTGCAGATCGGTGGCCGGACGCCAGAACCCATCCCGGAGGTCAACGCCGCGGGTGAGGTCACCGGTCTTCGCACTGATGATCAGGGCAGGCCGCTCACGACGTCGCTGAGCGCCGCGGGTGAGGCCCAGCTCGCGCGGATCGCGGAGCTCACCCGCGGCATGGTGGTGCGGAGCGAGCACGGCGAGACCGGGATCCGCGCGGTGGCCCGCTCGCTCGGGCGCATGAAGAGCGAGCTCTCCGAGCGGGTCGAGACGATCTACGCGGACGTGTACGCTTATCCACTCGGGCTCGCCATCCTGCTCCTCGTCGCGGAGACGTTCGTCGGAGAGTCGCGGCGGCGGCGACGCGCCGCGGTGGCTCCTCCGCCGAAGCGAAGGCGGCGAGCCCGCACGATCGGCGCGTCGGCGCGCGCCGCCGGCGCGACGGCCACCGCGCTCTTGGCCGTCGCGATGGCGGTGGCAACCGGCTGCCAGGAGGGAGAAAATCAGCTCTTCCTGCGAAACGCCCCCGAGGTCGACCGCGCGCTGGAAGCGTACGACGCCGGCGACGCCGGCGCGGCGGTCGAGCTGCTCGAGAGCTACCTCTCCACGGGAAAGTGCGAGAAGGGCGAGATCGGCACGCCGGACAGCGTGCGAAAGCGCCACGCGGCGAGCTTCGATCTCGGGCTCGGGCTGTTCGAGATCGCCGAGTCGTTCGGGCGGCGCTTCGGCGACGAAGAGCCGCTCGGCGAGGCCGGCCCGACGCCCGCCGAGGAGCAGGCCACGGCGGAGCGAGCGGCGCAGGTCGAGTGCGCGCTCCGCATCGTGCAGTTGGTGTCGGGCGATCGGACGGTGCCCATCGATCTGCGCGCGCGCGCCTGGTACCTCGCCGGAAACCTAGAGTTCCTGCGCCGGCAGTATCGCGCCGCGGTCACCGCCTACGACGCCGCGCTCGCGTTGATCCCGGGCTTGCCGGACGACGCGGGCGACGGCATCGGGCGTGACGCGGCGTGGAATCGCGCCATCGCGCTCGCGCGCCTCGAAGACGAGAAGAATCGCGACGCCGGCCGCGACGCCCAGCCAGAAGCCTCCCCCGACTCCGGCGAGGACTCCGGGAACGACGCCGGACCGGACAGCGGAGAGGACGGAGGCGAGGACGGGGGCGGCAAGGAGGATGGCGGCGACGATGGGGGCGAGCAAGACGGCGGGCACGACGGCGGCGGTCGAGACGCCGGTGCGGACGGCTCGGATCGGAACTCGCAGGATGAGCAGCCGGACGCCGGGAAATCGCGCGACGGCGGACAGCCACCTCGACCCCAACCGAGCGCGCAGAACCAACCTCCGCCACCGAACGCGAACCAAGACGAGCGCATGCTCGACATGCTCGAGCACGCGCCCACCCTCCAGCACCAGACGGCCAAGGACGGCGCTCCGGGGCGGCGCGTGCAGGGCGCGGAGGACAAGTGAACCGCGGCGCGTGGCTTCTCGGTGCGGCAGGACTGGTGCTCGCATCGCCGGCGCGCGCGCAGGGCACGGTGAGCCTGCGACTCCGCGCGACCGCCACGCACGTAGGGGTCGGGCAGCCATTTCGCGTCCAGCTCGACGCGCTCACCTCGGGGGGCGGCGCCGCGCCTGCGAGCCCGCGGCTCTCGGTGCCGGCCGGCGTGAGCGCACGCGGGCCGAGCGTGTCGAGCCAGACGCAGGTGACCATCGTCAACGGGCGGCTCGAGCAGCGTCAGGGTATCAGCGCGACCTGGGTGCTCACGGCGTCGCGCACGGGCACGTACCGGATCGGCCCCGCGCAGGTCCGGGTGAACGGCAGGCTCGAACCGAGCGACACCATCACCGTGCGGGTGGACGCCTCGAGCGGCTCCGCGCCATCCACTCCTCCCTCGCCGTTCGGGTTCGACCCGTTCGATCCCTTCAGCGGGATGCCCGGGATGCCATCCTTGCCGGGCTTCGGCAACCCGCTCGACAACGACCCCGACGACAGCGACCCGCTCGCGAACCTACCGCCGTTCCCCGATGACCTCCGGCTCGCTCGCGCGCCCGACGACACGGCCTTTCTGCGCGCGGTGGTGACGCCCGAGTCGGCGGTGGTCGGACAAGAAGTGCGTCTCCGGATCTACGCCTACGGGCACCCGGCACCCTTCCGCGAAGCCAACAGCTCCGAGGCCAGCCGAACCGATTTTCTCGCCTACAGCATCGTCGACAACTCTTACGGCGAACAGCAGTACCGCGTCCCCATCGACGGGGACGTCTGGTACGCGATGAAGGTGCGCGAGGTCGCTCTCTTTCCCATGCACGCGGGGAAGCTGACCATCGGGTCGATGACCATGGCCTTCGACGGGCGAGGTTACGCATGGCGCGGGCGAGGCCAGCAGCTCACGAGGACGAGCCCTCCGATCGAGCTGGTGGTGCGCGAGCCGCCCACCCGGGGGCGGCCGGCGGGCTATCGCGTAGGTGACGTCGGCTCGTACGAGCTCGGCGCCAGCGTGGAGCCGCGGAGCGTCTCCGCAGGCGACTCCGTGTCCGTGGTGGTGAAGCTGAGTGGCACCGGGAACCTCCCCTACGAGGTGAAGATCCCCGCAGAGCACGGGATCACCTGGCTCGCGCCGACCATCACGGACGACGTCGGACCGCACGGCCGCGCCGTGGGGGGGTGGCGAAAGTTCTCGTACCTCGTGCGGCTCGACAAGCCGGGGCACGTAGCGCTCGGCGACGTCACCCTGCCTTACTTCGATCCGTCGAAGAACGCCTACGTCGTGGCGCGCGCGGCGCTCGGCACCGTGGAGGTAGCGACGAGAGCGGGCGCACCGCCGCCCGAGCTCGAGTCGCGCGACGATCCGCTGGCGTCTCTGGTCGCTCCTCGCGATGCGCTCGGCGCGAGCGCGCGTGCGCCGCTCGGGCTCGCGGACCATCGGTGGTTCTGGCTCGCGCTTCTCGCCGGTCCGCTCGCCGTGCTGACCGCCAGCGGGTCGGTTCGGCTCGGCCGGAGCGTGGGTGAGCGTCTCCGAGCCAGACGCTCCTCGCACGAGACGCTCGCGACGCGCGCGCTCGCCGACGCGGAGCACGCCACCGACGCGGCCGCCGCGGCGAGCGCGGTCGAGCGCGCCGTATTCATCTCGATCGAGGCGGCGCTCGACCTGAAGGCGCGGGCGATCGTCCGACCCGAGCTCCGCGCGGCGCTCGAGGCTCGCGGGCTCGCCCCTGAGCTGGCAGGCGAAGTGGAGAGTCTGCTCGACGCCTGTGACGCCGCCCGCTTCACCGGCGCGGACGTCGCGCTGCCCGGCGCGCTGGTTCCGCGCGCGCGGGAGCTCCTCCGCGCGCTCCTCCGCGCGACCGCAAAATCCGCTCGAGGCGACGCTTGAAGCCGCTCGTCGCGCTCGTCGTGTGCGCCCTCGCGCTGCTCGCGAGCTCCCCGGCGCGCGCGGAGCCGCCTGCGGACCCGTCCGAGCTCTTCGCGACCGGAGTCGCGGCCATCCACCGAGGCGCTTGGGACGAGGCGATCGACGACTTCGAGCTGCTCGCCGACCGGGGCTTCGTGCACCCCGACGCCAGCTTCGATCGCGCGGTCGCCTACCTCGGCCGCGCGCGCTCGAAGCGCGTGCAGCCAGGCGATCTCGGCCACGCCGCCGCCGCGCTCGCCGAGACGCTCGAGCTCCGGCCCGGCGACACCGCCGCCGAGGAGTCACTGACGCGGGTGCGAGAGGAGATCGCGCGGCGGCGCGCGAGCGAGGGCGCGCACGCGGTCACCACTCACCCATCACTCGCGCGCGCGTTGGTCGGGCTGGTTGGAGAGGACACCTGGAGCCTCGCGGCCGCGCTCGGCTCGCTGCTGCTCGCGGCGGGCCTCGCCACGCGCCGCCTCGGGCGGGCGCCGCAGCTACGGCTCGGGGGCGCGCTCTCGACGGCGGTCGGCATGGTAGTGCTACCGGCGGCAGGTGCGCTCGCAGCCACCGCGCGGCACTACCGGCTGACCTCCGAGCCGGCGGTGGTGGTGGCGAGCGAGGCGCGCCTGCTCGACTCCCGCGGGCAGCCTGCCCGCGGCGCCCGCGGGGACGCTCCTTCCGAGATCCCGGAGGGCGCGAGCGTCGTCGTGCTCGAGCACGAGGGCGCGCTCGCGCGCGTAGAGTGGGGCACGGTGTCCGGCTGGGTGGCCGCGGATCGGCTCAGGCTGCTCGCCAGGCGCTGACTACTTCGCCGCCACCACCTCGGACGTGCAGTGCGGGCAGCGCGTCGCGCCGAGCGCGATCTCGCTGGTACAGAACGGGCATGGCCGCGTGGTGGGAGCGGGAGCCTCGGCTGGCGTGCGGAGCTTGTTGACCCACCGGACGACCAGGAAGAGCGCGAACGACACGATGAGGAAGCTCACGATCGCGTTCACGAACTGCCCGTAGGAGAGCACCACGGCGCCGGCCTCCTTGGCGATCTTGAGCGTCGCGTACGGGCCCGCGCTCTTCCCCTCCCGCAGCAAGATGAACTTGTCGGTGAAGTCCACGTTTCCGAGCAAGAGCCCGACCAGCGGCATGAAGAGATCGTCCACCAGGGATTTTACGACGGTGGTGAACGCGGCTCCCACGATGATGCCGACGGCCATGTCCACCACGTTCCCCTTGATGGCGAATTCTCTAAACTCTTTCAGCATGGGAAGATCCGCATTCGAGCCCGTTCTCGCGCGCGTGGCAAGCGATGAATCACGGGCGGTGGCGCCCGCTCGTGGCCTGATTTAGGATGAGTGACGTGTGGGTCCGCCGCTCCGCCATCCGCCCGGTGCCCGCGTATGCGCGCGTGCCCGAGCGCGCGCTCGAGGCAGTGCGTGACAACCTCTCGGAAGATGACGACGAGGCGCACGCGCAGCTCGACGCGGCGTTCGAGCGCTTCGAGCAGAAGCAGCCCGATCTCGCCGCGCACGTCGCCGAGGTCTTGAGCCGGCCGCTCGACGAGACCGCGCTGGCGCTCGGCTACTTCCTCGCGCTCGCCGTGTGGCTCGCCTTCGAGCAGGCTCACGGCGAGCACATCGAAGAGGTCGATGAGCAGGAAATCGACGCGACCGAGCAGCTCCTGGCGCTCGACGAGGAGCTCCGGCGCGGCGACCCTGCCGAGCCCCTGGACAGCGACGACGTAGTCGCCATGGAGCAGCCGCACCTGCTCGAATTCGTCCACGAGCACGTGGACGTCACCCTCGAGACGCACGCGGAGGAGGTCGACGTGGACGACGTCCACGTCGTCTATCACCTGGTGCTGGTCGAGATCCTGGCGCTGTCCTACGCGGTGAAACGCCCGGCCGGCTACCCAGTCGCCAAGCGCGAGCTCATGGCGTAGACTCCGCCGACCTCGTCGCGAGCGGCGCGAACGGACCGCCGCAAAGGACTCCCAATGCTTCATCTTCGCGTGAACAGGGCTCTCTTCACGTTGGCCATTCCGGCGCTCCTTGCCGCTTGCGGCGGCATGACCGACATCGGCTACCTCGGACCGGGCGGCGGCTCGAGCGCGGCGGGCAGCGCCGGCACCGGCGGCACCGGCGGCGCGGGCGGCGCGGGCGGCACCGGCGGCACCGGCGGCTGGGAGCCTGTGACGGGCGGGGCGTCGGGCGCCGGCGCGGTGAGCGGTGGCGGCGGAATCGGGGGCATCGGTGGCGACGGTGGCACCGGCGCGATCGCGGGCACCGGAGGTACCGGAGCCTGCGGCGGAGAGGTCTGCACCGGGGCGTCGACTCCGATCGGTCAGATGAGCCCGTGCTGCACGACGAGCGAGACCTGCGGGCTCAGCACCCCGGCGCTCGCCGGCGCGTGCATCGAGAAGAACCAGGCAGGCAAGCCGGATGACTCGTGCCCGCCCCAGAGCATTCAAGGGATTACGCTACAAGGCTGCTGCAAGACGAATGACCGCTGCGGCGTGCTCGACACCTTCATCGGGCTGGGCTGCGTCGATCCGTCGGAGTACGGCCTCGGTACCAGTCAGCCGTGCGGCGGCGGTGGGACCGGCGGGACCGGCGGGACCGGCGGGACCGGTGCGACGGGCGGGACCGGCGCGACGGGCGGGGCCGGCGCGACGGCGGGCACCGTCGCGTGCGGCGTCGGCTCGACCACGGAGTGCGAGAAGGGCGAGCACTGCTGCGCGGTGGGCGGCACCGACGACTACTGCGCGGGAGCCTCGGCGCAGTGTCAGTGTCCGCCCGGCAGCCCGAACTGCCGCCCGGTAGACGTTCGCTGCGACGCGCCCGAGGACTGCCCCGGGCAGCTGTGCTGCGCGACCTTCTCGTACCAGCAGAACCGATACACGCGCCTCCGCTGCCAGAGCAGCTGCGACGGGCAGGCCGAGCGGGTGGTGTGCAGCCCGCACGGAACGTGCGCGGACCCCAACCAGACCTGTGGCCAGACGGCCGGGATGCCCGCAGGCTACGATCTGTGGCGCTGCAACTGAACTCCGGGGCGGGTCAGCCGCCTCGGGCCTGCTGCGACGCCTGTAGCCGGTCGTGGATGATCTGACGGAGCGCGCGGAGATCGAAGCGCGCCGGTCGGTCTCCTTCGGGCATCTTGGCGACGTCCTCGACGATGGCGTCCACGTGCTCGCACGGCCGCGCGGGGACCTTGAGGGCCTCGCCGAGCCGCCGGAGCGCCGCCTCCTCGGTGTCGGTGATCACCCCGTCGAGTCGCGTCATCCACGAGGCGACCGCGTAGACAAACAGCCGATCTTCCTTGGACATGCCGCTGCGATCGATGACGCCGATGTCCACCGGCTCCTTCGTCGCCGCCTCGATTTCCGCGATTTCATCGAGCTCGAGCCCGTCTTCGACCGCGGTCCGAACGATCGCGTCTGCCTCCTCCGCGTCGAGGTTTCCGTCTGCCCAGCCGATGGCGGCTAGCGCGACGTAGACATCCCTCCCGAGCCTCTTCTCACCGGCCATCTCTGCCACCTCGGCTCCATTTCTAGCCAGGAGCCGCGCGGTCTGCAACCGCCGCGACCGGCGAGGGCGCGAAAGTAGCCCGACTAAGGCCTGCGAATTCACGGTAGCATGCGGGCCGCATGCGTGCCCCGAAGAGCCTCTGGCGAGTGACCTCCGTCCTACTCGTGGCCCTGGCCTCCGCTCCCGCCCTGGCGCAAGCCGGCGACGCGCGCGCCCAGAGCCTCGCGCGCGACGCGATGGAACAGGATTACCTGGCGACCAACTTCAAGGCGGCCATCGCCAAGCTCCAGACCGCGCTGAAGAGCTGCGAGAAGAGCAAGTGCTCGCCGGCGACGGTGGCGAAGATCTACGCGAGCCTGGGCACCGTCTACTCGGCCGGTCTGGCGCAGAAGGAGGACGCCATCGAGGCGTTCAAGGCGGCGCTCAAGAACGACCCGTCGATCACTCCCGACAGCAACTACCTGACCGGTGAAGTGCAGAGCGCCTTCGAAGAGGCAAAGAAGGCGTCCGGGCCCGCGCCGGTGGTCGTCGAGAAGGCGGTCGCGCCGCTCACCGAGAAGCCATGGACGGAACAGGCGACGTGGCGCCCGGTCCCGGTCTACGTCGAGTTGCCGGACGGCATCGAAGCCGCGCGGGTCGTCACCCGTTACAAGGCTCCTGGCCAGGACTGGAAGGAGCTGACGCTCCAGAAGCACGGCAAGGGCTACGCCGGCTACATCCCCTGCGCCGCAGTGGAGAGCGAAGGCGAGCTCCTCTACTTCACCACCGCCTTCGACGCGAACTTCGACCGAATGGCGAGCGGCGGCTCCACCGAGAACCCCCGCAAGATCCAGCTCAAGAAGGCGATCGACACGCGGCAGCCCTCCCTGCCCGACGCAGTACCGCCGCAAGAGTGCCCGCGCCCCGTCGAGCGCCTGAGCTGCGAGACCAACGACGACTGCCCGGGCAACCAGGCCTGCGTGAACCTCCAGTGCGTCGACAAGAGCACCGTCCCGAACCCGGAGGCCGGCAAGGACCAGCTCCGAAAGAAGAACTGGGTCTCCCTCGGGTTCTCTCCGGATCTCAGCCTGGTGAACTCGACCTCCGACGCGTGCAGCCAAGCGGCGCAGAGCGACGGCACGCTCTCGTGCTTCTTCGGCGGCGGGATACCGGTCGGCTCGGATCCGCTCCCGAGCGGCAGCAGCAACTCGCTGAACGGCGGCGTGGCGACCGGCACCATGCGCGTGACGGCGGCGTACGACCGAGTGCTCGGCACTCGCATGACGCTCGGGCTCCGCGCGGGCTTCGCCTTCCTCGGCCCACCGAAGGATTTCCTGCCGCTCCACCTGGAGGCGCGCTTCGCGTTCTTCTTCGCGAAGGATCCGTTCGTGAGCAAGGGCGTCCGTCCCTACGTCTTCGCCGGCGCGGGCTTGGCGGAGAGCGCCGCGCGCGTCACCACGCCCATCGTCGTCGACACCGGCCAGGCGAACCCCGAACGCAAGAACGTCGACGTCTATCAGAAGGGCGGGAGCCTCTTCGCCGGCTTGGGCGCGGGGCTGCAGTACGCGGTGTCTCCGAACGCCGCGATGGTCGTCGAGGTGATGGGCCGGGAGGCCTTCCCGAAGACCGCGACGGTCCTCGCCCCGTACCTCGGGTTCGCCTACGGGCTCTGAGACTCCACGATGGACCTCAGCGCCGACACCACCATCAATTTTCCGCTCGACCTCGTGTTCGCCGCGTATCGCGACGAGCTCACGAGCCTGGTCGAGTTCATGCCCAACATCCGACGCATCGAGGTGAAGTCGCGCGAGGAGGAGGGCTCGCGCGTGCGGCTCGTGAACGAGTGGCACGGCGGGGGCGAGATGCCCGCGGCGGCGCGGGTCGTCCTGAGTGAGTCCATGCTGAGCTGGACGGACTACGCCGACTGGGACAGCGACGATCACTCCTGCACCTGGCGCATCGCGACGCACTCGTTCAAAGACGCGGTCGACTGTCACGGCAAGAACCGCTTCGTCGCGGTCGGCGACACGACCCGCCTCGAGATCCGCGGCCAGCTCGGCATCGACGCCTCGAAGGTGCGCGCGGTCCCGAAGCTCCTCCAGAAGAGCGTCGGCAAGACGATCGAGGATTTCCTGGTGAAGAAGATCACCCCGAACCTCCTCGATGTGAGCGCCGGGCTCGCCCGCTACCTCGAGAAGCGGCACGGCTGACGGGTGCCGGTCCGGCGCGGCCGGCGGCGCGTGGCGAGCAGCGCTCATCCGGTGTTACGCTGGCGGGCATGTCGATCGAGGTGCTCTATTTCGCCGGGGTCCGCGACACGCTCGGGCAGAGCGGCGAGCACGTCGACTTACCCGAAGGGGTGGCGACGGTCGCCGCGTTCGCACGTCACCTCGAGCATCTGCACCCGAAGCTCGGAGGGCGCCTCGGCAGCGTACGCTTCGCGGTGAACGAGGTCTTCGCGCGCGACGACGACCCGGTCGTCGACGGCGACGTGGTAGCGCTGATCCCTCCGGTCGCCGGCGGTTGAGCGCCCCCGTCTGGCGCCTTGCCCGCGGCGTGGGCGGCGTGGTTAGCTCCCGGGCGTGCCTCCCTCGAGCCAGCTCTCGATCTCCGTTGGTGACTACGAGCTGCTCGAGGGGATTCATCACGACGCGGTATCGGAGCACTGGCTCGCGCGACGAGCGAGCGAGCCCGCGCGAATCGTGCGGCTGCTCCGGCTCAAGCCCGAGCTCGCGATGAACGCGGCGGCGCGCGACGGCTTTCTGAGCGCGCTTCGAGCCGCGGCGAGCGCGCGCTCTCCGCTCGTCGTGCGTGTCCTGGAGGTGGGGACCGCCGGCGACGAGGTGTTCGCGGTGTTCGAGCACGTGGAGGGCGTGACGCTCGCCGAGTGGCTCGAGGTGACCCGCGACGCGGGCACACCGCTCGGCCTGGGGATCGCGCTCCGCGTCGTGCTCGACGCCGCCGCGGCGCTCGAGGCGATGCCGTCGGCGCACGGAGATCTGTCGCCCAAGTCGGTCATCGTGACCGCAGGCGGCATCTCGCTGGTGTCTCCGACGGGGCTGGCGGTGGCGGAGTCTCTAGCGGGCAAGAGCGGGTCGTCCGCGCGCCGCGCGTACAAGGCGCCCGAGCAGCGCGGGAACCCCTCCTCGGCGAAGGGGGACGCGCGCGCGGACGTCTACGCGCTCGCCAGCATCCTCGCGGAGATCGTCGGAGGACGCACGCTCGCGAGCTCGCTCGCGCACGCGAGCGAGCCCGGGGCCGACCCTTCGAACCCACCGCGCCTACCTGCGTCGCTCGAGCAGGTCATGCGCCAGGCGCTGGCGCTCGAGCCGGCGGCTCGCCCGGCGAGCGCCGCGGAGCTGGCGGGCGCGCTCGAGACCGCGGCAGGCCCGCTCACCGCCGGAAGGCGCGAGCTCACCGAGCTCTTCTGGCGCACGGTCGGCAACGACGTCGCCGCGCACCGGTTCGAGCTCGCGTCGATCTTGGAGAGCAGCGCCGTCGCGGGCGGCTCGACCGGCGCCGGGGAGACTCCCGTCACGGCGCCGGCAGATGACGACGCGGCCACGCCCGCCGGCGTCGAGGCGGACGCGGCTGGACCGGCCGATGACGAGCGAGAGGCGACGGACGCCGAGCCTGCACCCGCGAAGCGACGCGAGCCCGTTTCGGCGCGCGAGCCTGTTTCGGCGCGCGAGCCTGTTTCGGCGCGCGAGCCCGTTTCGGCGCGCGAGCCCGTTTCGGCGCGCGAGCCCGAGCTCACGCCACTCCACGAGCGCGCGCCCGAGCGCCGCCGCTTGGTGCTGGGCGTGGTGGCCGCGGCCGCCGCGCTCCTGCTGATCGGTTTGTGGTTGCGAGGCAGCGGCGAGCATGACGACGACTCCGCGACGCCGGCCGCGACGACGAAGCCTCGACTCCCCCCGGCCGAACCTGCCGCTGCCGTCGCTCCGACCGCGGCTGGCGAGCCGACGCCCGCGCCGGTGCCGACCACCACTCCGGAGCCCGCGGCGATCGAGCAGCCGTCGCACGACGACGCCGAGCAAGGCGCGAAGCCCGTGAAGCCGCCGAGGCCGAGCGCGCCGGTCGCGGGCTCGGCGCCGGCGGCGCCGACCGCAAGGATGGCTCCGCCCGCGGCCACGCCGTCCGTCGCCGCGCCGACCGTCGCGCCGACGACGGCGCCGCAGGCACCCGCGAGCGCCGCGGCGGCGCAGCCGCCGGTAGCGAGCTTCGGCGCAATGCCGTCCGAGCCGGCGCCCAGCCCGACGCCCCCCCCACCTCCTCCAGCGCCTGCCCCGGCCGTCCCGAGCGGCATCTGAGCGATGCCCCCGTGCGCGGAGCGCGACGGCGACGCGAGCGGGTTCCGCGTGGGCGTCGACGAGAACGGTCTCGGCGCGCGGCTCGGCCCGCTCATCGTGACGGGGGTGCTCGCGCGCGTGAGCGAGGCTGGCGCGCGCGCGCTCGAGCGGCGCTTGCCCGTGCGGATGGCGGCGGACCTGGGCGACTCGAAGCGGCTCGTCTCTCACGCGAACGTCGCGCTCGGCGAGGCGTGGGCGCGAGTGCTCGTCGGTGAGGACGCGCCGGATCCCGAGGCGCTGCTCGCGCGCATCAGCCTGGAGGGCGTCGCGGCGCTCCGCGCGCCTTGTCCGACGCACGCGCGCACGCAGTGCTGGGGCGTCGAAGGCGAGGCGTTTTCCGCGCCCTCCGAGCTCGTCGCGCGCGTGCGAGGGCATCGCGCGGCGCTCGCGCGGCGAGGCGTGGAGCTGCTCGCCGCCCAGAGCAGCGTGGTCTGCGTCAAGCGGCTGAACGACGCGCTCGCGAGCGGACAGAACCGCTTCGTGGTCGACCTCCACGCGATGGAGCGGCTCGTGCTCGCGCTTCGCGAGCGAGCCGGCGGAGAGGTTCACGCGGTGTGCGGCAAGGTGGGCAGCATGAGCGACTATCCGCGCCGCTTCGGCCCGCTCTCGGGACGCCTCCACGTCGCGCTCGAGCAGGGGAGCGCGCGGAGCCGCTACCGCGTCCCCGGACTGGGTGAGCTCGCGTTCGTTCGCGACGCGGACGCCTCGAGCCCGCTCGTCATGCTGGCGTCACTGGTCGGCAAGTACCTGCGCGAGCTGCTCATGGCGCGGGTCGCGCGCGCGTACGGCGACGCACGCCCGAGCGGCTACCACGACCCGGTGACCGCGCGCTTCGTGGAGTCTTGTCGCGCGCTGCGTCGTGAGCGCGGGGTCCCGGACGAGTGCTTCGAACGCAGCGCGCGAGCCCAGGATGGCTGATCCCCGGGGCGCGATCCTCTCGGGCCCGCTCGCGCTCGAGGTCGCGCGGTTCGGCGCGCCGCTCGCGCTCGGCATGGGCTTGCAGACCACCTTCAACTTGGTCGACGCCTATCTCATCGCGCGCCTGGAGCCCGAGGTGGCAGGGCCCGCGCTCGGGGCGATCGGCATCTGCGATCAAGTCGCCGCGCTCGGCACCATCGTGAGCTACGGGCTCTCCATCGCGACCGCCGCCATCATGAGCCGTAAGCACGGTAGCGGTGACGAGGAGGGGATGCGACGCGTCGCGTGGCAGTCATTCTTGCTCGTGCTGGCTCTCGGAGCGCTGTTCGGCGTGGTCGGCGTCGCGGGCGCGCGCACGCTGATGTTCGACGTGGTCGGCGCGAAGGGCGAGGTCGCCGAGCTCGGCGCGCGCTACCTGACCGTCATGCTCGGAGGGAGCGCATCCATCTTCCTCCTCCTCCACCTCACGACCATTCAGCGCGCGCTCGGAAGCAGCAAGACCCCGGTGGCGATGCTGCTCGCTTCGAACGCGCTCAACCTGCTCCTCGCGGTCCTCCTCGTCTACGGTCCGGGAGAGGCGCCACCGATCTTCGCCTTCGGCCCGAAGCTGGCGGCCGCGCTCGGGCTCCCGCGGCTCGAGCTGATGGGGGCGGCGTGGGCGACGGTGCTCGCGCGGGTGGCCGTGCTGGTGCCGCTCGCGGTGGTGATCGTGCGCCGCTTCGGGCTCTTTCGCGCCGATTCGCGGAGCAGGCCCGACGCGCGGGTCATGGGCTCGATCCTCGGGATCGGCTGGGCCTCGAGCACGCAGCTCGTGGTGCGGATCCTGGCGATGCTGCTCACCCACTCGCTGGTGGCGCGCGCCTTCACCACCGCCGCCGACCAGTCCGCCAGCACGGCGCTCGGCATCGTGTTTCGTCTCGAGACGATGGCGCTCTTCGTCGGGCTCGGCTGGGGCAGCGCCGCGCAGACCTTCGTCGGACAGAACCTCGGCGCTCGGCAACCGGGGCGCGCCAAGCGGAGCGGGCTCATCGCAGCGGGATACAACGCGGCGATGATGGCGGCATTGGCAGTCGCCTACTGGCGATACGGCGAGCCCATCGTCGGCTTCTTCGACCGCTCCGAGCCGGTCATGACGGTAGCGCTCTCCTACATGCGCTGGGTGGGCTGGAGCTACGTGGGGCTCGGGGTAGGCATCGTGCTCGGGGCGGCGATGCAGGGCGCCGGCGCCACCCGCCAGACGCTGATCCTCGACTCGGCGGTGGTGTTTCTGTTCCAGCTCCCCGCGAGCCTGCTCACGGTATTTGGGCTCGGCTACGGATACGAGAGGCTGTGGGCGGTGGTCGCGCTCACCTATGTCGCGTTTGCGCTCGTGTACCTCAAGAGCTATCGGCGGGGCGCGTTCCTTCGAACCCAGCTCGCCTGACGCGCGCCCGCGAGCTCACGCTACTTGCCGCTCAGCGGCCACCCGGGCAAGCGCGGCGCGGCCGGCACCTCGGGCAAGGCGCTGCCCGCCGCGCCGGGCGGAGTCGAGCCGGGGTACATCGAAGCGCGATGACCGGGGATGATGGACGGAGTCCGCCCCTCGGCGACCGTCGCCGGATCTCCGACGAGCTTCAGGCACTCGCGCACGATGAGCTTGAGCGTGTCGAAGACCCCCTCGCCATAGCGCGCGGAAGCGCCGATCTCGGGGACCCCCGACGGGATCCCCAGCGCGAAGCGGAGCTCGCTCATGTCGAGGACTCCCGCCAGATCGCGCTTGTTGTACTGGACGACCACCGGCACGCGGTCCGGATCGGTCCCCTGGAGCCGGAGGTTCCTGCCCAGGTTCGCGAGGCTCTCGGCGTTGGCGTCGAGCGCAGCGGGCTGGCTGTCGACCACGAACACCACGCCGTCCACGTTACGCAAGATGAGCTGTCGCGTCTCGTCGTAGTGGACCTGCCCCGGCACCGTGCAGAGGTGGAGGCGCACGGTGTAGCCCTTGAATTTCCCGAGCTCGATCGGCAAGAGATCGAAGAAGAGGGTCCGCTCCGTCTCGGTGTTCAGGCTGAGGAGCCGCCCCCGAAGCTCCGGGCGGCTGTGCGTGTGGATGTACTCGAGGTTGGTGGTCTTCCCGCCGAGCCCCGGCCCGTAATAGACGAGCTTGAGGAGCACCTCTCTTTTCGCATGAAACACCGACGGCATCGGAGATCCGATCACGGCATCATAGCCCGGATCATCTCCTCGGAGCAAAATCTCCCCCGCGGGACGCGCACGTTCAGCCGCCGTGGCCGGGACCTAGGATCCGCTTCACGGAGCTCGTCGCGCTCCAGCTCGCGTCGACGTGCGGCGGATGGTGACAGCGCGCTCCGCAAAGCGACAGGTCCGGCTTGCCGACGATTCGCGTCTTGTCACCGGAGCCGGCGACGTGCCTCGAGCCTGGCCCATGACACGCTTCGCACTGCACGTTCTCGAGCTTGTCGACGTGAGAGACGGTCGAGCCGCCGGGCTCGCCGTAGCCCGTCACGTGGCAACCGACGCAGTCGAGGTTGAACTCCTTGTGCTCCCGCGAGAGCGTCGCGTAAGCGCGAGCGTGCCTGGTACCGTCCCAGAATTTCCGCGCTGCCGAGTGGCATGAGGTGCACACCTCGACGCCCACGTAGCCGCTCTGACCCTCTCCCACCGGCGCCGGGACGCGATCCTGGAACGCGACGCGGTTGTGATCGTTGACTCTCCGATAATAGGCGTCCATCTGCTTTACGACCGGCGGAGCCTTGCCGAGCGAGTCCCGCACCAGGGTGAGCTCGTAGCGAAAGAAGCTCCCCCGCGCGGGCGGCGGGACCTCCGATATGCGCGACAGCTCCTCACGAGCGCGGGCGAGATCGGCGCGGCGCGCCTCGAGATCTTCCGCCGCGACGCCGCTCCCCGGCTCCTGCCACGCCGCGAGCCGGCGCTCGAGCTCGCGGACCTTACCGCTCAAGCTCTCCCGGCGCGCCGCGCCCGCGAGGTTCGAGCCATCCTGGAAGCGAAAATCGCCGTCGCGCACGTAGAGATCCACCACTCCGATGCCCTGCAGGTGGTTCGGCCCCTCCACCACCAAGGTGTCACCGACCAGGACCGGCGGCGTGGGCGCGTCGTTGCCCTCTCCGCTGTCGAGCGGTTTTCCAACCACCATGACCTGAAATCCCGGCACCCGCTCGGCCAAGCGCAGCGCCTCGCCGCGATCACCCGCGAACAGCGCGACGCGGATCTGCGCGTGCCGCGCGCGGAGCGTCGCGAGCGCCTTCCTGAGCGCAGGCTCCGGCGGTGACGCTTCCGGGGCTCTCGAGGGGATGCCGGCCCGGCGCGGAACCGAGATCCCGGCGAGCCCGATCTGCAGGCCGCCGGACTCGACCATCATCGGCTCGCGCTCGGCATCATCGCCCCCCGCGAGGTTGGCGGCGAGCAGCCTGGCGCGGCTCAGGCTCGCGAGGCGGCGGAGGCCGTCGGCTCCAGCCGCCCAGTCATTCGCGCCGGGCGCCCACGCGACGAGCCCGAGCTCGGCGAGCGCTCCGGCGATGGCCTCCGCCTTCCACTCGTCCTGGACGCGGCTCGCCGGCTCGAGCTCGGGGTCCATGAAGAACATGGGGCCCGCGCCGAGCACGAGGCGGTTCGGCGCGTCCGTCGACTGACCGTTCACGTAGCTCGCCGCCTTGTCGACGCCGCCGAGCATGTCCTTCACGCAGCCGCACGGCTCGAGCGCGCCGGCGAGGGTCGAGACCACATAGAGGCGTACCGACGGCGTCTTCGGCGGAGGAGCCGCGAGCGGCGCCTCCGCGCGCTTGCAGCCGGCGACCAACCCCAGGGCGAGCGAGACGACCGCGGCGACCACGAGCAGGCGCGAGGGCATCACCCGACGGTCTTAGCCCAAATTCTCCGCGCCGGCAGCGATGAGACGGCCGGCGAGGCGGGCGCGTCGCCCGGGTCGAGCTCGGGCCGTGCTCGGGCCGAGCGCTCCGGCGCTCCGAGGTCGACCGGCGCCACGCCGGGCGCTCGCGCGGTCCCCGCGCCAAGGACGCCGAGGAGGCGCATAATGCTCGTCGTGGAAAAGGCCTCACCGCCGCCGGCCGCGGGAGCCGCCGTGCTCTTCGGGCCCTTCGTGCTCGAGCGTCGGGTGGCCGTCGGCGGAAGCGCGGAGGTGTTCATCGCTCGCCCCAAGCTGGGCGAGCGCCCGGCGCGTCAGTTCGTCGTCAAGCGCCTGCTCCCCTCGTATCGCGACTCGGGCGAGCTCGATCTCCTGGAGCGCGAAGCCGAGCTGCACCGCGCGGTGGCTCACGAAAACGTGGTCACCGTCTATGGCGCTGGGATGGTCGGGGAAGAGCCGTACCTGGCGATGGAGTACGTCGAGGGGCTCGACCTCCACCGACTGCTCCGGCGCGCGGAGGCCGAGGCGCGCGCGCTGCCGGTCGGCCTGGCGGTCTTCATCGCGCGCCGAGTGCTCGCTGCGCTCGGCGCGGTCCACCGCGCGCGCGACCCGGAGGGGAACCCGCTCCACATCGTGCACCGCGACGTGACGCCGTCGAACGTCTATCTGTCCATCGACGGCGCGGTGAAGCTCGGCGACTTCGGCATCGCGCGCGCGCGGAAGGGTCCGGTTCGTGGCGCCGCCGCGCCGTCGGCCGGGCTGAAGGGGAAGTTCGGCTACCTCGCGCCCGAGCAGATCGCCAGCGAGCCGTTCGATCACCGCGCGGATCTCTTCTCGCTCGCCGCCGTCCTCGGCGAGCTCGTGATCGGCAAGCGGGTCTTCCCGGGCGAAGGGCAGCTCGCGGTGCTGCTGGCGATCCGCGACGTGAACATCGACCCGCTCCGCGCCGCTGCCCCGAGGCTCCCGCCCGGCCTCTTCGGCGTGCTCGAGCGGGCGCTCGCGCGCGACCCCGCGAGCCGATTCGACGACGCCGAGGCGTTCGCGCGCGCCCTCGAGCCCTTCGAGCAGCCGTCCGCGAGCGAGCTCGGGCGCACGCTCGCCGAGTGGGTGAGCTGGGCGCGAGACTCGAGCGCGCTCGAAGGGCGGCTGCGCGATTCGGTGCAGCGACTGAGGGCCGTTCGGAGCGCAGCCGCGCGACGAGCGGACGGCTCGAGTGCCCCGCCGAGCCGGGCCTCTGCGGGCGTCGCGATTCGCTGCAAGGACGGACGAAAGTACCTCGCCGTGCCCCTGCCTCGGCTCATCGAGATGATCACGAGCGGCGACCTCGGAGCAGACGACGAGCTCTCCCTCACCGGAGGCGATTTCCAACCGCTCGGCTCGATGAGGGAGCTCTCGGAGTACCTGGTGCCCTCGAGCGCGATGACGACCAGTCGGCTCTTCGAGCCTGGCACTCCGGATTTTCGCGCCGCGCTCGGCGACACCGGGATGCTCGAGGTCCTCGCGCGAATGCGGGCGCGCGCCGAGAGCGGCGCGATGTTCATCGAGCGACGAGATCGGAGCGGCGTGCTCCGTCGAAAGGAGCTCTACGTCCGCGAAGGGCGGCTGCACCATGTCGCGTCGACCGATCCCGCCGAGCGGCTCGGGGAGTACCTCCTCCGGCGGGGGGCCATCGCTCGGGAGGAGCTCGAGCGCGCGCTCGCGACGCTCGAGGCGCACGGCGGCCGCCTGGGAGACACGCTCGTGGAGCTCGGCCTGGTGGACGCGGTGGAGGTCTTCCGGGCGATTCGCGACCAGGGGCGAGACCGCGTCGCAGCGCTGTGCGGCTGGACGCGAGGCAACGTCTCCTTTTATCGCACGCCGCACTCGCCGCACGTCGAGTTCCCACTCGACCTCGATCTCGCGAGCCCGATGATGGCCGGCGTGTTCGTGCTCGGGAAGGGAGATCCGTGCGCGATGCTCCCCGCCGACTCGACGCGGCTCCGCCCCGGAGCGCGCGCGGCGGCCGCGCGCGAACGCGTCGAGCGCGGCACGTCCCCGATCTCGCTCCAGCTGGTCGCCACCCTGCTCGGCGAGTCGATGACCGTGGCCGAGGCGCTCGAGCAGCTGGTGACGCCGCGCGCCGAGGCGCCCGGGCGACCGATCGGCCGGAAGGAGGCCGGCGCGGCCCTGGTGACCGCGCGCGCGCTCGGCTGGGTCGCGTTCGACTGAGCGCGCCTCAAGGAGAGACCGGCGCGAACGGGAGTATGGTCTTGAGGTCGTCGTCGTTGAACTTGAGCTGGAGCCCGACGAAGTACTCGCGGCGCGACGGGCTCAGGATGTCGTCTACCCCTCCGAGGAGCCAGAAGCGGCTCACGAACTCGTAGCCGAGCGCGACGCGCCAGCGCGGTAGCACCACCTCACCGAAGCCGAACAGATCCTGGCGGAGCTCGAAGCGGTCGTCGAACAAGCTGAGATCGAGGCCGACGCCTCCGGTGGACTCCTTGATCCCGAAGCGCCCCGTGAACGGCCCCATCACCTGGGCGAATTGCAGCGAAAAGCGGAACGCGTTGGTGGTGATGGTCCGCACCTCGCGGTAGTGCGGCGGGTCGTTCGGGTTGTTCGAATCGACGTCGATCTGCTCGAAGCGAGTGAGGCCGCGAGGATCGTTCACGATCTCGATCGAGTAGTATTTGTCCTCGCGCGGCTGGAGGCGAAGCTCGACGTAGCTCTTCACCGTGCTCGACAAGAACTGATAGTCAGTGCGAAGGAGAACGACCGTCTGCAGGCGATTCATGCTGCCGACGAAATCGCCAACTCCCTCCGCGACGCCCTCCACCTCATCGATGAGCTTGTCGTCCTTGGTCAAGCGACCGATGGTGCCTTCGCCGCGGTTGATGCGCGCGCTCACCTCGTCGAGGCTCGCGAGCGCGTGCTCCAGGCTCGCGCTCGCGCGGTTCACGCGCTCGATGATCTGACGTACCTCGCCCGGGCTCGAGCCATCACCCGCGCCGCCGCGCGCCATGAGCTCGTGGAGCTCCTTGGTGGTGTCACGCACGTTGGCGAGGATCTCGTTCACCTGCGGCTCGCCCTTGGTGGTGATCCGCTCGACGTTCGACAAGATGGTGTGGATGCTCTCGCGGTTCTCGCGCACGGTCTTGTTGAGCGCGTCGGTCACGTCGGCGAGATTCTGGAGCGTGTCCTTGAGGTTGCCTTCGCCGGTCTCGGAGCCGATGGAGCCCGCCAGGCTGGCGGTGACCTTCTTTACGTCCTTGGCGATCTCCGCCACCTGCTTCATGAGATCGTCCGCGGTGGTCGCCTCGACCACGAATCGGATGCGATCACCGTCCACGAGCTGCCTCTTGCCCTCCGTGCCCGGCGAGATGCTGAGGAAGAACTCGCCGAGCAGGCTCGAGCTCACCTTGGCGACGGCGGCGTCGTCGTAGAGCGGGACGTCCGGGCGCATCCGGATGTCGATGCGTGCTTTGCCGTTCTCGAGCCGGACGCTCTCGATCTCGCCGACCGGAATGCCCGCGATCTTCACCTGCGATCGTTTGGCGATCCCGGTCGCGTCGCCGACCAGCGCGTAGACGGCGTACCCCTTGCCGCGCACCGCCGAGCGATCGACGAACCGATAAATGAGGATCCCGGCCACGACCATGATGATCGCGAAGAGCCCTACCTTCGCGGCTGTGGTGTAGCGGTTCATGGACGAAGCGACGCGCTCACCCTATCAAGGGCGCGTGCGGCGGTCGACTACCGCGCGCACGGCGCGGGCGCGCCCTGGCTCGGCGGTTGCCCGCCCGCGGGGTTCGTGCTCTCCTGTCTTCATGCTGGGATTTGGCTGGTTTTTCTCGATCTCACGCGGCTCGTGGAGCTGGCTGCCGACGCTGCTCCTCGCCCTCGGCGCGGCGGCCTGCAATCGGATCCCGGCGGAAGCCACCGCCCAGCATCAGAAGGTGGTCGCGGCGCTCTCGGCGAAGGACAAGGCCGCGGTCACCGCGCTGGTCGTGCCCGCCCAGCGGACCGGCCCGCTCGGAATCACCGGCTCCCTCGGTGGCGTAAGATCGGACAAGCCGGCCTCGCAGTTCACCCTCGACGACGTGCTCGACATCGAGTTCTTCAGCGACGCGAAGACGGTCGAGGTCAACGATGATCTCAAGACGAAGATGAGCGACGACACGATGTGGCTCGGCGCTACCTTCAGCTATGCCGACGACAGCTTCGGCGTGCGCTCGCTGGTCATGAAGCAAGTGGAAGGGCAGTGGCTCCTCGACATGAAGGCGACGATCGAGCGCTGGAGCGAGTCGGGCAATGGCTTCATGGTAATCAGCGTGAAGAAGTGAGGCTCGCGGCCGCGCACGCGTGAGCGGCCGCGCCGAGCTCCTCGAGATGGCCTGCGCGCGGCTCGCACTGCTCGGCGCCCTCGCGCTCGCCGCGTGTCAGGGGGGTGTCGGTCCGGCGCGGCGACCACCCGGCGCGCCGGCGCGGCCGGCGCCGAGCGACGAGGCCCCGGCCATGGCCGCTGCGGGCGGCGAGGACGCCGAGGAGCCCGGCGACGACGCCCGCTTCACGTGGCAGGACGCGACCCGCTCCCCGCGCACGGCCGCGCCGACCGGCCCGCTCGCCGCGCTCTGCCCGGCGACGGACGCGGCGCTCGTGGAGGTCGCCCGGGGGCTCGCGGAGCGGCAGGCGACGCTCGGCGCCGCGCTGGACTCGGCCCGCGTGTCGTTCGCGCTCCGCGCCGCGGGCTCGCCGTACGTCTGGCCGCGCGTATGGAGCATCGAGGGCCCGGGGCTCGCGACGGCCGAGGTGCAGGAGCGCGCGCGCGCCTGGCTCGAGTCGTTTCGTGAAGGCGGCGCGCGCCGCTGCGGGTTCGCGCGGCTCACCGCCGCAGATGGCCGCGTGGTCATGACCGGCGTGGCCGTCGACGCGCTCGCGGATCTCGACCCGCTGCCGACGCAGGTCCGCGTGGGCGGCTGGCTGACGGTGCGCGCTCGCCTGCTCGAGCCTGGTGACGGCGCGGAGGTGGTGGTGCTCGGCCCCACGGGCCGGCCCCACACCGTCACGAGCACGCTCGATGGTGACCAGGTGCGCGCCACGTTCTCGGCCGATCGCGCCGGCGAGTGGCTCGTCCAGGTCGTGGTCCGCGGCGCCACCGGCCCTCGTCCGGTCGCCGAGGCGCTGATCTACGCCGGCGAAGCGCCGCCCCAGACCTTCCACGCGCGCGCCGCTCCGGGCGAAGCGGCGGGCGCGGGCGCTGCCGACCTGCCGACCGCGCTCGCCGCCATGGTCGACGCCGCGCGGCGCAGCGAGGGGCTCGCGGCGCTCCCGCGGGACCCGCGCCTCGACCGCTTGGCAGAGCGGCACGCGCGGGCGATGCGCGCCGCGCGGCGGCTCGGTCACGACCTCGGAGACGGCGACCCCGCCGCCCGAGCCGCGGCGGCGGGGCTCGCCCTGCGTCTGCTCGGCGAGAACGTCGCGCACGCGCGCTCGGTGCGGCGCGCCCACCGGGCGCTCTGGGCGAGCCCGTCGCATCGCGGGAACCTCCTCGAGCCTCGCTTCCGAGCCCTGGGCGTCGGCGTGGCGCGGGATCCCGACGGCAGCGTCTGGGTGTGCGAGCTGTTCGCGGTCCCCCGCTGACGGCGCGAGCGTGCATCATCATCGGCCGGCGCCCCGCGGGCGGTCGGGCTTTCAAAGCCGAGGCGGTCGGGGTAGCGTCCGCCCGATGTCCACAGCGTCGCGCCTCATCGTCTCGGGAACCGTCATCGCCGCGGCGCTCAGCACCGCACTGCGGGCGGAGGCTCAGTCGAAGAAGTTCTATCTGGACCGCGCGCAGCTCTCCGGCGCGCCGGACGACGGCTTCATGGCCTGGCGCCCGACGATGTTCCCGCGCACTCGTTTCTACGGCATGTGGGCGCTCGGGTACTCGCAGCGCCCGCTGCGCGCGGACACCGTGACCGACGACGCGAAGCTCGCCGATCGGATGGACGCGCCGATGCAGGCGCAGCTCATCACCTACCTGATGGTGGGCACCCAGATCGCCAACCGCCTCGGGCTCGACGTCTCGGTTCCCATCGCGCTCTATCAGGTCTTCGGCGACGACGTCCCGTCGGTCGGCAACGGCTCGAATCACGCCGCGGTAGCGCTCCACGACACGCGCCTCGCGCTCCGGCTTCGCCTGTTCGAGTCCGACAACCGGAAATTCAGGCTCGGCCTCGGCGGTGCCGCGTTCTTCGCGAGCGGCCAAGAGACCGCGTACACCGGAGACGCGACCACCACCGGGCTCGTCTACGTCTCGAGCGAGTATGACTTCGGGAGCTTCCTCCTCACCGGGATGGTCGGGCCGCATTTCCGCCCGGACCTCAGCATCGGCGGCATCGATGGCGCGCTCTTCATCGGTGACGAGCTCCGCTACGCCTTCGGCGCTTTCGTGCCGCTCAGGCAGAACAAGATCCGGCTCGGGGTCGAGCTCTGGGGCTCCGCCGGCCTCGGGGACGTGAGCGGCACCTCGACCACCTTCGCCGCCAAGAACACCGATCTCGAGTGGCTGGCGCAGGCGCGCTTCGCGCTCGGCAAGACGCAGCAGACCTACGTCAACGCGGGCGCCGGTACGCGGCTCTCGACCGGCTACGGCGGCCCTGATTTTCGGGTGCTCGTGAGCCTCGGCTCGTACTTCACCATCGGGGACGGCGCGCCGCCCACGCGGGCGCCGGGCTTCCGCAACGTCCCCGACGTGTCCGATCACCCCGTCGACACCGACGGCGACGGCTACCCCGACGACATCGATCAGTGCCCGACCATCAAGGAAGACGGCAAGCCGCCGGATCCGACCGACGGGTGCCCGGTGCCGTCCGACCGGGACGGCGACGGCATCCCGGACAACATCGACAAGTGCCCCGACGAGCCGGAGGACTTCGACGGCGTCGAGGACAGCGATGGCTGCCCCGAAAAGGACGCCGACAACGACGGCATCCCCGACGAGAAGGACGCCTGCCCGACCGAGCCGGGTCCGGCGTCGAAGATCGCGGAGAAGAATGGCTGCCCCCAGCTCACCCGCGTCACCGAAGAGGGCGAGGTCGAGCTCCTCGAGCCGATCCAGTTCGAGTTCGCAAAGTCCACCATCAAGCCGGTGAGCTACCCGATCCTCGACGAGGTGGTGACGCTCATGAAGTCGCGCCCCGAGATCCGCATCGGCGTCTACGGACACACCGACAACCGCGGCGCGCACGACCTCAACATGCGCCTCAGCACCGACCGCGCCGCCGCGGTCATGAAGTACCTCATCGGCCACGGGATCGCGGCGAGCCGGCTCGAGTCGGCGGGCTTCGGCCCCGACAAGCCCATCGCCTCGAACGACACCGACGCGGGCCGCGCCAAGAACCGGCGCGTCGAATTCAAGATCCTGAGCGGCGACTGAACGGAGCGCGCGCCCGGGGTGCTCCCGCCGGGCGCGCCATCATCCCCCGAGCCGCGGGGCGGCGAGCCTACTTGCTGTGCGGAGGCATCTTCGCCTCCTTGAACACGACGTGTCGCCGTAGGACGGGATCGTACTTCTTCAGCTCGAGCTTGGCCGTCTGCGTGCGCTTGTTCTTCTTCGTGTAGTACGTGAAGCCGGTACCTTCCGAAGAGACGAGGCGGATGTTGTCGCGCATGGGAGGCGAGCGATTACCATGGGGCGCGCCCTCGAGCAACGGGCCTCGGCTGACGGGCAGCGTCCGCTAGAGAAGGGCTGGCTTCGCCGGCGCGGCCGGCGCCGCGTCTCGACCGAACGGCGAACATCGGGGGCGCGGGCCACGTGGCTACGGCCCCCTAGATTCCGCGCCGGGCCGACCCCTCCTCCAGATATTCCATCGGGTGCTTGACGAAGCTCGCGAAGCGTGGCTGACTCGCGGGCCCTTCGAGCCGGGGACAGAGCCATGAAGCGTACTTTCCAGCCGCACAACACCAGCCGTCTCCGGACCCACGGGTTCCGCAAGCGCCTCAGCACCAAGGGTGGGCGCAAGGTGCTCGCCGCGCGCCGCCGCAAGGGCCGCTGGCGTCTCGCGGTGACCGCCTACGAGAAGTAGATCGGGCGGGTGACGGGCGCCGCGCCGACGGGGCGCTTCCCGCCCGCGCAGCGGGTCCGAAAACGACCGGAGTTCCAGCGAATTCAGGCGCTCGGGCGGCGGCTCAACACGCCCCGCTTCGTGCTGCTCGTCGCGGCGCGCGAGGACGAGCAGGGCGCGCGGCTCGGCGTCACGGCGTCGAGGAAAATCGGTGGCTCGGTGACGCGCACGCGCGCCAAGCGGCTGGTCCGCGAGGCGTTTCGCGCCACCCGGGAGCTCTGGGCGGCGGACGTGGATCTGGTGGTCATCGTGCGAAGATCGCTCGAGGGGCTCGCGCTCGCGGACGTGGTCGGCGAGTGGCAATCGTTCGCGAGCGAGCTCCGGCGGCGCACGCGCGAGGCGCGACGCGACCGCGAGCGGCGAGCGGCTGCGCTGGCGCAGCCCGGCGAGACGCCGCAGACTCGGCCCGGCGCCCGATGATCGCGAAGCTGCTCATCTTGGTCATCCGGCTCTACCAGCTCACGCTCTCGCCGCTCCTCGGGCCGGTCTGCCGCTTTCAGCCGTCCTGCTCGCGGTACGCGGTGAAATGTCTCGAATATCACGGCGCGATCCGTGGTAGCTGGCTCGCGTTCCGCCGTCTGATGCGCTGCCACCCGTTCCACCCTGGGGGCTACGATCCCCCTCCGCCGCCGCGAGGTGAGCGCGTGGGCTCCATCGCGCCCGCCGCCCTGCTAGAAGCGACCACGCACGATCACCCGCACCCCGACGCGGCGAGCCCGCCCGGAGGCGCCCCACCCGAGGCGTGAACGCCTGAGAGCCTGACGAAGCTCCCGAGAGACGAGAATGAACAAGGGCGGACTCACGCGCGCACTCCTCATCGGCTTGATGGTGTTCCTCGCGTTCACCTTCCTGCCCAAGCTGTTCGGCAAGGGCGGCTCGACCGAACTCCAGCCACTGAAGTACGAGGGCGAGCGAGCCGCCGCGGAGGGGAAGCCCCGCTCATGCGATCTGTGGGGGCCGCGCTTCCACGCGCAGCTCTCCACGCAAGGCGCGGATCTCACGCACTTCTGGCTGACGACGGCGAAGTACCAGAAGGACGGAAAGCCGATCGATCTCTCGACGACCCCAGACGTCCCGATGCGCCGCAGCTTGCGGATGCACTGGCGTCACGGGGCGGCCGCCAGCCCGGACGACCCGAGCTGGCAGCTCGACTACGATCTCGTGAACTACGAGCTCGGCAAGAACGACGGCAAGAGCTGCGAGTTCATCTATCGCGACGCCAAGGTGGAGCTTCGCAAGCTCGTGCGCGTCACCGAGCGCCCGTACGAGCTCGCCGTCGACGCCACCATCACCAATCTCTCGAAGGAGAAGCGGCGTCACGCGCTGACCGTCGACACCGTCACCTGGCGCACGGCCAAGGAAGTCGAAGGGCACATGTTCCGCGTGAGCCCCTTCGTCACCTTCGTCGAGTGCGTGCCGAGCTCGGGCGACGTGACGCGCCTCACCGAGAAGGATTTCGAGCCCAGCAACTTCCAGAAGGACCATGAGTTCGCCCCTGGCCCCCTGAACCCCGGGGACTGGTATCAGGCCGAGGGCCGCCCGAGCTTCGCGGCCGTCTCGGACGCGTACTTCTCGCACGTGCTGGCGCCGATGGACGGGCGAACCCCGGCCTGTCAGCTCCAGGTAGAGGAGCGCTGGGACGCGCGCGCGTTCAAGGCGAAGGCCGACGACCCGAACGCGGGCGGCATGTACCGAGCGCGCCTCGCCTACGACGCGAGCGAGCTCGAGCCCGGCAAGAGCGCTCGCTACGAGCTCATGAGCTACGCCGGTCCGAAGGAGCGCGATCTCCTGGCCGGGGCGGGCGGCGGCAAGCACGATCTGAGCGAGCTCATCAACCTCGGGTTCTTCACCGGCATCGCCAAGATCCTGGTGCGCTTCCTGCTTGCCGTGCACTCGGTGGTGCCGAACTGGGGCATCGCCATCATCGTGCTGACCTTCGCGGCGCGGATGCTGCTCTTCCCGCTCTCGTGGCCGTCCATCAAGAGCATGGTGAAGATGCGCGAGCTGAAGCCCGAGCTCGACGCGCTCAACGCGAAATTCAAGGACGACGCCCAGGCGCGCGGGCTCGCGCAGATGGAGCTCTGGCGCAAGCACAACGTCAATCCCATCAAGGGGTGCTTGCCGCAGCTCGCGTCGATGCCGGTGTGGTTCGCGCTCTACACCGCGCTCCAGACCGCGGTCGAACTCTACAACATCCCGTTCCTCTGGTTCCCGGATCTCTCCGCGCCGGACCCTTACTACATCTTGCCGTTCATCATCGGCGGGACGTCGTTCGTGCAGCAACTCATCATGCCGATGCAGGGCGACCCGACCCAAGCGAAGATGATGCGCTACTTCATGCCGGCGATGTTCACGGTGTTCATGCTCTTTTTGCCGTCGGGGCTCGGCGTCTACATGTTCACCAACAGCTTGCTCGGCATCCTGCAGCAGCAGGTGGTCGAACGGCATGTCCGCAACCAGTCACTGAAGAGTCAGAGCGTCAGCGGGGGAGCGATCGAAGTGAAGACGAAAGAGGAGAAGCCTGTCGGCAAGGGCGATAGTGACAAGCCGCGCCCGCTCCTCGACAAAGGAAAGGCCTGAGAGATGACCCATTCCGATGACCATCAAGACGACCCGAACGTGAGCGAC
This sequence comes from Polyangiaceae bacterium, assembly GCA_035063585.1. Classification (GTDB taxonomy): domain Bacteria; phylum Myxococcota_A; class Polyangia; order Polyangiales; family Polyangiaceae; genus JAPSGB01. The sequence continues at coordinate 40,540 of JAPSGB010000031.1, forward strand.
GACGACTGGGAGGACGACGACGCGCTCGACGAAGGCGACGAGTCGGCTGGCGACGAGACCGACGACGACGACGGCGCACCGGAAGGCGAGCGCCCCGCCCGCGCTGAGCCGCCCTATCACCCGGAGGGTGACGAGCGCGCACTCGAGGCGCTCGATTTCCTCTCCAGCGTGATCAAGGAAATGGAGATGGATTGCCAGGTTCGCCTGCGGCGTCCGGGCCGTGATGCGGACGAGAGCGAGATCAACCTCGAGATCAGCGGGCGCGACGCCGGGCGGATCATCGGCAAGAAGGGCGCGGTGCTCACCGCGCTGCAGTTCATCGTGCACCGGGTGGTGAACCGCCCCGGCCTCGACCGGCGTCACGTGCTGGTCGACGCGGAGGGCTACCGCAGCCGTCGCGACGACTCGCTCGCGACGATGGCGCGCCGGCTCGGCAAGCAGGCGGTCGAGCTCGGGAAGATCATCACCTTCGAGCCGATGAACCCCCGCGATCGCCGGGTCGTGCACCTCGCGCTCGCCAAGTTCGAGGGCGTGATCACGAAGAGCGACGGCGAGGGCGAGGACCGCCGGGTGCAGATCATCCCGGTCCGTCGCTGAGCGCCGGCGCGGCGCGCGCGGAGCGCAGAAGCGCTCCGGGGGGTTCCTCGCCGGACCGACAAGACCCATGCGCATCCGCGGCTCGGGCGCTCTCTACGCGCGCCTGCCGAGCCGCGACGCGCGTCGCCTGACCGACGGGAGCCGCGGCTCGGGGCCGCGCGCCACCCGTCATGAAGCGCGATTGACCGAGATGGGATGCTCGGGTAACGATTCGCGGGGCAGGCATGGAAGGCAGGCAGCACCACGCCCGACGCGCGCTCCTCGGCGTCGCGTGCGCCGGGCTCATCGGCTCCGCCGCTGCGCCCGCGAGCGCGCAGCTCACCAGCCGCTTCGGGACCCGCGCCGAGCGCGGCTTCGGTAACCGCGACGCGGTGCTGTTCAGCGTAGAGAACGTGCTCGGGCTCCAGCACTTCGCCATGGGGAGCCTGTCCATCGACGCGAGACCCATGACGCCGCTCTACTGGGGTAACCTCGGAGTGTGGGTGGTCGACCGGAGCGGGTTCACGTTCGGCGGCACCTTCGGCGCGTCACATGTCTTCTTGGACTCGGGAGACCAGCAGGACGTCACCCTCGTGCGCCTGCGACCGCGGGTCGGTTACGCGGGCTCGACGACCCAGTGGTTCGGTTACTGGCTGCGCGGCGGGCCATCGATGATGCTCGCGCGCTTGGGCGGCGACGACACGGTGTTCTCCACGCTGCTCGGCGCCGAGGCCTACGCCGTGGTCACCCCGGTGCCGCACCTCGGCCTGCTCATCGGCCCGAACCTCGACTACGGCGTCTACACGAAGAACGCGGGGACCACTTACGAGTACGGGCTCAGCGCCGGCCTGTTCGGTGAGTTCTGGTGATGCGGCGCGCGCTCCTCTCCGCCGGTTGGTCGGTCGCGGCGCTGCTCGCCGCGAGCGCGGCCTCGGCCAGCGGCGGCGCCTTCTCCACCGAGTATCCCGCCGTGCTGACGGTCGAGAACCTCGGCGGCGCCATGTACCTGCGGTCGGAGGTGGACGGTGGCCCCGCCTCGGAGGCGGTCGCGACGGGCACCTTCACCACGTTCTCGCCCGCGTACCAGCCGCTCCCGCGGCTCGGCTTTCACTACTTCGTCGCCGAGCCGCTCTCGCTCGGGCTCGGCGTCCACTATTCGGACCTCGAACGGCTGGGCTCGTCGCTCGAGCTCGCGCCTCGGGTCGGCGTCGCGCTCCCGTTCGACAGCGGCACGGCGCTCTGGCTCCGCGGCGGCGCGACCTACTTCCGCTACGATCTCGCGGGCGCGGGCGTCGTGAGCGGGTTCGCGCCGGGCGGCGAGGCGCTGCTCGTGCTAGGCCCGGTCGATCACTTCGCCTTTCTCGTCGGGGCACACTTCTCGGTGTCGACCGGCGCCACCATGAAAGGTGCGGGCGACGCGGCGGGCTCCGCGGATATTTCCCTCATGCAAGCCGGGCTCACCTTCGGCGTGCTCGCCGACTTCTGAGCTAGCGCGCAGCGTAGCTCTTGCCGTCGAAGGCGTAGCGGCGCGGCGCGCTCCCGCTCCACGGCAGGGCGAGCGGCTCGAGCCCGCCGGCCGTGGTGGTGTCGGGAGGGAACGGGTAGGTGCGCTCCGTCCAGCCAACGGCGCGCCCGGGACCGAGCTCGATGTCGAGGCCGCGCGCGCCGGGCACGAAGGTGATGGTGCCGAGGATGCGGTCCTCGCCCATCGCGCGTCCGGTCTCGGCGGCGAAGATCCGAGCGACTCCAGCGCCGGTCACCTGATACGCGAAGAAGGCGTAGCGCTCGACGACGCCGCCACCGAGCTCCTTGCTCGCCTTGGCGTGGAGCACGCCACGGACCAGGATCTCGGCCTTGCCGTCTCCGGTGAGATCGCGCGCGGTCACGTCGAGGACGTCTTTCGCGTCGGTGACGCCGATGGTGATGAACGCGTAGCTCGTCCCGCCACGGAACCCCTTGCCGAACACCACGATGTCGCGCTCATGCACGAGCACGCGCTCCGGCCGGGTATCCCCGACCACATCCGTCACGAAATCGAAGCGGGGCTTCGCCGCGCCCACGTGCCGCTCCTGTCGATAGAGCGCGTAGACGCGGTCCATGAGCTCGTCCGGCGTCGGCGGGCGCGGAGCCGGAGGCGGCGGAGGGCCGGACGGCGAGGCGGGCGCGGCGCGCGGCTTCGAGAGCTTCGGCGTGCCGGTCTTCTCTTCCACCTGGCCGAACGCCTTGCCGTCCCACGCGAAGGTGCGGCTCACGACGCTCTGCCAAGGCAAGAGCGCGCCGCCCATGTCGTCGCTCACCGGCTCGCGGTAGCTGCCCGGCTCGAAGCCCTCGGCGCGATCCTGCGCGATCTCGACCGCGAAGCCGCGCCCGCGCTTCACCAGCCGCACCCGGTTCACCACCCGACCCTCGGGCGTCACCACGGCCGTCTCGTGGGCGAACAGCCGGTACGGCGCGTCATCACGACCCACCTTCGAGATCTCGATGACCCCGCGGTAGCGCTCCGCGCCGCCCACGCGCTTCTCGATGACGAGCTCGTCTTTCCCGTCACCGTCCACGTCGACGAGCTTCAACGAGTCGATGAGGTTCGCGCTCGCCACGCCGAGCTCGCCGAAATAGAACTGGCTCCCGCCCCGATAGTGCGCGCCGACTATGGTGAGGTAGGTTCCGTAGACGGCCACCTGCTCGACCATCGCGTCGCCCGCGACGTCGCCGTACGCCACCCGTGAGGGCGTGGTGGAGAGCCCGTTCGGCCGGAGCAGGTTGGCCTCGAGCCCCTGCTCGGCCTCGAGGCGAAAAGGCGGGAGCGCCGACGCGCCCGGCTGCGCGCTGGTGGAGAGCACCGCGCGGATCTGCCCCGGCGCGTCCGCGTCCGTGTACTCGACGGCGCCGCGGAGCCCGACCCGCGTCCGCCCCGCTTCCCCGAACGCGGACCACGGGATCAGCGCCTCGACCTCGAGGCCACCCTTGGCCGGCGCCTCGACCACCTTCGCGCCCGGCACCGCACCGCCACCGCGCACCTTCACGACCCCGGCGAGCTTGCCCGGATCGCCCGGAAAGATGTCGATCGACTGCGCGGCGCCCTTGGCGGTAGCGAGGGTCACGGTCGCGTGATCCTCGGCCGCGCCGGCGCCGGGCGTCCGCACCAGCTTCGCGTCCACGAGCTCGAGCGCGACGTACACGTTGCGCTCGTCGTAACCGATGCTCACGCTCGCGCGGGCGCCGCCCGGCGAGCCGCGGAGCCGCTCCCCGAGCTCGATGAGCTCACCCGGCCACTCGCGGAGCAGGCCGTCGACGGTCACCTTGGTCTTGGCGAGGCTCACCGCGTCGAGCACGCGACCCGCCGCGGACGCTGGGCTCGCGAGCAACAGCGAGGCTCCGAGCCCGAGGAGCCCCACGCCGAACCTGCGTGCGCGCGTCACCGCTTGATCCTGAGCTCCTGCTGCTCCTGCGCCTCGAGCTCGGCGAGCGCCGCTGCGAGCTCGTCCTGTTCGGCCTCGTCTTCAGGCGCGACGGGCGCGCTCGCGTCGACGCGCACCGCGGCCGGCTCGGGCGCGGGCGGCGGCTCGGGCGGCAGCACGCCCATCTTCCGCTTGAGCGCCTCGAGATCCATCTCGGCCCCGGCGGTCGCCTCGAGCTGCCCGAACTTGTGCGCGAGCGTGTCGCCCGAGTACTCCTCGGCGAGCTCGGCGCCCGCCTCGGCCTCGGCTTCCATCTGATCGATCCGCCCGGCCATCTCGTCGAACGCCTCGAAGGCGCTCGCGTTGCGGAGCCCGCTCATCGTCTCCTGGATGGCCTTCTGCGCCTCGGCGCGCTTCTTGCGCGCGATGAGCAGGTTCTTCTTGCGCTTGGCCTCCTCGATCTTGCCGTTGAGCGCGCGGAGCGCGAGCTTGAGCTGATCGACGGCGGCCTTCTGCTTCTGCCACTGGTCGCGGAATTGCTCGGCGAGCTGCTCGTGCTCACGCTTGCGCGCGAGGCCCTCTTTGGCGAGCGCGTCGTCCCCCGCGCGGACTGCCATCATCGCGCGGCGCTCCCACTCGGCGGCGTTCGCCGCCTCCTGCTCTGCCTGCTTCACGAGCCGCTTCTCGTCGGCGATGGAAGCCGCGACCTGCTTCTTCGCCTCGATGAGCTGCGCGTTCATGTCGATGACGATCTGGTTCAGCATCTTCTCCGGATCTTCGGAGCGGCTGATGAGATCGTTGATGTTGGATTTGAGGAGCCGGGCGAGGCGTGCGAAAATTCCCATGGTCTTCTCTCAGCTCTGCTGCTCGGCCAGCTCACGGAGCTTGCCCAGTTGCTCGGCGAGCGCCAGATCGACGTCCGCCAGCACGGCGTCGAGCTCGTTGATGTCCAGGTTCCGGTTCTCGAGCGCGGCCGAGAGCACGATGTTCTCACCGTCGATGCCGTAAGCCGCGTGGAGCAAGCTGCTCGCGTTCTGCTCGAGGAGGAAGCGGTAGAGGCGCGCCGCGGCGGCGGAGTCGCCCTTCGGCGCCTCGCCGATGGTCACGCGCACGACCACCACGGGCGGCGCGAGCCGCACCGCCGCCGGCGGCCGGCCGAGCCCCACCCCGACGAGATAGGTGCCGTCCGGGGTTCGCTCGAACCGACGTTCGAGCTTGTTCAGGTAGGCCTCGAGATCCTCGTCGGAGTGAATCATCGGGCTCCGAGCATAACCTGACCTGCGCCTCGCTGGCCCCACGAAATGGTTCCATCACTCCGGGGGGTTGCCGGTCCGGCGCGGAACCACCCGGGGGCGCCGGGCGTCGCTGCCCGGCCGCTCGCTCCGGCGCGGTCCGCGCACACTCTGCTCGGACTTAGCGCCACGTCGCGAGCCGCGCGCAGAGTTGGCGCGCTCGGGCGCGGGTCGCGCGCCTTCGCGCGGCACGCCCGGTGCATCGAGCTCACACCCGCCGCATGACTACCTCGGCCGCCAATCCGCCGTCCACGCCGGTCCTCGAGGGTCACGCGCTCAGCAAGGTCTACCGGATGGGCGAGGTGGACGTGCACGCACTCCAAGGGGTCGACGTCGCGCTCTACCCGGGTGAGCTCGTGGTCCTGCTCGGCGTCTCGGGGAGCGGCAAGAGCACCCTGCTCAACATCCTGGGCGGGCTCGACACGCCCACGAGCGGCAGGGTCGTCTATCGCGGCCGCGAGCTCACCCTCGGCGATGACCGCGCGCTCACGCGTTATCGCCGCGAGCACGTCGGCTTCGTGTTCCAGTTCTACAACCTGATCCCGAGCCTCACCGCGCGAGAGAACGTGGCGCTGGTGACCGACATCGCCGAAGCTCCGCTCGAGCCAGAGGAGGCGCTCGCGCTGGTGGGGCTCGCAGAGCGCCTCGATCACTTCCCGGCCCAGCTCTCGGGAGGAGAGCAGCAGCGGGTCGCGATCGCTCGCGCGGTGGCCAAGCGCCCCGCTCTCCTGCTCTGCGACGAGCCCACCGGCGCGCTCGACTACCAGACCGGAGTCTTGGTCCTCGAGGTGCTCGAGCGCGTCAACCGCGAGCTCGGCACCACCACGGCAGTCATCACCCACAACGCACCGGTCTCGGAGTTGGCCGATCGCGTGCTCACCCTCCACGACGGCCGGATCGCCGAGGTCCGCCGCATCACCGAGCGCCGCGCGGCGCGGGAGCTTCGCTGGTGAGGGCGCTCGACCGCAAGCTCATTCGAGATCTCTCGCGGCTGCGCGGACAGATGCTCACCATCGCGCTGGTGATCGCGGCGGGCCTGGCCGCCTTCATCAGCTTGCGCGGAACCTACCGCTCGCTCGAACTCGCGCGCTCGACGTACTACGAGCGCCAGCGCTTCGCGGACGTGTTCGCCTCGCTCGAGCGCGCGCCCGCGTCCCTCTCGGCAGCGGTCGAGCACATCCCCGGCGTCTCGCGCGTGGAGACGCGGATCGTGAAGTTCGCCATGCTGCCGCTGCTCGACGTCGCCGAGCCCTTCCGCGCGCAGGTGCTCTCGCTCGGCCCCGAGCCGACTCAGGCGCTGAACCGGCTGCACCTGTCCTCCGGGCGCTGGTTGGAGCCCGGTCGCGGCGACGAGGTCATGGTGCTCGAGAGCTTCGCGACCGCACGCGGCGTGAGGCCGGGCGACCGCCTCCCGGCCATCCTGAACGGCAAGAAGCGTGAGCTCCGGGTGGTGGGCGTCGCGCTGTCGCCCGAGTACGTCCTCGCCACCGCGGCGGGGGACCTCGCGCCGGATCCCGCGCGCTTCGCCGTGCTCTGGATGAGCCAGGACGCGCTCGCGGCGACCTTCCAGATGGAGGGGGCGGTCAATTCGCTGGCGCTCACGCTGCAGCCGGGCGCCTCTTCCGCCGCGGTCATCGACGCGCTCGATCGGCTGCTCGAGCCCTACGGCGGCACCGGCGCGTTCGCCCGCGCCCAACAGCCGTCCGACGACACCATCGAAGGGGAGCTCTCGCAGCTCGAGGCGATGTCTACGCTCCTGCCGCTCATCTTCCTCGGCGTGGCGGCATTGCTCGTGAACGTAGTGCTCTCGCGGCTGGTCTTCTTGCAGCGCCCGGACATCGCCACGCTGAAGGCGATCGGGTATTCGGACCGCGAGATCGGCGCTCACTTCTTCGAGCTGGTCATCGTGATCGGCGCGGCCGGCGCGCTCGGCGGGATCGCGCTCGGCGTGTACTTTGGCCGCGCCATGGTCGGGCTATACGAGCAATACTTCAAGTTCCCGAACCTCCGCTTCTCCTTCGACGCCGAGAGCGCGAGCCTGGCGGTGCTCGCGAGCCTGGCTGCGGCGCTGGCCGGCGCGTTTGGTGCGGTACGGCGCGTGGTGGCGCTCCCACCCGCGGAGGCGATGCGCCCGCCGGCGCCGGCGCGCTATCGCCGCTCGCTCATCGAGCGGCTCGGGCTCTCGCGGTTCGCCGGGCCGCCGCTCCACATGATCGTCCGCGAGCTCGAGCGGCGGCCGCTCCGCACCGCGCTCTCCGCGCTGGCCATCGCCGCCTCGGTGGGGCTCATGGTGGTCGGCGGCTGGTACCGTGACGGCATCGACGAGCTCCTGCACAACCAGTTCCACGAGCTCATGCGCGAGGACGCCTCGGTGGCCTTCAGCGCCGCGCGACCGGAGCGCGCGCTCGGCGAGCTCGCGCACGTGCCGGGCGTCCTCACCGCGGAGGGGATGCGGGTGGTACCGGTTCGCTTCCGCGCCGGGCATCGGAGCCGCAACGGGCTCATCTGGGGCTACCCGGCCGGCGGCGAGCTCCGTCAGCTCCGCGACCGCTACGCGAGGCCCGCGCGGCTACCGCCCGACGGCGTAGTCCTCACCGACGTGCTCGCGCGCGTGCTCGGGCTGGAGGTAGGAGACGAGGTCGAGGTCGAGCTCCGAGAGGGCGCGCGCGAGCGGAGAGCGATCAGCGTGACCGGCCTGGTCGACGAGGCCTTCGGGCTCCAGGGGCACATGACCCGCGAGGCCCTCGCGCGGCTGCTCGACGAAGAACCGAGCGTGAACTTCGCCCTGCTCCGCACCGATCCCGCGCAAGCTTCGGTCATCGACGCGCGCCTCAAGGACATGCCTTTCGTCGCCAGCGTGACCCGCCGCGCCAACATGGTGAAGCGCTTCGAAGACCAGAGCGCGGACATGGTCCTCACCCTCAGCGTCGTCGTCATGGCGTTCGCGGCGACCATCACGGTGGGCGTGGTCTACAACAACGCGCGAGTGGCGCTCTCGCTCCGCTCGCGCGACCTCGCCTCGATGCGCGTGCTCGGCTTCACGCGGCGAGAGATCTCGTCGATTCTGCTCGGGGAGATGGCCTTTCAGGTGCTCCTCGCGCTGCCCCTCGGGCTCTGGTTCGGCAAGCTCCTGGTGCTCGCGCTCGCCGCCACGGTCGACCCCGAGCGCTGGAGGATGCCCATCATCTTGACCTCGCGGAGCTACGCGCTGGCGGCCCTCGTCGCGCTGCTCGCGAGCGTCGCGTCGGCGCTGCTGGTGCGTCGTCGCCTCGATCGGCTGGATCTCATCGGCGTGCTGAAGACCCGGGAGTAGATCATGAACGAGCCATCACCCCCCCACGCGCCCGCGCTCACCGCCACCTCGGGGCGAGAGCGCAAGCCGAACCGTCGCCGTACGCTCGAGCGGCTTGTCAAGCGGGGCGTGCTTCTAGTCTTCGTCGGCGTGGTCGCCGCGCTGGTGGTGATGGCCATGCTGCCCAAGCCGGTGCCGGTCGATGTCTCGCCGGCGACACGCGGACCGCTGAAGGTGACGGTCGACGAGGACGGCACCGCCCGCGTCAAGGATCGCTACCTCGTCTCGGCGCCACTCGGAGGCAGACTGGCGCGCCTCGAACACGAGCCCGGCGATTCGGTGAAGCAGGACGACGTGCTCGCGCGCATCGTGCCCGTCGAGCCCGCGTTACTCGACGAGCGCACGCGGAGCGCGGCCGAGGCGCGCGTCTCGTCGGCGCTCGCCGCGCAGCGCCAGGCGGGGGCGATGGTCGAGCGCGCGAAGGCGAACCTGGAGTTCACCCAGAAGGACTCCGAGCGCCAGAAGTCCCTGGTCGAGCGCGGCGCCATCGGCCACGCGCAGCTCGACGAGAGCGAACTGCGCGAGCGCACCGCGAGTGCCGACGTCGCGTCGGCCAAGTTCGGCGCGCTCATCGCGGACTACGAGGTTGAGATGGCGAGAGCCGCCCTCGGCCGGCTCTCGCGCAAGGCAAGACCCGGCGCGGAGGATCAACTCCTCGTCCCCTCTCCCATCTCGGGTCGGGTGCTCAACGTCCATCACAAGAGCGAGGGCGTGTTGGCGGCGGGCACGCCGCTGCTCGAGCTCGGCGACCCGAGCGCGATCGAACTCGTGGTCGACGTCCTCACTAGCGACGCGGTCAGCCTGCGCCCCGGCGCCACCGCCAGCATCGAGGAGTGGGGCGGGCCCCCGCTCGCCGCGCACGTGCGGATCATCGAGCCATCGGCGTTCACCCGGCTGTCCGGGCTCGGGGTCGAAGAGCAACGCGTCAACGTCGTGCTCGAGCTCGACGGGCGACGCGACGCTTGGGCTGCGCTCGGCGACGGCTACCGCATCAAGGCGAAGATCGTCACCCACGAGAAGCTCGATGCCCTGCGGGTGCCAGCGAGCGCGGTGTTCCGTCATGAGGAAGGCTGGGCGGTGTTCGTGGTGACGGGCGACACCGCGCGCCTGACGTCGGTGACGCTCGGGCTCCGCACCATGCGCGAGGTCGAAATCGAGGCTGGCCTCGCGCTCGGCGCGCGCGTCGTGCTCCACCCGAGCGATCGCGTCCGCGACGGGGTGAAGGTGACGGTCCGATGACGCGCGCGCTCGCTCACGAGCGCCTGGGGGCGAGGGTGGGTGGTCGGTCCGGCGCGAATCAGCGAGGGGCGCTTCGCGTTGTCGCGCACGCGCGAGGCGCGGTATCGTCGGCGATACACCATGCGGACTTGCACGAAAAATCACCTGGCCGGCCTCTTTGCCCTCCTCACGCTCGCGGGCTGCGGCGAAGCGGAGCCGGCGGTCGAGCCCGGCCCGATCGACGTGCGGGTCATGTCCTTCAACGTGCTCTGTTCGTTCTGCGACAAGAGCTACGATCCCTGGGCGGAGCGCGTGCCCTACATCGCGGACATCCTCACGCGGCACGATCCGGATCTAGTGGGCCTCGAGGAGCTCACGACGGGCGACGAGGTGCGCGAGATCACGGCGCTCGTGCCCGGCTACGACGCCGTCTTCCTCGAAGATCCGGACGCGCCGCTCTTCAAGGAGTACGGGGACGCGACCGTGCTCGTGCGCTCGTCCAAGTTCCGGATCCTCGCGCATGGCTCGTATTTCCTCTCGGCAACCCCGGATCAGAACTGGTCATCCGGCTGGGCCGGCGCGCAGCTCTGGCGGATCGTGACCTGGGTTCACCTGCGGCAGCGCTCGGACGGGCGCGAGCTGTTTTTCGCCGCGACGCATTTCGACAACAACACGCCGAACCAAGAGAAGAGCGCGCCGCTGCTGCTCGAGCGGACGGAGCCCTGGGCGAAGCGCATGCCGGCGCTCGCGGTCGGGGATTTCAACTCGACGCCGGACTCCGAGGCGTATCGGCTCCTCACGAGCGGCGCGACCGAGGGCGGCCTCGCGCTCGCGAACACCTTCGACGCGGCCGTGACCTTCGAGCAGGTGCACAACCAACCCGCGACGCCCGCGTGGGACTCCGGAGAGCGTATCGACCACATCTTCGCCGCGAGCCCCGAGCCCTGGTCCTGCGCGAGGTGGGCGGTCGACCAGACCGTGTACGGGCCGTCGAAGAAATACCCGTCCGACCACTTCCCGATCACGGCGGACGTGACACTCGAGTGAGCGAGCGCAGCGCGCTACGTGCGAGGGCGCGCCGCGCGGCGGCGCGCGCGGAGCGCGGGCAGGAGCGTGACCGCGGACGGGGCGAGGGCGAGCAAGCGGAGGGGGGAGCCGACCATGCCGAACGCGAGCGACGCGTAGGTCGAGAAGCGCGCCGAGAGGAAGATGCCGGAACCAGACGGGTCGTGACCGGCTGGGTCGGCGTGCAGTTCGACGCGCCCGTCACCGGCGGCGGCGGCGATGAACTGGACGCCGAGCGGGCCGAGGCCGACGACGAGGACGGCGAGGCAGGCGAGTGCCATGGCCGGCGCTGAGCATTTCACCCCCGCTCACGCCGCCGCCCACGTCGTCGGTCGGCTCGCGTGTCAGTGGAGGAGCGTCGTCACCTTGCCGTCGGTGTCGAGGAAGACGAGGTCGGGCGTGCCGTTGCCGTTCACGTCTCCGATGGTGGCGTCGCTGATCACGAGGCCCCCTGCGACGACGTATTCCCAGATCGGGCCGAGGGTGCCGTCGCCGTTGCCGTGCGCGATATAGACGCTGCCGATCCCCACGACGTTGTTGTTGTAGTTCCCTCCGGTGCGCGCGACGACGACGTCGAGCTTGCCGTCGCCGTCGAAGTCGATGACGCGTGGGGCGCCGCTCCCCCCCGGCTCGTAGCGCACGGCGGGCAGATGAGTGCCGTTCGCGCGCGTCGTGATGACGTCGATGTGAAAGCCTTGATCGAAGGCGTCCGCGACGATGTCCTGATGCCCGTCACCGTCGAGATCGCCGAAGCCGAACACGGCGGTCGCGTTGACGAGAGGGAGCACAACCCCATTCCCACCGGAGCTGAACACCCCGGCGCCGTCGTTGGTGCCGACGTAGAGCGCGGTCCCGGCTCCCCAGGCGAGGTCGATATCGCCGTCGCCATCGACGTCCGCGGCGGTCATGAAGCCGGTCCCGGCCGAGCTGGTCAGCCCCGTCGGCGGGACGAAGTTCACCGTGCCGGTGTTGAGCGCGAAAAATGGCCCGACTCCGCTCGCCACGCCCATGTCCAAGAACCCGTCACCGTTCAGGTCCGCCGGGGTGAGTCGACCTACGCCGTTCGCCAGGCCCACCTCGACGGGGTCCTTGAAGAGACCGTTGCCGAGGCCGAGCGCTATGTATTGCTTGGCTCCGACGCCGTCTGAATAGAGGAGCAGGTCTTGGTGCCCGTCCTTGTCGAAATCGCTCGCGACGATGTCCGCTTGCGGCCAGGTCCCGGGCACGGTCGTCTCGTAGATGAAGCCGCCCACGCCGTCGCCGAGCGCGATGATCGCGCCGTCCTTGGACGAAATGTCTCGACCGGCCACGGCGAGGTCGGCCCTGCCGTCTTCGTCGAAGTCGGCGAGCGCTTTCCCTTGCAAGTAGTCTCCGAGCTTGGCCGTGCCGCGCACGACGTACAGGCCGGGCCCGCCGCCGTCGGGGGACTGATACGGCGCGTCGATGGCAACGACGTCGCTCACGGCGTCGGCCGCGTCGGAGGCGTCCTGGTCGCCGCCATCCGAAGCGTCCGAACCCGCGTCGTCCGGTAGGTCGCCATCGACGGAGACGTCGGACGTGGCGTCCGCGGCGTCGGTGTCGGCGTCGGTGGAGGCGTCGCGCGCGGCGACCTTGCTCGTCGTCTCATCCTCGCACCCGGCAATCGCCACGCACCCCAGGGCGACGACACCCAGTAAGCTCGCGAGCCGCAAGAAGCGCATTTTCTTCATTGATTGTCTCCTATGTTCCCCCGAAAGCGGACGAGCCCTGCATCACGAAGGGTCGGGCGAAGGGGGCGCCGAAGGCCGTGCATCAGGCTGCGACTCACCGCGACGCTCACCTCGCGGCAACGAACATGACCGGACGGAACGTCTGCATCAAGGCCCCAGTTGTTTACGTAAATGGACCGCGAGCCGTGTCGCGGTCGCGGCGTCCAGCCTCGCCGCTCGCGGGCCCCCGTGCCAACCCGCACCTGCACGTCGTCTTCCTCGACGGCACCTACGTCGAGCGCGACGGCGAGCTCGTGTGGACGCCGCGCGGCCACCTGAAGACGAGCGAGGTCGGCGACGTGCTGGAGCAGGCGCTTCGCCGCATCGACAAGCACCTTCGCCGCCACGGCCTGCTCGAACGCGATGAAGACGGCGACGGCGACGGCGTCGACCCCAAGCTCGCCCTCGCCACCTCGGCCGTCTCGGGCCAGGTTCCCCCCGCCTGCCCGCCGTGGACGCGCGGCCTCGTGCCGCTCGCGCCGCACCCCCTCACGTACGACACCCCCCTCCGCGCCTCGCTCGACGGCTTCACGCTGCACGCCGCCACGCGCGCCGGCGCGCTCGACCTTCGAGGGCGTGAAATCACCGCCAAGACGGTCACCAGACACGGGCCGCTCCCACCGGACCCCGACTCGTGACCGCTTCGAGCTCTGCGGCGCGCAGCCCTCGAGCCGCGCGTCGCGCGTCGCGTCGCGCGCCGCCCCGACCGCCGCCCAACTCCGCGACTTGCTACCGAGCGAACGCCAAACACGTCCGCGCTGGCAGCCGCGTCTCGGAAATCAGCACCAGGACGGTCACCAGACACGGGCCGCTCCCACCGGACCCCGACTCGTGACCCGTCTCGGGCTCTGCCGCGCGCCGCACGGCGCGCCCTCGCACGTAGCGCGCGGCGCTCGCTCACTCGAGCGTCACGTCCGCCGCGATCGGATAGTGGTCGGACGGGTATTTCTTCGACGACCCGTACACGGTCTGGTCGACCGCCCACCTCACGCACGACCCGGGCTCGGGGCTCGCGGCGAAGATGTGGTCGATACGCTCTCCGGAGTCCCACGCGGGCGTCGCGGGTTGGTGGGGCCAAGGCCTGGGTGGCGAAGTTCGCCGACTGGTACAACAACTAGCACCGGCACAGCGGCCTCAACTTCGTGACGCCCAACCAGCGCCACCAGGGCCTCGACGCTACCGTCCTGGGCGCCCGCGACGCGGTCTATCGCCGTGCCCGTCGAGCCCACCCCGAGCG